>NZ_MAYG01000001.1:1200000-2400000 GCF_001684965.1 Chryseobacterium arthrosphaerae | reverse complement strand
TGTTTTTTTCATGATACTATTCTGTTTTTGATTAAATGTGAATGCTGAATGGCAATACCGGTTAACATTGCCATCACCGGTTAACTAAAAAGCCCAATGCCGCAAGTTGTAGGCATTGGACATTTATAAGGAGTCTTTTGAACCGTTTATTAATCAGAATGAGACACCGATTGGGCTCAAAATACTGTTTTGTAAATTAACTAGCAATAGGGAGGAGGTGAATCCGGGCAGGTAGGCCCACAGTATCCCTCTGCCCACGCTCTGCAGCATGCAGCTGTTGGGTTCCAGTTATTACATCCAAGAGGCGGTCTTCCTCCTTTAATACTCTTTAATTCTTCTCGATTGATTTTTTTTAGATTTTTCATAATAAATATTTTAAAAAGTTGGTTGATTCAGTTTTGAATATAAATATTTTAATTCTGAAAATTAAAAAGGATTATCCGGGCAGACAGGTCTGTCTGAAGATTCAGGAAGCCATTGCCGGCAGCATCTTAATCGGGTATCCCAGCTCATACAGTCACGGGGAATAATGCCGCCTTTGATGGTCTTTAATTCTCCCGTTCTTAATTTCTTTAGATTTTTCACGTTAAAAGTTTTTAGTTTGGTTGATAAGTAAATATCCGAAACTTTTTTGATAATACAATGACTGGGGAATTATTTTAATATTATTTAACAAAATGCCTGATTTTTATGCTAATGCAAAAAAACAATAAGGAAAGAAACCTGCATTCATATAAGGTAACCAAACGCATGGAAATAAATTCCTGCAATTCAATTGTAGGAATTTTGATTCTCTTTCGGCTTTATTAAAGGGTAAAGTAATTGTTGGATCGGATAATCTTCGATTTTTTAAAGGTTAGGTACTCGGTTTTAAATTACATCTTTTACAAAGATGGCTTTCTTTATATACATTAAGATATAAGAAAACTTTTTTTTAATCTTCCTCATGATAAAAAAATTGTAATTCTCTATAGATTGAATTGGCAATCTCTATGCCATTTTTAAGGCTTTCTGTAAGTTTAACATAAGCTTAATTTTATAAGTTTTTTTTAATTAATCATTAAGAAATAATTGTGAAAATATTTTCGTTATTTTTTAATATGTTGATGATAATATTTCTATCTATTCCATATGATTTTTGAAAAATATCATTCTGTCTCTGTGAAAATGAAGATCATTTCCATGAGTTCCGGTCTCATATTTCAAACTGTTTAAAAAGAATGTTTTTCAACCTGTTAATGGGTTGGTCCGTTTTACCTGATCCCGGAGTAAGTACTTTTGTGTAAGCTGGAAAATTTCCGTAATGGAAATCCGGTTGTCAAGTAAAGAAAGCTTATTAAAAGAATTTTCAGAGTCTTCAGACACTTTATAGGTCATATCAGAATTCAATAAAGAGACCGTACGTTCTTTATTATTGTCAGAATTAGATTGGGCAATCCTGATGGGAATTGAGTATTCATTGGAAAAAAAATCCAGTCTTTCCCCTTTATGACGGACTATTTTCCGGTTATTCAAAATATAAACGGCCATGATTAGTAACTTGAGTTATGGTTTTTAGCTTTTTCTAAATTAATGAAAAATACTGAATTACAAACAATAAGGCTTTTAAATAATCACTTTCAAAAACACTAATTTTTCCGTAACTTTGTACAACTTTTTTTGCTAAAAAATAAAAGCTAATCTTAATGGAAGAAGAAAAAAAATCCCTCAATTTTATTGAGCAAATTATTGAAGATGATTTGGCGAACGGTCTGAAAAGAGATCAGATCCGTTTCCGTTTTCCCCCTGAGCCGAACGGGTACCTGCATGTAGGGCATACAAAAGCCATCTGCATCAACTTTGGCCTGGGTGAAAGATACAACGCTCCCGTAAACCTTCGTTTCGACGATACGAACCCTGAAAAAGAAGAACAGGAATTCGTAGATTCTATCAAAAAAGACGTTGAATGGCTGGGTTTCAAATGGGATAAAGAATTGTATGCATCAGACTACTTCCAGCAGCTTTATGATTGGGCAGTACAATTGATTAAGGAAGGCAAGGCTTACGTAGATGAGCAGCCGTCTGAAGTGATTACAGAACAGAGAAAAAATCCTGCTGAGCCGGGAGTGGAATCTCCGTACAGAAACCGTCCGGTAGAAGAATCTCTTGATCTGTTTGAAAGAATGAAAAATGGAGAGTTTGAAAGCGGTTCAATGTCACTTCGTGCAAAAATTGATATGGTGTCACCGAATATGAACATGCGTGACCCTGTGATGTACAGAATCCTGAATAAACCTCACCACAGAACAGGTACAGCATGGAAAATTTATCCGATGTACGACTGGGCTCATGGGGAATCCGATTATATTGAGCAAATTTCGCATTCACTTTGTTCCTTAGAGTTTGAAAATCACAGACCGCTTTACAATTGGTATTTAGACCAGGTTTACGAAGAAGGAAGGGTTAAAAACAAGCAGAGAGAATTTGCAAGGATGAACGTTTCCTATATGATCACATCCAAAAGAAAGCTCCAGAGATTGGTGGCCGAAGGCGTGGTGACAGGATGGGATGATCCCAGAATGCCTACCATTTCAGGAATGAGAAGAAAAGGATTCACTCCGGCTTCCATCAGAAACTTTATTGATAAAGTGGGAGTGGCGAAGAGAGAAAACCTGATTGAAATCCAGTTGCTGGACTTCTGCGTACGTGAGGACCTGAACAAAGTGGCTAAGCGTGTGATGGCTGTGGTAGATCCTGTAAAACTGGTGATCGAAAACTATCCTGAAGATAAAGAAGAATGGTTAGAAACTGAAAACAATCCGGAACAGGAAAATGCAGGGACAAGAGAAATTCCTTTCTCAAGAGAACTGTATATTGAACGTGAAGACTTCAAAGAAGAAGCTAACAATAAATTCTTCAGACTGAAGCTGGGCGGTGAAGTTCGTTTAAAATCTGCTTATATCATCAAAGCTGAAAGAGTGGAAAAGGATGAAAACGGTGAGATCACTACCATCTATGCTACTTATGATGAGAAGAGTAAATCCGGAAGCGGAACAGAAGAAAGTTTAAGAAAAGTAAAAGGAACACTTCACTGGGTATCTGCCAAACATGCGATTCCTGTAGAAGTAAGAATTTACAACCAGTTGTTTACTGTAGAGCAGCCGGATGCTGAAAAAGACGTAGACTTCTTAAACTTCATCAATCCTGAGTCGGTAACTACTGTGAAAGGTTTTGCTGAACCAAGCCTGAAAGATGTAGCGATAGGAGAACCATTACAGTTCCAGAGAATCGGGTACTTCACCAAAGACCAGGATTCTACGGATTCTACATTGGTATTCAACCGTACCGTAACTTTAAAAGATTCTTATAAGCCTGAATAGTTTCAGGACTACAGATACAATAGAAGCAGGACTTAGAAATAAGTCCTGCTTTTTTGTTGTACACACAACAGGTAAAATGGAAAAATTTCATCAGTAATTTTGTCTTTCAAAATTATAATCGTAATATTGCGATAATAAAATACAGAATATGGGGCTTACCAAGTCAGAAATATTTACAGACGAGCAGAATAAACTGGCTTCTGCGTTCAAAGTTTTGGGCCATCCCGCCAGAGTTGCCATCCTGCAGCATATTATCAATCAGAAAGCTTGTATTTGCAATGATTTGGTAGATGAATTGGGATTAGCACAAGCGACGATTTCGCAGCATTTAAAAGAACTGAAAAATCTGGGCGTAATACAGGGTACTGTAGAAGGAAAATCTGTTTGTTACTGTATAGATGCCACTGCATGGAAGGAGATTCAAAACGAGTTTAATGCATTCTTCAACCAGGAAGTCAAAGTGAACAATTGCTGTTCATAGCTTTTTTTATTTTTTAATATCGTAATATTGCAATATATCAATTATTAAATATTTTTAAAACAATTTTTATGAAATTATCTGAAATCAAGGAAATTCTTCCAACATTAGAAAATGTTGAATTCCAATTAGAAAACGGAACATTTGTACCGGAACACTTTCATGTTACTGAAGTAGGGCAGATCCATAAAAAGTTCATTGACTGTGGTGGGGTGATCCGTACTGAAAAAACTGTAAATTTTCAGCTGTGGAATGCCGACGATTATGAACACCGTCTGAAACCCGGGAAACTATTGAATATTATCAGGCTTTCCGAACAAAAATTAGACATTGAGGACTCTGAGATTGAGGTGGAATATCAAAGTGATACAATCGGCAAATATGATCTTGAGTTCAACGGAAAAACCTTTGTTCTGAAAAGTAAGACTACAGCATGCCTGGCAAGTGAAGCCTGTGGAATCCCTTCCGGAAAGCAAAAGAAAAATCTTTCAGAACTTACGGTAAATCAAAGCAATTCCTGCACTCCGGGAGGCGGATGCTGCTAAGCAGATAAAATTAATAATATGAACCCCAAAATTTCAGAATATATCAAGGTACTTTCGGCAGATACAATTTCAGAAGAAAGAATAGCCATTTTAGATTCGTTCGTTAATTACATACAAAGCAAAGTAGAAGCTGATCAGAAGATCCGGTTGAATTTCATTTGTACCCATAATAGCCGCAGAAGCCACCTGTCCCAGGTCTGGGCCCAGACAATGGCCTGTCATTTTAACATCCGGAATGTACATTGCTATTCAGGAGGCACGGAAGCAACGGCCATGTTTCCTAAGGTGGCAGAAATATTGAATAATCAAGGTTTTCAGATCCAAAAGCTTAATGAAACTGCAAATCCTGTCTACGCTGTTAAATATGCACAAAATGAATCCGCTGTGATCTGTTTTTCTAAAGAATATGATAACGGATTTAATCCTGAAAATGAATTTGCTGCTATAATGACCTGCAGCAATGCAGACGAAGGCTGCCCTTCAGTTTTAGGGGCAGAAGCCAGATTCTCAATACAATATGATGATCCTAAAGTTTCGGATAATACTCCGGAGCAGACGCAGATTTACAGTGACAGAAGCCTACAGATAGCGACAGAAATGTTTTACGTTTTTTCACGTATCACAGCCAATCTTTGATAACTCATACACAAATAAAAAATTGATAAAGCCTGTGTGCTTGTTTGGCTAAGAAAATACAACCATAGATATAGTAAAATAGCCTTTTGCGCCTTACAATGAGCTGCCATGTAAAAATCTTTACTTTCCAATAATATGAATTATGCACTTTGGTCTTCACTTCTTTGATGCGAATCCAAAATTTTCCCCGGATAGAGATAATAGTCTTTCCTTATCAGAGCTATTTATAAAAAATACCATAAATAAAGGGCTTTGAGCTATTTTTAGCTACCTTTGCATTTTCAGATTCCCCCAAAATATTATTGTGAAATTAATTAACTTATATACGAGTTCTTTCAAAGGACTCTCGCAGGAGAGTTGGATGCTGGCGTTGGTAATGCTCATCAACAGGGCAGGTTCTATGGTACTTCCTTTTTTGGGAGTTTATATGACCAATCATTTACATTTCAGTATTGAAAATTCAGGAATAGTACTGAGCTTCTTCGGAATTGGCTCGGTTATCGGCTCATGGCTGGGAGGGATGATCACAGATAAGATAGGAGAGTACAGGGTACAGAGTTTAAGCCTGCTGCTCAGTGTACCTTTATTCTGCCTGATTCCGCTCTTTACTACAGAAGCTGGTCTGGCAGGGATCATTCTGGCCCAGAGTATTGTAAGCGAAACATTCCGTCCGGCCAACTCAGTAGCCATTACAAAATATGCAAAGCCGGAAAACATTACACGGGCTTTTTCCCTGAACCGAATGGCTGTCAACCTCGGATTTTCTATCGGGCCTGCACTGGGAGGGATCTTATCTGCTATTTCTTATGAATTCTTGTTTTTCACCAATGCTTTAGCGGCTCTATTGGCTGGTTTAATGTACATCTGGTTTTTCAAAGGCCGCACAAAACGGGCAAAACAGGAAGCCAAAAAAGTAAAAGAGGCGATCGTTATAAAGAAAGAGGCTTCACCTTACAGGGATAGTAAATTTATAATCTACAGTATATTTTGTATGCTGTTTGCCATATGCTTTTTCCAGCTGTTCAGTACCCTTACGATCTTTTATAAGGATACGGCGCACCTCAGTCAGCAGAATATCGGATATGTTCTGGGATATAGCGGTTTCCTTATTGTATTGCTTGAAATGGGCTTTGTACAATTGGCTGAAAAGTATTTCACCCTGGCGTTTACCATGCTTTTTGGAACATTCCTGTGCGGTGTTTCGTATGCGATGCTGGCTTTTGATTACAGCATGATTACGCTGATGGTTTCTATGACACTGCTTTGTATAGGGGAGATCTGGGTGCTGCCTTTTATGTCTACCATTACTGCCCTTCGTTCAGGGAAAAATAATAAAGGGGCTTATATGGGAATGAACGGGATGTCAATATCCATTGCATTTATCATTACCCCTTATATAGGAACACTGATTGCCGATAAACTGGGATTTAATGTTCTGTGGATCGGAACGGGAGTATTGGCGACTGTAATTGCTGTTGGCTTTTACTTTGTCATTCCATGGATGCTTAAAGATAAAAATAAGGTGGAAGAAGATCTCGTTTAAGTAAAATATTGTAGTTAAACATAAAAAAAACGACCCGGCTGAGATCAGCCGGGTTTTATATTGAATGGATTAATGAACTGCTTACGATTAAGAAGGCCATCCTCCGAAGTAAGAAGAATTACCCATATCGATCTCTTCGGCACTTACTACGAAACTGATCAGCATACTGTTGGTGTCTATAGCGTCAAAATCCACTTCATGCTGGATGACATATCCGTTTTTCCATTTGATGGTCGTCAGGGTACCTTCTTCATGAGATTTATTGAAGGTGATCTCACCTACAGTCGGCTTGTATTTTCCGTTCAGAAGGGTTTCAAGAATATCCGATTTGTCTGTAGCTTCTACCGTGATTTTGATTAATGCATTGGAAGGATCGGATGCTACACGTCCTGATACGTCTATAGATCTTGATACACTATAATTAAGTTTCAATAACTTCTGGCCTTCACCGTTGTTGAATTTTAAAATTCCTCTTGAATTTCTTTCTGCCATGGCTGGTCGTTTTTTAAATTAATATTCTATGATCAGTTATTTACAGATCAAAAATAAAAGTATTTGCTTCATCAGCAAAAAAAATAACCGGAAATTTTTAAAAGTTATTTTGAAAGGATATGGTTAATAATCATATTCGCATGAATCCTTGAATTCTCAATAAACCAGAGATGGGTATCTTTTCCTCCACACACCACTCCGGCAAGATAAAGGTTGGGAATATTGGTTTCCATGGTTTCATGGGTATAGGACGGATTCATACAGTCACCTTTGAGTTCGATCCCTGAGTTTTTCAGGAAATCAAAATCAGGAAGATAACCTGTCATGGCCAGTACAAAATCGTTCTCAATTTCCCGGATCTGATGATCTTCAGTTTTAAAAACTAAGGACCTTTCCTTGATTTCAATGAGTTCAGCATTGAAATGGGCTTTTATAGCGCCTTCTGCAATCCTGTTTTCAATGTCCGGTTTTACCCAGTATTTTACACTTTTTGAAATTTCGGAGTGACGGATGATCATGGTCACTTCCGCTCCCTTTCTGTACGTTTCAAGTGCTGCATCTACAGCAGAATTACTTGATCCTACAACTACAATCTTTTGTCTTGCATACGGATAAGGTTCGGTATAATAATGCTTTACTTTCGGAAGATTTTCTCCCGGAACATTCATGAGGTTGGGAATATCATAAAATCCTGTTGCAATGACTACATTTCTGGCCTGGTAGTTTGCTTTAGTGGTTTCAATATCAAATATTCCTTTATTTTTTGAAACGTTCAGTACCTTTTCATAGAGATGAATATTCAGTTCTTTTTGCCTGGCAATCCCCTGGTAATATTCCAGCGCATCCTGTCTTCCCGGTTTAGGAGAAGTTGTAATAAACGGAATGCTGTCAATCTCCAGCTTTTCAGCCGTTGAAAAAAAACGCATATACAAAGGATAATGATACAGTGAATTGACAATGGTCCCTTTTTCTACAATTAAATATTTCAGATTGTTGTTCTGGGCTTCAAGTGCACAGTTCAATCCAATAGGGCCCGCTCCGATGATAAGAATATCCAAAATTTCCATAGAACAAAGGTACGATGTAAATTTTCAATTATGGATTTCCAAAGTAAACTTCTCATCCTCAATTTTCACCCTTCTTTTTCATCTGTTGCTCATATTGATGAAGGTCGCATTCCTGAACTCACAGCCTGAATCCTTCTTATTCATAAAACTTTTCAAACTTTCAAACATATTCCTTCCGCTTGGCATCACTTTTGGTGTTTTTTACGGATTACAAAATTGAAAATATGAAAAAACAGATGATCCCCCTGGTTGCTTTGGGTGTGGTTGTGGCCTGTAAAAAAGAAGTACAAAAGCCAGTTCCGAATGTGATCGACTCAATGGCACAGGCAAAATCAGACAGTGCGGCTACTACCGTTAAAAATACTGCAGCCAGAGAAGCCACTTTAAAGCAAAGCAATGATGAGGTGCTGATGACCTTGAAAAATAAAGATTATAAAGCTTTTGCTTCATGGATCCATCCTGAAAAAGGAATCCGTTTTTCTATGTATGCTTTTGTAAATACCAAAGAAGATAAACATTTTTCCAAAGCCGATTTTGAAAAATACCAGCCTACCAAAACCCTGTTCACCTGGGGAGCTCATGACGGTTCAGGAGATCCTTATAAGGCTACCATCAACGATTATCTTGGTAAATGGGTTTTCTCTAAAGATTTTACGGCATCGCAATATTCCCTCAATAAATTTATTGGTGGAGGAAATTCCCTGAACAATTTAAAAGAGATCTATCCTAAAGATGATTTCACGGAAAACTACATCAAAGGAACACAGAAATATGGGGAAATGGACTGGAAAACCGTTCGTTTTGTATTTGAGGAATTCCAGGGGAAATATTACCTGGTAGCAGTGGTAAACGATCAGTGGACCATTTAATCAACATAACTTTTTTCAAACCACAAAAGGTATCACTGATAATTTCTGTCAGCTCTTTTGTGGTTTGAAATATATTTAAAAATTCAGGCTTCTTTATAGAATTTTACTCAGCTGTTGAGTAAGGTTTTTTCTTGAAAACTGTTCAATATGCTGTGTGTTTTCAGACAGATTTCCACTTTTCCAGAGGTCAAATTTTTCCAGGATAAATCTTTTTACGGTTTCAGTATCACTGTAGCCAAAATGTTTTCCTGCCTGGGTTTCTTCTAAGATCTTTGCTACATCAGCTTTGTCCGGCCCGAATGATAAAATCTGTTTTCCTGATGCCAGGTATTCAAATATCTTTCCGGGGATGATACCTTTTGAAGATTCATTCGGGAAATTGGTGATCAGAAGCATTTCAGAATTCTGCATCTCTTCAACAGCTTTGCCATGGGAAAGATATCCCAAATTTAAGATGTGATTCTTAAGGCTTGTATTCTGAATACTGCTCAGTATTTTATCATCAATTCTTCCCACAAACTTTAAGCTGAAATACTTTGCAAATGCATCGTTCTCTTGCACCAGTTCATCCAGGGCTTTCCACAGGTTCTCAGGATTTCTGAGCTGTTCCAGTACCCCGATATAACTTAAAGTAAATACTGAACTTTGATCGGGTTGTTTACTCCCTTTCCTGCCGGCATCACTTTCATCAAATCCATTCGTAATACAGATTGCACGAGCTCCTGCTTTCCTGAAGTTTTCGGCATCGGTATAGCTTGTGGCTAATGTAATGTCTGCATTGTTAAAAACCGCACTTTCAAGTTGTCTGTGTTTTTTGTCAGATCTTTTGGTGAGTTTTAAGTGCCTGTAATAAGAAATCTCCGTCCACGGATCACGGAAATCGGCAATCCATTTCAACCCCGGAAGCTTATCCTTAAGGCCTAAACCAATCAGATGCATCGAGTGGGGCGGGCCTGAAGTGACAATGGTATCTATTTTATTTTCTTTCAGGTATTTTTCTAAAAACTGAATGGAAGGTTTTACCCAGAATACCCGGGCATCAGGAATGAAAAAATTTCCTCTGACCCAAATGGAAAGTCTGGATTTCCAGCTTTGATTATTTCCTACATCGAATTGTCCGGCTTTAAACTTTTTATTGCTTTTATTCAGCTTTTCCGCCAGCTGGTATGGTTCCCAGATCTTCGTTCTTACGATTTCAATATTTTCGGGAACATCTTTCATCAGGGTTTCATCCAGCAAAGGATAACTTGGATTTTCCGGCGTGTAGATGATGGGTTTCCATCCGAATTCAGGCAGGTATTTAGCAAACTTCAGCCATCTTTGAACACCAGGACCTCCCGCAGGAGGCCAGTAATAGGTGATGATCAGTATTTTCTTCTCTTCCATGTTGGTTGGTTTGTCACTGTGAATGACCTATGACAATATAGAATCAGGCTTTCTGTTCTGTTAAAATCTGTTTTTTCCTGTTTTTATTCATCCAGAAAATTCCAAATGCTGCCAATGCAATAAACAATCCGAAAGAAAGAAGCGAAATCCATTTCCCTTTTTCAATCACTTCTGGCTCAAAAACCATTCTGATATGATGGCTTCCCGCCGGAACGTGTACGGCACGGAGTAAATAATCTGCTTTGATGTAAGGAACTTCTTTTTCGTCAACCATTACTTTCCATCCGTGAGGATAGTAGATCTCAGAGAATACGGCAAGCTGAGGAGTCTTCGACTGAGATTTAAACTCAAGCTCATTAGGCTGGTATTTTGTAAGATTGATGAATGCCGTAGAATCTGCCTGAACAGGTTTATTATCAAAATAAGACTTGTCAGATGAGGCAATCACCGCTGTCTTTTTATTGTCGATGGATCCTATAGATTTGATTTCTTCATTAGGGGTTTCCACAAACTTTAAATCACTTACAAACCATGCATTTCCATTAGCTTTCGGGTTCGGAACTACCTGAGGCTGGTCCGGGCCTCCGAAGATCATATATTTAGCATTCAGTAAGTTCAGTACATTAGGTGTTTTTACGCTGTCGATAGTATTGATGTATTCATTAAGTACATCATCATATCTTCTTAGCTTTACAGCATGATACCCGCCAATGGACGCTTTAAAATACGAGGTATTTGTTTCGCTGGTTACTCCTAGGGTCTGGTTGTAGATTCTATAGTGTGCTTTATCTTTTTCAGCAACGGTTTCCAGTGTCTTGTTGATATTGACATTGGATAAGATCGATTCCAAATTCGGATTTCCCTGCACTTTTTCAGCCAGAAGATCTGAACTTTCTGTCTGGAACGGATTTTCAGCAAAGATCTTGTCTACATAGTTTTCATCATTCAGATAACGCTTGTTTACTGTCCAAAGGTCAAATAAACTTACTGTACCGATGATCACCAAAGCAATATTCTGGTTGAGTTTCTTTTTTAAACTTAAGAATAAAGCAACGGCGGCAATTGCTACATAGATGAAAGCTTTTATCGCATCTGTTCTGAACAGTTTATATCTTTCGTCCACAAGATAATCAAGAAGGAAAGGCGGGAAGTAGGTCTTTTCATTTTCCGTGGCAAATCCTAATAATGATTTTCCGAAAACCAGAAGAATCAATAATAATCCTAAAGTTCCGGCACTTACATAGGTAAGTATTTTCTGTTTGTATTCCTCAGTCAGCTTTTCATCTGTAAAGAATCTGTAAAGGCCAATAATAGCAATTAACGGGAACAGCAATTCCACTACAACAAGGATCGAAGAAGGAGCCCTGAATTTATTGTAAAACGGAACATATTCAATAAAGAAATCGGATAACGGCATAAAGTTGCTTCCCCATGCCAGTAAAATAGTAAGGATAGAGCCTCCGAGAATCCAGTAACGGTATTTTTTCCATGCGAAGAAGAATCCCAGTACTGCAAGGAAACATACGATAGCGCCCTGATAAGCAGGTCCTGAAGTTCCCGGCTGGTCTCCCCAGTAGGTCATTCCGCTGAATCCTTTTGATATTCTGTCCATTTCCGCCTGTGAACCTACGTTCTCCTGAACAAGCTCCTGAACTCTGCCCATCATCGCTTTTCCTTCAGGTTCCTGGCTTCCGCCTCCCATTAATCTTGGAATGAAAAGGTTTAAGGTTTCAAGCTGGCCATAGCTCCAAAGCAGCATACTCTCCTTATCCATTCCGGATTTTCCTGAAGTATGGCTGTCATTCGTTAAAATCTGTTTTCCTCTTACCGTTTCTTTTACGTATTCAGAATTGGCCATAATTCTTTGGGAATTCATTCCAACTCCAATCATACAGGATGCTGCAATAATTCCTGAAGAGATAAGGAAATGTTTCATCGGTACCTTTTTCTGAATCGCTCTGATCAGCTCAGACAGGAATAAGAATCCTAAAGCCAGAAACAGGTAATAGGTCATCTGCGGGTGGTTCGCTGCGATCTGAAGCCCCATGAACAGGGTAGTGACAATGAATCCCCAGATATATTGTTTCCTGATGTAAACCAATAAAATTCCGGCCAAAAGCGGTGCGAAATACTCAATAGTATTTACTTTACCGTTGTGTCCGGCTGCAATAATGATATAAAAATAGGTGGAAAGTCCGAAGAAAGTGGCTCCTAATAAAGCGTATTTCCAGTTTCGGACTGCTACCATTCCCAAAAGGAAAAAACCTGCAAAAAGCAGGAAGAGATAATTGACCGGTCTTGGCAGGAAGTTCAGATTGCTGTCTATTTTCTTGATGATATCGCCTTTGAACTGGCTTCCCATCTGATAGGTGGGCATTCCTCCGAACATAGAATCACTCCAGTAAGTCTCGTTTCCGGTGTTGGCTCTGTAGTCGAGCAGTTCTTTTGCTCCTCCTCTGTACTGCACAATATCATGCTGGAAAAGCTGTTTCCCTGTAAGGACAGGAGTGGAATATAAAAATGCTAAAACTATAAATATTACTAGTGAAGCTGCAATATAAATTAAGTTTTTATTTTTTGCCATGCTGGTTATTATCTTTTATTTCTTTGAATTTTTACCTTTTGTCATTAGTCTCTTTCACCTCTTCATAGTCTACGGTTTCCGCATCCCATTTAAGGTTCTTTTTGTTATTCTTATTCGAGTTGTGTATATCCTGTTGTCCGTTATTCTGATTCCCGCTGTTATTGAAACGGTAGCTGTAAAATGTCTTAAAAAAGATTCTTTTCAGAATATTCCAGACAAAGAATACAATAATGGCAGTGAGTACTAACTCAAGAATGTACTTCATAACTTTTAAAATTTAAAGTTCAGGATTTAACAGGTAAACCCTGAACGTTTTTACTTCAATTATTTAGCGGAAGGATTTACCATTACAGAAGAATTGGAAACGCTTTTCATAGACTGAGACTGTTTTCCGTCTGAAATGGTTTCAACCTGTGTTGTTTTTACGTTGATATTCTGATTAGTGATCCAACCTGTATTTTCATCAAATTTGATGGTTCCGTTCTGAACAAGTTCGCTGCTTAAGCTGTGTGTGATCGGTCCCTGGTTTTTCTTTTCAGTTTTCTTAGGAATTCCTCCGGTTACTGCAATTTCAGCCGTTCCGTTTCCTAAGCTTTTTAACACATAATTGGAGGTTACTTTCACACTTCCGCTTGGGTCTGCACTTTCAGAAGTCGACCATTTTTCACCTACTTTTACCCCTTTTTTAGGAATCATTGTCAGGTTTTTATGGAACTGGTCTTTCAGAACTTTTTCATTGAAAGACTCTTTAAGACTTGCTACCACACTTGCCTTTTCATTAGCATCCTTGATAAGCGTTCCTACAGCATTGGAAACTTTTGTATAAACCGCATCAAAACCTTTAATGGAAAGTACGTTTCCTTTATTATCCATCTGCATTTCAAGCTTGTTTCCGGTAAGGGCTCTGTTGATATTCCAGATCATTTTAAGCTCATCCTCTTTAGGGATAGGAAGTTTGGTATCTACCACAATTGTTTTTCCCTGTGCAGACTGTGAACTTCTTTTAGCCACAAGATTAAGGGTCATGTCATATACATTTCCTTTGATATCATTAACTGTGAAATTCATTTCATCCGTAGATTCGCTGGTCGCAGTGATTGATTTTCCCTGAGGATCAGTCATGGTTTTCACATCTCTCTGGTACGTGGTAAGAGGATACGTTTTTCCTTTTTCAAGTTTAAAAGATTGGGTAACGATCCCCGCAGAATCTCTGATGGCCGGATTTTCTGCAACTTTAGCTACAGAATCAGCCGGAACTTCCACCGTTACAGTCTTCCCTGTTTTAGGATCTACTTTGGTGATTTTTGCTGTTTCTTTTTTACAGGATACAAGGGCTATAGATGAGATTAGCGCTAATGCTGCTATGTTTTTCATTTTCTACTGTTTTTTAATTTTAAAATTCTACTACTTACTCTTTTTGATTACTATCTTCTGCTGTTTCCGGTTGTTTTTTCTGAGAAGATCTGTCAGATGGTGCAGAATTCATACCAATTCATGAGCAGATTCATTTTTAACGGTCCGGATCCATTTTTGAGAGTAGTTTTTTAAGGATTGGGTGCTGCTGTCATTTTCTGTCTCACCGCTTCGTATAAAATCGCTCCGCAGGCTACAGAAACATTCAGAGACTGGGTCTTTCCTTCAATAGGAAGTTTTATTTTTTCATCAGAATGATGTAATACTTCTTTGGAAATACCTGTTTCTTCATTTCCCATTACGATAGCGCATGGTTCTGTGAAGTTGACGTCGTATATTAATTTCTCGGCTTTCTCGCTCGCTGCATATACTGAAATTCCGCTTTGCTGAAGGAAATCTACAGTGTGGGCAAGATTGTTCTCTTTACATATTTTTACATTATAAAGTGCTCCTGCAGACGTTTTTATGGCGTCAGAATTGATAGGTGCAGCTCCTTTTTCAGGAATGATGACCGCATCTACCCCAACACATTCCGCAGTTCTGCAGATCGCCCCAAAGTTTCTTACATCAGTAAGTCTGTCAAGAATCAACAGGAAAGGTGTTTTTCCCTGCTCAAATAATTGAGGAACAATATCTTCTACTTTATGAAACGGGACATCCGAAATAAAAGCAACCACACCCTGGTGGTTTTTTCTGGTAAAACGGTTCAGCTTTTCAACCGGAACATAATTGGGACGGATTTTATTTTTTGCTAAAATCGCTTTCAGTTCAGCATAAATAGGCCCTTGAAGTGCGTTTTGCACAAAGACCTTGTCAATCGTTTTTCCCGCTTCAATTGCTTCAATCACGGGACGCAGCCCGAAAATAAAATCGTCTTTCATTGAGTTGTTTAATGTTTTATATGAGGGTTCAAAGTTTATTGTGTAAAGTTCAGTGTTCTGAATTGAAGGTTTATACTTTGTTCCCTTTAAGTCTGTTGTATTTAAATATTTTATAAAAGAGCTGATCTTTTTACTTAATATTTCTGGTTTTTCAATTAATGTTCAAATTTTTTCTGTGAAATAATATTTCTGTCAAAAAACCCTTAAACAAATAAACTTTGAACTAATATTTCTCTCCTAAAATTGCCCTTTTCTGTGCCATTATATAGCCATAATGAAGGCTTTCATGCATATTGTTGAAGATGATGGCATCCTGGATGCTTTTCAGGTCCATTCCGAAACTTGTAGTGTAAGGAGTGTAGTCTGAAAAGAAGTCGCTGTCATAATCTTTCATTAAAATCTTCGAAGTTTCCGTAAGCAAAAACTCAAGGTCTTCCACTTCAGATTTCTGAACATTCAGGTTGGGTAAAGTTCCTTTTTTATAAGTTTCAATCCAATACTTATCAATACGGAAAGGATTTCCGCTCAGATAATAATGCAGAAGCTGCTGGGTAGCAACAGTATGTGCAATATTCCAGTAAATATTGTTATTGAAACCGTCAGGGATCAGCAGCAGATCTTCATGAGAAGTGTTCTGAAGGATGTCTAAAAGGTTTTTTCTTACCTGTCTGTGTGCTTGAAAATGATAATTCATTTTGCAGAATTTTTAATCTCCAAAAATAGTTTAATAAACTGGAAATGACAATTTTTTGGGCAAAGGATTAAAGTAAACGTTTTAAACGCAGAAAAAATACCTTACTAAAAGACTGGTTTTTTTCTATTTTTTGAACGGTTTTCAGAATTCAGGCATATAAATGGAAATTATTCAGAAATGGTTTTAAATAAAGGAAATATAAAAAGTGACAGCCTCAGAAGTCTTACTGTTGGTGACTTTTGAGGCTGTCTTAGTTTAATATATTTTCGTTTTATTTTTTAATAATTTTATGTTTAAAAGTGATTCCCCCTTTCAAAACAATATTCAGGAAATAAACTCCGGGAGTGTATGAAGAAAGGTCTATTCTGTTTTCTCCGTAGTTTTCTGCTAATTTTCTTCCGTCTACACTGAAAAGGCTGATGGAAGCAACAGCTTCTTTTGATTTTATATTGACGAAATCTGCAGTGGGATTAGGGTAAATATTGAGATCTATGGTTCTGATATCCTTTACATTTAAGGTAGTATTGCTTTTGCCCTGCATATAGGCTGACAGATATACATCACCTTTCTGCTGATAGAAAACAGCAGTTGGAATGGTATGTTTAAGGGTGTGATTACCTGCTGCCATATTGACTATGGTAAAACCTCTTATAGGAACTGAATTCCCCGGGCACCAGTTGTTCCATGAGGTCCATTCATCAAAAGTCTTAGGACTGGATCCGTAGATTCCGTTACCCTGAGTATTATAAACCCTGAAGGGTTCGCAGGAGATTCCACCGGGCGTATAGGTCAGCATCTGCACATCATCTATATAGGTATAGTTTTGTCTTCTGATATATTCTTCACCCCCTACGTCTGCACCATGCGGTGTAGATATTACAAAGAAGCGGGCATCAGTAACAGGATCCGGAAGGTTGAAGCTTACAATCCTTACGGTTTCGCCGGTAACGTCAGTGCTATTATAATTGTTGAGTCTATTATAGCTCAGCAGAGGAACCAGGCTGTTATAGCTGCTGGGCGTTGCTCCGTTGTCTGTTGAGAAAAAAGTAAGAGTTCCTGAAAAAACATCATTCCTGCCGGAACATCCCGCAACCTGGCCCTGGGCGGCATAAGGAACCCCGAAAACATCAAGCTCCATATACATATCATACATATTCCGCAATGCCGAATCATGAAATACATTGTATAGATTACTGATATCATAAGTATAAGGAACTTCTAAAGGAGAGCGGTTTTTGTTCATAAACGGTGTGATGTATCTGGCTACTTCAATTCTTTTTACATTCGCATCGTCTATTGTGTAGGTAGCCTGGTTTTTAGGGACCATTGCCAGATAGACTTCTCCGAGGCGGTCATAATTATCACATAGCGCACCTATAGTTACCCTCATAGCGATTTTTGCTTTGAAAGAATCGAGTTCAGCATCCGTAAGCTTTCTTGTATATCTGGCGTTATTGAGTCTTGTAAGGCCAGGCGGCGTGGGATTGGATACGGTAGCTGCATAGCCGTCATAATAAACGGCATCAGATATCACATTCATCATAGTTGTTTGTGATTGAAAGAGACCTGCAGAGAGCAGACTTAAAAAAAATAGCCTTTTATACATACCATTGATATTTAGTGTAAATATATTAAATATGTGCTTAAAATTGCTTTTAATTGAAATTGTTTTTAAGTGTATGATGTTTTTATTGTGAAATGTTTAAATATTTTAATCTAAAAGTGAATTCTATGCTTAATTTGTTCATGAGTTTCTATTTATGTGATTGAATATTTTTTTTATTGTATAAATCAGCAATATTATTATTAAATTAGCATCATATTCGTTGGTAATATTATTAATAATGAAAAGAATTTTACTTTTATCCTTGTTGTTTGTAGTCCTGGGTATGAAAGCCCAGATCAATCTCAATACCGGAAGTACAACCGTAGGGACGGCTCCTGTGAGCACCTTTTTTTCCTATTCCTATGTACAGCAGATTTATCCTAAGCAGGAGCTCAATGCCAGTGCGGCAGGTAATATTACGGGACTTACCTTTTATGTGGATCCGTCAGTTACCATTACAGATTCATCAGACTGGACGGTTTATCTGGGGCATAGCTCAAAAACAGCTTTTGCATCCGGTACAGATTGGATCCCTTCGTCAGCACTTACGCAAGTATATAGCGGCACTGTGGTAAAGACGAATAATAAAGTCACAGTTACTTTTACTACGCCGTTTCCTTACAACAATACAGATAACCTGGTGATTGCGGCAAAAGAAAATTCGCCAAGTATCGATATTAATAATTTTGATGAAGTCTTTCGTGTATATCAGTATTTACCCAATTCAACCCTTTACTATAAAGGAGACCGGAGTGTTGTAGATATTGCAGCCCCACCGGGAGGGATAAGAGCGGGATATAAATCAGCAATTACGATTTCCGGTCTTGTGCCGGCAGCAAATCCTGCCTGCCCTTTTATTCTTTATCCGGTCAATAATCCTCAGAAGGTTTCTTTAACGCCTGAATTCAAATGGCTGGCTGTCTCAGGTGCAGATTCTTATAAAGTTTCATTAGGAACCAGCCCGGGAGGTACAGACGTGATCAATCAGCAGGTGGTAACGGGGCTCAGTCTTACTCCGTCAGTTCCATTAATCCGCAATACCAATTATTACTTAAAGGTTACAGCCGTAGCAGGAGGTGTTGAATCTGCTGGCTGTGCAGATGCTTTATTTAAAACAATTCCTCCGATACCGGCAAATGACGGATGTTCAGGGGCGCTGGTAGCTTCGGTTTTTCCTTATACCTATACCCAGGACGATGCGATATCCGCTACTAATAATGCGGGAAATATAAGTGTCTGTACAAGTAGCGGAGATACCGGGATGAATGATGGTACATGGTTTAAACTTACAGGAGACGGCAGTCAGTATACCATTAAAACAACAATGCCTTCCGGAAGTACTTTTGATCCTCAGATCGGGGTATATAGCGGCAGTTGCGGGAACTTTGCATGCGTAGGGACCGTAGATGCGGCGGGTGATGGTGGTGCGGAAACAATAACCATTACAACAACCGCAGGAACTGAATATTTTATTAACGTAGGAGCTTACCATGATACGACGGATGCCCCTGAGGATACATTTACCATAACGATAACAAAGATTTAAAACTTTAATCCGTTTATATATCTAATACTTAAAATGTTGTGATCGGTAAGATGACAACATTTTTTGTGTTTGATGTATCGGAATTCTTTTATGATTGAATTTTTTTTAACAATGAAGTGGTCAAATTTTTTTTAAAAAAATAAAAGTTTTGAGAGGTTCTTAATACACTGTAAATCTGTTTTTATGGATAGGAAAACAGTTATTTATTCTTTAAAATAGATTGTCAATCCCGGATATTTAACAAACTTTAACTCAAAAATGGCATTCATTGTGTTGATTAATGCAAGTATTTATCAGAAATTTACCACTTATTTTAAATCAAGCTATGTCAGATACATATCAAGCCGAAGATATTCGCCAGTTAACGGAAAAAGTAAAAGAAAAAAACTACTTGTTTTCTCTTCTGAGACAGGAAATCAACAAAGTTATTATTGGACAGGAATATATGATAGACCGCCTTCTGGTAGGCCTTTTAGGGAATGGACACGTTCTTTTGGAAGGAGTACCGGGACTGGCTAAAACTTTGGCGATTAAAACCCTGGCTGATGCCGTTCATGGTGAATTCTCCAGAATTCAGTTTACACCGGATCTGCTTCCCGCAGATGTAGTGGGAACAATGATTTATAATATCAAAGACAATGATTTCTCTATAAAAAAAGGACCTGTATTTGCCAATTTCGTGTTGGCGGATGAGATCAACCGTGCACCGGCAAAAGTACAGTCTGCACTTCTTGAGGTGATGCAGGAAAAGCAGGTGACCATTGGCGATGAAACCATGAAGCTGCCAAAGCCGTTCCTGGTACTCGCTACTCAGAACCCGATTGATCAGGAAGGAACTTACCTGCTGCCGGAAGCTCAGAGTGACCGTTTTATGCTGAAGTGTACCATAGATTATCCTGCTTTTGAAGATGAAAGACAGGTGATGAGAATGGTTTCCACATCGCATCAACCCTCTGTAAAGCCTGTAATTTCGCTTCAGGATATTGTAGATGCCAAAGAACTGATCAATCAGATCTATCTGGATGAAAAAATTGAAAAATACATCCTGGATATGGTGTTTGCAACCCGTTATCCTGAAAATTACGGACTTTCTGAACTGAAAAATTACATCAGCTTCGGAGCTTCTCCAAGGGCATCAATCAATCTTGCAATTGCTTCAAGAGCTTATGCATTCCTGAAAGGAAGAGCTTTTGTAATCCCTGAAGACGTAAAAGCACTGGCGAAAGATGTGCTGAGGCACAGAATGGGACTGACTTTTGAGGCAGAGGCCGAAGAAATTTCAAGTGAAGAAATCATCAACAGAATTTTAGCAAAAATCCAGGCACCGTAATGAGTGAAGTATTGATCAGAAAAGCAGTTCAGGAGGACTGTGCTTCCATGTTGGAATTAATTAAGGAGTTGGCGGAATATGAAAAAGCCCTGCATGAAGTGACGGTTACCTTAGACCGGTTTACTGAGGATGGATTCGGGAAATCTCCAGTTTGGGGCGCTTTTGTAGCAGAAGTTGATGGCAGGATTGTAGGAATATCATTATATTATGACAGGTATTCAACCTGGAAGGGAAGAAGACTCTATCTTGAAGATCTGGTAGTGACAGAAAGAATGAGAGGAATGCAGATCGGGAAAAAACTGTTTGATGCAACACTGGAACACGGAAAGATCAATAATTACAGCGGAATGGTGTTTCAGGTATTGAACTGGAACGAGCCTGCTATTAATTTTTATAAAAAATACAGCCCGAAATTTGACGACGAATGGTTGAACGTCTCTATTGAATTTAAAGACTAAAAGTCGGAACGGACCGAATCCCGCATCCCGTAACCAAAATAAAATTTAAGAGCAGAATATGCAGATAAAAGATATTGTAAAAAAAGTAAAGCAGATAGAAATCCGTATCAGAAAAAAGACGGAGGCTGCTTTGATGGGACAATATCACAGTGCCTTCAAAGGGCAGGGGATGACCTTTTCTGAGGTAAGACCATATCAGTTTGGAGATGAAATCAGAAGGATCGACTGGAATAAAACAGCCCGTTTCCGTGAACCTTTTGTGAAGGTGATGGAAGAAGAAAGGGAACTGACAATGATGCTTCTTGTAGATATTTCTGCCTCCATGGATTACGGTACCAAAGTGCAGCTGAAAAGAGAATATGTAGCTGAGATTGTTGCCAGCTTAGGATTTTCTGCTGCAGGCAATAATGACAAAGTAGGACTGATCCTGTTTGCGGATAAAGTGTATAAGGTTATTCCTCCACAGAAAGGGAGAAAGCATATCCTTTCCATCATCAGTACTATTCTTACGGCAGATTATGTTCCTGCAGAATCCAAACTGGATAAGGCTCTGGAATATATGATGGGGATTTTTAAAAGAAAATCGCTCGTTTTTCTGCTTTCAGACTTTGAGGATGAATATGATTCCAAAATGCTGAGGGTGGCATCGAAGAAACATCAGCTGCTGGGAATGAGGATTTATGATGAAAAAGATAACGAAATTCCTGATGTAGGCTATGCGCTCTTATATGATTCGGAAACGGGGAAAGAAGTTTGGGCCAATACGTCTGGTGCAAGATGGAGATATACCTTTGCAGAAGCCAAAAAACAAAAGTTAAGAGCTTTGGAAGAAGATTTTGCCAATAGCTCGGCAAGCTTCATGAATATCAGTACCGGCTCAGATTATTCAAAATTGTTGTATAATTATTTTCAGAAAAAATAAATAACACGGGACTACCCGGATATAAAAAAACATAAGGTATCAGCCTTTATATTGTAACATTGAGAAAAATACTTTTAATATTATCTTTTCTGGTCTGTGCAAATGCTTTTTCACAGATATTGTCCTCCAATGTAGAAAAGAAAACAATTGCTTTAGGTGAGGTTAACAGTCTCGTCGTAAAAATTGACAATCTTAACCAGCAGCAGGTGACTTCTGCACCAAAGAATGAGCTGCTTCCTTTTCATTTTGAAGAAACCAAAGACAGTATCGGGCAGAACGGGAATTCTTATGAAAGAAAAATAGAATTTGCTGTTTTTGAAGAAGGAAAATTCACCATTCCCGAACTGGAATTTAAAGTCGGAGATAAACTACTTAAAACCATTCCCTATGAAATAGATGTCATTAATACGGCTCAGAAAGCCGATCAGATCAATGATATCATGAAGAATAAGGAGGTAAAACTTATTGCCAAAGATTATTGGGAGCTGTATAAATTCTATATTCTGGCAGCGTTGGCAGTGATTGCTCTGATTATTGCTGTCATTATGATTGTAAAATGGGGAAGAAAATCAAAAAGCGCTCCGGTAGTGGCTACCAATCAGACATTGAAAGAACTTGATTCCCTGAAAAAGAAAAAATATATTGAAGGAGGTAACTTCCGTTCGTTCTATGTTGAGCTGATCGATATTTCCAGAAACTTTATTACAAAACAATACCATCTTCCCGCAGATGTGCTTCTTACCGATGACCTTATCGAGGTAATGAAAAAGAACAATACCATCTCCCAGGACAATGAAAAAATAGTGGAAGATGTCTTCTTGAGAGGAGACCTCGTCAAGTTTGCCAAAACATTCCCGGATCAGGAAACTATGGAAAAAGACTTTGCCAGTATCAGAGATTTTGTAAAAAGATCATCCAAAGATCTAGAATTTGAAAACTTAAGAAAGGATGTTTAATTTTGAGTTTTACAGCCCGTGGTTTTTGCTTCTTTTTCTGCTGTTTATCCCTCTTTTGATTAAAGATGCCGGTAAACGGAAAAGAAAAGGAATAAAAGTCCCTACCATAAAGGATATGAATGACAGCAGCGGGATCCGGGGGGTGCTTTTTTTACTGAAAATATCAAAGTATATCATTCTTTCCGCTCTGATCATTGCTATGGCCAGACCGAGAACGTTCACCATTTCTCAGGACAGAGACGATACAAAAGGAGTTGATATCATGCTGTCAATAGATGTTTCACTGAGTATGCTGGCCAAAGACCTGAATCCTGACCGGATCACTGCCCTGAAAGATATTGCTGTGAAATTCGTGCAGAAGCGTCCGAATGACAGAATAGGAGTGGTAGCGTATGCTGCAGAAGCGTTTACAAAGGTTCCCGTCACTTCAGATCATCAGGTAGTTATCGACGAAATCAAAAACCTGAACTCTGCAGGCCTTGAGCCCGGAACAGCGATTGGTGAAGGACTTTCTGTTGCGGTAAATCACTTAATTAAAAGCAAGGCCAAAAGCAAAGTGATCATCCTGATGACTGATGGGGTAAGCAATATTCAGAATGCTATTCCGCCTCAGGTAGCTGCCGAACTGGCCAAGAATAATAATATTAAGGTGTATTCCATAGGAATCGGGACCAATGGATATGCCCTGATGCCCACTTCACAGGATATTTTCGGAGATCTGATCTTTACAGAAACTGAAGTGGCCATTGATGAAAATACATTGAGAGAAATTGCTCAGACGACGGGAGGGAAATATTTCCGGGCAACTTCAAACAGCAGTCTTGAAGAAATATACGACGAGATCAATCAATTGGAAAAAACGGATGTGAAAGTTTCCAAGCTTTACAATTATGACGAATATTTCAAGATATTCCTGTGGATTGCTTTAGGAATGCTGGTATTGGATGCATTGCTGAGATGGGTGTTTTATAAAATTTTAAGCTGATGAGTTGGTCTTTAGGAAATTATTGGTATTTATTTTTACTGTTGCTTCTGCCGCTGTTAGCATCCTTTATGATCCGTTTCCTGAAATGGAGAAACCGGAAAAGGGAAATTTTTGCGAGCAGCCAGTTTCATGATAACTTATTTGAAAAAAAATCAGGATTTACAAAGTTTTTCCCTGCATTATATCTGTTGGGTACCCTGTTTCTCATATTTTCAATTATAGATCTTCTGAACGGTTCGGAGGAAGTGAAGAGTACCCAGAGACTGAATAATGTGATTTTTATGCTGGATGTTTCCAACTCGATGAATGCGGAAGATATTGATCCAAGTCGCCTTGCGGAGGCAAAGAATCTGATGCTGGGAACAATGCAGAAAATGAAGAATGATAAAGTGGGAATTGTGATCTTTGCAGGCCAGGCGATGTCTATCATGCCATTGACTACCGATTACAATTCGGCAGAAACTTATATCAGCGGTATTGAAACCAATTCCATGCAGGTACAGGGGACCGACTTTCTGAAAGGAATGCAGGCGGCTGTAGAAAAATTTAAAAATGTAAGCAAAGGCTCCAGAAAAGTAGTATTGCTGAGTGATGGTGAGGATAATGAAGGAAATGACAATGCAGCGATAAGACTTGCCAATAAAGAAGGAATAAGCATCACTTCCGTAGGAATAGGTACGGATGAAGGAGCTCCGGTTCCTGAATATTCCTTTGGACAGTTAATGGGATATAAAACAGACATCAATGGCGGAACGGTAATCTCGAAAAGACAAACCGATGCGCTGAAGAAAATGGCAGAATCTACCGGCAGCAGCTATATTGACGGAAATAACATCAATGAAGCTCCTGACAGGATCATAGATGCTGTTAATAAGAAGTCTTCAGGTGCTGAAACACTGGTGAAATCACAGAATGCCAACCATTATTATCAATATTTTCTGGCAGTATCTATCCTGTTCTTCTTTTTAATTTATATTTTTAATCCCAAAAAAGATTTTAATGTGTAGTTTTTCCCTGTTTTATAGAAGAAATTCTACAAGTACTTTAACCGAATTTTAACAAATAAAACTCTGTTTCTTAACATATAAAGGAATAATTTTGCAAGTGATGAATACTAAAATTATATTTTTATCGTTTATTCTTACTTTCTCATTCTCAGGCTTTTTGTTTGGGCAGGAAAACTACAGGACTTTAGTTCATGAAGGTAACCAGAAATTTGACGGTAAAGATTATGAAGGAGCATCATCAAAATATATGGAAGCAGTGAAATCCAACGACAAGGATTTTACCGCTCATTACAACATGGGAAATGCTCTGTATAAGAGTAAAAAGTATGAAGAGGCCAAAGCAGAATTTGAAAAAGCAGAAAAGCTTTCGCAAACCCTTCCTGATAAAGCAGCAGCGCTTCATAATTTAGGAAATGCCTATATGCAGATGAACCAGCCGGAAAAAGCGGCAGATTATTATAAGAAATCGCTGAAGCAAAACCCATACAGTGAGGCTACCCGGAAAAATTACGAAATTGCCAAACTGAAAGAAAAAGAAAAGCAACAAAAGAACGAGCAGAACAATTCAGGAAAAGAAGGCGGTGGTGATCAGAACAAAGGTGACGATCAGAAAGGTGATAAAGACAAGAAACAGGACCAGGGTAGTGGCGAACAGAATGAAGGAAAAAGCGACCAGGGAAATAACCCTCAGCAAAATCCGAACAATGAGGGCAGAATGCCAAAGAATCTTGAAAATGCGATCTTAGATAAAATAAACGAAAAAGAAAAAGAAACCGCCAGAAGAATTTTAAACAAAAATTCTTATTCGATGCCTGAAAGCAACGAGAAAGATTGGTGATGCAGCATAAATTGATTTACATATTGCTTACTCTGGCATCCGTAATTACTTACGGACAGGTAAATCTCAGTCTTGATGCAGACAAATCTGAATACGGCAGCAAAGATATTGTAAACCTTACGATCATACTGGAACTTAATGGAAGTGACCTGGAACAGCAATCCAGATTTCAGCTTCCGGACCTTTCAAAATTTAATATCATAGGAAGCGGATCTGTAACCAATACCGTCATAGACCCTGCCACCAATACTTTAATTACTCAAAAGATTTCCAGAATAGCCCTTGAACCTAAGAAAAAGGGTAAAATAAAAATAGGTTCCGTTCTGGTTACCGTCAATAATAAGATCTATAAAACCGAACCTTTTGATGTCAACATCAGGGATATTGTAGACAAAAGAGCGCTGGCCGCCAATACGTCCAATGAGGTTTATCTGAATATGGAAATTGAAGACCGTGACGTATACCAGGATCAGCCTACGATTGCCGTACTGAAGGTATATTCCAGGAATATGGATAACCTCAGAAAGGTAAAAAACATCCGCCTTCCTGAGCAGGATAATATCAATGTACACCCTATCAATTTTAATAGATCTGAAATAGACCCGTCTGGTTATGGAAACATGCCGTCACAGGTGCTGGCCATGTTTATGGTATTTCCTAATGAAGCAGGTTATGTGGAAATCCCGGCCGTATCAGCATCTGTAAGCTCTTATTCCAGTAAAAGTAAGATTGTCTCCAATAAAGTAAAAATCAACGTAAGAAAGCTTCCGGAAGGAGCGCCCGAATGTTTTAAAAATGCTGTAGGAAACTTCAATGTGAGTGTTTATAATGCTTCCAAAGAAAAAGTAGAAGCCAAAAAACCGATGAATGTGGTAGTAAAAGTTTCAGGAGAAGGTAATTTACCGGATATGGAACTTCCTAAAATTGCCGCATCCCCTGACTATGAAATCTTCGCCCCTAAGATCACCTCCAAAGTGAGTCCGGGAACTACCGGAATGAAAGGGGAGATCATGGCCAGCTATGTGGTAATCCCAAATAAATCAGGATCAATAGCCATCAGGACAGAGCAGTTTGCTTTCTTCGATCCTGAAAACAGGGAATATGTAGATCTTGGACAGAAAACATTAGCTTTGAATGCTTTTTCTCATGACCAGATCCTGGAGTCCCGTTCTACCGTAGAAAAGGTTAATGAATATACCAATAACCTCCTTGAAACGGTGAATACTCCGGTTTTAAAAACAACTTCATTTAAAGTAAAAGAAAAAAGTAAATTCCACTGGAATATTCTTTTGGTCAATATTGCCATTCTTCTGGGATTGTTCGTTATCTATCTGTTATTTAAGACTTGGCAAAAAAAACGTACATTAGTTAGGGAAACCGTACCGTCAAAACCTTTGGGATCAGTGGCTGAAACAGAACAGGAAATCAGAGAATTGCTGAAAACGGATATCAATGATTATTTTGGCTACCTTGAAAACCTGAAGGACAACGGAGAGTATGAAAAGTTTTTTGTAACATTTGAAGAGCTGGATCAGGAAGTGAGAAACCAGTACTTCAAAGGCACTGTTGCAGAGTTTAAGACTTTTCTTGAAAAACACAAAGGTTCTTCAGTAGCAGAAGAATACAGCAATCTGCAGCAGAAAATCCAGATGGAGAAATATGCTCCTGTGAAATCCGGAGAAGGTCTTGAAGAACTTTTGAAAACAATTGTTAATTTATATTCACAAATTAGCAAATAATCAGTTTATTTTCATATTTTTGCGAAATTTTTAATTACAAAGAGATGGAAATTTTTGAAGGTTTCTCTTTTAAAGAGATTATCACCAGCTTTATGGTACTTTTTGCCGTAATCGATATCATTGGGTCTGTTCCTATTATTGTAGGGCTTCAGCAGAAATTCGGGAAGATTGAAGCAGGCAGAGCTGCGATTACTGCCGGTGCAATTATGATCGTTTTTTTGTTTGTAGGAAACAAGATTCTTAAACTTATCGGAGTAGATGTGAATTCCTTTGCCATTGCCGGGGCATTTGTGATTTTTGTCATAGCATTGGAAATGATTTTAGGCATTGAGATCAATAAAACAACCGAAGCAAAGGCCGCATCTATTGTACCCATCGCATTTCCGCTGGTTGCAGGTGCCGGAACACTCACAACGGCTTTATCCCTCAGAGCTGAATTTCATGATATTAATATTATTTGTGGAATCATTCTTAATACAATTTTCGTATATTTGGTGCTGAAATCAGCGAAGTGGTTAGAACAGAAAATCGGGGATGCTACCTTGATGATCCTTCAGAAAGTTTTTGGAATTATCCTCCTGGCGATTTCAATTAAATTATTCACCGCAAATTTTGCTCAATTGGTGCAGAATTATATTAATTTTTAAGTATCATGCAGAAGTTTTATAAAGTATTTCTAGTAGTATTTATCGTATTCATTGCCATTAACCTTTATGCTATCAACTGGCAGACAGACATCTTGGGTGATGAAGATAACCTTAAATTTGTATTTTCAGCTTCAGCAGCTGCATTAGGCCTTCTCCTGCTTTTCGTAATGGATACCTGGAGCAAAATAGGTGCAAAAAAATAAATAGAAATTATTCAGATATACATCAACCTCTTTCATACGAAGGAGGTTTTTTGTTGTAATAATGAAATGGAGTGGAATTAAAATTCAATAGCGATGGGCTTTAGCCCATTTTAAAAAATAAATCATATCTTCCATTGGCTTTAGCCAAAACTTATTGTATTAAGAGATAACCAGATTCTTCAGTATAGCCTCAGATTTCAGCTCTGTTTCAATCCATTCTTTTTCAGGGCTGCTCTGAGCAGTGATCCCGCCTCCTACAAATACATGTACGGCATCTTTATAAAGCCTGGCACATCGTAAGTTGACAAAATACTGGATGGTTTCTTCCGTTTCGATCTTAATATAACCTGCATAAAATTCACGGGGAAATTTCTCATATTTTCTGATATTCTCATTACAGAAATCTTTGGGAATACCACAGACAGCCGGAGTAGGGTGCAGGTCTTTAATAAGCTGATCAAGGTCTTCAGGCTTAATCCGTGTTTTGAAATCTGTCCTTAAATGTTTGATATTTCCGGAAATATGATCATAGGTTTCCGATTGCAGAACCTGATCCGAGTAGGTTTCCAGGATATTCCGGATGTAAGTGGTAACAGGTTTCTGTTCCTCAATTTCCTTTCCGGACCATTCTTCTGAAACCGGAAGGGTGCCTGCCAGGGCCATCGTTTCAAACTCATGGGTTGTCTTGTTGAATTTTCCCAAAACTTCAGAGAAAGCCCCCATCCAGGCGTTTTCACCATCATTGAACAGATACCTGAAAGCGTTAGGATAGGTCTTACATAAGTTTCCGAAACTTTCCTGATAATCAATACTGTTGAAATCAGTAAAAATCTTCCTTCTTGAGTACACCAGTTTAGGCAGATGATGATCCTTGATCACTCCGATGACCTGTTCCAGCGTATTGCAATATTCATCTTTGGTTTCAGCGTTAACGTTTGCCGGGCTATTGTTCAACTGCTCACTGGTAATGGACATTCCATTAAATTCAGTCGAAGAAATTTCGAGGATATCTCCGTTGAAGCTGATCTGATTCAGGCTGTCGTAAGAATAGAAACTGACTGCATTTTTATTGTTTTGCTCATTAACAGACCATAGTCTTTCATCGAAAGGAAGTTTGAAATAAATCATGAGTTATGAAGTGATTTTGAAAATCAGCGGCCGGAAATAATATAGGAAATTCCGAGGTTGATTTTCCTTTCTGCAAAGGTATTATTAGTCTTAAAGATGTCAAAATTAAAATCACTGTTTTTTAATCTTATATTCTTCATTTTGTATTCCTGATATTCTAAAGAGACAAGGAATTTTTTCAGAAGCAAATACTGGATTCCCAAAGAAAAGCCGAAATTGATCTGATCTGATTTAAAATCATCAAGCTTACTCAATACCTTATTTTCCGGAACCAGGAACTGCATTTTATAAGTGTTTTTGTTGACAAGAAAGCCTGTGAAAGGACGGATATTATTCCAGTCATAAAGAAGCTTTAACTGCAGATCATATTCAAAATGTTTATTGTTGAATTTCTGAAAGAGAAGAGGTTGCCGATCTTCAGAGAAATAGAAACCGTTCAGCCAGGTATCCTCTTTATTCGCATCCAGGTCAAAAGTAGAGTTCCAATGGTAAATGTGGGCAGACAACATTACAGAAAACCTTTTATAGATGGGTTTCGAAGCCCAGATACCGGCTCCAAATCCTGACTGTGAATCTTTTTCAGAGAAGCCTTTTGACCAGAAACCTTTCTTGATGCCTGCTTCAATACCCGCTCCGAACTGAAATCTTTGGGAAAGTTTAACTTCTACTCCTTTAACTTCATCTTTATAGGAAATCATCTCTGTAATTTCTGTATTCCATACAGGAGGAAGTTTTATGGAAATTCCGGCAGGCTGTATTTTTAAAGCTTTTTCAAGATAAACGGTGTCATAAACAATGACCTTTTCATAAACATATACCGTATCTGCCTTTTTCCTCTGAGCATGGAAGGTCTGTAGAATAAGGATGAAAAAAATGAAAAATGATTTTTTTGAAAACATGGGTATTAATAATTTATCTTTCAATATAGACGGTGTCTCTTTGTATTATTTTTTTCACAACAATAATCTTTTGGGGAGCTTCTGCCGTATCTTGTATTCTTTTCTGATGCTCTTTGGATTTGATACTGCTTACTTTTTCTTCTGAAATAAGAAAGGCAGGCACAGTTTTTTCAGCTTGTTTTTCAGGGGGTATTTGTCCTCCGTTTTCTGTATTGCCCTGGCTGTCCGGTCCCTTTTGATTTTCTCGGTTCTGAACATTTTTTTCTGAACCTTTAAAGAAAGTCCTTTTAACAGAATTGAGAGGATTGGGGCGGAAAATAATAACAGAACTTACTGTGAGAATGAAAAAAGTCACTCCAATGATTGTTAACGATGCCGTTTTTCTGTAAAAGTTATGCTTTACTGGAAAAGATGGCCATTGTAGTGCAGCATGCTCGGGAAGTTCCAATGCTCTGGATGGAGAAATTGAAAAACCGGAAAATTTTGTTTTGAAGGTCTGCGCCCATAATAGATTGGCAAAACCAAGAAAAACAAGAAGTTGGGTGATTTTCTTTTTGTTTTTAGGCGTATCAGAGGTAATGAAGTGATTGAGCAGAAAATGCTGTATTCCCTTTTTAGCCCTCAAAAGATGAGATTTTGAAGTGTTAACGGTTATTCCCAGCTGACTGGCAATTTCAGCGTGAGAATAATGTTCCATAAAATATAAATTAAATACGGATTTATGGTGAAGAGGAAGACTGTCAATAGAGGACAGCAGTTCTTCCTGTGTGAAATCATAGGCGAGAACATGAGTTTTTTCTTCGGTATTGTCGTCCATAGCGAATGAAATTTCAGTGATTTCTGAAGGCTCTTCGGTGAGAAAAGTTTCTTTGCTGCTTTTTCTTAAGTATTGTAATGCATTATTGACCACTATTTTTTTGAGCCAGGCAAAGAGCATCTGTTCGTCTTTAAGCTGATGAATATTTTGTATTCCTGCCATGAAGCTGTCCTGAAGGACATCCTCTGCGGTATGTATATCCTGTATATATCTGCGGCAAATCCCCAGGAGTTTTGGGGAGTATGCACTGTAGATTTTTTGCCAGTCATGGGTCTTTGTCATCAATGGTATTAGTTTTTTACCACAAAAATTGAATTGAACCTGCCGTTACCGCTTGTCATTTGGGTTTCAACATCATTAATGAAAACTTTATAATTCAGAAGAGAGCCATCAGACCATCTTATCATATATATGTTTCCATCCAGAACTTTCATATCTGCAATGCCGTTGAATGGCGGACCTGTGACAGGTACTTCGACTGCATTTTTATAATAAGTGCTGAAACCTGACCGGTAAATATCAGTATGATCAATCAGAATTTTGTTTGTAATTAAATTCAATCCGGTCGGAATCGGGGTGAGCTGGGTTTCTATTCCGGTGATTAAATTTTTGTAAAAACGGTTAACTGACAGATAAATTGCAGTATTGTCAGAAGAAATTGAATTGGATTGATATCCCTGTGTAACAGGATAAAAAACTCCGCTTTTGAAATAGCCGGAACTCACCGTACCATTTATCTTTTGATGTCCGGAAATGTATACTGTAGACTGAAACACAGTCATAGAATACCCCGAATTGTTAAAGACCATTTCCCCAGGATCGGTAGCAACCACGGTTTTTATTCCGTTTTTCCAGTAACAGAACTGGTATTTTTGTGAAGGAGCTGCAGGATTAGGATCTTCAACATATCCCAGGAGATAAACATTATCATTTTCAACATAAAATTCCCGGATATTTAATAACAGGGCTGCAGGAACAGCAAGGTATTGTCTTATGTCTGTCTTGATTCCATCTTTCCAGAAGGCAGAACTTTCAAAAACATAGATATGATTGTTCTCTACAATGATTTTTGACGGATTTATACCGGCTCCTCCCGGTAAATTCGTTTTTTGTCCGTTTTTCCAATAGCAGGCCGTATTGTTTTCGCTCCCGGTAACATACACGTCATAAGAAACTGTTTTTTCTTCTAAAATCTCAATATCATCACTTTTACAGGAAATGAGCACCATAAAGATGAATAAAAAAGGAATAAATAATTTTTTCATAGTTCTTTTTTATTATAAGATGAAAAAAGAAAAAAAGGTTGCAGCAATGATAAGAAAAAATACTTATCTGAAAACAAAAACAAATTCCCAAAACGGGAATTTGCTCATAAGGCTAACAAGTATAAGGATGATATGTTAGTTTTTCTTTACAACAAAAATAGAGTTGAAGCATCCTTTCGTGATATCGGAAAGACTTAACGTTTCTACGTCATTAATATAAAATTTTACAGAATTCTGGTCAAGATTAAGCCTTGTCATGTAGATATTCTGATCCTTTACTTCAAAGTGCCCGATACTATTGAACCCGGCCGGATCATTTAGCTGTACCAGATTACTGTTTTTATAATAAAATTTCTTACCGATATAATATTTGTCAGAACCTTCAAAACGCATATCGGTTATATTACTTTGGAGAATATTGGCCGGAACCTGGATATCACTTCCTGACGTGATATTTTTAACAGAAGAGATATCGTTTGGATTGCTTGGATTGGTAGGGGTATCTGCATTTCCTGTCAGCATATAAAATTGTGAGGGATTGGAAGGATCATTGATAAAACTATGAGGGACAATTGTACCTGTACTCGCAAGAAGATGGTAGTTTCCGTTCCTATAATATCCGAGATCCCATGAAGGAACAGGAAAATAGCTGAAATTTTTGCGTACTGCAACGTATATGTCGTTATTATAGACTTTTATACCACCACCCGGCATGATAGAATTGCCTTGTCCGTATGTTTCTAAAACAGTTTTTACACCGTTTTTCCAATAGCAGTATTGATAAAGATCCTGTGAAGAAGCAGGAGAAGGGTTGGTTGCCGTTCCTAAAAAGTAAATATCTCCGTTATGAACTTCCATTTTCCCTAGTATGGAAAAATGACTGTCGTTTGTACTGTTTAAATACTGCGCAATATTGTGTTTTACTCCATTTTTCCAGAAGTACCATGCCGGGGTAGGATCTATCTTTTCAATATTTGTTCCGAAAAGGTAAACATCATTATGGTCTACAATGATCTGAGTTCCCATCAGGTTGTCTCCTCCCTGTACAAATGTCTGCTGTCCGTTTTTCCAGTAAGCTGCCTTGAAATTGTCTACGCCGCCCACATATACATCATAAGACGCTGTTTTCTCTACAGGATCTGAATCTTCATTACAGGAAACAAAGAAAATAAATACGGCTAAAAAAGCTAAAAATTGAATTTTCATGGTTATTGTTTTTTATAGGATGCGGGAAAATAAAAAGGTTGCAGTAAGGATATAAAAAAAACTCAAAAAAATTGAGTTTTCTATGTTGTATGTTTTTTCAGCTTATTTATGAATAATATTATTCGTCATTGTTGTATGGTTGATCAGTGTTCCCTTTTCGTCGCGGATCTCAATTTCCGAAACGTGCATGGTTTTTCCTTTTCTGATGAAGCGGGCAGTAGCGGTTACAATACCGTCCTTTTTACTTCTCAGGTGATTGGAATTGATATTGGTGCCCACCCCGTAATATTTTTCACCGTCGATAAAGATATTCGACAGGCTTGAACCTAAAGTTTCTGCCAGAACACAGCTTGCTCCTCCATGCATGATCCCGAACGGCTGATGGGTTCTCGGAAGTACCGGCATCGTAGCGGTAAGGGTTTCATTTTCAAAATCAATATCGATGAATTTTATTTCAAGGGTTTTTGCCAGGGTTTCGTCTCCCCAGTTATTGATGAACGCTAATATTTCTTCTTTTGTCTGACCTTTCATGTTGATTATAGATAATTAATGAGTACTAAGTAATTTTGCTTCCGGCTTCTAGCTTTTGGCTTCTGATTCACTGCCGGTTCCCATAATATCTGGATTCCAGTTGGCCGGAACCTTAGGAACGATATCATTTTTCACATAATAATCCTGAATTTCCTGCATGATCTCTGCAAAAGGCACCGAGGCAATTCTTTCGTAGGGAATAGTATATCCCAGATACACAATTTTTCTTTTGAAGTCACCTGCAGCCAGAACGATAGGGACTTTTGCTGCTAAAGCCATATGATAAAATCCTTTTCTCCATTTCGGTACCCAGCTTCTTGTTCCTTCAGGAGTGATGACAAGGCTGAAATCTTCTTTGGCAAACTGATTGGCAACAAAGTTAACCAGGTCGTTTTTCTGGCTCCTGTCGATACCGATTCCTCCCAGTCCTTTTACAACGCTCCCGTACCATGCTTTGGTATGGGCATCTTTAATGATGATTTTCAAAGGTTTATTCAGAGACCAGTAGGCAAAGTTTCCTAAAATGTATTCCATATTATGGGTATGGGGTGCCACCACCAGGATGCACCTGTTCAGGTTGTTGACGTCGCCCTGTAAAACGACTTTCCAGCCTAATAATTTTAACATCAGTTTGCCTATCAGCTTTTTCATAGATTTTTGAATTAAAAACAAAAAAGTATAACCAAACTTTGGTTATACTTTACAAATATATTGAAATATTATCGCTCTTAAAACAAACCGCTAATTAAATCTACGATTTTCATTACGAATTCCATTGCAAATTGTATCATGATAAGGCTGTGTTTTTAGTTTATTGGTTATTATATTTTTAGCTTTACGAAATTAAAACAATTTTTTCACATAGAGAACTAAATATTGTTTTTTTTCACTTTTCTGAGAGAAGAAGGGTGTGAATTTCAAACGGTTGCCTTCCATCCACACCTTCTGCCACTCTCTGAAGTTAATTATTTAGTTTGTATGGAAATTTCGTTTTTTCCGTCTTTGATTTTGATGTCTACATCCTTGTTGATTTTTTTGATATCGGATGTTACAGAATCAATTACTTTCTTAGCCTGGTTGTTAGGCACTTTTTTACCGTTGATGATGATGCTGTCTTTATCATTGGAATCATATACAATGCTGGAACCGTTTACAGTGATCTTATTCTTTTCGATTCTGATTTTGTCTTCATTTTCATCTCTGTCCTGATCATCGTCATTAATGCCGTCACCATCAAGGTCTCCGTCCATATTGATTCTGTTCTTGTTCATAGAAATTACCCTTGCTTTCAATGGTACTACCAGTTCATAGTTTACTCTGTAATCTCTGAATCTGTGCTCATACGGATACTTTACGAAGTTGGGAAGCATCACTTTATTGTCAACAACTTCTACAGGAACGGTAAGCTGAATTGGGAAGTTATATCCGTTGCCTTCTTTTTTGATGATCAGATAAGGCGTTTTGATATCCGGTTTTCTTGTCACTTCTACAGAAACATAGTCTTCTTCATAAACGTTTCTCTTATCTGAATAAATATCATCGTTATAGGCTTTGTAGTTCTGCGGGATGCTTACCTGTTTCATATCTACGTATACCGTATCAGAAGTTGTGTTGATCGCTATATTTTCAGTATCCTCCTTACTTCCTCTGTAGATCATGTTTTTCTTGGCCATGCTGATACCGAAGTATGTTCCAAGCCCGATCAGAAGAAGAAACAGACCTCCGACTACCCATCCGATGTTTCTCAGCTTTGTTTTTGGAGAGAAAATCTTGATGCTTAATAAGCTGAAGAGAATTGCAGGAATTAAGCTTCCGATCACCATCATGGCTGCCAGTACTTTATCCAGTCCCTGATCATCCATATAGAATCTGATCTCATTAGCTCCCGGGAAGTCCGTATCCATTCCGAAAAGCCCGAATAATACAAATACTCCTATAATACTTCCTACTGCCATCAATACGAAGATTCCGCCTACAATATATTTCAGTATATTCCATACTCCGCTTCCTGCGTTATTGATGTAAGGTTTGTTTTCGTTGTATATTTCTCCGACCCTCTGAGTAGATTCATTGGCAAACTGTACCAATTTATTAGACTCATTCTTAAGATTGTCGAAGTTCATAGGCTTTCCCTGCATTTTCAGGAAATCTGCTGCGGTTTCAGCTTTTGGAAGTACGATCCAAAGGATTACATATAGAAGTCCGATCAATGAAGAGGAAATGGCTGCCGTGAAAATTCCCAGAACGAAAACTCCAAGCCAGATGGCTCTCATGGCAGTAATGTCCATTCCAACGTATTGCGCTAAACCGGCACATACCCCTGCGATTTTTTGTTTTTCAGGATCACGGAACAGCTGTTTTTTGTCTGAATAGTTGGTTCCTGAATGGGTATTTTTAGTTGTGTTTTTTTCAGAAAAATAAGCTTCTTCCTGTTCTTCTATTTTCTCAGGCGTTCCGATCTGTGCGATTACTTTTTCTACATCCGTATCGTTGATCACTTCACGTTTTCCAAGAGAGTCTTTGAAGATCTCCACCATTCTTATTTCTATGTCATGCATTACCTCATCTGCCTCCGAAACATCCAGTGAGCTTCTAAGAGCGTTCAGGTAATCGCTGAGCTTTATATATGCGTGTTCTTCTATTGTAAAAGAAAAACCTGCGAGTCCTATTGAGAGTGTCTTGTTCATAGCTTTGTTTTTTAATTTTGTTGGGTGATTTGGTTGACTGAGGCTGTCAGTTCATTCCACGTATTGAGAAGTTCATCCAGGAAAAGTTTTCCTTTTTCTGTGATCTGATAATATTTTCTGGGTGGTCCTCCGGTAGATTCTTCCCATCTGTAGGAGAGAAACTCTCCGTTTTTAAGTCTTGTAAGAAGAGGGTAGAGGGTCCCTTCCACTACATCCAGTTTTCCTTTTTTCAGTTCATCAATCAGATCGGAAACATACATTTCACGGTTATTGATGAGACTTAGAATACAGAATTCCAGAATTCCTTTTCGCATTTGCGCTTTGGTATTTTCAGTATTCATCTTTGATAAGTTTTGTTAATTAAGGTTTATAGTTAGAAAAATGCCCCTAGCTAGTTGAGCGTATTCTAATTTTACATTACAAAGATATGTAAATAAAATGGTATTATGCAATACAAAGTAGTGAAATTTTTAAAATAAAATTATTAATCATTTGACAATCAGTATTATAAATTTTTAATTGAAAATTAATAAAAACAAAATCAAGTGCATTTTTTTGAAATTTGACTTGAATTGGGTTGAATAAGGAGGAAAATGTGTGGTGTTTTTAATGGTATTTGTGTCTGAACAGGTTTTAGCTAAAGCCAATGGAAGATTTTTATCGGTTGAGGATGGGCTGAAGCCTATTCCTATTGAATTTCAGAGACCCAAACGATAAGTAGACCAAGACCTCTTTGGAGGAAATGAATAGTAAAATATGAAACCGGAATTTTGAGATCGGTATTATGATTCGTATTTTTGTTATGAATTTTAAAAAACACTTCCAATCCATTTACTATTACTATGAATCTATTGAATAAGTTTAAGAATCTTTCGGCTTTCGTTGTTCTGGGGCCTTTGTGCTTTGCGCAATACCAGTTTGAAGTCAAAAATATCTCGAAAAATTATAGTGCTGTCATTCATTCTGAAAATTGTTATGATAGCAGATGTACAGGCAAAGGAACCGTAGAGTTGTTTAATAACAGCAATACCAGGGTACAGACCTTTGTATCTGATGACCTGGTAATAGACCTAAAGCCTGATCAAAAGCCAAAACCCGGAAAAATGATGGAGCTGGCCAAAGACCAGAGCGCTATTATCATCGATGATTTTAATTTTGACGGTACCGAAGATATAGCCTTAAGGAACGGAAATATGGGGAACTATCACAGTGCTTCTTATGATGTATATGTGTTCAACAGTACCAGAATGAGCTTTGTAAAAAGTAAAGAACTTACGGAACTTGCATCAAACGGATTTGATTTTTTTGGTGTTGACTCCCAACGCAAACGTCTGACTACTTTCGGAAAATCCGGTTGCTGTGATCTTTTTACTACAGAATACGCCGTAATCCCGAATAAAGGACTGGATAAAGTTTTTGAAAAAGAAGTGGATATGACCAATGAAGACCGTGTAAAAGTGATCACAAAAGAAAAAATAAAGAATAAATGGGTAACCAAAACCAGGATTTACTCATCAGAAGAATATAATAAACTAAAGTAAGATGAAGATACAGAAAGAGATTGATTTTATTCTGGCCGTAGATGCCCTGAAGAACGTGCAAAGAAGAAATTATAATGCAGATGACACCAGAAGAGAGAATACGGCTGAACACTCATGGCAGATCATTATCCTGGCACAGATCCTTTATCCTTATGCTAAAAACCGGGCAGATATCGATCTTTTAAGGGTGATCAGAATGCTTTCTATTCATGATCTGGTAGAAATTGAAGCAGGAGATACATTCCTTTTTGATGAAAAAGCCATGGTAGGAAAGTTTGAGCGTGAAAAAGCCTCAGCACAAAAGATCTTCGGAATCCTGGATGAGCCTCTACGCACAGAATTCTTTAATCTGTGGCTTGAATTTGAAGAAGAAAAAACACCGGATGCTATTTTTGCCTGTTCCATTGACAGGATCATGCCGTTTATCCTGAACTCCCATACCTCAGGAAAAAGCTGGACAGAAGCTGGCGTTACCGAAAAACAAATCAGAAATATGCTTGAAAATGCCATTACCAGAGCTTCCGATGAAATGGGAGAGGCTTTTGAGTTGTTGCTGAACAGAAGCCTGGAAACTGAAAAGGTTTTGAAGTAATACTTTTAAATCGTAGAAATAATAGATTCGGGCGGCCAAAGGCCGCCCGAATCTATTTATAAAATCTGAATTGGTTTTTTGAATTCATCGATGGCAACAAAAGTAAAGTCACCTACAATAGCCTTTTCTCTTTCATAGGAATACATCTGCTCTGTATAGATCTCTACACTTACTTTCATACTGGTCTTTCCAACGTATGAAACTCTTCCGATCAGTTCTACAATCGTTCCGGCAGGAATAGGTTTTTTAAAATCGATCTTGTCACTGCTTACGGTTACTACTCTCTTTCTTGCAAAACGGGTAGCTGCAATAAAGGCTACTTCATCCATCAGCTGCATGGCTGTACCTCCGAAAAGAGTATCATAATGGTTGGTAGTGTTTGGGAAAACCGCTTTAAAAATTCTGGTTTCGGCAGCTTCAATTCTTTCTTCTGTAGTCATATTTCATTATTAATTAAAGCGAAATGAAATCATATTAAAACAACAGAATAATGACAGGAACCTTAGAAATTCCTGAAACAATCCATCAGATCAATAAAACTTCAGATCGCGAAAGTTTCTTGTTTAAGAAAAAGGCAGGTCTCCTGACTTGTAACATCTTTTATCTCCTTCCCATGCCTCGCACAGTGGATCTTTTGATAAAGATTTCAGTTACTTACAGTTGCGCGACAGTCCGTGATTTTCACACGGTTCCCTTTTAATCTGCGGCTAGGCAGAACCAGTTTCTGTGATGAATAAGCGTTAAACTTTTCGGGGGCAAAAATAATGAATTTATTCCGGATTATGGTAAATAATCTGGCTGATCACTCTTCCTTTCTTGATGGTCCACAGGGTAGTATATCTGTTTTCCCCGGTACCATTGATCATATAAAGAAAAATATTATCATTGTCTAGGGCGGTTACTCCTACGTTTTCAAAATCCATAGTCGGCTGAAACATATTCTTGATCGCTTCTCTTACGAAAACCGAACCTCTTCCCGGCTGTTGTACCCGGATCGATTTGATCTCTGTCATTCCTTCAGGAAGATCGTTCCCTATTCCCCACGGCTTTACTTTATCGATGGTAAGAAGTTTGCCGTCTGCATCTTTTTCTTTCTTACGATAACCGGCATTGGAAGGGTAAACATCAATTACTACTTTGCTTCTCTGGGCTGTAGGGACTTTCGGGTCCGAGTTGTCTGTGAAGATCAGTGACCTTCCGTTCTTGGATTTTGATGGAGTATAGGCAGGAAGCTGATCGATATAAGCAATACGTTCTTTATTCACCATTCCTTCCCTGTCAAGGGTTTCATAGCGTACAAACGGCTTGTCTTCATCCTGTTTTTCAGGATATTTGATCCAGATCCATTCCGTTTCTCCGGGAGCAGGCTTTACATAAACAAATACATCTCCTTTACGCATACGGATTTTATCTACAATTTTTCTGTAGTTATCTTTATGTACCCGTACATTGGCATATCCTTCTTCGGCTTTTACAACTCCAAAAGGAACTTTATTCTGGCCTTTAACGAAGGCTAGGGACAAAAAACTGAATGCGGACAGATAAAATGCTTTGTTGATGAAAGTCATTGTGAAAATTTTTTGATCCCCAAATATATAAATTAAATGCGGAAGAGAATGATCTTGCCGTACTTCCTGCTATCTTTTTTATTTGCTTTCTGTATCAGGTTTCTGTATTTTGTTTTGGCGCCCCATAGATAGCTTCCGGATCATTTTTCAGGAAATAGGAAAATACTCCGAAGAAAAGAAGAATGGCCAGAAAAAGGACGGCCCCTAAATAAAATGCAGTTCCAAAACCATAACTGATCGTCACTCCGCCTCCTAATCCCATTCCGATTTTATTGTTTCCAAGTCCCTCCATTTTGGATTGAAAGGTCCAGTAAAATATTAGAAAAGAAAGAAGCCCTATCAGAGAAAATACAATATGATACAGGTATTTTTTTCTGACACTTTTTATCAGCTGAACAATAATTCCTGCAATGGCAGCCAGAAATGCAATGATGATAAGAGGGCTGGGAGGAATATTTTCATTGTCTTTTTTATCCCGGGATTCATTCAGCGGGGAATATTCACTGTCTGTATCTGATGACTGATCTGCGGAATCATTCCCGAATGCAGAACCAAAAGGGGAGTTCTTTTTCAGGTTTTCTTTCATCCGTTTACTCATGTCTTTTTTAGAAACTCCCGTTACCAGATCTGTTCCTTTGAGAGACATCAGAGTGGTATCACCACATTTTATCAGAAAAAAAGGAAAGAAAAAACACAGGATGATCACCGTATAACTTGGTATCGGCAAAAGATCTGAAAGTACTTTTAATGGTTTCATAAATTATAGTTTTCTTTAAAAATAAGAAAAATATCAGATAAATATAAAAAGAGAGCACGTATCAGTACTCTCTCTTTGTTTATTTGCGTTCATGTAATTTTAAAATCACTTAAATTCTCTCAAGTTCATCTGCATCAATCGTCGTCTTAAAGGTTCCGTAATTGACAATCACCTTGTTTCTGGAGATCTTTTCAATAGTTCCTACACTGGTGCTTCCGGTGATGCGTACACGCTGACCTATTTTCATCCATACGGCACGGTCGCTTTTACGTTTCTCTTCAAGCTTTTCATTGGTTTCGGCAATTTTTTCAATGACCTCTTCCTTTTTAAGCTGTTGGGTGATCTTTCTTTTTACGACCTGAAGGCGTTTGGATTCATCTTTGTCAGCCCCAAGCTTTCTGAATTTCTCCTGTTCCAGCAGTTTTACGAAGTCTTTCACAACATCTTTTCTAGACTTTCCTTTGGTATAGCTGTCGATGAAAGCTTCGATTTTGTTTCCGAACTGAAGCTTACGGTGTTCTTCTTCATACAGTTTCTGGAAATTAAACAGTTTCTGCTGAAGCTGGTCGTTCAGTTTCTGAAGGTTATCACGCTTATCTTCTACAGACTCTTTTCTTTCAGCAAGATCGGATTTCAGTTTTTCAACCTCGAACTTTTCCTGCTGCAGCTTTACAATCGTTTTATCCAGGTTCACAATATCATGTTCCACCTTTTTCTTGGCAGAATGAATGATAAACCTCGGGATTTTGTTCTTCTCAGCTACTTCAAAAGTAAATGAACTTCCTGCCTGTCCTACTTCCAGCTTATACATCGGCTCCAGCGTCTCTTCATTGAAAAGCATTGCTGCATTCTGAGCATTGGGAAGCTGTTCTATTACCAGTTTTATATTGGTGTAGTGCGTGGTGATAATGGCAAAACTCTTTTTATCATAGAAAAACTCCATGAAGCTTTCTGCCAAAGCCCCGCCCAATTCCGGATCGGAACCGGTTCCAAATTCATCAATCAGCAGAAGGGTGTCTGAATCTGCCTCACGAATGATCCCGGACATTTTCTTCAATCTTGATGAATAGGTTGACAAATGGTTTTCGATGGATTGATTATCACCGATATCGGTCATGATCTTCTCGAAAAAGAACATCTCGGACTTCGGATGAACAGGAACCAGGATACCACTCTGAATCATCAGCTGTAGTAATCCAACGGTCTTCAGGGTAATTGATTTTCCTCCCGCATTCGGTCCGGAAATACAGATAATCCTGTTATGCTCCGTTAAAGTAAGTGTTTGTGGGTGGATTGTTTTATTCTCCACTTTGTTTCTCAGCCATAACAGCGGATGGAAGGCATCCTTTAATCTTAATGTTTTATGGCGGTTGATCTTTGGAAGAACTCCATTGATCAGATCGGCAAACTTAGCTTTAGCCCTTACCAGATCAAGATCAAAAATATACACCTGATATCTCCAGAGCTGAGGCTGGAACTCTGCCAGTTCAGCAGTAAGTTTTCTCAGAACTTTATCGATTTCCTTTTTCTCTTCCTCTTCATTCTCCCGGAGCTTAAAGTAATGTTTTACCACACTGTCCGGTTGAATATAGGTGATAGAACCGGTTTTGGAAATTCCAAGCGTTCTTCCGGGAACTCTTTTCTTGAATCCTGATTTTACCGCCAACACCCTTTGGTCATCAATAATCGTTTCCCGTATATCATCCAGAAAGTCGCTCTGCCCATACGTGGTAAGGGCCCTGTTGAAATTTTCCTGAATTGCTTTTTTAGCATGCTGGATTTCAGTTCTGATGCCTTTTAAAGTTGGGGAAGCCTCACTTTTTACTTCACCAAAGCGGTTGAAAACCTTATCTACCTTCTCAATAATCTCTTTTCTGAATTCCAATACTGAAGCTTCTTCCATAAGAGTAGGAAAAGTTTCCGGCATGGTAGGAAAGAACTTCTGCAGTTTTCCGATCTGTTCCGTGATGGTTTTGATTTTGATGAAAGCACTGTTTTCAAGACGGTAATTTTCAATCAGCATCAGTTTCAGCTCACTTTCAATATCTTCATATTCATCAAACGGAATCGCATTTGAACTTTCAAAACTCGACAGATATTCTGAGGTTTTTTTCAGTGAAAGTTCCGCCTCGTCAATTTCCATCGGACGAAGTTGAAGAATTTTTTCTCTTGTTTTCGGAGAATACGCAAATGGGGAGATTTCCGCGAGCAATTGCGGAAACTCTAATTCGTCTAAATCTTCTTTATCTATATACACAGTGCAAATTTAGTGAGAATTTTGATGATTACGTATATTTGAGCGATTTACAAAATAGATTAATGAAGAATTATGTCTCTATTCTGTTATTTTTTACAGTCAAACTCTACACCCGGCACTATCATAGCAAAATAAGCCTTATATTGCAATAACTAAAAAAGATCCATGAGACTATTACTGTTTACCCTGCTTTTTCTTTCAGCAGGAGCCCAGGCTCAGATCAAAAAAGATGAGCATGGAAGAGTGAATAAAGTTCAAAAGAAAACAGGTTTTAAAAAGACGAAAAAAACTCAGACCAAAAATTATGGACTGAGAAACTTTCGGGATGATGAGGTAAAAAGAATCATTAATCTCAGCCAGCAAAATGACACTACTCCTAAAAAAGAGATTGTAAGGAAAAACAGCAGTGGTGGATATGAATACTTTGACTATGAAGAAACCCGGTCTTCAAGAACCAGATTGTACCTTTTTGTATAAGATGAAATTCATGATTCCGAATAATAAATCCTTTACATGAAACTTGAAACAGAACGGCTGATCCTGAAAGAAGTTGATGAAAGTTATACTGAAGATATACTGAAGATCAGGAGTAATCCTTATATCAATCAATATGTAAAAAGAAACTCGCCCCAAAATAATTACGAAGCACTGGAGTTTATTCTTCATATCAAAAATAAAATACGGAACGGTGATATGCTGTTTTGGGGAATTTCCTTTAAAGATCAAAGAAATCTTGTAGGAACAATTTGTATATGGAATTTCTCAGATGACAGAAAAACAGCTGAAGTGGGGTATGAACTCCTGCCGGACTATCATAAAAAAAGGATCATGAGCGAAGCTTTGAATAGGGTTTTACAATATGGTTTTGATGAGCTCAACTTACAAAAGATTCTGGCTTATACCCACCAATTCAATGAAGCATCACAGTCATTGCTGTTGAAACATCGTTTTATTTCAGAAGAAGGTATGAAAGATAATAACAACCCTGAAAATGTTATCTTCAGTTTAAACAGGATATGATAAAAAATCAGTAACCTTATATATTTCCGTTTCAGAGAGGATCTATTACGAAGCCTGGTCAGCTATGAAAAAATGAAGATATTTATGGGCAGTCTATGCTTTTATTTTAATATTAATTACTTTTGCAGTATGACCTGGACAGAAATTTTAGCCCCGATAAAAAGTACGGAATACTTTAAAACCCTTTGGGAAAAAGTAAAGAACGAGTATGCAACAACAAAAGTTTTTCCGCCGAAGAACCAGATTTTCAGAGCACTGGAGCTGACGGCTTTTGATGATGTAGAAGTAGTAATTATCGGGCAGGACCCTTATCATAATGATTACCAGGCCAACGGGCTGTGCTTTTCTGTTTCCGAGCAGGTGGCTGCACCGCCTTCCCTTAAAAATATTTTTATTGAACTCAAAGATGATCTGGGAGTGGTACGTACTTCCAAAGAGCTGGATGATTGGGGGAGACAAGGCGTTTTGCTGTTGAATGCTACGCTTACGGTTCGTGCACATTCACCCAATTCACACAAAGATCTGGGATGGGAAAAATTTACAGACTTTATCATTAAGGAAATTTCCGATAAAAAAGAAAATGTGGTTTTTGTATTGTGGGGCGCTTTTGCACAGAAAAAAGCCGAACTTATTGATCCGGCTAAACATTTTATTCTGAAATCGGCACACCCTTCGCCGTTCTCCGTTTACAGAGGTTTTTTTGGAAGCAGGCCTTTTTCAAAAATTAATGAATACCTGGTTTCCAAAGGGAAGAAGCCTATTTCCTGGTAGTATCTGAAGGATTTCCGCCTTTTTTGATGGTAATTCCTATCCTGTACTTTCCGTTCAATGCTTTTGCTCCTTCCTGTGATTTAGGATAAGGGGCCACATCCTGTAAAGTAATCGTATATCCGTTAAAAACAGCAGATTGTTTGTAATTTCTTGATGGGAAATCTGTACTGGCAAGATTCAGGATGCGGGGTCTGGTAGAAGTTCCCATCACTTCAACCTGTGCAAGAGCTGCACCGGCCCATATACAGTTGACTCCCTCGGGGCAGCGGCTGTCCTCAGATATTCCTTTGAAGGTTACATTCATCTGATATTCTTCCAGAAACTTATTTTCTCCTTCATTGAAATAAATAATACCTTGCTGCTGATCTCCGGATGAGGTGGTTTTGGCAGAAGGTTGTTTTTCAGAAGTTTTCACAGCTGTTTTATCTTTTTTCTGGGCATTGCATCCTGCTAATGCAAATATCCCTAAGCTAAGGATGATGGCTTTATGGAACATGATTTCTATATTTAATTATTTAAATAACATTAAGCATATCAAGAAGTACTACCAAAAACATTGCCACTCCTACAACAAAACTGAATCCTGTTCCATAGATGAACCCGATCAGAGCTCCTTTAGTAGACTGAAGAGCCTTATTCATATCCTTGCTGTCATGAAGCAGCTCACCAATAAAAACACCGGCAAACATCCCGATCAGAAAGCCTAATGGAATAGGAATGAATATCCCTACAATAGTTCCAACTACTGAGCCGATACTTCCCCAGCGGGTTCCTCCATACTTTCTGTTGGTCTTTGCCGGAATCACATAGCTTAAAACGGCTGATATGGCAGTAAGGATCCCGAAAGCCCATACATAGATCATCGGAAGGTCTGCATCTGTCCCGAACTTATAGATCAGAAGTCCGCAGATACTCAGCAGAAGTCCCGGTAAGACGGGAAGGAATGTCCCCAGTATCCCGACAAACAGTAAAATAAGACAAAGTATATTAATAATCGTTGTATCCATTTCTTTAAATATGAGCGAAGATATGAAACCTCTCTGATTTGGCCATCATTCATATTCATGAAAATCATGAAAGGTCATGGGAAGCAGTAAGAGTTGAAACAAAATAGGGTATCGGGTTTAAAATTTGGGATGAAAATTGATGATGAATAAAAATCATGATTCTTAATTTCATAAATTTGCTGTAATGAATGACCAGTTACAAGAAACCAAAAACTTTATACAGGAGCTGAGTGAGCAGCTTTATATTTATATCACCCGGATTTCACCATCCGGACTGGACTGGATTTTTCATATCATTGTAAAACTGAGCTTACTGCTTGTTTTGCTGCTGATCACAGATTTTATTTTTAAGTTTATCATCAATTTTGTGTTCAGGCTCTTTCATAATGAAGAGAAATTTCCCATCCTGAAGTCCATTTACCAGTCTAAAATTACCAACTCTGTAGCTCATTTTGCAGCCCTGATTGTGGTAGGATCAATACAGGGATCCATTTTTCCTGAAAATGCCTTGCCGAAAACGACTGTTTTTATCATAAGATGTATCAATCTCGGTCTGGTACTGATTCTTGCCGGAATGCTTTACAGATCGCTGACTGCCTTCAGGAATTATTTCAGCATAAAGCAGGATTTCTATAAAATCATGGCGCTCAATGCCATTTCGGAAACGGTAAAAATCTTAGGACTTTTCATATTTACCGTAGTTGGGATCTGTGTGATCTTCGGAATTAAAGGAACCACTATTGTGGGGAGTTTGGGGGCAATTACAGCGGTGCTGGTACTTGTTTTCAGGGATACCATCCTTGGATTTGTAACCGGTCTGCACGTGGCCACTTCCAAAAATTTAAAAGTAGGAGATTGGGTAAGCATACCCAAATACAGTATTGAAGGAAATATCACGGAAATTAACCTGCTGACTACCAAAATTACCAATTTTGACAAAACGGTTTCTACGATTCCTACGTATGATCTGATGACCACAGAGATCAAAAATATGCAGGTGATGTCTGAATCCAATACCAGAAGAATAAAGAAATCGATCTATTTTAATATCAATTCCTTTAAGTTTCTCACCGATGAGGATATTGAACGTTTAAAGGAAATCAATCTCATTTCAGATTATCTTGAAGAGAGAACTACAGAAATCAGAAAAGAAAAAGAAAGTCTGGAACATAAAGATAAAATTGTGAACGGAAGACAGCTTACCAATATCGGGGTTTTCAGGTATTATGCACAAATGTATATTGAAAATGATCCTGATATAGACAAGAACGGTACCCGGATGGTCCGCCAGCTGGATATTACGCCGCAAGGCTTACCTCTTGAGGTGTATTGTTTTACCAATGATTCCCAATGGGTGCGTTTTGAGCAGATTCAGGCTGATATTTTTGACCATTTGCTGGTAGCTTCTAAAGAATTTGAGCTTCAGGTGATGCAGGTCAGCGTAAAAGTGTAGAAAAGCTGGAAGGCAGAATGGGTAAGCTGAAAGTGTCAGCACCTTTTAAACCAATTTTAAATAAAATTTTTAAATGATCATAAATGTGGAAGAACAATAGAAGTACAAAGTCTGGATTTACTTCCAGCCCATGCTTCCAGCTTCTTACATCTTATATCTAACATCTAAAATAAAAAATGACAAAACTAAGCGTAAACATTAATAAAATTGCGACGTTACGAAATGCAAGAGGAGGTGAAACACCAAGCGTTACAGAAGCAGCTGTAAAAATTCAGGAATTCGGAGGGCAGGGGATCACCATCCATCCCAGACCTGATGAAAGGCATATTACAAGAAAAGATGTCTATGACCTGAAGCCTTTGGTTACGACTGAGTTTAATATTGAAGGAAATCCTCACCAGAGCTTTATTGATATGGTGCTGGAAGTGAAACCTGAGCAGGTAACCCTGGTTCCGGATGCAGATGACGCCATTACTTCCAATGCAGGATGGGATACAAGAAAGCATCAGGATTATCTTACAGACATCATTTCAGAATTTAAAAAGACAGGAATTCGTACCTCGATCTTTTTAGATCCTTTGCCGGAATTGGTAGAATATGCTGCGAAAACAGGAGCAGACAGAATCGAGCTCTACACGGAAGCGTATGCAAAAAACTATCTTATCAATAAAGAAGAGGCGATAAAACCTTATTATGATACAGCTGTAGCTGCTACTCAGTTCGGATTAGGTATCAATGCAGGGCATGATTTAAGCTTGGATAATTTAAAATATTTTGCGGATACTATTCCGAATTTACTTGAAGTATCTATTGGTCATGCTTTAATCTCTGAAGCCCTTTATATGGGATTGGAAAACACGGTTCAGGCTTATTTGAAAAGACTGGCAAAATGGTAGAAAATATGGAAATTTTAAATTCAAAAATATTTGGCGAAGGCTTAACAGCTACACCGCTTCTGGTATTCCACGGGTTGTTTGGAATGCTTGATAACTGGGGAAGTTTCGGGAAAGACCTGGGAGAATATCTCCCTGTACATCTGATTGACCTGAGAAACCATGGAAGAAGCTTCCATTCTGAAGGGATGTCTCATGATGATCTGGCGGATGACATTGCCCGTTATATGGATCATTATGGCATTCAGAAGGCCCATGTTTTGGGACATTCTTTAGGCGGGAAGGCTGTAATGCAGTTCGCCATCAGATATCCGGAGAAGGTTGAGAAGCTGATCGTAGTAGATATTTCGCCAAAAGCATATCCTCCTCATCATCAGGGGATCATAAAAGCACTGGAAAGTGTAGATTTTAATACGGTAAGTTCAAGGAACGAAGTGGAAGAGGTCCTGAATCAGTATATCCCGGAAAAATCAACCATACAGTTTTTAACCAAAAACTTATATTGGGATGAAAATAAAAAGCTGAATTGGAGATTTAACCTTAAAACATTATCTGAAAAATATACAGAATTTGTATCCAATGCCATTAAATTCGGTGTTTTTGAAGGAGATACATTATTCATTGCAGGGGCAAAATCGAATTATATTCTGCCACAGGATGAATTTGGCATCAGACAACAGTTCCCGAAAGCTAAAGTAGTAACCGTGAAAAATGCAGGCCACTGGGTGCAGGCTGAGAATCCGGTTGATTTTGCTAATGTAGTGAAGGAGTTTTTGGGATTAAATTAATTTTATTCTCTGATTTTCAGCAATATGTTAAAATTTTATTAAAGTTTGGTATTATTTCTCTATGAGTTGAATTTTTTGTACTTTGGTTAATCAAAAAAATAAAATTATTAACTTATGGAAAACAAAAATTCAAAGAAAAAGCCATTTTTCGCTACATTCTTAGAAAAACAGATCAAAGATCCTGAAAATGTAAAAGGAGGTTCAATTACTTCAGTAAAAATTGATGACGTTACTTCGCTTGTTAAAGACCAGGTTATTGTAACTGCAGCACTTGAAGACTCCGTAAGTACACCTCTTAACGATAATGTGACACTGAAATATCCTTCAGATGGTGATGACCATGTGCTGGAGGTAGAATTGTAGTCATAGAAATCTGACTTAATCATTTATCAAATCAAAAACTTTAACATTATGGAAAACAAAAATTCAAAAAAGAAACCATTTTTTGCCTCTTTCCTTGAAAAGCAAATTAAGGACCCTGAAACTGTAAAAGGAGGTACTGATGTATCAATTCCTGAAAGAGACGTGATTACTAAGCCGGCAATAGATGTCGTAACTTCTCCTAAAGATGATATGATGCATACGCTCAAATATCCTTCTGACGGTGATGATGATGTTATTATTCTTCCACTATAGAAGTAACACACTATAAATCATAATAGGGGAAACTTAATGTTTAAGTTTCCCTTTTTAATAAAAACCGGCAAATGATTCTCTGTATCACCCATTCACAGGACTTTTATAATATCGAAATCTTTTTCGAATACCTTTCTTCCAAAAATATTCCTTATTTCAGACTGAATTCTGACCGCCTGAATCATTTTCAGAAAATCAGTATCAATGAAAATTCGTTTGAACTTACCGACGAGTCCGGAAATACAGTTCATTCTGATGATATCAAAGGAGTGTGGCACAGGAAAGCTTGGAGGATAAGCGTTCCGGAAGAGCTGGACGAGGATTATGTAAAGATATTTCTGAATGAATATGGAAATCTCCGATACAATCTGATCACTACTCTGGAAGATATTCCCTGGATCAATCCTTATGAAAATGAAAAAAAGGTTGACGGCAATAAGATGCATCAGCTGAAAGTGGCCCAAAAAAACAATTTAACGGTTCCCAAAACCATTTATTCCAATGATGATGAGAAAATAACAGCATTTTTTCATCAGTACTGTGATGGGAAGGCGATTGCCAAGCTTCATGGCGTGACGGCAAAAACAATGAGTGGTGAGAATATGATCTCTACGACTGTTATTGAAGAAGAAACTTTGGAGCATCTTTCGGATATTGCATACTGCCCAATGATTTTTCAGCCTTATATTGATAAAGAATATGAATTGCGAATTGTCTATGTAGACGGTGAATTTTTCACAGGAATGATCAATAACAGTGAAAACGCAGATTGGAGAATAGCCCGGGAAGGCTATTTCTGGTCGGCTTATGAGCTCCCTGATCCTGTCAGAAAGAATCTGACTTCCATGATGAAAGAAATGGGACTCTACATCGGGGCTATCGATATGATCAAAGGAAAAGACGGACAATATTACTTCCTTGAAGTCAATCCACAGGGTGAGTGGGGAATGCTGCAAAAAGAGCTTGGTTTTCCCATAGCAGAAAGAATTGCCGATAATCTTATCAAAAGAATTAATTTCCATGAATAAAATTTTAATTATCACTCATACTGCAGATAATTTTTCAATTGAAAAAGTAACAGAATACATTGAACAGAATAACTGTGAGGTTATCCGTTTTGATGTGGATCTATACCCTTTAAAAAATAAACTGTCAACTGTTTTCCAGGATGGAGAATGGATCAGTATTCTTGAAACACCGGAGACACAACATCGCTTAGACGACATTTCTGCCATCTGGTACAGAAGGGCTTACAACATCGGAAACGGCCTGAAAGAAGAAATAGAATCTAAATTTTACGGAGCTGCAATGGGCGAAATCCGGAATACCCTTTTCGGTTTCTTCGAAGCAGTGGATGCTTATTCATTAGGTAAACCTGCAGTGTACAGAAGGCTCGACAGTAAGGAAGAACAATTGAAAATTGCCAGCAAAATAGGATTGACCATTCCGGAAACCTGCCTGACCAATAATCCTGAAGAAGCAAAGAAGTTTATCCTGAAACACCAGAATGTGGTAGCTAAAATGCAGACAGGCTTTGCGATCTATGAAGATGGAGTGGAAAATGTGGTCTTTACCAATGTGGTGAGCGAAGATAAGCTGGAACAGCTGGATTCTCTTCTTTACTGTCCGATGCAGTTCCAGAAAATGATCCAGAAGAAAAAAGAGCTTCGTATTACGATTGTAGGAAGAGATGTCTATGCATTTGAAATTGACTCCCAGAAGTATGAAGATGCTAAAATAGACTGGAGAAAAGATGGAATCAATCTGATCGATAAATGGGACAGAATAGAGCTTCCTGCAGATGTGGAAGCAAAATTACTGGAACTTTTAGATGTTTATCACGTGGATTATGGAGCCATTGATATGATTGTATCTCCTGAAGATGAGTATTATTTCATCGAGATCAATGCGGCCGGTGAATTCTTCTGGCTGGATAATCTTACAGAAGGAAACCTTATTTCGAAAAGTATTGCAGATGTTCTCTGTGACAAAGCACCAAGAAGAAACAATATGGTGCTGGTTTAAAAATATTTTGAATAGCGATGGAAGTCCTGAAAGGTTAAAAAACTTTCAGGACTTCTGGTTTTCGGGTTATTCCGGCAAATCTTCGATTTGCCGGAATAACCCGAAAAAAAAATCTCAGATCCTCAATTGAGAATTTTATCACCAACCTGAAAATCTCAGATTTTCAAAACTTCAGTGTACTTCTTCTACGCAGAGATTGTCACTTAAAAAACTAAAGTGTTCAAAAAAACTTTTGTGCCTTTTGTGGTTAAAAATATTGATATATCTTTTAGCACCTCAATTGGTACGGCTAGATTTCTTACGAAATACCAAAGTACGTATGAGTTACAAATTCAGTACGCAATCAAGAAAATCTATGATTTTCGAAAACTTCCGTGTACTTCTTCTACGCAAAGTTTGTCACTTAGAAAAAACTAAAGTGTTCAAAAAAACTTTTGTGCCTTTTGTGGTTAAAAATATTCATATTCTTTTAGCACCTCAATTGGTACGGCTAGATTTCTTACAAAATGACAAAGTACGTATAAGTTACAAATTGAGTACCCAATAAAGAAAATCTCAGATTTTCAAAACTTCTGTGTACTTCTTCTGCGTAAAGCTTGTCACTTAGAAAAAACTAAAGTGTTCAAAAAAACTTTTGCACCTTTTGTGGTTAAAAAATATTCATATATCTTTTAGCACCTCAATTGGTACGGCTAGATTTCTTACGAAATGACAAAGTACGCATGAGTTACAAATTGAGTACTCAATAAAGAAAATCTCGGATTTTCGAAAACTTCCGTGTACTTCTTCTGCGTAAAGCTTGTCACTTAAAAAAACTAAAGTGTTCAAAAACTTTTGCACCTTTTGTGGTTTAAACCATTTCACAGGATAATATTTATCATATTCAAAATGATAATATTGGTTAAATAAAGTTGAATTTTGCTTTAAAAATCGCAAATTTGCAAAAGCAGTTTTTCAAAGGAACTTTGGCAGGAACCTGAAGAATTGCCGGATAGAAAATATTGTCATATTTTAGTCAGCAATCAAGTAAAATAATTAATGGTTTTTGTAACGGGTGCAACCGGAATTCTGGGAAGAATAATCGTTCTGGAACTTCTGAAGAGAGGTAAAAGTGTACGTGCTTCCAGGAGACCGGGCAGCAATTTAAACGAAGTAAAGCATTCATACAGCTTTTATACAGATCATCCCGAAGATTTTTTTAATAAGATCGAATGGGTCAACGTAGATTTTGATGACCTGGACTCTTTAAAAGACGCCCTGAAGGGAGTGGATGAGGTGTATCATTGCGCTGCAAAAGTGAGTTTTCATCCCAAAGATGAGAAGGAAATGTACCTTACAAATATTAAAGGTACAGAAAACCTGCTGTATGCCTGCGAGGGATCAGATGTTAAAAAATTCCTGCATGTAAGTTCAGTAGCCGTTTTGGATAATTTCAATGAAAAAGGAGAGCTGGATGAAGAGTCTGATTTTAACCCAAAACTGGAACATTCAGCCTATGCTATTTCTAAACATTTGTCTGAAATGGAAGCCTGGAGAGCTTCTGCCGAAGGACTTAATGTGGTGATCATCAATCCGGGAATGATCGTGGGCAGCGGAAACTGGACGCAAAGCAGCGGTGAGCTTTTTTCTACCTTTGAAGACAATAGCTTTACTTTCTCCGGAGGGTCCGCATATGTAGATGTGAGAGACGTTGCAAAAACAGCCATTGAACTGATGGAAAACAATATTTTCGGAGAGCGGTTCATCATTGTTGCTGAAAATAACAGATATGCTGATCTGGCCAGACAGATCAGAGGAAGACTAGGGCTCAAAGATGCCAGAATCCTTTCAAAATCCGTATTAAATATAGGGAGAATTGCCAATATCCTTTTCGGATGGCTGATCCCAAAACTGAGAATGGTTACCGGATCCAATATTGAGGCCATCTCTTCATTCAACACCATTTCCAATCACAAAGTCAAAGAAAAGCTGAAGTATCAGTTTATTCCTGTAAAAGAAAGTATCGACTTTCACCTGAACAATTATATTAACGACAAAAAGTTGAAGAAATGAATCTTGCGGAGGCAATTATCCTTAAAAATGTAGAAAAGCATCCTATAAAAGCTGCTATTGGTTTTAAAAAGAAAGAGGCAGCCTGGAAAGAGCTGAGCTGGAAAAAATTCAGTGAGATTATTTTTAAAACAGCAAATGCACTCAAAGAAGCGGGAATTCAGGAGAACGACAGAGTAGCGATTTATTCAGACAATTCCTCAGAATGGATGATCTTTGATCTGGCTTCCATGTCTATTGGAGCGGTCACAGTACCTATTTATTCTACCAATAATGCGGAACAGGCAGAGTATATCATTGATGATTCCGGAGCTAAAGCCGTTTTAGTGGGAAATCAGATGCAGTATGATGCCTGCCTTGAACTTTTACATAAAGAAACCAATCACCTTGAAACCATTATTGTTTCTAAAAAAGCAGTATGGATCAAAAAAGAATTCAACAGTTTTTACCTGGAAGACTTCATTGCGAAAGCTTTTCCAAAACTGGAAATCTGTAAAAAAGAATATGAAGATACAGCCACGCTGATCTATACTTCCGGAACCACAGGTACTCCGAAAGGGGTGATGCTTACCCATGGAAATTTCGTCAAGGCATTTGATTCCCACTTTGAGTTTTTTAAATTTAAAAACTTTCAGGAGGAACTTTCTCTTGCATTCCTTCCTTTAAGCCATGTGTTTGAGAGAAGCTGGAGTTTACTTTGCCTCTATGGCGGTGCCAGAGTGTATTTCCTTGAAGATCCTAAAAATGTGGCCAAAGCTCTGGAAGAAGTAAAACCAACGATGATGTGCGCTGTGCCGAGATTTTTCCAGAAAGTATATGCCGGAGTATTGGAAAAAGCGGAAGAAGGTTCATCTCTGAAGAAAAAAATCTTTGACTGGGCCTTAAAAACAGGATGGGAAACTGCCGAATTAAGAAGAAATGAAAAATCCATTCCTTTTGGATTGAAATTCAGAGAATCTATAGCAGACATGCTGGTCTTCAGTAAGATCAAAACAAAAATGGGGGGAAGACTTTGGTTCCTGCCTTGCGGAGGAGCCTCTTTATCACCCGAAGTAACCAGATTCTTTGAGTCAGTAGGAATTCACGTAACGGTAGGTTATGGGCTGACGGAGACAACAGCAACGCTTACGCTGTTTCCATTAACCCATTTTGAGCATGCTACCAGCGGAAAACCATTGCCGGGAGTAGAGCTCCGTATCGGGGAGAGTGATGAGATCCAGGCTAAAGGAAACGGGATTATGAAAGGGTATTATAATAAACCTGAAGAGACCCGGAAAGTATTTACAGAAGACGGATGGTTCAAAACAGGAGATGCCGGGAAATTTGATGATAAAGGCAACCTGATCATTACAGACAGGATCAAAGACCTGATGAAGACCTCCAACGGAAAATACATTGCTCCGCAGCAGATAGAAAACCTTCTGACCAATAATAATTTTATCCAGCAGATCATGCTGGTTGCAGAAGGAAGACAGTTTGTTTCTGCCCTTATCGTTCCCAATTTTGAATTTTTACAGGATTATATCAAAAAAAATAATATTCCTTTTACAAACTGGGAAGAAGCGGTGAAAAATGAAAAAGTGATCAGCCTTTACAAAGAGAAAATCAAAGAACTGCAAAATCATCTCGCAGATTATGAAAAAGTGAAGAAATTTACATTGATGCCGGCGGAATTTGATATCAACACAGGGGAAATAACCCCAACACTGAAAGTAAAAAGAAATGTCGTTCTTAAAAAATATGCAGATATAATAGAGAAGATGTATTAAGAGTACAACTTAAAATAATCCTTATTTTAAAACCTTTTTTCACGATGATCACAACTGAAAACCGTGAAATTCATCTCCTCCGGAGAGGGGGGTATAAAAGAAGTATGATCACTTAAATCAAACTATGACAACACAAGAATTTATAGGAAAAGAAAATTTTACAATCCATACCCGGACAGTTTCAGAAAGCTGTCCGTCCAATATTGCTCTGATCAAATACTGGGGGAAATATAAAGACCAGATTCCTGCCAACCCAAGTATCAGTTATACTCTTAATCATTGCAAGACCAATACTGTTATGGAGTTTATAGCGGATGAGCCTTTTTCTGTACAGACTTTCCTGGCTGGAAATGAAGAAGTGAAATTTGCTGAAAAGATCGAAAAATACTTTAAAAATATTGAGCAGTACCTTCCATGGATTTTAAAGGGAAGATACCTCGTCAGAACAGAAAATACATTTCCGCACAGTTCAGGAATTGCAAGTTCTGCTTCCGGATTCGGGGCCATTGCAAAATGTCTGATGGCATTGGATGAAACGTTCACAGGAAAAACTTCAGAGGAACAATCTTTGAGAAAAGCTTCATTTTTAGCAAGATTAGGAAGCGGAAGTGCGTGCAGAAGCCTTTACAACGGTCTTGTTGTCTGGGGAGATACAGAGGAGGTAGAGGGAAGCTCAGACCTGTTCGCAGTGCGGTATCCAAATGCGGAAATTCTTGATATTTTCAGGAATTTTAATGACTGGGTATTGTTGATTCATGAAGGTCAGAAAAGCGTTTCTTCAACAGTTGGTCATGGTCTGATGAATACCAATCCTTATGCAGAAAGAAGATTTCAGGAAGCAAGGGAAAATTTCGTTCCGATGAAGGAGATTTTGAAGACGGGAGATATGGAAGGCTTTATCAGGCTGGTAGAGCACGAAGCACTTACCCTTCATGCCATGATGATGATGAGTGATCCTGCTTTTATTCTCATGAAAACAGGAACACTGGAAGTGATCAACAAGGTCTGGGATTTCAGAAAAGAAACCGGGCTGCCTTTATTCTTTACTTTGGATGCAGGTGCAAACGTACACCTCCTTTTTCCGGCTGACGGTTCAGAGGAAAAAGTTAAAACCTTCATTGAAGCTGAATTATTGCAGCATACCCAGAAAAATGGAGTTGTGAAGGATGTAATGAAGTTTTAATAAACAATAAAAAAGTGGATTTTTGATCCACTTTTTTTATTAATCTTCGGTAACTACGGCCTCCCGTTCTCCGTCTTCCTGTTTACCTTCCTCTATCATGATTTCAGCTTCGGCTTTCTCTTCAGAAGTGGCCGTTTCTATCAGTTCTTCCTGCTCATCGTTGTGATGGTCTATGAAAAATTCACAGTAGACCGGCAGATGATCCGAACCAAAATTTTCCAATGTCTTCAGCTGTTTGATAAAAATATCCTCGCTGTGAAACATCAGGTCGATAGGAAACCGTAAAAGGCGATATTTTGCATGGAAAGTAGAAACAAAAGAATGGCCGATCCTCGGATCAATCAGATGGCTTGTTTTCCTGAAAAGTACAGATGACCTTGACCAGGCTACATTATTGAAATCCCCTACTACAATGACCGGTTTTTTGATGTCCTTTACGCGTTTGGCCGTACTGAGAAGATCTCCATCTCTTTCCTTTGAAGTTTCTTCCTCCGTAGGACTTGGCGGCGGCGGGTGAACCCCAAAGAAAACAAAAGAAAAACCATCATGAGTTTTCATATGAATTTCAATACTCGGGATATCATCCGCTACAAAATAATGCGTTGTGGCTTCCTTAATTTCAATTTTGGAATAGAAATGCATCCCGTAGGTATTTTCAAGCGTTACTTTATGCTGGTAAGGATATTCTTTTTCTATCTTCCGCATCGCTTTTTCCCAGTCACCGTTGCTTTCCATCGTCATAAAGAAGTCCGGACCGTATTTTTCAATAAGCTTAATGAATCTGTCATATTCTTTATTGAACTGATAAACATTGGCAGAAACAAAATGAAGCTTTTCGGAAGACTTGTGACGCTGTTTATGCTTTTTTACAGGATAAAGAGGCGTATATCTGATCAGGATATGGCTGTGATGAACAAATAAAACCAGAAGAAGCCCCTGATAATACCATAAATAATCTGTAGAATCAATAGTGAATCCTAATAGAAAAGTGAAAAGAATCAGATAAGTTATCTGTATTTTAGCAAATTCAGGAACACGGAATACCCAGTGAGAATGCTGAATTTTCGGAAGGATAGTCATGACCAGCAGTAGGATGGCCAGAATCGTATAAGTAATCCACATATCAATGCTTTGGCTGAAATAATTTTTTTACAATTTAAGGAAAATGAATTTTAAAATCTGTTAATCAATTTAAATTTTATTTTACATATTTTTATCTGTCTAAATTTATCCCATGAATAAACTATCAGGAATCTTTCTATTGCTTGGAACACTCTGTTTTGGGCAGCAGAATCAGGAAATAGAAAAACCCATCCGGAATCTTTTTCTGGCTATGAAAAATGCAGATACAGCATTAATGAAATCTGTTTTTACAGATAATGCGGTGCTTCAGACCATCACAAAAGACGGAACGGTAAAAAGCGACAGCATACAGGATTTTATAACCTCTGTTTCACAGTTTCCGAAAGGGGATCTTGAAGAAAAAATAGAGATAGAAGCCGTTCATACAGACGGAAACCTGGCAAGTGTATTTACACCTTACTCTTTTTATTTAAAAGGAAAATTCTCCCATTGCGGAGCAAATAGTTTTCAGTTGGTGAAACAGAATAATGAATGGAAAATTCAGTATATCATTGATACAAGAAGAAAAGATAAATGTAAAGAAATACAGTAATGAGAAACAAAAATCTGATCTTTAATCCCGTTTTTCTGATTTGCCTGCTCATTCTGTTTCTGAATGATCACTTTTTTAAATTTTATTATACAAGCTGGTTTACCGGGAAGCTGTCTGATATTGTCGGGATTATTCTTTTGCCGATGCTTTTGACATACCTGTTTCCGGGGCTGAAGCATAAGTCTGTTTGGGCAGCAGGAGTATTATTTGCTTTCTGGAAGTCTCCTTTTTCGGAAGGTTTCATTAATGCTTATAATCATATTGCTCCCATAGGGATCCATAGGGTGGTAGACTATACGGATATGCTGGTCCTAATGTTGTTGCCGGTTCCTTATATTCTGATTAAAAATGATAAATTTATTAATAATTTCAGCATTAAAAAGCTAAATCCAGCCGTAGTGTTGTGTCCTGCTGTTCTTATACTGATGTCGACCTCTCCGCCAAGAGATTTCCGGTATAACAGATATTCCGGGAATGTTAAATTTGATAATCTCCTCGTTGAAGTAAAGAAAACGGATGTAGAAATTTTGAACGAATTCAAAAAAAGGAATATCCATATTTATAAAGACACTGCGAGAATAATCAGAGAGGCTGAATTTGAAGTTTTGAGAGTAGGAAAAATGAATGCCGGGAACCTTAAGAACGGAAAAGACGTTTTTGAATTTAATAATGATTCTTTAAAGGTCCTTTTGAACCGTAGGATTAAAGAAAGTACTGAATATAAGATCGACGAAATGGAGATAGGGGCAGGCTCCATGGTGAAAAATATACAGCTTTCCATATGGAAACAGCCTAAAAGCAGTCAGATTATTGTACATTCCATGCTGGTTGAAAAGAATCTGGACAGTACCCAGGTTGATCATAAGCTCAGAAAGATGTATAAAAACCTGATGCTGCAAAAACTTAAAGATTTATAAAAATGAAGATCCATCATATTGCTATTATTTGTTCAGACTATGTCGTTTCAAAGAAATTTTATACAGAGATTTTAGGATTGAATATCATCCGGGAAGTGTACCGGGAAGAAAGACAGTCCTACAAACTTGACCTTGCGATCGGAGATCATTATGTGATTGAGTTATTTTCCTTTCCTGATCCACCGCAGCGTCCTTCACGCCCGGAAGCCTGTGGCCTGAGGCATCTTGCTTTCTCAGTTGAAAATGTGTCAGAGAAACGGAATGAGCTGATAGGTAAGGGCCTGAGCTGTGAAGAAATCCGGATAGATGAATTCACCGGGAAAGAATTTTTCTTCACCCAGGATCCTGATCAGCTGCCACTGGAGTTTTATGAAATGTAAAATTAATGAGCGTATCCTGCAAAAAAGCTTACCGCCATTATCGCAAGAACAATAGAAGAAATGACTACATACACGTAGTCTTTTTCTTTTAAATAGCCTATCAGAGCAAAGACAATCCTCATCAGAGGGGTAAAGATCAGAAGGAGGATCCCCAGCTGGATAATAGCCATTCCCTCTCCTTTACACAAAGAGTCCCAGAAGTGGCCCCATATCTTTTCCGAAGAGGTGCCCACTACAAGGCTTGTATATTTTTTAGGCATTTCAAAACCTTCAACAAACAGTTTGATAAAACCGATCAGTGAAGTTGCCACAGATAAAATAACACCCAGCCTCAGAAGATTTCCTACCGAACGGTTCAGATCTACATCTGTAAAATTCTTTTTCATTACCTGAAGCTTTTGTTGATACCGTTATACATCATATAAATCGACAGAATGGTAATCACAATGGCAAAGAATACTTTTAATTTCTTTGTTTTTGAAACCATCAGGGTCTTTGAACCGATAAAACTTCCTATCACCACACCAATCAGTACAGGTGCTACGATCACCGGAATAATCTCACCTCTCTGGAAATAGATCAGGGCACTGGCTACAGCCGTTACTCCGATCATAAAATTACTGGTGGTGGTAGACACTTTGAACGGAAGCTTCATCATATTGTCCATAGCCAATACTTTCAAAGCTCCGGAACCTATTCCTAAAAGTCCGGACATGGCACCGGCAAACATCATCATCAAAAATCCGGGAACTGTATTTCTTGCAGAATAACTTTTCAGAATTCCTTTATCAGGGAAGGTTCCGTATAGTTTCAGCTTTTCTTCCAGGCTTCCTTTGATCAGCGGTTCCTGATGATCCGGTTTTCCTTTAAGATTTAAAACAACGGTAAGAAGAAGAATACTTGCAAAAATAATCCCGATCGTATTCGGGTTAAGCATTCCTGAAACCAGTGCTCCCACAATAGCTCCTGCCGTAGTGGCTATCTCAAGAAACATCCCGACTCTCATATTGGTGAAACCTTCTTTCACGAAAGCAACGGCCGCTCCGGAAGAGGTACCGATTACCGAAATAAGTGAAGCACCGATGGCATAATGCATTGGAACGCCAAAACCCAGCGTTAATAAAGGAATGATAATAACTCCTCCTCCTAAACCCGTAAGTGAACCTAAAAGACCGGCGGAAATTGCGCCAAGGAAGAGTATGATGATTTCTGACATACTACAATTAATGCTACAAATATAAAATTATTGTGGTAGTCTGCCAAACATTTGAAAAAGATAAATTTAACGTATTTTTGTATGCATGAAAAGTGAAATGAAATTATTTTATGTGATCCTTGGGGCAACCCCCAAAGGAAGAAACATTGAGCAGCATGACGTATTTTTCGGAATTGCAGAAAGCCTTAAAGACCTGGTTCCTGATATGAAAGACTTTTGGAAGGAAGCAGAAGGAAAGATCCACCTGGACTGTTACCAGGAAGTGAAATTTGCAGACGGCTATGAGGTAAAGATCGTAGAAAAAGGAGAAAAAGCTTCTGAAGAGCAGCTATACTTCCTTAATTTAGGAGGCTATAAGCCCGGCTTCTTTGAAGAGTTCCACGAGCAGCACCTGATGGTAGGAACATCGATGGGAGAAATCGTCAAAAGGGCAAAAGCTACCGAATTTTACCAGACCATGGGATTTGAAGGCGCTGTAAGCCATATTGATGATAAACATGGAGTGGATATTGATGACATTTACAATGTGAATGATATTCTTCCTGCATCCATGAAGGAAAAATTTTCCATCGTGCTTACAAAGTCGGATGTGGCAGATCAGAAAAACCCGATGGGACTCGGATATCTGAAAATTGACAAGATTCAATAAATTAAAGTAAATCTAATAAAAATAAAAAATGAAAATAGGAATTCTGGGAGGCGGACAGCTGGGAAGAATGCTGATACAAAGTGCACTAAAGTATGATGATGAGTTTTATACACTGGATCCTGCTTCTGATGCACCATGTCATAACATTTCGTATTTTACACAGGGAAATTTCAATGACTATGAAACAGTACTGAACTTCGGGAAAGGAAAAGATGTAGTAACGATTGAGATTGAACACGTTAATGCCGATGCTTTGGCTGAACTTGAAAAGCAGGGGATAAAAGTGGTTCCCAATGCCAACATCATCAGGACGATCCAGCAGAAAATCCTTCAGAAAGAATTTTATAAAGCTCACGATATCCCAAGCCCGGAATTTCAGGTGGTATGGAACAGTGATGAAAAGATCATCATGCCTTTGCCATTCGTGCAGAAAATGAATACCGGCGGATATGACGGAAAAGGAGTACAGGTGATCCGTACAGAAGCTGATTTTCAACATCTTTGGAAAGAAGCTTCAGTGATCGAAAGCCTGGTGGATATTGATAAAGAACTTTCCGTAATCGTTGCCAGAAACGAAAAAGGAGAAACCAATACTTTCCCTGTAACGGAAATGGTGGCAGATCCAAAACTTAATTTATTGGATTTTAATGTATGTCCGGTTCTTCTTACTGAGGACGTTCAGAATCAGATTGATGTCATTACAGAGAAATTCTTACAGGCTGTAAATTCTCCGGGGCTTTTTGCTATTGAATTATTCCTTGATAAAGAAGGAAAAGTCTGGGTCAATGAAACTGCTCCGAGATTGCACAATTCCGGGCATCAGAGCCAGGAAGGGAATACCAATTCACAATTTGAGCAGATGTACCGTGTGGTAAAGAATTTACCACTGGCAGATACCGATGCCATTACCTATAGCGGAATGCTGAATCTGGTAGGAGCAGAAGGATATGCCGGAAAAGTAGTGTATGAAGGAATGGAGGATGTACTCAAACTTCCTGAAACCTACATCCACCTATACGGAAAAACAGAAACCAAGCCAGGGAGAAAGATGGGACACATCAATGTTTTGGCAGATTCCAGGGAAGAGCTCATGGAAAAGCTTGTAATGGTGAAAGGAATGGTAAGGGTGATTTCTGAGTGATCAGTTTGAAAATAATATAAAAAGAGAGCAGTTTTCAATTTGAAAACTGCTCTCTTTTTATTAAATATAAGCGAAACTTATTGAACCTTCCTGATGATTTGGGGAAAATCAATACTCCATTTTTGTTCTCTGGAGCTGTACATCAGATAAGGTCCGTCAAAACCGTCCATATAGACCAATTCATAAGCGCCGGTACTGTCCGCTGCATAATCCGGACTTGCTCCCGGATTGTTTTGTTTAAATCCTAATTGATGAAGTGTATTCCGGTCATCATAACGGGGCAGGCTATGATGTTCTTTCTGATAATGTTCAAGATTCAGAACAAGTTTATTTCCGTATTCTATATCAGAATGTCTGGTTATTTCAATGGGTAAATTCCAGTAAACAGTCAGTGAGACCACCCCTAAAATCAATATACCCAATAGGGAAAGCAGAATCTTTTTGATCATGGATAGCTGATTAATTTTTTAAAAAGGTTTCTTTAGAATTCTTTCCTTGTAGACTCCTTTTACAATTTTAAAAAGGGCTACATAAGATCCGGCGCCATCAGAATTGAGCATGGTAATATATAAAGTATCACTTTTACGATCATAATAACACGCTGTAAACTGGTTGCTGACATTAAAGAGGTTTTCAATTTCTTTAGCCGGAATCTGAATTTTTTTATCTCTGATCTGTACGGTGATCGATTTATAATGCGTTCTGGGAATGGTACCGTCTGTTCCCCAGATCAGCTTCCCTTTATATTGATCTTCTATCTTTTGCCCGCCATAGCTGGAGGAAAAAAAGAATTTTTTATTTTCCTTGTAATTGAACTTTTCTGAAATGATATCTACCTTGATATTTCCGGATCTGAAGACTGCTTTGTTTTCATCTGTGGTTACAGGCAGAAGGGTTTCATAAGAATCCAGGAGCTTAACCTTTGAAGTATTAAGGTAACCGGCTGTTTTATCATTATAATAAACATTGACCCAGTTTTTGTTGGCGGCATCCGGCTCAGAAGCATACACAATTTCATCAGAACTGATCTTTCCCGTAATCTTACTTTTTGCATCCGGATTTTCCCTCAGATTGACATAGCCGTCTTTATCGACGATTTTAGCAAACTGAGCGAAAGATAACTGAATACTTAAAATAGCTGCTGCAAGGAATATCTTTTTTGTTTTCAATGTAGTGTGGTGATTTTTAATTTTAACAAAATAGAATGATTATTTGGCTTCATCTAAAACGGAATCTCAAGAACTCTTTTTTTGTATTGCCCTTTTTCAATAATAAAAAGCCCTACATACGAACCGGCACCCTCTGAATTGTTTATTGAAATGTATAAAGTATCATTTTCACGGTCATAATAACAGGCTGCGGACTGATTACTGACCTGAAACAGGTTTTCAATCTCCTCTGCAGGCACCTGGATGGTTTTGTCTCCGATTTGTGCGGTGATAGAGATATAGTGAGTCTTAGGAATGGTTCCGTCTATTCCCCAGACCTGCTGTCCTTTATAAAAATCGCCATAGAGCGTGGAAGAAAAGTCTTTTTCATTTTCCTTGAAATTAAATTTTCCGGAAACAATGTTGACTTTAATATTTCCTGATTTAAAAGTTGCTTTGCCTGCATCACGTACAATGGACGGAACTTTCTGATAAGATTCTATATATTTCAGTCTTGAGTTATAAATATAGCCGTTACTTACATTAGCCCAATTCTTATGAGTGGGGTCGGATTCAAAAATATAAACGATTTCATCTGAATTGATCTTTCCCGTGATCTTGCTTTTTGCATCTGCATTTTCCCTCACATTCACATAGCCGTCCTTATCTACTACCTTGGCGAACTGGGCAAATGATAATTGCAGGCTTAATACTGCTGTTAAAAGGAATATCTTCTTTGTTTTCAATGAATTTTTATTTTGGACAAAAATAGTTTTATTATTTTATTCAGGGTTTATGGTTAGTAAAGAAAGGAAGCTGGAGGCTGGAGGCTGGGAGAGGGAAGTGATTGCAGTGATAAAGAACTGAACAGTATTTTTATAAATTTCTTCAAGAGTACTGTCAGCAATTACCCGCACACGGGTAACTTCAAGCTTCTCTCTTACAGCTTCCTGCTCAAACCTTCTTACTTAAATATTTTCTGAATGACGTTTCCTATTTCCACAAAGTCTCCATGATTTCCTACAGACCTTATTTCCGGGCTGTTCTTATCATACTCCGAGAATGGGAAGATCAGGAGATAATTATTATCACTCAGGTTTCTGTTCAATAGTTCAGGAATAAGTCTCATCCTTGGAATATAAGACCTCATGCCCCGTTTTGCCATCAGGATAATCAATGCTTCATCTTCCTTCAGCTGCGCAGCCGTTCTTTCACCGTCCTGCCATGTATTCATAATGATAAATTCAGCTTCTATATTGGCTTTTTTAATGATTTTCTGAAGAATATCCAGAATATTTTCAGGAGCATAGAAAACTACCGTTGCCCCGGAGTTTCTTGCAATATTCCAGACTCTTAAAAGCGCATGGAAAAATCCTGCCTCCTGATGAGCATTCTCCGGAATCATGACGGCATAGCGTTTAATCGTGGACAGTGGCTGTGCAGCATGGTATACCAGCACATTCACATCATCATTCTGAAGATAGCCATTATAAAGGTTATAAACGAATGACGGAGAGAAGCCTTTTTCATCTTCCAGCCCTATGATGAGATCTGTGATTTTCTGTTCTTTAATAACATTGTTTACCCCATTGATGACATCGTTGTCATATCTTTTGAGTGCCTGCAGTTTCACATCTGCTGCCGCTGCGGTGTCAGCTGCCTGGTGAAGGAGCTTTTCCGCATTTTTTACTGAAGATTCATTCTTATCTTCATTGATCACATTTAAAGCAAACAAATCTTCCGTATTGGAATGCGCTTTGATCAGAATCCCCAGATTGACCATTCTTTCAACGGTTTCTTCGTGATTGATGGCAAGTAAAATATTTTCTTCCTCATGGCTGTTTCCGGAAACGGTATCTTCGTTATCTGCTTCAGCAATTTTCTGGGCGCTTGCCATTGAGATAAAGGATGAAATGGTACATGAAATCAGGATCAGCAGGATACTTCCGTTCAGAACATGTTCATTCAGTAACCTTACAGGTTCTCCGGTCTCGGTTTCAGACAGGATGATGTTATACCCCACCATTACGGAAGCCAGGGTTGCTGCAGCTGAAGCAGAGCTTAACCCGAAGATCAGTTTTCCTTCTTCCTTAGTCAGTCTGAATGTTTTTTGAGTAGCCACTGCAGAGAGATATTTTCCGCCGATAGAAGCTACCAGCATGATTCCGGCTACTTCCAGGGTTTCCCAGCTTTTAAAAAAGACCTTAAAGTCGATGAGCATTCCCACACTGATCAGGAAAAACGGTATAAATATCGCATTTCCCACAAATTCCACTCTGTTCATCAGGGAAGAAGTATGCGGAATCAGCCTGTTTAAAGCAAGTCCTGCAAAGAACGCTCCAATGATAGCTTCCACACCGGCAAGCTCTGCCAGCATTGCGGCCAGGTAAATCATTACCAGAACAAAAATATACTGCGAAATTTTATCGTCCACTCTTTTAAAGAACCAGCGGCCGATGATAGGAAAGACGATCAGTACAATCAGAGCAAATACGACAAACGAAACGGATAATTTAACCCAGAATTCGGTTCCTACATCGCCCTGAGACATCCCAACGATCACAGCAAGTACCAATAAAGCCAGGATATCCGTAATCATGGTACCGCCAACGGTAATATTGACTGCTTTATTTTTTGCAATTCCCAGTTTACTTACCAGAGGATAAGCGATCAGCGTATGAGAAGAAAAAAGGCTGGCAAACAGAATGGAGGTAAGCATTGAAAAATGCAGGATATAATATCCGCCTAAATACCCGAGAACAAAAGGAACCGTAAAGGTGTAGATTCCAAAAGTAAGACTCTTCCATTTGTTCTTTTTAAAATCTCCCATATCAATTTCAAGCCCTGCAAGGAACATGATATAAAGGAGCCCTGTAGTTCCGGTCACCACAATGCTGCTGTCCCTCGACAGTACATTGAAACCGTTTGGTCCTATAACAGCCCCTGCAATGATAAGCCCAAGCAGGTGGGGAACTTTAATTTTGTTTAATAATAATGGCGCGGCAAGGATGATAACCAGCACCAGCAGGAACTTCAGTACCGGATCTTCTATAGGAAGACTCAGGTTGTGTATACTCAGTAAAATCATAGGTGTTTTATTTTGTGGAACGTACTAATTCGACAGAGAACTTTGCGGTACAGCCATCAGAGGTGATGGTTCTTGTTCCTTTGATCTTGTTGTCTGAAATGTCATTCAGAAGAACGCTCATTTCCACATTCTTTTTAGCGGTAGAATCGGTCTTGAAAGAAAGTCTGATTTCATTATTCTCAAACTTTCCGGTATAGAGCCTTACCAGATTATTGTTATTAATGATTTTGGTGACCGGCTGGGTAGAATCATTATCGAACTCCCAAACGTCCGTACGCTGGTCACCTACAGCATAATCACTGCAGTTGGATTCTGTACAGATCACTTTTCCGTTCCAAGGGCCGGAGATCTCTGCGGGCCATGTAGCAATGACCACAGAATCTTTTTTAGCAAAAATACTGTCCCTCATTTTTAACAGTGACTGGTATTCAGATTCTTTTTTGGCGAATGTTTTTTCTTTTTCCAGCAATTGTTTTTCTCTGTCCGTAAGGTTTTTCTCCTTTTCCTTGTAATCACAGCTTACCAGGATGAAAGAGGCCGCAAGAAGGGCGAAAAATGTGTTTTTAAGCATGTTGTATGGGTTGAGTATACAATATAGGAAAAATGAAAAGAATATAAAAACTTCTCCGAAGGTTTAACTGTTTAGAAATGGTTTGAAATAAGCGGTTTTTTTATATTGAATAAATTTACAGGATCTTAATCCTTAGGAAAGCAATAGGCAGGATTGTCATTTTTTCTGTGATCCTCCATTTCATTTATAGTAAGACAGAAAGCTTAGAGAATATTTTCTTATTCCAACTTCTGTTTTTTAAACATTTCAGGATTGTAATTGATGATAAAAACGCCTAAGATAATCAAAACAGCAGCAATGATAAATTTAAAAGAAATATATTCACCAAGGATCAGCCAGCTTAAAAATATGGAAATAATGGTATTGATATACGCCAATATGGAAACCTGTACCGGCGAAACTTTTGTAAGCGCATAGTGAAAAGCAAAAAATGCTGCTACCGATCCGAAAACAGACAGATAAAGCATGGCTGAAATGCTACGCAGCGTCCAGTTTCCGAAATTATAATTTTCTGAGAACAGAAAGGCGAATATAATCTGGGTAATACCTGCAAATGCAAACTGATAAAATAAATTCAGTGAAATATTTCCGCTGTGAAGGTTGAGTTTTTTGGTGAAAATGGTTCCTGAGGCCCAGCCCGCAATAGCGATGAATAAAAACAGGATCCCAAGGGCATAATCCGGATTTTTAAGATCGTTGACCCCATCCCAGAATATAAAAATAATCCCGCTGAAGCACATCAGTACTCCTGCAAAAGCCCGCCAGCTGAATTTTTGTAATCCCAGTGCAAGGCTGCCCATGAACACAAGAATAGGAGAGCAGGCACTTATCAATGAGGTAAGGCTGCTGGTAACTTCCTCTTCAGCCACCGTCGTCATCCCATTGGCGATTACCAGCATGAGGGAAGAAAAAATGATCTGGTATTTCAGGTTTTTCCAGCCAATCCATTTAAATTCTTTTCTGTAAATAAGAATCATCAGCATAATAATAGAAGCCAGAAATTGGCGGATGCCTGCAACAAACCAGGCAGGTATCGTTTCCACTGCAATGCGGATCGACAAAAAAGTAGTTCCCCAGACAATGGCGACGGTAAGGATGGCCAGTGTAAGCTTATAATCTTTCAAAATCTAATGTGGTGTAAAAACAAATATATCCACTTTCAAAAATATCAGATGGATACAGATGCTGTAAAATATAAGAGTACAGATGAAAATTTTGAGCCAATGGCTATGATTTTTTTAAAATAATTAAAATAAGTTGTTGATTTATAGATATTTTTAAATAAAACCTGTGCAAATAGGAAATGACAATCAAAGTCTCTTTCAGTTTCTCACCTTAATTTTAATTTTTATCTTTGAACATCTAATAAAAATTGAAGATGGTAGGAATTATTATGGGCAGTCAGAGCGATCTGCCGATCATGGAACAGGCTGCAAACTTTCTGAAAAGCCTGGATATCCCTTATGAACTGACTGTGGTTTCAGCACACAGAACACCTGAAAGAATGTTCGATTATGCAAAAACCGCTAAAGAAAGAGGTCTGAAAGTAATTGTTGCAGGAGCAGGCGGGGCAGCTCACCTTCCGGGAATGGTGGCAAGCTGTACGACACTTCCGGTAATCGGGGTTCCGATCCTGTCCAGCAATTCAATAGACGGATGGGATTCTGTTTTATCTATCCTTCAGATGCCGGGGGGTATTCCGGTGGCTACTGTAGCGTTGAACGGAGCTTTGAATGCAGGAATTTTAGCTGCTAAAATCATAGGAAGTGCAGATGCCCAGGTTGCTGAAAACCTTCAGAAATACCAGGATTCTTTAAAAGACAAAGTATTGGGAACGGTGGATGACATCAAAGCCCAGCACCCGAATCATTTTGATCAATAATATACAGATAAACTTACAATAAAAAGCCTCGCTGAAAAGTGAGGCTTTGTTTTTATTTTTCCTGGCCTGGATTTATCTTTTTATATGAATCATTGAATTGAAGATAAAAATAAAAAACTCTCCAATGATGGAGAGCTTTTATGTTATTCCTGAAGCATATTGTCCCGCGTATTTTTCTGGACTGCGATAGCCCCGAAAAGCGCCAGAAGAAATGCAAAGGCATAAAATCCTTTTTCACTTGGTAAAATGGTGGCATTCCAAAGTCCGATAACCAGCAACACAATGGAAGACAGGGTTGCAAACCAGCAAATCCCGTAATAGATATCGGTTACCTGAATGTTTTCTAATCTGTCACGGACAGCCTTCTGCAGCGATACAACGGCAAATAAACCGTAAAGAAGGATCGTGAAATAATATCCCTTCTCATTCAGCTGCATTTCTGCTCTTGCAAGACCTACGATAAAGCCGATCATTCCTGCTCCCAACGCCACCCAGGATGCTGCTACAAATGCATTTGATACTCTTTGTTTTTTCATGAATTAATGTTTTAAGAGCCTAAATATATTCATTTTTTATAAACTTAGCTTACATAATGATAAAATATGGGTAAAATACGGGATGAATGACAATAAACAGGAGAAACGGTTTATAATACTGAACTGTATTCATCATATAAGTTTTGTCTAAAGCCAATGAAATTATTTGTAAAAAAATGGACTGAAGCCTGTTCTGTTGAATTTTATGATGAATTCCTGTCCGTGTTTCCTGTCCGTTTTAGCCCTGATAGGAGCGGTTACCCCGCAACATGTGTGGGAGCGGCGAAGGGATTGGTGCCGGAAGGAGCAGGGTGAGGAGTATGAGTGGATAGCAGGAATAAGCTCCTAAAAAAACTCCCCAAAATTGGAGAGTTGTATAGGGAATTTATTAAGCAATAATATATTCGTAATTATACTGCACGGAAAGGTTTCCATCGCTGCCGATCCCTGTAGCCTGAACCGGTAATCCCGCATTATTATATTGCAGGGTGTACTTGGTGGTTTCACTTGGCTTCCAGCTGCCATCATTATCCTGAAAACTGTTTTTATCTGTAAGATAGTTGTTTTCGCTTAATTTCATGGCTCTTCCCATCATCACTTTCAGATACTTGTTGGTATTAGCGTAAGGGGTTAATTTATTATCATAGGTATATTCACTTTTATCAGTAATGCTGAAGTTCCCCCCGGTGGACGATGTTTCTACTGACACATTATTCCCATTATAAGTATATGAAATGGTTCCCGGTTTGGAGCAGTCTGCAGACTGGCAAAGGGTAGAAGTGATCAGCTGGCCGTTTGAATTATATGTATAGCTGTAAGTCCTGTTATTATTAGGATTGGGGTAAACCGCTTTATTACCTGTCAGTTGATCTCCTTGGTAGGTAAAATCCATATAATACTGCAATACCTGCTTATCATTATAGTAATTTATTTTTACAGGTTTTCCGTTGCTGTATTCAAAAGTGCTGCTTCTTCCTTTAGACTGCATCCTGATAAGCTCTCCCTGGCTGTTGTATTCCAGGGTTTCCACCGCGGTTTCAGGTTTCGTGGGATCATCATAATACGTTGTAGTCACCTTACTGAGTAATAATTTCTGCCCGGAAGGATTAATCATATCATAATTGTCACTACTGCAGCTGTTGAAGAATGCCACAGCGACCGCTAATCCTAATAATAATTTAATTTTCATGTTATTTTTTGCGGCAAAAATACAGAATCACGGGTAAGCTGAAAATAAAAAATCCCACTATTTCAAAACAGTGGGATAATATCATATTTTTTTTACCAATCTTAGTATCTGTAGTACTCAGGCTTGAATGGCCCTTTTACGTCTACTCCGATGTACTCAGCCTGCTCAGGAGAAAGAGTTTCAAGTTCTACGCTTAATTTCTTAAGGTGTAAAGCCGCTACTTTTTCATCCAAGTGCTTAGGAAGCATGTATACTTCATTTTTATAAGCAGCAGAGTTGTTCCAAAGTTCAATCTGAGCCAAAGTCTGGTTCGAGAAAGAGTTAGACATTACGAAACTTGGGTGACCTGTAGCACATCCTAAGTTTACCAGTCTACCTTCAGCAAGGATGATTACCTCTTTTCCTTCAACCGTATAGATATCAACCTGAGGCTTCACTTCAGATTTTGTGTGACCATAGTTTTTGTTTAACCACGCCATATCGATTTCGTTGTCGAAGTGACCAATGTTACAAACAATAGCCTTGTCTTTCATCTTAAGGAAGTGTTCTCCTCTTACGATATTGAAGTTACCTGTTGTAGTAATGATGATATCAGCATTGTCTACTACGGTATCTAATCTTTTTACTTCATAACCGTCCATAGCAGCCTGAAGCGCACAGATCGGGTCAATTTCAGTAACGGTAACGATAGAACCGGCTCCTCTGAAAGAAGCGGCAGTACCTTTACCTACGTCTCCGTATCCGCAAACTACCACTCTTTTTCCTGCAAGCATTACGTCTGTAGCTCTTCTTACAGCATCTACTGCAGATTCTTTACATCCGTATTTGTTGTCGAACTTAGATTTGGTTACTGAATCATTTACGTTGATTGCAGGCATTACCAGAGTTCCGTTCTTCATTCTTTCATAAAGTCTGTGTACTCCTGTAGTCGTTTCTTCAGAAAGACCTTTGATATCTTTTGTGAATTCAGGATATTTATCAAAAACCATGTTGGTTAAATCTCCACCGTCATCCAAAATCATGTTCAATGGCTTTCTGTCTTCTCCGAAGAATAAAGTCTGCTCTATACACCAGTCAAATTCTTCTTCGTTAAGACCTTTCCAGGCATACACAGGGATTCCTGCAGCAGCAATAGCAGCAGCAGCGTGGTCCTGAGTAGAGAAGATATTACAAGAAGACCATGTAACTTCAGCACCTAAAGCGACCAATGTCTCGATAAGCACAGCAGTCTGGATCGTCATGTGAAGACATCCTGCGATTCTTGCTCCCTTAAGCGGTTGAGAAGGTCCGTATTCTTCACGGATAGCCATCAGACCCGGCATTTCTGCCTCTGCAAGGGTAATTTCTTTTCTTCCCCATTCTGCAAGGGAGATATCCTTAACTTTATAAGGAACGTATTGTGTTGTAGTACTCATATGTAATGAATAATTTTTAAATTCAATTGATAATGAAATGCAAAATTACGATTAATAATTAAGATATAAAAACAGTAAGTCCGGTCGGTTTTATGAGATTAAACAGCCTTTGAAATCAATAGATTGATAACTGATCAGTGCTTATTGAAGCATATTGGTTTTCTGTTCCTCTTTTAAATTTTAATGTTATTCTGTAACTTCTTTTTCTCTATCAGGCTTTTGAGGACTGAAATCCATATCGTGGAGAGTAAAATAGATAAACAGGTGATACCCAGTCCGGCTTTGTATAAGCTGTATTCAATAATTTTAGCTTTGTATGCAATGGATAATGCCATAATTCCAAATTCTCCTGTTTGAGATAATAATGCTCCTCCGTACAGGCTTTCTTTCCAGTCATACTTCAGCAAACGGAAAATAATGGCAGACATTACAGAGTTGCTTAACAGGACGAAAAATGTCCCTATAAGAATGATCTGAAAGTTGGAAAACAGATAAGCAATATCAAGACGTAACCCAATTGATACAAAAAATAGCGTTACAAAGAATACCTTGAAAGGGATCAGTGAATGTTCAAGCCAGCTGAACAATTTTACCCTTCCTACAATGATACCGGCGATAAAACTTCCGAAAGTACTGCTCAGCCCTCCTGTTTCAGCAATTAATCCGAATCCGATGCAGATGAATAATCCAAAAAATACCTGCAGGTCGTGATCTTTTTCAATAGACCGGAATAATTTTGGGACCTTGATTTCCTGTATATTTCTAATTCTTTTTAAGATAAAAAAGACAGCAAAGCATACCATGACCGGAAATACAATATGGATGAGTTTGAAATCTTCTTTATTCCACGCTTTTAAAACCGTCAAAACAGGAGCAAAGAGCAGATCCTGAAAAATAAGGATGTTGAGTATCGTCGTTCCAAAAGGTGTTTTTAAAGTGTTGTGCTTGCTCAAAACCTCACTCACAATCGCCGTGCTGTTGAATATGAAAAGTACAGCAATAAGAACCATGCTGTTTAAAGAAAGCCCGATGATATTTCCTATCAGAGCAGCACATATAAAGCTCAGAATAATTTTCATGCTTTGAGCGATGATCGGTTTTATCAGCAAAGTCCGGTTATCAGGAACATTGATTTCCATACCCAGGAAAAACATCAGCAGTAAAATTCCTACTTCTCCAATTGTTTCTATTTCTTCGGGATTGGTGAATACTCCCAAAACATGGGGCCCAAGAACTACTCCTGCAATGATATAAGCAATCATGTAAGGCTGATTCAATCTTTTTAGGAGAAACATCAAGCCTAATGTAGTAAGGCATAATATGCATATTGACCAAAGTAATTCATTCATGGTATTTCATTTTAGAAAGTTTGATGATGAATTAATTTTTACTCAGTAATACAAAAATTGGTTTCCCGTGAGGAAAACCAATTTCTTAAAAAAATAATAATTATTTGATCTCAATCAGACGGGGAGCCTGTTTTTTAGCTTCATCTGTTTTGGGAATTGTAAGTTTCAGAACCCCGTTTTCGTATTTTGCTTCAATGTTTTCCTCATCAACAACATTCTTGGCAAGCTCAAAACTACGTTGGAATGCCTGATAGCTAAATTCTCTTCGGGTGTAATTGGTATCATGATCTTCTTTCTGATTTTTCCTTGAGGAGGAAATCGTCAGAAGATTACCTTCAAGAGTGACCTGGAAATCCTGTTTTTCCATTCCTGGTGCTGCCACTTCTACCTCAAAATGATCCGCACTCTCTTTGATATTCACCGATGGAATAGAGGTGTGCGTTGATGAAAAATTGTTATTGCTCCAATTAAAAAGTTCGCGGCTGAAAAAGTCATCGAACAATGTACGTGGACTGGCAGGAAGCAAGCTGCCGTTGTTTCTTTTTACGATTGACATAACAAACGATTTTTAAAGGTTAAACAATAAATTAATGATCTCAATTTTCTGATTTCAAAAAATATACCAGTCCAGAATTGGAAAAATTGTCACTTTCAAGACTGAAAAAATGTCAGAAATGACACCTTGTAAAATGATAATAAAGTGTTGATACAGCTGAATTTCTATCTGATAGGGAGGGGTTTATGAATGCTTTTGACCAGGTTATCTAAATAAGTTTGTCTGTGCTTTTATCGATAAATAGAAACTTCCGCCTCCCATCTTCCAACTTTTTCCTTATTTTTACCTAATAAAAAAACAATGCCCCTTTACCGAGATTTTTCAGATGATAATGCCACAATCCTTGTTTGGAAGTATGATGAGAGTGAAGAACTTGATATCAATACATTACTGGAACCTGAAAATGCCGAAAAGGTAAAAGATTATCACCCGAAAAAACTTCTGGAAGTGCTGATGGTACGTAAGCTTCTGAAAAGCTTAAAACCTCAGTCCAAGATTTTATATAAAGAAAGGGAACCTTTTCTTTCTCCTCAGGATGCCGAAATTTCCATTACCCATTCTTTTCCGTTTGCAGCCATTGCCATCTCTAAAAAGAAGATAGGAATAGACGTTGAAAAATTCAATCCCAAGATCTTAAGGGTGATAGATAAGTTCACGTATGAAAATGAACGGGGCTTCATTCCGGAAGATAAAGCCGATACTTTCTATACCATTATCTGGAGTGTAAAGGAAAGTATGTACAAGATCCATCATTCAAAATACTGGTCTTTAAAGAAAAACTATGAGGTGAAACCCTTTGAGCTGAAGCATCTGCATAAGATCAGCTGCCGTGTGTATGACGATCAGTTTTCAGATGAGTTCAAGGCCAGAGTAGAATTTTTTGATGATTACTGCTTTACGATTGTGGAGGAGTAGCATGTTTTTCACTCCTGTACTTTTCGATCACTTTTCGCTGTTCTTTGGCAACGTCATAAATCAGCTCCAGGATATCATGAATATTCTTAAGCTCCGTCAGGTGTGATATTTTATCCGGATCTCTTCTGTCTACAATTTCATTTTCCTCAATCTCAGTTTTCCTTTTCAGAAGCATATCTTCAATGGAAGAATCTTCCGGTTCCAGGCGGCTTTCCATTTTCAGTGTTTCGGTCACATCATTACCGTTCAGAAGGGTAGAGGTCTGCTGCATTTCTGCCTCAATTTTTCTGCTCCAGCTTTCGGCATCTATTTCAGGATACTGCTCGTTGCTTTTGGCATATTGGGAAAGTGAAGCGGTATAGGCTGTTATAAGATGGGATGTAGCTACAAACTGATGTACTACCTCCAGTTTTTTCTGTTGGTTTTTAGGATCAGAGATCATCCGCTGGAAATTATCGGAGAGATTGGCCAGTGAAATAATGGCATTTTTTCTTTTCACCTTATAATCTTCAATATCAAAATTTCCTTGTAAGAATTTGGAAATTACACTCTGGAAATAAATGAGGTTATCTGCTGCAGATTTCTTCATCAGATCAAGATTCTGGGTATGTTCCCAGACAGGCAATACAATATAGGAAACAGCAAAAGCGATGATTCCGGCAATAGCGGTATCCAGCACCCTGTCTTTAAAAATAATATTGACTTTTCCGGGATTCAGGAAATTGAAACTCAGAAAAACATAAATCGTCATAAATAATACCGCCCAGAAGTACCTTCCTTTCAGGAAACTGAAGCACATAATCATACTGATCAGCAGGATGGCAAACAGAACACTGTTGATGTGTATGAAATGCAGAATGATATAGGCTATGGTGGCACCGGTAATGGTTCCATAGAGCCGAAGCAGGTTCCGCTGTTTCGTGATGGAGTAGGCCGGTTTCAGGATAGCGGTAATGGTGATCAGTATCCAATACGTATGGCCCAGCCCAAGAAAATCAAACATGGAGAAAAGATAGCCCAGCAGCAAAGCAGTGGTAATCCTTATCGCATGGCGGAAATGAGAAGACGATAATGAAATATTGTTCCTTAAAACTTTTGAATTAAGTTTCGGCTCATTCGGCATGAACTTTTTAAGGTCTAATCCGGTAGATAAACTTTTGGCAAGCTTTACGTTCTGGGAAAAGACTTTATAGATTTCGTTGATCTCTTTGGTGATTTCATTGATGCGCATCAGGATCTGGCGCAGAACCATGAAGTTTTCCAGACTGTCCGGGGACAGCTGCTTATTTCTGAGTTCGAAATAATTATAATTGAGATTCTTTAATTCAAGTTCAAGATTAAACATTGGCTTTGCCCTCGTTCCACTTTGAAGAGCGATTCCGATGTTTGTGATTTCTTCAGCCAGAAGATTAAGATAATCATGGATGTTGACCAGGATCATACTGTCTTCAAAACTTTGCTGGAGTTTCTGATAATCACTTTCAGAGGTCATCAGTTTCTCATGAAGGTCCATGGAATTCAGGAACATCAGCATCAGCAAACGGCTGGTGGTTGTGGATTCGTTGACGATGGTCCTTGTTTTGAAAACGGTTTCCCTGGTATCTTCCTGAAGATTTTTTATTTCGATCTGCTTGGCGATCACCTGAGTGGTCAGTTTATCAAAATCAGGGTTCTTCTGGTAATAGTTGGCTTTGATCTTTAAAAACTCGGCGAGCTGAAGATAATTCTCTCCAATCATCTGTCCGGCAAGTTTATAAGGCCGTATGGTAGTTACCACAAGGAAGATCAGTAAAAACCAGATGCATCCGCTGGCAAAGATGAGTAAGCTTTTTAAAATATTGCTTCCCGTAAGATGTCCGTCAATAAAGATAGCCAGTACTACAAGCGATAAGGAACCTACAGCTGCCAAACGCTGACCGTAGACCCCGATCAGGGAGAAAAACATACCGAATACAATGATCTCAAGAAGCACCAGTATCTTAAAATTCATGACAAGGCTTGCAATGAGTGCTACGAAAACGAAACAGCAAATCGCAAAGGCAAGGGCATTTCTTCTTCGTATAAAAGGACCCGGCTGGTCAGTAAGTGCAACAAAGCTGGTGCCCAGGGGAAAAAGGAAATATTCTTTCAGAATTCCGAAGTGGGCGAGGACTAAACAAGGCAGAACAGTGGCTAATGTAATCCTGATCGCAGAATATACATATTGACTGGTTACAAATTTTTTGAGTTCCGCCGAATAGTTCATACTACAAAAATAGCTATAGAATTTAAAAAAATCGGCATAAAAAAGAGACTTTTGTAAACTTAAATATTATATTTTTTTAATCATTGGTTTTTATCATCGTCAGAAGTTAATTTTACCTACAGAAAGTCCATGATCAATGGCTTTAAACATGAAATTGACCTACCATGCAGATGATCTGGTTGTGTTTGATTTTGATATACTTTCTGATAAATTCTGCCTGATAATTCTTAATTTCGTTTCTAAATCCATAAGCATATGAAAATCAGTATCGGAAGTATATTCATCTTTTTATTTTCTTTTGTAATCTTAGGCTGCAGTTCTCAGAATAAAAAAAGTTTTGCAGCGAAAGAAGTGTATAAATCCGGCAGTCTGATCGTTACTCAGATTTCGGAAAATGCTTTTATTCATACCTCTTTCAAACAAACCAATGATTTCGGCAATGTTCCCTGTAACGGGCTGATTGTTAAAAATAATAATGAAGCTATTGTTTTTGATACCCCTACGAATGATAAAGGATCTGAAGAGCTGATACAATGGATCAATGATGGTCTTCATGTAAAAATTAAGGCTGTTGTTCCAACCCATTTCCATGATGATAGTTTAGGTGGTCTTCAGGCTTTTCACAATAAGAAGATACCGTCATACTCCTATTCTAAGACCATAGAACTGGCTAAAGAAAATCATTTTACTGTTCCTCAAAATAGTTTTAATGACTTTATCATTTTAAAAGTAGGTCATGAAGAAACCGTAACAAAATTTTTCGGAGAAGGTCATACAAAAGATAATGTAGTAGGATATTTTCCAGGTGAAAAGATATTGTTCGGAGGCTGCTTGCTGAAAGAACTTGAAGCAAGTAAAGGATATTTGGGTGATGCTAATGTTTCAGCATGGTCCAATACCGTTGAAAAAGTTAAGAAAGAATATCCCGACGTAAAAATTGTAGTTCCGGGACATGGAGAATATGGTGATGGAAAGTTATTGGATTATACGATTCAGCTTTTTAAAGGGGAATAGTCAGTTTTTGCTTTGCAAAGTCAATGGTGAATAATTATGGAGGTATAATTATAATAAGATTGATTCTTTGAATTTTTTCACGCAAAGATTTTTGTTATTAAGATGTATTATTTCAGGGAGCAAAGGTTGGATTCAATTTCATTGATTCTTTCTAAGCGACTGTATATCCATGCAGCTGTTTGCATTTTAGAAATAACTTGCTTTGTTTAATAAAATGGATTGTATATTAATTTCAATTTTGCTCTACAGGTTAACGATGGATATCAAAGTATAAAAATTCACGAGCGAAGCGGATTGACTATTCACATTTCAATATTTCACAAAAAAAGCCTCATTACATAGGTATGAGGCTTTTTGTATAATTTTTGCTGTTGCTTAACGTTCGTTGTTGGATGTTTCTTCTCCGATGTTCCAGGTAAGACCGAAACGAAGGGTATTATCCAAAGCACTGTTGATTTTAGACATATTGATCAGGTAAGAAAGATCCAGTCCGAAAGAACGGTATCTTAAGCCGACACCCGCTGTTGCAAACTGTCTTGCTCCCTGCTCTTCACTTTCATGGAAGTAACCTCCTCTTACGGAGAAAGCATTGTCATATGAATACTCCAGAGCACCACTGTACATGATACTGTTTTTGTTTTTGAAAGATTTTCCGATACCGGCCATAGGACCTACGTTTGGAATTTCATATCTTGGCTGTCTTGTATTCGGGTCTATTCCTACATATTCAGATCCGGGAACCAGAAGTTTTGATCCTTCCACAGAGATTCCGATTCTGTTCATGTCATCCAGGAACATGTCATATCCAACCCCTAATCTTGCCATTGTAGGAAGATAAGATCTGGATTCTTCATTTCCTGTATAGTCAAGCTTCGGACCTAAGTTTTGAACCGCCAAACCTGCATTTACCCTACCGTCATATCCTCCGAAACTTGAGAATCTTGGGGAAGTATAGTATCCTGAAATATCTACAGCAAAACTATTCGCTGCCTTAAGCGTAGTATCTGTGTTGAATCCTCCGGCTAAGTCTGAACGGATGAATCTACCGGTAACAGCTCCTGAGAAAGAATCAGAAAGTTTCAGGGCATACGCTACATCAATAGAGAATTCATTTGGTTTTGATGTACCCATTGAAGCGATCTCCGTACCTACCAATTGTGTCAGGTCAACCTGTCCCATATTGAAGTAATAGATACTTGCAGAGATGGTAGATCTCTCTTCCTGTCCTAGAAACTTATGGAAGGAAGCATATAATAAGAATACATCATTGGTCAGTTTTCCCATATAAGGCGTATAGTTAAGACCTACGGAAGAACTTGTTCTGCTAAAAGGATATTTAGCCGCATTCCAGAATTGTGAAAATGCATCCGGAGAGGTTACCACTCCCTGATCTCCCATACCTCCTGATCTTGCATCAGGTGCAATTCTCAGGAAAGGAGCTCCGGTAAGTACTGGGTTTACTTTACCTAAATCTTGCGAATAGCCTAAAAAACCAGCACTCAAACCAAATCCTAAAAGCAGTTTAGTAGTTAAATTCATATGTTGTCTTTTATATATTATCAGTTTTTTATTAATTTTATTATCTATGTCTTATTTAAATTATTTCAAAAGTACCATTTTTTCTACAGCTGTGGCACTTCCTTTGCATTTTTCTTGGTTTTGACTTTTTGCAAATATCTTAAAAATATACGTACCTTTTGCAACAGTAGACCCAAAATCGTCTCTTCCATCCCATTCTATTGCCTGACGAGGGGTTCTGAAGCCCTGTAGGAACGGTTCTGCAACCACCGGCTGAGATAGAGTTCTTACCAATCTACCGGTAATGGTATAGATTTGCACATTCACATCCAGGATATCATCACAATTATGCTCAAACTGAATATACGTCTTATTGGTAAACGGATTAGGCCAGTTCAGCGGACGGTTGATGGTCAGATGCTGATCGGATTCATCCTTAACTTCAAAGTTTAACGTAGCAGTTGTCGAATTATTGTTTATATCCCAAACTTTAAATGTCAGCTGGTGTTGCCCGATCGCAAGGTTTTTGAAAGGATAGGTTACATTTCCTTTCTGATAGTCGGCAAGACTTGGGTTCAGGCATCCGTTTCCTTCCCCAGGAGCGTAGAAATCATTTAAGATAACGGTATTGATGATCTGACCATCCAGATAGACTGTAATATCATGACCAATTCCAGATCCAGTAGAGTTGATCCCCGTGTCATCCGTAAGACAGGCAAGAAGCATCGGATTCTGATTGGTAATTCCACCATCTGCAAAGTTGGTGTTGTTCATATACAGTTTTACTTTTGGCGGCTGATTGTCATTGATTCCGTTCGGGTTAAGATCTCCCACCTGCACAGCCTGGTTATTGAATACGTCAAAGGATTTATTATCGGCATATCCTAAAATCCTTCCTTCCCCTACAGCGTAGTTGATGTCTTTAGGAACATAGAACTCTGCAGTGAATACTCCGTTTACAGCGGTTCCTGCTGCTTTTACGATAGGGCTTCCTTCTTCGGTATATTCTAATATTGGGGTAAGCACTCCAATATTGTTCAATGTTTTTTTATTCAGTCTCTTGTCAAAGATATTGATGGCAACTTTTCCGTTGAAGGTATTGTTTAAGGTTCCGTCAGCTTTGTTGATGTGCCCTTTTACCTTTACGAAGTCCAGCCCTCTGATGAGTCCCGGAACCGGTGTTTCAATATTGTCAATAACCAAAAGTCTCTGTGGTCTGCTCAGTTTCATGGCAGGGTCACCCAGGAAGTTTACCTTCAGGTGGTTATTGTTCGGCCCTTTCTGTTTTTTTGCAATTAAATGAGCATTTCCTAAGGAATTGAAATCATCATTGGTTAATTTAAAAATATTCCGGGTAAAAGTGTTGGTGAAATCACGTCCATAATCTACTCCAATGGCACGGCTGGAAGTAATCATGGTAGAAGCACCTCCCTGTTTTAGTTTGATGAACTGTTCTCCTACAGAATTGGTTCCCGGTTCATCCCATAATGTAAACTCACAGGTAATGGTAGAAACAAACGGAAATCTACTGTATATATTAGAAAAGTTGTGGGCATTTTGTACCTCTGTACTGGTTAATATTCTTTCCTGAGCCCAGCCATTGATTCCTCCATGTCCGAAATAGAATAAATATAAACTGTTTCCTATAGCATTGGAAATAGCCTGGGTAACCTGTGGAAACCTTAGACCTGCTGACGTACTTTGAGCAGCAAAGGCATCCATATAGAGTTTTTTGACATTATATTCCTTAAGCTCCTGCTGGCCGGGTTGCTCGAATATGCCGGCGAGAGAAGAGTTCATCACGTTATGGAATGGAGATCCTCCTTCATTATTGTCATCCACTACAAAATCAAGCCGCATACGCCAATCCCCGAAAGGGCTCGACTGTCCCGGAAGAGCGTTGTAATAAGCCAGCGTTTTGTTGATCATATCTCCTGCTTCAGAGGCATTGGTCGCCGGAATTCTTCCCACAGGAATATCCGGTAAATTGTTTTCAATCAAAAGATTGTTCTGTGGCTGGGTCATCACAATATAATCATCGGTAACGAATGATGATACCACATCGGAAGACTGCTCACTCTGGTAGCTGGAAACAATATTGTTATTATTGGATATTCTGTTTTTATAATCGAATGAAGTATCCCCGAGAATAAATACATACTTTAATTTTCCGCCTGCATTCAGTCTGGTAACAAAATCCCTTACAGCAGTAAGGTCTTTACTTCCGCTTCCGAATTCTTCATAAATTTTATTGACGTCTACAATCTCTACTTTATAATTGTTGGCTGTCTGATGGTAATTGGCCAGTCTCTGTGCCTGTCCCATCAGTTCAGGAACCGTAAGGATGAGGTAATCCACATTCTGTAATGCGGAAAGGTTCTGATTGGCTATTCTTCCTACAAACTGCGGGCTGTAGGCCGCATCAGCACGAAAAGCCACAAATTCATTATTGAAGTTCGGGTCAGAAGCAGTATAAGCGAAGTTGAAAGAACCTGCTCCTCCTTTATTCACCCTCCTGTTGGCATTGGTAATATCGGTAACATCCCATACCTGTTCCATGGCGGTTGCATTGGAAATACTGAAACCATAATCGGTATTACTCCCGCTGACAATAGAAAAGTCCCTGAAGTTCATCTGGGAACCATTGAAGGTAAGATTTTCTTTGTACTGCAGTTCAATATAATCAAAGTAAAAATTCCCGTTAGGGTTTTTAGTGATGTTAGGATTATAGTTGAGTGTAATCTGGTTTCCTGTAAGATTGGTGACAGTCCCGCTATACAGTAAAGGATAAAAATTATACTGAACCCCTCCAGAGTCTGGGGGTACATCTTTTGTAGCAGGCGCCGAGTTGTTGATTTTAAACTCAATGCTGTTCTGCTGTGACTGGTATCCTATGACCTGAGTTCTGTATCTTATGACGTCGTTGGCCTGAATAGGGGAGTTTGTAGTGACTGTGATATCCTTTACATTATTGAAAGGCGTTGCCTCTACCCAGGTTCTCCCTACTTTTACCAGGTTTTTCTCATCCTTATTGATCACAAAATAATTATCATATCTCGTAATCAGCTGAGGAGGAAGGTTTACATCTATGGTCTGTACTCTTTTTCCTGCACCTTTATCAAAGTTGATATAATAATAGGAAAAATCTTCATATATATTCTTTACGTTGTTGCTGCGCTCGAAAAACCTTGTGTCTCTTCTTTTAAAACCGTTTCCATTATTGGTGTCATACAGGTTGTAACCATCAGGTCCCTGCGCATAGAAAAGAGCATAGTCATTATCATTCCATACCCCGTCATCTTCACCTACCACCTGGATGGCATTTTCCTGCAGGGCGCTGTATCTGGTATCCTGATTAAATTCAGGAAGCATAATTCCTCCGTTTCCGTAAATCCTGAAATTTTTGGGATTCACAGAAGCAGGATTGATCCCGTTATCCTTTAAAAACTGAGCCGTAATTTTGAATACTCCCGACTTGTCCACTTTTATCTTATAAAAATTTCCGCTGGAAAGAGGGTTTACAGTAGTTCCTATTTTGTTTGCTCCACCTGACTTGCTGAGCGGGAGAGAACCTTCAGTAACATTGAATGATGATAATCTCTGAATACGGCCTTTTACATTTTTGAATAATGCAACACTGATGCTGGCATAGGTTTCTCCTTCCAATGTATAATATGAAACATCTGCCACATCATAATCGGGAAGACTTCCTCTGTCAAGCTCAAATAAATCCTTATTGGAGACATTTTCCCAGGCAAGGTCAGAAATTTTCAGCTGCTTTTCTCCGATTTTTTGCTTAGTTACTATAAAAACATTATTTTGGCTGAAAGAAAAACCTTCATTTTTGAAATTGGGAAGATTAATTTTTGTGTCACCAAAGTCCTGAATTTTAGAACCATTCCATTCTATGGTGTTTCTTTGGGCGTAAAGTGTTGATGCAAAAGCGATTAAAGATAAAAGCGTGATTTTTCGTTTCATGTTTACTATTGAAATTGCTAAATTACAAAATAAATGAAAATTTTAGAATTAAATTGTAATACAATAAAATTAATTTGTTATCGTTTTTCAAAAAAATCAAATCTTTATTTGATTTATTGAATAATTTATTTTTTCTTTGTACTCTTGAAAATATTTATATCGACTATGAAAAAACTAAAGTTGTTTTCATTAATAGCATTAAGTTCTACACTTGCATTAACCAGCTGTGGCGGATCAGGGACCAGCAAAGGTGGCGGTACCAAAAAATTTGTCAGTAAAACAGGTTGGAAACCAAACGAAAAACAGGGTTGGTTTTTTGCAGGAAAGCAACAGAAGCAGAAGGGTTGGCCGGGAATGGTATATGTAGAAGGTGGAACTTTTACAATGGGATTAGTGAAAGATGATGTTATGCACGATTGGAATAACACGCCTCGCAGAATGCAGGTAAGTTCATTCTTTATCGGAGAAACTGAGATTACTAACTATGAATACCGCGAATACCTTACATGGTTGAAGTATGTATTCCCACCAAGTGACCCAAGCTTTAAGGAAATCTATAACGGTGCTTTACCGGATACCTTATTATGGGACAACAAATTAGCTAGAAACGATTATCAAGAAACGTATCTGCGTTCTCCGGAATTCGATTATTATCCGGTAGTAGGGGTTTCCTGGACTCAGGCAAACAGATATTGCGAATGGCTTACAGACAGAGCAAATGAAAAAGCTTTGATGCAGGCCGGTATTATTGCCAAGGATTTATATATTAATGAATCCAACAACCAGGGAGGTACTGCTTTCAATATGGATAAATTCAAATCGAATGATCCTGAAATGCAGGGCTACATCAATGAAAAAAGAATGCAGCAGAAAGCAGGTATGAAAACTACCAACCAGAGATTACTGGCTGCAAACAGAGCTCCAAATGCTTCAATGGTAATGAAGTTCAGACTTCCTACTGAAGTAGAATGGGAATATGCTGCTCTTGGTATGGCTAAGAACAGAGAATACAACCAATACCTTGGTAAAAAACCTGAAATCGAAAGATTAAGAGGTACCAAAGGAAGAGATAGAGGAATGTTCCTTGAAAACTTTAAAATGGGTAAAGGTGACTATTCAGGTATCGCAGGATGGAAAAACGACGGTTCTGCACAGACTTCTGATGTAAGACAATATCCATCTAACGATCTAGGTATATATGGTATGTACGGTAACGTTGCAGAATGGACTGCCGATGTATACAGACCAATCATCGATGAAGACTTCAACGACTTCAATTACTACAGAGGAAATATGCCTCAGGCTATTGTAAGAAACGGTGACGGAACTTACAAAATGATTGACGAAGGAACCATCAAGTATGATACACTTGCTGACGGAAGATTAGTATACAAAGGACTTCCGGGACAATTCGAAAGAGAAACTATTGCTGACTACAGAAACTACAGAGATGGTGACAGACAGTCTTCTTTAGAGTATTACAGAGCTTCAGATTCTGCTGCAGGATTTGATATGTATAATGCACCGAAGAAAAGCTTCATCGTAGATGCCAGCGGTAGAGTAAAAATGCAGAAAGATACTAAAGAAAGAACATCCGGAATTTCTAACGACGTTAGAGTAGTAAAAGGAGGTTCTTGGCAGGATACAGCTTACTGGCTGGATCCGGGACAGAGAAGATATAAAAATCAAGGTAAAGCTTATGGTTGGATTGGATTCCGTGTTGCACAGGATGCAAGAGCCAGCGATAAGAGTAGAACTAGAAGATAATATTTATCAGAAAATACTTAAAAAAAACCTTCCGGATTTCCGGAAGGTTTTTTTATTTTTGAACCTTGAAACCGCCTGGGCTGAAAAATCTCAAAAACTCATACAGATTTGGCAATGGCATGTGATTTCTTTTAAAAAAAATATATATTTCCACATGAATATAGAACAGTTTTATCCTTTGTTTCTGCAGGCTTCTAAAGTAACCATCGACAGCAGAAAGATTGCAGAAAATGATATTTTCTTTGCCTTTTCAGGTGATAATTTCAATGCAGCAACTTTAGCTGAGAAAGCCATAGATGAGGGAGCCTTAGCGGTAATTGTCGAGCAGCAGGAATTTGAAAACAGGGATAAAAATATTTTCTATGTTCCTTCTACACTTGAGTTCCTGCAACAGCTGTCCATTTATCACAGAAGCCGGCTCAATATTCCTTTTATAGGCCTTACGGGAAGTAATGGAAAAACGACTACGAAAGAACTGATCCACGCTGTACTTTTTGAAAAATTCAATGTGCAGTATACCTACGGGAACCTGAATAATCATATCGGAGTACCGCTGACGATTCTTTCCATTAAACCTGAACATGAAATGGCAGTGATCGAAATGGGAGCCAACCATCAGAAGGAGATCGAATTCCTGTGTACAATTTCCCGGCCTGATTTCGGATATATCACCAATTTCGGTAAGGCACATCTGGAAGGCTTCGGAGGTTTCGAAGGAGTGATCAAAGGAAAATCGGAGCTATATGACTATCTTAAAAATAATCATAAGACTATCGTAGTCAATGAAAATGATCCTATTCAGGTGGGAAAAACAGAAAAATATTCACCTGTCATCACTTTTGGAAAAGCAGATTCAGATTATAATTTTGAGGCATTCTCAGAAGAACATTTTGTAGGGTTAAGTTATGAAGGAACAAAAGCAGTATCAAAACTGACCGGAGAATATAACTTTACCAACCTTTGTGCCGCCGCAAGTCTTGGACTTCATTTTGGGATCAGCTTTGAAAAGATAAAACATGCGATTGAGTTATACACTCCAACGAATATGCGTTCACAGGTCGTGAAAAAAGAAGGCCGGACATTGGTACTTGATACCTATAATGCCAACCCAAGTTCTATGACAGCTTCACTGCATAACTTTATTACTTTTGAAGGTAAAAAAACCATTATTATTGGGGACATGCTTGAGCTGGGCGAGGAAAGTGAAAAAGAGCATCAGAACATCCTGAAGCTGGCACAGGACCTGAATTTTGATGAAATCATTACGGTAGGAAAACACTTTAAAGCAGTAAACAATTCAGTACTTGCTTTTGAAAATACAGCCGAACTGGCAGAATACCTGAAACAGCATACGATACAATCTGAAAATATCTTACTGAAAGGGTCGAGAGGAATTGCCCTGGAAAAAGTAATTGAGTTTATTTAAGGCGAAGCCGGGAGCAGGAAGAAGGGAAGCCTTTTAAAAGAAGAATCCTTTTTTATTCAGCAAATAACTTGTTAGAATGAGCATGAGAAGTTAGCCTTTGGGTATAACTTCCATCTTCATTCTTCCATCTTCCAGCCCAAAAACTATCTTTTCTTCGAATCCCAGAACTCTTTTACAATCAGTTTAATATTCTGAAATGTACTTGGGAAAACCTCACTTTCAATCTGGGCGGTGTTTTTCCAGGCTACTTCAGTAATGCCTTCTTCTATCTGTGGTGTTGAAGTGTCTTCACCATTGAAGTTCATTTCAAACCAATGGGTACACTTCAGAATCTTCTCACCGTTTCTTTCAATATAGATATGGTAAGTTGTATTGATAAACGCTATAAGTTCCACATTCTTCAGACCGGTTTCTTCTTCAATTTCCCGCACTGCAGATTCTTCCCTGGATTCTCCTTTTTCCATTTTTCCTTTAGGAAGATCCCATCTGCCCAACCGTTTGATGAAAAGAGTTTCTCCGTCAGAATTATTCACAAGACCTCCTGCAGCTTCAATGATTCTGAAAAGCTTCTGAAACTCTTTCCAGATCTCATCTATATTATCACCATAAACGTTCAGTTCATTCACAGAAGTATTCTCCAAAAGATCCAATGCTATCTCTAAAGTCGTGAAACTTTCATACCCAAGTTTTTTTTCAAGTTCCTCAGGTTGTCTGGATATCAATAATTTTTTTTCGTTCACAAAAACTTTATACATTTTCAATATTTATTGGAGGTATTGGTAATCAGTTATTTGTATTTTGTAAAAATTGTAAAGCAGGTAAATATTCCTGCCGGTTTAATTGTCTTTCTACTAAAATATCTTCACAAATATATAAAATAAAGGACAAAATGTTCCGCTAAGGGCTTTATTTTTCTTCTCAGAACAAATGTTTGTACGTGGCTTAAATGATTTCAGTATGATAAGATTTGAACAATGATGGCGGATAATGACGGACCATCTGAAAAAGTGCATCAATAGGGTTTTGGCTTCCGGTTTAATAGGATCAGGACTTTGCTCAACGGCCTTACAAGAACAGATGCAGATGATTTTAGATGTTTCACATATTATTAAATGCAGATCTGCTTTTAAAAGTCTGTTTTGGGTGGTGTCTTTGTTGATTTTTTTTATAATTTTGTTGTTATAGCAAATAGGAGTCTGTCATTCATCCACTCTTGTAAGAGGGCTTTGCAGTCTTAAAAGGTTTTTGGAACTTACTATTGCTGTTATCAATCATTATGGTGTTGAAATATTGATTGTTAAATTAATATGCCGGGCCAAGCCGGGTGTGCGGGAATTAAAATTTAAATACAAAATAAAAATGAATTTAGAAGGACGAAAAATTATTGTCAATAAATCATCCAAAGAACTTACAGAGTTGTTGAAATCACCTGAAAATTATAAAGATTTTATGCCGGATGGTCTTCAAAAATTTGAAACCAGAGATAACGGTTTTAAATTCGGGTTGCAGGGAATGCCTGAAATCGCTTTGAAAATTGATGAAGTAGATGATCAGAAAGCAGTATTGAGATCTGCAAGCTCAAGCCTGGATTTTTCATTAACGGCGACTTTAAATCCGATCAGTGAAAATCAGACAGAAGTTCAGATGCTGTTTGAAGGAAAATTCAACCCGTTCATCAAAATGATGGTTGAAAAACCCCTGCAGAACTTTATCAATACCCTGACAGATAAGATCGAAGCCTACAAATAATATAAAAAACCTTCAGCAATGAAGGTTTTTTTATTGAAAGCCCGTACTTGTGTTTTTCCTGAGAAGCAAATAGAAAAAGCAGGATCATGCGGATTCTTCCGGATAACAGAGTCTTTTTTAAATCTTACTAACGATGCTTTAGTTATCCGGTCCTGCATTGGCTTTTCCTATTTTAAATCTTCTCATTTATTATTTTTGATTTCCTTTCCGGAAGCATGGGTATTTAAAACCTTACACCGGCTTCTTGCTGAGTCTTCAATAAGCACTCATTAACTCTACTTTTACTTCACGATTTTTTTTGTCCTGAAGAGGAATCTGTATTTTTCTAAAAGCTTCAAGCTTCTCCTGGCTGTTTTTGCAACCGGAACATAGACTGCCTGTAATTACCGTTAAACATAATAGACCGGTCACTGTCTTAAATCCTGCTTTTCTCATGCCTCAGTTATTGGTCTTACACTACTGATTCTTTTTAAAAAGTCCTGCTTTTAAGTCTGAACCAATCGAGCCTTCTGCCAGTTGCAGGTAGTTTCTTTTACTCTGGTCCTTTTCTATTTTTACAGTTCCTGTAGTCTGTACATTTTTCATTTCCAGAAAATCGGTTGAAGTTGCATCGCTGTCGCTTAGCGGACCGCTTCCATATCCTGCAAGCTTATTATAATCTGTGAAAATACAGTCAGAAGCTTTATAGCTGCGTTTACTGCCTTTTTCCCTGATCCATATCGTACTGGTACCGGCTATAATATTATGATGAAAATCGAAATCATCCCCATGGGTACCCTGGGTAGTCCATACACCACAGAAATATCCACCATATACCAGCGAATGGCTCATGGCACTGCGACTGCCTTTCCCTCCGTCATTTTTCCAGAAAACAACCGGGATTTTACAGTTGAAAAAGACGCAATGATCAATCACCAGCCCATAGCCATTAGCGATAACTCCTACATGCAAGGGGAGAACATCTGCATTTCCGGCAAAAAGGCATTGGCTTACGAGCAGATCATCTAAACTCTTTCCATCACGCCAGATGGGATACGAACGGCGTAGGTTGGTACCGTCTATATAAGAATAGTCCGGACTGCCGGTAAAGCGGAGCCCTTCAATAGTCACATGGCTTACTTCAGGCTGTATACCTCTTGCTTCCAGGCCTCCCACACCCGGCTCCAGTGGCGTTGCTGTCACTACAACAGGCATCTTTTGAGGAGTCCAGCCCGCATCATCAGGCATAACTTCTGCACGGATGACGAGCCGGTCTTTAAGAGTATACTTATCATTGTTGAAGATAACAGTTTGAGTTAGCAGATGTACCCCTTCCGAAAGGAAAATGGTTGTAGCTTCCTTCTGCTTGTTCGAGTTGACCCGTTTGGCGGCTTCCATGATGGTCTTTAGCGGTTGTGTCTTTGTTCCGGAATTAACATCGTTACCGGCCTGGGGATTTACATATAGTTGCTCCGCCTGTATCAGAAGCAGGTTCAGCATAAACAGGAGTAAACTGAATGTATATTTTATCATGTTCCTTTTTTTTGTAAAATTAGGAACAGTTTTACCTTCTGAAAAGGTCATTTTATCTTTAAACTGATCATTTAAATGTTCTTCCGGTATTGTTGAGGCGTGATCCCGGTAAGTTTTTTAAAGAAACGGTTAAAATTGGAAGGATCTGAGAAGCCGAAGTCATAAGAAATTTCTTTGGCAGATTTGTTCTGGTAAAGTTGTTTCTTTATTTCTGAAATAAGCTTGTAATGGATCATTTGCTGAGCAGATAATCCGCTGAACTGCCTGCAGATTTTATTAAGGAAACCCGTACTCACATTAAGCATCTGGGAATACGCTTCAACACTTCGGTCACTCATAAACTTCTTTTCAAGTAAGGACCGGAATCTATAAAAATCTGAATGTACATAAGTATCCCTCTGAACATTGTATACCCCTGCGTAGTACCGGTTGAGAATGACAAGCAGCTGATATAAAAGTGATCGGATCAAATGATTGCTGTCATTCTGAAGCTGCCCGAATTCCAGTTCTATACCATGCAGAAGTTCCAGACACTTTTCAAATGCATCTTCAGATATTTTCATTTCTGTGGGACTTGAATACTGGTGGAAATATTGAAACCGGTAAAGAAACAGTTCGTCCGAGAAAAAAAGATGAAGAAAATCTTTCTCAAAAAGCAGGGTGTAGCCTTTGATACTTTCTTCTATTTCCCAGTGACGCACCTGCCCGGGGCTTGTAAAAATAATTGTTCTTGGGGCGATGTGTATTTTATTTTCATCCAAGGTAAAAGTTCCGGTTCCGTTTTCAATGAAAAGAATTTCATAAAAACTAAGCTGGTGCAGCGTCTCATCCAATACGAAATGGTTCAGTGTTTCGATACGTCCGATATCCAAAAGAAGCTCCTGTCCATACTTACATGGGAGAAAATGATACGTTTTAATTTTTGTCAGTGAAGCCATTTCTTTTACAGTTTTCTTCTTGTTCTATAGATGAACTAAAATACAAATTTTCTTCCGGCTATAGATTGACAGCACAAGCAAACGTATTGAAAGGAATCTTTTTACACGGACAGAATCAGAAAGAAACTTTCCTAAGCCATAACGCCTGAACTATGGTCAATAGTGCTTCCGGTAGCTGAAGAAAGAACGTTGATTTCATTATTCATTCTTAAAACTCCCATAAAGGCAAAGATCAGGGCTTCTTTATAATCGATGATCTCTTTTTCAGGAATGATGATCCCGGATTTTGTTTTTGCCTTTATTTTTTCAGTTAAAAAAGTGTTTGAGGCACCTCCTCCCGTAATCAGGATATCTTTTACATGGTGAGTATTGATAACGTTGGCGATTTGTTGAGCCGTGTGCTCGGTAAACGTGGCCAGTGCATCTGAAACCTCTATGTTTTCCAGAGCAGGAAAAATATATTCATTGCACCATTCTATTCCTAATGATTTAGGATGGGGCTGATGGTAAAAATCCAAAGAATTAAACCGGTTCAGCAGGTCTTCATTGATCTTTCCCTGTCTTGAAAGGTCGCCGTTTTCATCAAAATCTTTACCCAGTTTCCGGGCCAGGCGATTGAGTACAATATTAACCGGGGCAATATCAAAGGCAATTCTTTTACCATCGGATTGTAAAGAAATATTGGAAAAACCACCAAGGTTAAGGCATGCGCCGTACTTTGAAAAAAGTAATTCATCGCCGATAGGAACCAAAGGGGCTCCATTTCCCTGCATCAGAACGTCCTGGGTCCTGAAATCATAGATTACCGGTAAACCTGTTTCCAGTCTGATGGCACGGCCGTCACCGATCTGAAGGGTAAATTTTCTGTGAGGCTGATGAAAAACCGTATGACCGTGGGAAGCTATCAGATCAATATTTTCCAACTGATGCTGATCTATAAATTCCCTGACTTTCTGCCCAAGATAAAAACCATAATCGGAATTCAGTTCCAGCAGGTCTTCCGCAGAAAGGTGAATTGAGTTTTTCAGTCTTTTTTCCCAGCCGTCAGAATAGGGAAGGGTCTCTGCCTTCAGGATGCGGAAAGTCCATTGGTCCTGCTTTTCAAATTCAGCAAAGCAGATATCCAACCCATCGAGACTTGTTCCGGACATGAGCCCGATTGCCAGAGTTTTCATGGTGAAATTTATTTTTTATTCTCAGAGATCCTTTTGGAATTGAAGTCTCCGGAGTTATTGTAGAATGTATATTCAGAAAAATCGTCTTTCGCTGTCATTCCGTTAGCTCCTACAAGGGTAGAGCCGTCTTCCATCGTAACGAAGACCGTATCTTTGGTATAGATCCTCTTTTTTCTCTGATCCCAGAAGATGCTTTGCATCGCAAATTTTTGCCCTTCGTTGGTCGTGATCCTTACGTTGCCTTTAGCTTCGTAAAATTGTTTATAATCGTAAAATTTAGCGTATTTTGCTTTGATCGTTCCAGGAATTTTCGGTTTTTTCTTATCATAAAACTGAATATCAACTCCTCTTCTGGCAACAGTATAAGGACTGTCGATCAGCTCATATTTTTCTATAATAGGAGCTTTTGCCCTGAGGATGACAAATCCGGAGTCACGCTGTATGATATTGGCATTATTAATGATCTGTGAAGGAAAGTTTTTACTCTGATTACCTTTATTTTTGGTAAGATCTTCTTCACAGGATGTCAATATAAAAAATATAGCACAACTAAAAAGGCATGCTATATTTTTATATGATATTTTTTTTGAAAAGTTCATTCTAGTTATAAAGAGTCTTTCTGAACCATTTATCAGCAAAATTGAAGCCGACTCTCAGGTTGACAAAATTCTGGTTGATCAGGTTGTTATTAAGCGTTCCTCTCTTACCTACTTCTAATCCTATTTCAAGACCACTCATTCTTGTAATACTGCTGTTTTTGAACGGAAGCATTACTCCGGCAGAAATACCGAATTTATTGATGCTGTTTCCTTCAAGTTTCAGATTTCCTCTTTCATAGAAAGCTCCATATCTGTAGATTACTCTGGAGAAATAACTTCTGAAGTTATTGTAGTTGGGAAGGTACCATCCACCGGCAGAAATTCTGTAAGTATCCTGGAAGTCGATTGTTTTCCCGAAGTAAGAAATATCCTCTCCTTTTTTATAATCAAGCTGTCCGGAAACAAACCAGTGATTTTCGCTTCCGTATCCGGCTCCTAAGGAAACCTGGAACGGAATAAGGTTTTTAGAACTTACACTTTTCTGATCCAGAACGCTGATGCTTTCATTGATCTTGGTACCGGCTTTTTCGTCCGCGTATCTGTAAGTACTGTTGGTATAATCCGTTGTTGCATTGCTGGTATTTCCAAACGTAGCAGTAGCACCCAATGTCAGCTTTTTATCTGTACGGGTATTGATCGTCTGGTAGCTTGTCCCTAACGTAAAATTAAAGTTTCTGATTCTGTTTTTCGTTTCATAGCCATTAACGTATTCAGTACCTACTGCACGGAATTCATTAAGATCATTTAAATCTCCGAAATAAAGATTGGCTCTTGCACCTACAGAGAATTCCTGACTGACTTTATAGGCAACGGCAAGCTGGGCAATATTTACGGTCCCGTTTCCTTTGAAATTATTTCTGTACAGAAGTGCTCCGTCAGCATCCTTTTGATCAGTCTGGATATCGTAGCTTTTAGAACTGTAAGGCTGGTATGAGATTCCCATTTTCACTTTTGGGGATAATGGAAATGCCAGTGAAATATTGGAAAGATACGTAGAATGCTTTGTAGATTTCATATCGTTATAGTTCGATTTGAAATAATTGTTTTCGTTGGTAGCTTCCAGTCTGATACTTGTAAGTTCAAAATTGGCGTTGTTTGCCGGGTTGGCAAAGTTGAAACTGCTGGTAAAGTCGCTTATAAAAGCTGTTGATATACCTCCCATGGAAGCAGTTTCGATCGTATTATCATATTTTACATCTCCGATTCCGTATGCTGCATAAGGAGAGTTACTTAGACTCTGTGCATTTAGAAAATATCCAACTGATATGAATGATACTACAAAGATTTTTTTCATTCTTTCTTTTTAAAACAATGCGCAAATATCTTAAATATTAATGAATTGTAAAAATTATATGTGGTTAAAGTTTGTTAAGGCCCGGTATAATGGGAAATTTTGAATCTTTACAGATTATTTATGTCAATTGTGAATAGTCATTTTGCATCGTTTTTGATTTTTTTAAAGCCGAAAACGGACCTTTGACTTTGTGAAGTAAAAATTGACCATTGGTGTCACGATTCATTTTGCGTCAGCAAAAATTCTTTATCTTTGAAACATGAATTGGGAGAATATCGCCGGACAGGTGAATCTGAAAAAACTTCTTAGAGAAAGTATTGCCGAAAACAGAGTGAGCCATGCCCAGCTTTTCGTAGGAAAAGAGGGATACGGAACATTACCTATGGTATTGGCTTATGCAAAAGAAATTTTAAGTCAGGAAAATGAGCATGCTGCTGCGAAGGTAGAGCACCTCAATCACCTGGATCTGCATTTCAGCTTTCCTGTTTTTACCGATAACAGAAACTCGTTAAGCAAAAGTAAATTTGATGAATTCAGGGAGATGATCCTTGCTTCACCTTATGCAAGCTATGATGACTGGACTGCCTTTCTGGAGTCTGAAAATAAACAGCTTTTCATCTCGGCAGACGAAGTGGATGACCAGAACCAGAAGTTTGCATTGAAAAGTTTTGAAGGCGGAACCAAAATTCTCATCGTCTGGAGAGCCGATAAAATGAATGTTGCCGCTTCCAACAAATTCCTGAAATTCCTGGAAGAACCACCGGCAAAAACCATTATCCTTCTTACAGCAGAAAGTACCAACGACATACTTCCCACCATTCTTTCCAGAACACAGATAGTGGAAGTTCCCAGAATACAAGATGAAGACCTGGAACAATACCTTAAACAGAATCATTCTGTAACTGATGAAAAGGTGAGGGAAATAGTACACGAAGCTCAGGGTAACCTTAATGAAGCAATAAAGCTGTTGAAGTCAGGAGATAAAACCAACGAGTTTGAGCAGTTATTTGTACAATGGGTGAGGGATGCATTTATGGTAAAGAAGAAGCCCGCCTATCTTAAGAGTATTATTTTATGGGCCAGAGAAATTGCAGGGTGGAACAGAGAAAAGCAAAAAAACTTTTTAAACTACTGTTCAGAGATTTTCAGATTGGCGTTGCTGCAGAATTATCAGTCTGAAAACCTGGTGTACAAAAAGATCAATGCCAACGGATTCAATTGGGACGGGTTTTCAAAATATATTAGCGGTGCCAATATTGAAAGTATTCTGGAAGAGATCAATGCTGCTGACCTGCATCTGACCCGGAATGGTAATCCTAAAATCATATGGACAGATCTTGGAATCAAACTGTCAAGATATATTCATAAGAGCGTATAATACATCAACTAAAACTCCGGAAATCTCCGGAGTTTTTATTTTTTAGTTACTGTATTAGGCCGCCTTTTTTATTTTGGAAGCCTTTTTAGAAGTGTTGTCAGCAGTTTTTGCTTTGGTATCACAATCTTTGTGGTGCCCGTCAGTGCATGCTTTTTTATCTTTCACCGAACATTCTTTCTTATCTTTTCCTGCACAGCATCCACCTTCTTTAGGCTTTTCCTGAGCATAGCTGAATGTGAATAAGCCGATGGCAAGAACTGAGATTATTTTTTTCATGGTCTAAAATTTTAAGTGGTCTAATGTAATATTTTTTCGCTTACCTACGAATTTTTTAATAAGGCCTGGAATTCCTGAAGTTCTTTTTCCATGAAATCAGGATCATTGAGCTGTTTCCGCATCGATTTAATATTGCCTATGGTACTTTCCAGAGCCGTTTTGAACCATGGAAATTCCTGGCTTAAAGAGGTAAGCTTTGCAAGGGCTCTCAAACCATTGCCTGTTTGTGATAGCTGTACCGCATGCTCATATCTGAAGACAGGGCAGTGATAGTATTCATCTGCGATATAATCCCATGCATCATTATCCGCTTCAGTATTCATCAGATACAGCATTGCAAAAATGGAGGAATCTGTATACCCTTCAGAAAATTTAAAACAGTCAAAAACAGAGTCTGTATCATTACGCTGTATCTTTTTGTCCAGCACCTCATGGAACAGCTGATGAGAAAGCTCTTTTTCAGAATGACTTCCTATGATATGAAGTACCGTTGCATATTCTACCTTTACAGAATCATCTTCAGGATGATCATGATAGGCTGTTTCAATATAGTTTTTAGCAGCGGGATTATCCAGCAGTGCCCTGTGTAATCTTGAAAGTGAAACAAGCTCTTCTTTGCTGAAATGCCTTTTGTCTGCCATCTTTTCGTCAAAATAACGGACTGCCTTTTTAGGGTAACGGTCCTTTACATACCTTTCAATCACCTGCCAGTCTTCAAGCTTTTCAAATTGAGACTGATCCCAGAAACGGTAAAATAATGAAATCCGGTCCCACTTTGACTGAATGTCCTTCCATTCTGTGAAAAGATCTCCATAGGCTTCATGCGCTGTACAGGGATTCCCTTTCTCATCATGGGTCTGAAGGTTGGGATCAAGGGCAGGATCACAATAATACCTTTTGAATGCTTCTATGATTTCAAGATCGAAAAGATTCCCTTCTTCACTTATCGGGGCAATCGTTTCTTCTGAAGTAATATTTGTCTCTTCTTCTGATGGAATTGTCGTTTCTTCAGGTAATACAGCCGTTATTACTTCGTCAGGGGAATCGGTGGCAAAAGTTACTTCGTTTGTGTGATCTTTTTTCTTCTTCCTCTTAAAAAGGAAATCAAATAAGCCCATAGAAATTGTTTTTTGTAAATATAATATCTTTTTTGAGACTATTAAAGTCAGGAAACATGGAGCTGGAAGAGGGAAGTTATCGGAGTCTTTAGATAAACTGTAGTAATAAAATTTTACTCTGTTCTATTTTATATAGCAAGTCTTCGGCACTTCCATCTTCCAGCTTCCAGCTTTACAGCGCATTTATAGAAACAGTCTTTTATCTGCAATACATTAAATCTATCTTAAAAAACCAATCAATCGTTTGATTTGTTTGGAAACTTGTGTAAATTTGCGCCCTGAAAAATGAACACAGACATGATTTCAAAAGAAGAAAATATATTATTCGCTGCTGAAAAGCTCTTTGCTGAAAAGGGTTTTGAAGGAACTTCAACCCGGGAAATCGCAAAAGCGGCTAATGTAAATATTTCTATGATCTCGTATTATTTTGGTTCCAAGGAAAAACTGTATGAGAAATTGGTGGAGTACAGAATGAATGAAGGTCAGTTTTTTTCAAAAGATCTTTTGGGAAGAACCGATATCAACGAGTGGCAGAAAATTGAAAGAGTAATTGATCAGTTTTCTAACAGGATCCGGACCCAGAAATGCTTTTACAGGATTATGCAGAGAGAGCAGCTGCATACCAAAAATCCTCAGATTGTAGAATTTTTGAAGCAAACCAAAATGGGATTTCTTTCTATGTATTCACAAATACTGGAAAACGGTCTTAAAAATGGAATTTTCACCAAAAATCCGCCTATTTATCTGCTGCATTCTACCGTAAGCGGAACTCTGTTTTATGCATTCAATGCAAAAGAAATGTATAAAGAGTTCCTGAATGAAACAGAGGATGATGAAGCTTTTGATGAAAAATACTATACAGAACTTAATAAACATATTAAATATTTACTAAAAGACCTTCTAGGTTATGAAGAGAATAAATAACTCAGTGATTGCATTATCACTATTCGTAGGAATAGCAAATGCAAATGCTCAGGAGAAAAAGACCCTTTCTCTTGACGAAGCTGTGCAGCTGGGAATCCAGAACAGCAAGAATCTCAAGATCGATGCAGCCAGGATCGAAGAGGCTACAGCTGATCTTCTGGAAGCTAAGAACAGACAGCTTCCGGAATTGAAAGTTTCGGGAAGCTATATGTACCTTCCTATAAAACCGAATGTGGACATTAAACTTCCGGGGCTTTCCGGAGGTGCAGGCGGCCCGGAAATACACCAGGTACTTTACGGTTCGGCTAATCTTAGTGTGCCTATTTACAGTGGGGGAAGAATCAAATATGGGATTCAGTCTGCAAAATATCTGGTGGAAGCTTCCAAACTGAGTACTGAAAATGATAAGACGGCCATCGCTTATAACGTAGCTCAGGCTTATAATAACCTGTTTAAGGCCAATCAGTCGATTAAAGTTTTTGAAGAAAATCTTGCAGCTTCTAAGAAAAGGGATGAAACGTTCCTTAAAATGGAAAATAATGGTTTGATTGCCAGAAATGACAGATTAAAGGCGAATCTCCAGACTTCCAATATTGAACTTCAGCTGCTGGAAGCAAAGAACAATTACAATATTGCCAATATCAATATGGATCTCTTGCTGGGACTTCCTGAAACAACGGAAATTGAGGTAGATCAGAACTATATTGAAGAAGGTTCAGAGGTGAAACCGGTTGATTTCTACGTGAATGAAGCAAGAGAAAACCGTAAAGACCTGCAGGCATTGGCTCAGCAGAGAAAAGCTGCAGAATTGGGAACAAAAGCCGCAAAAGCAGAAAACCTTCCGTCAATTGCATTCACCGGAGGATATGTGGCAGCAGACATTCCTAAATTTCTTACCGTATACAATGCGATCAATGTAGGAGTTGGGATTTCTTATAACCTGTCTAATCTTTGGAAAGAAAACTCATCATTGAGACAGTCACAGGCGAGAGAAAAGCAGCTGGCCGCTACAGATGAATTATTGAATGACAATATCAAGCTTGACGTCAACAGAGAATATCAGAATACCGATTATTCTAAAAAAAGGATCATTGTTTTCGAAAAGTCAGCAGAGCAGGCTAATGAAAACTACAGAATTACAAAAAACAAATATGACAACGGACTTGCAACCATGACGGAACTATTGGATGCAGACGCCGCTCAGATTGCTGCCAACGTTGGCGTGATCAATGCCAAAGCAGATGCAGCACTGGCATACAGAAAACTATTACAGACAACAGGAACTTTAACAATTAAATAATCAGATCGAAACCAAAATGGAAAATAATAATACACAGACAGCTGAACCTAAAAAGAAAAAAAGCTTAGTTTTTCCTCTCATTTTAGCAGCTGTAGTAATAGGAGGTGGTATCTATGGGTACAGAGCCTATACATACGGACAGTACCATGAAGAGACTGACGATGCTCAGATTGCCTCTAATATGGCTCCCGTAATTTCTAAAATTTCAGGATATGTAGCGGAAGTAAAGGTGAAAGACAACCAGTTTGTGAAAAAAGGAGATACGTTAGTGATTTTGGATAACAGAGATCAGAAAATGGCTCTTGAACAGTCTCAGGCAGCTTTGACGACCGCAAAAAGTAATATTTCTACTGCTGAAGCTACTACCACCGCTACTTCTAAAAATATCAACAGCTCAGAAGCCGCTGTAGCAACGGCTAATGCACAGATTGAAGCTGCTAAAGTAAATGTCTGGAAAACTTCACAGGATTTAAAGAGATATGCTAACCTTGTAAAAGATCACTCTATTACAGAACAACAGTATGAGCAGGCATTGGCAGCAAAGCAATCTGCTGACAAACAGCTTCAGGTATTGGTAGAACAGAGAAACCAGATCGCTCAGCAGACTACCATTGCTTCTTCCCAGACAGCAGCAAGTTCACAGCAGATCAGTGTTGCGAATTCCGTGGCGAAGCAAAGAGAAGTAGATGTGGAAAATGCAAGATTAAATTTGTCATATACGGTAATTCTTGCTCCTGAAGACGGGTATGTAGGAAAAGTACCTACTCAGGCAGGGCAGTATCTGCAGGCTGGTGCACAGTTATTCGCTTTGGTGAAAAATGACCAGAAATGGGTAGTGGCCAACTTTAAGGAAACGCAGGTAGATAAAATGGTAGAAGGCCAGAAAGTGAAAATTGAAATTGATGCCTTCCCTGATAAAGAATTTGAAGGGGTAGTAAGCTCATTCTCCCCGGCTACAGGAGCTACGTTCTCCATTCTTCCTCCGGATAATGCGAGTGGGAACTTCGTAAAAGTGGTTCAGAGACTTCCTGTAAAGATTGATTTTGTAAACCTTGATAAGAATATTGCAAAACGATTGAGAACAGGGATGAATGTGAAGGCAGAAGTTTCACTTAAATAATTAAAGAATTTAGAGATTAAAAAATTAATTGATCGTAAAAAGTAAAGATTAATAATGCGGCGGACAACGGATGAAGATCAGTCTTTAGAATTTCAATCAGTTAAATAGAAATTTAGACTTTGGCAGATGAAGTCAGATAAGGAGAAGATGTGCTGATTTCTGAATTTCTGATCTCTGAAATCTTTAATAAAAATTAAAAACATGCAAGATTCATTAGTAGAATATGGAGCACGGAGAGTGATCATTACGATTACCGCGATTCTTTGTGCCCTTCTTGAGATTGTAGACTCCACGATTGTGAATGTAGCCCTGAATGAGATGAAGGGGAATCTTGGAGCTACACTTTCAGAAGTGGGCTGGGTAATTACGGCCTATGCAATCGGAAACGTAATTATCGTACCGATGACCAGCTGGCTTTCTCAGCAGTTCGGGCGTAGAAATTACTTTGCCGCTTCCATTATAATATTTACGATATTTTCATTTCTCTGCGGGAATGCAACCAATATCTGGGAACTGGTATTTTTCAGACTCATGCAGGGAATTGGAGGAGGTGCCCTTTTGGTAACGTCACAAACGATTATTACAGAGTCTTATCCGATTGAGAAAAGAAGTATGGCACAGGCCATCTATGGATTGGGGGTAATTATCGGGCCTACATTAGGACCACCGCTGGGAGGATATATCGTTGACAATTACAGCTGGCCGTATATTTTCTATATCAATATTCCGATCGGGATTGCAGCAACGTTGATGACTTTACAGTTTGTAAGAAGTCCTAAATATGCAGAAAAACGTAAGGTTTCTGATGTAGACTGGATAGGAATCGGCTTATTGGCAGTCACTGTAGGTTCATTACAGTTTATTCTGGAAAGAGGCCACGAAGAAGACTGGTTTGAAAGCGGAATGATTGTAGCCTTTACGGTAGCAGCCATCTTAGGATTTATATTATTCCTCTGGCGGGAACTTACCTTCAAATATCCGATTGTAGAACTCAGGGTATTGAAAAACGGAAACTTAAGAATCGGAACGGTGATGTCGTTTGTGTTGGGATTTGGGTTGTACGGTTCAACATTTATCGTTCCGCTTTATACACAGAGTATTTTGGGATGGACGGCGCTTCAGTCAGGAGCATTGATGATCCCGGCAGCGTTGACAACAGCATTTATGATGCCTATCATTGGGCGCTTACTCACGAAAGGAGCCAAACAGCAGATCCTGGTTTCATTGGGACTGTTTATCTTCTTTGTCTATAGCTTCTGGGGCTATAAAATCCTTACCCCGGATACCAGTAAAGATGCTTTCTTCTGGATGCTTATCGTAAGAGGAGCGGGGCTAGGTTTATTGTTTATTCCGATTACCTCTTTATCATTAAGTACGCTTAAAGGACAGGAAATTGGTCAGGGAGCAGCTTTCACAGGAATGATGAGACAGTTGGGAGGATCTTTCGGGATTGCAGCCATTACCACTTTCATTGCGAATGCAGGCCAGAAATACAGGAATAATCTGATTTCCCATTTGGATGAGAACAGTTTTGAAGTACAGCAAAGGCTGGCAGCATTGAAAGCCAGTTTTGTAGCCAAAGGAATGACTCCTGATGCAGCGATGAAGGCGGCCTATAAAATGCTCGACCTTTCAGTAACCAAGCAGGCAACAGTATTGTCCTATATGGATGTATTTCTTTACCTCGGGGTAATATTTTTAATATGTATTCCGTTTATCTTATTTATTAAAGAAAGAAAAAGTAAAGAAAAAATAGATTTGAGTGAAGCCATGCACTAAAATTTTAATTAAAAACCTTCGGATTTCCGAAGGTTTTTTTGTTAAAGGGGATTGATGTTATTTAATCATTTTATTGATAACAAAATTGTTTAGGTTTTTCTAATGAAGATTTGGTTTAAATAGATACGTTAACGATCTTAACCATAAAATGCACAAATATTTTAGCCCTTAAGTTTTTGTGGAAATCTTTGATTTTCATCTTATGTGAGCTTTCTATTGACGTCATTTTAAACTTACTCAAGTGAACTGAAGTGTTTAAAATAAAAGTTTTTATGATTTGTAAAGCGTAGATAACTTAAAAAAAATCAAACAGATTCAATAGTAAAATAATAAAACAAAAGTGAATTTCCCGGCTTCAACAACTTCCTTTTTCAAACCTCCGCCTTCATTGCCATTAGACATTATGTTATATATTAATTAATTGTTTCTTTTTGTTAAAAGTAATATCACATATTGGAGAGTTTATTTGTTTTTTTTAACTTTACCCTACAAAATGAAAAAATATGAATAGATTCCCTCACCTTCAAAATCCTTTTCAGAAAAGGTACGGACCGGATGATACGCTCAGGTTCTTATGGGAAAGTTGCCCTTAGATTATAGATTCACCCATACTCTCATGGTATGGAACTTTTGCCTGGTTTAATGAAGACAGAATTCAATGTTTCTGAGTTCTCTTATTCAGCTGCATTGCTTTTAGATTTATTTTTTTAAAAAACTTATACCATATTACCTATGAATCAGATACAATTACCGGAAACCTATGCCGCATTATCAGATTTCAGGAAGAATGACGTTTATCTTCCCGAAATGGATCAGGAGCAGCTTATTTCAGATTTTTTTCCCGGAACATTTAAAGAGCTTACCCAGTGCCTCTCAGATATTACAGGGGCATTTTATGGAGGAATGCTCAAACAGGCAGGGAAGCTGTATGGAGCCGAAGCTATAGAACAGCTCTCCAGTACCTTTATGTATGATCTCGGGTCAAGAATGACACTGAGAAATCTGGAAACCAGACCTGATCTGCAGCCCGGAATTCCCGCTGCCGCAAAAATACTCATAGGAGCAGTCTTTACATCCAGTCCCGAATATAATTTTGAGTTTAAAGAATTAAATGACCACAAAGCTGAACTACTGATCAAAGGAGTAGACCGCTACCACAAAATCACCCAGAGCCTCCAGATTGCAGGTCTGCTGAAATGGCCGGTCATAAAACCTTTCATCCAGGGAGTCTGCGATACCATGGGGCTGGATGTTTTTATTGAAATGAAAGTGCTGAAACTTGATATAGACAGCACCTGTAGCTATTTGACCATAATAACGGAAAAATAGAGAAATGATCAGAAGATAAAAGATTTTGTCATTACATATCCATATTTCTTATCAGTAGGAGCGGGCTTTAGCCCGCTCCTCATTATTCAATTCTCATTCCATTGGCTTTAGCCAAAACTTAAAATTTGAAAGATGCCGGGATAATGAATATCTCATCCCTGCGCCTTCCGGTAAATTCACAATTTCCTATCTGATTTCCTTTGTCCATTCAATTCCGCTGATATCAATCAGTTTCAGCATATGGATCTGCTCTTTCTGAAGAATATCACCAATTCCGATACTGATATCTGCCTTTGCTCCCAGTGGAATGACAAGGCTGTGTTTTCCCGGTTTTACTTTAGTTACATAATGGTTCTGAATATGGTCTTCTGAAAATTTTGAAAGCTCCTGATGATCCATTTCCTTTAAAATATTTCCGTTTTTATCCAGAATATGAATGCCAATGAGAAAAGAACCATAGACATCGGCACCTTCCGTTCTGTAAATCTCGAATTGTAAATCCGAATTATTGTGGGAAATATTGGAAATTTCCACCCTGGGCTTTACAGATTTATTATGAAGCGTACCCCAAACCCCGCCATGGAAATATTGATTGGTATAAAGCGTAAGCCCGAAGATAACCAGCGATCCGGCCAGAACTACGGCTTTAGGCCTGAAAACCGGCAGATTTCCCGAACCCAGCCATGAAAACCATCCAGTCTGCGTAAAATTTTTCTTCTTTTTTATGAAAAAATAATCCAGGGAATAAGGACCGCTACCCGTAAGAAAAAGCACGAATCCTCCGGCAATGCCCAGAACTCCTATCTGCCATTCATCCAGGCAGGTAGTTCCCAGCCATCCGGATCCCAGTAAAATACCCAATGCCAGGCTAAAGATCCCGATACTCATCAATCGGGTTAGTAATCCGAAGATAATAAATAATCCTACAATCGCCTCAATAATGGTAAAAATCATCATCGACCGTTGTAAAGCATCAGGATGAGTAACCAGGTATTCGATTATAGGTTTGATGCCTAAAGCGTTGGGTAAGAAATGATTGAATTTTTCCCCGATATATCCTTTTTCATCGGGAATAAGCTTGTTTTCGAGGATAAGTCTGCGCCAGAAAGCTGAAAAATAGGTCCATCCGATAACCATTCGGAGAGATAAAGTATAGAGTCCGGCCAGGTCAGAAGACTGGCTGTTGAAATTTTGTTTCATTGAAATGTATATTGTTTGATAAAAAAACTGATTGAAATCTGATTAAAAAAACTTTAAACCAGATTTAATTTCAGTCTTTTAAAAAGAATATACTTTGGAGGACTGTTTCCCGTAGCATGTCCTGAATACTCATTGAAAGAAATTTCCTCTTTCTCTCTGTTTTTTGCTTTAGGGTGGAAGCCGGATAAAACACCTTTGTCCTTTTCAGTTTGAGCTTTAGAAACCGAAATCTGAGAAGAAACAGAACCTGCATCACAACTGAAGGAAGGTCCTGACGTGGTTTTCACCTTATTCAGACCACTGATATACTGAATGTCAAAAATATCAAGCACATTCCTTTTTACAGAACATGGCGATAATGAAAACGTAAGTATAAGCATCGTAATGATAGCTTTATAAGTTTTCATAGATAGGGTTCTTTTTGACATAATTACAAAACTACATTTTATTTTAATGTAAGCTTCATAAATTTCAAAAATTCATCCTGCTGGTCTACAAATAAATAGTGTGAGCAGTTATCAATCAGTTTAAAATTCCTTTTTCCGACGATAGCGCTAAGATCGGCCAGTTGTTTTTCCGAAAAGATTCCGTCATTCTTACCATAAACAGCAAAAACAGGTACACCATTTTTCCTGATATCTTTCAATAGAGATTTGTTGTCCAGGTTATTCAGCGGCTCGTTCTGATAAAACTTAACAGGTGAATTGGCATTTCTGATATTGTTTCTGTAAAATTCTCCATTTTGATATTCCTTTCTTAATCTTTCACTTTCCTGAGTAGGATGGGGCATATCAAAGAAGTTGAGCCTGCCTGCCACTTCATAACATCTTTTCCTGTAAACAGCAGAGTTTTTATCAAGGCTTTCTATTTCTGAAATTTCCTTAAGCACCGCCGGGTCGTTTTTGAAGTGTTCTTTTGCCTTTTTTAAGATGTGATCATACGTTTGCTGCTGGGTAAATAAAGCACCTGCAAGCGTGAGCGAATTGACCTTCTCAGGGAATTTATCGGTAAATAAGGTCCCGATGATACCTCCGAAACTATGGGCAAGAATATTGGCCTTTTTGATTTTATAGGTGGTATAAAGGTCATTTAAATCATTAAAACTTTCGTTAAATGTCATGGTGGCATTTTCATCCTTAGAACGGCCTTCACCACGTCTGTCGTACACAATTACATAAAATCCTTTATCGGCCAATTGCTGTGCCGTGGTTCCTTCAAATAAGGTCGAATTTCCGCTCGGCCCGCCATGAATAAAAATCACTGCAGGATTCCGGCTGTTTCCATAAGCCTTAGAATATAAATCCTGTGCGTTAAATACCGTGAAAAATAAGATGAAAATAAAGGAGATAAAGAATTTCATGATTATAATTTTGAATTTTCTAAACTACTAAATATTTTCAAAACGCAATGAAAGCTACAGGAAGCTTATGGCAGCATACCCGCAAAATTCTGAACTGACAGGAAAAATCTGATAAATCTGCGGGAAAATTTTAATCTGTGGCAAACTTATATATCTTAAAAAAATAGATTTTCAGAATCTTATGGTCTTTGTATTTTTTCACATTTTCCGAAATCCGTTTTTCTTTTTCAAAAATTAAATGCTGCTGACTAACAGTTGTCACAATCCTGCCTTATCTTTATCGCATTAAATAAAAAAACAGAATATTCCGATGAGTTATTGTTTAGCCATAGACAGAATGCAGTCCGAAAGCAGAAAAGAACTGCACAAAAATTATCATGATAATTATTACGGATTTCCAATCCATGATGATAATGAATTATTCGGGAGATTGATTTTAGAGATTAACCAGGCCGGATTAAGCTGGGAAACGGTCCTAAAGAAAGAAGAAAGTTTCAGGGCTGCCTATCACAACTTTGATATTCAGAAAATAGCAGCCTATACGGAAGAAGACCGTGAAAGGCTTTTGAACGACAGTGGAATTATAAGAAATAAACTGAAAGTAAATGCAGCAATTGAAAATGCCAGAACGATCATTGAACTGCAGAAAGAATTCGGTTCTTTTGAAAAATGGCTGGAACATCACCATCCTAAAACGTTACCGGAATGGATGAAGCTTTTCAAGAAAACATTCAAGTTTACAGGAGGAGAAATCGTGAATGAATTTCTGATGAGCACAGGATATCTGAAAGGAGCACATGCGGAAAGCTGCCCGGTTCATGCCAAAGTATTAGAACAAAAACCTTTATGGAAAGTAACCGAAAAGAATTAAAGAATAACAACCTGGAATTGAACCAAAAAAGTAAGGCGAACCTGTTTTTGGAGGTTTGAAGCTGGGAGCTGAGTCTCTGATTACAACATTAAAAGTAACCTCCAGCTTCTTTCTTCCAGCTTCTATCCAATTTAAACATCATTCTTTATTGTGGACTTCTTTTTTTATCAGTTCTTTATGCTCTATTCCCCATTTCTCAAATTCAAGAATAATAGGCTTTAGTTTATATCCGATTTCTGTAAGCTCATATTCAACTCTTGGCGGAACTTCTGCATATACGGTTCTGGTAATAATCTTATCTTCCTCCAGCCTGCGAAGCTGAAGCGTCAGCATGCGTTCTGTAATGTTTTGGAGACGCTTTCTGAGTTCCCCAAATCTCATTTTTCCATTGATCAGATAGCAGCAGATGGCAAGTGCCCACTGTCCGCCGATGATGTTGGAAGCATATACCTCCGGGCATTCGTCTGCAAGGGCTTTTTTATTGGCAAAATTGGTTGAGGTTTCTTTTATTTTAGTCATTACTTACATTTTTTATAGTACCATACAATAGGTAGCTAATGTACAAAATGTACGTTACGTATCGTAATTTTGCTGTAGAAATTTAAAATTAAATGAAAACCTTAATTATTGTAACACATCCCGATATTGAAAAATCTGTCATCAACAAAAGATGGATTGATGAACTGAAAAAATACCCTGAAAAATATACCGTTCACCAGCTCTACGAAGCTTATCCTGATGGTAAAATTGATGTAGCCGGGGAACAGACACTTATGGAAGCTCATGATACGATTGTGTTCCAGTTTCCATTTTACTGGTTCAGCAGCCCACCACTTCTGAAACAATGGTTAGATGAAGTTATTTTGCATGGCTGGGCTTACGGAAGCAACAGCGGCTATAAACTGGCGGGAAAAAGAATGACTCTGGCTGTTACTGCAGGAATTGATGAAGAAGGATATTCTGCTTCAGGAAAATATAAATATACAATGAAGGAGCTTTTCAGACCTTATGAGCTGACCTTTGACTATATAAAGGCAGAATATAAAGAACCATTTGTCTATTATGGGATAGAGCGTGACTCTTCGGATGAATGGATTGAAAAGAGTGTTCCTATGTACCTTGATTTTCTGGATGCTCTATCGGCTAATAGCTTTGGTCAAGGTAAATTGGCCCTTCATAACTGCCAAGATTCTCTTTAATGTTCATCATGATTCCGGGAATATATTCATATCCTCCTTCAAGAAGATGTTTCATTTCATCCCGGTACATGTAATCAGGGTCCTGAAGATAGGTGTTTAAGTGTTTTTCTGTACTGATATGCAGATTAAATGAGGTATCAAACTTTGAGATTTCAAGTGCTTTTCTCATTTGCTCTACATCAGGAGATTCCTTATAAACAGCCACTTTAAAGGAAAGAAGAATAAGGTAATCAACCATAAGCAGAAGATTATTACTGCTTAAGATCCTGTCAATGGTCAGTTCCTGAGCATGATCAAGAAGCGGAATGTAAAATTTCTCTACGCCATTGACAGTAAGGCCAAAGAATAGCGGAACCTCATAACGGGTGGTAAGATGCCAGATTCCGATGAATCCATGATGGGCAAATATTTCTTTATCTCCTTGATGATCATTTTGATAATACCAGGTAAACCAATCGAAAAGAGCAGTAAATTCTTCGTTTTCTAAAGTATAATCTTCTTGCTGAAGTTTTTTCAGAATACTTTCATAGGATATGGCAGAAAATTCACGTTCGCTCTTCAGAAAGTCACGAAAGCTTCCAAACCTTTTATCAATGGTCTCCGGAAACACATCAGGAAGACCTGTATCTGAAACTTTCGGATACAGGTTTTCTCTGATCTTTGCTTTATCCAGTTTGTAAAACTCTATAAATCCACCCATTATTGCTGCTGATTAGTATTAGTTTGATTTTTCTGATGGCTAAAATACATAATGACTCCGGTTATTATAAATACTATTCCGGCTAATAGAAATGGCAGCCACAGAACAAAGCTTAATTCAGACCATCTTATGAAGAATTGTGGGAAATTTCCTTTGGCTGTAAACATTCCCACACCGGTTACAAACATGATAACCGAAAGAGGAAGCATGACAAGTCCTGATATAAAAATGTACTTGCCCAAATGTCTCATATTTTATTCAGGTATTTTTTCATTAAACGTATGTAAATCTACAGCTTCTTCCTGAAAATAATTTTTAAACTTTTCGGATAAGGATTTGTCTTTAAATTTAACAATAGTATATCCGCTGTCCACAGCAATGATTTCTAAAATACTTTCAGCAATTAAAAAGTGATTGCTTTTCCAGACATCAGAATCTTCAGCTGATAATTGGGATATTGATGAAGAACTTTTTTCGGCAGTACGCGGTACAGCAGCAATAATTCCCCAAATAATCTGGGGATTACTGTTGTAAATACACTCAAACTGCTCGTGATCCAAAACAAAGAAGTCATGATCAAAATTGATCGGAATAGGATCATCACATATAAAATCAAGATCGGTTAAGACCCAGTGGTAACGGGTGAGTTCTTTCCAGACAGGGTGTAAAACTTCCTGAAGATTGGTATGGAACTTTACTTTTTTTGTACTTCTGATGATCCAGTTCATTTTTATATTATTTAAATCCTTTTAATCCCAGCCAGGGCCATTTTTTTCACTGCAGGAGTATGGGAATATTGCTCCGGTGGTACATACTTGCCATTATTCATCATTTAAGTTTAACACCCTGTTGATTCTCCTTTCAGCCTCTTCTTTTGTAATTCCATTGTAAAAATCATCCACAAAAGGATGTTTGTGGCTCTGGTGTGGGAAAACAAACGGACGCCCGATAGCATTATTGACAACTACTGTTGTAGGAATGCTTTCGGAAAAATCATAATCTGGAAGATAAGTAGAGAGCCATCCAAAATATTCTGCTTCAAATTTCTTATTGTCGTAGTTTTCTACATATTCATTAAAACTTTTTTCACTTAATGAAACCCATATTCCATAATCAAGATCTCTGCAGTCATCAATTACTTCCTGTACTAAAACAGCACGGATAAACCGATGAGTATCGTCAGGTGCTTCGATAGTGCACAGATCTGAGGTGAGTTCAGCATTTTTCAATTCCTCCTCAGATAAACAGGAATAAAAGTAAGGTGAAGAGTAGCCGAGTGCAGGCCAGTCTTCTTTTTCTTCACCACAGCATTCACAGATATATTTCATCATATTGTTTTATTTATAGTGTTGGTAAAATTTATTGTCGAAAATTTCTAAAGGATCATACTTTTTTTTCAGCTCAAAAAAAGATTCCGCCTGTGGATATACCTTTCTCATCTTTTCTTTACCGATGTGAAGCCGGTACGGAAGATAAAAGGTCCCTTCATTTTTTAGCGTAATATCCACCAGGTTATTGGTCAGGAGTTTCATGGCTTCTTCCTGGCTGGCCGTTTTTTTCTGATTGAATAAAAATACAAATCCGAAAACATTTTCTCTGGCATAGTTCATATAACTGTCTTCATCTTTGTTGACCGCACGGATGGTGATATTAAGTAAATCCAGTCCTGAATTTCTCAGAACAGGCTTCATATCTCTGATAAACCGGTTGAAATTCCTTTCCGGTATAAAATATTCCTGAAGCAGATCGGTAGAGTGGGGATCTTTATTTTCGATAAGCGAAACATGGTCATTGAGAAGCTCGTTTCGGGAATAAACCGCATTTTTGGTCATTTTATTCATTCCTGTTTCCAGATCCCACCGCAATCTTTTACCATACTCACTGTTGACGGTACTGCGGAAAACAAGACGTTTGGTCTCTTCATTTTTCACATTTTGAACCGGAAGAGGTAAGGGCTTTTCATCTGCTTTTTCAAAATAATTGATAGTGGCATCTTCAAGAAAATGTTTGTCAGAAATTTTTAACCTTCCGAAAACCAGGTTCACATCAGGATTTTCAGAGATGAATTTTTTATAATAATCAGGATAACGATCAGCCCTTAAACGGATGTATTTATACTGAAGAGCTATATTATCAACCACTTTGAGGCGAATGTCAAGGATAATCCCGAAAAGTCCATATCCGCCGATAACCAATTTAAAAAGTTCAGGATTTTCTTCTCTGCTGCAATTGATGATCTTTCCATCCGGGTTCATCAGGGAAAATGACAAGACACTCGAAGAGATAGGAGGAAGATTCTTTTGCCACCCATGTCCGTTTACACTGATGGATCCGCCTACTGAAAACGAACTGAAGGCCTGCATCACTGCAATAGATTTGCCATGTTTGTCCAGGTATTGTATAGCATCTTCCCAAAGCGCTCCGGAGCCGATAGTGAGAATATTATTCTTTTCATCCAGCTGCATATGTTTATAAGGAAGCATATTAATCAGAATGCCGTTCGGATAGATCGTATGTCCGCCCATGCTGTGCTGTGCTCCTGCAATAGATATCTTTAAATGCTTTTTTTTGGCATAGGCCAGGATCTGGCGGAGCTGGTTTTCAATCTCCGGTTTGGAAGAAGGTACCTTTATTAAAGTGTCAATTTTCGTTAGGTTCAGCTGGCTTGCATCGTTAGTATATCCTTTGGGAGTCTCTTTTCTGATATCCGATTCATTCCATTTGGTTTTAAGGATATGAATGGCAGGAATGGAAATGAAAACAATGAGCATTATAACCCCTGCAATAATAAAATGTCTTTTTTTCATCAGAGTATTTCACGGTATTAAGGAAGCTAAAATACTTAAAAAAACTTATCCCACCGTAGGCGTATCCTCTTCCTTCAGGATTTTTTTCCCTTTCATAGAGAGCAGCATTCTTTCGTATTTGTATTTTTTCCAGTCAAACTGGTTGAGGAAATCCAGGGCAGCCTGGAAACCTCTGTTGAAAAGCTCTTCCTTTTCCTCTTTTTTCATAAAGAAATTCAGCCAGCTGCTGGTTCCGCAGTTGACAGTCTGGATGCTGTAAAGTTTATAAAAACTGTGTTTGGTAAGAAACGTTTTGTCATTAAACCCTTTTAAAGTACTGATGATATTTCCGGCATAGCTGAAAGGAGTTTTCATGATTTCTTCACTCGTTTTTCCTTTTTCGGAAAGCATATCGGAATCGCTGGTAAGCTGCACCCCGAAAAGAGGCATTCTGGGATAGAATACCTCATCAGCATGAAACAGATCAATTGGGAAATTGGAAATACTGCCGCCGTCAATAAATATTCCCACGGGGTTAATATCATCCTTCCTCGTATTCATCCAGAATTTCCAGGCATATTTTACCGAATCGTCATTTCTGTTGATCTCTTTCTGGAAAGGTTCAAAGAAGAAAGGGACAGACATGGAAGCTCTCACAAACTCTGCAGGACTGATGTGCTTCAGCTCCTCTTCAGACCAATACAGATTGGCCATGGTGGGAAGTTCCACTTTTATTTTGGCATTAATATCTGTAGTGATGATCACATATTCCGACTGCAGCAGATAAAAAGGATTGTTTCTGTAATAATCATTATTGGCTGCACTGTCATAGAAAATTTTATAACGGGTCTGGTCGATGTGCTCCAGGTTTTTATTTTTGATATTTTCTATACTTTGAAGGGCCATTGTATAATATTCCTGGCCGTTTCCGTAGCGGTAGTTGAGGTTAAGGGCATATTCTTTCTGGATAAATTTCTCATTCAGGTTCGCCACGGTTTTGATTCCGAAATTGTCCAGGGCACTTTTCATGGTATTCTGAAATACATTTCCCGGATTGAGCCCGCTGTTTTCTTTTCTGAAATTGTTGTACAGCTTTTTGATACATAAAAATAGAATAACAGCCGGAATCAGGGGGATCAAAAACATCAGCTTTGCGCTGAGTATGGTTTCTGAAGGGGCTGCAAAAGGAATGCTGACCAGGATAATAAACAGAATTGCTGCAATAATCGCATTGATCTTAAAGAAGTCCTTATTGTTGAGCATTCCATGAAGGGTCGTTTTTACATAGGTCTTCCCATCCATAAAATCAGCAAAATCCCAGCTGAAAAGAATATCTTTGATCAGTTCGCTTTTGGGTTCTTCTTTGGTTTTGCAAGCCGCAATAAGCATGGTATTGATTGCTCCGGCACTTGTTCCTGCTACCTTCAGAAAACGGATCCCAAAGATTTCGAGGCCATAAAGATACCCTACAAGAGCACTTCCCCAAACACCGCCGCCTTCCTGTACGAACTCTATATACTGATTGCCCTCCCGGTCAAGAAGATCAGAAAACTCTTTGGACGAGATGTTTTCATGAAGGGCAGTAAGCTTCTCCTTAGATTCTTTAGAAAGAGAATCATCCTCCAGAATTGTATTAAGAGTTTCGGTTTTCATAGGCTCAGGGAGTAATATTTTGTCATTGCAGACCCGAAGGTGAAACAATCTCTAAATTACTGTTTATTTCCAAACCATGAGATTAATTTATAGCAAAGACTGATAATCTTTGTATTGAATGCTCTCTCAGATTGGCAGATATTGCAGATGATGATTGGAAAGTCTGCGCAATCGGCGGGAAATATAAACCCATCCGGAAAATCACCATTGTTTCTTTCGCACATAGATGAATGTACTGATGACAACTGTAGCCATGGCACCTATTGTAATAAAATAACCGTACTTATGATGCAGCTCAGGCATATTGTCAAAGTTCATCCCATATACACCTGCAATAAAGGTGATTGGTAGAAAATAAACCGAATAAATAGCCAATACTTTCATGACCTGGTTGGCTTTCTGATCAGACAGGGCCAGGAACATCGAAATAAGGTTGGTAATCTGTATATTCAGATGATCGAAATCCGCTACTACGTCCTTATGTTTGTCTTTGAGGTCTACAATTTCAGAATCCTGAAGATTTAATAATTTGAACTTGTCAATCGCATCGGTAGAAATGACCAACACCCTGGAATTCAGTCCTGATTTTCGTTTCAGCTTGTACAATCTGCGGATCTGGCTGGTATGATTGGTATTTTTAAGGAAAATCTCATTTTCAATATTATCCATTGTTTCCAGAAGGCTTATTGATTCATCATCAAAACTTTTCATGATGAGGATAGCAATCATCAGGGCGATTTTCTGAGGATTAGCATCTTCCTGTGTTGTCTGAAGTCTCTTTTTAGTTTCAGAGATACTTTTGGTTTTCATTCTGTGGATGGTGATGATGGTCTTATCCAGCATGAAAATGGCGATCTTGGTACTGATGTCGCTGATGGTATTGAGGTTTTTCCTTTCCAGCTCTGTGCTCTCACGGAGAAGGAAGAATTTTACGTTTCCGTCTTCTTCATATTTGGGAAGATGGTTAGGATCTATGGTATCTTCCAGAAGGAGATTGTTGATTTCGTATCTTTCATGAAGAAATTTCAGGTCTTCTGCGGTAGGAGACTCCACGTCTACCCATTCGCAGTGCTCGCATCTGTATATCGTATCAATTGGCATAAGTAAAAATACTAATATTTTGAAAAACTATGTGTTAAATAAGTTTTATCTTTGCCAAAATTAAAAAACTATATGATTAAAAGTACAATAAAAGGTGTCGGATTTTATGTTCCAGATAACGTTGTTACAAATGATGATCTAGCCAAGCTCATGACCACCAATGATGAATGGATTACGGAAAGAACAGGCATCAAGGAACGAAGACACAGAAAAAACAGGAATGATTCTCAGGAAACAGCCGCTTATTTAGGATTCAAAGCATCAGAAAAAGCACTTGAACATGCCGGCCTTACCGCTAAAGATATTGATTACATTGTTTTTGCAACGCTTTCTCCGGATTATTATTTCCCTGGCTGCGGGGTATTGCTTCAGGATATGCTGGGATGTGATACCATTGGAGCTCTGGATGTAAGAAACCAGTGCTCGGGGTTTGTATATTCTATGAGTGTTGCCAATGCTTTTATCAAATCAGGTACCTATAAAAATATCCTTGTAGTAGGAGCTGAGGTTCATTCTTTCGGACTGGATTTTTCAGATGAAGGAAGAGGGGTTTCTGTTATTTTCGGAGATGGGGCAGGAGCGATTGTGCTTTCTGCAACGGAAGACGAAAATGCAGGCGATGTTTTAGCAGTGAATATGCATTCTGAAGGTAAATATGCCGATGAATTATGTACCCAGTTCCCGGGTTCTAAATTCGGTTGGAGTGACAGAATGAGAAAAGAGCCTGAAAATGTAACCAATAAAGAAGTTTATCCTATCATGAACGGTAATTTTGTATTCAAGCATGCTGTTACAAGATTCCCGGAAACAATGATGGAAGCGTTAAACAAAGCAGGGAAAACAGTTGAAGATCTTGACATGTTCATCCCGCATCAGGCCAACCTGAGAATCGCTCAGTTTGTACAGCAGAAATTCGGATTACCGGATGAAAAAATCTTTAACAACATTCAGAAATACGGGAATACAACTGCTGCTTCTATTCCGATTGCTTTAAGTGAGGCGATTGAGCAGGGAAAAATCAAAAGAGGAGACCTTGTCCTTCTTTCTGCTTTCGGAAGCGGATTTACATGGGGGAGTGTTCTTTTTGAATATTAATAACCACTTTTATACTAAAGACGTGATCATTTTCCTCCACTGGAAGGAGTGTCAAACCGAAGATTTGACGGGGTGGTCAACATCATATAAAACAAAAACAGCAGAACATTCTGCGGTTTTTGTTTTGTATATCTTGATTTATTAAAGGCTTTTCAATAGCTTTTCCGTATCTGAAAAATCTTCCCCTTTACTTTTTGCAATCTCGATAGACTTTTCAGCCCACATTTTTGCATTTTTCTTATCCCCTATCTTATTGTAAAGATTAGCTAAAGTATCAGTATTGGCATAGTTCTGATCTTTTTTTACAGACTCCTGTGCCCACACGATTGCTTTTTCCAGAGAAGCTTTATTGCTTACATTTTCGAAGAAATTCCATGCAAGGGAATTCAGCTCTTCAGAACTGGCTGCAGAATAATCCTGATACAGTTCCATGATCAGTTTCTCATAAGCAGGAATGTCTTTATTCTTTAAAGCCCTGTTGGCTTTCATTCTTTTTAAAATCTTATCAGCCTCTTCTTTGCTCAGGAATTTTTGAGTTTCAGTCATAAAGTAGCTGTCATTCCAGGTTTTTGTATCTGCATTGTACGCTTTTTTGGCAACAGTGTTCAGTTTGATATTTTTATCAAATTTTTCATATCTGTCTGCCGGTAAAAACTTTTGAATATCTTCTTTTTTATCCTGGAAGATTTTATAAAGCGGGCTTTCTGTAGTCTGTACACCGGAAAGCAATAACTGAACATCTTCCTGGTCCAAAGACGCCTTCTGTCCGAAATAACGGTTCAGTACTTTCCCTGCGAACTCAGGATCGTTGTAAATAGTAAGTACTGCAAGGTTTTTCAGAAATTCCGGGGCCTTTTCTCCCTTTTCAAACTGTTGTTTTAGAGAAGTCAGTCTTCTGTTCGGATCTTCAGCATCTTTAGCAAACTGGATAAAGTCTTTTTCTTCCACGTATCCCAGAGTTCTGTGTACCGCTTCCCCATTTCCGTCAATGAAAAGGTAAGTAGGGAAGGCCTTTACATTGTATTTTTTAGCCAGATCAATTCCTTCTCCTTTTTCCATATCAATTTTAGCATTGATAAAGTGAGCATTATAATAGTCACCCACCGATTGAAGCGGGAAAATATTTTTTACCATCAGCTTACAGGGGCCGCACCAGGAAGCATAGGCATCTACAAAGATCAGTTTTTTCTCTTTTTTTGCTTTGGCAAGGATAGAGGCGAAGTTGCCGTCCTCAAATTTTATTCCCTGTGCCCATGCAAGTACTCCTATAAACAGAGTTGAAAGTATGGTTATTTTTTTCATAAAAACTTTTTATTCCCTGCAAATGTAATAAATATGCTGACATTTAGGCCGTTCATATCAAAAATAATTATACAGGAACCTTGTTTTTATTACAGGGATAGGCTTATATTAAAGATAATCGTTTATTATTTTAGTCTTATTATTAAATTTAACATAAAATACTATTTTAGGTTAAATGATTAAATTTCAATAGAATATTTTAATTAAAAGTAAAATATTCTTAATTTTGTGAAAAACAAAAAGACACCCTGAGAAAATAATGATGAATTATTATAAAATAAAAATAATAATTTGTTTTTTTATGCCCGGAAATCTACTGATACTTTTGTTTTTGCTTACCACAGCAATCCCCATATTTGCCCAGAAAAAGAACAGCTTTGATGAGACTTGTGAAAGAACCTCTTCCATCACTGCCTATAAAAACCTGCCGAAAGCCATCAGGACGGCAGATTCTCTTTATATGTCTGCTCAGAAACCATCAGAAAAGATCAGAAGTCTGATGCTTTCTTCAGAGCTTTATCACCATGCCGGAGAACTCAAAAAAGCCATATGCTACGGTGAAAATGCACATTCATTAATCAATCAGAATAACGATCCGGAAGGAATGGCTGAGGTAAGCAGATTGCTGGGCAGGCAATATAGACAGGTAGGGTTGTACGAAAGAGCCCGAAAATACCTGTTGAAAGGTCTGGAAGCCTCCAGGCAGATTTCAGGATTTCAGAAAAGTAATGAGGCTGCAGGTTTGCTGAATCAGGAAATGGCCTTTTATGAAATGGAGCTGGGAAACTATTCCAATGCGGTACAATATGTAGAAAATTCTCTGAAGCATTTTGAAAAAATAGACAGCAAAAACGAAGACAGGACGGCAGCGGCATCTTACCAGGTGCTTGGAGATGTTTATTTTAAGCTGAATAATTATTCCGTTTCGGAAAACTATTACAGAAAAGCAGAGGAACTGCTCAAAGAAGGAAGCTGTACGCTAGGGTTGGTTTATAATGGCCTGGGAGGAATCCGCCTCAAACAGAAAAACTGGAAAGATGCAGAACTATACCTTAAAAAAGCTGAAAAAATAGCAGATATTTCAAGAAGTCTTAAGCTCAAAAAAGCTGTATACTCCAATATCAACGATTATTATGAAGGTACAGGCGATACCTTTAAAGCCTCTTTGTATGCGGTGAAATATGTAAAGGCCTATGATAGTATTGCTGCCCGTAATCAGGGGTTTGCAACGAAAAATACTGAAAATGCGGTGAATAAACCCGGTAAAAAGAACGGCTCAATGAATGTTGCGAAAAATGTGACCATCATTATTTTGCTTGCAGCAGTGATCGGCCTGATCGTTTTTTTCAGAACAAAACAGAAAAAGCAGCATTCCAAATTCAGGAATATTATCAGGGCCCAGCTGAAAATGATCAGCAGCAGAACCCAGCCTTTAGCACAAACCGGAAATTCTGAATTCTCCAATATATCCGTAGAGGAAATTGATGAGAATGGCAGTGAGGCAGACAGAAAAAGGAATGATTCCCTGATGACCACGGAAACGGAATCGAAACTGTTGGAGCTTCTTGAAGTGTTTGAGAAGGGAAATCTCTATAACAATAAAGGGATGTCCTTATCTTTCCTTGCGGGTGAATTGAATACCAATACGAAGTACCTGTCTTACGTCATTAATCAGCACAAGGGTACCGATTTCAAAACATATATCAACCGTTTAAGGATCAATTATATTGTAGATAAACTGATCAATGATGAAAAGTACAGACAGTATAAAATCAGCATCCTTGCAGATGAGTGCGGGTTCTCTTCACACAGTAAATTTGCTGCAGTATTCAAAGCCGTTACAGATTACTCTCCGTCAGCTTATATCAAATACCTGGATGTTGAAAATCAGTCAGATAAGGATGCCCGTTTTCACGAAAATGATTAAAATTGACTGAAAATCGATATTCTGTATCATCATTTTCATGAAAATGGATAACCTATTGTTTTACGCAATAGTACTGCTGCCCTATATTTGCGGCAGTTTTACGGGATATGACGACCATTATACTACAGGAGCTCTTTTATCTTTTTCCTTATTGAAAAGAAATAAAACAGAGCTTATCTTACCCATCCAACAAAACTTAAAACAGAATTAGACAGGTGTTTTTACAGCTATGAAATTATACCTGCATCTTTATCTGTTAAAAAATATACTGATCCGGATTTCCGGACCATATCTTATAATCGGGGTTGATTGCCCGGTTTTTTTTCAGTCAAGTTTTTTTAAGTGCAAATCCACAGAAAGTCTGTGGATTTGTGATTTTATTTCGTTTGGGTACTGTCTTTTTTAATTTTTAATGTATCAGAACTCGTTGGGGCCGGCTCAGAATTAGCCACGGCAGAATCACCCATACTGTTTCTCAGAGAATCTTTATTGTGAGCATCTTTAAATTCTTCCCTTTTTTCTTTATTTTGGGCACAGCTTCCAAGAAAAAGAAGTCCGAGAACTGCTCCTATCCAGAATTTTTTCATACTATTTTATTTTTTAGTCTTTTATGTAATCAAATATAATAAAATATTAATACTTTTATTGATGATCAGATGCATATTCTGATAAAATTGTTTTTAATGGAATAGGGGCGTGAAATAGTATGCTGTATAATGTGTAGAGTGATAATAGATGGACAGAACAATACTCAAATTGATTTTAAAATTAAAATATGAGAAAAATACTTTACCTGTTATCCCTTTTACTGTACACTTTTACATTGAGCCAGGAATCAAAAGGAAATCTGAAGGGAATTGATGAAGAAATCAATGCCATCATGAAAGATTATCAGGCAGTAGGAATTTCAGTAGCAATTGTTGAGAATGATAAAGTAATTTATTCCAAAGGTTATGGATACAGGGATTATGAAAATAAATTTCCCGTAACTCCCAATACCGTTTTTAGTATCGGAAGCAACACCAAATCATTTACATCCGCTTTGATAGGTATGTTGGAAAGCGAAAAGAAGATATCCCTTCAGGATAAGCCTTCCCGATATATTCCCTATCTGACATTTTCTACAGACAGAATGAATAATCTGATCACCATTGAAGATTTGCTGGAACACAGAAGCGGATTGGGAAGTATAGACGGAACCTACATTTTCTTTCCCGCAGCGAAACGCATGGATCTGATGCAAAAGCTCCCTTTTATCAAAGAAAACGGAGAACCTAAAAACAGCTGGAAATACAGCAATTTTGGATACCTCATGTTGGGAACAATTGCAGAGCAGGTGAATGGTAAGAGCTGGGATGATCTTATCAGGCAGAAAATTTTTGTTCCTTTAAAGATGAATCACAGCAGTACATCTATTGATGAAATGACGAGGCAATCTGATTTTTCCTATCCGTATGGGCTTTACCAAAAAAAAATTGAAAAAGTACTTTTTCAGAAACCTGATAATGATAAACCTGGAGCTGCTGTTAACAGTTCTGCAGCTGATTTGGTCAATTGGATCAGCCTTTGGTTAAACTATGGTAGCTTTGAAAATCACGAGCTTATTTCAAAAGAATACATGAAAAATGCAATGAGTGCCAAAGTCATGATTGATGGTGCACCTCCATCCGGCCCGGATGCCAAAAATTACCTGTTTGGGTGCGGATATGGCTGGCTTACTCAGATTTTCAAAGGCCATTATAAAGTGTGGCACGCCGGAGGAGTATCTGGTTTTAATTCTAATATCTTTCTGTTTCCGGCTGAAAAACTGGGGATAGCCGTTCTAAGCAATCAGCAGAATTCCGATATATCCAATACCATTGCCAATATGATTTCAATCCGTATGCTTGGTTTAGATCATGGTAAACCTTATAGCTATGAAAAAGGTATAAGTGATATCGTCAAGCCGGATAAAAGCACCAGAACGGTTATTAATGAAAATAAAAAGCCCACCCATGATCTGGATTTGTATTGTGGTGAGTATTTCAATAAAGGATATGGAACATTCACAGTGACTAAAGAAGGAAATAATCTGTACATACTTTTCCCAACTTTCAAATTTATATTGGTTCACCGGCAATATGATCTTTTTTCCTCAAAACTGACAGAAGAAGTTCCGCAGCAAATGAATCCTGATTTCGATTTTACTTTTACCCTTGATGACAAAGGAGATATCAATGGAGTTACTATGGATATGCATGGAGGAATCACATTCAGGAAAATCAAATAGTACAAAGATGTTTTACGGTGTAGTCTTTATCATAAAAAACAGATAAAAAAAAATCTGCAGTACTTTCAACTGCAGATTTTCCATTTTAAATTAAAACATTTATAATAATCTATTTGACCGGAGTTGTCACCATTGAATCCTTTTTTATCTTGATGGTGTCAGGATTCGTCATTTTTGTAGTCATTGTATCAGTCGTTGCAGGTGGTGTATTTCTTTGTACACTGTCTGTCACAGTCGAATCACGGCTACTCGATGACATGGTCGATTCTTTGGTTCCACAGCTCACGGCAAATAATCCTATTCCGATGGCTGTTAGCAATAACTTTTTCATACTATTTTATTTTGGGGTGTATTGATGAAAAAACAACTATTATTCCTAACAGGGGTAATAAAGTCGTAAAATATAGGTAAAGTTTGTTAAAAGATGTTAGCTAAACTGGAGAATCGAAAGGTAAACCTCAACGCGTCACACGAAATCACATTTCCGCATGCACAAAAAAGCCCCGAAACCAAAATTCCGAGGCTGTATTCAAAGAACAGACAACAAATTACTCATTGCCCATTACTCATTACTCATTACTTATTATCCCAGATATGGGTATTTGTAATCTTTTGGAGAAACAAAAGTTTCTTTCACACTTCTTACAGACGTCCATCTGAGAAGGTTCATTTTGGAACCTGCTTTATCGTTAGTTCCTGAAGCTCTGCCACCACCGAAAGGCTGTTGTCCTACTACGGCACCAGTCGGTTTATCGTTGATGTAGAAGTTACCGGATGCATTTTCTAACGCTTTGTAAGCTTCAGCAATAGCATAACGGTCCTGAGAGAATACGGAACCTGTTAATGAATAAGGAGAAGAAGAATCTACCAATTTAAGAGTCTCTTTCCAGTCTGCATCTTCATAAACAAATACGGAAAGGATTGGGCCGAAGATTTCTTCTACCATACTTTCGTATTGAGGGTTTGTAGTTTCAATAACGGTTGGGTGTACAAACCATCCTTTAGAATCATCACATGTTCCACCGATAGCTACAGTAGCTTCAGAAGATTCATTTGCTCTGGTGATGTATCCTTTACATTTTTCGAAAGAATTTTTATCGATTACAGCGTTCACGAAATTTGACGGATCCTCAGGAGAACCGATTTTAATAGTAGCCATCTGAGCTTCCATTACTTTTTTCACATCAGCCCAAAGAGATTTAGGGATATAAGCTCTTGAAGCTGCAGAACATTTCTGCCCCTGGTATTCGAAAGCACCTCTTACTAAGGCAGTAGCTACCGCTTCTACATTAGCAGACGGGTGAGCAATCACAAAGTCTTTACCACCGGTTTCCCCAACGATTCTCGGATAGGTTCTGTAGTTGTGGATATTATCACCGATCATTTTCCACATTCCCTGGAATACTTTTGTAGATCCTGTGAAGTGAAGACCTGCAAAATCCGGGTGGGCCAATACTTTCTCAGCAGTTTCTTTACCATCTGTAAAGATCATATTGATAACCCCGGCAGGAAGACCAGCCTCAGTTAATACATCCATGATCACTTTAGCAGAATAAACCTGCTTGTCAGAAGGCTTCCAAACCACAACGTTTCCTAACATCGCCATACACGTAGGAAGATTTCCGGAAATCGCTGTAAAGTTGAATGGAGTTACCGCAAAACAGAATCCTTCCAATGGTCTGTACTCTACACGGTTCCAGATACCATTGTCAGATACCGGCTGCTCAGAATACATTTCTGTCATGAATTCTACATTGAATCTTAAGAAGTCGATGAACTCACAAGCAGAATCAATTTCAGCCTGGTGTACGTTTTTAGATTGCCCGATCATCGTAGCAGCATTGATTACATCTCTGTAAGGACCTGCCAAAAGATCAGCTGCTTTTAAGAAAATAGCTGCACGTTGCTCCCAACCCAGTTCATTCCATTCTTTCTTAGCTGCCAATGCTGCATTGATAGCGTCATCTACATGCTGCATACCACCCTGGTAGTAGAATCCGAAGTCATGAGCATGATCCTGTGGAGACTGAAGCTGTACTTTTTTATCAGTTTTTACCTCTTTTCCGTTGATGATCATTGGAATTTCAACCTTTTCAGCCCACATTTTTTTATAAGTGTCGATAAGGCTTTTAACTTCCGGAGATCCCGGTACATAAGAATTTACCGGCTCGTTTACCGCTAATGGTACTTGCGAAATTGCTTTTGACATATTACGTTTTTATTATTTTTATTAAATTGAATGTTGTATACAAATTTACGATAATTATAAGGAAAGAAAAAATACCGTCTGTTTTTGTGAAATAAACTTTCATAGTGAATAATCATTGCTGGAAAATATTTTTTAGTAATGTACTTTTAAAAATATCTGACTGATTAACACAATATATTTAATAAAAGAAAATGGTGTATTGAAGGGGCTTAATTACAGGAATAAGGACAATAAAATATTTGTCACAGTTCATAAACAGGTATTAAGTACTGTAAATAAATGGGTTATGATGGAATGTTAAAAATATATAAAATTGTATTTGTTGCGATTTTGAACATTTTAAATAATTTTTTTGATAGCCGGGATTTTAAGATTGTTCTAATTTTACACCATTATAATCAGGTATGAAAAAAAGAGTCCTATTTTTCTCTTTTATATTATTTTTTTCAGCTTTATGTGCAGGCCTTTTTGCACATAAAGGGAAAACTGAAGCATATTCTGATCTTCTTTCAAAAATTCATCTTCTTCAGCAAAAATCGGATCAGCAGACCCAGCCTGAAATGTATAGTTTTTCAGATGTCCAGGATGTTCAGGACTCCAATGACTGGGAGAAGGTAAAATTGGACTATTCAATACTTGCACAGCAGTGGCTCAACTACTTCTTTGCAAAGTATACCTTTAATACTCCGGTTGCGGCCGTTCAAAACCGTATTTATATTACAGCGCCAAGATACATACTGTATCATTCCCTGCAGATAGCGGGCTGCTAATTTTATATTAAAACTTAATGACTTCCTGTGGTTTGTATGCATCATACAGACCCGTGATATCATTCCCATTTTTACATTTTTCGAACATTTCTGTTTTGCCTTTTCAGAAGGGCAGACCAGATACTGTTTGTCCAAATTTTAAATAAAAATACTATGCACTTAACACCGAGAGAAACGGAGAAGCTTATGCTATTTCTGGCAGGCGAGCTGGCTCTAAAAAGAAAGGCGAGAGGCCTTAAATTAAACTATCCGGAATCTATAGCACTGATCAGTCATTTCCTGCTTGAAGGAGCAAGAGATGGAAAAAAAGTAGCTGAGCTGATGCAGGAAGGCGCTAATCTTCTGACTAAAGAAGATGTGATGCCCGGAGTGGCTGACATGATCCATGACGTTCAGATCGAAGCTACATTCCCTGATGGAACCAAGCTTGTAACCGTACACAACCCAATCCGTTAATCCTTAATGATTATGACACCAGGAGAAATTTTTGTAAAAGAAGGTACCATCATCTGCAATGAAGGCAGAGAAACCGTAAAAATAAAAGTGACCAACACAGGAGACCGTCCTATTCAGGTAGGTTCACACTTCCATTTTTTCGAGGTGAATAAAGCCATGAGCTTTGACCGTGAAAAAGCTTTCGGGAAGAGACTGAATATTGTGGCAAGTACTGCCGTACGTTTCGAACCGGGAGAAGAAAAAGAAGTGGAACTGGTAGAAATAGGAGGAACCAAAAAAGCAATGGGCTTCAATAACCTTGTTGACGGACAGGTAGATTCTGAAGATCAGAAAAAAGCAAGCCTTGCAAAAGTTCAGGAGTTAAACTTTAAAAATCACTAAAATGAGCTTACACGTAGACAGAAAGCAATACGCCAATATATTAGGCCCAACAGCCGGCGACAAAATCAGACTGGGGGACACTGAAATCATTATTGAAATCGAAAAAGATTTCACCCATTACGGAGACGAGGCTGTTTTCGGAGGTGGGAAAACCGTACGTGACGGTATGGGACAGAATGTGACTGCCAAAAGAGATGAGGGGGTTCTTGACCTTTGCATCACAGGAGCCGTAATTATTGACCACTGGGGAATTGTAAAAGGAGATATCGGAATTAAAGACGGGAAAATTGTAGGAATCGGAAAAGCAGGAAATCCGGATACGATGGATGGTGTATCTCCTGATATGATCATCGGTGCTTCTACGGAAGTTCATGGTGGGAAAGGATACATTGTAACTGCCGGAGGTATAGACACCCATATCCACTATATCTGCCCGCAACAGATTGAAACTTCTCTATACAGTGGCATCACAACCATGATTGGAGGTGGAACAGGCCCGAATGACGGAACAAATGCTACAACAGTTACCCCTGGTAAATTCAACATGCAGAAAATGCTTGAAGCAGCAGAAGAATATCCAATGAATTTAGGATTTTTCGGAAAAGGAAACTGTTCGGCAGAAGAACCTATTGAAGAGCAGGTGGAAGCCGGGGCTTTAGGGGTGAAAATTCACGAAGACTGGGGAGCAACGCCTGCAACCATTGATGCCGCTTTGAAAGTAGCAGATAAGTATGACGTTCAGGTTGCGATCCACACAGATACCTTAAATGAAGGTGGTTTTCTTGAAGATACAATGAGAGCCATCAACGGAAGAGTAATCCATACTTTCCACACGGAAGGCGCAGGAGGAGGCCACGCTCCGGACATCATTAAAGCAGCAATGTATCCAAATGTACTGCCGGCATCTACCAATCCTACACGTCCTTATACGATCAATACCATCGATGAGCACCTGGATATGTTGATGGTTTGCCATCACCTGAGCAAAAACATCCCTGAAGACGTAGCATTCGCAGATTCACGCATCCGTCCGGAAACCATTGCAGCAGAAGATATTCTTCATGATATGGGCGTTTTCAGTATTATGAGCTCTGACTCGCAGGCAATGGGAAGACCGGGAGAAGTTATTACAAGAACCTGGCAGACGGCAAGCAAAATGAAGGAGCAGAGAGGGGATCTGGCAGAAGATAAAGACAGCGGAAACGATAACTACCGTGCTAAAAGATATGTAGCAAAATATACCATCAACCCGGCAATTGCCCATGGTATTTCAGAATATGTAGGTTCTGTTGAAGAAGGAAAACTGGCAGATCTGGTCATCTGGAAACCTGCATTATTCGGAGTAAAACCTGAAATGATCGTTAAAGGAGGATTTGTAATTGCTGCTAAAATGGGAGACCCGAATGCTTCTATTCCAACACCTCAGCCGATCATCTACAGAAATATGTTCGGCGCCCACGGAAAAGCTAAGTTCGGAACTTGTGCCAACTTCGTATCTCAGATTTCTATTGATAACGGAACCATTGCTTCCTACAAACTGGAGAAAATGATTCTTCCTGTCAGAAACTGTAGAAATATTGGTAAAAAAGACCTCATCCACAACGACAAAACTCCTCTTATCGAAGTCAATCCTGAAAATTATAAAGTAACGGTAGACGGTGAATACATCACTTGTGAACCTGCAGAGAAACTTCCTTTAACACAGTTGTATTACTTGTTCTAAGATCAATCTTATCTGTAAAACCTAACAGGTTTTTGAAACCTGTTAGGTTTATTTAACAGCAAAAAAAATTGATCAGGCACTATGTAAAAACAATTATAGAACTAAGTTTAGAATGAAATATTTAAATAAAACTGCTTTTTCTCTTGCACTGGCCGGAATGTCTGTCCTTTCAGGAAAAGTAAATGCTCAGTTTCTGGGAGGGCACAGGCTTAAGAGTGACGAAGACGGGCCAAAAGGTCAGTTCATGGTATACGGATCATTGGATTACTCAAAAGTTACCACTCCTACAAACAGTAGCAGTACCGTTTCAAGTGCGCCACTGGGACTAGGATACTTTATTAATAATAATGACCTGATCGGGGTTAATTATGCTTACTCGCAGAACTCTGTAAATCATAATGTTGCCTATAAACAGAATGAAGCCGGAATCTGGTACAGCCCTTCACTGATGCTCGGGAAATACTTTGTACTGATCGGGCAGGTGGATGCGCATTATGTGTGGGGGCAACAGCAATCGGTAACAGCTGATGCCATGCAGAATTTTAACGGTTTCCGTCTTCGTGCCTATCCTTTGATCGGGATATTATTAGGCGGAGGCTGGGCGTTGAAATTCAAATTTGCAGAACTTTCAATGCTTCAGACCAAAACCAAAGAAGAAGGCTGGACGAAGAGCTATGTGGCAGGAATCAGTGGCTCTACTTTCGGCGTAGGCATTTCAAAAAACTTTGACTTCAGAAAAAAATCCGCTAAAGATGATCATTAATCAAACCATAGGCAATCTCACCGAAAAACCTACAGAAAAAGCCATAGATTATCTGGATCTTGAATGGTTTGAAACCACCAAAAGAATCCAGCGCAAAAAAACCAGACAGGGAGTGGATGTGGCGATCAAATTTCTTAAAGAAGGCCAGCGTCTGCGTGAAGGAGACATCCTTTTTGAGGATGCAGAAAAAGTAATAGCGGTCAACGTTCTGGAAACAGATGCGATCGTAATGGTTCCCGGATCTTTATTGGAAATGGGAACCGTGTGTTATGAAATCGGAAACAAGCATATTCCGCTTTTCATTCAGGAAGATAAAGTATTGCTTCCTTTTGAAATGCCTATGTTCAGATGGCTGGAGGCAAGCGGTTTCAAACCGGAAAGACAATCCGTAAAACTGCTGAACCTTCTTAAATCCAATGTAGAACCTCACGGACATGGCAGTCTGGGATCTACGATTTTTACCAAAATCTTAAAAATGGCTGCTCCAAAAGATGAATAATATGAACCTCAACTTCTTGTCAGGGCTGCTTCACCTTGCAGATCCTACACTGCCGATCGGTGGCTATACGCATTCCAACGGACTTGAAACCTATGTACAGGAAAAGATTGTGCATAATGTGGAGACAGCAAAAGAATTTGTACAGAACATGCTTCAGTACAACCTTAAATTCAACGACGGGGCTTTTGTGAAACTGGCTTATAAAGCCGCAGAAAAAGAAGATCTGCAGACACTTCTGAACCTTGACAATGAGTGTAATGCAATAAAATGCCCGAAAGAAATAAGACAGGCCAGTCAGAAATTAGGGCTGAGACTGATTAAAATCTTCAAAAGAAGAGAAAGCTTTCCGCTCATGGAATCCTTTGAGAAAGCAATTCAGAATAAAGAAGCCAATTCCCATTACTGCATTGTGTTCGGAGTATATGCCCATTTAATGAAAATTCCTTTATATGAGGCATTACTGGGGTTCTATTATACTTCTGTAGCCGGAATGATTACCAATGCCGTAAAATTAGTTCCCCTGGGGCAACTTGACGGGCAGGATATCTTATTCTCACTCTATCCGGTCATGGAAAAAACAGTTTGGGAAACCATGGAACTGGACAGGGATATGGTAGGGCTTTGTAATACAGCATTTGATATCAGGTGTATGCAGCACGAAAGATTGTATTCAAGACTTTATATGTCGTAAAAGATAAAAGCGCAAAAAGATAATCAAAGGCATGTAAACACCTTTTGCTGAGTGAAACGCCCTTGCGAACGGAAAATCTTCACAATCAATCAAAAAAAGATTAGCGCTCTCTGCGCTAAAAACAAACAAAAAAAGTAAAATTTAGAAAAAATGGAAAACAGAAAATATATAAAAGTAGGAGTTGCAGGACCTGTAGGCTCAGGGAAAACTGCACTATTGGAACGTTTAAGCAGAAAATTATTCGGGACTTACGATCTTGGAGTAATTACCAATGATATTTATACCAAAGAAGATGCAGAATTTATGGCTAAAAACAGTCTTCTTCCTCATGACAGAATTATCGGGGTTGAAACCGGGGGCTGTCCCCACACTGCCATTCGTGAAGACGCCAGTATGAACCTGGAAGCAGTGGATGAACTGGCAGCCCGTTTCCCGGAGATCGAACTGGTTCTTATCGAAAGTGGAGGGGATAACCTTTCAGCCACTTTCAGCCCGGATCTTGCCGACGTTACCATTTTCATCATTGACGTTGCAGAAGGAGAAAAAATTCCCAGAAAAGGGGGGCCTGGTATTACAAGATCAGATCTATTGATCATCAACAAAATTGACCTTGCCCCATATGTAGGAGCCAGCCTTGAAGTAATGGAAAATGATGCGAGAAGAATGAGAAAAGGCAATCCTTTTGTCTTTACCAACCTTAAAACGGATGAAGGACTGGATAAAGTGATCGGCTGGATCAAAAAGTATGCTCTTTTGGAAGAAATTGAAGAACCGAACCTGGTAAGATAGATGGATAGCCGTTTAAATATAATTGCAGGATTCAAGGGAGGAGAATCATATGTGAAGGATCTTTACGTTTCATTGCCTTTCAGAGTAGTTTCTGTAGGACAGAGGAAAAATGATAAGAAACTGTATCAGATGGTGATGAGCTCCTCCCCAGGAATTCTGGATGGAGACCATTACCACCTGGATGTAACCCTTGAAAAAGGATCATCTCTTCAATTGCAGTCACAGTCGTATCAGAGACTTTTCAATATGGAAGATAAAGCTGTTCAGGAGTTGAATGTGACGATGGAAGATGAAACCTCTTTTGCTTACGTTCCGCATCCCATTGTTCCTCACGAAGATTCTAACTTTAAAAGTAAATCCAGTGTTCATATCGGGAAAAACAGCCAGATCATCATCAGCGAGATCATTACGTGTGGCAGGAAACATTACGGAGAGGTTTTTAAATTGAAGCGCTTTCAGAATCTGATGGAGATTTACCATAATAACAAACTGGTTGTAAAAGATAATGTGGTCATTCAGCCGGATTTGATCCCGATCAGCAGTATCGGGAACCTGGAGCAATATACCCATCAGGGAACCTTAATCTTCTACAGCACAAAGGAGAACGTAGATAAACAGGGACTGATCGAAGAGATTGTTGAAGCAGCGGCACAGCATCATGACGAAATGGAAGCAGGAGTTTCAGCAATGGAAGATAATGGCTTTGTTGTAAGGGCTTTAGGGCATGGTGGAGAATTGATGTACAACTTTTTCCTGCATATTCAGGAAATACTCTGGTCACTCGAGTAAAAAATGAAACGCTTTAGAACTTAAAGCCATATCATTTTCCTGATAATGATCAGCGGAATCTTAAGAATCTGCGAGAGCATATCTTCAGTAGAAGCGGGCTTTAGCCCGCACAAATAAAAAGAAAACTTCCACTGGCTTTAGCCAAAACACAGTAAAGAATCTGAAACAACAGAATTAATAAAAAATGGACAGTACAGTTTGGGCGCTTCTTTTAAGTGCCGTCTCAATAAGTTTTATACATACAGCCTCAGGGCCGGATCATTACCTCCCCTTCATCGTGATTTCAAAATCCAAAAAATGGAGCGGAATGAAAACCGCAATATTAACCGTAGTTTGCGGGCTTGGGCACGTGCTGAGTTCCCTGATCCTCGGATTTATTGGGGTGTTTCTGGGCTGGCAGCTGAATAAGATCTCCTGGTTTCAGGACATCAGAGGAAATTTTTCGGGATGGGCATTGCTGATCTTTGGGGGAGTTTATCTGGTATATGGGCTCGTTCAGGCTATCAGAAATAAACCTCACAAACATTTCGATGTAATGGGGGATGATGTTTACGTTTATGAACACAATCACAGCGAAATGGTAATGCCTCAGAAAAGAATAAAGGTGACCCCACTGGTTCTTTTTATGATCTTCGTAATGGGGCCAAGCGAACCATTGATTCCTTTATTATTCTATTCCGGAGTGAAACATTCGATGTCAGAGATTGCTGTTTTGGTGGTTTCATTCACGGCGACTACCGTTTTAACAATGCTTGGAATGGTGCTTTTGGGGCGTTACGGTTATTCAACATTATTCAATACGGATAAACTTGAGAGATACATGGGAGTGGTAAGTGGTGCTGTGGTAACGGTCTGCGGAATCGGAATGGTCTTCCTGGGATGGTAAAATGAGATGCGGGTTCCGGGGTTTGAGTGTTGGAGAGTTTGATTCACCATTCACCTGCGAAGCAAAATTGACTCTTGACATTTAAAATCTCATCTCGATCAATATTTCCAATCATTAATATAATTAAAAAAACTATGGACGAATTTTTCAAAAAGCTCCCTTTTTTAGATCATATCCTAAAAGGAATCGGGCAGATCATGCTTCAGGAAAACAGATGGACGGGGCTTCTGTTCCTTATAGGAATCTTTATGGGAAGCTGGCAGTGTGGAGTGGCTGTTTTGATTTCAACAGCTGCCGGAACCTTTACAGCGATGAAGCTTAAATATAACCAGGCTGAAATAAGTGCAGGATTATATGGCTTCAGCGCAGCGCTTGTAGGAGTAGCATTGGCTTTTCTGTTTGATGCCACAGCTCTGATCTGGATTCTTATCATTTTGGGCGGGGCCCTGGCAGCTGTTATTCAACATTTTTTTATGCGGAAGAAAATTCCGGTATTTACTTTTCCTTTTATCGTAATCACATGGATACTGGTATTTGCACTGCATCATTTTACCCATATTCCGCCGTCTGCCATGCTGAGTGCAGAGGTGGTTCCTACGCAATATGATGATTTCCTTACCTGTACCAATGGGTTTGGTGAGGTGATCTTTCAGGGAGGAGTACTTTCAGGAATTATTTTCTTTCTTGCTGTTTTTATCAGTTCACCTGTTGCTGCTTTATACGGGTTGGCAGCATCTATCCTGGGGGCAGGATTATCCCAATGGAATGGTGAACCTGTAAAGGAAATTCATATGGGACTTTTCGGATTCAATGCCGTTCTTTCTGCCATTGTATTTTCTGGAGTAAAAAGAACAGATGGACTGTGGGTGCTGATCGCTGTTCTTATAACGATCGCAATCGATGATCTTCTGATTGACAACCATTGTCTGGATGCCGTTGGAGGGGTGTTTACCTTCCCATTCGTAGCAGGCACATGGATTACACTTTTAATTCAAAAAATATTTCTTAAAGCTAAAGCATAGACCTGGATTTAAGGGTTCTTGAGTTTGAGACAGGGAATATTAAAGTTTAAAATAATTATTCTTTCATTCACGATTCACTTGTGAAGCATAACTGAACATTGAAATTTAAACTAAAACATCTCTTATCTCTTATCTCTCATCCCTTATCTCTTATAATTTATAATTTAATAAAACAAAAAATGAAAATAACTAAAATAGCAGCCGTATTTCTGGTAATGGCGTTCAGTGGAAAAATGATGGCACAGGAAACAGAAAAACAGTTGTTAATCAAAGATGCAGATGACAAATTTCCAATTGCGGATGCGTTGGTGAAATACAACCAGGGAAACAGCCACACCCACACAGGAACAGACGGTACTTTTGCCATTCCGGTAAAATCCCTTCCTGATACACTGGTGATCAGCCGTCAGGGATACGATGAGGTAAAATGGGTAATGACCAATGAGGACGATAAAAATAAAGTTATTTTTTTACAGCATAAGCCTTTTCAGATCTCTGAAGTAGCCATTAATCACAGTTCGTTCTTATCAGCAATAACAAAAGTTGATCTGAATAAATTTCCGGTAAATTCAGCGCAGGATTTGCTGAGAAAAGTACCGGGATTGTTCATTGCACAGCATGCCGGAGGAGGAAAAGCCGAACAGCTTTTTTTAAGAGGGTTTGATGCTGACCACGGAACAGACGTAAGCGTCAATGTAGACGGAATGCCCGTGAATATTGTTTCTCATGCCCACGGACAGGGATATTCTGATTTGCACTTTGTCATCCCTGAAACGGTCAACAATATCGACTTCGGTAAAGGAGCTTACTATATGGATCGTGGTGACTTCAATACCGCAGGGTATGTTGATTTTCAAACCTATAACGGATTGAAAAACAGTATGATCAAACTGGAAGGAGGTTCTTTCAATTCAAAAAGAATCCTGGGAATGTTCAATATCCTTCATGATGACCTTGGAAGAAGAAATGCTTATGTGGCAGCAGAATACAATTATACCGACGGTCCTTTTGATGTCAGGCAGAACTTCAACAGAGTGAATATTTTTGGAAAGTATAATCAATGGCTTACCGATAACGATTATTTCAATATCCAGTTCTCAACTTTTAATTCTTCGTGGAATGCTTCCGGACAGATCCCGGAACGTGCAGTAGACCAGGGAATCATCGGGCGATGGGGAAGTATAGATCCTACCGAAGGCGGGAAAACCTCAAGAACCAATCTTCAGATGAACTTTAAGCATATCATTTCCTCATCTGAGCAGATTGATGCAATGGCCTTTTATTCAAAATATAATTTTAACCTGTACTCTGACTTTACTTTTTACTTAAAGGATAAAGATCATGGAGATGAAATACAGCAGACTGACGGAAGGAATATTTACGGAGCCGAAGTAAAATATACCAAAAGCTTCGCTCTTCTCAACAGCTCACTGAACTGGATCTCAGGGATAGGTTTAAGAAATGATGATATCAGTACATTACAGCTGAACCACGTTTACCACAGAGATTTACTGCTTGACAGGATGTCTGATGTAAACGGTACGGAAACCAATCTTCATGCGTACTCAGGTTTAGTCTGGAAAACAGGAAAATGGACAATTAATCCTGCAGTAAGGGTTGATCACTTTATTTTCAATATGCACAACCTGCTGGATCCTGAACAATTACCTTCCGGGCAGTCAAAGGAAGCAACAAGAGTAAGTCCTAAACTTAATTTCTCTTATGCTCAGAGTGACAATGTAATGTGGTTCCTGAAAACAGGGATGGGATTCCATTCCAATGACATGAGGGTAGTGGTGACCAATAAGAATGAAAATACACTTCCTTATTCTGTCGGTGCCGATTTCGGGGTAAGATTGCATCCTTTCAGATCATTGATTATTACCCCTGCAGTATGGTTTATGGATCTGCAGCAGGAATTTGTATATGTAGGAGACGATGCCGTAGTAGAACCATCAGGAAAATCAAGACGTTTCGGGGCAGATCTGGGAATCCGTTTCCAGCCGTTGGAAAACTTCTATCTGAATGCAGATATCAATTATTCCCATGCCAGATTTACCGGAGAAGAAAAAGGCCAGGATTATGTACCGCTGGCACCGGTAGTTACCAGCACAGGATCGGTTAACTGGGATTTTCTTCATGGCTTTTCTTTAGGACTTCAATACCGTTACCTTGGTGCCAGACCGGCCGTAGAAGACAACAGCATCAAAACGAAAGCTTATTTTGTGAATGATCTGATGCTTTCCTATAACCGTCAGAAATGGGGAGCCAATATTCAGCTCAATAACCTTTTCAATGTAAAATGGAACGAAGCCCAGTTTGCAACAGAAACACAGCTGAAAGGAGAGGCAGAACCTGTTACGGACCTTACGTATACCCCTGGAAGTCCTTTTGGAGTGAGGGTAGGCGTGTATTATAAGTTTTAGATTGAAAGAGTGAGAGGATTTGAGAGCCTTAGAGTTGGAGTGTAGAGCAATGTTCAAATGAACTCATTCTCAAATTTTCAAATCCTTTCTCTACTTTATAAATTTTGTATAACTTTAATTATCATAATATCGGATATGGAAGTATTATCCAATTTTCAATATAAAAAACTTTTTCTTCCGAATATCACGGAGAAAATATTAGCCAATAATGCGGATATACAGCTTTACCGTATCGAAAACTACCTTAAGGGAATTCTGATGCCGGTGATTCCGTACCGTACAACCTTTAATTTTATTATTTTCGTTACAAACGGACACATCAGACAGTATCTTGAAAACAAAGAATACCACGCTGAAAAAGGAGGGGTGATCTTTATCAAACAGGGAACCATTACGGCTACCGTAGAGCTTTCTGATGATATTGAAGGTTTTTTCCTGGCCTACGAAAATAATATCCTCTCCGAACAGGAATTGCCCAAACATAAAAGCAGTATTTTTTTTATGACCCCTTTCCTGAATCTGGACAGTCTGACCTACGGGACGATTACTCAGCTTTTACCCATCATGGAGCAGGAATTATGGCTCAATAATCTGAATATTAATCATGTGGTGATTACAATGCTTCACCTTATTCTCATTAAAATGCTGAGTACAGATTCAGATACCCATCACAAATCTGCAACCCGCCCGATGGAGCTCTCTCTTCAGTTCCGGGATCTGCTGTTCAAATACCATGTCGGTGAAAAGCGGGTGGCTTTCTATGCCGATAAACTGTCTGTTACAGAAAGTTATCTGAATAAATGTGTGAAAGGAGTGACCCAGAAATCTCCGAAACAATGGATCAACGAGATTGATATCAATTACAGCAAAGCACTGCTGCATTCAAGCAAAGATATTGCAGAAATTGCTTATGAACTGAATTTCCATACCGCTTCCCATTTTACCCAGCTCTTCAAAAAAATTGCAGGAATTACCCCGAAAGAATATAGAATCCAGTTTTTAAATAATAGAGTTGTGGGATAGGTTGGGTGTTTGGAAGTTTGATGCTGGAAGATTGATACCGGAAGTATTGCCAGACGGTATGGCTGTGAATTTTATTTGAATCAGGTGGATAACATCCGCTTCATCAAATCAGGCACAGTTGATTTACCCTTTGCTCCCTAAAATATGCAGTATCAAAAATAAACCCTTTGCGTTAAAAAAACTGCACCTCATTCAGTAAAATATAAGATCATTGAGTTTTTAAAACCTCAATAACTTCCAGCTTCTGACTTCCTTCTTCCAGCCAACAGAACACTACAGTTTTTCGTTTTCCAGGATCTTCAGAACAAGCTTTTCTTCTTTGGTAAGGCTGGCTTTTCCATCGTTTTCCTCTATCACATCCAGCTCATCAAGGTATTTTTTGATGGTATTATTTTCATACAGGTTGATGACCAGAGGATGCACATAATATTTCCGGCATACGGCAGTGGTATTGCCAAGATGGTCTGCTACGATATCCAGGGCTTCCTTTACCTTCTTTTTATATTCCGTGTTATTTTCTGCATACCCGATCTCTTTAAATGCGATCAGGGCACTTACCGTTCCGGACCATGTCCTGAAATCTTTAGCCGTAAAATCTTCACCGCTTATTTCTTTGATATAATCATTCACCATTCCGGAATCTACAGAATGCCGGTTTCCTTCATCATCAAGATACTGAAAAAGTTCCTTTCCGGGAATATCCTTGCACTTCTGAACCAGCCTTGCCAGTTTTTTGTTTCTGAGATCCACATGGTGCATGACTCCCTTTTTTCCTTTGAACGAGAAGATGATTTTCTGCCCCTTTACTTCTACGTGTTTATCTTTTAAGGTTGTCAATCCGAAAGATCCGTATAACTTTTCATAGACATTGTTCCCGATACGGATATTGGTTCTCTGCATAAGGCTGACGATCAGAGCCAATATTTTACGTTTTTCAAAATTCCGCAACGCAAGGTCCTGTTCAATATGAAGTCTCATATTGGGTAACGCATACCCGAACTGAAGCATCCTGTAAAATTTTGTGTGATTTCGCAAGGCACTCCATAAAGGGTGATAGCGGTACTGCTTTCTTTTCTTTACATCAAAACCTGTAGCCTGAAGATGGCCGTTTTCCAGAGCACAGATCCATACGTTTTCCCAGGCCGGAGGAATGACCAGCTTGTTGATCCTTGTGATTTCATCCTTATCCCGGATTTTTTCTCCGTCTTTGTAATAAGAATATTTCTTCCCTGTTTTCTTACGGGTAATCCCGGCTGTGTCTGCATCGGTAGTATATACAAGGTGTACCGCCTTTGCAGAAGCTTCCGGGTCCTTCATGATTTTAACAATTTTTGAAGGCTTTAAATGAGAAATGATCTCTACCTCTGTATTCTTCTCCATACAAAATGGTTAAGAGTTTTTACCCCTCGAAAAAATAAGTAAAAGAATTGCTGCAATGATACAGACTAAGAGAATTCCCCACCACATTCCGGCTTTAAAAATCGTTCCTACGGCCTCACAGCTTGTTAATGTCAACAAGCTTAATATCGTCATACTGTAAATGCTCCACTTTTTCATAGCTTACTGTTTTTTTGGTATGTATTAAATTCTGAGCAGGTCAGGTTTCCAGTTTTTGATTGATCTCTTGATCTCGTCTCCTGAAATATTTTCATGAAGAGCCCTGTACAGCAGCTCTTTAAATTCATCATCATAGGTAAACCTTAAGGCAGCAATCTGGTCAAATCTTAGTTTATCTGCAGTTTCATCAGATCTTATATTGAAAACTTCATAATAACGCTGCTTAAACTCAAGAATCACCATACGGTTTTGAAGTCCCAAAGCATAATGCTGTCTGGTCATTATTGCCAGGTAAAAAAGCAGGAATATTACAATAGAAAATAAGATCCAGGTCAGTTGGTTTTCACGGTCATCCCATATTTTATAAATTCCGGAAATCTCCAATAAGATCAGGATCGGTAAATAAACAAAATGATGGGGCGGATAAAATTTCCTGTGGTTTTTGTAATTCTGCTGTTTCATAGGAAATAATGCAGCAATAATCCTTCCAAAATTTTATTATTTTAATAATAGTATTGGTTTTGTGGTATGGATTTTATTTTTTTGTGGAAATATATGAATTGGTAATAAGCTTTTATGATCTCCCTTGCCAAGAAAAATAAGTTCTCTGCATCCACAATCATAATTCATTCAAAATAACAGTTTATAGAGGAAAATAGAATATTTATTTCATCTTTTAACTTCAAATTTTTCGTAACTTTCGGTGTTTAAAAAAGAAAAGAATGACTTCAAAGGAAAAAGTTGCTGCGCTTCGTGTAGAAATGCAGAAAAATAATGTTGATGCATTTATAGTATATTCTGCAGATCCGCATATGAGCGAGTATCTTCCCGAAGAATGGCAGGAGAGAGCATGGCTTTCAGGATTCCTGGGTTCTGCAGGTTTTGTGGTGGTTACAAAAGATAAAGCCGGTCTTTGGACGGATGGAAGATATTTTACACAAGCCGCTATCGAACTGGAAGGTTCAGGAATTGACCTTTTCAAAGACGGAATGGAAGGAACCCCGAATTATATCGACTGGATCATTTCTGAAATTCCCGCAGGAGGAAAAGTGGCTGTGAATGCTTTAGCTGCTTCTAATGCTAACTGGGAACTGCTTACCCAGAAGTTGAATTCAAAAAATATCAGCCTGGCAGATCTTCCGCTTTTAAAAGAAGTTTGGAAAGAGAGAGGTACGGCATCAGCCAATCCTATCTACGCCCATCCTGTAGAAAGAGCTGGAAAATCCGTTGCAGATAAAATTGCTGCCATCCGTCAGAAAATGGAGGAGCAGGAAGCTACGGTGCATATTATTTCCAGTCTGGATGATGTAGCCTGGACGCTGAATTTGAGAGGAAGTGATGTAGACTGCAACCCTGTCTTCCTGGGATATATCGTTATTACTAAAAATGATGCGGTTTTGTTTACAGGACTGGAAAAAATGGACGTAGAAGCCAGAAAGCAAATGGACGATTCTTTCGTAAAGATGATGCCATACGAAGAGTTCTACAACTACCTGAAAACATTCAAAAATGAAAAAGTGCTGGTTTCTCCCAATACGAACCAGCAGATATTTGCTACGCTACAGGCAGAAAATCAGTTTATCAAAGCTCCGGTTCCCGGAAATCTGATGAAAGCACAGAAAAACGAAGCTGAGCTGGAAGGATTCAGAAAAGTAATGGTAAGAGACGGGGTAGCAATGGTGAAATTCCTTTACTGGCTGACGCAGAATGCCGGCAAAGAAGCAATGAATGAATATTCTATCGGTGAAAAACTGAGAAGCTTCCGTGCTGAAGGAGAAAATTTTGTGGGAGAAAGCTTCGGCTCTATCATAGGATATAAAGATAATGGTGCCATCATGCACTATTCTGCCAAGAAAGAAGGAAGTAAAGAAGTTACCAATGAAGACACGATCCTTGTAGATTCAGGAGGCCAGTATCTGGAGGGAACTACAGATATCACAAGAACTTTTGCATTGGGAACAGCTTCGGATGAATTTAAAAGAAATTCAACATTGGTATTGCAGGGGCTGATCCGCTTATCTATGGTGAAATTCCCGAAAGGTACCAAAGGCGTTCATCTGGATGCTATCGCAAGACTTCCTTTATGGATGGAAGGTAAGGATTTCAACCATGGAACAGGACATGGAGTGGGAAGCTTCATGAACGTTCACGAAGGACCTCAGAATATCAGAAAAGACCTAAACCCTCAGGATCTTCTTCCGGGAATGGTATGTTCAAACGAACCCGGATACTATTTGGAAGGCCATTACGGAATCCGTCATGAGAACCTTATTGCGGTAAAAGAAGCAGAGAAAACCATTCACGGAACATTCTACGAATTTGAAACATTGACGTTCTGCCCGTTCTTCAGGGATACCATAGTGAAAGAAATACTTTCAGAACAGGAAATTGCCTGGCTAAACGCTTATCATAAGACCTGTGAAGAGAAACTGGCACCTCATCTTGAAGGTGATGTTAAAGAATGGTTCCTGCAATTGGTAAGCCCTCTTTAATACAACCGTATAAAGCAGGGATAAAGCCCAAACTTTAAACCCTGAACATAATAATTGTTAGATCATCTAAAGTCCTGTAAGCTTTCTTGCAGGGCTTTTTCTTTTATGCAACCGTATTTTTACGGATATTTTTTTAGGGATTTTCCTGATTGCCAAAAAAAGTGCTCTGCCTATCTTTGTACCAACACAAACATCATTCATATCTTCATATAAATAACTCAATCAATTCAAAACGGTAGAAATCATCTCGTCCTGAGATGATTTTTTTTGGGGGATATTAGAGCCCTTTTTTCCCTTTGATCCAGTAAGCCTGTGATCTGATACATCTGGAAGAGACACCTTTTGCCTTAAGGAAATTTCTTACAGCAGGCATTCTTGTCCCGTTTCCGGTAAGGTAAAAGGTAACCTGATCATGATCCACAGCCTGTTTTTCTTCTTTCAGAAATCCGGTAAGCACTTCAATGATATCCATTGTGTTGTTTTTAGGGGTATGATAGCCATATAAGCCCAGCTCTTCCAATACAGCCGGAGTTTCCAGCTCGTGAAGGCATACAAAGGTCTGTTTCAATTCTTCAGCAGCCTGCTGTATGGAAAGTGAACTTCCCAATGACGTTTCATCCCCTATGGAAAAATGAATCTGAGTGTCAGGCTCAAAAAAACGTTTTCCCCTTGGCATTAAAATTTTTACAGATTGACCTCTAGCCAGTTGATTGACAAAACTATTGCCCGCAGCCTCATGATCATGAAGATGGAACAGGACATCAAAAGTATTGGTTATTGTGTTGAAATTGAAAGGAGAATAGTTCCGGAAATCCCTGTCATTAACTCTTATTCCAATGGCATAGGCCGGTTCAAAATGAACATCCTGAAGATCTGCGGCAAAACGTATGCAGCACAGATGATCAGTGATTTTTTTTATTTCAGTAACGGTACAGTCTTTAAATTTTGAAGACCATACATTTTCCACCGTATCATTGATCCATTTAGGTAAACTAGGCATAAGTATTTTTTATTGCAAAGGACGCTTCAAAACAGATCAGTACCGATAGCTTTTTCAGGGTAATAGTTGGACTATTCGTGGTTTATCCCTGGTTTTTATTGCTCGCCCTGAACTGTGACGGAGACTGCCCCTCCAGTTTGGAAAATAAACGGCTGAAATAGGTATGATCATTATACCCCAGTTCATAAGCAATTTCTTTTACGGTAAGATGGGTGAAAGCTAAGAGTCTTTTGGCTTCTATTAAGACTTCCTGATGAATATAATACTGGGCAGAATTTCCTGTGACCTCACGGATAACTTCCGTCAGATACCCCCGGGAGATATGTAAGGATTCAGCATATTCTGATGGACTTTTCATTGTTTTGAACTCTTTTCTTACCAGAATCCTGAATGCCCTTGTCAGTTGGGAAGAACGCTTTTCAGCCAATATTTCAAGGGAATTTTTACGGAGATAGAGATGAGAAAACATTCCCATATAGGCATTGAGCAAAGACTGAATGACCAGAAAACCCTCCCTGGAAGCCAGTGCATCATCTGTACAGTAGCTCTTTAGCAGGCTGGCAGCAGCGTGTATTTTTTCTGTCCAGTTTTGATCTAAAGGCAAGGGGAGGATTTCCACCAGAGACTCTTCAAATACGGCACGCACTACATCAGGTACACTATCTGTTTTTACAGCAACGAACCATCCTGAGACGTTCTCCATCAGCAGTCCCTGATGTACCTGTCCGGGAAGCACACAGAAAATGGTGGCACCTCTGGATTCAATAATCTTAAAATCTACCATCATTCTTACATGGCCGCTTTCCATACAGGTGAAAATGTAATGACTGTCCCGGTGTACTCCCTTATCGATAAGGAATTCTTCATGCTTTTCAGTACGTTTCTCTATTCTTTCCACTAAAAAGTTATGCTGAGAAACATCACTGAGGTCATAAGTGGTAATCTTGTGCTTCATTATATACAAAGTTATGATATATCCTAAAATGGATGATGCGATTTTTATCATTTGAAGCAATAACGAAAGATTTCCGGTGTGATAGAAAGATCCTGTAACTCATGGGTAAACAGGTTCTTTTTATTTTAAGAATTAATGATCCTCTGTTCTGAGCCGGTTTCATAAAGAATTAATAAATATTTGACTATTTTCGCCATGATCAATTGAAACCCGTGATACAATGATGATAAAGGACTATTTTCAGAGTTTTAACCTTTTTTCTGAAGATGAAATTAAAGAATTCCTACAGCTTTTCGAGTTGAGAAAAGTCAGTAAAAATGATTATTTCATCCGCGAAGGTGAGCGGTGTAAAGAAGTAGGTTTCATACAGTCCGGTATTTTCCGTTCCTTTTATATGTCTGATGATGGGAAGGATATGACTTATTGCTTCAGGTTTCCCAATCACATGATTGCAGCCTATTCTTCATTTATTTCAGGAGGTCTGAGTAAAGAAAATATGCAGGCTATTACTGATGCAGAGGTGTTGGTACTGAAAAAAGAAACAGTGGATGAATGGGTACAGGATCACGTGAACTGGACCCGCTTTGTAAAGATCATTGCCGAACAGGAATACCTTGAGCTTGAGACCCGTTTTTTCCAGCTTCAAAGGGATAGTGCTGCCCAGCGCTATTCCACATTGCTGAGCAATCATCCTGATTATATTCAGAATATCCCACTGCAGTATCTGGCTTCTTACCTTGGCATTACCCAAAGACACCTGAGCCGGATCAGAAAAGAAATTACTTTTTAGAAATTATATTTCCCACAGCCGGAAATCCCGCATAAGCCATGAATGAATATTTTTCTTCTTATTTGTGAATTCCGCAAATCTCCGATAGAATCATATGTAAACTCATTGCCTATGTTCCTATGTTGTTAGATAGCTTGCTTCCTTTTAGACATTTGTCCTGTTTCAGGGATCGGCTGCTCTGTAATTTTGTCAAAAAAACATATGGAACACAATATTCTGATCATAGGCGGAAACGGGTTAGTAGGGAAAACAATTTCGCGTATTCTGAAATCAAGAAACCCTCAATTCAACATCTTTATTGGCGGGCGTAAAGGAGGAAAAACGGGAAATGACCTGAAAATAGACGTTACGGATCCTGCTACTTTTAAAACCATTACCGGTAAAAAGATTCATCTGATCATTCTTTCCGTGAATGATAAAAATGATCATATCCTTCAGTTTGCAATAAAGAACCATATTGACTACCTGGATATTACCAAACCGACGCCGGATCTTGTAAAAGCTTATGGTCTTGCCAAAAACCGGGAAATAGGGAGTAGAGTGGTCTTCAGTTCCGGATGGATGGGAGGGATTGTTCCCGGACTTGCCGGTACACTTTCACACAATGCAGATGATATCCGGGAAATAAAACTTTTCGTGTATTATTCTGTAAAAGATAAAGCCGGGGAAAGTTCAGCACACTTTATGGCTGAAAATGTAGCTGTTCCTTTTCATGAGTATAAAAATGACAGGCCTGTTGCGATCCGGCATTTTCTAAACACTGAAGTTTTTGACTTTTCTTTTGGAATAGGAAAGAGGAATGCCTACAATTTTGACGTTCCCGATCTCTATATTTTAAACCGGATTGAAAGAGTACCGGATGTAAGCGTTAAAATGACTTATAATTCTAAATTTATCACCTGGTTATTAGGCAGTTTCCAATATCTGAGAATCTTTAGTATTTTATCTCTAAAAGAAAGAAAAATGATTTTCGGGTTAAGTGGAAACGGTGATCAGTCTGTCTTCGAAATTGTAGTGAAAGATAAAAACGGATCAAAAAAACTAAGTCTTCAAAGCACACAAGGGCAGGCCGAACTTACAGCTCTCTCAGCGGTGCTGCACACAGAAGAACTGTTGAAAAATCCGCATGAAAATAAGGTGTACTTCAGCCACCAGCTGCATGATCCCTTATCATTACTGGAAAAACTTAATGCCTATGAGACGATCAATATCAATGTTGCCCCATGAAAAAAATAGCCATCATCAACGGGCATCCGAATAAAGATTCCTTTAATTTTGGGATTGTGGATGCTTATAAAGCCGGTGCCAGGGAATCAGGCGCTGAAATAAAAGAAATTGCTATTGCAAATCTCCGTTTTGATCCCAATTTACGTTTCGGCTATCAGAAAAGGATGGAACTGGAACCGGACCTTGTCAGAGCCTGGGAAATCATTCAGTGGGCAGATCATCTGGTTTGGGTACATCCGGTTTGGTGGGGAGGTTTGCCGGCCCTTACAAAAGGATTTATAGACCGGCTTTTTCTTCCCGGTTTCGCTTATCAGTACAGAAAAAATTCTGTATGGTGGGACAGGCTTTTGAAAGGAAAAACGGCCCATATCATGACAACCCTTGATCAGCCTGGCTGGTATTACCGCCTTATGTACGGTAGGCCAAGCGTCAATCAGTTAAAAAAATCAACCCTGGAATTTTGTGGCGTAAAACCGGTAAAAGTAACCTATATAGGAATCATCAGAAATTCTGAAGATGAGCAGCGGAGTAAATGGCTGGAGAAGGCTAAAGGACTGGGAAGAAGGTTGAAATAAATCAGTAATCCGTGTAAATACCGGGTTGTAAGATTGCGTATTTATACGGTTAGGCATCCGGAACTTTAATCTGAAATTTGTGACATGGCTGTAACGCAGTTATACAGTTCAGATTTTTATATGAATATACATCAGAGTCCGGGGCAGGATATCATGCTGTTCCGGATTTTTATTTATAGTAAAAGAAAGAGACCTTATTATCAAAAATTCCATATTCCGGAACAGCAGCCTGTAATACTTTCGGACTGCTGTTTTATTATGTTTCGGTAATGTTTTAAGATCACTATTTCGCTTTTGAAAATGCCATTTTCACAGCCAGATAAGTCAGAACACCGGCCATAAACCATTTCTGAGCCCTGATCCATGCCGGATTATTGGAAAAAAATAAAGCAACCCTTGCTGCAGTAAGGACAATCAGGAAATTGACACTAAAGCTTACGAGAACCTGAACTGCGCCAAGTTCTAAACTCTGAGTGAATACAGATCCATATTCTGGTTTAATAAACTGCGGGAAAAAAGATAAATAGAATACAGCCACTTTCGGATTCAGTACATTGGTTAGAAATCCGACGGTGAAAAGCTTTTTAGGACTGTCATGTGAACCATTGTGATCTACCTCAAAAATATTTTTGCTTTTGGGCCTGATCGCCTGATAAGCCAGGTATAAAAGGTAAACGGTTCCAATGGTTTTGAGAACCCCATAAGCGAACGGAACAGCCAGCAAAACAGCCGTAAGGCCAAACGACACCATAACGATATGAAATAAAAATCCGGCTACCACACCGGCTAAAGAAATAAATCCGGACTTCTTTCCCTGCGTGATTGATTTTGAAATCAGGTAGATCATATTAGGTCCCGGGCTGATCACTAAGACCAGAGCCACCAGGATGAAGAATGAAAGTTCTTGAAGAGGAATCATAATAATTTTATGCAAAGGTGTCATTAATTAAAATAAGGGACAATACTTTGGAAATGATTCATTAAAATTTTCTGCTGAAAATTATGATCTGACCGATATTACGGTTTGTATTGTATTTTAAGTAGTGAAAAACGTAAATTAGCCTCACAAAATCAATAGAATTTTCTTCAAAGCAATCCAATGTCTAAATTAAAAACTTTAAGGGAACAGAAAAACCTTACCCAGGAAGAATTATCAGAAAGATCAAAAATTTCTGTACGTACCATTCAGAGGATAGAATCCGGAACAGAACCTAAGGGACATACTTTAAGAGCTTTGGCACAAACTCTGGAAATAGAAGAATCTTTATTACTGCAGGATGAAACCATTATTTCCCCGGAAAATAACGGAATAAAAACAGAAACCACGGAGGGATCTGAAACCATCAGCTATTCCCGGATTAAAATGATCAATCTTTCCTCCTTATTATTTGTAGTAGCACCGCCGTTAAATATTCTGGCTCCCTTTCTGCTGATGTTTCTGACGAAGCAGAGGAACAGTCTGACCAAACAGATTATCTCCCTGCAGATGTTTTGGACTGCTATGGCGCCTATTGTATTTATGATCGGCATCTTTTTAAAGCTTGGAAAAGAGTTTACCCTTATTCTGATGATCCTTATTGCCCTGTCTAATGTATTCATGATACTTAGAAATGCTGCTGAAATTGACCGTAAAAAGAAATTGTATTTTAAACTGAAATTCAGTATGTTATAAATTTTGTCGGGGCTTTGTCGGGTTTTTGTCGGGTTCATTTTTATTTGAAAAACAAAATGAAATTGAATCTTTGTCAAAAAAATAACAATGACAAAATCAGCCCGGCTTATCCTTCTCTTTTTTATTCTGCTGATGACCATAGTTCATGCACAGGCAGAAAAAACAGATCCCCTTTACAAAACAATTATGTCAAAAGACAGCCTGTTTTTTTCAGCAGGTTACAATACGTGTAACATCGGAAAAATGGAAAGCATGTTAAGTGACAGGTTCGAATTTTATCACGATAAAGGAGGTTTTGAAGACAAAAAGAAATTCATCATTGATTTTAAAAACGGGTTGTGCAAGTCTCCTGAAACTTACCGGTTAAAAAGAGTTTTAATAGATAAAAGCACTCAGATTTATCCCATGTATAAAGAAGGGAAAATATATGCTGCCATTCAGAATGGAGATCACTTGTTTTATGAAAAGATAGGAGATCAGGCTGAGAAATTAGTTGGGGAAGCAAAATTTACCCATCTGTGGATCCTGGAAAATGCAGAATGGAAACTTAAGAATTCGTTGAGTTTTGATCACCATCCTAAACAGACTACTGACAGTGAAACAATGTTCGATAACGATCTGTCGATGCAAAGCTGGCTGAAAGAAAATAATATTCCAACCCTGGGATTAGGAATTATTGAAGGAGGAAAACTACAGCAGGTAAAAGTTTTCGGAGATACCAAAAAAGGAGTTTCAGTCCCTCAAAATGCTTATTTTAATGTAGCTTCTCTTACCAAACCTGTCACAGCAATGGTTGCATTAAGGCTGATAAGCTCAGGAAAATGGAAACTGGATGAACCTTTAGATGCATACTGGACAGATCCGGATATCATCAATGATCCCAGACATCAGAAACTGACAACCAGAATCATCCTGAGCCACCAGACCGGTTTTCCCAACTGGAGATGGATGAATGATGATAAAAAACTGAACTTTCAGTTTGATCCCGGTACAAAATACCAATATTCAGGAGAAGGTTTTGAATACCTTAGGAAAGCCCTCGAAAAGAAGTTCGGAAAATCATTGGACCAACTTGCAAAAGAACTTATTTTTCAGCCTCTCAAAATGCATAGCACCAACTATATCTGGGATCAGAATACGGATGAGAAAAAATTTGTAGCCGGGTACAACGAAAAGGGAAATGCCTATCCAATTGAGAAAATTAAAACAGCAAATGCTGCCGATGATCTGCACACCACGATTGAAGATTACGCCAATTTTATGATCAGCGTTATGAAAGGAAAAAACCTGAAGCCGGAAGTCTTTCAGGAAATGATCAGAAAACAGGTAAAAGTAAAAGAGGATAAATATTTCGGGTTAGGGCTGGAAATCTATGACTTTGGCAAAGGCGAATATGCTTTATCCCATGGCGGAGCAGATCAGGGAACCAGATGTATTGCCATTGTACTGCCTGGTTCGGGAAAAGGGATTGTGATATTTACCAACGTAGACGACGGTTACAAAGTGTATGAAAAACTGGTACTTCATTATTTAGGAAAGCAGGGACGGAAAATTATTGAGATAGAAACTAAATGATTTTATAATGGTCTGCAACTGTAAAAGATATGATCCGCCATTATCATTGTGTATCTTTGAAAGATTTTAAACCGAGATGTTTGCATAATTTTATCAGATGCTTTTAGAAAAATTATTTGAAGAGTTTAAGGTAGATATCAATCCCTTTAGTCTAGAAGAGTCTACTTTGTTTGATCAGTATTTTGAACAGATCATCGTCAGGAAAAATACATTTCTGATTGAGGAAGGAGAAACAGAGAAATATAGCTATTTTGTGCTTGATGGCTTATTAAGATGTTGGATCGTTAATCATAAAGGAGATGAGCAAACCTTTTGGTTTTGTAAAAAGGGAACCTTTTCATTGTCGAATATATCATTTACACTACAGGAAAAGTCTGCTTTTAATGTACAAACGATGGTAGACAGTATTCTCTATAGGATAGATAAAAAAAATGCTGAAGAGCTATATTCTGCTATTCCCGGGCTAAAAGCCGTTTTTGATGACCTGACGGCCATATTACTGAATAAAATCCTGAAAAGAAATATTGACCTGATCAAGTATTCGCCCGAACAGTATTATCTGCAGATGATGGATGAATATGGTGTTACATTAAATTATATACCCCTGAAAGATATAGCCTCTTATTTGGGAATAACCCCACAGGCATTAAGCAGAATACGTAAGCGTATTTTTTAACCTGGGTTCAGTGTTTTAGACAGATAAGTTCTCACCTTTGTAATTCTAAATTTACAATTATGATCAGAGAAATTAAGGAAACAGATTATCCGCGTCTGATAGAGATCTGGGAGAGTGCAGTGGTGAACACCCATGATTTTCTTAAAGAAGAAGACTTTGTATATTATAAAAAACAACTTCCTGTTTATTTTCAGCATGTCACCCTGTCAGGGTTTGAGCAGGAAGGGATTTTAGTCGGATTTCTAGGAGTTGCGGAAGGAAACATTGAAATGTTGTTTGTAGACAATGACTATAGAGGAACTGGAATAGGAAAAAAATTAGCAACCTACGCAATATCAGATTTACAGGTGACCAAAGTGGATGTGAATGAGCAAAATGCCCAGGCTGTTGGTTTCTACAACTATATAGGTTTCAAAATCCTGAGGAAATCCGAACTGGATGGAGAGGGGAAAGAATATCCTGTTCTGCATATGCAACTGTAGCCGCTGGCTAAAGAGAAAATCCCTGCTTTCATTTATTTTGAGAGCAGGGATTGTTTTTTTATATACAATAGGAATCTATCTTACTTTTTCCAAAAGATAAAGTTTGGCTCCAGAAAACGCCAGTTTAGGCATCAGGTTTCCTTCCAGCACCATCGTTTTATTATTTACATCAATCACAGAAATATAATTGTTGGAATTGTATTCTATATAATTTTCCTTTTCTTTGGTTAAAGGATTTTTCCCGAATTCCATTTTATATTTTACCCAGTCTTCATCCTGGGAGCTGCAGTGTACCGGTTTGAATTTAGATTTTTTCGCTTTGAAAATAATCTGGTCGAAACTGTCTGTACAATCTGATGTAAAGGAAGCTTCCGGGTTCTGATCTTTGGAAAAATCTTCAAAAGAACCTTTGTAAACCCCTACGATTTTCCATGTTCCGTCTATGCGGTCCTCATCTATTTTCCCTTTCGCTTTGCTTACGGCCCAGCTGATCCCGTTTACTGTTCCTTTTACAGCCTTATAACCTAAATTTACGGCACCCGATACCACTTTTGTAGCTGTTCTTACCACACAGGAATGTAAAATAAACAGGGCTGAGGCCAGTAATACTATTTTTTTCATACTTGTCAAATTTGGTACGAAGATACTGTTTATTTTAGACAGATGATTTTTACTTTCCTTATTATTCCATTGAAAAGCGGTCAGAACTGTCGTTAAAATATAATGATAGATAGTGAGCTAAATCAATTCTCTTCTGCCTTTAATTTATTTACTAAAGGATTTGCATACATTGATAGGAAATATTCCTTAGAAACTGGATCAGACGGATCAATACGCATTTCCAGCCTTCTGATGAACAGTTGTTTTTCCTGTTCCGTATATTGAGAAGCGTAAGTGTCTGTATTGTTGATGAGGTCGTAAGCGATATATTTCGTAGGCCAGAGCTTATAATTTTTAATGATGGAATCGTCAATCACCTGGGCAACAGCCTGCAACTGCTTGTTTTTATTCTCAATCGTAGCGGCAATATCATCCAGTTCCGTATCAATAACATCGCCGGCATGCAGATGTATTCTTTTCTTTTGCCCTAAAATCCCACTGAGTATGGTGTTGAAATCTTCGTTCTTTCCTTTAATGTATTGTTCATCCCTGTGCTGGGCCAGCAGTTGAGGCATTTTTAAGGAATCTGTAGGATCATATTCATAGGAAATGGAGATAGGAACGATCTTTAATGTTTTAAAATAATCGATTAATGACTTGTCTCCGGCTGCCATGGCCAGCATTTTTAACACCCCCTGCTGGGTAGCATCATTACCATCCTTCGCACGGCCTTCACGCTGGGCAATCCATACCGAGCGGTTTTCTTCTTGTAGCAGCATGCTAATATATTCGGACAGGGTTTGTGAGCTTTTTAGCTGATCACGAATTGGCAATCCTCTCTGAACTAAGAAATTACGGTTCAGTTTGGCCAGTATATTCAGGAAATTTCTTTTCACAAGATTGTCTCCAATCGCTGATGCGGTCATCACATAACCTCCTTCCAGCAGTACAAGATTTAGGAGTGAGGTATCCAGCACAATATCCCTGTGGTTCGAAATATAAAGATAAGACGTGTTTTTATCAAGCTTATCGAAACCTGAAGTCGTTAATCCTTCAGAACTCCTGGCAAGAATCTGACGAACGGCATACGCCACAAACTGATGCTGAAAATCACTAATGGAATGCACATTTTTAAACTGTTCCAGCCAAACCTGCTCGTCCACACCGGGAAAAGTAAAGGTCATCAGTGCTTTCATCATCGGATCACGGGCTACACTCTGCAATCTTTCATTCACTTCATGATCATGAAAATACCGGATTTCATCAAACTTCGACATGCTATGGTAAAAATTAAAACTTTTTGCAAAAGAACGAAAATTTATCTGGGGATGGGGTATAAAGGGTGTTAAAGTATTATGAAGGGCGTAGGAGTTGGAAGAATTATCTGGTAAAACCGAAGCTTCCTGTTCCCGGATTCCTACGGAATGACAAACTGTGTAGATAGTCTGAGCGGATAGTTGGTTTGGGTGTGAGCAAATAATATGCGCATCCCTTGTCATTCCGCAGGAATCTAGCCCCTTTTTTACCCCTTTGTTATCCCAATTAAAAACTCCCTATGCCTGGATTCCTACGGAATGACAAACTGTGTAGATAGTCTGACCGGATAGTTGGTATAAAGTCTGTAGCAACAATTATCCATACCTGCATCATATGCGCCCACTTTGTCATTCCGCAGGAATCTAAACTTTTGTTTTTATCACCACCATTTATTATCAAAATTAAAAACTTTCTTTTTTTAGGTTTTTCTAGTATAACAAGATTGGTCATTTCTGCTTGTTAGTAGTATCAAAGCCAACTTTCAAACAAGTAATTCAAAAATTCTAAATTTGGATTTGTTCTTCTTATAAGTTCAAGCTTTTTGAGTCTTGACCAGTTCTTAATTTCCTTTTCTCTTTTAATGGCATGATGTATCCAATCATATTTTTCGTAATAAATTAGGAATTCAAGATTATATCTTGCCGTGAAGCTATTGGGGTTTAGCTTTGTTTTATGTTGATACAATCTCCTGTGGAGGTTTCCTGTAACACCGGTATAAAGTACTGTTCTATTTTTATTGGTAAGAATATAGATATAGTAGGTATATCTTCCTTTTGAAAAATCAATCATTTGTGGTTTGTTTTACAAAAGTTACAAAAAAATATATTCGGTTGTTTTTTTATTGGATTTTAATTAAAATAATCGAAAGAGGAAATTCTAGTTTTATTATCCGAATTAGAAAGCTTTCTGTGTCTGGATTCCTACGGAATGACAAACTGTATGGATAGTCTGAGCGGATAGTAGGTGTGGGTGTGGGTGTGTGAGCAAATAATATGCGCCCACCTTGTCATTCCGTAGGAATCTACGTCCTTTTTTTACTCATTTGTTATCCCAATTAGAAAGCTTCCTGTGTCTGGATTCCTACGTAATGACAAACTGTATGGATAGTCTGAGCGGATAGTTGGTATGGGTGTGTGAGCAAATAATATGCGCCCATCTTGTCTTTCCGTAGGAATCTACGTCCTTTTTTTACTCATTTGTTATCCCAATTAGAAAGCTTCCTGTGTCTGGATTCCTGCGTAATGACAAACTGTATGGATAGTCTGAGCGGATAGTAGGTGTGGTTGTGTGAGCAAATAATATGCGCCCACGTTGTCATTCCGTAGGAATCTACGTCCTTTTTTTACTCATTTGTTATGCGAATTAGAAAGCTTTCTGTGTCTGGATTCCTACGGAATGACAAACTGTATGGATAGTCGGAGCGGATAGTAGGTGTGGCTAGTCTAAGCACACAATTAGAGTGGGTCGTGGGTGTGAGCAAATAATTGGTATTAAGATCTGTAGCAATAATTGTCCATACGTACTTTATATGCGTCCACCTTGTCATTCCGTAGGAATCTACGCCCTTTTTTTACTCATTTGTTATGCGAATTAGAAAGCTTTCTGTGTCTGGATTCCTGCGGAATGACAAACTGTTTGGATAGTCTGAATGAGTAGTTGGCGCGGTAGTCTAAGCGGATCATTTGTCTTATCAATCTTTTAAAATACTTACATCCGAACTGCACGAGCTAATAAAATTGTCTTTTACAAATGATACAATGTTCTCCTTCCACTGCCTGATATCTTTATGGGTAGAAATAAAGGCAATTCCACAGGTAAGCTGATCTGTGAGCTGATCATTTTCTACGGCAGAATAGTCACCTGTAATGAGTTTACTTTCTTCTCCAGGATATACCAAAGCTGTTTTTGCCGCTTTAAAATACCTGTGATAAGCATACATCTGTCTCAGGTCTTCAGGGGATGGAAGATGGCTGCCGTTCAGGTTTTTCCATTTTGTATCCAGAACAATTCTGTTTCCGTTATACTCCAGTACAATATCCGGTTTCATTCTGCTGGAGGCAGTAGCAGATCTCCAGAATTCTTTGGATTGCTGGGCTCTTACTCTGATATCTGCATGTTTTATATTTTTCTTTAAAACTACATATACAAACTGTTCCCAGAGACGGTTCATATCAAACATCAGGGCGAGTACATTATTTCGCCCTCTGGAAACATCAGGATGATAATTAAGTAAGAGCAGTTTTGCTATTTGCAGCGCATTTTCATAATGCAGGTTTTTGCGGTCATAATTAATTTTTTCAAAAGTAGATTCTGTAATTTTCAGATCATTCATTTCGGGAAAATTCAAAAGCAATGTTCCTATTCTGCTGCTCAGATATGGCTTATTATTGGTCTGCTCAATAAGTTTCAGGGCCTTATACAAAATACAATGAATCTTGTGATTCACATCATAATGAGAATATTTTACATAGAATCTCTCTTTATGAACCAGATTCTGTGAGATATGCCTGGAAAACTGAAGTGAACCTTTTAATGTGGTCAGATTTCCTTCCTTTCTGTTATACCTTTTGATAAGTCCCCGGTGCAGCAGATACTCCAGCTCCTTTACATATAATTCAAAATAAAGGTCCAGAACAGATGTGCTTCTAAGTTTTACATCGGCACTGCCGGAAGTTTTAACGTCAAACTCCCAAACGGTTTTTATCATGTCAATCAGTAACTGTCTCCACTCATCTTTTTCGTTGCGGTCTGCCTTTGGAAGAATTTCAATTGTTGTACGGCCTACCTTCAGGATTCCGACATGCTGATTAAACTTCACCCCATTTTTTACAAGACTGAAAAATGGGGTACCGTCACCATGATAATTTTCCAAAGCTGTGTCAAGCTTCATTTTTTTGTGCTCTTCTCTGAAATGAAATGTTTCATGTTCAAACACCACAATGGATTCTGTTGATTTCATCTGAAATTAATTCATTAGTAACTGAACAGCTCTCTCAAATGTCATTTTCACTTTACCTTCTTCAAGGGGAAGTTCATAATTCAAATCAGGTTTTCTGTAATCTATGATTTCATAGGATTCTCTTTCTGAATAATCATTTTCGTAGTCAAAATCTGCAAAAACTGATGCGTTATATTCTTTCTTCCGTATAAACCCTTTTCCCAATACCAATCCTATTTTACCATAATCTCCGAAGAAATATTCCTGTAAAAGCGGAATGATATTTTTATAGAAAGAATCAACTATAGTCTTATCATTTTTTCCCATAAAATAAGCATGCCCGATAGCATGGTCTTTGTCTATGAGTTTTTCAATTCTTTTGTTGATTGTTATCAATAAATTTTTACAATCAATATCAGTGAAGAATTCACTGAAGTACGTTCCATGTTTTATATTTCCGCTGTCTTTATCTGTGTTCATTGTTTTCCAAATACTTTTCCTGTCACTCATCAACTTTGGAGGAACATTTAATAAATCAAATAGCTCTCTCTCCTTTGGTTCATATTCCTCATCTTCCCAGGGATACTCTTTATAATCCCAAAGAAGCTTTTCAATCATTTCAGATGGAGACAGGAGAAGATCAGGTTTTGGAGGCATTTCTTCAAAAGAAAATCTTCTTCTTAATGCGGTATCTAATGCTTCTACGCTTCGGTCTGCAGTATTCATTGTTCCAATAATATAAAGATTGGGAGGTACTCCAAATTTTTCTTTACTGTATGGTAAGGTGATTTCCAGAGATTCATCATTCCCTAAACGTTTGTCTTCCTCAATAAGGGTTATTAACTCACCAAAAATTTGAGATACATTTCCACGATTAATTTCATCGATAATGAGAACAAAATTCTGAAGTTCCGGTTTTTGTGTCTCACTTGAAGAATAAGATAAAAGCTTGTCTAAAATTGAAGGGTAATAAATGCCAACTCCTGTTTTCTTCGGTTCTCGTTTATCATAATAAAAATCGCGCAAAGTATTTATACTTAATGTATGATTACTTGTGCCACTTGATTTTTCAAATTTGATAGACTTTCCGGTGAACCCGAGAATCGTAAATTCGAAACCCTTCTTTGTTAATGAGAATTTAATCTTATTATTTTCATCCCAATCTTCTTTCAACCTGGTGAAGGCTTCTTCAAATGACAATTTTGTAAGGTCTGTTGATTGGGAACTGAGCCAATTATCTTTTGCTTTATCTGCAAGAAGTTTAAAAATGCCGTCTTTTATATCGTAAATAATATTTTTATTTCCATCTTTATCTTCAACAGTTTCGGGTTTTATTCCCTCAATAAAATCTTCATACGACATACTTTGATGAAAAGTGGTGAAAACAATTTGCCCTTCTTCAACCAGATTTCTAAATTCTTCCTTAATCTCTTTTCTGGATTGAAATGAATCAAGATCTGAATTAATAATTTCAACTGCTTTATTGATTGTGTGATATGTTTTTCCTGTTCCTGGGGGGCCAAAAAGGATTTGGTTGATAGGATATTTTTCTTCCATTTTAGTAGTTGCTATTGTATGGGCCATATTATTGAGCTGATTATCAAAAGAGGGTATCTCATCCTTTTTTAACATCCAGAAGAAAATCTGTGCTTTATAAATGTCATCAAACTTGATCAGAGAAAGTGCAGATTCATTTTTTTCGACTACATTTTTAGCACTGATTGTAAGATTAAAATCCGTTTTAAGTTTTTTCTTTAATAGCTCAAAGTGTTTGTAAGAATCTATTGAAGTAAAATGATTGGGAAATAGTGCCCTTAAGAAACGATTGGCAACACTCCATTTGTTTTGGTCTATAAATTCCAGAATTAATTTTAAACAGGTTTTAATATCGTTTTCCTTCAAGATATTATTCAGAGTGGAAAAAGAAGAATTTACCTGAATTAAAATTTCATGTCTCCTGTTTATTGTAATTAATTGTTGGGGAATTTCTGATAAGCCATTATTTTTTCTAAAAAGATAACGGTCTAAAAAATCCTCATTTTCTTCGTTTGTTAAGCTCCGAAAATGACTGTTTAGTTCATTGTAAGAATTGTAATGACCAAGTTGAGCGGCTGCCTTTATTTTTTGGAGTATATCAGAATATTTTTTTAGGGTATGGTACCAATCCCAATTTTCAACATTTGATTTGTTTATAAAATGATTATATGTTTCCTGAATGTTCATGTATGGTTATTTGTTCTTTTCATGTTTATCCTTCAATAAGCAGTATTCAATACTATTATGAATTTTCTGGCTTACTTTTAAACGCAATGATAAGAAAAATCTGAAGTTTATGCTTACGGGAAAACGTAAATTTTCTTTAAGGTCTCCACAAATTGTGCTCAGAAATAGCTTTAGCCCCTTCCAAAGTCCCTCCGGCCCCTTCAACAAGCCTCTGGAGGGACTTCATGAACGGTCTCCACCCCCTTCATGAAGGGGCTCTACCCCCTTACCCAAGGGGGTAGAGGGGGTTGCTTAAGGGGTTCCAGGGGGTTGTATAAGGGGGTGGATACCGTTACCCAAGGGGGTGGATACGGTTGCTCTACTACCTGGAGAGGGTTGGTGAAGGGGGTAAGAGGGGTAAAAATACTGCTGTGATAAACATTCGCACCATTCATCTGGTTTCATCAGTGGCGCAGCCACCATCCCTTTGCTTCCTCGGATTATACATTATATCAATAAAACCTTTGCGAAAAAAGATCTATAGAAATTTTATCGGAGATAAAATCTTAGCGCCTTAAAAAAGTTTACTTAGGTAAGAATTAGCGCCTTTGCGATTTCCAACCTAAAATAGGATAACTACAAAAAAGCACAGTTACGCATTATTTTGTTCAACGCAAGGAGCGCAAAGGACTTTACACTTCTATATGCATTTAACCTAAAAATAGAATACCCACAAAAAAAGCACGTTTTCACGTGCTCTCAGAAATTAGAAAAGGATATTATTTTTAATATTACTCCTGCTGACTGTTGTTTGAGGAAGGAGGAGGTGTTTGAGTTTGTCCCGAAGTCTGTCCCGCTACAAAAAACTGCTTCATCCCTTCATAGATCACATTGGTACCGGGTACATTTTCTTCAGAAAGGTATCTGATGCTCCGGTAGAAACTGATGGCATTGTGATAATTATCGTGATCCAGCAATACCTTGGTGTCGGAAAGCTGCTCTACCAGGGAATCTAATAACTGTAGCCTTTGCTCTATCTGCTCTCGGGCCGTATAATCTCTGTCGAATTCAGCCTTGTCGAGGAAACCGGGAACATGTTGTGTATTTTGTTCCATATAGGTTTTGGCTTTATTCACGAAGAGTTTGTTCTGTTCTGCAATTCTGCCGTATTGCTGTCTCTGATCCGGAGTAAGGTTGATGGTTTTCCCTGTAAGGACGGTCTGGATGTCCTGAATTGCTTTGTCGATGGTTTGTAAATCGCTTTCTGAAAAGCTTACACTGATTAAATTGTCTAGTGCCATGATTTTGTGTTTTTTGGTTGTTACTGTTATCAAATATAGGAAGCATAAGGCATAGAAAAATAGGCTGCTGTAAGATTTTCAGGACGTGTTCATCAGAAAATGAAAACCGGATAATGGGGTTTGTTTTTTACGGAGTTTTGAAGAAAAAAAGAGTGTGTAATGAATGAAATGGTGAAATAGGAGAGGAGGGGCGCTTCCAGAGCTCATAATGTTGTTTTTTAGGCAGCTTTTTTCTAAATATTTTTCTATATTTAAACCTCATAAATGTTGATTTATCATGGAACATAAAATACATCAGGGCCGCAATGTAAAAAGATTCAGGGAAATGCTGGGCATCAAGCAGGAAGCATTGGCTCTTGACCTTGGGGACGACTGGAACCAGAAGAAAGTTTCTCTGCTGGAACAGAAAGAAATTATTGAAGATCCTTTACTGAAAAGAATTTCTGAAGTATTGAAAATTCCGGTGGAAGCGTTTCAGAATTTTGATGAGGAGCAGGCGGTGAATATTATTTCTAATACGTTTGATAACGGTTCTTTCTTGAACACAGGACATACTCCTACTTTTAACGTAAATCCTATTGAAGAAATAAAAAAGTTACATGAAGAAAAGATGGAACTTTATGAGAGGATGCTGAAGGAGAAGGATGAGATGATGGTGAGGCTGGAGAGGTTGATTGAGAAGGGATAACTTAAGATATAGAAAAGGTTCAGCACGTGCTGAACCTTTTCTGTTTATTGTTTGTCTATATATTTTCCAAATCCAGTAGGTTCTAAACCTTCTTTTTTAATCCATTCAATGCTGTAATCTAGTTTATCAAGAAATTTTATTTTTTGAGCATCCCAAGCGAGAAAATCTTTTTTCAATTCTTCGTTATCGATTATTTCTCCTTTTATTAATCGATTATTCCAAACGGCGTACATGGTAGAAATCATTTCACAAAACTCCATAGGTTTATCATTAAATTTCTTTAATAAATTATCAATGTCCTCTTTCTGATCTTTGAATTCTGTTGTAAAAAAAGAATTTATTTGTTTCGCACCAGATAAAGGGAGGTAATTCACTTTACTCTTATCTGAATTCTTTAGCTCTTCCTTTTTGCTATCATATAGCTTATTTCTTCTCAACAGATTTTCAATATCATTTTCTAGGTTCTTAGAATAAGGACCTGCCGTTTTTTTATAATATTGAAGCGGAGTTTCTAATCTGCAATGATATTCTGCAAGGTGAAGTATTTTCTGAAGCTTAGTTCTTCCGAAATCTGGTGTATGGAGCTCTTGAATAATATAGGAAGCTAAAATTGCAGTATCATTATTATCACAAATTTTATTAATTTTCAGCTGAGGTTTAGATTTTTCTTTTCCTTCTAATGCTTCCCTTAAAACTTGTTGTAAAAGCATTTCATTATATTGTTTACTTTCTTTGATTGAATTTTCTAGGTCCTCACAATATTGCATTAATTCATTTAGCTTTAATGTTATACGTTTTTGGATTTCAAGTGGAGGAAGAGGAATTAGAATATTCTTAAAAATAACTAATCCAACCATATTAGGAATCGCAGAACCCCATGCTTTATCAAAAATATGAGTTTGCATGTATGGACCTTTAAATAAATCTATAAAATATTTATTTGTAATACTTTTTTTATGCAAAGTAATTCTCATTAATGCTTGATTAATAATCCCTTTCCTAGAATTTGGTGGAAGTTCAGCAATTCTTCCTAGTGTTGCTCCTGAACAGCTTACAATTAAATCTCCTGGAAAAACTTCAAAACTTTTTAGTTCTTTAAATTTTTCCTCACTTATAAAATAATCTCCTAATAGATGATTGTTATATATAGCATTACGTTGCTCATAAACCTTAATGCCTTCTTTAACAAAAAAACTTTTTTTTAAAGCGCTTCCAAACGGTCCACGTCTGAACTCTCCCAGCTCTCCTAATCTACACCAAACCCAATTGTCAGGAATATCAAAAGGTATTTCATCTTCTGAAATTGGAGGTAATGGCTTAGATTTTTTAATTTTCTTTTCCTTAATTAGTTGGCTTTTTTCTGCTTGTATTTCAGCTAATAAATCTGCTCCTGTTTTTCCATCAGAAGTTTCATTACTTACTAATTTTCCTTGTATGGCTTCACGAAGAAATGCTTGACGCATTTTTTCGATAGTTTTTAATTGAATTTTCAATTCAGAAGAGGTCAAGAAACTAAGATTATATAATGAGTTAACTTTTTGCTTTTCTTTAGAAAACAATTGATTTGAAACAATTTGATTTTGTTGTTCTAAATCACATAGTGGAATTTTTACCTCTTTTAATTTTTCTGCATTTACGTTTGGAATGGCAGCTCCACTTTTCAAATCAAATATTTGATTCCAAAATAAATATGAATTTAAAAACATATTTATAAATTCAATATTAGCCTTTTCATTTAATCTTAATCTAATAAGATAACTTGCATAAACAGATTTTTCTGGACAATCTTTAACTATAAAACTTTTCCCAACTGTTCCTCCGGTTCTAGTAATTAATATATCATTATATTTTAGTAGAAATTTTTTATCATTTTCACAGTTGCAGAATGGGACAGTTTCCCAATTAACACCATTAGCTTTGATATCTGTTATTCTTACTAGTTTATGACTACCTTCAGCTAATGCTGAGGCTGTAAAACCATATTGTGTAGATTCTAAATAGTGTTTTAACTTAACTGTCTTATTGGTTTTAAATAACTCAGCGAATACTACAGAGTTAGATATTTGATTTTCTATATCCGATTTTTCTGTAATAAAACTTATTGGAAAATATTTAATATCCATTAATCTATCGCTTTTTTAAGTTCCTTTAAAAATTGATTGGTCTTAATTAAAGATTCAGAAAATTTCATTATTAATTCTGAAGAAGAATATTCATACACTTCTGCTACTTTATTAGGATTTTTAATATCTAAATCAAAATTTCTTTCCTGTAATGTTTTAATATCAACTTTCCAACAAACTTCACTTTCTATACGATTATCCCACCATGTTCTGATAGGATCAAATTCGGATTCTTTTATAGGTTTGGTTTTACTATAAGATTTTTGTCCTTCTGGAAGGCGATGCTCATAATACCAAATTTCTTGTGTTGCGAAGTCAGCCGTTTCATTATTATGATGTACTTTATCAAAGAATAATAAATTGGTTGCTACTGTTGCATATGGTTGAAATACAGAATTGGGTAGACGAATAATAGTGTGTAAACGACAATCCTTTAATAGCTTTTCACGTACACGTTGCTTTACTCCATCCCCTGTAAGAGAACCATCTGGTAATACAATACCAGCGCGACCACCAACTTTTAATAAATGAATCATTAAAATTAAAAATAGATCTGCAGATTCTTTTGTACGATAATTTTGAGGAAAATTGTTTTCATTATTATTAGCAACAATTCCACCAAAAGGAGGATTGGCCATGATAATATCTACACGTTGTTTTTCTTTATATTCACTTAAAGATTGATCTAATGAGTCTCTGTAAGTGATATTGGGAACTTCAATATCATGTAAAATTAAGTTAGTTGTAGCCAATAAATAGGGAAGTGGTTTATACTCCCAACCAATAATACTGTCTTGTAAAAGTTGTCTGTCTTCAACAGACTCAACTTTTTTAGAAATACTATCAATTGCAGCAGTTAAATACCCTCCCGTTCCACATGCCGGATCAAGGATTTTTTCTCCTAATTTCGGATCAAGAACATGGGTGATAAATTGTGTAATAGCACGAGGAGTATAAAACTCTCCCGATTTACCTGCAGATTGAAGATCTTTTAATAAACTTTCATATACATCACCAAAAGCATGACGATCTTTAGTGGAATTAAAATCAATTTCATTGAGTTTATTTAAAACTTTACGAATATTGATTCCACTTTTCATGTAGTTGTTATTTCCAGCAAAGACTTCGTGAACAATAAGTGCACGTCTATTTCCCGTACTTAAATCCAAATCTCTTAAAGCGGGAAATAAATCTCTATCAATAAAATTTAGCAATTCATCACCCGTTATTCCTTCATCATCCGCAGCCCAATTATTCCAGTGATATTGTGCCGGAATTGGAGATTCATAATTGTCATATAGTAGTTCTAACTCATCTTCTTTATCACAAAATACCTTAAAGAAAAGCATCCAACCTAACTGCTCTAAACGTTGTGCATCACCATTTAGACCAGAATCCTGCCACATGATTTTTCGGACGCTATCTACTATCCCTGATATACTCATTTTCTATTTAATCTTTTATATAATCTCAAAAGCTTACTAAGCGATTGAGTAAATTTCTTGTTCTAATTCTTTAAGAGCATCTAAGTACTCATTTCGTCCACCAAAATTTTTGATTATTTCTTTTGGTGTTCCTAATTCATCAATGGGTTTTAATTTTAAAACTTCCATTGATTCTATATTTTCGATTCCTTCATCAGCATATTTGTCAACTAATGCTTCCAGAACTTTTCTTGCCTGATCTCCGTATTTAGAAAAATAATTTCTTTTCTTAACGTTATTTGCTCTTTCTTTTCTAGTAAGAGGTTTTTGATCGAATGCTACATGACAGATAATATCAAAAAGATCACATTCTTTATTTACTGCTTCTAAAAGATCTGCTACAGGAATTCCTTGTTCATGAATTTCTTGAATAATGGCATCTTTTCGGTCTGAGTTTGTCCATACATTCAGGAAATTATCTAATGTTGAAAATTGCTCCTGAATTAACTGCTTTGAATAGTCTTTCAAACTGATGGTTACTGGCTTCCCATTTTTATCAAAATACAATTCTCTTGTATTAAGAATAGAAACATCTACACCATTGACATATACTTTTGAAGGTTTTATCTTTTTCTCAGTGTATGGATCTTCATTATTTGGATCTGAAGCTTTAGTATTTTTATTTACATCTTCATTTGATTCCTGTTCATTAGAATCGTTTTCACCTTCGAAATCCCCATTTAGTTTTTCATCTTCATCAATAATTTTTATACGTTCAGGGTTTCCGTCAAACATGGGATCAGCAAATAAATCCGTAGCATTACGGAAATCTAAAATTGTAAAGTATAGCTTTCCAAACTCTTCGTTTACACGTGTACCACGTCCAACAATCTGCTTGAATTTAGTCATAGATCCAATTTCTGTATCTAAAACTATTAACTTACAAGTCTGAGCATCTACACCTGTTGTCATTAATTCAGAAGTTGTGGCTATAACTGGATATGTCTGTTCCGGATCAATAAAATTATCTAGCTCTCTTTTGCCCTCATCATTATCTCCTGTAATTCTCATTACATATTTATGATTTTGTGCAACAAGATCAGTATTTAAAGTAGCTAAAGCGGAACGCATTCTTTCAGCATGATCTACATCTCTGCAAAATACTATGGTCTTATTAAATCTATTAGTGCTCTTTAGAAATTCAGTTACTTTATTTGCTACTTTTTCTGTTCGTTCATCAATGACAAGATTTCTGTCATAATCTTTTCTATTGTAAATACGATCTTCAACGGTATTTCCTTGTTTATCAGTTTTATCTTTTTCTGGTCTCCAACCTTCTGCATCAACGCTTACTGTTACTCTAACAACTTGATAAGGAGCTAAAAAACCATCATCAATTCCTTGTTTAAGAGTGTAAGTATAAACTGGATCTCCAAAATATTCAGCATTACTTACCTCTTCTGTTTCTTTTGGAGTAGCAGTAAGCCCAATTTGAGTAGCTGATTTAAAATATGTTAATACCTCTCTCCAAGCAGAATCCTCATTTGCACTTCCTCTATGGCACTCATCAATTACAATTAAATCAAAGAATTCAGGACTAAATTGCTTAAATATATTTTTATCTTCTTCATTACCTGTTAATCCTTGATAAATGGCTAAATAAACTTCATAAGATTTATCAACTTGTCTCTTTTGAACAATAGTCATTTTATCTCGGAAATGCTTAAAATCCCCTCTTTTGGTTTGGTCTATTAATGCATTTCTATCGGCAAGAAACAGAATTCTTTTCTTCGATTTTGACTTCCATAATCTATGAACAATTTGAAAAGCAGTATAAGTTTTTCCTGTTCCAGTTGCCATTACAAGTAAAATTCTGTTTTGGCCTTTTGCAATAGCTTCTAACGTAAGATTGATTGCATTTTGTTGATAATATCTAGGTGTCTTCCCGGAACCATCAAAAAAATAATCCTGTTCTACAATTTGTTTTCCCTCTTCAGTTTTTACTTCTTTATATTCTAAATATTTATTCCAAAGTTCCTCAGGAGATGGAAAATTCTCCAACTGAATTTCAGTTTCAATATTTTGTTTATTCGTTTTATCATGAAATAAAAATGAATCTCCATTAGTAGAGAATACAAATGGAAGATTAAGAATATCAGCATAATTTAATGCTTGTTGCATTCCAGATCCTACATTTTGGTTATTTTCTTTAACTTCAATAATTCCTATTGGAATATTGGGTTTATAATATAAAATATAATCTGCTCTTTTCTTTTTACCTCTGGTAGATAGTTTACCTTGCACAATAATTCTTCCATCTGTAAAATTTACTTCTTCTCTGAATTGTTTAAATTTATCCCAACCCGCATTTTCTAGAGCAGGAGTAATATATTTTGTGCATATGTCACGTTCTGAAAAGAGTTTTTTGTCCATTTGAGTTTGTATTGGTTAATAGAATTTGGATATTAGATTTGTATTCAAATTCTTATAAAATTTATAAGCTTCTAATATCCTTGTATTTTTACATATCTTAATATTCATCAAAAAATTGATCAAATATAGGTATTTATTTCTCTTCTATTTTTGCTTTGTTATGTGTTTCCGTAATAAAAAAAATATGTTAGATATTATATTTGTTTATTCATTTATAAATAAAATTATTACATTTTGAAAATAAAATTTAAAACACAATTAATATGATAAACGGACTATTTAATTTTTTTAGTGATTATGATAAACTTTTCTATTGGTTATTGTTGTTAACAAGTTGGTTTTTATCGGCTGATATTGTAGCTGTACTCTTTTTAAATAAATCAGTTGAAGAAATTTTTACTATGAGTAATATTAGTGATATACTTATAGTTTTTATTTTTCATATAATATTCATTCTTACTTCTTCAATAGTTTACAGATTCTTCGCTTTCATAAGTTTATTCATTCCTAAAGTTTTTATTAGAGAAAATGACTTTGATTATAAAAAAGGATATTATAGTTATTCGGAGATTCTTAATAAGGCAGTTCAAACTAACAATCAGACGATGTATAATTTTTATAAAGATTGTAAAAATGGAGCTAGCAATAGAGAGAATAGAAAGTATCTTTGTTTTACCACAATTCTGTTATTTATTTTGGCTCTTGTATTAGAGGATAGCTACTTAAGATTAGCCTACGAAAACTATAAAAATGGAAGTTTACTGAAAACAATTATAATTTCAATAATCGTACTTTTTGATTTACTTGGTTTATTTGTTATATTTCATGAAGAGCATGATTTAGAGTATACGAGTATCAAGAAGGAAGAAATTACTAATAAATAATTAAACAGCAAAATGATTAATCATTTTAGCCTTTACTTTTGAATTGATTTATACTGTTATAATCCTCCTACACACCCACCTGCTCAGTCTCCACTAGCAGATAACCAAAATCATAAGCATTATAACATCATTTTTTAAACCAATATTCTGTCAGTCTCTGTTCTCCGGATTTTAGTAAAATACCCTGTTCAACAGCCCATTTCAGGTCTCTGCTTGCTGTAGGAGCAGAAATGCTCCTAAAGTTCTGCATATAGTCTTTCCTGCTGAACTTACTTTGCTTTACTTTCTCTTTAAATAAGAAAATTCTGTCTTCTGTATACAGTGTTTTGTTTTGAGAATGAAGAAGTTCCTGTAAAGATTCGAGGATAATCCCCAACATAAATTCTATAAAAGGAGTAGAATTGCCTTTTTTATCAGATTCTGATAAGGTATGATAGTATTCGGCCTGTCTTTGTTTGATGAGAACTTCTACGGGCAGATATTCAAATACAGGATATTGCTGCATCAGAATCAAGGTCTGCCAGAGCCTGCCCATTCTTCCGTTACCATCTGTAAAAGGATGTATAAATTCAAACTCATAGTGGAAAACACAGCTTTTAATTAAAATCAGGTCTTTGTCTTTTTTCAGATAAGCAAAGAGGTCTTTCATCAATCCTTTTACCATGGTGCCTCCCGGTGCTATATGTTCTACTTTTGAACCTTTAATGATTCCTACATTAGTGGTTCTTAACTTACCAGGATGAGCAACCAGTCCTTTCATCAGAATAGAATGCGCTTTTTCCAGGTCTTTTAAGTGATAAGGATTCAGCTGATTGATTTCTTCATATACCTGTATCGCATTCTGAACTTCAAGAATATCTTTTTGAGGAGCAATAACTCTTTTATTTTCCAGTAAAGCAGTTATCTGTTCTTCCGTAATGGTATTTCCTTCAATTTCCAGGGAAGACTGAATGGTTTTGATCCTGTTCTTTTTCCTTAATTCAGTGACAGGTTTATACAGATGTGAAGCATTGATTTCTCCTATCTTTTCAGAAATAGAAGCTATTAAAAATAAAATGGTATCTGTAATGGTATAGGGAGGTTTCATATCCTTGATAATATCATATGATACTATCAAAGATAGAGATTTATATTAAAAATAGAGGGGTTTACTAAAATAAACTATGTATTTAAGTCAACAGCCACAGTCTGCCTTCTCCTACACATCCACCTCCTCAACCTCCACACCGGCAAATACACAAACACCACAGACAACACTCCTGCCAATATCCCCACAACAACAGCCATCGCCGTTGCATCCAACTTATAATCCTTAGAAAAATTATACTGCCCTAAAAAAAGCATCGCTAAAACCAAAGAACAGGTAATCACGCCATGTAGAATACTCAGCTTGGTCATTAACTTTTTAATATTCAACTGTTCATCTACGGTAAATTCAATAGCGCCTTGTTCGGCGGCATCGGTTACTCTTTTGATGATGTCTATGGTGAGGACAACGGGGAGAAACAGGGCCATGGGTAGGGTAAGGCGGGCCAGATTTTGTTCACCGGAGAAAAAATGGGTGTAGCCTAATTCTTTGAAGCTGGCATAGGCAATGATGAAATTGAAAAATACATTCGGAAGGACATAATAAATCGTACGCTTGATGAGAAAGCGTTTAAGGGTAGTTTTTTTGAGCTTTTTGGGCGGCCTTGGCTTAAATTTCAATTTCATGAGGTGGTCATTAGCGCTATAGCTTTCTCTTTTATTTTCGCGGCTTCCGCTTTGGGAAGGAAGTCTTCGTTGGACAAAAATATAAAATCCATCTGATGGTTGTAGGTACTCGTCACCAAAGTGTTTGAGTTCAGCCACGGGAAGGCTACCGTAGGACTGAAAATAGTTTCAATGCTGAAGTTTTTGTACTCGTTCGGGATATTGATCCTGCCCATATTGGAGAGGGTTACATCATGGCCACCATTGCTTGATTTAAGCATGGAGATCATACGGTCTACAATTGGGTGCATCTGTTCGCCCATCCACAGCAGTTCGCGGGCTTCCATTTTTCCTATTTTCTGAGTAAGGTCTTCTTTAATCTGTCTGGCATTGTTCAACAGATCGGAACTTCCTTTTTTAATAGCAAGATCTACCGTTGGAGCAAAGGCAAATAAATGATCTTCTTTGATCTCCGGAATAAAATGACGCACATCTACCGGACTGATGACTTTCCCTTTGGCTTCTTTCCCTTTCACTTCCCGGAAGGCCTGCATAAAGGCAGAACAAAGCAAAGTATGTACGGAAATGCCATTGACTTTACATTTTTCAGTGATTTGGGACGTTGTGGCCTTATCCAGCTTTTGGTGAAGAACATAGTCTTTTCCAAGGTTTCTCTTTTTGCTTTTCTGTTGCAGCATAAAGAAGAACCTGGCAAAGGTCAGATAAAGTCTGGCTTTGAATTTTTTACTTTTTACATTAAAGTTGGAAGGGAGAAATTCATCCACGGAAGAGAAAGGCTCATAAGGTTCCAATTCTAAAGAAGGATCATCCAAAAGCTGAAGAAGTTCCTTCATTAAAGTCACTCCGGTGGTTCCGTCTGAAATGCAATGAGGGATGGCCCAAAAGACTTCAGAAACATCCTGTCCTCTTACCCATACTACACGGGCAAGCGGTGTTTTCTCTTCCTCAAACAAGATTTTCCATTCTTTCTGAGACTCGGTAAGCCAGTCTTCATCTGTTTTTCTTTCTACAATGCGGAGTGGGATAGGAGCGATGTCTTTTTCTTCTATAAAAAAGGGGTATTTCTCGCTTTTAGAGTCGATAACCACTCTTAGCAACGCATGTTTCTGCTGGATTTTTTCCAGAGCCGTTTTAAAATTCTGCTCCGGAATTTCTCCTTTTATTTTCGCTGCAAATATGCAGTTTACAGGGGTTTCGGGATCTACATACATGATCCTTTCTACCATCATTAGTTTTCTTTTGATCATGATACGGCGATATATTCCAGTTGCAGCTTAATAATCTTCATGATTTCATCACGGATGGCCAGGGCATCGGTATACGGTAAATAGCCTTCACTTCCTACAAATGAAAAATCCATTTTCCCACGGTACGTAGAAACTACCAGTGTGGTGGTATTGCCCAGCGGACCAATCACAGACGGACTGAAAATAGTATCTACCGAAAATTCTTTATACTCATGAGGAATCTGAATGCGTCCCAGATTGGAAAACATACAGTCATTAGAGGATTTTCCGTTCTTTAAAAGTTTGGTAAAATTATTCAACGCATCATGACCGGATTCCATCACCATCATGGTAATATAAGGGTCAAGTTTAGAAGTTTTACGTTCTACAGAGGCCTGCATCGCATGTAAATTCTCTATAAAGCTCAGCTTTTCATTGGCAGAAACTACGATCATCAATCCAAAAGCAAAAATATGATCGCTTTTAACCTGGGTAGCAAAACGTCTGATGTCTACAGGGCAGGACACTTTATTGAAAGCTCCGGCTCCTTTTACTTTTTTGAAAGCCTGAAGCAAAGCAGCACTTAAAAAGGTGTTCACCGTAGCCCCATTGGCTTTGCAATAGGAAATCAGCTGCTGGCTTACCGTTTCATCTATTTTCCAACTGATTAAATAGTCATTTTGACGGTCAATAGATTTTTTGCCGGTAGGAATAACCTTAATGGCTGTAGCCGCTAATCTTCCGATGAATCTGGCCTTTAATTTTTGCTTTCTGCTGTTTAAAATATTCGCCGGAACTACGTCCTCAATACCTAAAATAGGGCTTTCTATCCCAATATCAGTCTTTGGATTATCCAATACCTTTAAAAATTCGTAGAGAAAAGCCATTGCAGAACCACCATCGCATAAACAATGGTGGAACGCAAAAAGCATGTCAGAAACGTCTTCCCCCTTGATCCAGACAAACCGGATAAGAGGTAATTTTTTAGGATCGAATAAGGTATTCCACTCCCTTCTGGATTCTTCCTGCCACTGATCTTCTCCTTTTCTGGCAATAATTCTTACCGGAATGGAGATCGGGTTTTCAGGAACATCAAACCAGGGGATATTTTGATCATCGTGAGCAATAAGTGCCCTTAACCACGGATGTTTTTGCTGGATCTGAGCCAAAGCCTGCTGGATATCCTTCAATGCAAAGGTACCTCTGAGCCTGAAAGGGATCACCGCATTGAAGGGTTCTGTTCCGTCTCCCAGTAACATTCGTTCGCCAAATAACAATCTTCTTTTCATATGTAGATTTATGGCTTTTTATACTGAAGCTAAAGTGGAATGTTCCTGTACAAAGTTTTCCAGCAATTCTACTGCTTTATCATTTCCTCCGGCAAGATGGAAGGTATTTTGAACTTCCTTCGCAGCAGCTCTGTATTTAGGGTTTTCCAGTAATTCAAAAACGGTTTCACGAAGAGCTTCTACACGAAGTCTTTTGTATCGGATGCTGATTCCGCAGCCTGCCTGCTCAATTAATTTTGCAATATGGAAATGATCGTAAGCGATAGGGGTGATTAACATCGGTAATCCGTTACGGAAAGTATCATTCACCGTATTGAAACCACCGTGGCAGATCACCATATCCATTCTCTGCATCACTGCTGATTGAGGGACAAAGCTGTTCACAATAAAGTTCTCCGGCCATTCTTCAAAGATTTCCGGTGGAGTAGCTGCAATCACCGTTACCGGCTGGTCTTTGAATGCTGCGATGATCTTTTCGAAGAAAGCTTTTCTGATGTCTACCAATAAAGTTCCCAATGATACGAAGATCTTTGGTGTGGTAGATGCATTTAATTTATCCCAGTCAAATGGCGCTTCATTGGGACGACCTTTTACCGGACCTACAAATTTCATGTGAGATGGTACGGTATCAAAACCTGCAAAAGCCTGTGAAGTAAAGACCATATTCAGTTTATGAGAATGAATGTAAATGCCTTCCTCATGAATTCCTACTTCTTTTTGTAAGTCTTTGATCAGGTTTTGCTGCCATTCCCAGATTTTAGGGGCACTTTTTTCAGTATCTCCCATTACATCCGGTGGAACGGGTGTTGTGGTTACACAAGGAATATTATGCTTGTGAGCGAAAAGTGCACCTCCGAAGGTGATACAATCATTCACGATTACATCAGGCATCCAGCTTTCTGTTAATCTCGTTAATCCCGGCATCATCATTTTAGCGAAAGGAACATACGTTTCTTCCAGTGCTAACTTCATCACTTCAGGACCTGAACAGGCCGGACCATCATCCTGTCTTTTTAAAATGCGGGCGATTTCGTCCTGATACGGAATAAGGTCTTCTTCCGGATAGTAGTAAGAACCTCCTTCCGGAATATGTTTGCTGTCTAAAGGCGTAATACCGAACCATTTTACTTCGTGGCCACGGGCGAGCAGACTGGCTCCCACACTTAACGTAGGGCTCACATGTCCGAAAAATGGCGGAACAACGAATAAAAATTTAGACGGTTTTTCGTGTTTGGAAGTCTTTGTAATGGCTTCTTCCAATAAATTCGCTGCTGTAGCTGCACCTCCTGCTTCCATAAAAGATTGTCCTACTTTTTGAGCCGCCTCACGGTAGCTTGGGTTATTTAAAATTTGTTGTACAGCTTCTCTCAGGTGATTGGCTTTAAATCTGTTAAAGTTCAATCGTTCACCTGCTTCTGTACGCACCACACGTCCTGCAACGTGCGACTGGTCATAAGCGATAGGAATCACTACCAAAGGAATTCCATTGGATAAGGTTTCAGAAACGGTGTTGTGACCGCCATGGCAAACCACACCATCAAGATGAGGTAACAGATCCAGTTGCGGAACCTGCTGATAGACCATAAAATTATCCGGCCACTGCTCGAAAAGCTGCGGATCAGAAACCACTACAACGGTTAAATCTTCGTCTTTAAAAGCATCGATAACCTTTTGGAAGAATGCTTTTTTATGATCGTGATCGAAAGTGGTTCCGATACTTACTAAAATCTTTTTGTTGGTGGCATTTTTCAATCTGTCCCAATCAAACTCACAAGAGATACGTCGCTCTGTAAGAACGGGTCCTGTGAATTTGTATTGAGGTTCCAGATCGTCCATATCCCCAAAGAAATACGTTGAAGTTAAAACAAGGGTCAGAAGATCTGAAGTCGCCAGAGAACGCTCTTCATGGAAGCCAAGTTCTTTCTGTAAATCGATGATCTGATTGACTTCCCATTCGTGAACTTTAGGCAGCTCATTCATGATTTTAATGGCAGCCGGAGCGGTAACGGAAGTTGCACAAGGAATTCCAAGAGCTTTGGCAGCTACCGGAGCCGCAAATAACTGATGGTCACCGATGATTAAATCGGGTTGGTAGGTCTTTAATAAAGCCACAATCCCATTATAGCAATGCCTGTTCAGTGGAATAAGAACTTCTTCGTAAAGGAATTTCACGCTGTCGATTCCATACACTACTTTTTTTGAAATAATATCAAGATATTGTTCGCTTTCTTTTTTTTCTTCGTCGGTCTGATCGTATTGGATCAGTAATAATTTTCCGCCCTCGGGAAGTTTAGCCTCTAAAGTAGAGTCAAGGCTGATCCAGGCTACTTCATGTCCTCTTTCCAGCAGCGTAGCACCGATGCTTAGGGTAGGATTCACATGTCCTGTCAAGGGTGGAACTATAAATGCAAATTTAGCCATGGTTCTTCGTTAAAATATTAGATAAAAACTGAGCGATCGTCTCTGCGATAAGCTGAGGTTCCTGAATGGGAATATTGTGATCGCCGGAAATCAATTCAAGTTCGGATTCACCAATTTGAGACTGCAGCCATTCTCCTGTAGGTCTGCAGTTGGAATCAGCACCGTAAAGCAATAAAGTGGAAGCTTTCAGTTGATTGAAATCTGCTTCCCCAAGGAAATGTTTTTCCTTGATCATATCTGCTTTGATGCTGGTTTTATTAAACAGAAACTCATACATACGATGGTTCTTTTCCATTTGTCTTTTGCCCATCTGGACTTTGGTGGTATCTGTAAAATTGGCTACATAATGCTCAAGGAATTCCTTGCTGTATTCATCAATGATGTTACGGGCTTTTTCGTCCTGAGGATCCGGAGCTTCCATCACCACCAGTTGATTAACACGTTCAGGATATGTTAATGCTGTTTTTAAAGCAATAAGACCGCCGAAGCTATAGCCTGCAAGATGTACTTTTTCCAGTTGAAGGTGATCTATTAAACCCATCAGATCGGATGACATGTTTTCAAGGTCGTACCCATCCAAAAAGCGTTCACTCATACCGTGACTTTTCAGATCGTACATCACCACATGGAAATGTTTTGCCAGAATGGGGGCAATATTAAAATAATAAATGGACAGGTTACTGAACATACCGTGGATTAAGACCACGGTTTGTTCGGCTCCTTTATTGAGTTCCTGTATATGAACTTGTCTGTTATTGACAGTGATTATTGGCATTCGTAGATATAATTGATGATCATACTAAGGTCAAGATTAATAAGCTGGTCAAGATCCATAGAAGATAACCAGCCTGTAAAGTCGATCTGATCGCCAAAATGCGCCTTGATCTTTTCAGAGAAAGAGACAATCTCGATGCTGTCCATTTCAAGATCTTTGGTGAATGAACTTTCCGGAGTAATATCCATCTCCTCTACAAATTCAGCCCCTATCACTTCAGTAATAAAACCTTTTAATAAAGTAAAAAGTTCTTCGTGGTTCATTTTTAATGTTGCGTTTACAGTGTCCATCCGATAATATAATTTTTATGTTTAACAGTTTTGATTTCAATGTTGTTGATCCACAAGTGATCCTCTTTTATTTGTTCGACTTCGAAGGCTTTTGGATTCCCTTTCAGTCCTGTTCCTAAGAACTTTCCGTAGGCTTCCTTCGCTACCCATAAACGGGTCGTCCATTCTGCCTGGTCTTTTCCTTTTAATAAGGCTAATTCATGGTCTGTAAATACCAGATCATAGAATCCTTCGCTGCGTTCTTCCATGAGTTCCATATCGATTCCTACAGATTTGCCATATCTCGCAATACCCACAGCTTCTTTTCCTTTGTGAGCCAGTGAAATATGGATGTCTTCTGTAAAATCACTGATGAGGTAAGGTTTCCCCACTTCATCGGAACGGATCTCAAAAGTGATCGGGAAGCAGGCATGATTTTTTTCCTTGCGAAGAAGGTTTCTCACGGCATCTTTTACCGCAACACGGCTTACCATCCAGTTTTTCTTCTTGTTGGGTAATAATTGCTGGTGATGCTGTTTTTCCGTTTGGTTAAAATATCTTTTCAGGATGAAATCCCATGAAGCGACTCTGGTATAAGCCTGGTGGAAGAAAAATACTTCCGGAGCGATCTCTTCAGAAAGACGGTTGTGCAGTGGCGACATGGAAACATTCCATAAAGCGGCATCAATTTCCAGTCTTCTGTTCTGCCAGCCTGTGATGGCGCACCATACTTTTCCGTCTCTTTTCAGGATAATATCTGCGATGGCAAATTCATCATTCAATTCGGTCAGCATACAGGTACATTCAAAAATACCTTCCTGATCGTGCATATCGTCAAAGAATTCAATGTCTCTGATCTTCACCGGGAAGGCGATACGGTCTTTCACCAAGGTAAGCTGTAACCAAAGTCCGAATAACTGTCCTGCATTGTCCAGCAGAGATCCTTTTCCTCCGTTTCCTTTGATCTTTCCTATGATTCCTTTGTTTCCAACCGCTGAAACTTCTGTAATTCCCTGGTATTTCTCTCCATGGAACATGTGGGCGTCATAGATTTCTTCAGGGGTTCTTTCAATCGGTAAAAGATCACCAATGGAAAGGTTGAAAGTTGGAGTAGGGACAGGAGAAGATTTTAAGATCACTTCAGCATTGGCGAAGTTTTCAATATCCAGATACGCATGGTTTTCGCCACGCCATTGTCCTTTCACAGTTTTCTCAAAAGGCTGGGCAACGTTCATCCATTGGAATACACTTACATTCATGATTTTATGAACCTGTGTTCCCGGGATTTCCGCTTCTGCAATTTCTGCAAGCTGCTCAAAGATCATGGTCATCGGGATGACCGGTTCCATATCGGCTACATGAGCCCATCCTTTGGGTTGTCTCAATAAGCTGTGGTCGATCAGATAAGGATGGCTTTCAAGCGTTACGTATAGATCTTTTGTGAAAGTTGTACTTCTCGGTGCTTGTGGAGCAGCATATTGTGCTACAGGAGCAACCTGGGCAGGACGTGGAATCGTAATCTCCGGACGGTTCTGGAATAAAGTCAGGACTTCTTCCTGCATACGGATCATATCGTTAACATTGTCCTGGAACGCCTGTACCAGCGGATGACCACTTTTGGCAGTCATGGCTGAAGCTGAAGCAGTATATTGTTTTGGTGTTTCAAAGGTTTGAGCTAAAGCTTTTACTTCTTTAAAGTTTCTGATAATTGGCGAACCTAATTCCAGTTTAATCCCTTTTCCAGATGATTTTTTTGATTGCTGCTGAATTTCTAAGAAATCAAGAGCAATGGTTTTCCCTTCTACAAATAGCGAAGCGACAACACGTTGTAACTGTGCTAATGCAGAACGGGCAGGAACACTGGAAGGAATGGTGCTGAATTCTTTTCCTTTCAACGTATCATCAATAAATCCGATCAGGCCGCCGGTACCCACCTGGATGAATACTCTGGCACCTTCTTCATATAATTTATCTGTCAGTTCACGGAAACGAACAGGCTCAACCAAATGCTCGGCACTCAGTTTTCTGATCGCTGCCTGATCTGCCGGATAAGGTTCTAAAGTCGTAGCAGACCATAATGGAATCTTCGTTTTCTGGAACTGTGCTTTTTCCATTCCGGCAAGGATCACATCCAGCTTATCAGCGATAAAAGGAGAGTGGAACCCGGATTGGAACGGCAGTACCTGATGGAAGATCTGTTTTGATTTTAATTGCGGAACCAATTCATCCAATGCAGCATTGCTCCCACAAAGAATGACCTGGTTAGGGCAGTTGTCATTGGAAATATACAGGTCTGAAATTTCAGTAATAAAAGGCTGTACCACATCAATTCCGGCACCGATGGCAATGAATTTGGAATCTTTTAATTCAAAAGTTTCCGGTTTCAGCACATCGATTAAGGCTTTTACAGAATTGGCTTCTGCTAACTCTGATGAATATCCTGCCAGCCATTCTCCTAAACTGTGTCCTGCATTCATATCCGGAATAATGTCCAGTTTTTTCAATGAATTGTCAAGGATACTGCAGTTGTTGAAGATGTTTAAAGCATCGGTTAAAAGACCTTCACCTTCTGTTTCTATAGGCGCTGTTAATCCGAAATAACGGCTTGCACTTTCCACCTCACCTTTTGCCAGTCCATCCAAACCGGGGAATACAAAGGCTACTTTTCCGCCATCTTTTAATAATGGGGTAGAAGTATACCAGATGTCCTGCTTGTTTTTCCAGATCAGGTTTTTAGAAACGATTTTAAGGGCTTTTTCTATTCTTGCAGGGGTAGGATCGAATATGGCTACTCTGAAATCTCCTTCTCCTAAAGTGGTATCATTATTTTGTAATGCAGAAACCAATTCTTCATGTGTAGGTCTGGCCAATAGCAATACCTTGTCTTTTTTAGGCATATCATAGCCTTCAAGAACAACGTGTGCATTGATTCCTCCAAACCCGAAAGCATTAACCGCTGCTACTTTTGGTAGTCCTGTTTTTGACCAGTTTTTGGCTTCCTGTACCGGTTCGAATCTTGTATTCTGCATTTCTGCTGTTGGATTCTCACAGTACAATGTTGGTGGCAAAGTATCATGGTGTAAAGCAAGACAGGTTTTAATCAGTCCTGCGATTCCTGCAGCCGGCATAGCATGTCCGATATTGGATTTTACAGAACCGATTCCAGCCACTGGAGCAGTTTCTTCTTTCCCAAAGAACTGTGCTAAGGTCTGAAGTTCGGTTTTATCTCCAAGCGGAGTTCCGGTACCATGAGCTTCAAGGTAACCTACTTTATTTTTATCCAGATCTGCATTGATCCAGGCTTGTTCTAAAGCTTTCAGCTGCCCTTTTACGGATGGGCTCATCACGCTGGTTCCGTTACCGTCACTGCTTACACCAACACCTTTAATCACAGCATAGATTTTATCCTGATCGCGAACTGCGTCTTCCAATCGTTTTAAAACGACGAAACCACAGCCTTCGCCAATCAGTAATCCATCAGCATCGCTGCTGAACGGTTTGATTTTTTCCTGGCGGGACATGGCTCCCAATTGGGCAAAAATACTCCAGAAAGCAGCGTTTTGTCCGGTGTGAACACCTCCGGCGATCATCATATCGGAACGTCCTCTCTGAAGTTCCTGTACAGCGTGATCTACAGCGATTAAAGCACTGGCACAAGCAGCATCCACGGTAAAAGCAACGCCTCCAAGGTCAAAACGGTTGGCTACCAATGACGCTACCAGATTGGGAATTAATCCCATGGCAGTATCAGCTGCGAAACGTCCTTTGCGTTCCTGGAAAGCATGTTTTACTTTTTCAATATCAGCAGAAGATACCTGAGGGAGCAATTCCTGTAATAAGGAGGAAATCTGTTCTCCGGTTCTTACAATTTCAATGGCACGGGTAGCTCCCGGCCCGGTATAATTTCCTTTCCCGATGATAATTCCTGCTTTTTCAAGGGAAATATTCTTTTGAAATACTCCGGCATCCTCTAAAGCTTTCTGAACTAAATCAAGGGTCAGTAAATGATCGGGTTCTGTTCCTTCCACCGCAAGGGGTAAAATTCCAAAAGTGGTAGGATTAAACTCATAATCAGGAATAAACCCGCCTCGTTTGCAGTAGAAACGATCGACAGGGTTGGTGGCATCGCTAAAATGCACCGGATCTATCCTATCTGCCGGAGCGGATTGGGTAGAGTCTACTTTATTGACAATATTCTGCCAAAAAGTATGGGCATCCTGCGCCCCGGGAAAGACGCAGGATAATCCAACTACAGCAACATCTGTTTTTTTCATGTTTAGTGTTTACAGAGGGTTACCAATTATTTCCTGACATGATAAGCACCTGGCTTTCAGTTCCGTATTTTATTTCATTAAGGAAGATTTCTTTTCCTTCATCCAATGGGATCATGGAAATTCCTCTGCGTTCGTATTCAGACTCAAGGGTGGAAGAGACCATTCCGGCACCTTTCCAAGGTCCCCAGTTGATGGAGATTACTTTTCCTTGCAGTCTTTTATTCAGAGCGTTAGCGTAATCATCCAGTACACTGTTGGCCGCAGCATAATCTGTTTGGCCTTTATTACCATATACGGATGCGATACTTGAGAATAATACCACGAACTGGCAGTCTGTGCGAAGCTGTTCAGCCAATACACGAAGTGGTTTTACTTTGGTATCAAATACACGTCCGAAAGAAGAAGTCGTCTTTTGTTTGAATAATTTATCTTCCAAAAGACCTGCTCCGTGGATCACTCCATCTAAACGGTTGTATTTTTCGTAAATACTGCTGATTAAATTACTTAATCCTTCTTCGTCACAAAGGTCTAGAGATTGATAAATAATAGTGTTTCCAAGCGCTTTCATATCACGGATCGTGCGTAGGATCTGATTGTTTTTGAAAATTTTCGTTGTTTCTTTTTCGATTTCAGCAGGAGAAGTGAATTTTCCGGACTTAATCAGATAAGCTCTGATCTCTTCCTTAGTCTTCATTCCTTCGAATTCTTTAGCAGAAGCTTCATTTCTTGGATCTGCTGATCTTCCTACTAAAATATAAGTACATGGATACGCCTGAGACATGTGTTTCACCAATTCTGCAGTGATTCCCTGTGCTCCGCCTAATACCAGTACCACAGATTTCTGATCCAACTGAATGTGCGCTTCATTTAAACTCGTTGACAATGGGGAAGGGATAATGTCTACCTTATGTCTTTGTTCGTTTTTATAAATAACTTCAGCAGGTTTATCGTTGGTTAATATTTCCTTTAAAGTAATATCAGCAATCTGATCTACTTCCTGAGGAGTACTTAAACTGATGAATCTGCAAGTTGTATGATCGAATTCTCTTGCTAAACTTTTGAAAAGTCCAGGATAACCTTGGTGATGACGCAATACACTTACATCATTGATTTCCTGAATGTGAGCTGCAATATCAGAGATTAAATACACCCATTTTGCTTTATCAAAATCAAGTTTTTTAATCAAATCAACATGATCGATGATGCTTGGTTTATCTGTTGCTGAGAACAGGTCCAGCATGATTAATCCATCAACATTTGAAAGATCTTTATTGGCGTCTACCAATTCTACGATAGCTCCGTGTTTTTCCAATTCAGCTTTAATGGCTGAGGTTTGTTGGGTGTCATCTTGAGTAATTGCAAAACGTTTTCTCTGCAGAATATCTGTATTTTGTACTGAAGAGGCATCTGTAGGCGTGATGTCAAAACGAAGACGTGATAATACATTGTTAGTCGGTTCAGAAGCTACTTCTTCCTTTACTTCGTTTTTTACTTCACTGTTGTCGCCGCTCATTTCACTGATCCAGCTTGCCAATCCACGAAGGGTTTTAATGGCTGCCAGTTTTTCCATGACATCATCAGCCTGTTCAAGGTTTTCACCAAAACCGATCTTGTTTTTAAGATCCGCAATGATTTCCATACGCTTGATAGAATCGATGCTCAGGTCTGCTTCCAAATCTAAATCTAATCCTAACATTTCTTTTGGATACCCTGTTTTTTCGCTTACGATATTCAGGATGGCGTTTTGAAGGTCTTCCAGTGATAATGCAGATTTTGCTTGTGGTTTTGAAGAGACCTCAGTTGAAGTTCCATTTTTTTCAGAAGTTACTGTTGCATCTGCTCCGGAGAATTCAGTAAGCCATGAAACTAATCCGCTTAGGGTTTTGATTCCTGCCAATTGTTCCATCACCATATCTTCATTGGTGTTGCCTTTCGCTAATGTTCCCAGTTCGTTACGAAGCGTTCCGATGATTTCCACTCTTTTGATAGAGTCGATACTTAAATCAGCTTCAAGGTCCATTTCCATGCCCAGCATTTCCTGAGGATATCCTGTTTTATCGCTTACCACCTGCAGTAATAATGCTTTGATATCTCTTGTAGGAGTAGCTTTCACAGCAACGGCAGTAGCGGCTACAGCAACGGTTGCTGTTTGTTGAACCTGCTGTACAGGAATAGTACGTTCAGGAGTAGGAGCCGGCATTGGTGTATTATAAACAGGCATTGGATTCACCTGAGGATTCTGTCCCATAAAGGAAAGCATCACATCACGTTGTGCCTGTATCATTAGTTTCATGCTGTTCAAATATTCCTGCAGCATACGTTCTGCCGTAGATAGGCTTTCCGGTGCAGGAGCTTGCGTATTATGAGTAGTAAAATTATTCATGGGAATAGGGTTTATGATAGGGAGTGCACCATTAGCAGGCAATGAACCTGTTGTCGGATGTGCAGCTTGTCCGTTAACACGCCAGATGGCAGGGCTTTTCTTATACAGCTCAGGCTGATTGATATCCACAAGCTGAACGAAACGGCCATCGAAAAGTTTCTCAATATTGAAGCTGCGCCCGGTTCCTAAATATTGTGCCAACATGCAAAGCAAGTGGGTGAACTTATTACGGCTGCTGTCTTCAACATATAAAGTCAACTGGTCTTTTTCAATACATGATTTTGCCAATCCTGTAAGGACTTTTCCAGGTCCTACCTCGATGAAGATTCTTGCTCCGTCGTTATACATCGCCTGCATCTGTTCCACGAATCTTACAGGCTGTACCAAATGGTCAGTCAGTCTTTCTTTAATGTCTGCAGGATTCGATGGATATACATCTGCAGTCGTATTAGACCATACAGGGATCTGCATTTCCTGGAAAGGAACGTCTTTTAATACATCAGCGTATAAATCTTTTGATTTGGCCAATAACGGACTGTGGAATGCACACGCCACTTCCAGTTTTTTAGCAGAAATACCTTCCTGTTTAAGGACTTCCAATAGCTTATTGATGGCTTCCGTACTTCCAGCGATAACACATTGAGTAGGGGCATTGAAATTAACCGGATAACATCCTTCCACTTTAGCAATGATCGGCTGTAAACGTTCGTGAGTAGCACTTGCTGCTAACATAGAACCCGGATCTCCGCCTTCTACTGAATTTAAAATAGATTTTGCTCTTTGAATACTTAAATCAACCAGTTTGTCCTCACCAAATACTCCTGAGAAACACAAAGCAGGTAATTCACCATAGCTATGACCAGCCAGCATATCAGGAATGATTCCCAATGATTCTAAGAATTTCGCTAATGCAAGATCAACAATTCCTAAAAGCGGTTGTGCTAAACGGGTATCTTTAATGGTTTCTTTTTGTTGCTTTAAATCCGCTTCATTGAAGGTTGTTGAAGGGAAAACAACTTTTTCAAGTTCAGGATAATTGTCAATCACCTTACGCATAGCCGGGAATACTACGAACAGATCACGGGCCATATTGATTCTCTGACTTCCTTGTCCAGGGAATGTGAAAGCTACTTTACCTTCTTTTTTGCTGACCGTGAAAGTATCTTTGGTTTCAATTCCTACCAATACTAACTCAATTTTCATCATCAGATCTACAGCGGTATCAGCTACGATACTGAACTGAATTGGTTTCTCTGAACTGATGCTTAAGCTGTAAGCAATATCTTTTAATGGAATCTCATCATTGATTTCCAATAATGTTTTGATTTGGCTTGATTGCCCTTTTGCTTCCTCATAAGTATCCCCACGGAATACAAATAATTCTGAAGGCCATGACTGCATCGCAATAGAATTATCCTGTTTCGGATGGTTCGCAATGACAGTGTGGAAGTTGGTTCCCCCAAATCCAAAAGCACTGATTCCTGCATAACGGTTTTTCTCCGTCCATAATCCTGTTTCAGCGTGGAAAGAGAATGGGCTGGTTTGTGCGTTATAATAAGCGTTTGGCTGCTTAAGGTGAAGGGTAGGAGGCTTTACTCCATGGTAAACAGCAAGGGAAGCTTTGATTAAACCTGCTAAGCCTGCTGCGCACTTAGTATGTCCGATCTGGGTTTTCACGGAACCTAAATGTGTTTGTCCAGGTAAAGCCCCTGAACGACTGAATAGGTTGGTTAATGCACTTAATTCTGTTCTGTCTCCAACAACGGTTCCTGTACCATGAGCTTCTACCAATCCTACAGCTGCAGCACTGATTCCTGCCTGGGTATAAGCACGCTCAAGCGCTCTTACCTGACCTACTTTTCTAGGAGCAGTCAATCCAAGAGCTTTACCATCACTGGATCCACCCACTCCTTTGATGACAGAGTAAATACGATCACCATCGTTGATGGCGTCTTCATATCTTTTCAACACAAGGATGGCGATTCCTTCTCCAAGGGCAATTCCGTCTGCCTCACTGTCGAATGTGGCACATCTTCCTTTTCTGGAAAGGGCGTGGGTGCTGGAGAACATCAGGTAATCGTTGATTCCGTTATGTAAGTCTGCACCTCCGGCAAGAACCATATCAGATTTACCCAATACCAGTTCCTGACATGCCAGGTCAATAGCGGCTAAAGAAGAAGCACATGCGGCATCTACGGTAAAGTTTCTTCCGCCCAAATCAAGACGGTTCGTAATCCTACCTGCGATCACATTGGCCAAAATACCAGGAAAAGAATCCTCTGTAGTATGTGGGAAAGCCTCTTTTACTTCTTCGTGAAGTTCTCCGAAAACCTGTTTATAATATCCTCTGAAACTATAGCTGTTGGCAAGGTCGTTACCTCCTTCAGCCCCGATAATGACAGAAATGTTTTCTCTGTTGATATGTTTTTCACCATATCCTGCATCTTCCATCGCACGTTTTGCTACCAATAAAGTAAGCAGTTGCGTAGGTTCAATAGCGGCAAGAGATTGTGGCGGAATTCCGAATGCTAAAGGATCAAAATCAATTTTCGGGATGAAACCACCCCATTTTGAATGGGATACATCCGCTTCGTCTGAATCCGGTTTGTAATAGAGGTCTTTATTCCATCTTTCATCCGGAACTTCGGTAACGCTGTCTTTTCCTAAGATGATGTTTCTCCAGAATTCATCCAGGTTTTTGGCACCAGGGAAAATACATTCCATTCCTACGATTGCAATGTCTAATGGCTTTTCGCTTGATGTTGGCTGTTCTGACAATTCAGCGTTTTGGATATATTCGTAATTGTTGATACTGACGTTTTGGTGAAGTTCTTCAAGGGTAAGAACTTTGTTGTGCATCGTTGCAATCTGCCCGATCATGTACATTCCAAGATCCAACTGATCGTCTTTAGGAATGTTGACCAACTGATCTCCCTGACGTTCAATTCCTTTAGCTGCAATTCTTAAACGGCCTACGTTAAGTTTTTCCAGCTTTTCCCATACTTCTTTTTTATCGGTTCCGGCAGCTAAAAGTTTAGCTTTTTCGGTATTAAAGTAGTTGGCGAATGCTGTATTTAAACAACGTGTTTCGTGACCAGGCGCAGTTTCCAGTAAAACCGTATCTTTTGCCTGCATCGCCTGTACCTGGAATTCTTCCTGGATAGCACCTGTTTGTACAGCTTCCTGAGTGTACAGGTAAGCGGTTCCCATCAATACACCTACTTTTACCCCTCTGGCAGCTAATGGAGCAGCCATGATAGAAACGAATGCTGTTGAGAAATCATTATGGATTCCACCGGCAAAAAATACACTGATATTTTCCGGATGGTCTTCTTTTAATATGCGTTCAATCTGTTTTTCCCAAAGAACCATGCTGGATAAAGGACCCACGTGTCCTCCACATTCACGGCCTTCGAAGATAAAGTTCTTAGCCCCTTCTTTAAGGAAAATATCCAACAGGGCAGGAGACGGAACGTGCAGGAACGTTTTTATTCCTGCTTTTTCAAATACTTTGGCCTGTGCCGGTCTTCCGCCTGCGATCAATACTGCAGGTGGTTGAGCTTCAAGGATATAAGAGGTCTGTTCATCCCTTAATTCCTGAGGTGCAAATCCTAGAATTCCTACCCCCCATGTTTTATTACCTGCCAGTTCTTTGGTTTCCATTACCAGAGATTTTGCAGAATTTCCTTTTAATAAAGATAAGGCAACAAATGGCAAGGCTCCTGCTTCTGCTACTGCATTGGCAAATCCGGGAACATCACTTACACGGGTCATTGGTCCCTGTGCAATTGGATATTTTAATCCGAGTTCCTGTGCTAATGAATTGTTCTGATCAATCACCTGAAGGGCTTTTGCCTGTTTCAAGTGGCCGTACATGGCTTCTTTCAGTCCGAATGCAAGCTTTTTCAGGGTTCTGAACTCTTCATACAGGTCTGTTGCAAGGGAAATATCCTGTCCCATCGGGATGTAGCTCTTGCTGATGTCAAAACCTGTAAAATAGCTTTTAAGATCTTCAGCCGTGATATCATCTGGCAATGAAGGTGAATTGGGCCTTACCAATACACGGTGGTTGGCAATGATCTTTGTCTCTGTTCCGTTCAGTTTTGATGATAAATCTTTAATATCTTTCGGAACTGAGCTTTCAGGGAATAATGCAAGCTGGCTGTCTAAAACAACACCTGCTGCTCCCAAAGCTTTCACAGCTGCGGCAGTATGGAGTCCTATTCCCCCCTGTACCCAAACCGGAATGCTTTTGATTTCACTGATAATGCGCTGGAACAGTACGAATGTAGATTCGTAACCGATTTGGCCTCCTGCCTCATTTCCTTTAACAATAATTCCTTTTGCTCCTGATTGCTCCGCCTGTCTTGCTTCCTCTAAACTGGTTACCTGATAAATAATATTCAGGTTTGAGTTCTGCTTGACTGACATTCCGGACGGTAGGATGGCAAATGTCACTTTCTCGGGAAATTGAAGTGCCAAAAAAATCTCGTCAGACATGTGAATACCATACGAAGGTATATCAGATTGGTCAAGGAGGCTCAAAGCTTCCCTGGCAGTTGACAATTCATGCCCTAAGCTTACAACAGGAAATATACCCGCCTGATGCATTTTAGGCATAAGATTGACATCCGGCCTTTCAAAAGGCGTTAGTCCAATAATGGTTAAGTTTTTCATGGCGTTGATATGTTAGTAAAAAATTTCACCACAAACATCAACTCTTTGATATATAGAGCTAATGCCTGCTATGAACGAATAAAATTGGTTCTTGTTATATCTTTAATTATAAAGTCTTTTTGGTAATTATTTTTCAATAAAATACTATCAACCCGGGGATCTTCAGGAGTAAGGCGGCTATTCAGTTCTTCATAAGGCTTCGGCCTTGCATTGGTCAAGTTTTTCATCTCATCTATAGTATTGAAAATAATATATGGTTTCATAATAAAACTCTAATCCTACAGGGATAAAGAGTGTTTTTTTATTATGAGTGAATAAAAATAATAAAATTATGATATATATTTAATCATAAATGCAATTTAGTAATAATTTTTTAACAAATAAATGTTGATTATTCAAACGCTATTAAAGTATATAGTTTATTTTCTTATTCATTATAAACAAGGCGGCACAATCCAAGTAACTATAATTATAATTAATTATAGTTAAAGAAATGTTAAGCAAAGATAGAAATAAAAAATAAAATATTTCAAAAAGAAGAGATTTGTTTTTTCTAATATTACAAAAAAATAACATGCAGATAGGGGTGTTAAATCTATGTAAACCGGCTTTGCGAAAATCATAAAAATTCCAATTTATTTCACATGGAACTGAATTGTAATACTATACAAAGATGATAGGGAAATGCTTTTTGTGAATTATTTGCACAGGTAGGTTAAGAAATTGATAATTTTAACAGGAATAAAAAAATTGTTTTATACATATCATTTTATGATTTGCTGTTATAATAATTTTATTTTATGTCGTTTTTCTTTAAAAATTTACTTCATATTTTTAAAATGTTACCTTATAAATTCAGAAATCAGAGTTATAGAATAAAATTTTCAATTTATTAATCTTATACGGTAGGGGGAATATTTTTAGGAGGGTAGTACTGTATTCCGAATATTGAAATACAGTTTCACACAGGCAGTTGTTTATTGGAAGATGAACGTAAAAAGCTCCAAAAACATAATGTTTCGGAGCTTTTTTTATGAAAGGTAATCTTTTTAGAAAATACTCAGATTGTACTGTTTTACCAGATCCAGGATCATATGATAACCCGCCAGTGAATTTCCATGCTGATCCAATGCAGGACTGAATACCCCGATACCCATTTTCCCCGGAACGCTCACGGTGATTCCGCCTCCAACTCCGGATTTGCTCGGTAATCCAACCATTCTGGAATATTCGCCGCTGAACTCATACATTCCGGCAGTCAGCATTTGAGATTCTATCAGTCTGGCAACTTCGGCATTTTTATATTGGGAATCTCCGTCAAAACGGACGCACTGATTGGCAAAGAAATATCCTATTTTCGCCAGATCTTCAGCAGTCAGTTCAATAGAACATTGTTTGAAATAGTTATCCAGCTGATCTTCATTTCCTGAAATCAATCCGCTGTTTTTCATGATGTAAAACATTCCCCGGTTACGGTGTCCGGTAGATTTTTCGGATTCATAGACAGATTTGCTGTAGTCGATGGTTGGATTTCTGGTAATATACCTTACCATGTCCAGAACTTTAAGGAATGGCTTTTCACCTTCTCCGGAAATCAAGGAAGTGGTAAGGATCGCACCGGCGTTCATCATCGGGTTGAGCGGCTTACCTGTAGTTTCAAGATTGGAAAAATGATTGAAAGGTCTGTCTGATCCGAAGTAACCCATCTTATCAAAGACATTGGCTTCTCCTTTTTCATTCACGGCTACCATTAAGGCGATGATCTTGGAGATACTCTGCATGGTAAATTTTTTACTTACATCACCGGTGTTGAATACTTTACCGTTCTTATCCACCACTGAAAAAGCAATAGCTTTGGCATCCATTTTTCCAAGCTCGGGAATATAATCTGCTACTTTCCCCTGTGTGTAATAGGTTCTGTTTTTTTCCAGGATACTGTTTAATGTTTTTTCAGAAATCGTTGAAATATCTGTTGTTTTCTGAGCATAAGTAACTGTATGTAAGGAAAGAAAAGCTGCAAGAACAATTCCTTTTGCGGAAAATAAAAAGCTGTTTTTTTTCATAGGGAAGGTTTTCTGATCAATGTTTGGATAAGCCTTAGAAAACAAAGATAAGTATTTCACTTTCGGCAGGCAATTCTTCATCAAAATATATGGTTTTGGAAATGTTGAATTAAAATACTCTCATCTGACAATTGAAATGGCTGGAGGATATTGTTGTAAGAGTGGTTTTGTTAAAATATTTAATATATTATTGATTTATTTAGAAATATATTAAATAAAAAATATGATTTTGATTTATATTTTAATTTAAAATTATAAAAGTGAATTATACAGCAAAAAATAATGGTGTTGCCTGAATTGAACGCTGTTTTCTGTTATTAACTATAATGCAAGTGAAATAAAATATGGTATCATATTCGGTTAAAATATTGGGCTTCAGGTTGTAAATTCGTAATATTTTTCACTATTAAATGATTTTCATGTTATTTTTTTTATTAATTTGGGTTAAAATTAATAACACTTTTTTTAATAACTATGAAAAACAACACCTATTTCAGTAGGCAGCACATCTTCAGATGGCTACTACTATGTTGGCTTTTAGTACCATGGGCACTACAAGCACAATCAGCTCGAATTACATGGAATTCCCAGGTAGGATGTCAGGAATACCGGGGAGAAAAAGGGGGTACGGATGACAACGGTACTACCTATTCTTTTATCAATTCATCACAGTGTCTCCGGGTATGCGAAGGAAGTACGGTCACTTATACTGTAAGCGGCCAGAATATCTCGTATGTACAATGGAATATCTCAGGTGGAAACTCAACGGTTTCCGGTACCGGAAATACCCAGGCCGTGGTTAATTGGGGCGCTGCAGGCAGTGGCGCTGTACAGGCAACGATTACGTATACAGACGGAACTTTTGAAAACCAGAACATCTGTATCGAAAAAATCAACAGCCCGGTGGCCAAGTTTGAAATGAAAAACCTGAAGTCTACAGTATGCCGGAATACAACAATCTATTTTGAAAATCTTTCTTATCAGAATGGCGGCACAGAAATTATTAATTATTTCTGGGACTTTGGGGACGGTACAACTTCTACAGCCTTTGAGCCGTCTCATGCTTATGTGAATCCGGGAAATTATACGGTAAGATTAACGGTAACTAACAAGTGCGGCTGTTCAAGCAGCATTAAGATGCCGGTTGAAGTGCTCAAATCTACCCCTGTACAGATCAACTGTGCTTCGGTAGTATGCGAAGGAAGCATTGAGAAATACAACGTACAGGACGGATGTCCCGGAAAATGGAAAGTGATTGGCGGAACCATTGTCAGCAACAACGGTAGTGAAATTGAAGTAGCGTGGGATAATGTGGATCCGGCTGATGGTTTTGGTTATGTAATGTATCAATCTGAATGTGGCTGTCCTGAATGGACAACGATCAAGATCCCGGTGATTTTAAAGAAAGGTAAAATCAAAGGTGAGCCGATAGTATGTACCGGTAAACAGTATATCTACGGTCTTCCTCAATGGCCTACCACCAGTGTGAAATGGAATGTATCCGGACCGGCACCAGCTCTGCTGGACTATAATCAGCAAAGAAATGAGGTTCTTTTCACGGCTAACCAGCCTGGAAACTATACGCTTACTGCAGATTATTTCAATACATTATTGTCTTGCAGCGGGCAGGCTTATATTAATATTGTAGTGGAAGCACCGGTACAGATCAGCGGAGGAGCGGATGAAATCTGTGTAGGTACATCCCAGTCTTTCAATGCCAATCCTAACGTACCTGTTACATGGAAAGTGGTTACAGGAAACTCGGTATACACGTCTCCTCCTACTACAGGGACTTTTAGTTATAATTTTGCAACAGCGGGTTCTTATACCGTTACAGCAACTAAAGTGGGCGGGGCTTGTGAAAGCAACCCGATACAGGTAAAAGTATTACCTAATCCACAACCGCCTACAGGACCAATCGTAGGGGAAGAAAAAGTATGTCCTGGCAAGCCTTATATTTTTAAACTGAATTCGGTTGATCCGGGAGTAGTGCCTGTATGGGACGTAACCAACGGAACAATCCAAGGTAGCAATTCGGGAGCTTCTGTGACTATTATATTTAATGCCGGTGCTTCACAGTATGTAATATCGGTACGTAACAAATTGACGAGCAGTCCGGTAGGATGTCTTTCGACTCCTATTTCAAGAACCGTGGTACCGCTTAATCTTAATACGATTACCATTAATCCGAATCCGGGACCTTTCTGCCCGAGCAGTACGCAGACCTTCAGTGCAAATCTGAACGGAATTACGCCGGATTCAATGGAATGGAGCTTCGGAAGTTCTAATTTCGGAAGTGTCGTAGCAGGGCAGGGAACAGCTAATATTACTGTAAATTTCAACGAAATTACTACAACCAGCAGCTCAACCCTTAAATTAAAAATAACAAAATGCGGAACTGTAAGAACGATTGAAATTCCAATTGCTTTACAACCGCTTCCGGTAGTTAATTTTACTAATGTTGGAAAAATATGTTTAGGTTCACCTCTTACCTTTACGGTTAATCAGACCGGAATTACGAATGCAAGCAGTGTAACTTTCACTTTTGCCAACGGAACAACCCATTCTGCTATATTTAATACGTCCGGAAGTTATACTTTCCCGAATAACAATTATATACAGAACAATACCGGAGGGAATATTTCCCAGACGGTTATCGTGACCTATGCAGGAACTAACGGATGTAACTATACTCCTACAGCATCAGCCAGCTTTATAGTACTGCCTGAAACGATCATTACGATTTCTCCGGTATATAATATCGTGGTTTGCGATCCTGCTACCATGGCTCCGTATACCCTTACTGCCAACAGTTCTACAGGACTTACAGGGATTAGTTCATGGCAATGGTATAGAAATGGTGCACAAATACTAGGGGCTACCAGCAATTCATATACGATTTCAGGCCCTAATGCCATTGGAACTTATATGGTTCAGGCTACGGATATCAATACCTGTGTAGTGTATTCCCAAGAGGTAAAAGTGAAACAGTCCTGCTCAACCGGTAGTGGCTGTACAGGACCAGATCCTCAAATCAGCTTTACGCCAAAATGGGTAGAATGTAATAAAATCACCGTAACCGATCTGTCTTACATAGGAACTGCAGATGAGATTGTATGGGAATCAGACCCTATTCTGACTTTGGATTCAGGTCAGGGGACAGCTTTCCCAGTGTATAAGACCACTATGCCGGCTGCCCATATTGTTTTTGTACGTATAAGATTCGGGTCATGCTGGTATGCCAAGGCTGTAGAAGTACAGAAAAAGTATGAGGCTAAATTTAATGAGAGTCTGGTGTGTAACGGTAGCAACGGATATACGCTGAAGCTGCACAATACGTCTACAATATTCAATATCACCTCGGCGATATCATATACATTCAGCGGAGGCGGACAGCCTGATCAGTACGGGCAAACAGCTACTTATACTAATCTTGCACCGGGTACCTATACTTTCACTATGACCATGGTGGCTTCTGGGTTCCCGTCATGCAGTATGACGAAGACTATTACGATACCGCCGGTTCCAAGTTTAAGCTTTACAAGTCCTTCTAAAGTATGTGTAGGAGAAGTTATTAACCTGACACCTGTCGGATATAATCCTGCGAATACCTATACATGGTTGTTCTCCAATACTTCTATAGTGGCTTCAGGTCCTACGACTGCTGTTGCTATCAATACAAGTGGACCTACCAATATAAAATTAAGAATCAAAACTCCTCAGGGATGTGTTTTTGAGTCTGCCAATGCACCTATTAATGTAGTAGCAGCTAACTTAAGCGGAAGTATTAATCCACTTTCTGTTGTAGCTTGTGTAGGAAGTAGCCCGGCGATTACATTTATCCCTTCAGGAGCTGCTCCGTCAGGCTATATCTGGATGAATGGTTCTCAGCAGGTAGCAGGGGCTCCAAACTCTGCGACTTTTGTTCCGACACAGTCCGGAAACTACTGGCCGATATTGATATCGGCAGACAACTGCAGAACGGAAATAATGAGTTCTCAGCTGGTACCGGTAACCCTGAAAAACCTTCCATATGTGAATATTTCAGGTAAAGCGAATATATGTGCCGGGTCATCAACAACCCTGAATGGTATTGTAACGGATAATACTCTTGAATATCAATGGAAAAAAGGAGGTGTGGTAGTGATCCCATGGTCTTCTGCTGCTGCACCGATCATCTATAATACCGGAGCATTAGCTGCAGGAACTTATGTATATACTCTTGAAGTAAGGACTCCGGGAACATCAGGATGTATGAGCACTAAAAACTTCACTGTTACAGTGAGCAGCCCGCCACCGGCAGTGTCTATTACTTATACTTTACAAAGCTGTCAGCCTTATAGAGTTAAATTAACGGCTTCAGGAGGTGCCGGAGATTATAACTGGAGCAACGGAATGGTTGGCCAGAGTATCACCGTCAATGAAGGAGGTGCTTATCAGGTAACGTATACTGCACCAAGCGGATGTAAGGTGGTAGCAAATACACAGGTACCATTGAGTCTTGAGAGTCTGATGTGGGTATTCCCTACAGGCTGCTATGATGAATGCTTAAGAAAGAACTATGTTATAGGACCTAAAGGAATTTTTGATCACCATGAATGGCAGTATTTCGGCAATAATGTTCAGAGTGGTAATAATGCCTTTATCAATCCGTATTATCCTGGTTCGGCAGGCACTTACAATTTACAGATCGATCATTTCGGATGTCAGTATACTTCAGGACCAATGAACTATTTCCCTGGTAAAGATTGTGGTGTATCTACAGAATGCAGAATGGAAGGTGACCTTTACCTGAAGTGGGACGGAGATCACTTTAACGTTCACGGAATAATTTATAATGGTTCAGGGCAGGCGGTAACGCTTACCATATCAAGTGGTAATGGGGTTGGCAGCTATCTTCCATCTATAATTACTATTCCGGCAGGAGGTTCATATGATATGAATGCCAATCCGCTGACTTTCTATCCGAATGTTAACTACTCCGGTTGGGATGAGATCTTATTCATCAACGGAGAATGTAAGTTTGTTGTGAAAGTAGATGGAAAAGTTGGTAAAGCAACAGAGAGAACATTAGAAGTAACTTCTGAATCTTCTCTGAAAATGATACCGAATCCTGCGAAGGAAAGAGTGAAAATCTCGTATAACACTGGCAGTGAAAAACTGCAGGCTAAACAAGTTACTGTTTTTGATGCCATGGGCAATGTCAAATTCCGTAAAGAACTGAAAACATCTTCCGGAGAAGTAGATGTAGAAATTTCAGGCTGGCTGCAGGGTGTTTATATTGTCATTGTACAGACGGGAGATACCTCGATGCAGGGTAAACTAATTAAAAATTAGGAATATATAAATCAGTGTTCTCTTCGGAGGACACTGTTTTTTATAATATGTGAAAATAAACGAATTTTATGATACAATTAAAAAACAAAATCTGGAAATTACTTCTATTACTTCCTGTATTATCTTTCAGCCAGACCTATCAGTGGCAGTGGGCCAAGCAGGTAGGTGGGGCCAATGGTTCTGCCGATCCGGGATTTCATATTCAGTATGATGAATCGATCCGGGATATTGCTGTGGATAACAATAACAATACTTATTATCTGACAACAGTCTGGAGCCAGGATCAGAATCTGAACGGTACCTCTGTTACAAACTACGGGCTTCGTGATCTCTTTCTTTTTTCTACAGATTGCCAGGGGAATATACGATGGACAAGAACTATAGGAGGGTCAGGATTGGGTGAAAATGCATGGCATATTGAGTTGGATAACAACGGCGGATTATATGTGATGGCTACTCTTTATAGCCAGGCAGAGGCCACAGACCCTAATGCCGTACCTATACATTTTGATGATACCCATACCATTCCTCCCTTCACTTATGTGGATGTTGATACAGCAGATCCGGGTTATAAGTCTGCCTATCTGTTGAAATATAATACGTCTGACGGTAATCTGGCATGGAGCAAATCCTTGCAGGGAGATGTTAATTTTCTAAGCAGGCGGTGTGATGTTCAGATGATGTATATGGATTCTTCCAAAAATATTCATGCGGTTATGGGATTCAGGGCGGGTACACATTTGGATGGGATGATTACTGTTCCTTCAACCTACACATCAAGCTATAAATATTATCTGGTAAAGTTCAGTTATAATAATGGGAATATGACTCCCGGAACCCCATTGGCGCTTCCTATTACAGGAGGAATAAGCACAGGGGGAGATGACGGAAAAGTAAATTTGCTTTATGATGAAAGTCTGAACCGTTATTATCTGGCAGGAAGAAGAATGTATGGGGAATCCAGTACTGATTATGAAGCGTTTTCGTACAATAATGTTCCGTTTACAAAAGACGGCTATTTACTGGCTTTTGATGGAACAACCGGCGCAGAATTGTGGCGGAAGGAGCTGGATGGCGCTGTACCGGGAATTGTGGATAATGAAATTCATTCTCTCATAAAAGATTCTGAATCTTCAGATATTTATATTTCCGGACGTTATTTTGCCGGAACGGCTGCCGGAACTTTCGGAAACTATACTTTTCCTTTACCTAACTATACAGGTCAGGTACCTTTCGTGATGCGTCTTAATGCAAACGGAGCCGTGCAATGGGCTAAAATTGCAGACGGGATTACCACATACGGCGCTTATCGTACTGTAAAAGGCGTATTGGCCCTTAACGGAAATGAGCTGGCATTTGCCAAGGGAAGCTGGAATGATATCTGGGGAAGCCATGCCATGACACGTCCCAACGGAGATCTGGCAGATCCTTTATTGGTCCGTTTCAATAAAAATACAGGTGCTGTCATCGGTGCAGCTGAAATTTACAGCAGTTATGATTCTCAGGATGAGTTTACGGCTATTGCAGTAGACAATGATGGCAATTATATACTGGGAGGGCTTTTTCATGCTCAGTTATTTACTGATCCTAATGATGGAGTCAATACAATGCCTGTTAATGTAATGGGAGGTAAATCCCAGTCTTTTTTCACAAAATATGCTCAATCGGCTTGCAGCCAGATGTCTGTAGAAGAAACTTCTGCCCAGACCGGAATACAGCTGTATCCCAATCCTGTACAGGATATTCTTCATATACGGAGTAAAGAACCGTTGGTTTCTTATGAGATCTACGGTGCAGCAGGCCAGCTGGTAAAGCAGGGAATTTTAAATGGAGTGCAGGAGCAGATTGTATTATCATCCCTTCAGACAGGGGTATATTACATAAAACTTAAAACCAGATCTTCAGCAGTAACGGAAAAAATACTTAAGAAATAATGATCTGAACAGAATTGAAACTGATAACCTTTATTATATATGCAGTGCTCTTTTCGGGGAGTACTGTTTTTTTGTATTCAAATCTGAACTTTGCGAATGGCTATTCTTTCATCTTGGTTGAAAGATTGATATTATATAGCTTGTAGAATAGGTATTGAAGAAACAATTGATGCATTGTATTTACTAATCCTTTATTGAAAAAGATTTTAATCCTGTACTTATCCGATTGTTCACTATTTTTGCTGAAATTAAAAATACCGGATAATTTTCCCCTATGAGCAATACATTTTCTGACAGCCATCAGGTAAAAGTGGTTTCCACTTTCTCTGAACTTGTGAACACCCGCTTCCGCGGAATGCTGAATGCGGCCTGCTGGTACAGGAATCTGGATGGAGATTTTAAGGAAATCGTGTCGAAACTTCAGTTGGAAGAGAATATTACAGAAATTTCCCGGGAAGATCTTTCAGCACTGCAGTTATCGGAAAACGGAAACACAGCAAGGGAAATTATTTTAAATGATCTGCAATTATTAAGTGATCTCGGAGCGCAGCCTTCTCTTAACCTGCTTAAATGCTACGAACGGGATGATGAATTCGACTTTATCTCCACAGATGTATATTCTTATCATGTGGATCGTTCACCCATAGGGACAGATACTTTTTTATGTACCTATCACGGGGCAGCGAGTGATATTATCCCCAATGATCAGGCAGTGCAGAAAATCTTAATTCCTGAGATCCGGGAAAAACTGAAAACCCTTCACAACGGACTTGAAAGTGAGTTTGAAGCGTTTCTGAAAGAAAATTATTTTGACCTGCATTATCAGGCGAATCCTGGTGCCCAACCCATCAATTTAGGCTCAGGGCATCTTTGGCGGTTAGCAGTAGACCATCCGGACCAGCCGTCATTACCTTGTGTGCATCGGGCACCTGTAGAGAATGACGGGGAATACAGACTGCTTTTAATTTGTTAGACAATTGTTTATAATTCAAGAAATTATTTGATTATAAATACAGTAACTTTCATTGTTGCCTGTATTCTTTGTATTATTGTTATCGGTTGTGGAAGGTACCTGAGCGCAGAGCAATTACTGAAAATAATAAATAAATCAAAATTTAAAGATTTTTTACGATGAAAATGACCTGGGCAACCAATGAAGTTTATTGAAAGCAGAATAAAAGAGAGTATTTAATTTTTATTGTCTTATCTGTTTTATCTGCAATATTTTGATAAATTTGAAAATACCTTATGCCATTAGAAAATATTATAATTTTGAAAACACTGATAGCTTAGGTAATTGGCAAAATGCTATTATAAAACTTTATTAACCAGACGTATGAGAATAAAAAATCTGACTATTGCAACATTGGGAATTGCAGCCTGTTGCTTTATTTCCTGTAAACAAGATAAGACTGAGGCTTCCCGTGAGCATTATATCGAGACGAAATACATGGATCAATCGGTAAAACCGGGTGATAATTTCTATGAATATGCAGTGGGAAACTGGATGAAAACAGCAAAAATCCCAGGTGATCAGTCCTATGTGGGCGGGTTTTATGATATTGTAGATTCAACAAAGAAAAGAATAAGATCCGTTCTGGAAGATGCTGCAAAAAGCCAGGGGAAAGCCGGAAGTATTCAGCAAAAGGTAGGTGATTTTTACGCCTCCGGAATGGATTCTGTAACCATCAACAAACGTGGGGCTGAACCTGTGAAGCCATTGCTGGTGAAGATAGATGCCATCAAATCCGTACCGGAGCTTATGAAGTTTGTTGCTGAAGAAGAAAAGAACGGTACAGAAAGCCTTATCGGTTTTATGGTATATGCAGACCAGAAGAACAGTGCGATGAATATTGCCTGGCTGACACAGAAAGGGCTTGGACTTCCTGACAGAGACTATTATTTTAAAAATGATAAAGAAACCAAAGCGATTCAGGATGCTTATAAAAACTATTTAACGTCGTTATTCAAACTTACCGGTTCTGATGTTTCAACGGCAGCTAAAAATACAGAAACTGTTTATAATATTGAGAAAAATTTAGCATCATCCCATAAAACAAATGTTGAGCTTCGTGATGTTGCAGCGAATTATAATAAAGTAACCCTGTCCAAAATAGAAAAGGACCAGCCCAATTTAAACTGGAACCAGTTCTTTACAACTTTGGGGGCAAAAGTAGAATCACTGGATATGGAGCAGCCTGCCTATTATGATAAGCTGAATGCCATGCTGAAAACGGTTCCGATTGCTGACTGGAAGCTTTACCTGAAAGCACATTCCCTTACTTCTTATGCGGATCTGCTGAGCAGTGATTTTGAAAAAGCCTCTTTTGAATACAAAAAAGTCCTGTCAGGGCAAAAGAAACAAAAGCCGAGATGGGAACTTATGGGAATAGCTGCTGATAAAGGGCTGGGAGATGCTTTAGGACAATTGTATGTCGAGAAATATTTTCCACCGGAAGCGAAAAAAAGAATGGATGAGCTTATCTCTAACCTGACCAAAGCTTTTGCCAAGCGTATTCAGCAATTGGATTGGATGAGTGATGCTACCAAGAAAACAGCGGAAGAAAAGCTGAACGCCATCAGCAGAAAAATCGGATATCCGGATAAATGGAGGGATTATAGTAAAGTAAATATTGATAAGACGAAATATTTTGAAAATACTATTGCCTGTAACCGCGATAATTTCGAATTTCAATTATCACAACTGGGAAAACCTGTTGACAAAACCCTGTGGATTACAACACCTGCTACTGTAAATGCGTTTTATAACCCTTATCTGAATGATATCAATTTTCCGGCAGCCATATTGCAATATCCGATGTTTGATAAGGATGCTGATGATGCAGTCAATTATGGAGGAATAGGAATGGTCATTGGCCATGAATTGACGCATGGGTTTGATGATCAGGGCTCTCAGTATGATAAGATCGGAAATATGAAAGACTGGTGGTCAAAAGAGGATAAAGCAAAGTTCAATGAAAAGGTAAAACAGATTCAAAAACTGTACAGTGGTTTTACGATCCTTAATGATCTTCATGTGAATGGTGAACTGACTACAGGTGAAAATATTGCTGATTTTGGAGGAATTGCCATTGCCTATGATGCATTTAAAATGACCGAGCAGGGAAAGGGAAATAAGAAAATTGACGGCTTTACACCGGACCAGCGCTTCTTTTTAGCAATGGGGAATGCATGGCGTACAAAAATGACCGATGAGTTGTCCCGTCAGCTTATCAATGTGGATACCCATTCTCCGGATAACTGGCGTGTTTTGGGACCTTTAATGAATTTTGAACCGTTTTATAAAGCATTCAATGTGAAACCCGGTGACAAAATGTACAAAGAACCGAAAGACAGAATAAAGATCTGGTAATAGGTATCCTTATAAAAGTGATGGTACTTAAATTATATATTCAAAAGGCTGATCGCAAGATCAGCCTTTTGAATTTTATTATCCGGTTTTTTCTGTTTTATCCATCGGATAGCATATTCAACAGGTTTATTCGATTCTGAAGATGTAGGAGAGTAGGGGAGCAGCAACTCGAAGGTCGCATTGAAGCTCTGCAAATTCTTTATTCTCCTGCTTTAATCCATACGATTTTGTGCATATTTATAGACTGTTTTTTCATCCCAGACAAATAGTTGGATAGAGGTATATGGCGGTATTCTATAATCAAGATCTATCCTGTCTATTCTGAATATCTGCGAGTCCTCACGGTGGGTATTCATCACCAGGATTCTCTGACCGGTGAAACATTCTTTTAATATAAAAGGATTCATTGGATCTGTACATCGGATGACCAGCATTCTGCTCTCAGAACCATAATATTGAATTCCCGGATCCTGATCGATCATTGCATGGGATAATCTCATCCGGTTACCCTCATTGGTGATCTCATCATCAAGATAGGCTAAGCTTCCGTCCGGAATAAATAAAGTATTAGGTTCCTGGTTGGCAGATTTAAAGTTTCCGACAGACTGTACGGTACCCAAAACATTTACCGAGCCCGAAACGTTTGCTGAATTCCCAACATTTACTGAGTCTGTAACATTCACTAAGCCCGCCACGTTCATTGAGCCTGCAACATTTACTTTATAGGCATCCTGAGCCGGTGCACCTATCCCGATATTTTTATTTCCTTTATTGAAATTAATCCCTTCCCAGCCTTTGTAAGTACTTGAATATTTATAATACTTGTCCTGGAAGACCGCCAAATAGAATTTATCTTTTTCATTGTATATACCGGATTCTCCACCATTATAGTTATCCACAACCATTAATCCGTTACCTGTAATATTGGTAAATGGCTGATTTACTCTGATCCCGGAACTGGCCATGGAATTCCATGAGTTAATATTGGCTTGAGAAAAATTGAAATCACTCCAAACAGTTCTCCAAGGCTCCCAGGTATCTCCAGAATTTGAACTGCTTCCTCTGAATTTCATACCACCACCTGTTCTTTCGATGGTTAACTGTTGTCTTCCATCAGATGAATTTAAATTTAAAGTAGTAGTATAGTTAAATCCTGAAGATGGAGCTTCCTGTCTATAAATTCCGGATTCAGAAACCAAACTTAAATCATTCACAAACTTTAAATCTTTAAACTTGTTGTTCCAGTTACCGATCATGGAAGCTGTAAGATTGCCGGCATCCCAAATAACATTTCCCTGAAATGTAGGCCTTGATCTTACATGATTAACAGTACCTTGATTATCAATCGTCATAGAGATCTGAGGCCCTGCCGCAAATGAATTAGTTGTTGCAAAAGCCATAGAAGTACCATCATGGTCGTTACTTCTTACATAGATACCGGCCTGTGCTCCGCTATTGGAGAAAAATCCTATAGAGCCTGTATACTGATTATCTGTATTGGAACCACTTTCAGTTTCTATTAAGAATGAATAATCGGTGAATGTACTGGTATTACCCCAGCCTGTTCCTGTATTTCTTGCCCTGCCTTTAATAATTTTAAGCCCTGTAATATTCTGTTGATCATCAACGTTCACAAACCTGCCGGAAGCCCAGCTTTGGGTTGCTAAAAATACATAGCCATCTGTTCTATGGTACATGTAGGGAGCTCCTGCTGATAAGCCACTCGAAAAGCCTATTGCCTGGGCATTTTCCCATTCTTTGACATAACCGCTGTTCGCATGATTTCCCCATTGATACGCCTGGTTCCATTGCTGGGCCTGACCGTAATTTTGCGTTGTAATATTACCGTCTGTATGTATTTTTACTTTTTCTTCATAGGATGCACCTCCATCATTAGAAAATTCAAATCTGTATCCTGTTGAATTGGCGCTTCCACCTCTCATATTACCCACTTTCCAGGAAGTATTGTACCAGTTAAAAGTATGGCCTGCAACGATTTCGTCAACACCATGAACAGAGACGTAGGTTTTCACAGAGTTCATTTCATTACCTTTAGATACAATCTTACCAATGGTCTCCAGTTTATCATTATGATAATCCATCTGATTAGATCCCACCACTACATTTCCTCCGCTTGGCTGTAACAGCAAATCATAAGCATGGGCAGTACCATCAAATCTCTGCTGCTGTATATAACCTTGCCCGGAATCTACTATTCCCATCCCCATTCCATAAGTTTCGTCAGTTGCTGAAACCTTGGATGGTATATTATTCATCTGGCCTAAAACAGGTAAACCTCCATAATTTGTATTGACAGTTAATCCCTGCGTGAAATATTTTTTAGCACTAATGCTCTGCGGGGTATTTAAGGTTACATAATTGCTTAAGCTGGAAGATGATATAAAATCTGAAGCTAATCTGTGACCTCCGCCTGCAGTTAAAATATAATTGTCATCATAACCGATTTTATTAAATCCTCTTGATGAAACCAGACCGGTATCGGTCAATTCTATACTGTTATTCAAGTCCCAGTCTTCTGCATTCTTTGAAACAGATGGCGCAAATAGTAAATTGTTATTTGTAAGTTTCTGAATTGCCCAGGATTTGTAGGAACTATTTTTGAATTTAAAAGGTATTCTGTTGTAATAAGATTTTGCCGCTGATATAATTTCATCCGTATTTCTCGTCTGATAATCAGTTGGTTTGAAGTTTACATTATCCCATGCTTTTCTCCAAAGACTCCAGTTACCATTATATCCACTTCTATAAACTAATTCGCCTGCACTTGCGCTATTATCATTATATTTTACCTGCAATTGTGCTGTGGTATCCTGAGTACCCATATGAAGCATAGGGCTGTACAAATGCTGAACGCCTCCTTCATCATTATTTGCCCTGTAAATTCCGGAAGTGGAGTACCCTCCAAGGCTATTGAAGTTATTATTGTACTGTACCGCTTTAGGGATATAGCTTTTATCTGCAAAAGAGGCTAACCAACTTCTTGTAGCTACTACATCAGAAGGTAAAAGAATAAGATTACCATTATACAGGTCAAAGTTAGATTCTATAGCATGAGACCATCCTATATTCCAGTCTAAATTATAGTTTCCATATTTGGTTTCCACTTTAGCGATTTCAAACGAAAAGTATCCGTTCCAGAATGTGTCCGATTCTCCTAATAATATACTCACATAGCCGTCAGATCCAATTCCAACCCTTGCAGTGGTTGTTGGAAAATTATCTGTTACTTCCCATATCGCTTTTGATCCATTAGGAATTATAGAACCTGATACATATTTGTAGAAAGCTACATTGACTTTACCCAAATATTGGCTTTCGTATCCATAGATATTGATATCTATGCTAAACATAGTCTCGTTTGGAGAAGCCTGTGGCATTTTAATCGCTAAAATACCAGTGTGTCCTCCAACATCATAATAGCCCTGATAAACTTTATTAAATATTCTTACACTATTCTGACGTTTACTTATAGATCCGCCTCCATCAAATTCTAAATCTTTTGTCCCAAGGTTAATATCCTGTACAGCACCATTGTAGGGAACGTAGCTATTTAGATCTGAAGTCTTAATGAAAGCTGACGGATCTAAATTGTGAGAATCCCAAACAACTCCCGATACTCCGTTTTTATAATGTGCTATACTATTGTTATTGGATTCTATGATATTATTGATAGAAGGGTTTCCTATATACAATGTAGATGGGTTGGCATAATTTAAAACCTGCTTGTTTTCTGTAGTAAATGAAGCAGAAGAAATACCTTGCTTAGAATAAAAAAGACCCGAACGATCAAGAAAATGTAGAGGATTATCCGTATCTCCAAAATGAAAACCTATACCTTCATTGAAGACATGAGCGCTTCCCTGATAATAAGATAATCCATACGTTTGAGCATTACCGAATGACCAGATAGGATTCCTTACATTGGCTTTCCAATATCTGTTAAAAAAACCTTCATCAGATTGTACAAAACCTTTTGCATGGACGCCATTGGCAGGAATAAACTGCTTATCCGTATAGGCATCTGATGCCAGCAATCCTCCGGATAAAATGGTTTGGGTGCCATCTCCGTTGAGACCGGCGATAGGCTTATCAGAGTCTAATGCCCAATAACCTCCCACATTTTTCTTTTCCCAGAATGTATTATCTGAAATAAGACCTTCCTTAGTTAACAAATGTTTTAAGTTAATCTGAACCCTTTTAATTCCCCCGGGATCCACTGAGTCAGTTATTGATAGGACTCTGTTTTTTCCCTGATCCAAACCTCCGTATCCTGCAGTTACTTTAACGTCAAATCCCTGCCAATAAGACATAGGCGGAATCCAGAAACATAATTGGCCGTTATTGTTTAAGGCAATCATATAATGAAAATAATGAAGCGTAGAGTATCCTCCGGATTGTATAATGGTATCATTATAGATATAACCCTGGATTTTTGCATCTAAAGGTAAACCTCCTCCGTACATATTACCTTTCATTTCCAGAAGAAACTGGTCGCCTGTAGACTGGGAGTAATTTATATCAGTTTGAATAAGAGTTCCTGATGGGAAATCTCTGGTGGAATGAAACCAGGAATCCTCTTTCTTTCTGCTGTCATAGTCTGTTCCGTCTCCTCTCAAAAAGTAATTGTCAGATGAGCCGTTTTTTATAAACCTTTCTGCTTTTACGGGGTCATAATGATTTTTAGAAGCTACCCCAAAATGAAACCCATCATCCCTCAAAGTTAAGGTAGATGAAACATGTCCTGTTTTCCAAAATGTGATACCAGGTTCCGATCCGTCTTCACTTCTTACCCATAGCTTATTGGCAAATTCATCAGCAATTCCGGAGCTTATAAAGTATTTTTGGCCATTTACAAATTGATGTGTACTTAAAGTCATCAGATCTAAATCACCAATGATCTCAGCTTTTGTTCTTTGAGATATTTTCTTTGTGATGGGATTCCAGACCAATACAGAACCTGCATCGTTTGGAACACTTTTTACGATAATCTCACCCTCTACGGCAATGTGATTATTAAAATATTCAGGAGCTATTAGTGTTGCCATTAGTCAAGTCTTGCAGTTAAAGTAATTCTATATTCGTTTGGGGTAAGAGGAGCCAAAACATCTATCTGTACATTATTTTTAGACGTTGGTACACAGCTTACGTTTATTTTTCTGTTGTCAGCATTACGATAGCAGATATAATCCACATCCAGTGTGTTCCAGTTATGAGTAATTGAAAAACTGGCGGAAGAGCCATCTCCGATCTGCCATGTCTGGGATTTAATTTTTGCATCCAAAACAGCTTTTGTAGATTTTGGAGTCATTGCTTTAAGAGGATCGGTTCCGGCAATAGCTTCAACATCTGTAGCAATTTGAATCAATCCCTTCACAGCATCTGTAGCATCCACGATGTCAGGAATCCCTTTTTCTATGATCTGGTAATTTTTAGGAAGATTGGATGCATTGTCAGTATTGGCAATAAGATGATCACCAACAGAAACAGGCTCATTTCCCACCCAGCCATTGGCGGTAATTACCCAGACCATACCTGTTTTAATGGTTGCGGAGGTAACAGGTGAAGGAGCTGTCATTGAACCTTTGGCAGTAGAGGGAATATAACCTCCCGGCTGATAAATCAATGCACCTGTAAGGCTTTGTCCTACAAGGTTTTCAATATAAGCTTTAATCTTATTGGATGACCAGGTGTAGGTGCCGGACTGAGTGGCATCATTCAGGAAAATAGAGACAATATCGGCATTGGTAAGATTTCGCCCCGCTATTTTAATAACGTGTCCTGAGCTATTGGTCAGTAGCTGACTCAGCAGTAAAAGTCCGCTTGTCTGATCTGTCTGAAACGGATTATTGGTCAGCGGATAATCCGGATGTACGTAATTTTGAGCCAGATTGATCCATTCGGCTCCGTTCCATTGATGGAGCTGGCCCTTATAATCAATTACCCAACCTGGAAGTGCTTTCGAGGTATCAGGAAATGATTCTGTAAACTGTTGAAATCTGGTGTGTTGCAGCTCTCCGAAAAAATTATCCTGATGTGCATTGTTACTTATTACTGCGTTATTATTCATGTTTTTTTATTTTTTTATGGTTTAACTTTTAAGATGAGAATATTGATGGGATTAGTGACCTCGCCAAACATTTTAATCTCTATGATCTGGTTGGTTGCATAATCGTCGACATTTATTTTTTTACCTGTAACACTGTCCCTGGCCTGAATGATCACATGTTCTGTTTCCAGGGTGTTGGGAAATTTTGTACTTCCTGTGATTTGTACCACCGCACTTGTGGGCGTCTGTGAGAGCGTCCGGACCTGATCATAGATCCGTTTGTTAAATTCCTGCTGGTTTTTAGGGCTGCTTAACCAATTGTAGTCAAGTAACAGTTTTACTTTATCTTCCCTTGTTTCTCCTGCAATGGCTTTGAGAGCTTCAATATCCTCACGGTTTTTTTTGATGAAGTCCACGATTTCCTGGAGCTCGTCTAAAGAAAGATCGTTGGATAACAGGAGTTTTTTAATTTTCTCTATACCCGATGCCAATTCTTTATCGGTATTTTTTAATGTATCAATAAACCCGTCAACCTGTATCTTAGTGTACACATTCCCCGGTTGATCAGCACTGTCAATCGTACCAACATTGCTGATCCCAAGTTTACTTTTCCAGCTATTGACATGAGTTGCCGTCAGATTACCGGCATCAAGTAAAGCCAGATACTCCGAATGTGCCTTTGGATCTGCTAAATGCTTTTTAAATTCCTCTGCGCTGGCAAATAATTGGAATAGCTCCCCAAACCCTTCAATACTTTCCATAGGAATAGGATAATCCTTATGGAAAAAAGATGAAAATGTTTCTTTAAACTGCGCTTCTGTTGGAAAATCTCCAGTTTCGAACCAACTGAAAATCGTATGTAATGGTGTACTCATTTGATTATTGAAAATTAGTTTTTTGATAAAATGATTGTGGGGAAGTCTAAGCAGACGGACCGACTATGGTGGCAGTCTATAGTTTTTTGAGTGACTTTTGAGTATATCCCTCCTGTATCATGGTATCAGTTAGTGAATTAATTATATGGTCATCATTCAGGAAAACCCTGTGTTTTATAAATGTTTTGTTTTTTTTTCATATCAGCAATATCGCATTACCCAGAATTTTTTTGCATCGCTTTTCTGTCTTTGCAGTAACCTTTATTTTCTGAAACCGGAGAATATTGCTTTATCATTTCAATGTTCAAAATTCACTTTTTTTAAATTCCTGTGAAAGTTTTCGGACTCCTCCATTCTGTAGTTGCAGTAAATCTCCATTCCTTCAAAAAAAAGAATGGAGAGCGGTTTGTCTCAGTAATTTATTATCGGAAAAAGCTTGGAGTAAAAGATAATTTTGTGATGGAAAATCTATAGAATCTGTCTGTAAAAGAAATCTTCTGCATAAAAAACTGCAATGACATATTTATTATCGGGGGAACATATCAGTCATAACACATAACCTATTCTATAGTAAGAAATTCAATGCTAATTCCATTGTTTTTTTAACAGAGATTTGGTTACAATCTTCCTTGATTGGGTTACTTATGTCGATTCGTTTATTACTAACTTTAAATGACAGAAAAAAGATATAAAAATGAAAAAAATCCTTCTGGTTGTAACCAATATCGGACATTATAAAAGTGGCTTAGAAACCGGCCTGTGGTTGAGTGAGCTTACTCATATCTACCACACGGCAAAAGATAGGGGATGGGTGGTCACCATAGCAAGTCCTGAAGGCGGAAACGTTCCCATTGACCCCGAGAGTTTAAAGCCCCTTGTATTGGACAAAATTTCAAAATCATACTACGAAAACCCGGCTTTTATAAGCGAACTTAATCATTCAAAGAGTTTGGCGGACGTTCAGAACGATGATTTTGATTGTATATATCTCGCAGGAGGTCACGCGACCATGTATGATTTTCCCGATGATGTTATAATGCAAAATATCATCAGAAGACAGTACGAAAGTGGAAAAACGGTTGCGGCCATCTGCCATGGTGTGGGAGGATTGATTAATGTAAAGCTTTCAGACGGTACTTATCTGATTACAGGAAAATCAATGACAGGTTTCGATTGGTTTGAGGAGACCATCGCCAGAAGGAAAAGAGAAGTTCCTTTTAATCTCGAAGCTTCAATTGTTGAGCGCGGCGCAGATCTGAAAAAAGCATGTATCCCTATGACTTCCAATGTTGTAGTGGATGGGAACCTGATTACGGGACAAAATCCATTCAGTTCAAAAGAAATGGCAAAAGTTGTTGCTGAAGAACTTGAAAAATAATAATATTTCAGGCTTGAATAAAGTCAAATAAATTATAGTTAATCATTAAAATTTTAATTATGGCACCAAACGGTAAAGCGGAAAACGACCCGCAGATCCTTTCCGGGATCAGAGAATTTCTAAATGCTTTGAATAACAGTGGAGGAAGCCCCCTGGAAACTCTAACGCCCGAGGAAGCAAGACAGGTGTTAGTGGATGCTCAAAAATCTGTAGAAGTGGATTACTCCGGGATTATTGAAACAGAAAGAGAAATTACACAGGATGGTATTACGGTAAATATTCATATCGTTAAACCTGAAGGGGCAACCACAGAAAAGCTTCCGGTATTTATGTTCACACATGGTGGAGGCTGGGTATTGGGTGATTATCCCACTCACAGAAGATTGGTCAGAGATCTGGTTGTGAATAGCGGGGCTGCTGCTGTTTTTACTGATTATACTCCATCTCCGGAAGCGCAATACCCGGTAGCCATCAATCAGATTTATGCTGCTGCGAAATGGGTATCTGAAAATGGTGCGGAAATCGGTGTAGACGGTAAAAATATGGCCGCTGCGGGAAATAGCGTAGGCGGGAATATGACCGCAGTACTTTGTCATATGGGCAAGGATAAAGGTGGGCCGGAGATCAAATTCCAGTTATTATTGTGGCCGGTAGCGGACGCTGATTTTACGCGGGAATCCTGGCAGAAATATGGTGAAGGAAGATTTCTTACCGCTCCATTGATGAAATGGATGTGGGATAATTATTTACCGGATCCGGAAAAAAGAAAAGAGTATTACGCTACGCCTCTCAGTGCCTCTTTAGATCAGTTAAAAGGACTGCCGCCGGCATTGGTACAATTGGCCGAGAATGATATCCTTTATGATGAGGGATTAGCATATGCCAGAAAATTAGATGAAGCAGGCGTACCAACTACCATCCAGACGTATAACGGATTTATCCATGATTATGGATTATTAAACCCTCTGGATCATATAGAAGCAATCAGGTTTTCTTCCGAGCAGGGAGCATCAGCACTTAAAAAAGCATTATTTGGAAAGCCTTAATGAGAATGAACTCCTTCCTGGATAAAATTTTCTAGACTTATATTATTTCGAAGGCGGATGAAAAATCACATCCGCCTTTTTATATTTTTAATAAGGTTCTTCATTATAAAAACTAGTAAAGTCTTAAAATATCATGAGTAGGTTATTTCCCGATACAAAACTTAGAGAAAATATTCCCCAGTACCTCATCATTCGTTACTTCACCGGAGATCTCCCCCAAATGCTCCAAGGCATTTCTCAGCTCATAAGCCAGAAGTTCCGTTGAAATCTGGAAAGAAATAGCCTCTTTTACCTTGTGTACTGCATCTAAAGACTTTCGTAAAGCTTCAAAGTGGCGCTGATTGGTAATGACTACATTGTTTTCTTCAGATTTTAACTGCTCAACATATGAAGACAATTCATTCTTAAGATCCTGAATATTTTGGTTTTCAACCGCTGAGATTTTGATGAAGTCAAATTCATGGGCAATAGCATTTCTGAAAATGTCTTCTACAGCTTCGTATTGGGTAGGCGTAACTTCGTCAATTTTGGTGGCACAGATAATAAGTTTCAGATCATCTCTTAGCAAAGATTGGATCATTTCAATATCTTCTGAAAAATCTTCCGTAGCAGCATCAGCCAGATATACAAGGATATTGGCATTTTCAACCTTTTCTTTAGCTTTTTTTACTCCAATGGCTTCAATTTCATCCACTGTTTCACGAAGTCCGGCGGTGTCGATCAACCGGAAGGCATGACCTTTAATGTGAAGAACTTCTTCAATGGTGTCCCTCGTTGTTCCGGCAATATTACTTACGATGGCTCTTTCTTCTTTTAGCAGAGCATTGAGCAGGGTAGACTTTCCTGCATTAGGCTTTCCGATAATGGCAACGGCAGTACCGTTTTTGATGGCATTTCCATATTGGAAACTTTCGATAAGAGAATTTAATTTAAGCTCAATTTTATCAAGCAGTCCGCTAAGGGCTGTTCTGTCTGCAAATTCCACATCTTCTTCTGCAAAGTCGAGCTCCAGCTCGATCAGGGAAACGAAATTCAGAAGGTCGGTTCTCAGCAAAGAGATCTCATTGGTGATGCCGCCTTTCAGCTGGTTGATGGCAACTTTCCTGGAAGCTTCATTGTCAGACGCAATAACATCAGCAATAGCTTCAGCCTGGGAAAGGTCAATTCTTCCATTGATGAATGCACGAAGGGTGAATTCTCCCGCCTTAGCCATTCGTGCTCCGTTTTTGATCAGCGTTTCAAGAATACGTTTTCCAATATGTGGTGAACCGTGAAATGCAATTTCTACAGAATTTTCTGTAGTGAAACTTTTCGGAGCCAGGAATAGAGAGAGCATTACTTCATCAATAGCCTCTTCACCATCCATAAAATAACCGTAATGAATAGTATGGGATTTTTGCTTCTCCAGCTTTTTAGCCGGAAAACTTTTTTGAACTACAGGTAAAGCTTCATTTCCTGAAACTCTGATAATGCCTAAAGCACCTATTCCGTTGGCAGTGGCCAATGCACAAATGGTATCGTTATTCATGCTGCAAATTTACGTTTTTTAATGCAATTTTTTTAAGACGAAGTCATTCTGTTTAACAATCAGACTGATTGACTAAACAAAAAAGATTCTTTTCCGAATGCTTGTATTTAAAGAAAAAAATAGTGGTGTAGTATCTGTGTAGAATATTGAATTTAAGTTTTATCCCAACTTTATTATAGTGAAAATAGTATTAAAAATGATTTGTTTTAATTGTTTTTCATAGTAAATATTGTTGTTAAAATATTGATGATTTGAAGTTATTGTAGTGGTGTAAATACACGTATTCTTATTGTTGTAAAGAATTGTTTAATACTATTTTGTGTCTCTTTTTGAAATTGATTTTATAAACAGTTATGCTTAGATGAAATGAATTTTAATACGGGATTTTATTATTATTTATACATTGAAAATGAGTTTGGTATACTAATTGTTTGTTAGGTCGTCGTCAGTATTAAAATAATAATTTTTCATTATTAAAATGTGAATAATTCGTTAAATTACTATAAAAACAAATGAATAACTTAATTTTTTCCAGCATTAATAAAAAAATGTTTTTTTTATTAATGCTTGCTTTTTATGGCGTCCTGAGTGCACAGGTTTGTATAGCTTATACTGGGCAGCCGATGGTAGCAGGGAGTACTTACTGTATCAATGGAGGGTATTCCACTGCAAGCGGAATATCCATTCCTGACGGAGCAACCCTTATTGTACAATCCGGACAATTACAGGCTTCAGGTATCCAGGTAATGGGAAGCCTGGAAATTGGTGATGGAGCAAGTGTAAAATCTAACGGTTCCATTACGATTGGAGTCTATGGCAGTAATAAAGATTCAAGAGTGAAGCTGGGTACAAAAGCTTTTCTTTCACTTACCGGATCTGTTATACAGGGAGATCCGAGTTCAGGAGGATTTTATCAGGGGCCAACATCTGTTATTGAAATGGGGACAAGCAGCGTAGTGGAAATATGTGGAACATTTACCCAGCAGTCTACAACCTATCCGTCAGTTAAATATGTGGGAGTGCCTACCGGTAAAGCTTATTGTATTGCAAAAGCAGACGTGAGTGGAGGTGGAGGCAATGCTGTGATCAGTAATGATAGTCAGATTGTTACTATTGCTATGGGATCTGCTGTTGGTCTTGGTGCCGGTGGATCCAGCTTCTGTGGTCCTAATGCGGTAAAGGCAACCTGTCCTTCATTATGGCCGGCAGGATTATCGGAAGATAAGAGCAGCTGTGGAAATGCACCTGTAATTATTGATGAGATAGATGGATTCTGTACCAAGCCTGCTGCTTCCGGAACACCGGATGGCTTTACCAAATTTGGAATTACAGTACAACAGAAAAGCAATTCATGGCCTGAGAATATTCCTAACGGATTTCTGGCTATGGAATCAAAAGACAAAGGATTCGTTGTGACAAGAGTTCAGCATGTAAGCCAGACACCGCAACCCGGAGATGCAATTGCAGAACCGAAAGAAGGAATGCTGTTATATGATATTCAGGACAAGTGTATAAAATTATACAACGGAACTGAGTGGAAATGCGTAGAAAGAAGCTGTAATGATTAACCCAATAAGAAAGACCGTATGAAAAATATAAAAAATATAGGCATAGTAGCCGCTCTGATTCTTTTTAATCTATCATTCGCTCAGGTAGCTATAGGCAAGCAGACCGTTGATGGGGGGAGTACAGTTCTGGATTTTAATAATGTGTCCGGTAATACAAAAGGATTGATCCTTCCGGCTACATCAGGAGTTGCTACCGGATCACTGGTTAATGGAACATTTGTTTTTGATACAACGGATAATAAAGTTAAAGTATATGAAAATGATGTATGGAAGCCGTTATCGGATGCCGGAAGCTCAACTGCCGTTATTGTAAACAGTACAGCGGAGCTGGGGAAAGGTGTTGTGATGGGGGAGCCTGCCAGTACTGCAGATGGAGTATTGGTGCTTGAATCGCCCAATAAGGCTATGATCCTGCCTCAGATAAATGCACCGCATCTAAATGTGAAAAATCCATATCCCGGAATGATGTGCTATGATACGGCCAGTAAAACATTGGCAGTGTTCGACGGAACAGTCTGGAACTATTGGAAATAAAATAAATATCCGGAATACCGGTATATAACTTTTGAAACAGCTGTATTTCCATTATACAGTTGTTTTTTTGTAAAAAATATACCCGGGGACGGGCTGTTTCTGGGCAAAAAAATGAGAGACTGCAATTCGTGTTGCAGTCTCTTTTAGCTAAACAAATAATGCTGTTAAATATCTTAATGTTTCAAGATATATATCATCATAAAAGTAGTGTGTTATTAGGCCTCTTTTTTTTCATTAGTGTTTTTGGATTGGTATTATTTGTTTAGTGTATCAAAAAATCTCACCTCTGCAGTTTTTTTACTATTGATATTTTTACTTTTTATTAAATCTAATTTTGAGTGGCAGGGGAGAGATTATTAGGTTGATCATATGAATGTACTGTTCCAATTGTTACTTTGATGTGATTTATATTTTTCACATTACAAACATATCCAATAATGATAAAAATTTCCAAAAAATGACATACGACATAGCTACACTATCTGTGTTGTGTATGTTTGAGTGATTTGATTTTCAGGTATTTATATTTTGTAATGTCAGGTTGCTGAATTGCTTCTTTAATAACGCTGAAATTATGATGTATGATCTATGTATCAGTTTTTTTTAATAAGCAGTTGATGATATTTTATTAAAAAAACTCTTTTGAGATGTAAAATTTATATTTCTTCACAAGAGGTGCAGAATGTTAATCAGTTAAAAAATGGGAGTGACGTGTGCTTTCCGGAAACAGTATAAATGAGCGTTTATTTGACTGAATAATAAAAAATATTCAGAACGATTTTGGCTGACATAAGCCATTATGAAGAAAATTGTCTTGCTGTAATATCAGTTTACAACTTCTGGTTTTTATACGATCTGTGCACTTTCTTTTATACTGTTCATGACAAAAATACTTTTGGTCTGCCCGATTCCTTCAATTTCTGAAAGTTTGTTCACGAAAAATTCATGAAATTCATCCATATTTGGGGCAAGGATCTTAAGCATGAAATCAAAATCTCCGCTGATGTTATAAAATTCAACCACTTCTTTCAGTTTGCCAACTTCTTCAATGAATTTTCCAGCTGTTTTTTTATTGTGAACATTCAGGGCGATCATACAGATGACCATCATTCCTTTATTCACCTTTTTACGGTCTACCACAGCGGTGTATTCTTTAATGATTCCCTGCTTTTCCATCCGTTTGATGCGCTCATGGGTGGGAGTTGGGCTCAAATTGATTCTTGCTGAAATGTCACGGACGCTCATTTTTGCATCCTTTTGGAGAAGCCTTAAAATCGAAAGGTCTTTTTCATCCGGAGTATAATTTTCTGCTGCCATTTTGTTCTGTTTTTATAGATTATAACTGCTTTAACAGTTGTTTTGTTCTTTTGTATGATTTAAAATATTAATAACGTTCCAAATTTAAGGTTAAATTTTAATATTCGTTCTGTTAATTTTAATTTTGCAGGAAATTTGAATACATGGATACAAGGAAGAATATTATATTAATTTTAGCATCGGTTGGAACATTTGTAGAAGCGTTGGATATTGCCATTATTAATTTAACGATTCCTTCTATTCAGCAGCAGTTCGGTATTGGTGCAGAGACCGTTCAGTGGCTGCAGACCCTGTATGTATTGTTTTTCGGAGGCTTTCTGATTATTGGAGGAAAGCTTTCAGACCAGATCGGAAGAAAGAAAATGTTCTTGTGGGGAGCTTTGATCTTTATGCTGACGTCTTTAGGAGCAGGACTATCGGAAAAATTTGAAGTGTTGGCCGTATTTCGGGCTTTGCAGGGGTTAGGAGCTGCATTGGTAATGCCATCAGCTCTGTCAATTGTTACCAATACCTTCAGAGAAGAACAGGAGAGAAACCGTGCCATCGGTATTTTCAGTTCATTCGCTGCAATTGGTTCCGGAAGTGGTCTTTCAGTAGGGGGAATTATCAGTACTTATCTCAGCTGGCATTGGGTTTTCCTGATCAATGTTCCGATTCTCTTTATCACACTGATTCTGTCTTATTATTACCTGCCGGCAGATGAGAAAAATGAAACTGTTCAGAAGACGGATATTATTTCCGGAATAGTAATGGTATTAGGGCTTTTAAGTTTAACATACGGAACTCACGAATTGGTTCATATCAAAGATCAGCCTTTCTTCGTAACAGGCTCTTTGGTGCTGGCTGTATTGCTTTTGGTCATGGTATTCTACAGGTTGAAATCCGTGGCAGAGCCTTTGTTTGATCTGCAGTTATTCAGACACAGGTCATTAGTGGTTTCAAATGCGGTATTCTTTACATTGGGAGCGTTTTTTATAGGCTTCCTGTTTCTTATTTCCCTGATGCTGCAAAAAGATATGGGCTATAGTGCCGCTTCTGCAGGGTTAATGCTTGTTCCTTTCAGTATTCTTTCTGCTTTGACGGCTAAATTTATCCTTCCTCACATATCAAAACGTTTCAGCTCTTCACAAATGGGTGTTTTAGGATGGTTATTTATGCTGGCAGGTGGATTGCTGTTGTTGATTTCGGTTTATACAGGACATCCGTTAACTGTTGTTTTATTAGGGGCAGCATGCATTTCGGGAATAGGAATGACCTTCTGTTTTACAGCGCTTTCAGTGATGGGAATTCAGGATGTTGAACCGTCAAATTACGGATTGGCATCAAGTTTGAGTTCTACAAGTTACTTTCTGGGAGCTGGGATTGGGCTGTCGTTCATGACTTTAATGAGCCAGGTATTTCCTTCTGGTTTTGCAGTAGGAAGCCTGAATCTGATAATTTTAACAGGATATGCTCTTTCAGCACTCGGAATGTTATTCTATTTTATACTGAGAAGCTTAAAAGTGAAGCAGGCAAAAGTAGCCGTTTCATCATAAGCGGCCTTAAAATTACACAAACTATATGAGGAAAGAATCGGTGCTTTAAGTGTCGGTTCTTTTTTTATGAAGACATATCGGTAAATTCGTTATTCTCTCTTTCTCTTTAATCAGTACCTTTGTTTTCTCTTATTCATCATGAAAATACAAATCATCAGTGATCTTCACCGGGAATTCGGAAGTACGGAATTATGTTTTGATAATGCGGATATTGTTGTTCTGGCGGGAGATGTCAACCTTGGAACGAAAGGTATTGATTGGATCAAAAGTGCAATCCCTGACAAGCCGGTACTGTATGTACTTGGGAATCATGAATATTATAAAGGTTCATATCCGAAAACACTCAATAAAATCAAAGAAAATGCCCGGGGATCCAATGTTTTTGTCCTGGAAAATTCATTTGCAGACATTGATGGAGTCCGTTTTCACGGAGCTACTTTATGGACTGATTTTTCAATCTTTGGAAATCCCGTTCAGTATGGAATGCTCTGTCAGCCTAAAATGAATGATTACAAAATGATCAGGCGTGATCCTTCCTATTCCAAATTGAGAACAATGGATACTTTTAAGATTCACCAGTTTTCCAAGCAATGGTTAAAAGGAAGTCTTGAAAATTCGGGAGCATTGAAAAATATTGTTGTTACCCATCATGCACCCAGTATAAAATCTGTCCCGGAACTTTACAAAGAAGACCCGTTAACAGCTGCTTACGCATCCGATCTTGAGGAGATAATAACGGAATATCAACCTTTGTACTGGATTCACGGGCATATTCATACGCCTTGCAGGTATACCATTGGAGAAACAGAGGTGATCTGTAATCCTCATGGGTATATAGATGAGAAATACAATGGGTATGAAAAAGAGCTGATTGTGGAAGTTGTCTTGTAGCGGGCTAAAGGCAAGTCTTTACCTGTTCACTTTTTGGGAACTATTTATTACCTTCGTCTTATAATTTTGTTTCATGTCTAAAAAAATCCAACAGGAATCCGATTTTGTTTCGCAGCTGGCTTTTGATGAAGTTCTTTCCCAGGTTGAATTTGATCTCAGGATTCAGGAATTTGTGGTCATGGAAATCGACAGGGCCAGCTATATTATAAAACCGAATATTCCTTACCGTTCAGATTATTTCTGCATTTTTATGGTTCAGAAGGGGAGTGTGAGTTTCAGGCTGGATGACAGAGGTTATCAGGTATCCAAAGGAGATATCGTTTTTTGTCCCATCGCTGAAACGTTCTGGGTAGATCATATCGCAGATGATTATCATGCGAAATACATTTTCTTTTCCGTTGATTTTATTTCCGATGCAGGTTTTAATTACAAATCGAATAATGTTCTGAAGAGTCTTTCATCAGACCCTGCGCATATTGTAAGGAATGAACCTGATCTGTACAGGAGAATGGATTTTCATCTGGATGAACTGAAGGCGCTCAACAACAAAGAGAAAGACAATTATTATTTTAATGAAATGATCTGGCATCACTTCTCACTGGTGATCTATGAAATTGATAACTACTTCAAAAAAATTGAAAAACCTCATCTGGTTACCCATAGGGAAGATGAGCTTACAACCAGTTTTTTCAAGCTTGTACAGGAGCATTTCAAAGAAGAGCATAACGTTCAGTTCTACGCAGATAAGCTGTTTATCAGTCGTAAATATCTTACAAAGGTCATCAATAAGACCACATTTAAGTCACCAAGGGATGTTATTCATCAGGTGTTGGCGGTAGAAGCCAGGCTGTTGCTCAGAAATCCGAATCTGAATGTGAATGAAGTAGCGGCACAGCTGAAGTTTTCAGATCAGGCGTCTTTCAGTAAATTCTTTAAAAAACATACAGGCAGATCGCCTTTAGAATACAGAAAAGATGATTTGTATTGATAATGAGGAAGGTATGTGTTTTGACGTCTTTTTGCTAAATTTTGTAATAAATGTGATTTAAAATACCGAATATTATCATTTATTTCTTCTATAAATGATATTTCTCATGTTTTTTTAAATTAGGAGTCTTTCTGACAAAACAAGGAGTTTTTCGAATAATTCTATTCACTTTTTTTCGTTCGAATTTTGTGCGGAAATTTAAAAAGGAATATTGTTATGCAAAGATTTTTTATTCAGAAATCAACCATACTTTTCCTCTCGCTGATCGTTGTAGCGGGGTGTGGGAAAAAAAATCAAGACCAGTCTTATCAACAGCAGGCACCGGAACTTCCTGTAGCAACAGTGAAGCAGGGTGACGCTTCTGTTTCCAGAGAATATGCCGCATCAGTAGAAGGGATTTCCAATGTGGAGATCAGACCTCAGGTAACAGGCTATTTAAGCAGAATTTTTGTAGATGAAGGAGATTTTGTAAGAGCAGGGCAGGTCCTGTTTAAAATTGAAGACCAGGTCTTCCGGGAGCAGCTGAAAAGTGCTCAGGCAGCTCTGATTACCGCTCAGGCTAACCTTTCAACCGCTAAAATTGATCTTGAGAGAAAGAAAGAACTGTTCAGAAATAAAATGGTTTCAGAAATTCAGGTGAAAGAAGCGGAAGCTGCTTATAATGCTGCGAGAGGAGCGGTAAGCCAGTCGGCTTCATCCATTGAATCGGCAAAGATCAATCTTAATTTTTCCACCATCAAGGCTCCCGTAAGCGGATTTATAGGCAGATTCAATTACCGTCTGGGAAGTCTGATGACGCCGGGCAATCAGGAGCCGATCACATTACTGTCAGACATCCATCAGGTGTATACTTACTTCAGCCTGAGTGAAAATGATTTTAATAATTTCCAAAAACAATATACAGGAAGCAGCATTGATGAGGTGATCAAAAATACCCCTGCGGTTTCCCTTCTGCTTTCAGGCGGAGAAAAGTATGATGAGAAAGGCAGAATAGATGCGGTGGAAGGACAATTTAATAAAACCACCGGATCCATTACGTTAAGAGCAAAATTCAACAATCCGAAGAATATACTGAGAAGCGGAAATACCGGTAAAGTAATACTGGATCAGTTTTACAGCAATGTTGTTTTACTTCCTGTGGCTTCTACCAGAACCATTCAGGATAAGGTCTTTGTGTTTTCTGTTCAAGGAGGAAAAGCTGCGATGCTACCGATAGAAGTAGATGGCAAAGCAGGTGATCATTTTATTGTATCCAAAGGGCTTAAGGCCGGTGACGAATACATTGTCAGCGGTTTCGACAGATTGCAGCCGGGAACTCCTGTAGTGGCACAAAAGAAAAATGCTCAACAGAAAAAATCGTAAGAAGAAATCATGTTAAAGAAAATTATAAAAAGACCCGTACTGGCAACGGTTATTTCCGTATTGCTTGTTATTCTGGGGATTGTAGGGATGGTAAGCCTTCCGATTACCAAATTTCCGGATATTGCACCGCCTACCGTTATGGTAACTGCTGCCTATCCTGGAGCCAATGCAGAGACCATTGCCAGATCGGTAGCTCCGCCGCTGGAAAATGCGATCAATGGCGTAGAAAATATGGATTATATTACCTCTACAGCAAGTAATGACGGAACGCTGAGTATCACTGTTATCTTTAAGCTGGGAACGGATCCGGACCAGGCAGCGATTAACGTTCAGAACAGGGTAGCGCAGGTGACAAACCAGCTTCCTGCTGAGGTAATCCAGGCCGGAATTACGACGGTAAAAAGACAGAACAGTATGATTGCAATGGTTTCCCTGACGAGTAAAGACGGCTCAATGGACGATCTTTTCCTTGAAAACTATGCAAAGATCAATATCGTGCCGGAACTCAAAAGGGTAAAAGGAGTGGGAGATGCCATGGTATATGGTAATAAAGATTACTCTATGCGTATATGGCTTGATCCGAATAAACTGACCTCATATAATCTTACTCCGTCTGATGTTTCCCGTGCCATCCAGACCCAGAATCTTGAAGCGGCTCCGGGAAGATTGGGAGAAAGAAGTAAGGAAGTGATGGAATATGTGCTCCGTTACAAAGGGAAATTCACCGAACCTCAACAGTATGAGAATATTACCGTCAAAGCTTTGAGCGATGGCTCTGTTTTGAAATTAAAAGATATTGCCCGGGTAGAGTTCGGAGCTTACAGCTATACGGTTTCTTCCAATTTTAATAAAAAACCTTCCGTAACGATGGCGATCTTCCAGATGGCGGGATCAAACGCCAATGAAGTACAGATTGCCCTTCAGGAAAGAATGAAAGAACTCGAAAAATCCTTCCCGGCCGGAATGGATTATGAAATTCCCTATGCCACAAAAGAAGCACTGGACCAGTCAATTGAGCAGGTAATTCATACATTGATAGAAGCATTTATACTCGTATTTATTGTAGTGTATATTTTCCTGCAGGATTTCCGTTCAACGCTGATTCCGGCAATTGCAGTTCCGGTATCTATCGTAGGAACCTTCTTCTTTATGAAGGTCTTCGGGTTCTCTATCAATATTCTGACGTTGTTTGCACTTGTACTGGCCATTGGTATCGTTGTAGATGATGCGATTGTGGTGGTAGAAGCCGTGCACGCTAAAATGGAACACAAAAAACTGAATCCTAGAGCCGCTACCATGTCTGCCATGAGCGAGATTACGGGAGCTATTGTTTCTATTACGCTGATCATGTCTGCGGTCTTTGTTCCCGTAGCATTTATGAGCGGTTCTACAGGTCTGTTTTATCAGCAGTTTGCCCTTACGCTGGCCATTGCCATTGTTATTTCAGCGATCAATGCATTGACACTGAGTCCTGCATTATGTGCTTTGTTCCTGAAACAGCATCATGGGGGGACTCATGAAAAAATGAATTTTAAGGATCGTTTCTTCGCCGGATTTAACGCAAGCTTTAATAAACTGACCTTCCGTTATGGAAAAGCAGTATTATTCCTTTTAAAAAGAAAATGGATAGCGCTGGTGATCATTGTGGCATTCGGAGGATTGTTTGCTTGGATGTCGATGACCACCCCTAAAGGATTTATTCCCGATGAAGACCAGAGTTTCATTATTGTAACAGCCAATCTGGCTCCGGGAGCCTCCAAGGACAGAACTTCAAAAGTAGTTTCCGACACGGAAGATCTGCTGATGAAGAATCCTGCAGTAGAGAAAGTGATTTCTGTGGACGGATTAAACCTCTTCAGCGGGTCTATGTCATCTTCGGCAGCTTCTATTTTTGTTAAATTAAAAAAATCAGGTGAAAGAGGGGCCGTGAACAATATTAATGAGATCATCGGCCAGACCCAGGGAATGCTTTCCCAGGATAAAAGAGCGAATTTCCTGGTAATTAATACGCCAACGGTAGACGGTTTCGGAAATACAAGCGGAATGGAACTGGTGCTTCAGGACCGTACAAACGGAGAGCTTCAGAATCTGGGAAATATTTCCTACGGAATGATGGGAGCACTGATGCAGAGACCTGAAGTGGCGGTGGCATTTACTACGTTTGATGTTACATATCCGCAGTTTGAAGTGCTTGTAGATGAAGTGAAATCTGCCCAGCTGGGGGTAAATGTTTCAGATGTTTTGGGTGTGATGCAGGGATATTACGGAAGTATTCAGGCTTCGGATTTCAACAGGTTCGGAAAATATTACAGGGTACTTGTACAATCTACTCCGGAGGCAAGGCAGGATAAAGAATCTCTGAACGGAATTTTCGTGAAAAATAATTTAGGACAAATGGTGCCCGTCAATACACTGGTAAGTTTAAAGCAGGTTACCGGTGCCGAGGTGGTAGACCGTTTTAATCTGTTCAATTCATCCAACTTGACCGTAATGGCTGCTCCGGGATACAGTACGGGACAGGCGATGGCTGCCGTTGAAGAAGTAAGCAAGCAGGTACTTCCTCCGGGATATACCTTTGATTATAAAGGAATGAGCCGTGAAGAGGCAGGTTCCAGCTCTCAGTCAGTGATGATCTTCGGGCTTTGTATCGTGTTTGTATTCTTCCTGCTGTCTGCGCAATATGAAAGCTATATCCTTCCTTTGGCTGTATTGATCGCCATTCCGGTAGGTTTGTCGGGAGTGTTTGTCGGGATTACATTTGCCGATCTCTCCAATAATATTTATGTACAGATTGCTTTGGTGATGCTGATCGGATTACTGGCGAAGAACGGTATTCTGATCGTGGAGTTTGCCATCCAGAGACGCAGGGCGGGGAAAAGTCTTATTGCTTCTGCCGTGGAAGGTGCGAAAGCACGTTTGCGTCCTATTCTGATGACCTCTCTGGCCTTTATTACCGGGCTGATTCCGTTGATATTTGTAGTAGGTCCGTCAGCGTTGGGTAACCATTCTATCGGATATGCAGCTATTTCAGGAATGCTTTTCGGAACGATCCTGGGGATTTTTGTGGTTCCGGTTCTCTTTGTGGTGTTCCAGGCTTTACATGAAAGAATCAACGGAAGGGTAGTAACGGATGCGGACTGGGAATATTAATTCAAATGACTTTAAAAATGAAAATTAAAAATATAGCATATATCGCATTCATTTCAGGAACGGCTATTTCGTGTAAAGTTCAGAAATATGAACAGCCTGAAGTGAAAATGCCTGAAGCCTTCAGAGGCGACAGTATTGTTGCGGATCCTCATGAAAATATTGCAAAGATCAGTTATAAAGACTTTTTCAAAGATCCGGTTCTGGTAGGTCTGATCGATAAAGCCATGGTGCAGAACAATGATCTTCTGGTGGCTTTGAAACAGATAGAATTTGCCTCTCTGGCCTATACCCAGAGTAAATGGGGAAATGTTCCCGTCATCAATGCTGCCGCCAATGCCAATATCAGCCGCCCGTCGGATAACAGTATGAACGGAATGATGGCCGGCCAGTTTATGGGAAAGAGGTATATGGAAGATTATACAGCGTCTGTCAATATTTCGTGGGAAGCGGATATCTGGGGAAAGATCAGAGGAAGGAAAGAGCAGGCCCTGGCCGATTATCTTAAAACCCAGGAAGCGGCAAAGGCGGTAAAAACCCAGTTGGTGGCTGCAGTTGTGCAAGGGTATTATAACCTGCTGATGCTGGACACACAGCTGGAGATTACAAAATCCAATTTAATCTACGCTGATAACACCCTGAAATTTCTGACAAAACAACAGGAACTGGGATTGACAACTGCTCTGGCGGTACAGCAGCAGGAAATTGTGAAGGATCAGATTCTGAAAACAATTCCGGCAATTGAAAGTTCGGTTGCCACTCAGGAAAATGCTTTGAGCCTGCTGACCGGTTCCATGCCCGGGAAGATTGAAAGAAATGCGGGTCTGGATAATGTGCAGTCTCCGGATCAGATAGGAACAGGTATTCCTTCAGAATTGCTGAGCTACAGACCGGATATCAAAACGGCAGAACTTGAAGTAAGAAAAAGTGCCGCAGCGATCCATATAGCAAAAGTAAATATGTATCCTTCATTGAATATTACGGCACAGGGTGGGGTAAATGCTTTCCAGATCAGCAAATGGTTCAGTATTCCCGGATCTCTTTTCGGGATGGCTGCCGGCGCTATTGCACAGCCTATTCTGAACGGGAAACAGCTGAAAACACAGTACGAACAGTCTAAAGTACTTGCTGATCAGGCTGAAATCGGTTTTAAACAATCTGTTTTAAAAGCCGTGGGGGAAGTATCTGATGCACTGGTGCAGATCCAGAAGCTGGAAGAACAGCAGAAAATTGCTGAAGGACTGGCCGTGAAATCCGGTGAAGCTGTACAGAAAGCTGATCTTTTATTTAAATATAACTCAGTAACTTATGTGGAAGTTATTATAGCTCAGACCAATAAACTCCAGGCAGAGCTGGAACTGGCCTCCCTGAAAGCCCAAAGACTGAATGCTATAACAGCCCTGTACCGTTCTGTAGGCGGCGGATGGCAATAAAGTAAAATTGAATCTGCTTCGTCTTTCATGATGAAGCAGGTTTTTAAATCCATATTACTATGAAGACAAATATACAAGAGGGGATCATTCTTATTCCGGATTTCAGCGGATTTACCGAATTTGTGTTCAATACAAAACTGTACACCGGGGAATATATCGTAAGGCAGCTGCTGTCTACCCTGATTGATGTGAATGATCAGTATTTCGAGATTTCCGAGATTGAGGGAGATGCCATTTTATTTTACCGTTATGATGAAAGCCCGTCTTACAAAAGCATCTCAAAGATGCTCTGGAACATGAGAAGTGCTTTCAACAGAAAGATTGAAGAGCTCAGTAAGAGCTTAAGCACCACCATTGACCTGTCCCTCAAATTTATTGTTCATTATGGATCCTTTTCACAGTATAACATCGGGAATTTCAGAAAACTATATGGAAAAACGATTGTGGAAGCTCACCAGCTTTTGAAAAACGGTGTGGCAGAACAGCCTTCCTATGCCCTTTACAGTAATTCTTTTCTGGAAAACAGTAAGAATCAGGAACCTGAATGTAACAATGGTCAGCACCACCTGCCTGAAGTAGGGGTTATCCATTATTTTGAAACTTTAAACTAGCATATTTTTTAATTTTAATCCTTGTAAATTTGCTATTGCTAGCGGCCCGGGTGAGATCCGGGCTTTTTTTGTAACCTGTCACAATCTCTGTTTTCTTTAAATAAATTGAAATTGCGGATATTATTTGTTTTGAATTGATTTATTGTTGAAATATTTCAGAAATGGATGTTTTGTTGCTATATTTTCCTGTTATTGGATTTATGGTTAATTGTTGAGGTGCTATCTTGCTGAACCCTAAATATTTATTTTAAATTTTTTTACAGCTTTATGTAACAAATGTACCCTATGAGTGGTCTTATAGAAAAAAAACTATAATTTCACATGAAAATAATCTTATTTCCCATAGCAATCGTAACGGGTTCTTTAGCTTTCGCCCAGACACAGGCTGCGAAAGATACCGTAAAGACCAATGCAAAGGAGATAGAAGGGGTAACTCTTGTTGCAAGAAAGCCTACCGTAGAATCTAAAGTAGACAGAACCGTTTTTAATGTAGCCAATAGTTCTATTGTGGCTGGTAATACCACCTGGGATGTTCTCAGAATGACCCCGCTGGTGAGCATTGATAATAATGACGCCGTAAAAGCGGAAGGGCAGACGGTTACTGTATACATCAACGACAGGAAATCTGTTTTTACAGGAAAAGAGCTGAAAGAATACCTGAAAACCATTCCTGCAGATAACCTGATGAAGATTGAAGTGATCACCAGCCCGTCTTCACGCTATGAAACTTCCGGATCTGTGATCAATATCGTATTGAAAAAAAGAGATGATGAAGGATTAAAAGGCAGTATTTCCCTGAATAACAGACAAAGTACCAAAAACTCACAATACACCAATTTTAACCTGAATTACCATAAGAAAAAATTTACCCAGACGTTTATTGGAAGTTACAGTGACGGGTATTATGTGCAAAAGAATGAAACCACAGACACCCGCTATGAAAATAACAGGGTCACCCAGCTCAGCATGCATAATGAGATGAAAAATGAAAGTCCTTCCCTTTCCTCTACTTCAGAATTTGAGATCAATGAGAAGAACAATATCGGAATTGTGCTGGAATACTCCCAGAACAGAAGCTTATCTTTTGCAGAATCAAACGGAACGCAGTCAACGAACGGCATGCTGGATGACGCTTACCGCCAGCTCCAGAATACCTGGGGATTCAGCCGTAATTTAGGAACAAATGCTTTTTATAAGTATTATGATAAAGAAAAGAGTAAAATTCTGGACATCAATATCGGAACAAATTATTCAAGTTATAATAATGATAATCTGATTAATAAGCAAGGAGCTAAAAACCAGGAGCTGGGAATTATCAACAGAAACGAAATGCATAATTATTACCTGAAAGTAGACTATACGCAGCCGCTGGGTAAATCCGGCGGAACTTTTGAAGTAGGAGGTAAAATGGATTTTAATAATCATGTCATTCCGAACAACCTTTACGGATTCAGTTTAAACGATCCCGGTTCAGAGTTTTACAGCCTGTTCAGAAATGACACCTTCCATTATGAAGATAATCTGAGCTCTTTATATGCGAACTACAGCAAAACGTTTTTCAAGAAACTGGAAGCAAGAGTAGGGCTTCGATATGAGTACATCGACTATAAAGTAAGACAGGATGTGGCAGGCACCGAACGGAGAGATTCCTATGGCAGCTTCCTTCCCAATCTATTGCTGAAATACAACTTTTCAGAGAAGTACGACGTGAGTCTTACCTATAACCGAAGTATCTGGAGACCGTGGTATGAGGAATTCAACCCTTTCCTTGTTCCTGAAATCAACGGGACCTATTCCAGAGGAAATTTATACCTGAATCCCAATCCTAATGACCGTCTTTACCTGAAATTCGGAATTTTGAAAAAGTACTTCCTTTCCGTAAGATACATGCACACCAACCAGGATTACTGGACTACCTATGTATCGGAAAACGGAAGAACTGTTTCCCTGCCGGGTAACTTCGACGGGAAGGTAGAAAAGTATTATCTTTTTGCCAATACCAACCAGAATTTTCTGAAAAATAAGCTGAATGTGAATGTAGGATTTGGCTGGTACTATATCAATAATAAAGATTTTAATGAAAAGAATAAATTAGGAGCCAAAGATTATATCAACTATTGGGGCGGATCTCTTAATGCTTCCTACACCAATCTTTTCAACAAGAATATTAACCTGAGTGTATGGATGGAAATTGCGAATCAGAATAACGGGAATACTTATGCCAACAATACGAATGTGTTCCACAATATTTCTATGACCAAAATTTTCCCTAAAGCCCAGATGGAGCTAAGTATGCAGCTGATGAATATTTTCAAAAGACCTTATGCCGATAATACGACTTACAGCCCTGACGGAACCTTCAGACAGTACTCGAAATGGGACTGGTACGGAGTTTCTCTTACTTTTGTAAAACGTTTCGGAAACCAGAAAGTCAAAGAAAATACCAAAACTGACGTGGAGAAAAACGGCGGTGGCGGAAAATAATTCAATATTTGTTAGATAAAATGAAAGCAGGATCAATTTTTTGACCTGCTTTTTTATTAACCACATAGCTACATAGGTTTCTTGGAAATGGATGCTTTTTAATTTTAATCTCTCGCAGATTTTACAGATGTCGCAGATGATTATGTTAAAAAAATCTGCGTAATCTCCCGGATCTGCGAGAGAAATAGAAGAAAGATCATGACTCTGTTTTATTAACCACGTAGCTACATAGGTTTCTTGGAAATGGATGCTTTTTAATTTTAATCTCTCGCAGATTTTACAGATGTCGCAGATGATTATGTTAAAAAAATCTGCGTAATCTCCTAGATCTGCGAGAGAAATAGAAGAAAAATCATGACCCTGTTTTATTAACCACATCGCTGTATAGGCTTCTTAAAAATGAATGCTTTTTAATTTTAATTTCTCGCAATTTTACAGATATCGCAGATGATTATGTTAAAAAAATCTGCGTAATCTCCTAGATCTGCGAGAGAAATAGAAGAAAAATCATGACTCTGTTTTATTAACCACATAGCTGCATAGGCTTCCTGGAAATGGATGCTTTTTAATTTTAATCTCTCGCAGATTTTACAGATTGTCGCTGATGATAATGTTAAAAAAAATCTGCGTAATCTCCTAGATCTGCGAGAGAAATAAGATAAAAAACTCTTCCTGATTTGCATGAATAATAAAAAAACAGATTCCACACGGGAACCTGTTTGCATTCTATCAAATAATTATTAAACAGAGTTTATACTCACAACTCTCAGTGTTATTGAAGGGTAAATTTCACTTTCGTTTTAATCGCATCTGAGGAATTTCCGATCAGTGCTTCAAAATCTCCCGGTTCAGCTACCCAGTCGTGCTTATTGGAATCGAAATAGCTTAATGCTGTTTTGTCAATGGTGAAAGTAACTTCTTTCTGCTCACCGGGATTTAAATATATTTTTTCAAAACCTTTTAATTCTTTTGCAGGACGCATAACGGATGATTTTACATCGCTGATGTAAAGCTGTGCAACCTCTGCACCGGCTTTCTTTCCGGTATTTTTAACGCTTACTGTAAATGTAATGGTACCGTCCTGGGAAATCGTTGTTTTATCAGCTTTTGCTTTCCCGAATTCAAAAGAGGTATAGCTCAATCCGTGTCCGAAACTGAAAAGAGGTTTTATATTTTTAGTGTCATGCCAACGGTAGCCTACCAATATTCCTTCATTATAGGTAATATTGATCGGGTTTTTCTGATCTTTTCCTTTTCCGGCGGCCAGCTCATCTTTCTGCCCCGGATATTCTCCAAGCTTATGGGCTGAATTATCTTCAAGCTTTACCGGGAATGTAAACGGAAGTTTTCCTGAAGGATTCGTATCTCCTGCAAGGATAGAAGCAATGGAGTTCCCTGCTTCCGACCCAAGGTACCATGCCTGCATAACAGTAGGAACTTCTTTGATCCACGGCATGGCTACGGCATTTCCGGATACCAGAACAACAGCCAGGTTTTTATTGGCTTTTGCAAGAGCAGAAATTACGTTGTCCTGATTGTAAGGAAGGCCATAACTCTTTCTGTCGTTTCCTTCACTGTCCTGGAAGTCAGCTTTGTTTAGTCCGCCTACGAAAATAACATAGTCGGATTTTTTTGCAAGTTCTACCGCTTCGTTTAATAGCTCGGTTTCAGAGCGGGAGTCTTTCAGGTCCTGTCCGGATTTTACACCGTTATATTCTCCGCCGATATCTCCTACGTATCCACGGGCATACTGTACATCTGACTGTTTTCCAAACCTTGATTTGATACCATCTAACGGAAGGGTTTCATATTTTACCTTTAAAGAAGAAGATCCGCCACCTACGGTCATTATTTTGATGGCATTTTCGCCGATCACTGCTATTTTTTTAGCTTTATTAATATCGATAGGAAGAACGTTTCCCTGGTTTTTCAGCAAGACAATTCCTTCTTCACCGATTTCTTTGGCTACTGCTTTATGCTCTTCAGAAGCGATGTTCCCGAAAGGCTTATTGCGGTTCATCGTTGTTTTATAAGCAAGACGGAGAAGTCTGGTTACTTTGTCATCCAGCTCTGTTGTGCCTACTTTTCCGGCTTTAATCAGATCGAGATAAGGTTTTGCCAGATAGTAGTTGTCGTAGGCATTTTTAGTTCCGGCAGAAAGTCCGTTGGTCCAGGAACCGAATTCAAGATCAAGCCCATTGTGGATGGCTTGTTCCGTATTATTCACGGCACCCCAGTCTGATACCACTACGCCTTTATAATTCCATTCTTTCTTCAGGATATCATTCAACAGGTACTGGTTCTGGCTGGCATACTGGCCTTTGTACATATCGTAGGCGCCCATGATCGTCCATGAGTCACCTTCGGTTACTGCCGCTTTGAAAGGGGGAAGATAAATTTCATAAAGAGTTCTGTCATCCACATTCACATTGCTGGTGTGGCGGAACATTTCCTGATTGTTGAGGGCAAAATGTTTTACGGAAGTAGCTACACCGTTTGATTGTACTCCTTTGATGTAAGGCACCACCATTTTTGAGGTCAGATAAGGATCTTCACCCATGTATTCAAAATTTCTTCCGTTCAGCGGGGTTCTGTAGATATTCACTCCGGGCCCCAGAAGGATGTCTTTTTTTCTGTAGCGGGCTTCCTCACCCAAAGCTTTACCATAATTCCATGACATTTTTTTGTTCCATGTTGCGGATAAAGCCGTCAGGGCAGGGTAGGCGATGATGGAGTCATTCGTCCATCCTGCCTGGTCCCATTCGTCCCACATTACTTCCGGACGTACCCCGTGAGGGCCGTCTGTCGTCCAGAATTCAGGAATTCCCAGTCTTGGAACTCCGGGTGAACTGAATTTGGATTGTGCGTGGAGCATTGCTACCTTCTCTTCCAGTGTCATTCTGGAAAGTGCATCCTGAATACGTTGTTCTACAGGTTTTGATTCATCTAAATAAACCGGTAAAGTAGGATTGTTCTGAGCCATATAAGAAACAGAAATAAAGGTGAATAAACTTACAATGGCGGTTTTCTTTAACATAATGCCTTTCTATTTGATTAAAAACAAAAGTAAAGAAAATTTTTTTATTATCTCAAATTGAGAAAATAAAAATTTGCCGACAAAAAAACTGTCTCCATTTCGTTGACAGTTTATATCTGTTAAAAGTAATAAACAAGAAAGTTGAAAGAATTCTGCTTCCGCATCATGTATTCCACATTCAGAAACTCTCTAAGCGGGTCTTTAAAATTCTCCAACCCCGATTTACTATCACTCCCATCCTTTCACAGCACCTCCTTTGAAGATTTCTTTCGCTTTCTTCTCTACTTCCGGTGACTGATAGGCTTTTACAAAGTTTTTAACTTTCTGGCTGTTCTTGTTATCCTGTCTTGCCACTACCACATTCACATAAGGAGAATCTTTATCTTCTTTCAGCACTCCCTGCTTTTCAGAATTTAAACCGGCCTGGGCAGCAAAATTGTTATTGATGATCCCTACTACAACATCCCTGTCATCCAGTACCCTCGGTATCTGTGCTCCTTCAATCTCCATGATTTTTAGCTGCTTTGGATTTTCTGTAATATCCGTTACTTTAGGAAGCAATCCGACTCCCGCTTTAAGCTTTATCAGTCCGTTTTTCTGTAAAAGCAGTAATGAACGTCCTCCGTTGGTAGGATCATTCGGAATGACAATTGTATTCCCTTCCTGCAGCTGGCTGATATTGTTAATCTTTTTTGAATAGGCAACGATAGGGTAGACGAACGTATTTCCCACAGGGGCAAGATTATAGCCTCTCTGTTTGGATTGCTCCGTTAAATACGGAATATGCTGAAAGGCATTCGCATCAATATCCCCATTCGTTAAGGCTTCATTCGGAACGACATAATCATTGAACGGAATGAGCTCCACTTCCAGATTATATCGGTCTTTTGCTACTTTTTTCGCTACTTCGGCAATTTCCTGCTCCGGACCGTAAGTAATTCCCACCCGGATAAAATTCGGATCATCTTTTCTTCCTGAACAGGCATTGAACAGCAGTAATCCCGCCGTTATTAAACTTAAAATCTTTATTTTTTTCATTGAATTTTTTTTACCGTAAACCCTTTGTATCCAGATCTGCAATTCTCAAGTTGCTTCGTCCGCATCTACCTGTGATCAAAACTTTTCGATATCCTGTCTCCTGCAAACTGAATGATAAATACCAGAAGAACAAGTAAGACCAAAACTGTATTCATAATCACAATATCATAACCGATGTATCCGTATTGATATCCTACCTGGCCCAATCCTCCGGCACCTACAGCACCGCCCATCGCAGAGTATCCTACCAAAGTGATCAAAGTAATAGTGGCATTGTTCACCAGCGAAGGAAGTGCTTCAGGAAGCAGTACTTTTCTGATGATTTGAAGCGGAGAGGCGCCCAGTGCCCTTGCAGTTTCGATCAGTCCATGAGGAACCTCAATAAGGCTGTTCTCTACCAGCCTTGCAATGAATGGCGCTGCGCCCACACTTAACGGAACCAATGCAGCATTCACTCCAATGGAAGTTCCTGCCAGCACTCTGGTAAAAGGAATCATCCAGACGATCAGGATAATGAAAGGAATGGCTCGGAAAATATTCACCACAATAGATATAATCCTGTGATAAAGGGCATTTTCAAGCAGTTGTCCTTTTCTTGTTAAAAACAGCATAATCCCAACCGGAAGTCCTAAGACAAATCCAAAAAATCCGGAAAGAAATGTCATATAAATGGTTTCCCAGGTTCCTTTTGCCAAAAGGGCAATTACCGTATCGCTAAGCATATCCTTTTACTGTATTTTGAATTTTGTTCTGGTTTAAATAATAGATCGCCTGTTGGTTTTCTTCCGCTTCTCCCTGAAGCTGCAACAGCAGTTTTCCGAAATTGGAATTCCCGAAATATTCTACATCCGCCTTTAAAAGTTTGTAAGGGATTTTATATTGATTGTATAAGGTTGACAGAATCTGTTCAACGCTGATGTTTTCATTGAGTTCTATTTCGACCAGCGGAAATAAACCTTCCTTCGGTTCTTTCTGCAGTCTGTTATTGAGTTCCTGTGGCAGGGTCATGATGTCTGAATTTATAAATTGCCGGATCACCGGGTGTTCTTTATCCGAAATAATTTCGCTTAAAGTTCCTTTTGTTAATAATTTTCCTTTGTCGATAACAGCTACGTGGTTGCAGACTGTTTTGATGACTTCCATTTCGTGGGTGATCAGAAGAATGGTAATTCCCAGTCTTTGATTGATATCCCTTAAAAGTTGTAAAATGGATTGCGTTGTAGCCGGATCAAGGGCACTGGTAGCTTCATCACATAGCAGAAGGTGAGGATCATTGGCCAGGGCTCTTGCAATGGCAACCCTTTGTTTCTGTCCTCCCGAAAGACTTCTGGGATAGTCGTTGGCTTTTTCTTCCAGTCCTACGATTTTCAGAAGTTCATTGACCTTTCTGTTGATCTGCTCCTTGCCGGTATGGTCCAGTTCCAGAGGAAGAGCTACATTATCAAAAACAGTTCTCGAAGAAAGAAGATTGAAATGCTGGAAGATCATTCCTATTTTTTTACGTTCTTCAGCCAGTTGTCTGGAGTTTAATTTCGTAAAATCTTTACCATTGATGATGATCTGTCCCTCATCCGGTCTTTCCAGTAAATTGACCGTACGGATCAGGGTACTTTTTCCTGCACCGGAGAATCCTATGATCCCTACAATATCTCCTTTTTCTATATTGAGACTCACCTTATCCAATGCCTTAAAGGATTGATTTTTCTGGTGAAACGTTTTTGATATGTTTCTGATTTCTATCATTCTGATGTTGTAATACTTTTTAAATAGGCTGATATCGCTTGCCTGTTCTGTTAAAAAATCTTCTTACTCTTCTTAATCTGACCTTTGACCTTTTTGAAAGTCTGAAATACTTGGTGACATTCGTCAGAAGTACTCCCAGCAATATGATCACTAAACCGTAAAGCTGACCTCCGTTGATGCTCTGATTGGCAACAATCCAGCCTGCAATAACCGTTACAATAGGGTTGATGTAGGTATGGGTGCTCACCAGGGCGGCTGGTTTCACAGACAAGAGCCAAATGTACGACAAATAAGCGACTATCGATCCAAAGAATATTAAAAACAGAACGCCCAACCATGCAGATAAAGGAACTGATGAAACTGAGAAACCCACCCATTCTTTTCTGAAAAAAGCGATCAGGAAAGAGGCTGATCCTGCTACAATAAGCTGTTGGGCAATATTCATGAAAGTAGATTGGGAAGCCGGATTTTTTTTAGAATACAGGGAGCCAAGCACCCATGCCACAGAGCTTAATCCCAAAACCACAAATGCAGTGATCCGGAGATTTCCGTCAACGGCTGCATGAGCTGCATGTGTCCCTACGCTTCCTTTTAAAAATAAAATAAGGCCTACAAATCCAATGACCAGCCCGATCGGAATAAATTTATCTGAAAAATAATATTTCCAGTTTTTTCTGTCGATAGCAATAAACCAGAACGGTCCGGTAGCAATCGAAATAGCTGCTTCAGAAGCTGTCACATACTGTTCTCCCCATGCCACAAGCCCCGTTCCTCCGGTAAGGATCAGAATTCCGGTGATCGCATTTTTTTTCCAGTTGATCAGAGCGTTTGCTTTTTCTCCTTTTGAAAGAAGATACCCTATCATCAGAATTCCTGCCACCAGGAATCTTAACCCCGAAAGTATGAATGGCGGAAACCCTTTCAAGCCAAATGAAATAGCTAAAAACGTAATTCCCCATATCACATAAATGTTGGTAAACGCCAACGGAACCAACCATCTGTTTTTAGAATTGCTCATTTTGTAATTTTTTAATGTGTTAATTGTTGAAATGAAAAAGACCTTACACGTGGTAAGGCCTTTAAAAATATGTCATATAAAAGTAAGGTCAACCACGGGATTCTTTATGTACAGGCATACAATTGTACATCATCATTGTTTTGATGATATGTTTATCTATTGTATTATTCTTAAAATTTGGTTTCATTTTTTCTGTTTTCCTAAATTCTGTTGCAAATATAAAACATAAATTTTTATTAGTCTAGTAAAAATATAGACTTTTGTTGTTTTTTTTAATAACTTGTATTTAATATACTGTATTACAGTTGTTTATTTTTACTTTAAATTTTATTAATACAGAAAAAATGAGAAGGAAACTGGCTTATTGTAGAGAATATCAACAGCACACGAATAAAAAATATAGAAAAGTTTAGCTGCTGGTCTTTTTGTTTTTTGAAACCTTTCCGGTTCGGAAGAACTTCAAAAGCTTTGACAGTCAGAGACTCCGGATCTAAATTAGCTAAAGTCAAAAAAAATCCCGATTTTTGCAATCCTTCAATAAACCCTGAGTTCATGAAATTATGTATTGCCGAAAAACCGAGTGTTGCCAGAGATATCGCCAAAGTGTTAGGTGCTACCACGCCTAAACAGGGCTATATGGAAGGAAACGGCTATTGCGTGACATGGACGTTCGGGCACCTTTGCACATTGAAGGAACCTCACGACTATGGTCCACAGTACAAATCCTGGAACCTGTTTTTGCTACCGATTATTCCCAGCAGTTTTGGAATAAAACTGATCCCGAATAAAGGTGTTGAAACCCAGTTTAAAGTGATTGAAAAATTAGTGGAAGAATGTGATGAGGTCATTAACTGCGGGGATGCCGGGCAGGAGGGAGAATTGATCCAGCGTTGGGTATTGCAGAAAGCAAAATGCAATAAACCTATTCAGCGTTTATGGATCTCTTCATTGACGGAAGAAGCCATCAAAGAAGGGTTTGCAAGTCTGAAACCGGCAGAAGATTACAAAAATCTTTATCTGGCAGGAAATGCAAGAGCAATCGGAGACTGGTTACTGGGAATCAATGCAACCAGACTTTTTACCAAAAAATTCGGAGGAAATAAAGCTGTTCTGTCTATAGGAAGGGTACAGACCCCAACATTGGCAATGCTGGTTCAGCGTCAGAAAGAAATTGATGCTTTTACCACAGAAGAATACTGGGAACTGAAAACCAAATACCGGGACGTTATTTTCAATGCAGCAATCGACCGCTTAAAGACCCTGGAACGTGCAGAAAAAGGGCTGGAATATCTTAAGGTGAATCCATTTGAGATCGTTTCTTTCGAAATTAAAGAAGGAAAAGAAAAAAATCCACGACTTTTTGATCTTACCGGACTTCAGGTGGAAGCCAATAAAAAATACGGCTATTCAGCAGAAAATACGCTGAACTATGTACAGAGTCTTTACGAAAAGAAACATGTAACCTATCCGCGTGTTGACACAACTTATCTATCCGACAGTTTATATCCGAAAATAGAGGGTATTCTTAAAAAAATGTATCCTTATCAGGATCTGATCGCCCCATTGCTGGAAGCACCGATTCCAAAATCGAAAGCGGTTTTTGATGATACCAAAGTGACCGATCACCATGCGATCATTCCCACGGAAATTCCGCCTTCTCAAAACCTGAGCAGGGAAGAAAAACTGATCTATGACCTGATTGCCAAACGCTTTATTGCGGTATTCTATCCGGAATGTAAAATTTCCAATACTTTGGTGGAAGGAAAGGTAGGGACGATTCCTTTTAAAACCAGCGGAAGACAGGTTCTTGAGCCGGGATGGAGAGCCGTCTATTCAAAAGAACCGAAAGAAGAAACCGCTGATAAGGAAAAAGAAAAAGAGGAAGAACAGACCATTCCTGAGTTTGTTGTAGGTGAAACAGGACCACATGATCCGATGATTCACCAGGGTAAAACAACTCCTCCCAAGCCTTATACCGAAGCAACCTTACTTAGAGCGATGGAAACTGCCGGAAAACAGGTAGAGGATGAAGAATTAAGGGAATTGCTGAAGAATAACGGGATCGGAAGACCGTCTACCCGTGCAAATATTATCGAAACCCTTTTCAAGAGAAAATATATTGAGAAGAAAAGAAAAAACCTCATCGCTACCCAAACCGGAATTCAGCTGATCGATACCATCGAAGACGAGCTTCTGAAAAGTCCGGAACTTACCGGTGAATGGGAATCAAAACTCCGTAAGATTGAAAAAGGGGAGTATGAAGCCAACCTTTTCAAAGAAGAACTGATCCAGATGGTGACTGAACTTACCAAAAAGGTCGTTGACGGAAAAGGGAAAGTCATCACACTTCAGGAGGAAGAAAAAGAAGTGGTGAAAGAAAAGAAAAAAAGAGAACCCGCCCAGAAGAAAGAACTTCAGTCCTGGGAAGAAACAAAGTGCCCGAAATGTAAGGAGCACAACCTGATCAAAGGAAAAACAGCAGTGGGCTGTTCCGATTTCAAAAATTGCGGCTTTAAAATTACCTTTGAGATCTTCGGAAAGAAACTTTCTGATAAACAGCTGATGGATCTTGTTGTAAAAGGAAAAACTTCAAAACTGAAAGGATTCAGCACCCATCCGGAAAGCATCACTGAAGGGGTTTTGTCCCTGACTGACGATTTCCAGGTGTCACTTGCCTAAATTCATCCTGAAATAAAATAGCATAGGTTGTTATACACTACCAGAACGGTGTCTCTGCGTGTATGATAAACGGTGTTATGCCATTGGCTGAATTTTAAATTGCCTGGTCTGCAACTTCAGAACCGGTCCGTTCAGGAATATCACTGTCATTTTTTAAATGTTTAATGAAATATGAGGGCGTTACTCCATGTTCATTTTTAAAAGCAATCACAAAAACCTGTGTAGAAGCATAGCCGCACTCTTCAGCCAGATAGCTGATCTTATATTCTCTGTACTTTTTTTCATTATACAGCTTATTTGTGATGTAATGGATCCTTAGGCTATTGATATAATTATTAAAGTTCTGGTTTTTGCTCTTGTTGATAATTTTAGACAGGTAGGTTACATTGGTCTTAAACTGGCTGGCAAGAAGATTCAGTGAAATTTCCGGTTTGAGGAACTTGTCTGATGCTTCAAAGGTTTGCAGCTTCCTCAGGAGTTTCTGTTCTGTCTCGGAATAGATGGCATAATTGTAGGCTGTTTCCTTTTTTTCAGTCTCCGATTCCTGTACAGCGTTTTCACTATTCAGTTTACTGATCAGCTGGTCGTATTTTTTGCGGTATTTGCGTTTGCCGCTAAGGCTGTATTGCCATGCTCCCGCTATGATCACCATGATGACTCCGGCAGAAATCAGGAAAATATTTTTACGATCTTTTTGATATTCTGCGCTGGTTTCTTTTTTAGATTTACTGATCTGGTTTCGGGCATCATTTACGATGGCTTTTCGTTCTACACTGTCTGTACTGTCTTTGAGTGCGGTATATAATTTCAGGTATTTGCGTTCTTCCTCGTCATTTTTCAGAATACCGTAAGCATCTTTGAGACGGCCGAGGGCCAGTAATCTCTCTTCTACTTTTCGGTTTGACTTTTCAAGCTCAAGAACTTTTTTTGAGTATTCAACAGCTTTGGCGTAATCTTTCTGTTCGAAATAAAAATTGCTTACAGATTCGTATACTTCCATGCCTGCTCTTTTAAAATATTGAGGGTGTGTCGCAGAATAGCTCAATGCTTTTTTAAAGTAGGCTTCTGCCAGATCCGGTCTTGGAGGTTTTAAGCTTTCAGTACAGGAAATTCCCATGTTCATTGTCTGAAAAATCAGAAAATGATAATAGATAATCTTCTGGTGCTCCGTCATATTTCCGGTGGGAATGGCTTCTACAGTAGCCAGGCTCTTCCTTGTATAATATACGATGGAATCATGCTTATTAAATTCTGCCGATACTCCTGCAAGAAAAGAATATTTCTGAGAAGCCCAGAGCTGTCTGTCTATCTTATCCGGATTGGTTTGTGAAATGGCTATTGCTTTATCAACCATTGCTTTTGCCTCTTTGTACATCTTCAGCTTCAGATAAGCATTGGCTTTATTGAAATAAACGGCAGTTAACTTATAACCGTAGCCTCTGGCATTGGCAATTTTTTCAGCCTGTTCAGTATAATTATCAGCAAGCTTATAATCGCCTTTTCTGATGGCAAGACGTTGGAGCATAATCAATCCGCGAAGGGTACCTTCTGTAAAATTTAGCTGTTCTGACTGTTTTATCAGTTTTTTTACTTCACTGATGTCAGGATCTGTCCCTTTTAGATTGAAGCTGTTATACTGCTTTGTAATGAGCTCTTCTGCATTTTTTGCTTCGGAAGTCTGGGAATAATATGAGCAGGAAATCAATATTGAGAATATAAAAAATAAAGATTTCATCATACTGGTGCCCGTGTTCCCATTTTTATTTTTATTCATCCACCAATGGAGCATTTTGTGAGCCATTTCAAAAATATTTTTTTATTGAGAATTATAAAGCAATTATATATATTAAATATAATGAAAAGCTCATCAATATTGCTTTATTTTTTTCTCTTTATCAAGGCGTCACAAAAATAAGTTTTTCTGTACAATCTGCAATAAATTTTTCTGTACAGATGGGTTTAAGGTCTCCAGAAAGTCCATACAGTTCCGTTGAAAACAGCGAGCTGGTGATTGGCTGTATCATAAGCCATCATTCCTGCAGCCGGATTTACAATAACGAGATGCGGATTATCCATTTTGGGAAGGACCATTGCTTTATCAGTGTCAGTAAGAACAAGAATTCCCGAAGTAGTATCTGTGCTGCTATTAGTTCCTATAGCTACTTTAGCACTCATAGATTCTGTTTTTGAAGCCTGTATTGCCGTGTTTACTGTGCCGGTTGTATCTATGCTCAAGTCTACCCAGGTTCCGGATCTGCGGTATTTTACTTTTCTGTCAGAAATATCATAGATAACCGTACCGTCTACAGCTCCTGTAACAGAAACCGCTGAAGTGACCCATGGCAGAATTATTCCTTTGTTACCGTTAGCAAATTCAAGAGATACGGATGGATTGCTTACCGCTGTTTTACCAATAGCTACTTGGGTGAAGTACATACTGAAAGAAAGCAAAGCTGCCAGTATAAAAATTTTTTTCATTTCAGGTAATTTAAAATAGAGTTTGGGACTAGTTAGGGCAGGTCTGTATTTTCATTTCATACCATCCGTAGGTGGATCCACTGTCCCTGGTAGTATATATTTTCATGGTATTATTGGTGGTGTCATAAACTGTCATCCCCTCAATGAAATCAACCTGAGAAATGCCGACAGGATTTCCGGATGCATCAAAAGGGACACGGTTCAGCACGACGCCTTTCGTTTTAGATTCCAATGCCATCCATCCTCCTTTTCTTACCATAGGCCACTTGTCCGGATTATCTTCTCCGGCTCTTTTCAATGCTGTTATTCCCAGTTTTGTGTCTGAAGGGGTTCCTGCTAAAAGTCCCGGTTTGTAACAGCTATTGCATGCATTGATATTTTGGGAAGTACCAACTCCCTGTCCCTGATCTCCACCTATGTCAGCCGCTCCTCCCGGGCCGACAAGAATAGGAACACCTTGAGAGTCAACACATGAAGGGGCTGCACAGATATTTTGATTGGGAGCTATGGAACCTGGACCTACACTTGCTGTTCCGCCGGCATTGACCAGCTGAGCAGAGGTAACATTCTCGTCTCCTTCCGTAGCATCCAGACATCCGTCATTATCAGAATCGAGATCCAGATAATTGGGAATACCATCACTATCATAATCACAAGGTTGAGCTACAGAAGCTCCAAAAGTAAAATTGGCATAATATTCACCTACTGTATAATCAAAAGAAATACTGGTATGTATCCCAGGTACCCTGAGAATAATATAGCCTTCCCGCCCTGTAATTTGGGTTTGTGAATTCACGGTAATACCACCACTGGACCAGATAACTTCTATAGGATTACTGAATACAATAGGAACGGAAATACTAGAACTCCCAATAGAAGAAAATACCAATATCGGATCGGTCATAGGAGAAGAAAAAGTCAGTTCGTTATGAGTAATTTGGGTATTTTGAATGGTCGGATTATTATTCGGTATGCCATAAGAAGCAGGAAACAATCCATGATTATAAAAACCTCCCGTTGCACTTAATGGCTTATCTGATGTGTAGGTATATCCAATTCCGTTAATTGTTCCTGTGGCCACTTTATTATCTGTTGGCGAATAGGTAATAGGCCCCGTCCAGTAAAAAGTCGCCGGGCATTCTACAGCATCGGGAATTCCGTCATTATCATCATCTCTGTCCAGGTCATCGGGAATTCCGTCACCATCCGTGTCTGTAACTTTTGATGCTGAAACAGAGGTAGCGGTTTTTTCCAATAGGGCATGGGAATTTTTTGACTGAGAAAGAAGTAGGCAGTAAAATAATGATCCGGCAATGGTAAAGATTGACTTCATTTAAATAGATGATTATTGTTTTGTTTAATAATGGTGTTATTATCAATTTAAAATTAGCACATAAATATTAATTACCACATAATTTAATACATATAATTAAATATTTTATTCATATTAATAATTGTTTTAATTCGCTGATTATCAGTTATGCTTATTTGTATATCGCCTTAATAAACGATATAAAACTATTGGCTGTTATTCAGCACATAAATTCAGTAAAAATACCATATCACAGTTGTTTTTATTCTCTTTTGTAGCGTAATCTTGCAACTCAAATTAAAAAAGGGATGAAAAAAAACTTCGTATTTATTCTTGGTCTGGGCGTAATTTTTATGGCCAGAAGTCAGGTTGGTATCAATACCACAAATCCACGATCGACTTTAGATATCAATGGAGATCTCACGATCAGAAATGAATTAAAAGTAGGAGGAACAACGGGCACAGCCGGAGTCCCCGGACTCAATAATTATCTTTTGGTGTCCCAGGGATCAGGGGCTGCCCCTCAATGGAAAGCATCAAAAGTAGGATTTTATGAAGCCGGAGAGTACAGAATAATGGAATCCCGCTTTACTACAGATCAGGTAGGAATCAACTTTGGAAATCTGAGTATCGGAGACGGGGTAGCAACCAGTACCACAGGGGAAACACTTACCCAAACAAATCCTAAATGGACAGAGATAACAGGTCTGGCGACCTCGTTTAATATCAATAATGCAGACAACAGGGTCAATCTCAGTTTTCAGACCGGGGTTGAAATGTCTGATATAGGGAACAATGACAGTCAGTTTGTACGTTTTGCATGTGGAATTTTCGTAGATAATAATCTGGTTTCATTAAGATCTGATCAGATCAACGGGATCTATGGAAAGGGAAATAAAAACCAATCTATTTTCACGCTGAATTATATAATACAAAACCTGCCGGTAGGTCCACATGTAGCTAAGGTAGGATGCAGAAGGATAACTTCAAGCAGCAGCGGATATCATTTTGCTATAGGAAGAACCACTACAGACGGCACACAGGTCGCTAATAATTTTATGTTGAATTCCATATTGAAATTCAATGTCAACGAAAAAGTAATCGTAAACAATTAAATCACTAAGAAAATGTATATAGCAATAAGAGTTCTGCGTTTATTTTTTATTCTTACAATTTTTTTTGGATATGGACAGGTAGGAATTAATACCAAGGCTCCAAATGCCACTTTGGATATTCAGGGAGATCTGGGAGTCAGAAAAAAAATATATCTGGGAGGAAATGATACAACTCAGGGTGCATTAGGTCAAAAAGGAACTGTTCTGGTTTCACAGGGGCCAGGGTTACCACCGGTATGGAAAACCATGAGAGTACCTCCCTTTGATCCTTTTTTGTATTTCTCTTTCACCAATATCGGAGTAAAGACCCAGAACGGGCTTATCATTGGAAATGCCACATCCGGCTCCGCCATTTATACTGAGAATCAGAGTCTGGCCAGTTTTGTAGGTACTTCTGGAGGTGTGATCAATGATCTTACCCAGACTGTTACCCTCACTAATGCTGAAAATATTCTGGTATTCTCCTTTGAAACCATATTTCAGATCAATTCAACAGCCCAGTACCAGGGAGCTGATATTGCCATAGGTATTTTTGTTGATGACAAACTGAAAGGGGTAAGGGTATATACACTCACCTCAGAGGTAGCAGGTTTAGTGCGTGATTTTTATACTTTCGACCTTATTGCGGCAGCTCAGAATCTTTCTGCAGGATCGCATACGGTAAAAGTTGCCTGTACCAGAAGAAGCAATATGAATAACTTTACAGGTGATATTGGTATAGGAAAGTCAGTGTATACTAACCTTAACGATTTTATGATGCAGTCGTCTTTCATTATAGAATCTTACGAAAAACCCAATCCGGCTAATACAACCCCTGTTTATATCCCTTAAACTTAAGCAATGAAAAATTATATAGGTATTTTAAGTCTCTTTTTGACAGCAGCTCCATTTTTTGCACAAGCGCAAACAGGAAATATGGGGATTGCCACTAAGAAACCCCGTACAACTATGGACGTCAACGGAACCATCAATGTGAAAAACGAAATCAGATTGGGCGGTACGGATTCAAATGCAGGAAATGCAGGAAATTTTGGAAACCTCCTTTCTGCAAATGGTAATAATAATCCGGAATGGACAAATTTTGACCTGCCCGCAGGATACGGAAACAGCCTGGTTCTCAATGCTACTTACCTGATGTCATCAGAAACAGGAGTCGTATTCAATGGCACCAATCAGTCCGGAACATTATCTGTACCTTATGACGAAGATCAGGGAATGGCAACACCTACCACATGGAAAGAAATTACAGGTGTAGCCCAAACCTTTACCATTACAAAATTAAACAGTTCCACGAGTATTTCCGTGCAGACGCTGGCGCAGGTAACCGGAGGGAACAGAGGAAGTTTCGGATTAGGAATCTTTATAGATGATAAACTGAAATTTGTAAGGGCAGGAATTGTAATCGGTGGGGCTGGGTCTTATAAAACCTTGAATATCAATGCTTCTATACCTGGGCTTTCGGTAGGGACTCATACTTTCAAGTTAGCGGCTATTGAGAGAAGTATTCCTGTCAATACTTCAATATCTGTGGGGGAACCTGCAGCCACTGCCAATCTTAATAACAAAATGGCAGCCACCTCTGTTTCTATCAAAGTATTTGAACCGATGAACTAGCCGGTATCCATTTTTTAGCATACAGACAAATGATTTGTCGTCTTTCAGAGGGCATAATCAAATTATTCACCTACAATTATCCTGGCAGGTATTGCAGGAACATCACCATAAAAAAATACAAATTCTTATATAAATTAGATGTTGAACTTTAAAAATATCCATATTGGAAATTTAATCGGTCAACAAATTACAGGAAACGGGATAGAAATATCCCGAATCTGTAATTTTATGAACTGTACGGAAGAAGAAATAAAACACATGATCTCATCAGAAAGTCTCCCGACTGATATACTGCTGAAATGGAGCAAACTGCTGGAATATGATTTTTTCAGACTCTATTCCCAGCATTTGATATTATTTGCGCCCCCTTCAGCCCATAACAAAACAAAAAAACAAAAATCAACCTTACCACAATTCCGGAAAAATATCTATTCCAAAGAAGTCATCGATTTCTGCCTGGAGCAGATCGCAACGGGAAAAATGACTAAAAATAAAGTAATTGAACGTTATGGTATTCCCAAAACAACACTTTATAAATGGATAAGCAAATACGGAAAGATGACGAATTAACAGGCAGAACTATTGGCAAATGAACCTGAAAATGATAGAACATTTCCGTTGAAGACTTCAAAAATATATTCTATCACAAAAGACACCATAATATAATAAACGAGGAACTGAAAACATTTATGAAAAAATCACAACCCAATTATAAACTTATCTATACCGATATTATTGATCATAAATTTCCAGAGAAGAAAAAAGAATGTGAGGGATTACTCAGGAAAGAAAACCTTTCTGTTCTGAACATCATTGAACTGAACCAGAGAATTTTTGGCATCAATAAAGAACATGAAGAATTTAACCAGAAGCTCCGCTCTTATACAAAATCTGATATTTTAGAGATATTGAAGTACCAACAGGAATACCAATGTACCAATAGCCATCTGGCAAGCCATTTTAAGTTAAGTAGAAATACAGTCACAAAGTGGAAGAAAATGCTTCTGATATAAGAGTTGACCCTTTAGAAATCATCTGAAGCATCCAGTCGAAAGTCAGAGAGACGGTTGTACAGAAAACAAAGATGAAGGCTACCGGAATAATCTGTCATACCATCCGCCAATATCCGTTTTGATATCTTCATGGTATTTGCATAAAACTCTTGCCAGCTCAAGCTCTGATCTTTCCGACTTATAAGGATTCAGGGTAAGATAACCGTAAAAATCACCTTTCTCATCAACAATAGCAGGCGGGTAGGATGCATAGGCACTCCATGGCGAGTAAGTGCTGTATGTACTCCCGTAGTTTCCGTAAGCATTCCATATTGATTTTGAGCTGTATACATTCCCGTAATCACTGAACTTGTTCCAGATGGAATTCTTATCAAAAGTATCACAGTTCAGGCATCCAAGGTATTGATCCTGATCCGCACCGCCATACAGATGTAAAGTCTGTGCTTTGAAAAGAAAGCTTACCGGAAGACAGCTGAGAACAATGAAAACCTTCTTTAAGTTCATGGGATAGATTCTTTGTTACAAAGCTAATCTTTTGTCAGTGAAAATTTTACTATGCAATTCAATATCAGCTAATTTTTATCATTTAATTCTTTCATATTTAAATCAATTTCTAAATTTACAGTCAAATTAAAATCAATGACTCCCGAGAAAAAGAAACTCATCACAGACAGCTTCGGCCGTTCAGAAACCTTACAGTTTTACAAAGCAGAACTGCTGGAAGTAGAAACCGGTTTTATCTCTATGAAAATTCCCAAAATGGAAATGATGACCAGAAAGGCAGGCATGTTCAACGGAGCCATGATCGCTTCTCTGGTAGATGTGTCTTCGGGATATGCTGCGGTGAGCCATTATGAAGAAGATTGCTATGTGGTAACCGTAGAGCTGAAAGTCAATTACCTTCGTCCTGCCATTGGGGAGGCCCTGGTTTCAAAATCGTATGTGATCAAAGGGGGTGCGAAGATCAGTGTGGTCCGTACAGAAATTTATGTTCAGGATGAAAATGGCAGTTCAGAAAGCCATGTAGCCACTTCATTGGTTACAATGATGAAAATAAAGTAATACCATCAGATCAAGAACAGGTAAATATTCCTTGAATAAAGGGTTTTATGAAATTATTTTTTCCGGAATGGAATGGCTTTTGCTCCATAACCCCCATAAACATTAAAAAATAAGAATATGAACCTAATTATCCGATTGTTTGTAACGGCAATAGTAGCCTTTCTTTTAACCAAAATTTTACCCGGAGTACGTTTTGAAGACTTTTCTGCAGCCATTATCTTTGCTATTGTACTGGGTGTTTTAAACATATTTGTAAAACCTGTTCTGAGTCTTTTCGGACTTCCGCTAACGATTCTTACACTTGGATTCTTTGCACTGGTCATTAATGCAGCCATCATCATGATTGCAGATTATTTCATGGACAGTATGGCGGTAGACGGTTTCTGGTGGGCATTTATCTTCAGTATTCTGTTGTCAATTGTCACTTCTTTAGCCAATTCAATGTTCTCAGATGGAGATTAACTGATTGAAAATAGAGTAATATAACAGTCCGCTGGTGTTGAGCCGGCGGACTTTTTTATGGAATGTTTTCAGTTGCGGATACAGTCTGGAGATGCAGTGATGAAGCATATTTTAGCTGCTTTATCCAACTTTATTGTTAATTCTTTCGTCCGTTTTTATTTTAAATACTAACTTTGGCAATCTTTGAATGTAATAAAAGGATGGATGGCATCAGATGATCCATAGATCCGTTAAAAAATGAATAGCAACATATGAAACTTAAGTACAGTCTGCTGGCTCTGGCAGCTCCGCTTTTAATGAATGCACAACAAGTAATGACGCCTGAAACCCTTTGGACTTTGAAAAAAGTTGGAGTACAGGCAGTTTCTCCGGATCAGGCTTCCCTTATTTATAAAGTGGGGCAGGTAGATCTGAAAACAGAAAAAACAAAAAATGAGAACTACTTTCTGAATGTTCTCAATAATCAGTCCTCGAAAATAGATTTCGGTAAAAAAGCCCTTATTCAATGGGATAAAAACGGAATTTATGCTCAGGAAGGGGACAAGATCTATCTTTCAAAAGATGCAGGAAAAACCTGGGCGGAATTTTATACAATCGGGGAAGCTGATAATATCGTGATTTCTCCGGATGGTAAAAGAATTGCTTTCAGCAAGCAGGTTCTGGTAGAAAAACTGATGGGGAAAGATAAATACAGCGATACCCCTAAAACTACAGCTCAGGTGTACACAGACCTGAACCACAGACACTGGGATTACTTCAATGAAGGAAAGTATAACCACGTATTTGTAGTCAATACCTCAGACAAAGTAGAAGCAGCCAAAGATCTGCTGGAAGGAAAAACATGGGATTCTCCCCAGAGACCTTTCGGTGGAGCTGAAGATTTTATCTGGAGCCCGGATTCTGCACAGCTTTTATACGTAACCAAGCCTAAGAGCGGTAAAGAATATGCAACAAGCACCAATACGGATATCTTTGCCTATGATATGGCGACAGGTACTACTAAAAACCTGACTGAACCTAACAAAGGATATGACGTTAACCCTAAATTCAGCCCGGACGGAAAATCACTGATCTGGCAGAGTATGGCCAGAGACGGATACGAAGCAGATAAGAATGATGTGAAGATCATGGACTGGAAGAGCGGTAAAACCACTAACCTTACAGCAGGTTGGGATGACAGCGTTTCAGGAGATGTGCTTTGGGGCGCTGATTCAAAAACAATCTACTTTACGGCAGCTTACAGAGGAACAAAACAGCTTTTCTCTTTAGATTCAAAATCTGCAAAAGTACAGCAGATCACGAAAGGAGATTTTGACGTTAACGAAATTTTTACAGACAATAAAAATTCACTTCTGGTAGGAAGAACAGATGTAAACCATGCTACAGAACTTTTCTCGGTTAACCTTAAAAACGGAGAAATGAAGCAGGTTACTGAAGCAAACAAAGATACTTATGCAAAGTTGGCTCAGGGGAAATCTGAACTTAAAATGGTAAAAACTTCAGACGGTAAAGAAATGGGGGTATGGTTCCACTATCCGCCTAACTTTGACCCGAATAAAAAATATCCTACACTGGTATACTGCCAGGGAGGACCACAGTCTGCACTGACACAATATTTCAGCGTAAGATGGAACTTTGCGTTAATGACTGCCAACGGTTATATCGTTGTAGCCCCTAACAGAAGAGGTATGCCGGGCTGGGGAACAAAATGGAATGAAGATATTTCCAAAGACTGGGGCGGCCAACCGATGAGAGATTACCTGGCTGCAACAGATTATGCGAAAACATTATCATATGTAGATGGTGACAGAGTAGCCGCGGTAGGAGCAAGTTACGGAGGATACAGCGTATTTATGCTGGCAGGAATACACGAAAACAGATTCAAAACGTTCATCGCTCACGACGGATTATTTGATATGAAATCATGGTACCTTACCACAGAAGAACTTTGGTTTGCAAACTGGGATATCGGTTCTCCATGGGATAAACCTCAGCCGAAAGCTTATACAGAATTCAACCCGAGCAATTTTGTGGAAAAATGGAATAAGCCGATCATGATTGTTCAGGGAGGAATTGATTTCCGTGTACCGTACGAACAGGGGCAGGAAGCTTTCCAGGCTGCAAAATTAAGAGGATTAAAATCTAAGCTGGTATATTTCCCGAACGAAAATCACTGGGTACTTCATCCGCAAAACGGATTGGTATGGCAGAGAGAATTCTTCGACTGGCTGAAGGAAACTTTATAAGATCAGCAATAATAAAATAGCAATAGGAGCGGGCTTTAGCCCGCTTTTGTTGTAATAATAGGCTGGCTTAACAGGAATATTTTGTTCGATATAACAGACAGACAACAAAGTTCAATAGAAGTGGGCTTTAGCCCACTTACCTAAAATTATGATTCCATTGGCTTTAGCCAAAACTTAATATGACAGCTGCCTTCAATTTGCCTGGGCAACACAATCTGTGAAATAAAAACGATAAATGATTTATTGAATATAGTAATCTGCTTAATCAGCATGATCAGCAAGCAATAAAATCTATATATTTGAATATGCAAAACCGTATTTCCTCATTCGCACCGCTTATTGATGATCATTCCGAAATCATAATTTTGGGATCTATTCCGGGTGTTAAATCCCTGGAAAAACAGCAGTATTATGCCCATCCGCAAAACAAATTCTGGAAGATCATCTTTGAGTTGCTTCACGAAGAATTTACAGAAGACTACGAGGAGAGAATCGGAATATTAAAAAGGCACCATATTGCTCTTTGGGATGTTATCGATTCCTGTGAAAGAAAAGGAAGCCTTGATTCCGAGATCAGAAATGAAGAAGCCAATCAGGTTGCTGAATTACTGGATGAACATCCCCATATCAGAGCTATTTTCTGTAACGGCGGAAAATCTTACAAAAACCTGCAGAAACTGTTAGGGAAAAACTACAGATTGCCTGTCATTGCATTGCCTTCCACAAGTCCGCTTCATACCGTTTCCTTTGAAAAGAAACTGGAAGACTGGAAGAAAATTCTGGAATTTTTGGGGTGAGAAGAGTCGTGTAGTTTGAAAGTGGGAGAGCTTACCGGTTAGAGTGCTGAAGCTGTAAACGTATAGATTCCTGCGGAATGGAGAACCGGGACGCTTTATTTATCCATACACTTTCTCATTCCGTAGGAATCTATGTACTTTATAAACACAGTCCTCAAATCCACAAACTCTCCGATCCTTCACTAGCTCCCAGATATTCCCTCAGTCCTTTCAACAACTCTAGTTGGTTTTTGGTTCTGTCCAGATTATGCTCCGGATATTTCGTAGAATAATAAACACTTCCATTCAGGTAATCGGTTAAAAAACGGATCTCCTGAATATAAATAGCGGTTTGTGCTGCATAATCAAGATGAGCAGACTCTTCCGGAGTCAGCTTTTCCTTCAGATGAAATAAAAAGCCTTCCTTTACAGCCTTATACATTTCAGGATTGAAGTTATTTCGGGCATTTCCGTCATCTTCCTGAGTGGTATTGGTGTAGGACTGGATCATTGTTCCGAAATCATATAAAACTGTAGAAATCATCATGGTATCCAGATCAATTACGGCCAAAGGACGGTGATTTTGATCGAAGAGGATGTTGCTGATTTTTACATCTGCATGGATGATCCTTTTGGGAATCCGGTTGCTTTTTTCCAAGGCAATCCATTGCTCAGGTAAAGACAAAAGCTGATTGGTAATCTCTATCTGATCCTTTGCGTTTTCTCTTAAATAAGGAGCTGCATTTTGCAGGGCATCTTTATAATCCTTAATCCTCTTTTCAAAATTGAGGAAATCAGGGAGGCTGTCTTTTATCTCAGGCAGTTTTCCACTGTTTACGGTAGCAAGGAAATAGCTGAATGTTTTAGCCGCTTCAAAAGCCGTCTGTAAAGATGGAGCAGTAAGGAAAGTAATGCTGTTTTCTACAAAATTCAGCATACGCCAGGGCTGACCGTCTGCATCTTTTACCAGCAGTTTATCGGTAAGAGAGGGAACAGGCTCTATAATCTGAAACTGATAATCATTGGACCTGAGCAGCTCATTGATCATTAAATGGTTGTTGACAATAACCTCCGGCTGCCTGAAAACATTCTGATTGATCTTTTGCAGGATAAACTTTTGCTCCCGGTCCTGATCTTCCAGAAGGTAGGTTGTATTGATCAGCCCGTCTGTCACAGGAGTGAGGACATAATTTTCCGTACCGATAAATTCAGCTACAATCGCATTTACATCCATAAATCCTCGGGGTATCTGTTGTTTTGAATTTCTGCGGTGAGAAAATCTTTAATTTCTTTTTTATCATCGGCATAGGTAACTCCCATCCATTGGGAAGGAGAAGCTTTTACCTTTACTTTCACTTTGCCTTCATCCATCATTCTCTGCACAGCAGAAGGAATATAGAACTCCTGGTTGGGCAAAGGTTCAGATTCTATGAAATCATAAAAATAAGCTTCCAGATCACAGAAAATATGAGGATGAAAAATAAAAAAGTTCATCGAAACCAATGCTTCAGGATCCAGCTTTATATGTACTCCGTTTTCAGTATAAATAATCGAATTATTGATTCTTTGAATAGAGGTTTGTTCATCTACCCTGATCAGCTCGTTTTCATGATCCAGCGTACATATTCCCCTTGCCACAGCGCCGTTGCCACTCAGCGTTGTTCCTACGGGATAAGCAATCATCCCCAGCTGTGAAGCCGAAATATGGTGATGGTCAATTTCATGTGTTGCCAGCTGATAAGCTTCTTTTCCATAAAAATCATCCGCATTGATCATAACAAAAGGCTCCTGTATGGTATATTTGGCACAAAGAACAGCATGAGCAGTTCCCCATGGCTTCTCACGTTCAGGAGAATCAAAACCGTGTAGTGAAAGAGGAATGCTGTCCATTTCCTGGTACACCCAATGCAGTTCAAAGCCTTTCTTTTCTGAAATGGCTGTAAGCCTTTCAATATAGCTCTCGGGAATCAGTCTGTTGACAATAATCACCACTTTACTGAAACCGGCTTCCAGGGCATCGAAAACAGAATATTCCAGGATAGGGGAACCGTTTCCGAGAATGCCGTCCACTTGCTTTAGTCCTTTGTAGCGGCTTCCTAATCCACCGGCTAATATGAGTAATGTTTTCTTAGAACTCATCGGTCATTCCAAATACAGGTTTACGGGTTTTCCATTTACCGTTGGTGAAGTCAGGGATATCAACCGCCTGCCCGCCTTTGGCAATAGATTCTTCACTAAGTGGGGTGATGGAGTACCATAAGGCAAGGTCATAAACATCCATCGGGAATTCTATATTTCTCTTAATACATTCAATAAACGTATTCATAACAAAGAAATCCATTCCGCCGTGTCCTGCGCCTGCAGCGACGTTCTCAAATTTCTTCCACATCGGATGGTCAAATTCTTTCATCCATTTCTCCGTGTTTTCCCAACGGTGGCTGTGGTTCATTGTTTTTTCAAAATAGATATGTCCCTGGTTAAAATCTCCCCATCCGAAGTCCTGCCACAATCCTTCCGTTCCCTGTACACGGAAGCCCAGATCATAAGGTCTCTGTAGGCTGGTGTCGTGCGTTAAAAGAATGGTTTCCCCGTTAGCACAGGCAATCTGTGTTGTAACAATATCTCCCTGGTTGAATTTTACTTTTGCACTCGGGTGATTTTCGCCACCTTTAGGATGTTCTGTAATATATTTATGAAGGCCTACCGATTTTGAAGAGAACGAAGACAGCCTTGTTAAACGGTTTCCTCTGTTAATATCCATCATCATTGCCACAGGACCTAATCCATGCGTAGGATAAAGCTCTCCGTTACGTTTTACATAATGTTCGGTTCTCCATTTTGCCTCACTGAAGCCTTTTTCTCCAAATTCAGCTCCGGAATTATAGGGCGTCACACCATCATTGAAAAGTACCCCTCTCAGATCATGCTGATAACCGCCTCTTCCGTGTACCAGTTCTCCGAACATCCCTTTGCGCACCATGTTCAGAATGGCCATGATATCTCTTCGGTAGCATACATTTTCCATCATGAAAATAGGAACTTTCGTCTCTTCATATACCTTTACAAATTCCCAGCAGTCCTGAAGTTTTATCGCTCCGGAAACTTCCATTCCGACGATTTTTTTAGCACGCATTGCTTCTACACCTTGCGGAAGATGCCATTCCCATGGGGTAGCAATCACCACAGCGTCTATGGTTTTTAACTTTAAAAGATTCCGATAGTCATATTCTCCGTTTGAAAACTCCTGAGCCGCCGATTTATTATTGTCTTTTAATATTTTTTGCGAAGCGGCAAGCATTCTTTTATCCGGATCTGCAAATGCGACCACTTCTACGTCGTTTCTTTTTGCCAGTAATTTCACGTGTTCCTGACCACGGAGTCCTACCCCGATAAAGCCTACACGGACTTTCTTATCTGTTTTAAAATCATTGGAATACGCAAACAAAGAATTCGGTACAACCAATGCACCAAAGCCTGCCAAAGCTGCTGTTTTTATAAAATTTCTGCGGGAAGTGCTATTGTCCATCTATTTTTTTTCTAAATATATTAAAACTTTTGCAGACGGCGATAGGGTGGGAGTTGCGGAATTTTCAGGTTTTGGGTGTAAGGTTTGAGGTTTGAGAGTGGAGCGGGAGAGAATGAGAGGGTTTGAGAGAGTAGGAAATCTATTGGTTGATCCATGCTTTTCTTAAAGCCAGCTGTTGGGTATCAGGATCAGGGAATGACTTTACCTTTCCTGTTGTTTCATTGTAATCAAATCCTGCTTTTTCCAGATATTGCTTCAAAGGAATGGGTTGGGTACCTTCAACAAAATCCCTGAAAAATGTACGGATTTCCGGGTAGGTCATCCGGGTAATTTCATCGAACAGATCATCATCATTGAAATATTTACCTTCTCCGTATTTTTTCATAAGCTGCTGCATCAGGTCTTGGGTTCCCATTTTACCGCCGGAAAGTTCTCTTAATCTGATATCCAGACATAGCCCAACCAATGCTCCTTTCTGATAAAAATTCATGTACTGGTCCTGTCTTTCCATAGAGTTTTTACTCATCTCAGTCAATGGCAGCGTATTGTCAAACTCTTTCATTCCTTCAATCTTATCTTCTATGCTTTTTTCAAAATCTTCCAGACTGATCATTTTTTGCTTTACAGGCATATGGATGGTGGCATATTCTGTCATTCCTTCATATAACCATAAGTGCTCAGACATCACGGGATTCAGAAAATCATAATGCTGAATTTCCCCTGAGTGAATGTTGAGCGGAGTAACAATATGGAAAAATTCATGGGAGGCCACCCTGTTTAAAGCATTGGGAAGAAACTTCATATTTCCGGAGCGATACAGGCAGACTGTAGAGTGGGAGTGCTCCAGCCCATCACCCAGATATCCGCTTTCATTCGAAGATTCATAATAGATCAGGAAAGCATATTTATTGACGGGCAGGGTTCCCCCCAGATAAGCCTGCTGATTCTTCAGGATATTTTCTATTTCGCGGGCTATTGTTTTTGAATAATGCCTTTCTTTATGGTTGTAAAATGACACCAGTACTTCCGTATGGCCTATTTTCAGCCATGTTGTATCGGGAACGCAATACAAAACCGGAGAGTCTACCAGTTGACGGTAATCCTTTGCCCAGACTCGGTCTGTATTTTTATTTTTCTGTTGATAATCCAAAGCAGAGGAGGCATAGAAATCCTTGTTTTTTGTAATGTTAATCTGATAGGGAAGATCTTTCATTTCTTCAAAATATCCTACCAGGGAATTATAATTGATGACAAAAACACTGTCTTTTTTGAACATGGTGCCCGGAGATTTGGCTTCGTGGGTGTCATTTTCCAGAGAATCCCATCCGTCAGCAACCTGATACGATATTTTCTTTACCCGTTTAAGATCGTGTACCCTCCAGCTATTCTTATCCAGCCTTTCGGTAGGAATTTTTTTTCCGTTTTTATCAGTAGCAACGAAATTGGAAACGTATTGTCCGAAATTCATCGCCTGATAGAATCCGGGAACCAGCTTGGGAATGATAAATTTTCCCTGCTTAAGATTATTTTCAGGTGGCGTAAAAGAAACCTTGACTTCATCGTTGGATACATGAAGAAGGTCTATAGTATATTCGTAGTTTTTATTTGATTTTTGGGCAATAATTGTATTGGGAAGTAAAACCAGTACGAAAAGTAACTTTATCAGGTTATTCATCTGCTTTTAGTTTTTACTAAAGTACAAAAATTGCCCAAGGTACATCTTATTTTTCCATATAGTACACTTCTTCATAAGGCTGGATCAGTACCCATCCGTGCCCTGAGAATTTCATCTGGAATTCTTCACCGCTTCCCCTTCCGATAAGGCTTTTGAAAGAAACATTGGTTTTCAGTTCCGGGCTCAGGTTTCCGGACCATGCAACAGTAGCATTAGGATCTGTGAAGACTGGTGTATCTGGAGTTACCACCAGAGTCAGGGGATCACCGTGAGTGGTAATCGCAATATGTCCCGTTCCTGAAAGCTTTACCTGAAAAAGACCTCCGGACATCATTCCGGCAATACTTTTCAGCATGGTGATATCACTTTTTACACTTTGTTCGTGGGCAAGAACGTCATTTCCGTTCACACAGACAGATTCATTATTCAGATATAAAATACGGACTTTCTTCCCGGAGTCTGCCACATACAGTTTTCCTGTACCTTCCGCTTTCATCAGCCTGGCTCCTTCACCACTGATCGCTTTCTTTAAAAGATTTCCAATTCCTCCGGACAGCATTCCCTGTCTTTCAAAATTGATATTTCCCACATAACTTACCATGCTTCCTCTCTTCGTCCATACTGCCTGATTATTAAGGTTGATTTCCAGAAGGTGTTTCGTTTCCAGTTCAAAATAATCTCTTTGCTGCGGATTTTCTTTCGTTTCATTGATAAATGCTTCAATCGAATATTTGCTCATAATGATATTTTTTATTTGTTGGTTTTATAGTGTGATTATTTCAGTTGGTCGAGTTTATACTCTCTTTTGTTACTTTTAGGATTCAGATCTACAAATTCGTACGCTTCAAAATTGGCAAGCCGGGCTTTGAACATTTCAGTTGCTTTTTCCAGCGACCAGGTTTTAGGGTAATGAAAACCTTCGAATTCTGCATTGAAAATCTCTGCTTTGAAATCATGGGAAAACTCATCATCACCCGCATAAGTTAATGCTATTTTACCCGTCCATATAATATTATACCGATTATTATCTGTTTTTGAAAACCTGATCTGATGTCCGGCACAGCTGTCATGCCCCAGCAGGTAGATGCTGAAAGCAAGATCATCATCATCAGAATGTTCTTCAGAAGGGAGATCATTACTGAAAAGGTCATTTTGAACAACAGCATCGAAATCTAATTTTTCATCAAGATTGTTAATCCTGATTCCTCTCTGTTCTCCCCAATAATGGGAAGAAAGTGTACAGGCATGATAATTTCTCCATACGATTTTGGAGTCCCAATCTGACAGATTTTCGTCTTCCTCCTCGATGTTTTCGTCATCATTGGCATAATAATTTTCAGTTTTTAAATGAAAATCAAACCAGATAAATCCATATTCATCAATCCGCCCGCTCCAGCTGAAAGTTTCAATGGTATGACCGTCAGGATACGGATTATCAATGAAGTATATTGTACTTACAGGCTCCATATTGAATTTAATTTTTTCAAAAATACTCTTTTTATGCCTTGAAACTCCCCCGTAAATTCACGGTTTTATATTTGATTGTAAATAATACTTGACAAAGGGGTGTTCAATGTCGTATATTTGCACTCCGAAAATTACACCTTGTAATTTCAGTAATTTTTAAACCGTAATTTAAAAAATGAAAACATCAGATTTTAATTTTGATCTTCCTGCGGAATTATTGGCAGAACACCCATCAGAGCACAGAGACGAAGCGAGACTAATGGTACTTGATAGAAAAACACAGACTATCGAGCACAAATTATTCAAAGATGTAGTGGATTATTTTGATGAAGAGGATTTGTTTATCTTCAACAATACTAAGGTTTTCCCTGCACGTCTTTACGGAAACAAAGAAAAAACCGGAGCTAAAATTGAAGTTTTCTTATTGAGAGAACTTGATAAAGAAACCAGAGTTTGGGATGTTTTGGTAGATCCTGCAAGAAAAATCAGAATTGGTAACAAATTATTCTTCACGGAAGATGAGTCTTTAGTCGCTGAGGTTATTGACAATACGACTTCAAGAGGTAGAACATTAAGATTCTTATTCGACGGTTCTTATGAAGAATTCAGAACGAAATTAAAAGAACTGGGAGAAACTCCGCTTCCAAAATATATCAAAAGAGCTGTAGAACCGGAAGATGCAGAAAGATATCAGACGATCTATGCAAAAGTGGAAGGAGCAGTTGCTGCACCTACAGCAGGTCTTCACTTCTCTAAGCATCTGATGAAGAGATTAGAGATCAAAGGAATCAATTTTGCTGAAGTTACCCTTCACGTAGGATTGGGAACTTTCAACCCGATTGAGGTGGAAGATCTGTCCAAGCACAAAATGGAATCTGAGGAGATCATCATCGATGAGAAAAACGCTGCGATCATCAACAAGGCAGTAGATGCCCACAGAAGAGTTTGTGCTGTAGGAACTACTACAATGAGAGCGCTGGAAACTTCTGTTTCTTCTAACAAAAAAATCTCTGCTTTCAATGGCTGGACCAATAAATTCATTTATCCGCCTCACGATTTCGGAGTTGCTAACTCAATGATCACGAACTTCCACACACCGAAGTCTACACTGATCATGATGATTGCTGCATTTGCCGGAAGAGATTTCGTAATGCATGCTTATGAAGAAGCCGTAAAAGAAAAGTATAAATTCTATTCTTACGGTGATGCAATGTTAATTTTATAAAAAAGATATTAGGGAAAAGGTTGCAGGGAGTACTTACCTGCGACCTGAAACCTAAAATCTGCAACCTTACAATGAAAGACATCCGTACATTATCACTAGATCAGCTTAAAGACTACTTTGTATCTTTAGGAGAAAAGCCGTTTCGTGCGAAACAGGTCTATGACTGGCTATGGAGTAAAAACCTCCATTCGATCGATGAAATGACGAATCTTTCGAAAACCCTTCGTGAAAAAATTTCCGAAGAATATACCATTAATCCTGTTTCCGTAGACCTGCTTCAGAAAAGTACCGACGGAACCATCAAAAACGGAGTGAAACTTCACGACGGATTACTGGTGGAATCTGTTCTTATTCCAACAGAAACAAGAACCACAGCCTGTGTTTCTTCACAGGTAGGCTGCTCATTGAACTGCGAATTCTGTGCTACCGCAAAACTGAAAAGGATGAGAAACCTTGAAGTAGCGGAAATTGTAGACCAGGTAGCCCTCATTGACAGCCAAAGCCGCATGTATTTTGACAGACCTCTTTCCAATATCGTATTCATGGGAATGGGAGAGCCGATGATGAACTACAAAAATGTAGTGGAAGCCATCAGGAAGATCACCCAGCCGGAAGGATTGGGAATGTCTCCAAGAAGAATTACTGTTTCTACATCAGGTATTCCTAAAATGATCAAAATGCTTGCAGATGATGAGCTGCGTGTGAAACTGGCACTGTCCCTTCATTCTGCCATAGAATCCAAGCGTAATGAGATCATGCCTTTCTCTGACAAATTTCCGTTAACGGATATTATGGAAGCCCTTCAGTACTGGTATCAGAAAACCGGTTCTGTGATTACTTTCGAATACTGTGTCTGGAAAGGGATCAATGATGGGGATGAGGACATTAAAGCTCTGATAAAATACTGCAAACAGGTACCTTCTAAAGTTAACCTTATTCAATACAATCCGATCGGGGACGGAAAATACGACCAGTGCAACAAACAGGCGGAAGAAAACTATATCCGTCAGCTTGAAAATGCAGGAATTACTGTGATGGTCAGAAGAAGCCGTGGAGGTGATATTGACGCTGCCTGCGGGCAGTTGGCCAACAAAACAGCGGATTAAAATTTCCTTAAAAAAAACTTAAATTCCCGTTAAAGCATCGCTTAAAACCCTACCTTTGCATAAATTATTTAGTGATGATGGATTTTATTATGAGCGAGGACGGGCTGGAACATGTGTATGCCTGGGCTATTCCGTTGCATGCCACTGTGATTTTAGCTGAAATGATTTACAGCCACGTTTCAGAAGCCAAGCTGTATAGCGGAAAAGATCTTGCTACCAATGTTTATCTGGCACTGATGAATTTCGGTCTTGACCTCATCATGAAAGCATTCGCTATGGGGGTGATGTTTTTCTTTTACAGCCACAGAATTTTTTCATGGGATCTCAGCATCTGGTATTTGCTGGCCTGTTTTGTGATTACAGATTTTGCCTATTACGTTCTCCATTATGTAGACCACAGATCCAGGGCATTCTGGGCAGTTCATATCACACACCATAGTTCAGAATATTTCAACCTCACCACGGGATTCAGAAGTCCTGTACTGCAGCCGCTTTACAGATATTTATATTTTTCACCATTAGCATTTTTAGGCTTTAATCCATGGCATATCATGGTAGCTTACGCTATCGGGCAGGTATACGGAACATGGGTGCATACACAGACCGTGAAGAGTATGGGATTCCTGGAACATATCCTGGTAACTCCTTCCCACCATCGTGTACATCATGCATGTAATGTGAAATACCTGGATAAGAATATGGGGATGTGCCTGATCATCTGGGATAAAATTTTCGGAACCTTTCAGAAAGAAGATCCTGATGTGCCGGTAAAATATGGAATTTACCCGAAAATGCCGGACAACAGACCCGATACCGTTCTTTTCTATGAATGGAGAAAGATCTGGAAAGACCTGAAGCAGCCGGGGCTGAAATTCACAGACAGGATTAATTATATCTTCAACTCTCCGGGATGGAGGCATGACGGAACCGGAAAAACGGTAAGACAATACCAGAAAGAATACTTTGCCAGACAGGAAAAGAAAAAAGAACAACAGCAAACTCAGGAAAAGCAGAAAACTGCTTAACTTCTGTTTAATATCAATAGAAATCTCAGGGAAAAGCGGGCTATTTGGCCCGTTTTTCTATTTTATCCCTTTTATTAATAAACCTCAGGATAGTTCTGTCTTATAATAATCCCCATAACCCGGATCATGTCCGCCCTCCATTTAAACATAAACGCCTATTTTTGTATCATGAAAAAACTTCTTCTGCTCATTATGCTCATCACAGCATCATCTGCATTCTCCCAACAAACTGATTTCCTGAAAATAAAAAAATACAGAATCGGTCATTTGGATGATAAGATCAGGGAAACTTCCGGGCTGAGCATGCTGAATGGTAAACTCTATACCTTCAATGACAGTGGAAATGATCCGGAATTGTTTGAGATCAGCAAAACATCTGGAGCAATTGTAAATACATTCAGGGTTAACGCCAGGAATAAAGACTGGGAAGCCCTGGCCAATGACGGAACCCATTTTTATATAGGAGATTTCGGAAATAATGATGGAAAGAGAAAAGATCTTGAAATCTATAAAGTACCTTTTCAGAATGACAGCTTACAGAATAACGCAATCAGGAAGATTTCTTTTCAGTATCCGGAGCAGGAAGTATTCGGTGATGGCTATTTAAAGACTGATTTTGATGCGGAGGCCATGATCATTCTCAACGGGAAAATTCACCTTTTCACCAAAGAATGGTCGGCAAGGTCTACAACCCACTACATCATTGATCCCGAAAACTATGAAAAACAGGATGCCGTAAAGGCAGAGTCCTATAAAACCAATTTTGTGGTCACCGATGCCGCTTATTTTGAGAAAAAACTGTATCTGATAGGATATACCAAAAAGACAGAGGTATTTTTAGATATTTTTACAGAAACAGAACCGGGAATATTTTTTAAGGAAGTTCCTAAGCATTATTATCTCGGAAGTTCTTTGTCTGTAAGCCAGATCGAAGGAATTACCGTAGATGAAACAGGAATTTATATTTCAGGGGAAAAATTCAGATCTCCGTTGGGAAGTGTAAAACCTTCACTTTATTTTATCCCCAAAGATCAACTCAAGGATTAATTTTCTCTTAAAATTGAGCGAAAAAAATTATCTTTGTGAGAATTAATAATTATTCACCCAGCATTCGCAGATTGTGGCAAATACAGTAGAAGAGATTAAACGACCGATCAACGAGGAAATGAAACTTTTTGAACAGAAGTTTTATGAATCGATGCAGAGTAAAGTACCTTTATTAGATAAAGTAACCCGTTTTATTGTGACCACCAAAGGGAAGCAGATGCGTCCTATGTTTGTCTTTCTCTGTGCCAAGCTGGTGGGTGATGTGACGGAGAAAACCTATCGTGGTGCTTCGATGATCGAGCTGATCCATACGGCCACCCTGGTACATGATGATGTGGTGGACGAAAGTTTTAAACGCCGTAATTTCTTTTCTATCAATGCTTTGTGGAAGAACAAAATTGCTGTTTTGGTAGGAGATTATCTTCTGTCGAAATCAGTATTGCTGTCTACAGACCATAAAGATTATGATCTACTGGGGGTGATTTCAAGAACGATCCGTGAAATGTCTGAAGGAGAGCTTCTTCAGCTGGAAAAGGCCAGAAAACTGGATATTACGGAAGAGGTGTATTATGAGATCATCCGTCAGAAAACTGCTACCCTGATTGCTGCCTGTTGTGAAATAGGAGTCCTTTCCAACAGTACAGACGAAGCGCTGGCGAAGAAAATGATGGATTTCGGAACATATACCGGAATGGCTTTTCAGATCAAAGATGACCTGTTCGATTATTTAAGTTCCAATGTGATCGGTAAGCCTGTGGGAATTGATATTAAAGAACAGAAAATGACCCTGCCTTTGATTCATACCCTTAAAACAGCTGGTGAAAAGGATAGAAAGTATTATTTCGATACCATTAAACGCTACAATAACAATCCAAAACGGGTAAAAGAACTGATCGAATTTGTAAAAAGTTCTGGCGGGCTGGAATATTCCATTACAGTCATGAAGGATTTTCAGCAGAAAGCAAAAGATATCCTGAATGAATTCCCGGATTCTGAAGCAAGAAAATCATTGCATATTATGCTGGATTATGTTATTGAAAGAAAATTCTGATTTTAACATTTTTCTGCCAATCCTGACTTTTCTGTTCTCTTATTTCCTTTAAACCTGCATGGGATATCGGATCCTTAATGTGGTAGGTAAAATATCCGTATCTTTCAATAATTCAATGAGTTGTGATTATATGGCTTTTTTTATATCAATAAATTGCTGTAAATTAATATTTTGCATAATTCAAATAAAGTACTTGTTAATAAATCATTGATTTTCAATATAATTTTTGTTTATTTGTCGTAACAAAAAACAACAGATAATGAAAAAAATCAAAACGATGATGATAGCGTGTGCTATCAGTTCAAGCTTTCTTACGTACGCACAGGTGGGAATAGGTACTCAAAATCCCCAGACAACTTTTCATATTGACGGATCTAAAGACAATCCTGCTACAGGAATTCCTTCTGCAACCCAGCAGGATAATGATTTTAGCGTTACTTCAGGTGCCAAGGTAGGGATAGGTACAACTTCTCCCACAGAAAAACTGGATGTGGCTTCTGGAAACGCCCGTATCCGTAATATTAATTCGAATATAGGTATTGGGGGGACCGACAGGGTTGTTGTAGCGGATGCTAATGGAGTCCTGAAGACTATAGATTTTACTGCTTATTCTCTGTTTCATGCACGTTTGGCGGCTAACCAGAACATCAGTTCTTCTACCATTACCACTTTATTATTCGCTACACCGCTGGCAACCTCTCCGTTCTATTCTTATAATACAGGAACCGGAGTACTCACCTTTAATCAGGCCGGGAATTATCTGGTAACGTTACAGGCCAGTTTTACCAATATGCCCGCAGATACTCAGCTGCTGATCGGCATCAGACCTGTACCGGATGCCAATTATCTGGGAAGAGGAAGCCATTATAACGCAGTTGCTGCTTCTGGAACTGTAGGTGAACTGATGAATTATACAACCGTGGTTGTCGCTCCTACAGCTGGATATCAGATCCGTTTTACCGCAGCTCCCAATCAAAATGCAACCATTATTGCAACAGAAACAGGCTCTACAGGAAGTGGAAATGTTACCAATGTGACCGTTCAGAAGATATAATTCTGCCTTTACAGCGTAATTAAAACAGGGAGTGTTTTGTATATGGTTTCGGGAAACTGAAATTGTATACAGAACACTTTCTTTATATAGTATCCCGGACTATGGAATGGAACGGAAATTTTAAATTAAATTATTTTCAGAGTTACAATAATAACTGCCAGGACTATACAAAATAAAGCGATTAAAAATAAATAATCCGCAATACTCTCAAACGTGTATTCCCGCTTTTCGTTTTTTGTTCTGATGGCCAGAAACGAAAAGAAGCAGCTACAGGCAAAAAGCATGCAGGCAAGGCCCGCAAATTCGTCCAAATACGTATTGTGGCTGATTTTAGCGATTTTCAATGACGTAATGATGATCAGTGAAAAGCCTAAAAGATTGCTCGATGCATTCAGGATATGAGGTGACTTTTTCTCCATCTTTACAATTTTTTTCAAAATAAAGCACAATTTTTTTTATTATCAAATTTTTAAAAAAGATTATTAAAAATTAAAATTAATTTAAAAATTGTATATTAGCAAAATACTTGAAGATTAAAAACTTTTTTACTTAGCTATGCAAACAACCTATATTGAAACACAGCAAATATCCTTTCAAGATTTTAAAAATCAGATACTTGGAGACTACAGGTTAGGAAGGATCTCTCGTGAAATGTCTTATCTCGGAAGAAGAGAAGTACTCACCGGAAAAGCTAAATTCGGAATTTTTGGGGATGGTAAAGAGCTTCCTCAGCTGGCAATGGCGAAAGTTTTCAGAAATGGGGACTTCCGTTCAGGATATTACAGGGACCAGACTTTTGCATTAGCAATAGATGCTTTGACCGTAGAAAGTTTCTTTGCACAGATGTATGCAGATACAAGCGTGGAAAGAGAGCCTGCTTCAGCAGGAAGACAGATGAACGGGCATTTCGCAACAAGAAGTTTAAATGAAGACGGAAGCTGGAAAGATCTTACAGCTCAGAAGAATATCTCTTCAGATATTTCTCCTACGGCTGGTCAGATGCCTAGATTATTAGGGCTGGCTCAGGCTTCTACAATTTATAAAAATGTAAAATTTGAAGGTTCTGAGAAGTTCTCTAAAGATGGTAATGAAATTGCCTTCGGAACCATTGGTGATGCTTCTACAGCAGAAGGTCATTTCTGGGAAACGCTGAATGCTGCATGTGCGCTTCAGGTTCCAATGATCGTTTCTATCTGGGATGACGGATACGGAATTTCTGTTCCTACCAAAAACCAGAGAGCAAAAGGGGATATCAGCGAAATGCTGAGCGGTTTCCAGAGAAAAGAAGGAGAAAAGCAGGGATGTGAGATTATTCAGGTGAAAGCATGGGATTATCCTGCATTACTGGATGCTTATGCTAAAGCTGAGCATTTTGCAAGAACAGAAAGCGTTCCGGTAGTAGTGCACGTGGTAGATGTAACCCAGCCTCAGGGGCACTCTACATCAGGATCTCACGAAAGATATAAAAGTGAAGAGCGTCTGGCATGGGAAGCTGAATATGACGGATTGGCCAAGTTTAAAGAATGGATTTTAAATTATTCCATTGAAATTGATGGCAAAGAAGAAGTAATTGCTACCGCTGAAGAGCTGGAGGCTATTGATGAAGAAGCAAAAAAGGCGGCTAAATCAGGACAGAAAGCTGCATGGGATAACTACCAGAATGCCATTAAAGAGCTGATCCATTCTATTTTACCTTTAGTAGAAAACCTTAAAGGAGAAAATACTGAAGTGGAAGCATATATCACTCAGTTTAATAAATTAGTTTCCAAAGCTAAAAAAGATATCTTCCATCTGGTAAGAAAAGCTTTACTGGCAACAAGAGGAACAAACTCTGCAGAAAGAAACCAACTGATGCAGAAGTACAACGAAGTTGCTGCGATAGAAAAAGATAACTATTCATCTCACTTATATTCCCAGTCTGAATGGAAAGCTGAAAACATCAGAGAGATCAAACCTGTTTACTCAGACAGCTCAGAAGAGGTGGACGGTAGAGTAGTGATCAGAAACAATTTCGACAAAATTTTTGAAAAATATCCTGAAACATTGATCTTTGGGGAAGATACCGGAAATATCGGTGACGTAAACCAGGGATTGGAAGGGATGCAGGAAAAATATGGTGCATTGCGTATTGCTGATACAGGAATCCGTGAAGCTACCATCCTTGGACAGGGAATTGGAATGGCAATGAGAGGTTTGAAGCCTATCGCTGAAATCCAGTATTTAGACTATGTTCTTTACTGTTTGCAGGGGATGAGTGATGATTTGGCAACCGTTCATTACAGAACAAAAGGAGGGCAGAAAGCCCCTCTGATCATCAGAACAAGAGGGCACAGACTGGAAGGAATCTGGCATTCTGGTTCTCCGATGGCAGGAATCCTTAACCTTTCAAAAGGTATTCTGGTATTGGTTCCTAGAAACCTGACAAAAGCTGCCGGATTCTATAATACAATGCTTCAGGCTGATGAGCCTGCAATTATCGTAGAATGTCTGAACGGATACAGATTAAAAGAAAAGCAACCTGATAACTTAGGTGAATTCACCGTTCCTGTAGGTAAAATTGAAGTGACAAAAGAAGGAAAAGATGTTACTTTGGTAACTTACGGATCTACATGGAGAATTGTAACTGAAGCAGCCAACGAGTTGGAGAAACTTGGAATTTCTGCAGAAGTGATCGATATCCAGTCATTAATTCCTTTCGATTTATCTCATGAGATTGCTGAAAGTGTGAAGAAGACCAACAGATTAGTTGTGATTGACGAAGATGTGGAAGGTGGAACTACAGGATTCATCTTACAGCAGATCCTTGAAAAGCAGAAAGCATTCAGATACCTGGATTCAGATCCGTTGACGATTGCTGCTAACGATCACAGACCGGCTTATGCAAGTGATGGTGACTACTTCAGTAAGCCATCTGCAGATGATATGGTAGAAAAGATCTACGCCATGTTTAATGAAACAAATCCTCAGAAATATCCTGCGATATTCTAATCGGATCTTAGATAAATTGAAACCGCTTTCTTTCAGTAAGCGGTTTTTATTTTTTTAACCATAAAATCAGTGAAATTCGTACATTTGAAAAACAGTCATTTGTATTCTGAAAACTGCCATGAAAATTACCCGCCTCGTTATCCTTTTCAACTATAAAAAGATTCTTCTTGGAGCTGTTATTTCACTGTTTCTTTTCATACTTTCATTTCAGATCGGTTCAGCAATACTGATTATCCTGATGAGAGGTTTGGGAGCCCTTATTATAATCAATATCATTGCCTCACTGGCAGCCTCTTATATTCTCTATGATAAATCCGGTTTATATGAACTGAACGATTTAGACGGAATAATCGATTGGAGCAAAACAGAAAATGCAGTTCTCATCCACGCCAGTTTTGATCCGTTATCCCAAAGGCTGGAGGAGAAATACCCTCATTTGAACCTGACGGTCTGTGATATTTACGGAAACAGGCACGAGCATGAAAGCGGGATCGAGGTCTCTAAAAAAATGTTTCCTCCCAACCCGAAGGAAATAAAAATTTCACCGGATCAACTGCCATTTGAAAATGAGTCTCAGGACGTTATTCTTGCAGTGACGGCTCTTCATGAAATTTTAGATCACGGGAAAAGGGTTTTATTCTTTAAAGAAGCCAAAAGGATACTGAAGAAAGGAGGTCTGATCATTGTTTCTGAACAGTTCCGAGATACAACCAATTTTATTTTCTTCAATATCGGAGCTTTTCATTTTTTAAGCCGTAAACAGTGGATGGATTCCATTTCTCCATCCGGACTGAAAATAATTAAGAATCAAAAGATCACTCCTTTTGCAGACATGCTGGTTATAAGAAAAGACTATCAATAATCCTATGAACGATATTGAAAAGGAATTTTTAATTAGGAATAAAATCGATCCTGATAGTTGTGTGGATTTAAATGGAAACCGCATGACAAAGGCTGTCAAATATTGGATGGAGCTGAAAGAAAAGAAGTTTGCATACAATACTCATCCATGTAACAGAAATTTACAACATACAATTAAAAAGACCAGAATAATTTAGATTTCAATTACCTTTTTCTTTTCCTTAATCAGTTCCATACATTCTTCCGAATATGATCCCTTCACCTGGTATTTCGCTTCCCATTCTTCCAGCAGATATAGGATAGGAAGTAATGCCAATCCTTTTTCTGTAAGGGAATATTCTACTCTCGGAGGAAGTTCTTTAAATTCCTCACGGATGACCAGCCCATCAGTTTCCATCTCTCGCAGCTGATCGGTCAGTACCTTTCTTGAAATAACATTAATACGTACGGCAAGTTCCCCGAAACGCAGCTTGCGGTCTTTGATGACCAGAACAATAATGGGCTTCCATTTGCTTCCCAATGCGGCCATAGCTTTACCCAGAGGACAGCTGTATTGCATCAATTCATTCTTTTTCATAGAAAGTTACTTTAATGTTACTAATGTAAGTTACTGCGAAGTTACCACTATTTTTTGAATAAAGGATACAAAAACGAACTATTATTAGTTACTTTGTGTAACAATTGTAAAATGTAATTTTAATATGAACACATCATCGTTATTTAAACCATTCCAATATAAAAATTTACAGCTAAAAAACAGGATCGTAATGGCTCCCATGACAAGAGCACAATCTGACAATGGAGTTCCTACCCAGAAAATAGCAGATTACTACGGGAGAAGAGCAGCTTCAGAAGTAGGTTTGATCCTTTCAGAAGGAACTGTCATCAACAGACCGGGTTCTAAAAATCTGCAGAACATTCCGGATTTCTACGGAACAGAAGCTTTAAACGGGTGGAAAAACGTAATTGATACCGTTCACAGGAATGGTGGGAAAATGGGCCCTCAGATCTGGCATGTTGGAGATACAAGAATGTCCGAAGAATATCCGCTGGTAGCAATGGAAAAAGCTTCTACAATGACGATTGAAGATATCCAGGATACGATTGCCCAGTTTGCTGCTTCAGCAAAATCGGCTAAAGACCTTGGTTTTGACTGTCTTGAAATTCATGGCGCTCACGGGTACCTCATCGACCAGTTTTTCTGGGAAGTGACCAATACCAGAACCGACGAATACGGTGGTAAAACGTTGAAAGAAAGAAGCCGGTTTGCCGTTGAAGTAGTCAAAGCAATCAGAGCAGCGGTAGGGGAAGACTTTACCATTATCCTTCGCCTTTCACAATGGAAGCAGCAAGATTATAAAACCAGGCTGGCATTCACTCCGAATGAAATGGAAGAGTGGTTAGTTCCTTTAAAAGAAGCCGGAGTGGATATTTTCCATTGTTCGCAACGCCGTTTCTGGGAACCGGAATTTGACGGTTCCGATCTGAACTTTGCAGGATGGGCAAAGAAAATTACCGGGCAGCCCTCCATTACTGTAGGATCTGTTGGTCTGAATGGAGATTTCCTTAATGCTTTTGCAGGGCAGGGAACGGAGAAAACCGATCTCACAGAGCTGATCAGAAGGCTGGATAATGAAGAATTTGATCTTGTTGCCGTGGGACGTGCGATCTTACAGGATCACCAGTGGGTACAGAAGATCAAGGATGGAAACACGGAAGCTCTTCTGGACTTTTCAGCAGAAAGTATGGGCGTATTATTTTAATAGGAGTCGTGATTAAGGTTGAGCTTCGTTGTTGATTTTTTAACAGCATATTTTATTGACTCACGAAGTAAAACTGACAATTCACTATTCATATTAATCATCATAATTCACTTTATTTTATATTTAATTTTCACCTATTTATTAAGAAACCCGCTTTCAGAATCTCTGAAGGCGGGTTTTTAGGATTTAAACCTAATGATCAGGATATCATAGAACGAACGGGCGCCCGGAATTTCCGGGCGCCCGTTATTTAACAGATTTAAATATCTAAAACTGCCGTTACAAAGGCAGAAGTGATTTTTTATTATAAACCAATATTTTTAGTTGGCTTCAGTTGCTTCAGAATATTTTTCGGAATTGCATTTTTGTGTACTAAAATTGCAGTAGATTTATATTCCACATATGGTCTTGTTACATAAAGGTATCCTGCGAAATCATTTGTTACCCCCCAGGAGTTTTTCACCATATAATATTCTTTACCGGTCTGGTCTTTAGCCAAACCTACGATGTGCATACCGTGGTCATCGGTTGTAGAAAGATTGTTAAGGCCTTTCTGACGCATATCTTCAGTAATGGTTTTATCCTTTTTAGGTTCTGTGAACAAAGTCTGCTTATTATCAGCATTGATCTGGTCCAGGTCCATATCCGGAACATACGCTACCCCGTTTTTGTAAGAGAAATAAGGTTCTGAAACGTCAGTTGCCCAACCTACAGAATATCCTTTAGTTACAGCATTGTCAATAATTTCTGTAAGATCTTTCATCTGAACGTTCCAGTCAGAATCGTGGCTCCAGTTATCAGGAATCGGAACTACAAATTTCTGATAGTATGGATAATCTTTGTAAGAAGACAATTCTACATAATCTTCAGGATTAATTCCTACTACTTCCTTAGCAAATGTCTTTGGAGTATAGTTTTTCCCTTCATAAGTGAAGTTTGCAGGTACTTTTCCTAAATATTCGTCAAGGATCGCATCTACGGAGTCCATCCAGTTATCTGTAAGTTTTCCTTTAGAAGAGGCCTGTACAAGGCTGTCAAGAACCGGCTTCAGTTTCCCCTGCATCTCTTTGAAGTTGTTGGTCGTCTGGCCAGCTTTTAATCCGGTATATACATCCTGAGGAACCGCACCGTATTTTTTGTACATGTTGATTACATCGTGAAGCTCACCTCCGTCACCCCAGCTGATGGCTCCGTTATTCAATACATATAACTTCGCTTTATCATGATAAGAGTTTCTGGCTGTAAAAATTTCAGCAAGATCTACAGGTTTTTTACCCATTCTCTGCATTTCAGATTCAAGGAAAGAGTTTCCCGAGTAGCTCCAGCATGTTCCTGATGAACCCTGGTTCTTTACAGAAGTTGCACCAACGTCTTTCAGCGTTGTGAACTGGAAATTAGCATTTTGTGAGTGGTTGTTTTTTAACTTGTTGATTAAGTCATCCTGGGCAAACATCATACTTCCTGCAGACAAAACAAAAAGTAATGATGCAATTTTGGCATTTTTCATTACTATAAAAAGATTATTTACGTTAATAGTCGTTAATAACAGAGATTTGTTACAAAAGGAAAAGTTAAATGTAGAATTAAAGTTTTTTAAGAAAAAGTAAAGAAAGCGCATCTGCTGATTGCTCCAATTACCTTAATTTAGAAAAAAGTTTACCATGTTTCCAACCCATCCGGAAATTCCCGCATCTATACTCATATAACCTCCTGACTATGGAACGAGAATTATTATTAGAATGTCAGCGGAACGACCGCAATGCGCAGCGGAAGGTCTACGAGAAAATGGCGGGCAGGCTGTATTCAGTCTGCAGACGCTACCTGAAAAACGATGAAGATATTGAAGAAGTATTGGCCGATACGTTCTACAAGATTTTTATGAAGATCAGCCAGCTTCAGAATCCGGATACTTTCGAAGCCTGGGCCAGAAAAATTACCGTGAATGAGTGTCTTCAGAAGTTACGCGCCAATAAATCATTATTTATCTCTCTGGAAGAAAATAAGATAGATGCTCCCGAAAGCAATACAGAAGACCTTTCCCTGGAAAAAGATATCCTCAATCTGCTGAATTTCCTCCCGGAAGGCTGCAGGGCTATTTTTAACCTTTTTGCCATTGAAGGCTATCCTCATAAAGAAATAGCAACGATGCTTTCCATCAGCGAAGGGACCTCAAAATCCCAGCTCAATTTTGCGAGGAAAAAACTGCAGGAACTTCTGGTGAATCAAAACATTTAAACTTTTACAACAATGGAAAATAATCATATAGATCAACAATTCAATGAAGCTTCGAGGCTTTCAGAAGAGCCAACGGTTTTTCCGGGTTTTGAAAAAGTGTGGGAAAAAGTTGAAGAGAAGCTGGATACTCCAAAAGAGAAAAAGAAAATAATTCCTCTCTGGTTTCCTTATGGGATTGCTGCCAGTCTTATTATTGGTTTGGGAGCCTTCTATTTTATGAATAAAAAAGATACTGCTGAGCTTATGAAGCCGGTAATCGCTGAAAGTAAAACAGCACCTGCCCCGGTTTCCAATACAGATATTGCAACAATTGACCAGATAACAAAAGAAAATATTCAGAAAGAGAAAAAGAATGCGAAGCCTGTAATAGAAAAACTGGCTGTAAATTCAATTTCAGTTCCTGTTTCGAGGCCGGCTCCGGTAGTTTCACCATTAGACGCCGTTTCATCATCACGGGAAGATATGCCGCCTCCGCCAATTGAACGTCATATGGAGACTTCAGGTGGGGTGGTTAAGAATATAGAAGAGGTCGTGGTAATGGGGTATAAGGCTACTGTTAAGCGGGAAAAAAGTATAACATCATCCAGTACGGTTGTTGCCTCAACCGAAACCACTCTAGCCAAAGAACTAAGCGGGAAAGTTGCCGGCTTATCAGTTTCTGGATCAGGAAAAGAGATGAAAGTGATGATCAGGGGAATGAGTTCTGTAGCAGGAAGTTCGGCAAAACCATTGGTAATTGTTAATGGAAAACCTGCCAATATGGAAATTATAAAAATTCTGGATCCGGAACGCATTAAGAAAATGTCTGTAATGAAAGGTGCTGAAGCTGCTGCAATATTCGGAAGCAAAGCAAGTAACGGAGTCATCATTATAAAAACAAAACGTCTCCGTAGGGCAGAAAGGGAAAAGTTTAATGAATTATTGGCAAAAGGAACAGATGAATCTGTGAAAGAACCTGTTGAAGAGGCTGAAGAAGATCTCCCAAAAGCAGGGCAGCTGACAGGAGGAGAGGTGAATGATTTTTCTAAATGGGATTACTGGAAGGATGTTGCCGTTCCTGAACTCGACCGTTATAAAAATACCTGGAAGTTTTTTCCTGACAGAAGGGTTTCCGTTCAGCTGGTAAATAAAGATAAAAAACCGGTAGTAGGCGAAAAAGTTAAGCTGCTGGATGATAAGAAGAATGTCATTTGGGAGGCCGTTTCTGATAATTTAGGAAATGCTGAATTATGGATCAGCCCAATGCTCAATGAAAGCTCAGATTCCGGTAAATATTATCTGGCAGATGGTTCCGGGCAGATGATAAGTTCCAATATCAGAGAATTTAAAAACGGTCAGAATGTAATTGTCCTCAATAAAACCTGTCTGGAAAAACGAAAACTGGACCTTGCTTTTGTGGTGGATGCTACAGGTTCCATGGGAGATGAGATTTCTTATCTGCAGTCTGAACTGCTGGACGTTCTGAAGAAGGTGGAAACGAAATTAAGCAATACAGAAGTGAGATACGGATCAGTATTTTACAGGGATAATGGAGATGAATATGTGACCCGGAAATTCGATTTTTCTGACAGAGCGGAAGATTTAATAGGCTTTATCAAAAAGCAGAAAGCCAGTGGCGGTGGAGATACTCCGGAGGCTGTTGTGGAAGCCATGCAGGTTTCTATTGATGAACTGAAATGGAGTCATGAAAATTCAACCAAAATTATGTTTTTGATTTTGGATGCCCCCCCCCATCAGTCAGAAGAAAATACAAAAAAACTGTATGATAAAATAAAAAGTGCAGCTAAAAAAGGAATTACCATTATCCCGCTGGCAGCAAGTGATACCGGTAAAGAAACAGAATATCTGATGAGAACATTTGCATTGCTTACCAACGGTACCTATACATTCCTGACGAATGACAGCGGAATAGGGAATGATCACATAAAGCCTACTGCAGCATCTTATGAGGTTGAGAAACTTAACGACCTGTTGTTAAGGCTTATTCTTCAAAGAGCCACCCTTCCGGAGTGCAGCAAAGGAATTTCTAATCAAAATCTTAATAAAAAGATGGAAACCGAAATTGACAATCAGCCTGATAGCAGAACCGTTGTATTTCCGAATCCTACAAAAGGTCCTGTTCATATCAAAACAAAAAAGGCTGTTGATGAGCTTTTTGTCTATGATATAGCCGGGAAAATTATCATGCGGAAAGAACATCTGGGTGAAGGTAAAAACACTATTGACATGACCTCATATCCACAAGGTATTTACCTGCTTCGGATCCGATCCGATGAGGTTTGGGAAACCTTTAAGGTCATCAGAAACTAAATTACAATCAAAAAAAAGAAATTTCCCCGGGAATTTCTTTTTTTCTTTATCTTGAAGCATATTTTGATGGATGAAAAAAAGCTACTTACTGCTGTTGTCTTTTACCATTACCGGATTACAGGCACAGAATTCACAACTCTATTATTCAGGAACATTTTTAGGAACTAAAAATAAGGCTCAGAACTTTCTGAAAGTGTATAATAAAAACACAGGGATCTACGAACTTACTGATGAAAAAGGTTTTGCCATCATTGCTGCAAAGCCTTATGATACACTGACATGGAATCAGGGTAAAAGTATGCTGGTAATCTCGTCTTATCAGCTGAAAGAGCTGGAAACCATTTTAAAAGATCAGCTGGATGAAAAGTATGTAAGCAGTATTCACAGTAAAGCTTATGACAGCCTGACCTCAAAGAATATAAAAGATCATTTCAGTATTGAAAATGCCGGAACAGTTTTAAGCAAAGGATCTGATCATTATCTAAATAATGTAAGAAAACTGAAACAGCGGAATGACAGTACTTATATCCTGAAGGATCTCAACAGGACAACCTTATATTTTAACGGAAGCTTTACCACCTCTGTTGAAGTTAAAAACAGAAATGTAATTCCTAAAATTCAGCATCAGTATGTACAGGGAAGGTCTGAAAACGGAAACCTTGTATGGAAAGGGCCGGAAACAAATGAGCTGTTCAGTTTCGGCCCGGATATTTCTACACTGGCATTGGACGGTCAGCCTTATGCCTATGATCAGAATGGTAGACTGGTCCGATGGATAGATGGATTGCAACGGGCAAAAGGATATGATAATGATCTTTTTAAGACAATTGTAGGATACAGTAACCGGCTTAATGCAAATCTTTTTATAAAAGAAGAATACCTTGAAAAGTTCAGGCTGTCTTTTGATCTGGGGCAGCAAAAGGACCAGATGTATTTTATGGATCAGTTTAACAATACCCATACCTTCAAAACAAAACTTACTGCCAATCTGGGAGGTTATTTCATCAATATGGCCTTCAATTATGAAGAAAATAAAGCCACAAATGGTAACAGAGCAGGTTTTTTTAACAGAGTATATCAGAATGCACTGCTGACCCCTGTTTCATTTTCCAATGCACAACAGCTGCTGTTAAATGACGGTTCACAGAGAAGTTATAGCCAGTATGCAGATAACCCTTCATTTCTTCTGATGCAGAATAATCAATATCACTATCTGAATAATCAAAGGCAGGTTAACTTCAGTGCAGCTAAGTCGTGGAAGGATTTTAAACTGAATATCGCTCAATCTTACGAGAACAATAGTATCTGGAACCTGGACATGTATAAACCATCAACTTACGGATTCAGCAATGGGATTTCCAATGAAAGAAAACAGGATAACAGCCTGTATTACTCCAATATACAAGCTGGGTACACACTGCCGGGATTTTATGATTTTAAAAATAGTTTTCTCTTTAATTTTATATTAAATGATAAAAAATCGGAGGTTTATAACAGTCTGACAGATCGGAAATACAGCTATCTAAGGACTTCACAGGATTATATACTGAATTATAATATGGAAATCTACGATGGTGATTTTGAAGCCGGAGTCAATCTTGGAAATTCATTTTATATTTCCAATACATCGGATAAAAACAGCTATTGGCTTCCACAGGCTAATGCTTATGTGAAGTTTGCAGATATTTTCAACTGGAATCGTTTTAATTTTAAAATTCTGGGAAGCTATACCCGTTTAAGTTCCGAACCGGAAATCACAAGGTCTTATGCGTTTTATACAACTACTTTACTGAAAGCAGAGAACAATAGCCAATATTTTCCAATCCGGGAAGTGGAAACTTTCAGGGGACTGTCCAATATCAATACTGTAGAATGGAAAGCAGGTGCCAGAGTGAATATCGGGTATCATTTTAGTCTGGAAGGAGAATATTTCAAAAGGAAAATTCAGGATGATGTTTTCCCCCTGTTTGAAAATAATCAGCTGAAACTAAAAAATATGGCGGACCATACCTATAACGGATATGAATTCAACCTTACCTCTGACCGGCTGCGTTTAGGCTATGATTTCTTTACAACCAACAGAATTTCATTTTTTAAATACAGGGATATTGTGGATCGTGTTGCTTCAGGGTATAATAATACTGCCGTTTCAGGATTTCAGGATATTTACAAAACACTGACAGAAGGAGAGGTGCTCGGTGCGATCAGGGGAAGTTATTATGAACGGAATGCCAACGGGCAGTTGATCATTGATGAACACGGCTTTCCTCAAAAAGCAGCAGGCATGAAGATTATAGCAGATCCTACTCCTGATTTCGTCATGAAATTCAATCATAACTTCACTTACAAAAGGTTTTCTTTGGATATTAACTGGGAATGGCGAAAAGGTGGTCAGGTCTGGAATGGTACTGAAGCTGTTCTTGACTATTATGGCCGTTCTTATACATCCGGTGAAGAGAGGAATATTAAAAATTATGTTTTTCAGGGTGTACATTCTGATGGAAATACCAATCAGATTCCTGTAGACTTTTATGATCCCGGCAGGAGTGTCCGGGAAAACAGATGGTCAAGGTACGGCTACCCGGGAGTAGCGGAAAATTATATTCAAAAGGCAGATTATATAAGGATCAATAATATTTCCCTGTCTGCAGGCTTTCCTATTAATCACGGTCAGCGGTCATTAAAATTTACTTTTTACACCAATAATATTATGCTTTGGCAGGCAAAAACAGGAACAGATCCCAACCAGACTTTTTACGAAACAGAAAATGGAAGAGGGCTGGACTTCTTCAATCTTCCTTCTTTTAAAACATTTGGCTGTATCGTTTCATTCAAATTTTAACCTATGAATCTCAAATTTATATCATATATCATTGTTTGCTGCATTATATTCTCAGCTGTTTCAGTAAAGGGACAGAATATCATACAGGACTTCCAAAAGGAAAAGACTTACATTCAGACCAATCATGTTTTTTATAAGCCGGGAGAAGGAATGTATTTTAAAATCTACGTTGTGAAAGGAGAAGACAACCTTCCGGCAGAAGACAGCAGGGTTGTCAATTTTGAAATTCTTGATCCGGGCGGAAGTGTAGTGAAAAAAATGAAATATGAGATCACCAACGGCTACGCTCAGGGCTATTTCCATTTTTCTGATGATATGAAAGGAGGAATCTATAAGATCAGAGCCTACACCAACTGGATGCAGAATGAACAGGATAAAAATGTATTTGAAAAGGAGATTACCCTTCAGAAAATTGTATCTCCGAGGATCTTAATGAAGCTTGACTTCCCCAAAAAAGGCTATGGACCGGGAGATGAGGTGACAGCGGATTTTTCTATGCGAAGCCTGGCTAATTTACCCATTCCCTTTTATGAAGCGGAATATACGGTAATGCACAACGGGGAAACGGTTTCAGATGGAAAATTGATCACAGATAAAGACGGGAAAAAAATCTTGAAATTTAAACTTCCTCCAGTACTCAAATCCGCTGATGCCCTGTTGAATATTAAAGTGAACTTTGATGGCTTCACAGAATCGGTTTCCCGGAATATTCCGGTTGTCTTAAATCATCTCGACGTCAGACTGATGCCGGAAGGAGGAATGCTGATCAATGGGATAGAACAAAACATAGCCTTTAAAATCCTGGATGAATTTGAACAGCCTGTAGATGCGGTTTTAGGAATTTACAATCAGAATCATCAAAAAATAAAAGAAGTTTCCGCTTATAACTTTGGAATGGGAAGTTTCCTTTTTACCCCTCAGAAAGAAGAAACCTATTATGCCAAGGTTCTGAAGCCGGAAAATATAGAGCAGACATATCATTTTCCCCTTGCCCAGAATGACGGCGTAGTGCTGAATATCAGACAAGAAAACGGATTGCTGCACTTTAAGTTGGCTTCTACTAAGGAGAGAAGTATTATCATTAAAGGAAGCTTTCGTGGAAAGGAAGTTTACAGCAAATCCCTTCTGTTGAAAAATGGCTCAGGTTCATTGGAGGTATCTGAAAAAGAATTTCCAACAGGGATTATCAGATTCACCGTTCTGGAAAATAATGCAGCGCTTGCAGAACGTATTGTTTTTACCAATAAAATCAATCAGCTTACCATAAAGGTAGAACCTGTAAAACAATATTATCAGCCCAGGGAAAAAGTGGTCCTGAATATTGTAACTACAGATGGAAATAACAAACCGGTTCCTGCTAATCTTGCTCTGAGTGTAGTGGATGATAAGCTGTGGACCTATGCTGATGATAAACAAAACCATATCGTTTCATGGCTGCTGATGGATTCTGAGTTGAGAGGTAAGATTGAAAAACCGCAGTTTTATTTCGATAAAAAAGAAGAAAAAGCAGACAAAAGCCTTGATCTTGTCATGCTGACCAATGGATACAGATACTTCGGGCTTCTTCCGGAAATTATAAAAAACAATCAATACAGATATCTGCCCGAAAAAAAGAATACAGTCTACGGAACAGTAGAAGATGAAAAGAAGAATCCTGTACAAGCGGAAGTTTTTCTGGTAGATATCCGTAGAGGTAAAATTCTCAGACAGGCAACTACGGAAAATGGTAAATTTTATTTTTCAGATTTAAATGCAGACGGCTCGTATAGAATCATTGCCAAATCCTTCCTGCCTAAACACAGGGTTAAAATCAGGATTCTGTCTTATCATCTGGATATTAACCCTCTGGTGAAGCAAAAACTGAATAATATAGATGTAGAGGAAATTATAAGAGAGGCAGAACGTAAAGAAGCAACAAAAAAGGAGCCTAAAGAAGTAAGTAAGACTCCTCAACGTAGTAAAACAAAATCAGATACAGTCAGAAGCAGTCGGATCGAAGAGGTTATTATGGTAGGATATTATTCTATTAAAAAAGAAAATAAGGCCAATTCTGTCACTTTATTATCGGCTTCTCCGGAAATTCAGAATCCTGATGTCACTTCATTATTAAGCGGAAAAGTAGCAGGAATAGCAATCACATCCACAGTCCAGCCGGGAACCGGCGGCGAGGTACATATAAGAGGTGCAGCTTCGGTTGCCAATAAAACCCCGTTATTTGTCGTTGACGGAATTCCTGTAGAAAATTTTAAGACAACCATAAACCCCAATGATATCAGCAGTATTACAGTACTCAAAGATGCTGCAGCTACAGCCATCTACGGGAGCAGGGCTGTGAATGGAGCCATTCTCATTAATTCTTTTAAAAATAATAATGCTGAGAATAAATGGGACATCACCCCGAAATCCTATTTTGCGGTAGAAGTGATACCGGCCGGGAATCTGACCGATTTCTCAGAGAACCGGCAATTTGCCTACCCCGAATATAAAACCACCAATACTTCCTATAGATTTGATTACAGAGAAGCTTTATACTGGAATCCTGTGGTAGAGACCGATAAAAATGGTAAAGCAAAAGTTGAATTCTATAATTCTGATGCCAGTTCTACATTCAGAGTGATGGCAGAAGGTATTTCTGCAACCGGGAACGTTGGAAGAAGTGAAATGACGTATGCAGTACAGAGTACGATCTCAATAGATGCTAAAATTCCACAGTACCTGACAAGAACAGACCAGATGCTTATTCCGGTGGTAGTAAAAAATAATTCCCCTGAAACCAGAAATATGACAATGGAAGTTATTGTCCCGAATCATGTTAAACTGGTGCAGGCCGACAGCCTGATTACGCTGAAGCCGATGGAGTCCGGAAGATTATTTGTAAGGATACAGACCGATGAGGTGGTCAGTTCCAATATTCAGTTTACCGTAAGATCCGGAGATTTCAGGGAAACTATGATCTTACCGTTTCAGGTAGAAGAAAAAGGCTTTCTCCACCGCTACTCACTGATCAATAATACAACTGAAGAGATCCGGATCAATATTCCTGAATATATCAATGGCAGTATGCTTTCTTATTATTATGTATTTGAAAATGCTGCATTTCAGATGTTTGAAGATCTGGAGAGGCTGAAGAAAGAGCCCTATGGATGTTTTGAACAGCTTTCTTCAACAGTATATCCTAATATTTTCATTCTGGATTATTTAAAGTCAGTCAGAAAAATTGATGCATCCACCGAAAATCTTGTGGTAAAAAACTTAAAGAAAGGATTTCAGAAACTGCTGAGCTATAAAAATAAAGACGGAGGTTTTGGATATTTCAGGACTATGGAATCTGATGTGGCCCTTTCCGCATTTACTTTACTGGAATTTACGGAACTGAGGAAATATGTGGCGGTAGATCCGAAACTGATTCAGGGGCTTTATTCATTTATTCTGTCAAAGAAAAGCGGAAACGGATTATTTGAAGTGAGAAGAAGCTATGAAGCGGGAAAAGAGTATTCGGAGCAGATGTGGTCCGGGAATATGTATGTTTTGTATGCTTTGTCAAAATTCGGTATAAAGGATGAAATTGAAGACTCCTATAAAGTAATGCTGAGACGGGCACTGGCAACAAAGGATACTTATCAGCTGGCATTATTGGCCAATGCTTCTGCCAATCTTGGAAAACATAAAGAATATGAGGAGTTGATGATGATTCTTGAGAAACAATATGAAACCGGAACTACAGAGTCTCATACTACTTTTACCGGCTCAGGGGGTATTTCTGCAAATGCAGAAGCACTTTCTCTCTATATGATGGCGTTGCAGAAAGATGAAAAATTGAATCATCTGAAAATTGCAAAGGCTGCAGGTCAGCTTATTTCCTATAACGGATATTACGGATTTGGTTCTACCCAGGCCACGGGTCTGGCAATAGAAGCTTTATCTGAATTCTTCTCAAAAAATGAAAAACTTTATGGAAATGAAAGACCCGATATTAAAATAAACGGAGCTTCAGTTTTACCCGGGATCAGTGCTGCATCAGCTTATAAAACAGGGGAAAATCATATCCGTGTACAGTATCCGGCTTCAAAAGGACTTCCTTACAGGCTGGATTACGAATACTATACTCTGCAACCACCCGTAAGCACTGATATTCCTGTAACCATGGAGACCCGGCTGAAATCTGCTCAGTATAAAGTAGGAGAAACGGGCAGAATGACCGTTACTATTAAAAATAAAGTGAATAACCAGCTTCCCATGACAGTTGCCAAAATAGGCATTCCTGCAGGATTGACATTACAAAATGCTTTATTGAAAGATATGGTTGATAAAAAGCAGGTTTCTTTCTATGAAATTTTTGATAATTACCTTGTATTGTACTGGGAACGCCTGGAAGCTGAAGAAACAAAGGTGATCAACCTCGATCTGAAAGTGGAATTTGCAGGAGACTACACCGCAAAATCAGGCAACATTTATCTGTATTATATGCCGGAATCCAAATATTGGAATGAAGGAATTCCTGTCAAAATTGAACCTTAAAAAGACATTAGAAACTTTGAATTTATTTTAATAATTTCCCCCAAAATTAAAACCGGATGAAGAAAATAATAATAACCATGTCTGGGCTTGTCATATTGGCAGGCTGTAAAACTCAAAAAACTTCAGGAACAGCAACAGAATCTAAAACCTACAGCATCAGAAAAGATAAAGATCAGGACGGTATTCCTAATAAATCAGATCAATGTCCCGAGATTGCCGGACCGGTAGAAAATAACGGTTGTCCATGGCCGGATACGGATAATGATACCGTAATTGACAAAGATGATGCATGTCCTACCGTAGCAGGACCACCGGAAAATAATGGCTGCCCATGGCCGGATACGGATGGTGACGGAATTTTGGATAAAGACGATGCCTGTCCTACAGTTCCGGGGATGCCGGAATATAATGGCTGTCCGAAACCGAAAACGTCAGTTGCTTATGAAGTATCAAATCGTATCGGGCGAAGTCCATATATGCAATCTGAAAGAGTTTATGAAAATCATGTCGGTGGAAAAAAGAAGGTTTCCAAAACAGTAAAAAAAACAGTTAAAAGAAATACAGACGATTATGATGAAGAGTATGCAGCGCTTATAGAGAATTCGTTTGAACTTACAAAAAATCAGCCTCTGTCTACTTTCTCTATAGATGTAGATAACGCTTCTTATTCCAATATCAGGAGAATGATTAACGATGAAGGTACAGTGAATAAAAATGCGGTAAGAGTAGAAGAAATGATCAATTATTTTACCTATAATTATCCACAGCCCGAAAAAGGAACTCCATTTTCCATTAATACAGAATACGGGAACAGTCCGTGGAATCCCAATCACAAGCTGTTGAAAATAGGATTACAGGGAAAAAAAATTCCAATGGATAATCTTCCGGCATCCAATATTATTTTTCTGATTGATGTTTCGGGATCTATGAATCAGGAAAATAAACTGCCATTACTGAAGTCTTCATTCAAAATTTTATTGGATCAGCTAAGACCTCAGGATAAAGTCGGAATAGTGGTATATGCAGGGAGCGCAGGAACGGTACTGGAACCTACTTCAGCCCAAGATAAAAAAGTGATTACAGATGCGTTAGACAATCTTCAGGCTGGAGGAAGCACAGCTGGTGGACAGGGAATTGAGCTGGCCTATAAACTGGCACAGGAAAACTTTATAAAAGGAGGAAATAACAGAGTCATTTTAGCCACAGACGGAGATTTCAATGTAGGCGAGTCTTCCGAAGCTGATCTGGAATCATTGATTGAAGAAAAAAGGAAAACAGGGATTTTTCTTACCTGCCTGGGCTATGGAATGGGGAATTACAAAGATAATATAATGGAAACTCTCGCAGATAAAGGAAATGGAAACTATGCGTATATTGATAATATACAGGAAGCCAATAAATTCCTGGGAAGAGAATTTGCAGGTACGATCTATACCATTGCTAAAGATGTCAAAATTCAGATTGAATTTAATCCCAATTTTGTAAAGTCTTACCGTCTGATAGGCTATGAAAACAGGAAATTAAGAAATGAAGACTTTGTGAATGATAAAATAGATGCCGGAGAATTAGGTAGCGGACATACTGTTACTGCTTTATACGAAATTATACCGGTAGGAACAGAATCAGAATTCTTACCTAAAGAAAATAAACTGAAGTATTCTTCAACTTCCAAAACAAAGAATTTTGGTAATGAACTGGCTACTGTGAAATTCCGATACAAAAAACCGGATGGAAATAAGAGCAGTGAGATAACAAAAGTGATAAAAAAGTCTGATATGGCAGCAAAGGAAAGTTCTGATTTTAAATTTGCTTCTTCAGTAGCATGGTTTGGATTGGTATTGAGAGATTCAAAATTGATTAAAAATAAAAATATTGGGAAGATCAAACAACTGGCAAAAGAAGGAAAAGGTAAAGATAAAGAAGGATATAGAGCAGAATTTATCGAGCTGACAGAAAAATATAAAACCAACAAATAAGCTGTTAAACAGGCATTCCAAAAAATGTCTGTTTAATTTTAAAATTAACTTTCAAAAATTATTGAAAATTCGGAAAATATAATTACATTTGTATCAGAAACCTAAAAGTAAAAAAAATGCAGCTTTCAGAAGCAAAAGAAAAGTATATTCAGACATGGGGAACCTTTGCGACGAACTGGGGAATCAACCGTACGATGGCACAGGTGCATGCATTGCTTTTGGCAAGTGGTAAGCCGCTTTCTACAGATGAGGTAATGGAAGAGCTGGAAATTTCAAGAGGAAATGCCAATATGAATCTCAGAGCCCTTATAGATTGGGGAATTGTAAGGAAAGAATTTATAAAAGGAGATAGAAAAGAATACTTCGTAGCAGAAAAAGATGTCTGGTATCTTTTCAAGCAGATCACCAAAGAGCGCAGAAAAAGAGAGATAGAACCTGTCATTTCTTTTCTGGAAGAATTAAAGAATATTGATGATCAGGATTCCGAAGAAGCCAAAGAATTTATCAGATTAATGAATGATTTCAGCTCAGTAACCGGAAAGATCAATAATATAATGGACCTTGCCATAAAAAGCGATGATCACTGGCTGGTAGGGAAGATTACCAACCTGTTGAAATAAAATAAAGAGGATGAAAATCCTTTTTTATTTCAAATGAACTTTCAAAAATTATTGAAAATATAATATATTTAAAATGTTCAATATTGTTTCATATATACTTTTCCTCGGTATCAGTTCGTATATCACGATTGATGTAGGAAGAAGGTGCTTTCAGGCAGGAACAGCGTATCTGAAATATTTACTTCATGATGACCAGCTTTGTCTTACAGTCAACAGGATACTGCTTGGGTGTTATTATCTGGTTAATCTGGGGTATATCGCAATGAATCTTGCTTCATGGGAGAAAGTGAATAATATTGAAGAGTTGATCAGAATTACTGCTGTAAGAGTAGGAAGTATCGTTTTGATTCTTTGTGTATTACATTACCTGAACATTTTCGCCCTGTACTTTTTGAGAAAAAAAATAACCTTAAAATAATATGATTATGGAAACTGCCGCTTTAACCACGACGTACAATTTTTCTGCTTACATGATTTATCTGCCCGTTGTCATCACCCTTACTGTCATTGTTTCTCAGTTTTTGTTTAAAAACTCAAAAGCATTTATGATTGATATATTTCATCAGAAAAAAGACATAGCAATGGCTACCAACACGCTCTTTAAAATTGGGTTCTACCTTTTAAATATTGGTTTCGCCCTTTCTTTTATAGAATTCTTCCGCATTGAAACAGTAGAAAATCTGGTGGTAGCCCTAAGCAGAAAGATCGGAGGATTTTCAATCTACCTGGGAATCATGATGCTGCTCAACCTGCTGCTGTTCCTGAAAGGACGTAAACACGCATTAAATAAAGAAATCCAAATCAAAAATGAAAACATTACTCTTTAAAATCTGGATGTACTTTACTTTCAAAGTACAGCATAAAAGAACCAGAGGAGATTTCCTTAATCTTTAAAATAAAAACGTGATGAAAACTCTCAGAAACCATACCCTGATCTACGATAAAGAATGCCCGATGTGTGCGCTTTATTCCAAAGCCTTTACCCAATGCGGAATGCTTGATGAAAACGGAAGGGAAGCTTTCACTGAAATATCTTTAAGAAACAGAACCCTGGTTGATTTTAACAGGGCCAAAAATGAGATTGCTCTCATAGACCACAACAGGAATAAGGTAGTGTATGGACTAGACAGCCTTCTTCTGATCATTGGGAACTCCTTTCCGCTATTAGAGAAAACAGCCAGAATACAGCCCTTATACTGGTTTTTCAAAAGACTGTATTCCTTTGTATCTTACAACCGTAAACAGATCATTCCATCGATGAAAAATGATGATGAAAAATCCTGTATTCCTGATTTTAACCTGAAATACAGAATCGCTTACATTGTCTTTACAGTGATTTTCTCAGCCTATATTTTAAGCATGTTTTCAGGAAAAATGGGATTGAATTTAAAGCCTGATTTTGGAAGGGAATTTACCATTTGTTTGGCACAGATCCTTTGGCAGACCATTTTTCTGAGAATGTACCTGAAAGACAGGATCTGGGATTACCTCGGAAATATGATGACCGTTTCTTTGATGGGAACACTCCTCTTAATTCCTGCCTTGCTGACCAGTTTTACCCCGGTTTTCTATCTTATTTATTTCGGAATTGTAGTACTCATCATGTTTCTGGAACATCTGAGAAGGTGCCGGATCTTAGAACTGAATTATTATCCTACCATTTCATGGATTCTCTTCAGACTGACAGCTTTAGCCATCATTATTGTAACAACCATTTAAAAAAAATAAAACATGAACCATCTTGAACTCATAAGAACTGTTGAATGGAAAGACCTCCGGAAACTTTCAGTCAAAGAAATGCTGATCGAAAACAATATCAGCCTGCCGTGGCTTTTCATATCCCTGTTTTTAGCTTTTAACGGATATTATGGCCTTGCTTTACCATTCTCAGGATTCTATTTCCTGACAGCATTGAGACAGGTACACAATGGCTTTCACAACTCCCTGGGAACCGGAAAATGGCTGACATGGCTGTCTCTGTACCTGAACAGTCTTACGATGATGGCTTCCATTCATGCCGTAAAGTTTAACCATATCAGACACCATAAATTCTGCCTTTCCGAAGAAGATTATGAAGGAAAATCAGCAGCGATGAAATGGTATGAAGCAATTCTTTACGGCCCGAAACATATGTTCCTGATTCACTGGATCACCTTTAAAAAAGCAAATAAAACCTACCGGAAAAATATGTATCTGGAGCTGGTTTCCATAGCGTTATTAATCACTGTTGCGTTTTATTTTCAGATTCACTTTCTGATGTACCATATACTGGTCATGATTTTCGGTGAATTTCTGATGGCCTTTTTCGCAGTATGGACTGTGCACCATGATACCCATGAAACCCCTGATATCGCAAGAACCCAACGTGGATTCTGGAAAAATAAACTGACCTTCAGTATGTTTTACCATATGGAGCATCATCTTTTTCCTGCAGTTCCTACGATCAAGCTCCCGGAACTGGCAGAAAGAATAGACAAGACCTTACCGGAACTCAATAAAAAACAAACCTTTTGAAAAATGTCACGGATTTATTTAGAAACAGAGATCAATGCAGATATTCAAACCGTATTCGATCTGGCAAGAAATATCGATCTGCATCAGGAATCAACCTCACGGACCCATGAAAAAGCCATTGCCGGACGTACATCAGGCCTGATCGAAGAAAATGAAACAGTGACCTGGAGAGCAAAACATTTAGGAATATATCAGATCCTTACCACCAAAATTATCAGCATGGAAAAACCTCATCAGTTCACAGATGAAATACAGAAAGGAGCCTTCAGGTTACTTCGTCACCGGCATATTTTTAAATCGGTAAACGGACAGACCGTAATGACAGATATTTTTGAATTTGAATCTCCACTGGGAATAATAGGAAAGATTTTTAATAAGATTTACCTGGAAAATTACCTGAAAAATTTTCTGCTGGAAAGAAACAATTTAATCAAAACAAAAGCAGAATTCACAACTAAACTCAGCCACGAAGTGGCGATTTAATCTAAGATAGAATACAAATTCTATCAAACAAAATAATAAAAATCCACATCATGAATTTTTTAAAGGCAGAATGGCGGAAGTTAGCCATCATCAATTACGAAATCAATCCCGATCTATTGTTACAATACCTGCCTGAAGGTACAGAACTCGATTTTTATAGAGGGAAATGTTATGTTAGCCTGGTAGGTTTTATGTTTTTAAATACAAGATTATTAGGATTACCAATTCCCTTCCACCGTAATTTTGAAGAGGTGAACTTAAGGTTTTATGTAAAGAAAAAAGAAAATGGGATCTGGAAAAGAGGCGTGGTGTTTATTAAGGAAATCGTTCCCAAGCCTGCTTTAAGCTTCGTAGCCAATTCCATTTACAAAGAAAATTACCATACCATGCCAATGAAGAATCTGATTCATGAAAAAGAAGATGAATTGCTGATCCGGTATTCATGGAAAGATAAAAGCTGGCACTCTCTACAGATCACTGCAGGAAATAAAGCACAGACAATGGAAACTGATTCGGAGTTTGAGTTTATCACCGAACATTACTGGGGCTTTACCAAAAATGAAAATAAAACCTCCGAATATGAAGTATGCCATCCTAAATGGGAGTATTACCTGATCAAAGATTATAAACTGGACATCCACTTCGGCAATATCTACGGAAAGGATTTCGAATCTTTGGACAGGCAGGAACCTGTTTCTGTAATGCTGGCCGAGGGATCTGAAATACAGGTCCGGACAAAGAAATATACTATCTGATGAGACGCGAGTCTACCGAACCCAATAAAACAAAACCTCAACACAATGAAAATACTCATAGCCGGAGGAACCGGATTTCTCGGAGAAAACCTTGAGAAATACTTTACAGACAAAGGAAATCAGGTATACATTCTGACCCGTCAACCTGAAAGAGAAAATGAAATCTATTGGGATGCCCGGACAATGGGTGAATGGAAGTCTGCTCTTGAAAAAACAGATGTTCTGATCAATCTGACAGGGAAATCCGTAGATTGCAGATATCATGAAAAGAATAAACAGGAAATTTATACATCAAGAATCGATAGCACAGCCATCTTACAGGAAGCAGTAGACCAGTGTCTGAACCCACCTGGGATTTGGCTGAATGCAAGTTCTGCAACCATCTACGTACACTCAGAAAAACATCTTAACACGGAAGAAAACGGCATTATCGGGGATGACTTCTCAATGAATATCTGCAAAAGCTGGGAAAAGGAATTTTTTAAAACCAATACTCGGGAAGTAAGGAAAATAGCCTTGCGTACTTCCATTGTTCTGGGGAATAACGGCGGTGCTTTTCCAAAACTGAAGATGATTACTAAACTGGGTTTAGGCGGAAAACAGGGGAGAGGCAATCAGATGGTAAGCTGGATCCATATTAATGATTTTTGTAAAGCGGTAGAATGGATCATTCAACATGAAAATATCTCGGGAGCAATAAATGTGACGGCTCCGGCTCCTTTGTCCAATTCCGTAATGATGGAAAAATTGAGAAAAAAACTGAATGCTCCTTTCGGGCTGAATGCTCCTGTATGGCAGCTGGAAATAGCTTCCATATTCCTGAAAACAGAAACCGAATTACTGTTGAAAAGCCGTAATGTATATCCTGAAAATCTCATGAAAAGCGGATTTACATTCTCGTATTCCACGTTCGATGAGGCCCTTCATAACCTGTTAAAATCCTGATATTTGTAAATTAACCACAGGTTAGTTAAATTAGCAGAAACTACTTTCTATGCTAATCCGCACAAAAACAGGCTTACTTTTTTTATCATTTCTTACAGGTTCAGTGCTGTTCTCACAGGCGCATAACGTATCAGAAGGATATCAGAAACCTGCGGACCCCCTTGTTGTTCAGAATCTGGAACAGTGGCAGGATCTCAAGTTCGGTCTGTTTATGCATTGGGGAACCTACAGCCAGTGGGGAATCGTTGAAAGCTGGAGCTTGTGCCCGGAAGATGAATCCTGGACACAAAGAAAACCTGAGCATGGAAAATCCTATGATGAGTACGTAAAAAACTATGAAAATCTTCAGACTACCTTTAATCCCGTTCAGTTCAATCCACAGAAATGGGCCGATGCCGTGAAAAAAGCAGGAATGAAGTACGTCGTCTTTACCACAAAGCACCATGATGGCTTTGCGATGTTTGATACCAAAGAATCCGATTATAAAATCACCTCTCCCAAAACACCTTTCTCAAAAAATCCGAAAGCAGACGTGACCAGGGAGGTGTTCAATACCTTCAGACAGAACGGCTTTAAAATCGGGGCTTATTTTTCAAAACCGGACTGGCATTCCGATGATTACTGGTGGCCTTACTTTCCGCCGAAAGACAGAAACGTCAATTATGATCCTAAGAAATATCCCGAACGATGGGAAAACTTTAAAAAATTCACATTCAATCAGCTGAATGAAATTACCTCCAACTATGGTAAAATAGACATCCTCTGGCTGGATGGAGGCTGGGTACGCCCTTTTCACACCATTGATCCGAAAGTAGAATGGCAGCGCACCATCAGGACAGAGCAGGATATCGACATGGATAAAATAGGAACAATGGCCAGGAAAAATCAGCCGGGAATCATTATTGTAGACCGCACCGTTCCCGGAAAATGGGAAAATTATGTGACACCTGAACAGGCCGTTCCTGAGCATGCACTTCCCATTCCGTGGGAAAGCTGTATCACAATGGGGGATTCTTTTTCTTATGTTCCCGGCGATCATTACAAAACCTCACAAAAAATCATTGAAACATTGGTGAAAATCATTTCAAGGGGCGGAAATTACCTGATGAATATTGCACCGGGTCCTGATGGTGACTATGATGCGGTAGTATACGAAAGATTGAAAGAGATTTCAGGCTGGATGGATCAGAATCAGTCTGCGGTATTTGCAACAAGAAGCGTTGCCCCCTATCATGAAGGTGATTTCTATTATACCCGGAGCAAAGATGGCCATACACTCAATGTCTTTCATCTTAACGAAAAGTCAGAATATCAGGCACCTGCAGAGCTAACCTTTATGCTTCCGGAAAAATTTAATCCAAAATCACTGAACATTTTAGGACTTTCCAAAGTTCACTGGAAAAAATCAGGGAATAGCATCACAGTGCAGCTTCCGGAAAACAGGAAGAACCTGAAATATGCTGCTGTAATTCAATTGAAACAGTAACAAGTAGCAAAATATTCGCTCTTGTGAAAAATATAGGGCTTTAAATAATAAACCTGTTTAAGCTTTTTACATTAATAATTTAACTACAAATTTTTAAAAATACTTAAGTTTTTTAGAGCCAAACTTCGTTTAATAAGTTCACTTAAGTTTTGTGAAATCTTTGATCTTTTTCTTATGTGAACTTTCTCCTGCTTTATTCTTCTCCTGCTTAAGTGAGTTGAAGTGTTTAAAATAAGGCTTTTGTTACTTTTGTGGTGATAGCTGTAAACTCATCTAAACATCCGGTAAACATACCAATTCATCAATTAATTGTGTATAATATTTTATGTCTTTGAAAAATATTGGTATGAAATATGTAGATTAACCACTGAACCTGAATGAATGAAATGAGATCATGACCAATCCGTTGAATTCATTCAAAAATATAAATATCATGAAAAAGTTTTTAATATCAACACTATTGCTATTAGGTTTATCAATGAATGTATCAGCTCAGAAGCGACCGCCGGCTCCTCCGCATCCATCAAAAAGTGAGCTGGTGAATATTAAAATGCAGGAGCTTACCAAAAAATACAATACCGAAAAAAAACTCATCCTCAATCACCCGCTGGCTACCAAGCAGATGAAGAGAGATCAGATGAAAGCATTAAATGAAAGATATGCCGCCGAGAAGCGATTACTCAGACAGGCGAAATAATACAGAATTTTTGCAATTATTAAAATTCGAAAACCGGTTTTTATATTTTAAACTTTGATAAGTTTTTAATATAAAAGAATATTTATTGAAAGAGAATGCTTTTTGCGTTCTCTTTTTTATTTAAAATTGAATAAAAAAGGCTTGGCGGTGCATTTTGAGATCAATCAGAAGAAACGTGAAACATCCAATATTTTTCCTTAAATTCGCATAAAAATTTTTAAAGTAATGAATTACGATATTATTGTCATTGGAAGTGGTCCTGGTGGATACGTTACTGCGATCAGAGCAGCTCAGTTGGGTTTCAAAACCGCAATTATCGAGAAGGAAAATTTAGGGGGAATCTGCCTTAACTGGGGATGTATTCCAACTAAGGCTTTATTGAAATCTGCTCAGGTTTTTCATTATATCAACCATGCTGAAGATTATGGTTTGAATAAGGTGGAGGCCAGCTTTGAATTCCCGAATGTAATTCAGAGAAGCCGTGGTGTGGCCAGCAAAATGAGCAAAGGAATCGAGTTCTTGATGAAAAAGAACAAGATTGACGTAATTCTTGGTACTGCAAAAGTACAGAAAGGTAAAAAAGTTTCTGTTACAGATAAAGACGGTAAAGTAGTTGAATATACTGCGAGCCACATTATCATTGCTACAGGAGCTCGTTCAAGAGAATTGCCGAACTTACCGCAGGATGGTAAAAAAGTAATCGGATACAGACAGGCATTATCTCTTCCTGAGCAGCCGAAATCTATGATCGTTGTAGGTTCTGGAGCTATCGGGGTAGAATTTGCCGATTTTTATAACACAATGGGAACGAAAGTAACTGTTGTTGAATTTATGCCAAACATCGTTCCTGTAGAAGACGAAGAAATCTCTAAACACCTGGAGAAATCTTTGAAAAAATCAGGAATCGAAATTATGACCAACGCTTCTGTAGAAAGCGTAGATACAACAGGAGAAGGCGTAAAAGCCAACGTTAAAACTGCTAACGGAAACATCACTCTTGAAGCTGATATCTTATTATCTGCTGTAGGTATTGCTGCCAACATCGAAAACATCGGTTTAGAAGAAGTAGGAATCCAGACAGACAAAGGAAGAGTATTGGTAAACGAATGGTACGAAACTTCAGTACCAGGTTACTACGCTATCGGTGATATCATTCCTACCCAGGCATTGGCTCACGTTGCTTCTGCTGAAGGAATTACCTGTGTAGAGAAAATCAAAGGAATGCACGTTGAGAAAATCGACTACGGCAATATCCCTGGATGTACGTACTGCCACCCTGAAGTAGCTTCTGTAGGTCTTACAGAAAAGCAGGCTAAAGAAAAAGGATACGAGATCAAAGTGGGTAAATTCCCTCTTTCTGCAAGTGGTAAAGCTACTGCAAACGGAAATACAGACGGATTTATCAAAGTGATCTTTGATGCCAAATACGGTGAGTGGTTAGGATGCCACATGATCGGGGAAGGTGTTACAGATATGGTTGCTGAAGCTGTTGTAGCCAGAAAACTGGAAACTACAGGTCATGAGATCATCAAATCGATCCACCCGCACCCAACAGTTTCTGAAGCCATCATGGAAGCTGCTGCTGCTGCTTACGGTGAGGTAATTCACATCTAATCTGAAAATACAGAAATCTATATAACAAAAGCCTGGAGAAATCCGGGCTTTTTTTAAACAACTCATCACTTTTATGAAAAAAATAATTCTTTTATTAATCTTCTTTTGCTTTACGTTTGGCTTTTCCCAGGAAAAAGAAGATACCAGATATTTTCCTGCAGTATACATACTCAAAAACTCTAATGATAGCATCAGCGCTAAAGTGAGAAATACAGGAACTGTTTCCAATAAGAAATATTCTGTATATACCATTCTGATGAAGATGAAAATGGTAGATAAAGAAAAAAATACAACCTGGGTAAAGCCTGGTGATGTAAAATATATTAAGATTACGGATAATGAAAATGTTTCCTATGAATATTATGACTCAGCAGCAAAAAACCTTAATGATGTAGGCTTGGTAAGAGTTTTTTATGAAGGAAAAAATATCAGTGGCTATCAGGCCTACTCTAATAGTGGATTCAGCATTATCAGCAAAGAATATATAGTAGATAAAGATAAAAAAGTAATTTTTGAGGGGCACTTCGCAGATCAGAAATTTAGAAGTTTCGTTAACGATCCCAATCTGGAAGAAAAACTGAAGTCTGCCAAAACATGGGAAGATTACAGTAAAGTTTTACAATTATGGGATTCAAAATTTAATTAAATCAATATCCGGTACAATACAACAGCTCAGAGAAATCTGGGCTGTTATCGTTGATACATATAGATACCTTTTTCATCTTGTTTAAAAACTTTGATAAATACATAGGCTGTTTTCTGTTAAAATAATTTTAAAATAAACATATTTATAAAAATTAATCCGATTATATCAACCTGTTTTCTTAAATTTATTCAATGAATTTTGAGAAAGTAGGACTTGTTTTATCAGGAGGCGGTACCAAAGGAATCGCCCATGCAGGAGTATTAAAATTCTTACGGGAAAAAAACATTGAAATTGATATCCTTTCCTGCTGCAGTGCCGGATCTATTGTAGGTTGTCTGCATGCCATAGGAAAAACTCCCGATGAAATTATGGAGTTTTTCAATTCGGTATATTTTTTCAACTGGAAACATTTTACATTCAATCAGCCGGGGTTGGTTTCTTCCATTATTTTCAGAAATTATCTTAAACCTGTTTTTCATGACATGAAACTGGGCGATCTGGATATAGAGGTGAAAATAGTAGCTACAGAATTGGTTTCCGGAACGCAGAAGATTTTCGATAAAGATTTTGAGATCGTTGATGCCATCATTGCATCCTGTTCCATTCCGGGTATTACCACACCTTATATTATTGGGGACGAAATGTATTGTGACGGGGGAGTACTGAACAACTTTCCGGCAGATATCATCCGGGATGAGTGTGACAGGCTGATAGGTGTTTTTGTATCCCCGCCAAACGAAGCAAAGATTAAAGATCTGAACTCCATCAAAGCAATTGTATCACGCTCTTACGACCTTCTTTCCTACAGGATCGAACGGGGAAAATTTGATTATTGTGACTGGTTCATCTCTTCTCAGAAATTATCCTCTTACGGAACCTTTGAACGCAAGAAAGAACGTTTGGAAGAGATCTTTACTATCGGATATAAAGCAGCTGAAGAAAGCTATGAATCCAGCCGTTTCCTTACAGAACTCAGACAGTCCGGAACATAAAAAAGAAACCCTGTACACTACTGTACAGGATTTTATTTTTTCAGCATTATTCAGCTTATTTTTTTACGACATACCCGTCCTGACTTAGAATCTCACGGTCATTAGGATCATTGACGATCAGGGTATAAGGGGCCTTTTTACCATAATCCGTCAGGTAATTTCTCCAAACCTGATAGCTGTAGCCTTCATTAGTGAAAGCAATATAATAGTTACCTCCTGACCCGTCAGGAATAAGTTCTCCGTCACTGATGATCATACTTGGTTTTGTGGTGAGGCTGGCATTGGCATTCCATGACTGATAAAGATATTTACCGTTCGGCTGCTTATCAATTCTTATCTTGAATTTTTTGGTTTTGATAATAACGGTTTTGGGTACCTGCTGGAAAACAGAGGTTGTCATCATGTTTCCGGTTTCCGGATGATTGGGAATTTCTTTAGCAGAAACCAAAGAAAACTGAGCTAAACAGAAAGCTCCTAATAAAATATGCTTGATCATATTGAGTGGTTATTGGTTAACGAGCAAATTTCATCAAATATAAAGCCATTATGTAATCTTTTCAATAGTATTGAGGTAAGAATTAAAAACAGTAAGAGGTTTCGCATTAAAAGAGTGCTGAAAAATTTTTGATTTTTGCCTTAACTTACTTTAATATCTTCATTATTCTTAATGGTTTAAATATTTTTTTTAACTCCGCAGTTTTTAATTGATCTCTTATTTCTGCGTTGCCGTATAACTTGCAAAAGCTTCTTCCAGACTGTCAAATTTTCCTTTAAATTCATCAATAGGGCAATCCTGCAGAATATTTCCTTTATGTATCAGAATGACCCGTGAGCAGAGCGCTTCCACTTCCTGCATAATATGTGTAGACAGTAAAACCGTTTTCTGCTGGCCTATTTCTTTCACTACATTTCTGATCTCAAGGATCTGGTTGGGATCCAGCCCGTTGGTAGGTTCATCCAGAATCAAAAGATCCGGCTGATGGATAATGGCTTGTGCCAGCCCTACACGCTGCTTATATCCTTTGGAAAGCTGGCTTATTTTTTTTGATTTTTCCGGAGTGATGCCTACCAGCTCAATCACCTCATCTACTCTGGATTCAGAGATTTTATGAATATTGGCGACAAACTGAAGGTATTCTTTCACATACATTTCCAGATAAAGCGGATTGTTTTCCGGAAGAAATCCTATTTTTTTCTTGCTTTCAATCTGATGGTCTGAAATATTCAACCCGTTAAAGATGATCTCTCCCTGGTCCACTTTCAATGCGCCGACAATAGATTTCATCAGGGTAGATTTTCCTGCTCCGTTGGGACCAAGCAGACCGATGATCTCATTTTTATCGATAGAAATATTGATCGTATCCAAGGCAGTCTGTTCACCAAATTTTTTGGTTAGGTTGATTATCTGAAGCGGCATAAGTTATAATGTCTTTCTGCAAAAATAAAATAAAAAAACTCATTCTATTGAATGAGTTTCGTAATATTTATAAATTATGATTATTTTCTTGCTTTTTTCCCATTTCCTGATGCGGGAGTAGCTGTAGAAGCAGTTGAGCCTGCCTTGTTTGGAGTCGTAGGCTGTTTGTCATACAGGGCATACTTTCCGTTTGTTCTTCCGAAGATTTTATCAACCTGTTTTTGGGTTAAAAACTGTGATTTTCCGATGTATTTCCGGTTTTTATTGATCACCTGAATAAACTGTACGGTCTGCTGGCCATAGTTTTTTTCATAATGAAGTTCGATAATATCGTTGGGAAGTTCCAGAATGATATTTTCATCAGAAGCGGATATAAAACCATCCATGATGAGTTTATACAGGCTTAATACATCACCGTTCAGATTTTGGAATGAAAAAGACCGGATTGTATTCAGGTTGCTGGTATTCAGATCCTGGTAATTGATTGTAAATTTATCTTCCTTTTTATATAGACCTACGGAATTATCTTTACCAATTTCTACCAAACTTTCATTTTTCAACACTTTGATCTGTGAGAAAACTGAAATACTGAACATACATGTAATAAGTAGAATTATTTTTCTCATGGAATGAATTTTAATGTTTTATAAATTGGTGCACCTAAATTTATTAACAAAAAAGTTACAAACAATTTTATTAATCTAAAGCAAAAGTAATACTTTTTTTTAATATTTATGAGGTAAGATCTGTGAATGCTATGGATATCATTGGTTTTTTAATATGCTGTAAACCATTTAATTAGTTGTTTTCTGAAATAAAGAACTTACAGCGTGCTGATATGAATTATTACTCATGGATATGATGTAAGGTGTTGAAAAACAGATTGAAAAATAATTATTCAATTCATCTTGTAAAAAATTAATAAAAATAAATGTTAAAAATAGAATCCGGTACAAATGGAAACTTGTTTATTCTTGCGATAGGCTGTTCATAAGGAGCTTCATAGCAGACGATTCTTTAAAAGGGAAGCGGTAAAAGAATCATATTCTTGTTTATAACTTCTTCCGACAGGGATCTGGTGAATGCCCAGCATCACTTCATGATGACTGAATGCCGTCACAAATTGCATGTTGATGATAAAAGACCTGTGAACCCTAACAAAACCTTTCCCGGATAGTGCCGTTTCAAGATCTGTTATTTTGGTTTTAGAAATACTGTTTTCCTGATTGGCCAGAACAATTTTGACATCATTACCCTGGCTTTCAAAATAAATAATATCGGAAAGAGGCAACTTTCTGTGCAGCCCTTCATTTCTGACGATCATGAATTCTTCCTGAGTTCCTGTTGTGTTTCTGAGAATGCGCTCTACAGACCTGAAAAAGCGTTCAAAAGTAACAGGTTTCAGAAGATAATCCACAGCTTCCAGCTCAAAACCTTCGATAGCAAAATCACGATAGGCGGTGGTAAAAATGGTTTTCGGCTTTTGAGATAATGATTTAAGAAAATCAATCCCGTTCAGATGGGGCATCTGAATATCAAGAAACATAAGATCTACGGATTGATTCTGAAGTATTTTATAGGCTTCCAGCGCATCTGCAGCTTTCCCGATCAGTTTCAGATCATCAATCCTGGAAATATGATTTTCCAATAATGTGGCAGCTAAAGGTTCGTCGTCTACAATGATGCACTTAATCATAGTGTGAAGGGGTAATTATTTCAACTTTAAAATTATTATTTTCCCTGGAAATTCTGAAAACAAAATTTTCCTGGTAATGATGTTGCAGCTGCCGCCTGATATTCTGGAGACCAATTCCTCTTTCATTGTTGTTGTGGCTGTCTGTACAGGTATTTTCAATTATAAAAACAGATTGTTGGGTATTGGTTTCCACTTCGATTCTTATTTCTGTAGGGGCTGAACTTTTCCCTGCACCATGTTTGAAAGCATTTTCAACCAAAGTAAGATACAGCAACGGCGGTATCGTATTGGCAGAATTCAGGGAGATATGTTGGCTAAGCCTGAGCCTGCTGTCATGATAGCGAAGGCTTTCCAGAGTGATATACTGTTTTATAATAGCCATTTCATCAGAAACAGAAACCCATTTTTTCTGGCCTTTGTATAAAATATAATCCAGGATATCAGAAAGCTGGCTGATGGATTGGGAGGTTTTCTCAGACCGGCTCACAGAAAGAGAATAGATGTTATTCAGCGTATTGAAAAGAAAATGGGGGTGAAGCTGTGCCTTCAGGGATTGCAGCTCAAGTTCTGCCTTTTCTTTCTGTAAGCTGGCTGTGCGTTGTTTTTCATCTTTGTAACGCATCATAAACATCACTGAAACGAATATAAAAGTTCCGCTGATAATGGGAAAAGTATAATGGAATATAAGATATTTGAAATCTGTGAAAATACTGATGAAACTGTCTTTAGGCAGGTTTGTGAAAAAAGGTTCGGCAAGATAAACAATAAAGATCCTGTTGATCACCGAAATAATATAAAGACTGATGATAAGACCTGTTGAAAACGCTACATATTTTTTCCGGTCAAAAAGATAACGGACCAGAATATAATATATAAAATTGGCCCCGATGATCTGGAAAATCCAGTGGCATAGATTGTAGATCACCATTTCCCTGACAATAACTCCGTCATATTCCCCATAAGTTCTCGCTATTCCGAATACCAATAAGGCAATCCAGAAAAGCAACTGAAAATAGATATTCTGTCTGATATGAATTTCTGGCTGGGCGTTCATCAGGATCAAAAATATAAAAACTTAGGCAACAACCGGCGAAATTGGTGTAAACGGTTAAAAAAATCCTGCAAACAGCACAGCTAAAGATGTAGACAGCTTATTGTACCGTTCATAGCAGTTGATGTGTTTTCCGGACAATCTATTTAAAAGCATTCAGGGATTGATTCATATTTGCTGAAAAAAAATAAATGGAAAAACATCAGGAAAGGTGGTATGGTTTGGATCATCTGAGAGCCGCAGCCATTATACTCGTATTAATGTATCATTACCGGGCTTTTAAGCATCCTCAATGGATCGATGATATCGGAAGATTCGGATGGACGGGCGTGGATCTGTTTTTTGTATTAAGCGGTTTCCTGATCTCGGGCCAGTTGTTTAAAGAGATTGAAAGGAAGGGACGTTTTAGCTTAAAGATCTTTTATATCAAACGGTTCTTCCGGATCATCCCGGCCTATTTTTTTACACTTTTCCTGTATTTTGCATTTCCTTTTTTCAGGGAGCGGGAAGCTTTATCCCCACTATGGAAATTTGTGACTTTTACCCAGAACTACGGGCTGGACGTTATTGATCGCGGTACCTTTTCGCATGCCTGGTCGCTGTGTATTGAAGAGCAGTTTTATCTTTTCCTTCCTCTGTTGCTCCTTATTTTGGCGAAAACCAGACTTTTTAAATATCTGCCTGTACTGCTCATTGGTGTAATCACTTTTTCTTTGATGGTAAGGATTGTCATGTGGAACCAATATATCATCCCTGTACAGCCTGATTCCCTGGACTTCTGGCGGTTATGGTATATGAAAATCTATTATCCTACCCATACAAGGTTAGACGGGCTTGGCATGGGAGTTCTGATCGGCTATCTGATGCAGTACTCTTCAGGGTTTAAAAGAAAGGTTCATCATCACGGAAATCTGATTTTTATCTCAGGACTGATCCTGCTGGGTGTTTCATTGTGGGTTTGTAATGAGCAGACATCAGAAAGAGCTTCAATATTCGGATTTACACTGGTAGCCTTAAGCTATGGTCTTATTGTGCTCTCTGCTGTTTCAGAATCCTGCTTCCTGTACCGGTCAAAGTCTTATATCACAGCGCAGCTGGCTGCTTTATCTTATGCCATTTATCTTTCCCACAAAGGGATTATTCATATGACACAGGTGGCACTGGATAAATTTACTGTTCAGACAGCAGATAATACATGCCTGATTTTGTGTTTGCTGGCTTGTATTACAGCAGCGGTATTATACAGGATCCTAATTGAAAAACCTTTTTCCGGAATTAAAACCCGTATTTTAAAAGGTAAAGAGAAACCTGATTGAGCTCTTCGACGGAGATTTCAGGATCTCTTACCCTTTCACTTCCGGGATGAATACTAGGGTAAAGTCATACTTTTCAGTACAACATTTTTGATGGCTGCTTCCTGGAAGCTCCAGTTTTCACTCCTTTCCGGCATCTGATTCTCCAGGATGACTAAAGTTGTATCTGTAGAAGGAAAGTATACATTGAGGCAGGTAAAGCCGTCTCCAAGACCGGTTACGCCGAAATATTCCAGCCCGGCTTCTTTTATGATCCTGACATTATAGCCAAATCCCATACTTTCTTTTCCAAAAACATTGTGCTGGGAAGTGGTGGAAGGAGTGAGCATCAGTTTTTTGAATTCCGGGGACAATAGCTGCCCTTTAAACAATGCCTGATCCCACCTGGCAAGATCCTGTACTGTAGAAACTACGCCTGCAGCGGGAGCAATATCATCATTCAGAAATGACTCTTTTACCTTTTCAAACTGATTATTTTCGCTTCTGTAGCCCGGTACTAATGATTGATTATCTCTTGTATTATAAACAAATGTTTTCTCCATTTTCAGTTTTTTGAAAAGAGAATCAGCCAGTTGTATAAAGGTCTTTCCGGTTGTGTTTTTAAGGATTTTCCCTAAAAGCATATAGGAAAGATTTCCATATTTAAACTGTGATCCCGCTTTGAAAGCGGCAGGTTTTTCTACGTCAGTAATGCCATGGGTATGGTTCAGCAGATGGTGTATCGTTACCGAATCAGCCCATGATTGTGTCAGAGAAGGCAGATATTTTTTGATGGGAGTCTGAAGATTAAGTTTTCCCTGTTCAGCGGCCTGCAGGATCAAAACGGCAGTCACCTGTTTGGTATTGGACATGATTTCAAACTGGTCATCTGTTTTCAAAGGAATTTTTTTATCAAAATCCTTATAGCCGTTAGATTTAAGATACTTTATTTTTCCCTTTTGCGAAACCAGAACCACCCCGTTGAATGTGAGTGGGGAAGAAGCTGTTATGATACTGTCAATCTTATGGATATAGCTGTTTTTTTTCTGAGCATGGGTACTGGCAGACAGAATTGTAGCAAGTGCAAAGGTGATGAACGGTTTTATTTGGGTCATTGTTTATTTTTTGTGATAGTAGTCATAGGTTGCTTTGGCAATATCGGCAATAATGGCCTCTGCGTTTTCAAATGTTTCGTAGGTATCATGCACAAAAACGGCGATGTATATTCTTTCCTTGTCTGAAAGTTCTATAATTCCAAAATCATTTACAGCGCCTGTCATACCTTCTTTGTTGGTGAACGAAGTGCCTGTACGGTGGGCTACTTTCACGGTTTTCGGAAGATTTCCTTTGATCCTTTTTGCCCCGGAAGCATTATTTATCATGGCCATATAAAGCCATTGGGTATGCTTTTTATTCAGGAACTTTCCATTGTAGAATTTCTCAAGCAGCCTGGTAGCTTCATTGGGAGTGATTGTATTAATGAACTGAGACTGCCAGTCTTTATGCATGTCTTCTTCATTGTTTTTAATGATAAAATTTTTGCTGTTGATGAACTTCTGCACAGGTTCCGGGCCGCCGATTAACCTCAGCAGGATGTCGGTCAGGTTATTGTCACTGTAGGAAACCATCCATTTTATAGCGTCTTCAAGGCTGATCTCAATATTTCCTTCAGGATATTCCTTTTTGAAAGGACTCCATGTATCTTCTAAGAGTTCTTCTTTCTTGATGAAAAGTTTTTGCTGTAAAGATAATTCTCCTTTTTCAACCTTATGGAGAATGGTAAGGGCAATAGGAAATTTTACCGTACTGAGCATAGGGTAGAGGCGGTTGCCATTGATCTGGATAATTTCTCTTTTATAAGGCGCAATAATGGAAACCCCTACATCAGCTTTTTTCCCGGCAATAAGGGTTGTAAGCTGTTGGGTTAAATCCGGAACTGTTTTCTGCTGTGAAAAAAGTGATATGCTTAAAAACAGTAATAATACTGTGAAAATGGATTCCTTCTTCATTTTTTACAAGGTTATTTTATGAATTTTTTATTGCCTCAAATATATGTATTTCTTTATACTGAAAATTGAAAAGAAATGATTTTTGTTTTTATAATCCATGGTGTAGGGTATTTTCCTATATTGAAGGTGAAAAACAATATCCTGTTATTGATTACGGTGTAAGATTCCGGATGTGTACTAAAAATTAAAATTGAATGAAAACTAATTTCCTGCTTTCTGTCCTTTGTTTGATCTGCTTTATGAGTCCGGCCCAGACAAAAATTGATACTGCGGAGATTGTCCGGATTGGTGGGATCAGACAGTTGATCAGTATAAAAGGGGATAATAAGGAAAATCCTGTTCTTTTGATCCTGCATGGAGGACCTGGTAAATCACTGACAGCGATGTCTGACGGTTTTACAGATAAGCTGAAGAAAGAATTTGTAGTGGTCAACTGGGATCAGAGGGGGACCCCGAAAACAGAGGAACTCAACAACTCATCCAGTGATCTTAGCCCTGATTTACTTAAAAAAGATGCCCTGGAAGTCGTCAGCTATCTGATAGAAAAATTCCGGCAGAAGAAAATATTCCTACTCTCTCATTCCTGGGGTTCCGTCATGGGATTTGATATAGCGGTAAAACATCCTGAGCTGCTGTATGCCTATATTCCTGTCAGTCCGGTGATCGATGCTGATAAGAGTGCTCTTTTATCAGTGAACTCCCTTAAAAAATGGGCAGCAAAAACAGAAAACAATGATGCGATCAGGGAATTGGAAAGCATAAAAATACCGTTGCGTAATAAGGATGATTTTTTTCTGGCTCAGAAATGGCTCTTCATTCACAACGGAGTAGAAGGTGCAGGAACCGAAGATTTCAGGAAAATCTATTATAAATGGATGGATACCTGGTTTCCGGTCTGGAAAGAGAATGCAAAAACAAATTTATTCAGTACCGTTCCTGAGATACAATGTCCCGTTTATTTTTTCATCGGAAGCGGAGATAATCAGTCTTATTATACCATTGCCGAACAATATTATCAGTCTGTAAAAGCTAAGAATAAAAAGCTTTTTTGGTTCAAAAAATCAGGTCATACCATTTTCAACACCGAACCCGAAAAACTGCAGGATTTGATCATTAAAAAAATCAAACCAAAATTTTATCAGGATCAAAGACAGAACTGAGGAAAAGTTAACGTTTTTAAATTGGCGGTTATGACCAGACGCATAAACCATTTCGATAAATAGCTGTATTTTTATACCTGAAGATCAGCGTTCTGGATACGTGTCCGGGATCAGTCTGACATGATCAGTTTATTATGATGAAAAGCCGGCAACATACAGAGATGGATCATTCTTCGGGAAATGAAGAGAGGCATTCAGCATATTCCATGTATTGGCGCTTTGCCCTCATGGCTGTGGTGATGTTTGTTGCAATGTATTTCATTATGTTTGCTATGATTGACGGTTTTGAGAATCTTATTCCGAATCTGAATAACCTGTATATGACGCTGCTGATGGTTTCCGTAATGATGCTGATCGAATTATGGATGATGAGAAGAATGTATACCCATCCGAAGATAAACCGGATCATTGGTGTAATAGCAGTTATTCTTGGTGTATTTTCATGGTTGGGAATCCGGGAGCAGATCAATATTGGCGACAGGCAGTTTGTAAAAGGAATGATCCCGCATCATGCCGCAGCGTTACTGATGTCTGAAAAAGCAAAACTTAATGACCCGGACCTGATCAGGCTGAAAAAGAATATCCTTGAAACACAAGCCGATGAAATTGAACTGATGAAGCGTAAACTTAAAGAATTCGAAAAATATAAGCAGGATAAAAACTAATTTTATTGATTATCAAATTGTATAGAATGGCATCACTTCAACCAATGATGCCATTTGTTTTACCTTATTTTAGAGGGATTCCGGATGAACTGATAAGATTTATAAGAGAAAAATAAGCGGTGATCCCATTTTTAAAATAAATTAGCAGTTTGAATTGTCAACTTTCAAATACCCATACTATTGCTATGAAGAATCCAGGAGCTGTAATGCCGTTATCTATGAGAAAATGTTTGAAAATACCGGCGTTAAAGAAAAAAACGATGCAAAGACTTTCATTATTTATGCTGTTGTTATTGTCTGTTGCAGGATCTGGGCAGCACCGTCATTTGGAATTTGAAAATATATACGGCCAGATAAAAGATAAGAATTTCTTTAAAGCACGGGATATGTTTAGGGAAATGAAGCAAAAATTACCGGCAGACTACCGGTATTTTACAGAGGCGGTTCTAGACAATGCATTCAATAAACCTGAAGAATCCAATCAGAAAATTCTTGCACTTTCAGGGTTGAAAACGGAGCTTCCCGATTCACTTATGCTTAAGATTTCGCATATTAAAGAAGACAACTGTATGAAACAGTATGATTATTCAGGAGCCAAAAATGCTGTACTGGTAACCCTTCAAAAATATAATGATCTGCTTACGGAAGAAGAAAGAACCGATCTGAAAAACAATCTGAAAATCTGGACGGCTCTGGAAAAACAGCCGGGGCAAAAAGTAATAAGAAACGGCAATACCCGCGTGAAAATGAAAAAGGATGTTGCTAACCTGAAAAACCTTACCATAACAACAGGGAGAGATTCCATGAACTTTATCTTTGATACGGGAGCTAATATTTCTACCGTTTCGGCAAGTACGGCAAAACGTTTAAAAATGAAAATCATTCCCGCAGATATTGATGTGGATGCCATCACCGGTATTGCTGTAAAAGCGGATCTCGCAGTATGTGAAAAACTGACGCTTGGGAATATTACCGTCGAAAATGCAGTCTTCCTTGTGTTTGCAGATCAGGCGCTCAGCTTTCCGCAAATCAGCTATCAGATCAATGGAATTTTAGGATTTCCGGTAATAGAAGCTTTAAAAGAAGTGCAGCTCACCCAGGACGACTATTTTATAGTGCCTGAAAAAGAAACGAAAATATCCGGCCCGTCCAATATGGCAATTGATGGTCTTACGCCGCTTATTTTTGTGGATGGTAAACATTTTACCTTTGATACCGGTGCTGACCATACCATCTTATATGCTCCTTTTTATCAGGAAAATAAAAAAAATATTGATGCGCAGTATAAGCCCTCCAAAATCAGTATGGGTGGAGCAGGAGGAAAGGCGGAATATGATGGCTTTAAGGTGAATCATACTTTTCATATACTTGGAAAAGAAATCCCGTTGAAAGACATCAGCCTGTTGAAATCTAAAATTAATAAAGAAAACGTTTACGGAAATATGGGGCAGGATGTCATCCGTCAGTTCAATACAATGACCTTGAACTTTGACCAGATGTTCATTAAGTTTGATTAAAAAACTGATACCTGATGGTAAAAGGACCTTATCAAAAAAGATGATGTACTGAAAACATAAAGAAGCTGTCTCCTGCATTTTACTTTGTAAACATAGGAGACAGCATTCAGTCAAATATATTAAAATTGCTGTGCTTTTCAGCTCGTGTTCTGTTTATTTACTCATTCTGTTTGATTTGTGGGTTATTATTAATCTCTTTATTCGGTATCTGGAATCTGAATTTATCAGGGGTAAGGTTAAACCTTCCGAAAGTATGGTTCGTACCCGTGTAGATTCTTTCCAGTGGGGTATTCAGTCGTTTCATATCAAACCATGCATAGCCTTCGCCCCAAAGTTCTATCCTTTTTTGCAGGATGATTTCGTTGATCAGATCGTTTCCTGCTTTTGTTGATAGTGTATAGTTTTTATCCCTTTTTGAAGTGATGTCAAACAGGACCTGTCTTGCCTCGGCTTCCCGTCCCTGTCTTGCCAGTGCTTCAGCTTCTATATAATACAGAGAGGAAGCCCTGATATAGATATAATCTCCTTCAAAGAGACTGGGATCTTTAAATTTCCAGCTTACGTAGGCCGGATAATTTTTCGTTTTCCCGTTAAAGGTGTACTGGGCACTCTGGCTTCCATTGAATACTTTTTTCCGGTAATCTGTTTCCGGAATGGCTTCATAAAGCCGTTTATCTATAAGCTTCCGGATTTGTGCGGCCCCGGCATAGCCCTCGTTGGTATTATCAAACATTGAGAAGAAAGAAGCATAGTAGTTTCCGATACTCATTGTAGAAATCGTATTATGGAAACCCCATATCACTTCAGGATTATTGATGTTGGAAAATCCTGTGGTAGTATACTCGTTTTCAGTCATCAGGGCAATGCCCTGTTTACTTTCATCAGCATATTTACCTGCTTTTGCATAATCCCCCGTTTGCAGAAATACCTCAGCCGCAATAGCTTTTGCCGTTCTCTGGTCAATCTGTGCTCTCGATGGTCGTGCAAAGCTGTCAAGCAGGCCGATAGATTCTTCAATGTCTTTGGTGATCTGCCCATAGACTTCTGACACTGTTGATCTTGGAAGTCCCTGGTTAGGATTACTGCTTGTAAGTACCAGCGGAAGTCCCGGATCAGACGGATGTCCTTTATAATCATGAGCATAGAATCGTACCAGATAGAAATAAGAATAAGCCCTTAGTGCCAGCAACTGTCCTCTGATGGCTTTGTTCTTTGCATTTCCATCATTCTGCAGATCATCAAGAAGCTTATTGATGACGAATATTCTTGCATAAAAAGTAGTCCATACGATTTCCGAAGCCAGATTACTGGCGTTGGTCGCTTCATAATTATAAAACATTCCCAGGTGCTGATTGGTAGACTGGATGACGTCATTAGACATCAGGTCAGCGCCCGCTTTTATCCCCATAATCCCGAAATCGGAATGGGAAGTGGTTCCTCCGGCTCCGTTGCTTCGGAGATCTAGGTAAATTCCGCCTAATATCTTTTCAGGCTTGGACTGATCATCATTCAGCTGTTCACCGGATATATCTCCTTCCGGTAAAGTATTCAGATCGCTGGCGCAGCTGTTGGTAATAAGGCCTATGGCAAGTGCAGCTACAAAGTATTTTATTTTTTTCATTGTTTTCTTTTAAAATGTTAATTTAAAACCTACAGAAACACTGGATAACAGAGAATATCTGTAGGGATCAGACACTCCGGTCAGGGAAGCCCTCGGGTCATAGCCTTTTCTTTTAGACCATAGGTAGAGGTTGTTTCCTGTGAAATAAACTTTCAGACCTGATAAGCCCGCCTGTTGTGCAAAAGCGTCAGGTAGCTGATAAGAGAGTGTTACATCCTGAAGACTGATATAGTCTGATTTGATCAGGTACAGGGTTGAGTTTCCGTTCTGATTGGTTGCTGTAAGATCAACTCTTGGTAATGCTGCTGTAGGATTTTCAGGCGTCCATGTTTTATTCAGATCAGTAGAATAATTAGAGCCGTAAGTATCAGAATGGAATAAGCTCCTGTAAATATCATCATAGCCATATCCTCCAAACTGGTAGGCAAAATTTACTGCAAGATTGAATCTCTTATAGCTCACATCCGTCCCGAATCCTCCGTATACCTTCGGAATTGCTGATTTTCCTGTGTTATAATCGGTTGCTTCCTTATAATTGTTGGTGATCACCTTTTCCTGCTGGTGAGTAACCGGGTTGATGACGGTGCGGTACCACAGAGCATCCCCGTTATCAGGGTTTACACCTGCGAACTCTTTCAGATAGTAGGTATACCGGTCTCCACCTTCGGTGAGAATGAATAAGCCTGTAACGAGACCTGTATTTCTCTGTTCGGCAGGTAACCGTGTAATCTTATTTTTATAGTGGGTTGCGTTGGCATAGATACTCCATTGGAACTGCTCCGTACGGAAAATATCAACATTGATGTTAGCCTGTACCCCGCGATTGGTCATATCCCCGATGTTTCCGTATTTCACATAAGATCCGGCATTGGAGGGAGGAAGGGGAAGGGTATAGATCATGTCAGACACTTTTCTTTCAAAATAATCTGCATTCAGCGTTATCCTGTTTTTCAAAAGAGAAATTTCAAATCCTGCGTTCAGGTTTTTGGAAGTTTCCCATTTCAGGTCTTTATTTCCCTGCTTTTTAAGGGATAAAACCGGTTTTCCATCACCAAAATTGTTGATTCCGTAGATATCCTGATAGGCATAATAATCTCTGTTAGTAGCATCCAGAAGGATATTGTCATTTCCCTGCTGTCCGTAAGACGCTTTCAGTTTTAAAGAATTGATCACCCTGTTGTCCTTAAGGAAATCTTCTTTTGCTACATTCCATGCGGCACCCAATCCGTAAAAATTTCCCCATCTGCTTTCCGGTGAAAATACAGATGAGCCGTCTCTTCTGATGTTGGCATTAAAGAAATATTTTCCGTCATAATTATAAAGTAACCTTGAAAAATATCCTTCTACAGCATATTCGTAACCATTTCCTGAAAGATCGGTGATCTTTACGGCATTATCAAAAGAATGTGAGTCTGGTAATAAAAGCTGCTGCTTGGTTCCTGAAAAGCCTTCATTCTTTATTTTATTCAGCTCATGCCCAATCAGAATGTTGAAATTATGTTTCCCCAGCTTCTTCTGATAAGTAAGCAATTGCTGATGATTCAGGGTATATTTGAATATTGATCCCTGGGTAATTGTTCCGCCTACAGAAGAAGAGGTTCCACCTTCCGTATTTCCGAACTGAAGGTTTTTTACATTTTCAAGATAGGCCCCGAAATTATAGGTAAAGTCCAGTCCTTTAATAATCTCATAATTTAATCCGAGATTAAGGTTGGTGATATTGCTTACCGTCTGGGATTTATCCTTCTGGAGATTCCCTACCGGATTTTCAAAAACGGCATATGATCTCGTGGCTCCGTTAGGGCCCTGCCCGTCTCCATAATCGTACAATGCATTTCCATGGCTGTCATACAATCTCTGGTAATTATCATCCCTGAGAAATACTGGATAAAAAGGGGAGATGTTTCTGGCAAACTGGAATGGATTGGAAAAACCGCCGGTTTCCCCGAAGTCCTGTTTGCTGTAGGTATAAGACAGGGCGCTGGTCAGTTTTAATTTTGATGTGATGGAATAGTCTACATTGGACCTTATCCCAAATCTCTCAAATCCGGAGGAGATCAGATATCCTTTATCATCCAGATAATTAAGAGAAGTATAAGACTTCACCTGATCGCCATTGGCATTGATTCCCAACGTTGCCTCCCTTCTCAGGGCAGGTCTGAAAAGCAGTTTTTTCCAGTTATCCTGATAAAGAAGCTGTGCATCAGGATTGAAAGTACCGTCTTTTCCGATCAGTTGGCTGAAAGGTACGTTATAGGCATTATATCCCAATCTGTTAAGTGCAGCCAGACCCACATCGTGAGGTGTATTTCCGGTAGGAACAGCTCCCGGCTGTTTTAATCTTGCGATTTCTCCGATTCTTCCCCTGTTATAAAAAGCTGTGTAATAATCCTGAGGGGAAGTAAAAACGGAATAATCCTGGATGGATCTGAAATTGACTCCGGTTCTCACATCAGCTTCAATGCTTAGCCCTTTATTTTTTCCCCGTTTGGTATTTACGATAATAACACCGTTGGCTCCTCTGGAACCATAAAGAGCATTGGAAGAGGCATCTTCAAGAAAGGAAATACTTTCAATATCTGATGCGGCGATACTGTTCAGGTTTCCGCTGTAAGGGATACCGTCCAGTACAATCAGCGGATCGCTGGATGCGTTGATGGAACCTATTCCTCTCATTCTGATGGTAGGTTGTGAACCCGGCTGCCCGGAAGAGATGACCTGTACTCCGGCCACCTTACCCCCGATGCCCTGAAGGATATTCCCGTTTTGAAGATTAGACAGGTCTTTTGCTTTCAGAGACTGTACAGATCCTGTTATTTCTTCTTTTTTCTGCTTTCCGAAAGCTACCACCACCACTTCTTTGATGGAAGTCTCTTTCGAAAGACTGTCTTTGGTTTGTGCAAAGGCATATTGTGCAGACAGAACCACAGCCAATACACCAATTTTGCATTGTTTTTTTCTCATTATATTAATCTTAGGTTTAAAATTGAATGTGTGTATTACTGCCGGCCTCTGCTAATGAAAGAAAACAGTTCCCCGCCTCCTTTTTCAGGGAGGTTATGAGAGGTAGAATGTTAAAAAATTACAGGAGAGGTATCCGGATTAAAGAAGCTTGGAATAATCTGCTTTAATTCCTACAGTAATGATTGTATTTCCTTGAAAGTTATGACATCATCATTGGGCACATCATATCAGAACACATATATTGGGAAATAAGATCGTGTTGTGAAAAAGCAGGTACTGCAGAACAATTTTGTTGAGCAGGTAACGCAGCCTTGATGGTGTATAGGTAAGAATCAAAGTTGTTCTTATTCATGAGAATAAAGTTTATATTTTTTTTAACTGGGTCAAAATTATTTAATAATTCATAAAACTTTGTTAAAAGAGGGTATGAGAAATATCATATAAGTCTACTATTTTAGTAGGGTAATTGAATTGAGATATTTAACATTTTGAATATCAATGTTTTAATTTTGATTTGAGTGCCTGATCCATTTAAAAATTCAGAGATGAATAAAAGTTAATAATATTAGTCTATTGTTTTTGTAGACTTTTTGTTTATTTTATATCACTGATTTGTTTGTTTTACTGATTTTATCCTTATTATGTCGGAGATTGCATGATTGTTTTCAGAAGAATGAAATTTTCTTTATCCATTTATGCCAAACCGTAAAATATACCCGGAAAAGAAATGTAAATTTGCGGCCTGAAAAATATCCTGTCATGTCTGTTAGCTCCTGAACAGGCATTCAGCATATTTGAAGACACCATCATCCGAATAGAATTTAAGAAAAAGCAAAGTGTATTACAGGGAACACCAAAAATATTATTTTAAAATTGATGCCGAAAATAAGGAAGGTGTTGAAGTCTTTGTTGGGCAAAATGCAGGAAACCAGTTGAATAAGGATATTCTGAATGCGCAGGAAGAAGTTTTGATCATCTCACCTTATATTGATGAATCGAAAGTAGATGACCTTCTGATGCTGAAGAACAGGGAGGTGAAGGTAAGACTGGCATTCAGTGATCTGCGGCCTGAGCAATATGAAGATGTTCTCCGGAAGCTTATCCATCAGCATAAGGTAACAGATGTAAAGAAAAAAGAAAAGAGGGAAAGTCTGAAGAGCATGTACTTTCTGGCTGCCATTGCTTTGCTGTGCCTGGGGATTATTTCGCTGGCCTATTTCGGTATTCATATCATTGATGACCTCATCAGTGCCAATAATTTTTTTGCACTCCTGATTTCAATCGCCTCACTTTATGGGTTTTACCTATGCTGGGAAAAGAAGACCGAAGTGGAAAAAATGGAGATTTACAAATACCATTACTCTGAAAACCTGAACTTCAAATTTATCAGGAACAGCCGTTACGAAAGTAAATTCCTGCATTCAAAGATTTATGTGATCGACAGGAGGGTGGCTTACCTCGGATCGCTGAACTATACCAGGAGCGGGTTTACCACTAATTTTGAGTCCCGGATCAGAATTACACAGAAAGAAAAAGTCAATGAACTCATCCATTTTGTTCATGATATTTTTGAGGATAATGTGAATCTTAAGAAACACGAGCTTTTCTATCTTGGGAAAAGAGTCTACAGAGAAGAACTGTACTGATCACTCATCATTTAATCTGCCATTTTGAGTTTATAAAAAATTAATACACGAATTATTCTGCCACATGATCAGATTTAAGAAATTTTTTTTAATTTTAACAAAATAAATGAATCAGGTGATCTGGTGACAGAAAGCTTTCTAGAGCATTTTATCATCACTATTCTCTACATTTAATGATATGACTTCTATCCGGATCTTGCGATTACCGGTCCTGATCATATCTAATGTGCTGATCTTTTATTCAAAATCAATACTTCTTTTTACCAGAAAAATTAATTATATTTTTGGAAATTATTGTATTCACAGGGTCAATCGTTCAATAGCATTAGGAATGATTGATCGTATACATCTAACCCAATATTTATGATGAGAAAATATTTTACCTATATATTACTTTTGGGATTTCCGCTGTTGGGAGCTCAGAACAAAGAAAATCAAAATTCCGGTTATCAAAAGAACTGGGCCTCATTGGAACAGGAAAATGAGAACCTTGCCTTTGATGCAGATCTGAAATTATCTGATGCTGAAAAAGCACTGGATCAAAAAATGTCAGAATTAAGACAACAGGTCATAAAGGATGCGAAAGAGAAAAAAATACCATTAAATAATCTGTCTTTCAGTGAAATAAAGCCGATGATCGAAAGCAGTCAACTGTTTAATATCATCCGGACAATGCCTAAAGGCGGTTTGCTGCATACCCACAGTGGAGGTTTTACTGATGTGCAATGGGTGATTGAGGCTGCAAGAAAATATAAAGAATGTTATGTCTACGATCAAAAGGATCACGGAGACTATATTTATGGTCAACTGGCTTTTTTTGAGAAAGGGAAAGTTCCCGGAGGTTTTGTGAACCTTGATCAGAAACTGATCTCTACTCCCGGATTTGAAAAGGAACTGCAGGATCTTCTCATCCTGAAGCGGGATAACTTGTGTTCCTATACCGATTACTGGATTGAATTTGAGAAACGTTTTCAACGTATCAATCTGCTGCTTCCTTATCGTCCGTTTTTTAAAGAATATTATCTGAAAGGCTTTCAGGACCTTGTAAAAGATCATGTACAGCACGTAGAGGTCAGATATATTTTTGGTGATCTGTACGATTTTCAGCACGGAAAATATCCTTCCAAAACAGCCATTACCGATTTGCAGGATGTTGTTAAACAGATCCGCAAGACCAATCCTCAGTTTACCCTGAAGTTAATTTATTCAAGCTTTAAGTTTTTAGAACAGGATGAGGTGGAAAAGCAGCTTGAAACCGCTTTTGAGTTTAAAAAGGAATATCCGGATCTGATTTCGGGATTTGATCTGGTGGCAGATGAAGCTACCGGTAAGCGTATTAATTATTTCCAGGGAAACTGGGTCAGACTGAAAGAGCTTTCCAAGAAATATGGAGTAGAAATGCCGCTCTTCCTGCATGCTGGCGAAAGCAATTCGGTATCGAATAAAAACGTTCTGGATATTGCTTTGCTGAATAACCAAAGAATAGGACATGGTCTGAATCTGATGTATTTTCCGAAAACGATGGAACTGATCAGACAGCAGAATAAACTGGTTGAAGTAAGCCCGATCAGCAATCAGGTTCTGGGATATGTGAGTGATCTTAGAAATCATCCGGCGAGAGTTTTACTCAGTAACGGAGTACAGTGTTCCATCAGCAGCGATGATCCTTCGGTATATGGATACGAAGGGCTCAGCTATGATTTCTGGGTAGCTTTTGTGTATTGGGAACTGGATGTAAAAGCTCTGAAAAAACTTGTTTTCAACTCCATCAATTACTCGTCTCTGAATGCCGGTGAAAAGAAACAGGCTGTTGAATATCTCAATAAACAATGGGCAGATTTCATTCAGAAAGCAAAATAGCAGAAAATTTTAATTGCCCCTAATGCACAGATAAAAAGGAAATCAAAAATCGGAATTGAATAATCCCGATTTTTTTTGTAATCATTTGTTTATTATATTTCAGTGTGATGATTGTTTTCTGCCCGGTCAGATCAGTTTGTTTCCAAGAGAAAATTTAAACTGTCAACATATTCTCCGCTTTGGCCGGAAATGGCAATGAGTTTTCCGTCAATCGTATTTTCACTGCCTCCTCTGCCTCCTCCTGCAATACTGCGGTTTTTGTTGGTAGTGAATTTAATATAATCAATATATTTCCCGGCCCTGTAATCAATCCGTTCAACGAATTCATCATCTTCCAGAATTAAAGTCCCGTCGTTGTCACCACCGCCGCCGCCATGAGTAACGCCATTGATGATGATCTGGTCTACATATTTCCCGGCATGGATGCCGACAGATTGAACGGTAGACATATCAAAGAGAGAGCCACCGCCACCTCCGATTGATTTAATGATGTAATGATTCATGATTCTTGTTTTTAAAGAGTTAATAACCTACTCATCTGGCTTTTCGGTTCCGCCTCGTTTTTTGAGTGATTTCAGATCTTCACTGTCAAAAGCTTTTGATATAACAAATTTAGCGATGCCCATAATGCGGAATAAGAAGAAGAATACTTGTTTTGAAAAATACGTATTTGCACCCGGTGTGAGCAGAACTGTATAGTTGGTAAAAAATGTTTTTTTCCCGAACAGAGATTCTGTTACAACTTCCCGGAATTGAGATACTCCTTCCGGCTGTATTCTTCGGAACTTTGTCATACAAAAACAACAGAATATGAACCTTTTTAAAATAGCACTTACAATAGCCGGTATGGCAGTCTGTTCCGACAGTATGGCCGCTTTCCACGGAAATAGCAGACTGTCAGGTGTAACGGCTGAAACCAATACAAACCACATGACAATGGATACCATCAGACCCAACCAGACCATCATTGACCTTGCAGGACATCAGGTGCCTGTTGTAAAGGATGGCCTTTATGACAGATTTCGCTCAAACCCGCCGTTATCGGTCATTGAAAAAGAAGCACCGGAGATCGATCTGAGCTGGTTCAAAACGATTCAGAAACAGAAAAAAGAAGTAGGATTTACAACCTATTCACCCAATTTCTATTACAGCAACAGCAGTATTACAGCCATTTATACCGCTGATATGAAAACCCTGAAAAAGCTGATACCAAAAGAAGTGCGTGATGTGGTAAAGCCGATTTCCATTACTCCCGGACGTGGATTGATTGCGATTACAGCTTATGCCTATCATTACTGTGATAATGATTCTTATAATGAATTATCGATTTCAATTGTCACTACAAAACCCAATTCGGGAAACTGGGGTGTATTTTCTCTGATGGGAGAGCTGAAAAATAAAAATCTTTGGGGATATGTCCTGAAACTCCCTGTAGACACAGAGCTGGCCAGAGTACGTGGCGTGGTGGGATACAATTTACCGAAATGGCTGATTCCGATTGATTATAGTAATACAGGAAACTCAATGACCTTTAGTTTTTACGATCAATCAGGTAAAATGGATTTTTCGATCAAAGGAAAGAAGCTGGATATTGCAGAAGCCAAGCCCGATATTACCCGCTCCAATTTCATCAATCTGGATACAAAAGGCAAACTGACCCACGGATATACAGACGTAAGAGCATTGAAAAAAGCAAGCAGCAAAAAGAAAGAGGATGTCCAGCTTTCTCTTACCGATGGCCCGTTATCTGCCTTTATCAAATCTCTGGATCTGGGAAAACTGATGCGTTATGATTATCAGCCGGAATTTCAGGCTGCCCTTTATACTCCTGAATTGGCGGAGGATTTAAAAAAATAACAGGTGTAATCTTTAAAATACAATGAAATGGATTTCGCTACAATATTTCAGTCGCAAAGAGATTTTTTTTACTCACATCAGACCAAAAATGTGGCTTTTCGGAAACAAACCCTGTCAAAGCTCAGGAATATTTTAAAAACCAATGAGGAAAGGCTTTACGAAGCAATTTATAAGGATTTTCGTAAAGGCAGGTTTGATACTTTTCTTACCGAACTGAATCTGATATACAATGAGATTGATTTTTTTCTGAAAAACCTAGATCAGCTCAGCAGACCTGATAAAGTGAAAACAGCACTCAGCCTGCAGCCTGGGAAAAGCCATATTTATTACGATCCATTGGGGGTAACCTTAATTATCGGTGCCTGGAATTATCCCTATCAACTGACCTTGAGTCCCATGGTAAGCGCTATTGCAGCAGGAAATACCTGTATGATAAAACCAAGCGAGCTTCCGGAAAATACAATGCATCTTCTGGCAGAACTTATCAATAACAATTTTCCTTCGGATTATGTATATGTGGCAGAAGGTGGTATCCCGGAAACTACAGAACTATTGAAACTTCGATTTGACAAGATATTTTTTACAGGAAGTCCGAAAGTGGGAAAGATTGTTTATGAAGCGGCTGCAAAAAATCTTGTTCCTGTTACGTTGGAATTGGGTGGGAAATCTCCGGCGGTTGTTACCGGAACAGCCGATCTGGAAGTTGCTGCAAAGCGTCTGGTGTGGGGGAAGTTTCTGAACGGAGGGCAAACCTGTATCGCTCCTGATTATCTGCTTGTGGAAGAATCTGTGAAACCTCAGCTTTTACAACTGATGAAAGAAAAACTGGATGAAATCAATTATTCAGATGGGGCGGAACATTATACAAGCATCATCAACAAAAGAAATTTTGATCGTGTACTGGGACTTATTGATGAAACTAAAATTATATATGGCGGCAATTACAATAGCACAACACTGTATATAGAACCTACGGTCATGGACAATGTAAGCCGGGAAGATCCTGTGATGCAGGAAGAAATTTTTGGCCCTGTTTTTCCTGTTATTTCCTATACGGATTATGATGATATGCTTAACGGGATCATAGAGGGTGAAAAACCTCTGGCAGCTTATCTGTTTACAAAGAAGGAGGATGAAAAAGGTAAATTCTTGAAAAAAGTCTCTTTCGGTGGCGGATGTATCAATGATACGCTGATGCATATCACAAGTGATTATCTTCCGTTTGGAGGAATAGGAAACTCGGGAATAGGAAATTATCATGGTGAATTTGGGTTTCTCACGTTTTCGCATCAGAAATCAGTGATTGAAAAAATGAATTGGGGTGAACCGGACTGGAAATATCCGCCCTACTCTGATAAAAAAATGCATTGGCTTAAAAAAGTAATGTAAATTTTAAAAAGTGATGAGGCAGATATTGGAAAAGGTTTTACTCATCAGTTAATCATCAAAAAATAAAATCATATGCAAACAATATTAGGAGCCAACGGACAGATTGGTGAAGAGCTGGCAAGAGAACTGAAAAGAAATTTTACATCAGATATCCGCATAGTCAGCAGAGAGGCAAAAAAAATAAATGATACGGATGAAGTGTTTTCAGCGGACCTTTCGATCCGGGAAAAGGCTATTGAAGCGGTAAAAGGCAGTGAAATTGCTTATTTTACACTGGGACTTCCGATCAGTTCAGATCTTTGGGAAAAGCAGTTTCCGCTTATTTTACGCAATGTGATTGATGCCTGTAAGATGAATGGGACTAAACTGGTCTTCTTTGACAATACGTATATGTATCCTCAGGATGACCGTGTTTTGACTGAAAATACAACATTTGCTTCGGTAGGAAGAAAGGGCAGGGTACGAAGAGAAATGGCGGAGATGGTTCTGAAGGAAATACAGTCCGGTGAACTGGAAGCCGTGATCTGCCGCGCGCCCGAGTTTTACGGACCGGGGAAAACACAGAGCATTACCAATACGCTGGTTTTTAATACGATCAAAGAAGGGAAAAAACTGAAAGTACCATTAAGTGCCAATAAAAAAAGAAGCCTGATATGGACACCGGACGCAAGCCGCGCCACAGCATTGATCGGAAATACACCGGATGCATTTGGCCAGACCTGGCATCTTCCCGTAGATAAAAGCCATCCCACTTACAGAGAATTTATCAGAACCGCTTCCGGAATTTATGGCCGGGATCTGAAATATTCCGTTGTTCCTAAATTTGTGTTTAAATTTGGTGCTTTGTTCAATAAAAGAGTGAAAGAATTACTGGAACTGCTTCCAAGATATGAACATGATAATGTATTTGATGACTCAAAATTCAGAAACAGATTTCCTGATTTTCAGGTGACATCTTATAAACAGGGGATCAGCCAGATCAGAAACGAGCAGCTTTCCAGCCAGAAATAAAATCAGTACCTTAGATGAAGGGTTAACAAGTTTTATTTTTAACAACATAGACACATAGGATATAGAGATATGAATGATCATTTATCTATCCAATACAGCTATGTGATTTAATAAAAAAATCAGAACATCCGAATATGAAAACACCGGTAAAAGTTCAGTCAATACACGCTATGCATCAGTCTCTGGGATTGAATAAGCCTTCAAATCCACTGATCAGTGTATTCAGCTTTGATGAGGTAAAGCTGGAACCGGAAACGATCCTCAGCGCAATAACCACCGATTTTTATGTAGTTGCTTTGAAAAAAGACTGTGCCGGAGGAAAATGCAGGTATGGACAGCAGTATTATGATTTCGACGGAGGTATGATGTACTTTGTGGCTCCTCATCAGGTAGTGCAGTTTGAAGATATTCTGCTGAACGAGGTTGAAGGATTTGTCCTGACCGTGCATCCTGACTTTCTGCAGGGATACCCACTGGCTGCAAAGATCAAAGATTACGGTTTCTTTTCCTATACAGCGAATGAGGCCCTCTATCTTTCTGAAAAGGAAGAAAAATCGATCATGGATATTATAGAGAATGTAGAACAGGAAATAGAAGCCAATATGGATTCCTTTACCCAGGATCTTCTGGTGTCTAACCTGGAGCTTTTATTGAAATATTGTGACCGCTTTTATAATCGTCAGTTTTTAACCCGGAAAAAAATAAACAATGATCTGCTTTCAAAGCTTGAGGGCTTACTGGATGAGTATTTTAAAAATGATCAGCTGATTCTGAACGGTATTCCTACTGTTCATTCTATTGCTGAGCAGTTGAATCTCAGCCCGAACTACCTGAGTGATATGCTTAGAGTGCAGACCGGGCAAACCACCCAGCAGCACATTCAAAACAGGTTGATTGAAAAAGCTAAAGAAATGCTGTCTACCACGGAAATGTCTGTCTCTGAAATAGCTTACCATCTGGGATTTGAGCATCCACAGTCTTTCCACCGTTTATTTAAAAACCGGACCTCTTTCTCGCCTTTGGAGTTCAGGGCTTCTTTTAATTAATGTACAGAATGACAATAGTTGAAAAATCATGGGTATTTAATGCCGGCTAAAAGTAAAAAATATCATACTTTCGCAACCCAAATTAAATATTTTAATCATGAATCAGTTTATTTCGGCTTTCGCTTTATTATCGTCCTCTTTATTATTTTCCCAGCAGCTTACAGGCGTCGGATTTCAAAAAAACGAAAACGAATCCTGGGCAATTAACGTTGATATGTCTTCAAAAAAGAATACTACAGTTTCTTATCCTACGCTGGGATGCTCCGGTAAATGGGTTTTGCTCAGGGAAGAGCCCAAAAAGATCTTATTCAAAGAAGTGATAGAAGAAGGGCTGGATCAATGTGTGCCAACCGGCTTTATTTCCTTAGTAAAAGATGACGTTTCACCAACCGCTTACAGATTTTATATTTTTGAAAATAAGGATGATAAAACGCCCTATGCCATAGGAGTTCTCGAAACTCAATAAGAAATCTTTTTGAAGTGACTGTTAAAATAAAAGGGCATTGATTGTAAAATTGGTGCTTTTTTGTGAGATGAGGATGTCAGAATAACAGCTTTCCGAAGTCGGGAGACTTCGGAAAGCTAAGGGAAAATTACAATTTATTATTATTATTCAGATTACTGAACTAAATATGTAGATTTACCTTCAAATATAATATGCTCACTATTGATGATAATCTTTTCTAAATTTTTAAGTAAGTATATTTCTTTATTATTTACACTATAATCATCTATAAATTCACCCAATATTATAAATATAAAATAACCATTTATTATCTGTATTTTCTGATCACTTTTCAGATTCATAAACATATTAAAATCAGGATAATTTTCAGCTCCATCATACATAGGTGTAAAATCGTTATCTATCTTATCATCTTCAATATATTCTTCTAGAAAAGAATCATATTTTGGTTTTATCTTATTTATAAAATCATTTAAACTTATTAATATTCTATATTCATTATAATCAACATTCGTATCCAGTTTACCAAAATCTATTTGTGAATAGTTGATTCTTTTCATATTTATTTCATTATTGTTGATATATGCTTTATTCATAGTATTATTTTTTTGGGGGTATTATAATAATTTCTCCTTGAGGAGTTACAGTTATTGATCCTGAAGGGGTATAGGGCTCACCTTTTCTCAAATCTCCTCCATCTCTTATTCCTGATCTTTGAAAAAACTCTTCAGGAGTTTCTATTTTTGAAATTGTATTTGTTTCTTTACCTGGAACGATTTGTAGTTCTTCCATTTTTAAATCGAATAGAGCATTGTTTTTCTTAATAATTTTAGAAGCCATGCTTTGCGTTAAGTTTCCAAACCCTACGTCCAGGTCACTGTTTGGTTTATAATTACCTCGTATCCTACTACCACCGAATACAACTGATGAATCTCTGGAAAATGCATATTTTAAGATAAATTCTGCTTGTTCTTTTGAGAGTCCAGGTATCATCTGAGATAATTTCTCCGATGTTTCATTAATTATTTGCTCTATTGTTTTAATTGAAGACTCGGACAATTTCTTATTACCATTATTGGAAATGTCTTCTTCCTCAATTTTATTATCTTTAAGATTGGTTTCCTTTTCTTTAGTTAATTTTGATTCATCTATAATATTTTTAGTTGTTCTTTCTCCTTTAATCTTTTCTGTTTCGTCCAGTAAATTTTTTACCTTTGAAAGATCATTATCAGCTATTGCTTTTTCGAGTTCGATAGCAAGCTTATCATCTTTGGCTAAGTTTCTTGCCTTTTCAAAAGCATTTTTAACCAAAAGTAACTCTTCGGGGTTTAATCCTGTCTCACTTATGAGTTTAGCCAGTTTAAGCTCAGCTACAAAACTATCAAATGTAACAATTCCTTTTCGAATAGCAAATACCGCTCTGGCCAATAATTCACCTGTTTTAGCTAAACCTGGTATGGTTACGTAGGTAAGTTGTCTGGCTTTTACAAAGCCATCCAGTATTTTTTGCTGTTGGGCTTGTATTTTAGCCTGTTTAACAATATTTTCCCTTACTTTTCTTTCAAGGCCCTCAATTTTAAGTAGATCACTTTCTAATGTGGTTAATGCTTTTGTTGCATCTTCGGCATTGTTGAAAGCTTTGGCTGCTGCAGAAATAGGTTTAGCGGCTCTCAGTACTGCAGCTAATGATCCTGCATCTAAGGCAACACCGGCAATGGCAATTACTACCCAAACCAAACTTGGATCATCGGAGAGTAAGCCTACATCATGAAACTCTTTGTTATTTTTATATTCCTTGATAGTGTCATAAGCAACATCAATGCTCACTGCTAAAGATAAAGCACCGCCGGCAATGACTACCGGAGTGGCCGCACCCCAGGTAACCACTATAAGTGCTATAGCAAAAATACCCTCACAAATACTCAATAGTATTTTCAGATTCCTTAAGCGCTCATGTTTTGCTCTAATGATGCTGTCATAAATTGATCCCTTTTCAATGTGCTGCTTTTTATAAGAGGCTTCAAATAAATTGTCGAGTTCATAAATATGTTCCGGATTTTCTTTTATATTATTGATTACACGATCTACTTTTTCGTTTTGTGAAGCAATATAATTTTGTAAAAATGCTTTTAAATCTGCCGGACTGCTGATCTTTGCAAATTCTTTTTTGTCAAAATCAGGATCGTTTACTAATGATGTTTGGCTTGCCAAAGCACTTATAGATTTATTTGCACTATTTATTTTGCTCTGTCCAAGGCTATATTCTTGCTGATCAGTGTAAGTTATTCCATGTTCAAGTACTTTCTTTGAATCACTTTTGATTTGAGCGCCACTTTTATAATTCTCTTTAGCTCCTGACTGTATAATACTTTGTGAAAGGTTGTCTAAAAATAAATTATCATTTAGTCTCTTTCCTTCTTCATATAAAGTATGTTTATATTGTTGTAACATTTCGACTCCAATACGAACAGTTTCGGTTTCAAAAGCATTTTCATAGCGTGTAATATAAGTCTGAAATTCTTCAATACTGGCAAAACCATTGGCTATCATTGCCTGGGTAAGTGATTTATTTGCAGTTATATGAACTGGGTTAACTACAATAACAGGTTCTTTAATGGTACCAATGTTGGTAGTAGGAGAAATATTGGTGTATTTGATATATTGATCATACAAATCTTCTAAACCATACAATTTAGTTTTTACAGTTTCTAATTCGTTTTGGTTTTTAAGGTTTTTATTCCGGGTTTCAATATACGCTTTAAGTGATTCTTCAATCTCTGCCAGATCGGTTGTTTCTTTCGAAACTTTGTTCTTATAATCAGCCATTTCTCCATCAGATAATTGCTTTAATAAATCAAGAATACGCCTGTTTTGAAGATAGTCGATCTTACTTGTTGCGTCTCTGATAAATTGTTTTTTATCTGCTGATAAAGCTCCTGCTTCTTTTTTAATGGCATTTATTTCTTCCGATATTGCTTTTTCCTGATTTTTTAAATGTCCTTTAACGAAATTTCTTAATTCAGCAGCGCTTGGTTTAGCAGAAGTTTTTCTCTTATACATAGCTTCCCACTGTTGATCAGTGATTCCTAAGTGTTTTTTTAGACTGGAGACGCTTACAGTGCAAGAAGTTTCTTTTCCTATATAATTTTTGTAGGTATTTTTACCAATATCCCATGTAGCATCTACAATTCGACCAAAAACCTGGATATCAAGGTATTCAAAAAATTTCTGGTTACTTTTGATATTCATTGGAATAACACCGACGCTTATCTGTACTTTTTCATCCGGTGGAGTAGAGGCAGGAAGGATTTGAGATTCTTTTTGCTGAGAAGATGTTTCTTCCATTTTATGCAAATTTTCCAGGGCTTCATTCATTTTCAGCAAAGTTTCCTTATCAAAAATTCCGGAGCCTGTAAGCCCGTTCTTTTGTTGGAAATTAATGAGTGCAATCTGGGTTTTATCTCTAAAAGTGTCCTCGTTTACATCTACTTTATGCCCTAATGCATTCAGAGCCTGATTAAGAATCAATACATGTGGCCCGCTTTCTAAAAGCTGTATTCTGGCAGAGCCTGTTTCTATTTTACGGAATGCCCTGGTTCTGAAAGGGCCATATGTTATTTGGGTAACTTCTGTTTTGGCGAGGGATATTTTACTGTCCTGATTACTGATCTGTTCATATTTTTTTTCATCCTCTTTATTATCATTGGTTTGCGCCTCAGACTTTTCAGCCCTGGGCGCAAATGTTTTGTTATGTCTGCTCATGTTATTGGTTATTAGATGAGTATATTATGTTGTGCTAAGGAGTTATTCTGATTTTGGTACAAACGGGCTGAGACGGGACTGGTTTTTTCCAAAAGCCTTTTCGTTTTCTATCATTAGATAAGTGCTTAGTAATGAATACGTAATAATGGTTTCATTGCGGTCATATAAAGCCATCAGCACATTCTTCATAATATTGCGGATATTAGCACCGGTGTAAGAATACTCTTTTGTTAGATATTTTAATAGTTCATCACTTTCAAAGGTTATATTTTTAGGGAGATAATGCTTCCAGAGGCTTTCTCTGGTAGGTTCCGTGGGTCGTATTACATTTACAGATACATCTATACGGCGCTTGAAAGCATCGTCCATATTGTTTTCAAAATTGGAAGCCAGAATTGTTAATCCGTCAAACTTTTCTATCCGCTGCAATAGGTAGGATACCTCCTGGTTGGCATAGCGGTCATGGGCATCTTTTACATCCGAACGTTTTCCAAACAGGGCATCAGCTTCATCAAAAAACAACATACAGTTTTTACCCTGCAGCCTGTTGAACAGGACTTCAAGATTTTTCTCAGTTTCACCAATATATTTGCTGACCACCTGAGAAAGATCTACATGGTACATATCGATACCGTACGTATTGGCAAGAATTCCTGCCAGCATTGTTTTTCCGGTTCCCGGAGCCCCATAGAATAAAGCCATAAAGCCTGGTTTGAAACTGTGATCACCGGTCTTGAAAAAGCCGTTTTCCAACGCTTTGATATAATATCCGATGGGTTTTATCTGCTCTCTTACATTTTCTTCCAGAATAATATCATCCATTGTGAGATCAGATCTGTAAAGTTTCCCCGGAAAATAGGAACCATGGTCTAACTGCGGTTTCTGACCGGATAAAAAATAGTTGAGATACGCTGTATCCAGTTCAATTTTTCCATGAATGAATTCCGTTGAAGAACGGTTGTAAATAATGTCGTTTTGTAAGAGTACACTGCCACTGATCAGCTGGGAGCTGTAATGTGACCACAATGACAGATCTTTGCCTGCGAGCAGAAAAAGTGCAGTCTGAAAAGTCGGCTTGAAGCTTCGGCTGACCTTATTGTATTCACCTCCTGCTTCAATAGCAAATGCATTACTGCTTTCTTCTATCTGTACAAATGTTTTCAGTATGGACGGATAATGGGACGAAGCAATGCCCAGTGCCAGAATCACCCTGTCTACAGCGGTAAGCCGGAGCGTGTTGATCGTAACCGAATAAGGCGATTCGTCATCAAATTTTGAAGGTTCAGGCACATCATGAGCAACGTGTACTTCTGTATCATCCTCTAAAAACAAATCCCTGCATCGCATTTCAATCAGCCACTGCAGCCATTGCATTTCTTCATTTAAAGACCGGTGATTCACATTGCCGTTCTGAAATGCATGATCACTGATTTCTGCTTTTTCATGAACGACTGTTTTTACTAATGTTTCCTTTTCATGGTTGATAAGAGATTTCATAATTTTATTTTGAATTAATATTGATGCAGTGAGTGGTTTTCCTGATGAAAAATCAATGGTAGGATATTAAGGAAGCAATCGGGCATTACCAGTTTATAAATATGAATTTCTCCTGCCATGGCAGTTTCACAAGGCCGATTCCCCAGGCAAGCTTATCAAGTAAAATATCCTGTGTTTTTCGTTCTACTGTAAGAGTGTAATCGTAATCGGTGATTACCAGTTTACCTGAACGTTGGAAAAATTCGTTTTGTAATAATGCTGCAGATGATTTTCTCATCGGAGCCCAGTTGTGCTGAACACTTTCTATTACATTTTCAGCTTGTTCTTTGTGTTGCCGTGAAAGTTTGATATGCCTGCTGATACTCTGATTCGTAGGAATATTGCACAGGAATTTTTCAAAAACCATATCGTATTCAGGGGCATTGGTATTTCCGGTAGCGATATAATGTAATAAATGGGCGCACAATTCAGGATCAAGAAGCTGCTGGGTTTTGGGATCAAGGAGATTACAGTGTTCAAAAAACGTTTTGATGAAGGGATGGATCAGAATAAGCCCTGCATTTTGAATATATTGCCCGTCGTTCTCATCCGGATCTTCCCGCACAGATTCATTCCTTTGTTCAATCTCAATTGTTTCCATCACACTCTTTGTGTTCTCAGAATAATCTTTTGTATTGTTTTTGATGCATTCGGCAATTTCATTTTCTTTCATGGAAGGAAATAGCTTCATTACCGTTTCCCATTTCTGCCGGCTGCTTTTCGTTTTTGTAAAGCCTGCTGTTTCTACCTTTGATAGCTGTTGTGCAAGATATTCCTGCAGATTGTTGATTCCGGATGGTTTCAGGTATTCAGACAATACATTGTAAATAAGTTTCCAGATGATGATCCTGTCGCTATGATTCAGCGTTGACAGATGATGAATCACACCGGTTTCCAGATTGATTTTTAATTCCTTATTCCTTAAAACGGCCAGACATAACCGGGCCATCTGCTCGTTTGAAAGCTGATTGATCATCCGGTCCTGAACATTTTGCTTTGACAGAAGTGGAAGGATCCTTTTTTCGAAATTTTTGGCCAGGATCATGGTATCAAATACCGCCGGTTCCAGAAAGCTGGTGCCTTTCCGTTCCGGATTCCACCATGGCATATATCCTTTTTCTAAAAAAAACAGAAAAGCCTGTACCGTTTTCTCCTGTTGATCAAGTAAATAAGCTTTAGATCCGTCTTCTGTTTCCTGCTTTAAACCTTGAGCCGGCAAGGATATTTCAGAGATCTCTTCCCGGAAAAGCTGAACAATTTTATCTTTTAATTCTGAATCCAGGGCACTGCTTTTTATATCCAGATTCAGTGCTAACTTTGGAATCTGCAGGGTTTGGCCGGCCAGTTCGTATTCCAGGGTATTGATATACTTTTCTATTTCCGGAAAAACATCAATAGACAAAAAGCTGTTGATATCCTCCTTTATATCCAATGCCTTTTCCTTATTGTTGACTGTAATTTCAACAAAAACTTTCTGAATGATATGATCCTGATTCACTTTTATAGATTTTAGTTATACAATACCGGTAGGCGATTACTTTTATTTCTGATCAAATTCCCCACCCCAGAAACCTGCAGGGCAAAGGCTTAATTTTGATCTCTGTTTGGCGCTCAATCTGCATCCGCATCCTCTGATATATCCGTCTTTTGGTCCGTCTGCAACGTCTAAGGTATTAGGATCCATCCATTTTACAGCGTTACAGTTGTTGCCGTTTTTTAAGGGGCATGCATTACAGATTTCTTCTCTTAAAGAGAAAATGGCTTCTTCATTTTGATTCGCTACACCCAGTTTTGCACGTAATTCATTGAAATGGCCGCCAATGATTTCATTGCGCTTGCCAAAAAGATTTTTGATGTTCATATGATTAAAGTTTTTAAAATTATTGGGGTCAAAATTAGAAGTTGAAAAACCATTTTACGAATTATAAGGTCCCTCTGTTCTGTCTTTGCAGTAGATATCCAAACCGCTTCCTGATGATACGGGCTGACAGTTTTCAGAGATGATTCTGTGTTGGAAGCTGATACATTTGACAGAAGAAACTGTACAATAGATGATCATCTTTAAAAACGGATATTTCAGATAACAGCTGAACGGCGGATGGAATTACTGACGGTATATTGATTTAAAAAAACATTTAGAAAATCCTGTCAACAATAGCCTGGTTAAAGGTAATTTCTATATTGAAGCAGAGCGGTTTTTCATTGATACAATCCGGTTGAACAGGCTACCTCAAATCTGATCACCATCTGACCTGAAAAATACCCGGACTCATTTTTTTGTTTTTCAAACTTGTATTTAAATAATTGATTTTAAGTTTTTTGTAGGATATTTTTTTTGTTTTTTTTAAAAAAGGTAAAAATCCTATTTACTGCAAAGACTGTATTGATACCTCAAAATATTTGTCTTTTGGATGGGAGGGATTGTATGTTTGCACCATAATAATTAAGAACAGAAATTATGATTAATAAAGTATTAACAGTTTTAAAAGATCATCTGAACAATTCAGGAGAATTTGAGGATATTCCGGGGGAAATCGTTGTGGTTTTGGATGACATTTCAAAACATGACAGTGAAGCTTCAGGTATTGAAAATAAAGTAGTCATTACATTGGTAAACGTTGAAGAAGAATCAACATTAAAAAACAGTTCCAGGTATCTGACACCACAGACACAGGATGAAATAAATATGGAAAGTACTCCGGCCTATTTAAATCTTTACGCAATGGTTTCTGCAAACAGATCTTCCTATGCCAAATCTTTGGCCAATATTTCAAAAGTGATCGAAATTTTTCAGACCAACAGTACGCTGAACTATCAGGATGATTCTGATGACAGGACGAAAGATTTCAGTTTCAGAATAGAGCTGCATTCCGTTCCTTTTGAACAGCTAAGCTACGTCTGGGGATTATTAGGCGGAAAGGTAATGCCTTCTGTATTATATAAAATCAGTATAATAAAAATTGTGGCGAAAAATACTACTTCTGTTAAATTAATTAAAGACGTTAATATAAAAGAGTTTAAAATTAATTGACCATAAAAATAAAAACAAAAAACTAATAACCTTTAACTTAAATTTTTTAAACATGTCGAATCCAACAACACCGGGTGTGTCAGTTGAAGAAATTGCTACACTTCCACATTCCGTTGCATTAATAGAAACAGCTGTACCGGTATTCATAGGATATACTGAACTTGTACCTGCCGGCAATAATAAGCCGTTAAAAATCAATTCTCTTCTGGATTATGAATTACTTTTTGGAAAAGCAAAAAAAGAAAATATCCAGCTGAAAGATGTAGAAGGAAAAGGAACAACTCTTGTGGCTCCTCAGGCAAAATTTTTAATGTACTACTCCCTTCAGATGTATTTTGCGAATGGTGGAGGCCCGTGTTATATTTTTTCTGTAGGCCCGTATCCTTCAGAAGGAGAAGTCTCATTATCATCACTTCAGCAGGGATTGGGAATCGTTGAAGCCATAATAGAACCTGCCCTTATTATATTGCCTGATGCAGTCTCATTGACCAGTGAATCTGATTTCTATGAGATTTATAATGAAGTGATCAGTAAGTTGGGAATTGAATCAAAAAACAGATTTGCCCTGTTAGATACCTATTACGGAAACTCTGAAACCCTTTCAGACGGTTTCAATACCATTGATAATTTTGGAAAAAAAATAAACCTCACCAGCCATGCTGCAGCGTATTTCCCGCATTTAAAAACCGTTTTGAATTATACTTTTGACGAGAATGCAGCCATAGTACATACCGGTCTGCAGGCGTCCGGACAGGATAGTGCTGTTTTTTATGCCAAAGAGATTGCCGCCTTGGATGAGTTAAAGAGACTGGCAAGTGAGGAAATCTCAATCAGGTCTGCGAATGCTTATGTACTTGCCGATCTGCTGAGCCAGGCTGTTGCCATTGCAGAAGAAATACATGAAACAGCTGATCCCGGTACTGGAAAAGATACTTTAACGGCAGCCATTGTTGAGGCAGAAGTAGTGCTGGATGCCATATATGAAGGGATTATAGATGATTTTATTAACCCTGATGATTTAAATGAAGATGAACCGGTCTTTAGTGGAGAGTTTGAAGCATTAAAAACAGCAATTCTGGGAGTAAAAGATGAAAGAGGTGCGGCAAGCGGAATAAGCCTTAAGAACCTGGAATCATCCAATTCAGCATTGTACAACCATATAAAACAGGAAATACAGTCATTAAGAATGGTCTTACCCCCGTCATCAGCCATGGCAGGAGTGTATGGCAGAGTAGACAGTACAAGAGGAGTGTGGAAAGCTCCGGCCAATGTAAGCCTTAATTATGTAATGGCCCCTACAGAAAAAATTTCTGATCAGGAACAGGCGGGTATGCATACTCATATTTCCGGAAAATCAATCAATGCGATCAGAACCTTTACTGGAAAAGGAACCTTAGTATGGGGAGCCAGAACAGTTGACGGGCAGGATCAGAAAGATGAGAAAGATAACACATGGAAGTACATACAGGTGCGCCGATATTATGATATGCTCAGACAGTCTGTAAACGATGCACTCGCCAAATTTATCAAAAGACCCAATACAGAACATACATGGCTGCGGGCAAAAAATACAATAGAAAACTTTCTTCATCAGCAATGGATGGATGGCGCATTAGCCGGCAATAAACCGAAAGAAGCTTATGAAGTTATCATTAAGGGGATCAAAGATACCCATACAATGGAAACTACAATTAGAATCGCATTAGTACGTCCGGCAGAATTTATTGTGTTGAAATTCTCACACAAATTACAAAAAGCGTAAAAACCAATCAATCACAAATGAACATTCGAAGTTGTACTTCGTGGAATAATTAATATTAACTTAAAATTTTTAACAAATGAATTACAAAACCCCTGGCGTTTACGTGGAGGAAGAGGCGAATTTTCCACCTTCCGTAGCGCAAGTTGAAACAGCGATTCCTGCTTTTATCGGATATACGGCAAAAGGACCCAAAAATGCACCAACAAGAATCTCTTCTATGCTGGAGTACGAAGACCTTTTCGGAAAAGCAAATCCGGAAAACTTCGCTGTAATTTTCAAAGATGGTGAAGCAACAGCAATGCAGACCAAGGTCAATGACTTTAAAATGTATTATGCCATGCAGATGTACTTTGCCAATGGCGGTGGCCCTTGCTATATCGTATCTGTAGGAGATTACACAGGTGCCGTGACGGTAGGGCTCCCTACAACAGCAGGAACTTTATTATATGGTCTTGAGCTGTTAAAAAGAGAAGATGAACCTACCCTGATTGTTTTCCCGGATCTTCAAGGTTTAGTTCCTTCTACCGGTGATGTTGCTGCCGCTTCTGCTGCTAGTACTACAGCGTTAAATAGTAAAGTTATTACTTCTTCGCTTAAAAGTATTGCAAATATTGTTACAGAGGCTGTTGCAGGTGCTACTGTACAAGCTGCTGTTGCCGCTGCTGAAGCTAAAGTTGCTGAGTTTAATGTTCCTAATCCTAACTATTTACAGGCTGCAAGTGCTAAGCTCGGCCAGATTATCTTAGTTGCTGTGAAAGCTGCTGCTGCTGTTCCAGGTGCTACCGTTCCTACTGTTAAAGCTGCTGCTCAGAATATTTATACTGCTTATGAAATAGATTCTGATACAGCTTCAGCCATTGAATCGGATACTGTTGCAGTTAAAAACAAACTTTCTACCAGAGCCGGAAATACAGCTGCTATCGCAGAAGTATACTCTGTGTACAATAAGGCTTTAGATCAAGCAGGAGCATTGAAAGACAGATTTGTCATTATGGATGTTCTTGGAGATGCTGCTGCTTTCAGAGATAAAGTTTCTTCTTTACATTTAAAATATGGTGCAGCCTATTATCCGAAACTGAAAACTGTTTTAAGCTATGATTTCAAAGATGCTGATGTTGTAGTTACCGGTGCATCTGGTGTCTCAAAATTATCTGATCTGAAATCTGCTAATTCTGAATTGTATAATCAGGCTAAAAAAGCAATTGAGTCTGTACAGGTAGTACTGGCACCATCATCGGCAATGGCAGGAGCATATGCAAAAGTAGACGGTACTTCAGGAGTATGGAAATCTCCGGCTAACCTTGGATTTAACCTTGTAGATGGACCGGCAGTAAAAATTTCCAACAAAGATCAGGATATGCTGAATATAGATTCTACAGCCGGAAAATCAATCAATGCGATCAGAACTTTCACAGGAAAAGGAACATTGGTTTGGGGAGCAAGAACGTTAGACGGAAACAGCAATGAGTGGAGATATATCTCAGTACGTCGTTTCTTCAACATGGTGGAAGAATCAGTGAAGAAAGCTACGGAACGTTTTGTCTTTGAACCGAATACCGCCAATACCTGGGTTCGTGTACAGACCATGATAGAAAATTTCCTTGATCAGCAGTGGAGAGACGGAGCTTTGGCAGGAAGCAAGCCTGAAGAAGCTTATTATGTAAGTGTAGGTCTGCACAAAACAATGTCTGCACAGGATATTCTTGAAGGCAGAATGAATATCGAGATCGGTATGGCAGCAGTGCGTCCGGCTGAGTTTATTGTGCTGCGTTTTTCACACAAATTACAGGAAGCATAAAATAAATACTAACAATTAAATATCAATAAAATTATGAGTACATATCCATTAGTAAAGTTTGCCTTTGAAGTAGATTGGGGCGGGAAAAAAATAGGATTCCAGGAAGTAACGGGTCTGAATGCAGAAACAGCTCTGATTGAATACAGACATGGAGCAAGCCCTGACTTCAGCAAAATTAAAATGCCTGGATTGATGAGCTTCAGTAACATCACCTTAAAAAGAGGAACTTTCAAGAATGATAATGAATATTTTGAGTGGTTCAAAACCATCCAGCTTAATACGGTAGAACGCAGATCCATTACGATTTCTCTTTTGGATGAGAACGGAGAACCTGCAGTAACCTGGAAAGTGAAAAATGCCTTCCCGCTTAAATTACAGTCAACAGATCTGAAAGCTGAAGGTAATGAGGTTGCCGTTGAAACCTTAGAAATTGCACACGAAGGATTAACTATTGAAAATAACTAATATTAACTTTAAATTTTTAACAAATGAATTACAAAACACCTGGAGTTTACGTAGAAGAAACTGCGAAATTCCCACCATCTGTAGCACAAGTAGAAACAGCTATCCCTGCTTTTATCGGGTATACGGAAAAAGGACCAAAAAATGAGCCGACAAGGATCTCTTCTATGTTGGAATATGAAACAGTTTTTGGAAAAGCTAACAAAGAAAAAACAGCGATCTCTATTTCAATTGAAGATATTGTTGTAACAGCCAATGTAGATAACACCAAGCTAAGCCCTTTCAAAATGTATTATGCGATGCAAATGTATTTTGCTAACGGCGGTGGACCTTGTTATATTGTTTCTGCAGGAACAGCAGCAGGTTATCCCACTAAAGGAGAAAGAGTTGATTTTGAAAAAGCTCTTGCTACGCTGGAAAAAGAAGATGAGCCAACACTTATTGTTTTCCCGGATGCTGAATCTTTAACTGCCGCTGATGCCTATGACGTGTACGAACTGGCTTTAGATCAGGCAGAATCAATGAAAGACAGATTTGTCATCATGGATGTCCTTGACAATGTTGAGTCCTTTAAAGGCGCTGCAGGTCCTGGTGTAGGACAAAGTGGTCAGCGTTTAAAATACGGAGCTGCGTATTATCCGAAATTAGAAACCGTTTTAAGCTATAGCTATGATGATAAGGATGTTAAAATCGACAGCTATAAAGAAATTAATTCTGAAGGAGATCTTGTACCGGTTACAATGCAAACGGGTGAAAATAACCTGGGATGGTTAAAGACAAAAAATTCTGAATTATACAACCTGGCTCAAAAAGTAATTGCATCTAAAAAAGTGGTACTGACTCCATCATCAGCAATGGCAGGAGTGTATGCTAAAGTAGACAGCACTTCAGGAGTATGGAAATCTCCGGCTAACGTTAGCCTTAACTTCGTAGTAGCTCCTAAAGTGAAAATTTCTCATGAAGAGCAGGAAAATATGAACGTAGATTCTACAGCCGGAAAATCAATCAATGCGATCAGAACTTTCACAGGAAAAGGAACATTGGTTTGGGGAGCAAGAACATTAGACGGAAACAGCAATGAGTGGAGATATATCTCCGTACGTCGTTTCTTCAACATGGTGGAAGAATCAGTGAAAAAAGCTACAGAACGTTTTGTTTTTGAACCGAATACCGCCAATACCTGGGTTCGTGTACAGACCATGATCGAAAATTTCCTTGATCAGCAGTGGAGAGACGGAGCCTTGGCAGGAAGCAAGCCTGAAGAAGCTTATTATGTAAGCGTAGGTCTGCACAAAACAATGTCTGCACAGGATATTCTTGAAGGCAGAATGAATATCGAGATCGGTATGGCAGCAGTTCGTCCGGCTGAGTTTATTGTGCTGCGTTTTTCACACAAATTACAGGAAGCATAAAATAAATACTAACAATTAAATATCAATAAAATTATGAGTACATATCCATTAGTAAAGTTTGCCTTTGAAGTAGATTGGGGCGGGAAAAAAATAGGATTCCAGGAAGTAACGGGTCTGAATGCAGAAACAGCTCTGATTGAATACAGACATGGAGCAAGCCCTGACTTCAGCAAAATTAAAATGCCTGGATTGATGAGCTTCAGTAACATCACCTTAAAAAGAGGAACTTTCAAGAATGATAATGAATATTTTGAGTGGTTCAAAACCATCCAGCTTAATACGGTAGAACGCAGATCCATTACGATTTCTCTTTTGGATGAGAACGGAGAACCTGCAGTAACCTGGAAAGTAAAAAATGCCTTCCCGCTTAAATTACAGTCAACAGATCTGAAAGCTGAAGGTAATGAGGTTGCCGTGGAAACCTTAGAAATTGCACACGAAGGATTAACTATTGAAAATAACTAATCATGGCTCTATTATATCCTCCAACCAGTTTCTCTTTTATTGTTAACGGGATTTCAACAACAGAGGGTATTGATTCCAGATTTCAATCCATATCAGGTTTATCCACAGAAATTGGAACTGAAGAATATGCCGAAGGAGGCGAAAACAGATTTACCCATCAGCTTCCTTTGAGACCCAAATATCCCAATTTAGTTCTTAAACGTGGATTAATCGTAAGTTCCGGACTTATAAGCTGGTGCAGAAATGCAATGGAAAACTTCCAGTTTGAACCCAGAGACCTGATCATTTCTCTTTCGGGCGGGCTTCAGTCTACAGCACCTTTAATGGTCTGGAATGTCGTTGGGGCATACCCTGTAAAATGGGAAGTTTCAGAATTCAACGCCGAAGAAAGCAAACTTGCTATTGAAACAATAGAACTGAAATACAGATATTTCACGATACCCTCATCCTTAGCGAGCTTAGGCTTGTAATTTCTCAATCAAATCTAAGCACTTGAGAGTGTTTTAGTCTAAAGATAACTTTTAGCAGAATAATTTTTCATAAGAACAACAGATTAGTCTATCACAAGGCTGAACAGACTCTTTATGTGCTTGGATTTTTTTAAAATAATATGTTAAATCATTGATTTTTAAAATTTTAAATATTGAAAATCAATTAAAAAACACACGAAATGCCAATAGAAATAAAAGAGCTTCACATTAAAATAAATGTGGACGAAAAAGCAACAGCAACGACCAATGCAACATCGGTAGACGAAGCAAAGCTCATGCGGGCAGTAAGTGAAAGTGTAGAGCAGATAGTAAATATAGAACAACGTAAAAAAGAAAGATAATGGGAGGAACAGGAAAAGTTACAATACAAACTTATAAGGATAACAGCTATGGTGAAAAAGAGAGTGTTGTTTTTACAGCCCTTATTAATCCAACAGGGTTTTCTTTAACGCATAAAGTTGAGTATAATACCGAAAGCCAGGAAGGTGCCAATGCAACCAATTCACAATTTATCAAAAAATCTCCTCAGATCTTACAATTGGAATTTTTATTTGATGGTACGGGAGTAACAGAACCGAATTCAGGTAACAAGCTTATAAATAAGATAAAAGGTAAAAAACCTTTCAGTAAAACTGCTGTAGAAAAGCAATTAAATGATTTTTATAATGCAACAGGAGATTTTAATGGAACCATTCATAAGCCGTACAACGTTATTGTTACTTGGGGGAAATTTAAATTTGAAGGATCACTTACTGAACTAACCATTGATTATAAACTTTTCAATAAAGACGGAAGTCCTTTAAGAGCTATAGGTAAAGCGACTTTCTTAGAATCGATTAGTAAAGATCTTGCCGCAAGAATGGCAAAAAAAAGTTCCCCGGACCTTACTCACAAAAGAACAGTACAAGATGGAGATACACTGCCATTAATGACTGAAAGAATTTACGGAGATTCTAAATACTATTTGGAAGTTGCAAAGGCAAATGGTCTTGTCAATTTCAGACAATTAATTCCAGGACAGGAGTTATTCTTTCCGCCAATAGAAAAAGTTTCATAAAATGAATAATAGCGGATATATACAAACAGCAAAAAATCCGGACTTAGTAACTTTTAAAGTGATGTCCGGAGGAAAAGAGTTACCCGGAAAGTACGGGGTAAAAAGCATTGTTGTAGAAAAAGAAGTCAACAGAATTTCTTATGCCCGTATTGTAATTTTAGACGGAAGTGTTCCGGAGCAGGATTTTAAGCTAAGTAATGAACAGCTGCTAATTCCCGGAAAAGAAATTGAAATTACAGCAGGATACCATTCTGAAGAAGAAACCATTTTTAAAGGAGTTGTTGTAAAACACAATATAAAAGTGAGAAGTGGCTCTTCTTACCTGATCATCGAATGCAGAGATAAAGCTGTAAAAATGACTTTAGGTAGAAAAAGCAAATATTTCTACGACAGTAAAGACAGCGATATTATTGAAGAACTCATCGGGAATAGCGGTGCAACGGCCGATGTTGAGGCTACTACAGGCTCACATAAGGAATTGGTACAGTATCAGGCTTCCGATTGGGACTTTATGCTGACCAGGGCACAGGCAAACGGAAAACTCTGCTTTGTAGACGATGGAACCATCAGGGTGGCTAAACCTGATTTCAGTGGTGAAGCCGTAGAAACGGTGGTTTACGGATCATCTGTGCATGAATTTGACGGTGAAATCGACGCCAGGGACCAGTTCAGTAAAATTACAGCCAAAACATGGAATTATACCGATCAGGAACTGACGGAAGTGGAAGCTCAGGATCCGGGCATCAGTCTCAACGGAAATCTTTCATCCGGAGACCTCGCCGATGTTTTCGGAATTGAAGATCTTCAGCTGAAACATGGCGGAAACCTTACCCAGGATGAGCTTCAGGAATGGAGCGATGCTAAAGCAACCTTCCAGCAGCTGGCCAAAACAAGAGGAAGAGTAAAATTCCAGGGAATTCCTTCTGTAAAACCGGGAGTTTCTTTAACGCTGCAGGGAGTGGGAGACCGGTTTAACGGGAAAATATACGTAACAGGTATCCGTCATGAAATTGCCGAAGGAAACTGGCTGGTAGACGCGCAGTTCGGGCTTTCTCCAACATGGTTCTCAGAAACTTATGATATAAGCGAAATGCCCGGTTCAGGAATTATTCCGGCCATCAGCGGATTACATGTGGGGATTGTATCACAATTGGAATCTGATCCGGATGGTGAAGACAGGATCCTGGTAAAGATACCCATCATTAATAATGAAGAAGAGGGAATCTGGGCAAGAATTGCCACCCTTGACGCCGGAGAAAACAGGGGATCATTTTTCAGACCGGAAATCGGTGATGAGGTGATTATCGGATTCATCAATGACGATCCCAACGATGCTGTTGTGCTGGGAATGCTGAACAGCAGTACAAAACCGGCTCCTATCACAGCTTCTGATGACAATCACGAAAAAGGATTTGTAACCCGTAGCGAAATGAAAATGATCTTTAATGATGACAAAATTTCGTACACCCTTGAAACACCAAAAGGTAAAAAAGTGATTTTGGACGAAGATGCGGATATTATTAAAATAGAAGACGAACATTCTAATATTCTCATCCTTAATAAGGACGGTATCAGTATAGAAAGTGGAAAAGACATTAAGATGAAAGCAAAAGGCGACATCAAAATGGAAGGAACCAATATCAATATAAAAGCCAGTGCCCAGTTAAAGGCAGAAGGAAGCTCAGGAACCGAACTTAAATCAGGAGCGGTAACAGTCGTAAAAGGATCTCAAGTTAAAATTAATTAATCATGAAGCCGGCAGCAAGAATTACAGACATGCATACCTGTCCTATGGTAACAGGGAATGTTCCCCATGTAGGAGGACCGGTTATCCCGGCAGGAGAACCTACTGTACTGATCGGAGGTAAACCTGCAGCAAGAGTAGGAGACAAGGCAGTATGTACAGGCCCGTTAGACACCATCGCATCTGGATCCTCGAGTGTTTTGATAGGAGGGAAACCAGCCGCAAGAATGGGAGACTCTACCGCTCACGGAGGCGTCATCTCCGCAGGCGAAGCTACTGTTTTAATCGGTGGATAACTGCGAAGGAAGGTTGATCTTATTTTGACCTTATCCGGATCGTACCTCCCGGAAATAAAAACGTAAAACATCAATAACAAAACGGTTAGAATAACTGGAACTCTATGTTACAGATGCAGGATGTTTAACATTAAATATAACAAATAACGTATGAAAATAAATACAGATTTTTTAGGAACAGGCTGGAGTTTTCCGCCTGAGTTTAACAAGACTGAAGGAAAGCTGGCAATGACCACAGATGTGGAAGACATCAATAACAGTCTTAAAATTTTGTTGTCAACACGCCCCGGCGAACGTGTCATGTTCCCGAACTATGGATGTGACCTGCAGGAAATGCTCTTTAAACCTCTGGACTTAACGTTAACTACTCAAATGAAGGGAATCGTGGAACGTGCCATTTTATATCACGAACCCAGAATAAACATTTTAAGTATTGAAATTGATACCCAGGATGAGCTTGAAGGCGAAGTTCTGATCCAAGTTGACTACGAAGTAAGAAATACTAATACAAGAAGCAATATTGTTTTTCCTTTCTACAAAGGAGAAGCTACCGAAATATAATGAATTACGGGATGTCTGTAGCCATTTTGAATACTACCAAACACTACACTAAGTATTGCATCTGACCATAGAAAGATAAATATAAACAAATGAAAAAAACAGATACATTTTCACATTATCGTGAAGGAAAATCACAAATGCAGCGCTTTTTAGCAGAACTAGATCCTGGCAATCTTGAATTACACGATTTCGATTTGTTTGACTGGCTATTATTCGCAAATAATTTTGCTCAGCGTGTAAACTACTTTGACAAAAGTGATAATACAAAACCGAAAGGAGACTGGGGAAACTTCTTCCTGGGGGATGATGCCGATGTTGTCCCACGTAGAGAAAGCCTTGAGTATAAAAGTATGAAAAAACAGGTTACAGATCTTATGTCCGGGTTTGAACAGGATAGCAATCTGACCCCTCATCTCACATTATTTGTTTGCTTTTTGAAACTGTTGGATTTCTCAAAAAAAGCCTTCAATAATCTGACGAAAAGGCATTTGGATTTTTATTATAATGAAATTCTTCAGATTGAGAAAAATGATGCCAGAGCAGATAAAGTCTATGTGATCTTTGAACTGGCCAAAAAAGCAATTCAGGAAAAAATTCCGGGCGGAACATTGCTGGATGGCGGTAAAGACGTAAAGGGAAAAAAACGGATTTACAAAACAGGAGAAGAGCTCATTGCCAACCAGGCAAAAGTAGTTGAGATCAAAAGTTTCCTGAACGATGTAGAAAAAGGGGAACTCAGAATGGCCGGGGTTGCCAATTCTGCAGACGGTCTGGGAGAAAAATTACCTGAAGGCAGCAACTACTGGTGGCCGTTTGGATATAACTCTGCTGAAACTGATTCAGATAGATCTATTTATAAAAAACTTCCAAAAGCCAGGCTTGGGTTTTCCGTGGCGTCATCATTATTTGATTTGAAAGAAGGGGAAAGAACAGTCACGCTTAAAATTACTTTTAATAAAAATGCAACACAGAAGCTGCAAAACCTTTCAAAAGAAGATATTGAAAATAATATCAAAGTGCTTTGCAGCGGAGAAAAAGAATGGCTGTCAGGAATTGCGTTGAAATGTATTGACAGGACAGAAAGCCAACTGGAACTTTCCTTCACCTTATTTAAACACCAGCCTGCTGTTGTAAAATACAATAAAGAAGTGCATGCGGAAGCGTTCCAGACAGATCTTCCTGTGGTAAGGCTGATGATAGAAGGAGAAAAGTACTATGAGATGTATGAAGCGCTTTCCGAAAAATCATTGAAAAACATCGAAATATCGGTTGACGTAAAAGGAGTGAAATCTGTTCAGATAGAAAACGATAATGGTGCCTTGAATTCGGAAAAACCTTATTATCCGTTCACTGCACAGCCTGTTACAGGATCTAACTTTTATATCAGATGCCCTGAAATGTTTTCCAAAAAATGGAAGAAAGCAGACATTACAATCAATTGGAAAAACGCTCCCGATTCTATAAAAGAATTATACGATGGATACGTCATCAGCCCCAATCAGAATATCAGTTTAAAAGAATTTGAAGCAGCTGAAAGACCATCCATTGTAAATGATGATCATTACTTTAAAGCAGATACCGCACTCCTGGAAAAAGAAATATGGTACACCAAAGCTCAGGATATCGATGTCTTTAAAAAGGTAGACGGCGCTTATAAAACCCTGTTTTCTGTAAACAGCGGAGCAAATGAACCGGGAACAGCCGGTGCGATCAGGGTAACGCTGAAACAGTCATCATTACAGGATGTATATCCGAAACTGTATACCCTGGCATTATCAAGTGATCCGACCAGGAAAAAACTGATTCCCAACGAACCTTACATTCCTTTTGCTGAAGATATAGAGCTTAATTACAGCGCAACAGAAAGTGTATACTCCTACTTAAGCAAAGATTCTGCCGGGGAAGCCTCAAAAACAAAAGGCGTACAGCTGTATCATGAAGACGTATTCGGACAATACGAAAAAGAAACTGAAACCGGAAGTATTGTACCTGTACACCAGAACGGAGGTGAATTATACATCGGTCTGGAAGCCCTGCCGAAAACTACGGTTTCTCTGCTGATCCAGATGCTGGAAGGAAGCGAAAACCCTTTGGTGGACACCTTTGAAGAAAAAGAATTTATAGAATGGCATATCCTGTCAGGAAACAAATGGGTTGATCTTTCAGATGATATGCTGCAGAATGAAACCAGGAAATTTCTGGAATCAGGAATTGTAAAGTTCAAAATTCCGGGAGATATTAATAACAGCCACACAAGGTTTACAGACGGATTGGTGTGGATCAGGGCAAAGTCAAAAAGAAGCTATGATGCGGTATGTAAAATTCAGGGAATCTATACCCAGGCTGTTTTAGCGACATTCCAGAATCAGGACAATGACCTGTCTCATCTGAATAACGGACTGGAAGCAAAAACCATTGCTAAACTTATCACAAGAGTCCCTCAGGTAAAATCGGTCAGCCAGCCGTATAATTCTTTCGACGGTAAATATAAAGAAGCAGATCTGGAGTTTTACAGACGGGTGAGTGAGAGATTAAGACATAAGCACAGGGCCATTACCCAATGGGATTACGAGCAGCTGGTATTACAGGAGTTCCCGGAAGTCTTCAAGGTAAAATGTCTGAATCATACCTCTGAAAAATCCTATATGGCTCCCGGCCATGTGACCCTGATGGTGGTACCGAATATTAAAAATAAAAATGCTTTTGATATCTATCAGCCCAGAGTGAGCAGAGCCAGCCTGAATAAAATTCAGAATTATGTGAATGAATTGAATACCATGCATGTGAAAGCTCAGGTAGTGAATCCTAACTATAAGGAAGCCCAGGTGGAAACAAAAGTTAAATTCTTTGAGCAGTATGACGAAACATTCTATACTCAGCAATTAGATGAAGATATTAAAAAATATATATCACCGTGGGCATTTACAGATTCTAAAGATATTGACTTCAACGTAGAGCTGAATGTAAATCATCTGGTGAATTATCTGGAGCAGCTGTACTATGTAGATTACGTGGATGAGATCAAAATACTGGTGAATAATATTATACAGAAAAAAACATTGATCGAAGTGGATCCGAAATCAATTCTGGTATCTGCCAAGCAGCATAAAGTCACCGTTACGGATCAGGTATGTATTTAATAATAAATAGAAGAAAACATAATCATGTCAGAAAATAAACATATTAGTATATCAAAAAATATAGAAACAGGAGATCAGACAGATTTTCATTTTCTACGCAGAACAGGTATTGAATACATCGAAAAGTTAGGAGGAAAACTCTGGACCGATTACAACTCTCATGACCCTGGTATCACTACCCTGGAAGTCCTAAGCTACGCCATCACAGATCTTGGGATGAGAATGAACCTGAATATGGAAGATATCTTAGCGTCCGAAGATTCGGAAAACGATATTCATACACAGTTTCTGAAGGCTGCAGAGATTTTACCGTCAAGACCTTTAAACGAGCTGGACTATAGAAAGTTGTTTATAGATATCAGTATGCCGGGGAATCATTCAAGACCCATCCGTAATTGCTGGCTGGTACCTAAAACCGAAAAATTATATGTTGATTGTAAAACCGGAAAATTAGACTTCAAACCTGTTGGTGACAAAACAGAAAGCTTTAATGTAAAAGGATTATATGATCTGTATGTAGACTATGCCGAAGATATTGATGCTGAAGGCAGCGGTTGCGAAAAATCTAATGTCAATATTCAAATTTTGGACCGCTACCACGCCAATAGAAGCCTTTGTGAAGATCTGGCTGAGATCAGACAGGTAGAAACCCAGAAAGTGGCTGTATGTGCCCGCATCGGTCTTGTGAACAAAGCTGATGAAGAACTTGTACATGCCAAAGTATTAAAAACCGTTAATAATTACCTGTCTCCGGAAGTTCATTTTTATTCACTGAAACAGATGCTGGATAAAGGGCTGACTACAGATCAGATCTTTGAAGGACCCCTTCTGGACAACGGCTTTATCGATACTGAAGAGCTTAAAGCCAGCCAGCTAAGAAGAGAAGTCCGCCTTTCCGATATCATCAGTGAGATCATGAAAATTGACGGTGTGAAAGAAATTCATGAAATTTCTATTGCAGGCTGTGATAATGTCGTTAAGCAAACCAATGATTGGCTGTTGTGCATTGAGAAAGGCAGAAAGCCGGAATTGTGCGAGCTTAGCTCATTCAGCTACAGCAAAGGTTCCCTTCCCCTTAATATCAATGACAAAAAAGTTCAGGAGTACCTTGCAACGCTTAAAAGAGAAGAAGAACTGCTTAGAGATGATGCAAGAAAGAATAAAGAACTGCCTTTACCAAAGGGAACTTCACACGATATCGGAAACTATGCTACTATTTTAAATGAATTTCCGGATACCTACGGAGTGGGAATCTCAGGAATTATAGGAAATCAGTCTCCAGAGAGAGACGCGCTGGCGAAGCAGTTACAGGGATATTTGCTGTTCTTTGATCAGATCCTTGCCGGCTACTTCAAACATCTTGAAAAAGTAAAAGAAGTATTGAGCATCAATGGTGGCCTGAAAAGAACCTTCTTTACCCAGGCGCTTAAAAATATTAAAGGTTTTGACCAGTTGGTTTCCAGATACGATACAGAAGATGATGATAAGCTTACAGATTCATTGTATAAAGAGTTGGATAACAGTGTGGAACGTAGAAATGAAGTTTTAGATCATTTGATTTCCCGTTTTGCAGAAACATTCAGTGATTATACTTTCGTGATGAAATCATTGTACGGAAAATCTACCGACGAAATTGTATTAAGCAATAAAGAGAATTTCCTGAAAGAATATACCTCATTAAGCAAAGACAGAGGTTTAGGGTACAATTATACCTTAATTGGAGAGTCGGATATCTGGAATACCGGTAATATTTCCGGTGTGCAGAAAAGAATTGCCCGCCTGCTGGGAATTAAAAATTATACCCAGAGAAACTTATCCCAGTCACCGGTATCCATCATTGAAGCAGTAGAAAACGGTAAAAAAAGTTTTACCTGGAAGATTAAAGATAAGGATGGCAGTATTGTCTTGTCATCTGTAAATACCTATACCACTGAGCATATTGCAACCAAAAACCTGAATGATGCGATGTATCAGACCATTCAGATTGATCAGGAAGATCTTGAAAAAGCATTGGACAAACTGGATAAGGAAAAACCTGAAGATATACTGAATAAATTAAAAGATTGTGAAAAGGATTTCTGCTTAATTGGAAATATAAAAATCAAAGTTTCACAGGGAGGTAACTATTATTTTGAAATTATAGATGATACCGCTCAGCAAAATGTCATTGCTGTTCACAAAAAGACCAACCCCTATCCAACACTGCAGGATTTGAAAGTTGGCATTGAAAAAACAGTGAAGTATTTCAAATATGAATTTACGGAAGAAGGTATTTTCCTTGTTGAGCATTTATTACTGAAGCCAACAGTTAAAGATTATAAACTGATGGGCGGGATTGGTTGCATGTCTATAGAAGGTTCTTTCAGAATCATGTATGACCTTGAAGAAAAAGAAATCCCAACAACAGATCCGGTTAAATATTCGGAAGCCTTTATGGATTCTTGTGAAGGTTGTGAAACAGATGTTTTTGACCCTTATTCCTACAGGGTAAGCGTTGTTCTTCCGGGGTTTGCCTACCGTTTCCAGGATCCTGATTTCAGACGTTATGCAGAAACAGTGATCAGACAGGAGATTCCTGCTCATATTTTAGCAAAAATCTGCTGGGTAGGAGATCGTTTGAGTGAGCAGCAAACCGCTCAAAACGACTTGTCAGAATTTGAAGTGGCCTTTAAAAAGTACCTTTCAGACAAATCAAGAAACAATATTGTCAACCTGGGAAACAGCATTACAGATTTACTGGCCGCTCTTGCCCATTTAAATAATATTTACAGGCCGGGAAGACTTCTGGATTGTGATGCGAATGATAATGACACTTTGGACGGAAAAATCATATTAGGACAATCAAACTTATCAAAAATCAAAAAATAATGAATACTAAATTAGACCATGTAACAACCCAATACAGGAAGTTCAACGACAATCAGGCGTTAACAGAAGGGCAATTAAACGAATTTATTGACTATTTTGAAGATCAGGACAGGCTATCAAGAACCAGGCTGAGCGGCGTGGGAGTAGTATGCGGTTTTCAGGCAAAATATATAGAACTTGAAGTAGGACCTGCTTCAGCAGAAAAAATCTCCAGACCCGGAGGACCGGAACTTGAGTTTCCCTATGATACGATCATGATTACACAGGGAGCCGGAGTGACTACAGATGGAGATCTGATAACACTGCGTCAGAAAGGAAGTTCCCCAGCAGAAGCGATCATAGATTTCACATCTAAAAATTACAGATATTACAGAGATTATACTGATGCCGTAAAATATGAACACTTTCGCATCGGAGGTCAGCAAATACCTCTTCTGGAATTATATACGACACAGGAGTATGATGAAGCAACAGATACAGGTGTTGATCCAGGCAGCTTTAAACTCGTAAGAGATATCAGTACTACTTTAAATAATAAAATAGTTATCCTATACCTGGAAAGTTACTCCAATGATGAGAACCCTTGCCAGGATGCTGATTGTGATAATAACGGAGCAGAACAGGTATCTAACCTTAAAGTTCTTTTAGCAGATTCAGCATCTGTTTCAGATCTGATCACACGAGGTGATGCAAAAGACACTATCTTTAAACTTCATGACACGTACGAGAAGCTTTTTGATAGTCTGCCTAACCTGGAGACCAGAAGAGTTATCCTGGATACTGAAGTTAAAACAGCCGATCAGTTAAAAACAAAATTTAAGGAAGCGATTACTGCTGTTGCAGAATTAAGCCAGGGCTTCAGCTCTATTGCAGATACTTTTAACGTAAGTGTCAACCTGGGAGGGCAGACCCTATTTGATAAACTGAACTTTTTATTGTCCAATACATCGCCAGGCTTAGAAGACTATCAGTACCGGTATGACCTGTTAAAAGATTTAATTGATACCTATAACGAAATAAAAGGCCTGATCCTGCATCTGAATGCAGAATGCTGCCCGGATATCGCCTCATTCCCTAAGCACCTTATGCTGGGACCTGTGGGAGCACAGTTGGAATTAGGGCAGTACACTCCTTTGCGTCATGGTTTTTATAATTCACCGGTGACAACCAATGATGATGAGAATTATGAAAGAATCGTAATGCTTGCCAACCGTTTTGTACAAAAGATCAACGGATTCCAGTCGTATATCGGTCGTATTAAAATCACACCTTCCAATCTGAATGTAAGATTAGGAAATAAGGCAATACCTTATTACTATAATGTGGACAGGCCTTTACTGGCTCAATGGAACTTTGAAAAGACCAAAACCGACAGGCAGGCTTACAATTTAAGTTACCATACAGCCAATCTGGCAGGAGAGGATTTTATCCAGAATCCATTGAATTATAATATTGATAACAATGACTTCTATAGAATTGAAGGTCATCTGGGTATGCCTTATAAAACAGCATTACAAAACATCAATGATCTTAAAACACAATACGGATTAGCCTTTGATGTTATTGCACTGGTTTTGAATAAAGGTGAAAAACCTGGTGGTGAGACGCCTGTAAGAGAAAAAACGGTATCCATAGAAGAGCTCAGAAAACAATTGATATCCATCTCCAGCGACGTCAGCAACCGTACAGCCAATTCACAGAATACGCTGCTGAACATCTCTAAACTGGATGAACAATTAAGATTGCTGAACCAGGCTGAATTCGCAAAAGAAGGATCGCCTGAAGGGGTTACTGTGGTAAAACAGGATCCTAAAAAAGATGATGTTGTAAGTGAACTTCTAAGCGAGTTCCTGGAGCGAAAATCAGGATTGGAACACGTGTCCGGGGTAGAACCGGGAGGAACCTTCGCTATGATTTACGAATCGGAAGCAAAAAACAGGGTTCTGGCAGATTTCTCATTGCCATATTTATGTTGTTCTAAAAAGGATCCTGTATTCCTTTCATTACCTAAAAACAAACTATGTCAGAAAGATGCTCCGATTCCTATGACAATTGTTCCGTTGAACGGTGAAGTAAAAGCTTTTGTAAATGGTACTCCAATACCTGCTGTTACACAATCCGGAGGTCAAAACTTCTTTGATCCTGGTTTGGTTAATGCTTCTTATTTCGGGCAGACCATTACCTTCACTGTTAATGGTGACCCTGTAGAAGTGCAAATGGTTGTACATCCTCAGCCAAGCATTACTTTAACTATGGGTACCCCTATTTATGATTATGTTAATAATCAGGCTGTTGTTAATTTTAAAGTAACAAATACAGGAGCAGGCCAGATTACTGCTTACCAATGGAATTTTGGTGATGGTCATACAAGTAATGCGGTTCCTGATGCTAATGGAATGGTTGCACACCTATTCTCTATAACGCCAAATGAAAATACTACATATCATGTAACCCTTAATGTTATTGCTGAAAATACAGGCTGTAGCACACAGGTTCCTTTGAATGTTGAATTAAGTGGTTTACAGCTTGTGCCTTGTAGTGATAATTTTAATTACAATGGAAATTCCGGAGCTTATGAGTATAACATCGATTTTGGAACAGATACAGGTATTGCGGGTATTAATTATGACGCAATCAGTGTTCCGGACAGATTTGTCATTGAATGGAATGGTCAGAAATGGGATAGTGGCTTTGTGGGATCAAGCAGCTTTAATGGATCTTTAATTAATGCAGGCGTTAGCCCGTCAGATATCCATACTGCTAATCCATCGAATGGATCGGGTCAGTTAACTTTCAATAAAAATACTCCTACTCCAAGATTTGCTAAAGTTACGGTTTATGCTCCTTTGAATGGTACAGCATGGAGGGTTTCAGGTATTTGCCCTCGTAATAATAATTAGCATGAATAACTTCTCGGGCAGGCTATCTGCCTGAGAAGATTATGAAAAAACCTTAATACATCATTAAAAAATTAATAATAATGAAGAATCAATTAAGTAATATCTCAGTTCAATACCGAAAGTTCAGTAAGGGACAGTACATAGAAGATCCGGATCAGTTCAATGAATTTCTGAACTTTTTTGAAGATCAGGACCGTTTGTCCAGAGTACTGCTGCAGGGAGTAGGTATTGTCTGCGGTCTCAAACCGAAACTTATTTACAAAAACAGACTACTCAGCAGCATAGAGCTTTCTCAGGGGGCAGCACTTACAACCGACGGAGATTTACTAACCTTGAATAAAACCAATAAGGTGAGTGAAGATCTGTACGTGAGTGATTTAAAGACTGTGGATCTGGAGTACAAAAGCTTTACCCATTTCAAAGCATATGATAATTTCAAAATAAGATACCCATCATTTTATGAAGGGGAAGAACAGATTGAACTTTGGGAACTGGCAACAGCTCAGGAAGCACAGACTGATTTTCAACCTGTTGTTAATCTTTCAAATTTAAATGACAAATATCTGTTGCTGTATCTGGAAGATTATGAAAAAGATGTTAAACCCTGTAGAGGGGTTGACTGCGACAATCATGGGGTACTGCAGATCAGAAACCTTAAAGTATTAGTAACTACAGCACAGGGCATCGTCCATATTCTTGGAGATGACCGTCTGGTAACTGATCCTATAACCGGTATAACCAAGCCAGGCAGAAAAGACCGTATTCAGCCTCATCCTCTGTTCACAGAAGATATTCTGGGACCTGTTGAACCACAACGGGTTATCTTGAGCCGCTTTATTTCAGAAAGCGGAGTTGAAAACAGGTATACAGCTGCCGATTTAAAAAAACTGTATTCTGATGCTTTGGCGAAAGATGGTTTTGGCCAGGCCGTTTTTGAAAAAATTCAGACAATCTCCCAGATAATGGGATTTTCAGTTGTGTACCCTTATCAGATATTCAAAGAGAAAGTAGAAAAATGTCTTGCGCTGGATGCCGGATTTCAGTATGCGTATGATGTGACAAAAGATTTGATGGCTACCTATTCTGAAATTATAAAACTGCTTCCTAAAGCGTTTACGAAAAATTTTCCAAATTTTGCTTCTTTTCCTAAGCACATCATGCTTGGAAAATTAATATCGGATACCCAGCTGGATTCTACAAGACATCAGTTTTATAATTCGCCTGTTCTAGATGATGAAAAGGCAACACAAAGGCTCAAAGAATTAGTGAACCGTTTTAATCAGCAGGTATTCAATTTTAATTATTTGGGTAATAAAAAAACAATTAAAATTACGTCATCGCAGAAACTAAATCCACTGAGCAATAAAGCGATTCCTTTCTACTATGATGTTACGGAAGGATTTTTAAAATCCTGGAATTTTGATAACACAAGCAATAGATCATTTGCAGATAATGTAAGGTACGATCTTACATTCTTGATTCCAGGCTCCGGTAGTCAGGATCCTGTAGATTTCAGTATAGACAAGAGCTCTTTCTATAATATAGAAGGCCATCAGGGAATGGATTTCCAAAAAGCTTTTGAACAGATAAAGCAAATCAGAGATAAGGAACAACTCGGGTTTGATATTGTGGCACTGTCATTAGAGGAGCTAGTAGGAAATAAAGACCTTTCAATAGCTTATTTCAATGATTATGTAGATAAACACCCGGGATTAGAGCACAGACATGGAGTTGAAAAGGGAGGATCTTTTTTAATAGTTTATGATTCTATCAGAAATCCAAAAGTTATCGCAGATTTTTCGCTTCCATACATCTGTTGTACTCCAAAAACTGAAGTTAAATTAAGCTTGCCAAGTGATGTTATTTGTTCTAAAGCAGGTGCAGTACCTTTTACTGTACTTCCTGTAAGTGGAGTGGTAAAAGCTAGTGTTACTGATAGTTTAAATGGAGGAGTGGAATTAATTAATGGACAATACTTCTTTAATCCGGGAATGATAAGCCCATCTTTGATAGGTCAGGAAATTTCCTTTACTGTAAACGGAAAACCAACCAGCTGCAGTATCAAGGTGGTTACACAGCCGGATGTTACAATAGATGTTGTTTCGGTTGATTATCCAGGGGATGGCTCAAATGCAACAACCATAAACTTTAAAATTTCCGGAACAAGTTTTACAGACTATATTTACAAATGGGACTTCTGGGATGATGGAGGTTTGATTACTCTAAACCCGGATGCAGATGGAATGGTGAGTTATACGTTATACGATCTTAATCCGAAAAATATTCCGGTAATAAAAGTGAATGTGAGTGGTAACGGATGTGCTCAGGATATTTTTATAAGAGATTGGTACAAAGTTCCGGCTCGATTAAGTTTGCCAACTGATATTATTTGTTCAGGAGACGATGCTATACGTTTTACTGAAGTAATTCCTGCCGGTGGCCCTATAGTAGCTTATGTTGGTGCCAATATTATTGATAATCATGATCAGGTTATAAGATTCAACAACGGGACTTTTTACTTCAGTCCAAACGGAGTGAACCCTAATTTGTATGGGCAATACATTACATTCAAGGTAGATGGCCAACCGACTAATTGCCGTATTAAGGTGGTTCCGCCACCTAAAGTTAGTACTAATTATAGTGTTGATTATCCAGCTAACGGTTCAACATTAACAACAATACACATTGAGGTTTCCGGACCCTATTTTGCAGACTATCTGTACGAATGGGATTTCCTAGGTGATGGACACTATAGTTTCCCTGATCATATTATAAATGGTAAGATAAGCTACACATACCATAATCTGGATCTGAACAATATCCCGGTGATAGGTGTGAGAGTGAGTGGTGGCGGATGCAGTCAGAGAATGCCTATAAGCGATTGGTATACATCTTTACGTTTACCGCAAAGTGTTATCTGTTCTGATGCCAAGCCTATATCTTTTACTGAGATAATCCCTAAGAACGGGACTATACAGGCTTATGTGGGTAATGTTCTTGTTGCCGGTGTAGTATCCGGTTCATTTGATCCGAATTTAGTGGATTCTTCATTCCATGGCCAGGTAATTACTTTTACTGTAAAAGGAAAACAAACCAATTGCAGTATTAAGGTTATTAAGCAGCCGAATGTTGCAATATCTGTCAGATCTGTTGATTATCCAACCGGTGGTTCCAATGAAACCAAAGTAAACCTGTATGTTTCCGGGACAGACCTGGCCAACTATGATTACAGTGTGGACGGTAACCCGATTTCTAAACCGGATGCAAATGGATTTACGAGCTGTATACTGAGAAATGTTAATCCGGAAGGAAACCCGACGATCAATGTGACTGTGAGTAATGGTGCATGTAATCAGATTGTTAGTATAACTAATTGGTACAAACCTCCATATGTTACAATAAACAATATCGACTTCTCTGAAGGTGTACAGTGTTGTGAAGTTGCTATGCCTGTCGTTGAAGCTAAGGCAGATAGTGATAAATTCAGACAGAGTGATCTATCTTTTACCTTAAAAGGAACAGCTACGCTAAATGGGATAATTGATGATGCTGATCATCCAAAGCTTATTTATTCATGGCATCAGATTAGCGGGCCATCCGGAGCGGTGCTGATAGGTGCTGATACACGGTCTTTAACAGTTACTAATTTACTCGTTGATACTTATATATTCCGATTTATGGCTTTTGATCCAGATAGTGGAGCATTTGATGCTGTGGAAGGAAATGCATGGGTACAGGAGTAATCACAATCTGTATCTGATCATAAGCAAAGATTAGTAGAGTACAGAACCTGTATTATTACTCTGTAAAGGGGTGATCAGGCAATTCTATAGCTTCAAATCACCCCTTAGATATTAATAAAACATAATAATAACAATAAAAACATAAGATAATGTCAGCAGAAGAATGCAAAATTTCATTTAAGATAAATTATACATCTTCCTCACTAATAAAAAGAGCATTTGCGTACTATAAAAAACAGGAACCAGGGCAGCAGGAGATAGAAGATGAGATAACCCCGGTACCTGCGAATGGAGAATTGGTTCAACTTAACCCGATTCAAACTCCTGGTACTTACGATTTAAGAATAAAATTAGAACTGGAGAATACTAAAGATGAGAAAACTAGTTTTTTTACAGTAGGAAAATGTGGTCCTTCAACCTGTAAAGTCCCGTCTATTGATAAAGTTTTTGTGCGGGAGAACGGTCAGATAGAGGTGATGATTTCAAGTGATAATACAGATCTTGCTACCCTGGAATATCAGATAGCATTAGACTCTGAGTTCAATAAAATTATATATTCAAAGAGAGGTCTTGGGTATGCCCAGCCGGAATATGTTGATATGAATGCTCTAAACATTGGTAAGGATATTACTTTATATATAAGAGCAAGGAAATATTGTTTATCTGGTGGGATCTCAGAATGGTATCCTCCTGTTGAGTTTAAATCAGGAGATTGGAAAATTCAGGTTGCTCCTTATTCTGTTAAAGATGCATGTTGTGTATCAGGAGCATTTAGAATCCCAACAGACACTGATGATGTAGTAGAAAGTATTTGCATGCCAATGAGCCGATGGACTAAGGAGCTGAATTTAACTACGCCGTTTCCGCAACCAGGAAGCTTTATTTATCTGAGTGATGGTGTAACTCCTGCAATACCGGGGAACCTTGATAGTTTTGATACAAACGGGGCTAGTGGATTTAATGAGAAGGGAATCTTATGGGTGAGGTTTCCAAGTTACAGCAGAAGCAAAGTTTATGATGTGAGCCCGGAAACAGGTGAAATAATAAGGGAAACACTTAGGTATATCTGTTAGATCTTGTGATGCATAGTCTAAATTGCCCCAATAAAATCCTCAAGAAATTGAGGATTTTATTCACTCAGGCAGTTATCTTCTGTTGTTTTTACGTCTGGTACTGATGATATTGAACAGTTTGGCAACATCTTTCAGATGGATTTCCATATCCTCATAATATTCATTGAGAGAATGTAGGGTGATGATACCTTTCTCCACATCATGATTGATGATCCGTTTTACTAGAATTCCCTTTTCTTTGTGAACGATGACAAAATCCCATTTGTCATAATGCAGTTTACTCATCCAGTAATCCTGTCTGATGTTCCGGCATAAGATAATGTCGCCTTCCAGGTAGCTTTCGTAGGATCCGTTATCCATGCTGTCTCCTTTCACTTCAAAACACATATATTCACCACGGTGTTCTACATCGTCGGTAAAGGGAATGGTGGGTAGGCTTTCGATGTATTCTTCATCTGCAAACCTGCTCAGATAGCCGGCCTGTGCATATTGATTTGCCAGGGGAACGTTCATAATCTTCAGATCAGAAAAAACAACAGGGGATGCACTGTCATCATTGAGCTTTTTCTGTTGCTCCTGCAGCAGATTGGTTACAAAATAAGCTGTTGTTTCCGGTATTTTCCGTTCGCCTTTTTCCCAATATTGTACGGCTCTTGTTCCTACTCCTATAGATTTTGCGATATCAGCCTGCTTCATGTTTAGTTTCTTCCTGATTTCTTTGAATTCTAAATAGTTCATTTTGATATGTTTATAGTTATTTATGAAAAAAAATGAACAAAATGTTCGTTTTTTATTTTTAAAAACGAACAATGTTCGTATATTTGTTTCGTCATTAAGACAGAACGGTACAAATGTACAAAATTATATTGACAGTTGACTATTTAATTATTATTTAAAAAAGATAATTTTATTTTATAATAAGCTGTAATTAAAAAAGTTAAAAGCTGTTTTTTGTGCCCTCTATATGTAAATGTTGGATTTTGGTTTTTGTTTTTATCCGGAACTAATAAGAACAGAAAAATCTTTATAATTTAGATATATGTGTAAAAAATGCGCTTTTTATATTTTCAAATAATGATATATGTGCGCTTTTGTGTTGTCTGGTGAATGATAAAAATGCGTTTATTTTGATGGGGGTAAAAATAAAGCAGCCGTTCAGCTCTTTGTTTTCCTGAAATAAAAGCTACTGTTAGCATATAAAATATCGGTTAATTATAGTTATCAGTATTAACACCTCCTATAGAACAGACAAAATTCTGGAACAAGCATTGTTAAAAGCAATATGAGACCCAAATAGAATGTTGTGTTCTTGTACAAATAATTACGGAAAGTAGAAACTGCTATATAACTGTTTATAAAACACAAAACTTTATAAACATCAATAGAGTTGTTTGCAGAAAATAGAATTTAAAGAAAGAAGCTGAGGGAAGATTCTGAGAGAACATCCCTGATATCAGCTTCCGGAAAATCAAAATTAAATAATGTGACCAGACATCTGTTCAAAGGCTTAACAAAGTCTTTAAGGTTTCTTCGGCCCCATAAAACGGGAGAAATAAGAAACATGAACACCTGTCTGATTAAGAAAAAAAACTTTTAACCCATAAAAACTTTTAACCCAAAATGAAACGTAGTAAAGAATTAGTAGAAAAAAGAAAAGATTTTGTCATTGAATACGTAAAACGTAATCAGGATAAACAGATGAAAGTTATTGTAACTGAACTGACAGAAATGTTGTTTCTGTCCGAAAGAACAATCTATAACATTCTTCTTCAGAGTTAATTGATGAAACCCAGACTGAGCTCAATCCTTACCTGTAAAAATGATGTTAGACAGAATCTTATCAATACAGCCGTTTAAAGCTGAAGGCACACATGAATCAGATTTGAAATTATTTATTCTAAAGATAGAAAAGGATTCCGGGGTATTCTACTACCGATAACCCGCCATCAGTCTGATGAATCAAAAGGCTGTCCTTACCTGTTTCTCAAATGTAAACTTATAGCTAAAATACCAAGTGAAAACCGTCTTTGCTTTCAGTTCCGGTTCTTTTAACCGATCAGTCAATTTTAAAAAATAAACGATCTGAACCTGGATGATGAGAAAGACAATTTCAAAAAATTAAAAACAACTGACTATTAAAAACTTTAGAAACCATGAAAAAGAAAGAAAAGAAAAAAAAGAAAAAAGATAAAGAGAAACTGCAGAAACCCCGCAGAGATATCAACGATCTTATTGAAGAACTGGCCTATCTGAATGAAAATGGAAACATCCGGAAAAGCAAAAGATTTTTAGATGCAATGTATATGTTGGATCAGGAATAATGAGACTTCATAGAAGTTGTAAAAAATCAAAAAAATTAATAAATAATATATAGCAAAGAATGAATCTGGATAGTATAAAAGCCCTGTTAATCGGAACTGCAATAGCATTTTCAGGAGGATTGTTAAGGGTGCTGGTCTCCATACAAAACAAAGAAAAAAAACAACCCTGGGAACACTTTATCACATTGGTCATTGTAGTTATTGTAGGCTTTACGATGAGTTATCTGATGAACAGAGCCGAGCTTCATGACAAATGGTATTCTACAGGAGTACTGTTTGTACTGGGGTACGGCTATGATAAATTCCTGAAAATGATCACTAACAATCTGCCAAACTGGATTGACAAAGCAGTGAACCTTTTAATAGAAAACCGATATGGAACCGGCTCAGGCAGACCACCTGCCGAAGAAGAAGAAAAAAAAGAGGATATCAACCAATAACCAAACAATTGAAAAAATATGAAAACAATAGCTGTAACCCTTTTTGAAAACAGGAAAAATAGCTAAGGAAAATGTGGAATAATCAATGAATTTAGAGGATGGAGCTGACTGATCCGTGTGCTTCAGCGATTGCAGTATACGATCCATCATTCAAAAAAGTTAAAACCAGAAAACTAAATAAACAAGTGAGCAAAAACTAGAAGTGACTCAGCATTACGTGTTTCTCATCACAGGCTGGCCGTCACTTCTAGGTTACTCAAATTCAGAATCCACTATTCACGGTCTTGTTCTGCAGACCAACAGGTATGTAAAGCGCACTCTATACAGTTGCGCTTTGTATGCCTTCCAATCAATGTGAAATTAAAATTTAAGTTAATGAAAGCAGCAACTGTAGACAAAAACAGCAAAGCCCACCTTAGCCCAGGCAAAAAGCCAAAGCCAAAAGAACAGGTGGTAGTCCCTCTGCCTGGAGTGGAAGAGATCAGTGTACGGACAAAAAAGTCTGAGAACTCGACTGATAGGGCGGGATCAGCAAATCCTGAAAGCAACCGGATCGGTCTTAATAATATCATGGCCTCTGCTCATAGCTCTCAAACTATTCATGGGAAGGGCTCGGAAATCATGTATGGCAAACTTCAGGAGAGTTTGTCAGCAACCGGAGATATCAACCATCCGGATACCAAAAAAATTGAAAAAGACTATATGATGACCCTAAGCCCCAGTCAGGCACGGGATTATCATGAGCTTAAATCAGGAACTTATCAGACCAATACAGTTCAGGAACGGGCTGTTGCTCATCAAATAGTAAAAAATCAGGAAGATCCTGTAAAAACAACAAGGGAGAGTGAAAAAGAGACCTTACAAAAGACTGACAGCAAATATGAAGCATCAAAACCTGTTATAGATGAGAAGCCAAAAGAGAAGGCCGTTGAGATTAAAACTGCACCAATTAAACCAATCTCATCCGAAGTTAATAGCAATAGCTCAAAAAAGGTTGCGGATAAAAATGAAAAACCTCGCTCAGAAAAGGTTACAGAAGGCAAAAAAACGATTAATAAAAAATTAAATTCAAAAACTAAAGGAGAAGAGGAAACAAAAGTTACCATACCGGATGAAATACAATCCGTTGTTACTCCAAGAATGGATAAGGCAGTTGATAGCGAACAGGCTGAAATAGCTCCGGATGCCCAAACTACCATCAATATAGTGGGGCTTGTTGCGGCTGCACAGGAGTTTAGGGATCAGGGAGTAGAAGCCAGGAATCAGGTGAAATCTCAAAATGAAGCCGCTAAAACACTGAAAAATAAGATTAAAGAAGTTGAAAGAGAAATTCAGAAGTCAGATGATGATTTGCAGAAATCAGAAGATAGTATAGATCGTAAAGAAGCTCTGATCCATAAATTGGAAAAGGGGTTGGATACCTCATTAAAAAGACAGCAAAAGGTAGAACAGGAGGTAGGAATATACCAGCAGGAATATGATAAAAATAAGACCAAAGCAAGCGATTTAGATAAAGAAGCTAAAAGTTTACTGGGGGGATCACAAAAACACCAGGATCCCAAAAATGCTGATTCCGGAAAACTTACCAAAAAATTAAGTGAATTAAATACCAACGCCGCTACCATAAACCAGGCAGTGTCTCAGGCAGGAAATACAACCCGGAAATTATCTCAGGAAGCCCAACAGGCTAAAGGAAAAAATACAAGAATAAAGAGCGAAATAACCTCTTCCAGAGCCTCGGTACAAAAATCAAAAGCTAAACTGGCGGCAGATACTAAAAAGAACATAGAAGCCAAAAAGGAGTTGGGAAAACTTACCCCAAAACTAAAACAGACAGAATCGGAAAGTAAGAAATTAAACCAGGAAGCCAATGCATTGTTATTAGATTCGTATGTTATTGAACATGAGATCATAAAAACTCAAAATGCTTATTATGCCAATATGGCCACTGTTGAAGGGCGAAATAGTTTAATACAAAAAGAAAAAGACAAAATTCAGCAAACACCTAAAGAACTTAATGAGGCAGAACGTTTATTAGTTGACTTTACCCAATTAAAAACAGAAGATGAACAAATAGTTTTCCTAAGACAATTAAGCCCGGGCCAACGGAATTTATTAAGAGATAAATTTGAAGAAGTAAATGCTAATTATGATAGTGATCAATCAGAACATCAAAGCTTGATCAGTCAGAATGTTGAAAGTATCAGAAACTCTCAAATAGAGGTCTTTAACAACAAGCGTAAAGATGCTTTACAAAAACCATTAAACTTGGTGACCAAAAATCTGAACAGAATTACGGGGCTAAAAAGATTGTGGATGTCTATTTCTATTGCGTTTTCAGATATTTGGAATGATATCACAAACATCAGCTGGACAGATGTAGGGAAATTTATTGAATCCATCTTTAGCCCTAAAGCATGGTATGAAGCTATTTCCGGCTCTATAAGTGGTATTTGGGACGATTTGACAAGCTGGAAAGGATTCTCGCAAGATCCGGTAGGAATGATTCTGCAGAAAGCTGCCGGAATAGCCAATAAAGTACTTGTCATAGCCGGTGTCATTACAGGTATATTGGGTGTATTAACCCTTGCAGCCGCTGTAGGGTCAATCTTCACTCTGGGTGGTCTGGCACCATTAGCTGCCTGGTTAGGAGGAGCTACCGTAACAATGGGAACCATAACATTCTGGATCGGTGCCATAGCATTAGGATTGAATATACTCAACGGAATTAAAAATATTTATGATGTACATACGGCAAAAACGGCTGACGTTTTATTCAAAAACTCAGGTGAATTAAAAAGCGATATTACCAATTCAGGTATGGCAATTCTTGCGATGATGGGAGGCAAAGCCTCTAAAAAAGGAGGAGCTTCCATAAAAGATCTGGCAAAAAGAAACCCGAAAACTTTTGGTAAGCGAGTATTTATTACTGCAAGAAATGGTCTTAAAGCACAAATTGTTTCTATCCCTAGAAGAATAACATCTGTTTTCAAAAAAGAGACATGGATCAAAGCATCCCAACGTTTTCAGGCAGCTTATAAAAAAGCACAGGAATGGGTGGTAGAACCTTTCAGGAAAAAGACTGTAACGCCGCCAAACCGCAACATGAATCAACTTCCTTTTGAAGAGCAGACGGTTCCTGACAGAATGCATGAACAGCCTGTAAGAAATGAAAAAAACAGTGCAGAATCCAATATTAAGAAAGAGAATGTGACATCAGCTCCGGTGCAGGAAAACCTATATGAAGAAAGCATATTCAGACAGGATAACAGACCTTATTCTCCTGCAGGTTCAAAAGAAGGAAGGATAAAATCTCACATTAATGAAGAAGGAAATTTAACTCCCGCAGACAAAAACGGAAGTGCTACTGTTTCTGATCACGTAAGAGGAAGCGAACCTATGAAAAGTAAAAGCCCTTATACTTCTTTCTCAGATGAGGGACCAGGCATAGGCAAAACCTACGGCGACAATGTGATTGAAGTAGATATCAAAAGGCTGGAAGCTGATATTGCTGCAGGTAAAATAAGTGAGGTAGAGGTATTAAGACCGGAAAAAGTACAAGCTGAATTACAGGCCAAAATAGATCAGGCGATGAAAAGATTAGAAGAGAATCCAACGCCTAAAAATCAGAAAAGAGTAGATGATGCGGTAAGAGATCTTAACAACAGTGTAAGAGACAAAGAGATTTTAATTAAAGGTGAAATTCCGGCTGAATATTTTAATGTGAAGTCTACTAAAAATAATATATTTGAGGATACTTTACCTAATGCCGGGAAAAATAAAAGAGTAGAAATAGCTTCAGGAGTAAAAGAAGATCCTTTCGATTTTCAGATGAATAAGAGGGGGAAAGAATTAACTTCAAAACAACAGGAGTTATTGGACAGATTAGCAGTTAACGATGGGCTAGGTGAACATATCGCCAAAATAGGTAAACGTGAGGTAACAGCAACGGATTTAGCTGCACTAACTTATAAAGAAGGAAAAGAGTTTGCAATAATTATGGATAAGCAAGGGCAGAGATATTTGGTTAAAATGGGATCATACAAAGGAGGTCAGTTACCTCACTATACTGATAGACTTTTAATGCACTCGCATCCTTTTGATTGGGGTACTGGGCAAGCAAAATTAATAAGTCCTCAAGATATTGATGGTATAATTTCATTAAATCAAAAATATAGTTATATGGTTACAACTGAAGGAGAAATATGGAAATTTACACACAGTACTATCCCTAATGATATAGGAGAGCTGGTAAGAGAACTAAATTATTATGGATGGTCTAACCCAAAAAACAAATAAATATGTCTTTATATATTGAAAAAACAACTAAATGTTCAATCTGTGAGAAAGTTATAGATAATTTTAAAGAATCTGTATTATTGCCTTACACACTGCCAGATCAAAATTCCACCTTTACTCATTTTGTGAAAAGTTATGTTCATCGTAATTGTTTCAATAATTGGGATAAGCACGATGATTTTGTTCAAAGTTCATTCGGTTTAGGAGAAAGAATGATACAAGATGGTTATTATGAAAACGTAATTTTGTACGATAAATACTTTATAATTGACTATAAAAAGCAAGAAGGTTTTTATCATATTATAGATTTTTATTCAATATTTGAAATAAAGATAAATATCGAACAAGTAAAAACGATATATGATTTTTTCGAAAAAGGTCTTAATGGAGATAACACCAAATTGGAATTTGGAAATCTCATGTTCAATATAAAAAACAGAGATATTTTGGTTACTGATTACGATAGAGATAAAATTAATGATGAAATTACAATTCCTCATTCTCGGATTTATGATTACACGGTAGTTCTAAAATATATATTACAACAAAATGAGTAGAAAATATATGAAACTGAATATTTCTTATATACCGAACTGTCAATAAAACCTAATAAAATGAATAACCCAATACACGAACTCCTTTATCACTATAACGAAGAAGGAAACGAAGGATATGATTTAAGCGAAGTACAACTCCTTGAAAATATTGATCCGGACAGAGTTGAAAAGCTAAAATTGCTTCTTCACAATGACGACCTATATATTGCTTATCAGGCCATGCTTATTTTATTGGCCTGGGCAATACCGGAAGGATTTAAGCAGCTTGATCAGTTCATCGCTGAAAAATGGGATGAAAAAGAAAATTTTGAGCCCCATAGACTCCATAATGAAGACAATGTATATGATGTTATTACAAACGCCTTATATATTGCTACATTCAATGGAAAGACCGAGCAGGAGCTTTATCCGTATATTAAACATTTTTTGAATATATATGGTGATAAATTTTTTGAATCCAACCTGAAAGATTTTCTCTTAAAGAAGAATTGCAGACCGCTTTTAAAAGAAACAGAACAGGCAATACAGGCTGCCTTAGAAAATAAAAGATACTATCAGGCAAGTCAGTTGTTTCCGGTTATTGTTCATTATGACAAAGATTCTTTTAACAAATACAAAGATATTTTTAGTTCTTTAATAAGCGAAGATAGTAGAATTGTATATAATATAGAAGAAGCTGAAAAAAGCATTTAATATATTATACAATTTGATGTAATTTTAAAGAAAGCCGTTTTTATTATCTGATAAAACGGCTTTCTTGTTATCATTAAAATAAGATATTTTCTTGCTGCCACACGAATCCTTCCCCACTGCTACCGCACGAATCCTTCGTGTGGTTTTCATATTCAATCATTTTATCTACAAGTTTTTATCTTTATAAAAGAATAATCAATACTTTTGAATATCAAATAAATCAAAATTAATAACCTCATTAAAATCTTAAATATGAAAAAAATACTATTCATTTGTTCCTTTTTGTTTGGTCTTTTAGCTGTAAGTGCTCAAACTATAGAATCCGGAAGCCACAGTACCAAGGGATATATTAAAAGTGACGGAACCATAGAAAACAGCAGCCACTCCACCGTAGGATACATTAAAAATGATGGGACGATTGAAAATAAAAGTCACAGCACTATTGGCTACATCAAAAGTGATGGAACGATCGAAAACAAAAGCCATTCTACGGTAGGTTATGTAAAAAAGGACGGGACTGTAGAAAACAGCAGTCGTTCAACCATTGGTTACATTAAAGACGACGGAACAGTAGAAAACAGCAGTCATTCCACCATTGGCTATGCCAGGGGAGTGGAAAAAGAATGGGCGGCAGTTGTGTATTTCTTCTTTAAAATGGAGTGATCATCTGCTTTACGGAAAAGAAAGCAAGTGTTAAGATATATGGTAAAAGGCCTGGATTGTATAATCCGGGCCTTTTTTATTAAAGCCTGCGTGAGTTGGGCTTAGTCGGGGTTTCAATATTTTTTACCAGACAGGCAGGCGAGCAGTGATGGTTCTGATGACTCCGGAAATAGAAGCACTGCAACTACAGAATAGGGAAGTCCAAAAACTTTCACAGGAACAAAAAAAGTATGAATTTTGAGCATCGAAATTGAAGACATTATCATCCTGTTCTTAAAACTAAGCGTTACTGTCATTACAGAATCACTAAGCTGAAATCCTTTCCGGGGATAAAAAAGGATGAGTTCACAACTTTAAAACATAACATACATTATTATTGAACCCAAACTTAATTATGCTGAGAAGCATAAATTATAAAGCAGTATTATGGAAGAAAAACTAAACACCCGAGACCTGTTAAAAACCTATTTTGAAACCGGCAAATATCCTACACAAAGCCAGTTTGCAGATTTAATAGATTCCTTACGGCTCAGGGAAGATATTTTGACCAAAAGAGAACTGGCGATCCTTGCCAATAATTTAGCATCTATAGATAACATCTATGTTACTTTCTTTCTGAGCAATGCAGGAAGCTTAAAATTTTCAATAGTTGTAAGCACGAGTGATGAGCCGGATCAGGTGATTTCATCCGCCAGTTTCAAAAGCTTGTTGGATAAACAGTATTTAATAGGAAGTGCGCCGTATACGATTAAAGTAAAAGAAATCCAGGAGGGAAGTTTAGGAGAAACGGAATATTATAGTTTGGCCTATCAGTTAAACCAGACTTATACCATTTACAGATTGTTCGGCAATAATCTGAAGACAGTACTTCCTGCCGGGTTTGACTTTGGAGAGCTGGAGAGTGTTGGGTTACCCATACAGATTTCAAAAGTAGATTATGGTAAAAAAATAAACATTTTAAACACGGAAGTGAAGTTCGTTAATAAAACAGAAGTGCCTGTAAGGTACAGAATAGACGCTTCCGGATGGAGTGACAGATATAGGGATGAAGACATGGTTACCGATCATTATGACCTCGGAGACTATCTGGCCTTTTATTATAATGCAGACCTTACCAAGATCAGTCAGTCTGTAAAATGCGAAATCTATGATGCGGAAAATAATACTCTTTTATCAACAGTTTACCTGCCTGCGGGGCAAAACCAGAACTCTTTTAATGGAGGCCAGGTGAGCGGCATCAGAAAAATAAGAATTGAATGCAGTTATTCTGAAAATGTAAAATAATAAAAAGATACCATGGGAAGTGACTGCAACTACAGAATAGCACAGGCTAAAAACTTTCCTGACAATAAAAAAAAGATGAATTTCGGACTTTAAATATAGCATACACAGAATTTAAATCAAGTATTATGGAGGAAAATAAACTAGACAAAAGGGAGGAACTGAAAACTTATTTTGAAACCGGGAAATATCCGACAGAAAACCAGTTTTCGGATCTGATAGATTCCCTGAAACTCAAAGGAGATCTCCTTACCAATAAAGATGCAGTAATCATTGCCAATAGTTTGAACTGGGTATATATTAATAATGCATACGTATCCTATTACACATCCAATCTTAACGGTGCAAGGTTTCAGTTCACCATAAGCTCGGCAGATGAAGAAGACCAGTTGCTCACCATAGAAGATTTCTCCTATAATGATAAAAAACAGTACTTCTTTGGGAAAGCACCTTACACCATTAAAGCAAAAGAACTTCCGGCAGAAGGGTTAGGGGAAACTGAATACTATCATGTATTTTTCTCTCTGGAAGACGGTTCCACAGTTGCCAGATTGATCGGGAATTCTCTGCCAGAGATTCCTGAGGGGTTTGTATTGGGAATACTGAATGGTAAAAGGCTGATGTTACAGATAAACAGACAGAATATGGGGCAAAGATTGAACATTGTCAACACAGGTATTAAGTTTCATAATAAAACTTCCATACCGGTTCAATACAGCATACAGGCAAGTTACTGGGGACATGCTTTTACCTTTGAAGACATTGTTACCAATCATTATGATGCATGGGATTCTCTTAATTTTTATTTCAAAGCTGACCTTCGGGGAGTAGAACAGTCTGTAGAATGCAGCATCTATGATACAGATCAAAACAGACTTTTAACGACAGTAAATTTAGAGGCGGGACAAAACTATATGCTAATGGGCGGGAACGAAGTAAAAGGAATCAGAAATATCAGAATCGAATGTAACTATACCCATTAAAAATATTGGAAGAAAGACTGCTTCACAGACCCAGGAGAAAGAGCAGGAAGTTTTTCTGATAAAAGATAGCTCTGAACGTTTAAAAACATACTATAAATAATCATCGAAAACCAAAAATAATGATGCTGAAAAACATCATTAATAAAGCATTATGAACGAAAATAAACTAATCACCCGAGACCAGTTAAAAACCTATTTTGAAACCGGTAAATATCCTACACAGAATCAGTTTTCGGATTTGATAGATTCTTTAAGACACAAACAAGACGGCCTGACTAAAAAGGAAACGATAACGCTTGCCAATACTTTGAATACTATAAAGAGCGGGTTTGTTGCCTATGTCAATTATATTCCTGCAGAAGAATATTTTCCAATCGTTGTGAGATCAGGGGATGAAGAAGATCAGATCATTGACGTGAGCGTAAATAATGGAGACATCATAAGGCAATACTTTTTTGGTAAGCCACCTTATACCATTACAACAAAACAATTTTCGGCAAACAATTTAGGTGAAAATGAGTACTACTATTTTCGCTACCAGACAGATGGAGATTATACTAACATGATGTCGAGGCTTTTTGGAAATAACTTACCTACAATCCCTGAGGGCTTTGAGATGGGAGAACTTAAGAGGAAGTGGCTTACGATAGAAATACAAAAAGTTAACGTCAGAGAGAAAGTAAATATTATTAATACAAATATCCGGTTGGTTAATAAAACCTCAGCACCTGTTGAGTATATGATATATGCAGGCTACTGGTCTCATGAATATACCAATGAAAACATTGTTACTGAGCATTATAATCTTGGGGATTTTCTCACTTTTAATTATAGGGCAGACCTTACAGGATACGATAGACGTATTGAATGCAGGCTGTATAATGACGATACGGGGGAACTTTTGATGACCGGCTGGTTGAATGCAGGGATCAAAAATGTGAATGTTCTGGGAGGCTATGCAGATAGATGCCGGAATGTAAGGATCGAATGTGATCACTATATCGCTGAATAATAAAAGATAATCTTAAGAATTTGTACAAGTGCAGATCAATTCTTAAAACAGAAACTCTCGGATGGGATGACTTCCCCCGTTCAACCCCTATGGAAAACCCGGATGCAGGTTACTTTCCGGCTGAGGTTTCTTTAAACAAATCACAAATACAGTAGACCTGTCTTTAAGATACGGTATAAACTATTTTCAAAATAAAAAAGACTAAAAAATCAATGGAGGCGAAACAATTACAAAAACTATTCACCCATTTAGAAGAGGTTATTACATGGCGTATCAACAATTCTTCGGAAGATTTTAATACAGGAGCTCCTGAATTTAATACTCATGACCATGAAGGCTTTCAGTTAGGAAACTATATTTCAGGGAAAGAGCTTACCCATCAGGAAGTTGTTATTCTTTTAATGGCTTTGGTGCCACGGTTAGACCCATCATTGCTCAAACGCATTTATCTGGAGTTTCCCGGTAATGAGCTGTTTGATTTTTGTGCAACCAACGATAACGGTAGGCTCTTTAATCCAACCATTCAGGCTGTGCAGTATATTTTAGGAGGCGACAGCATTTCAGAACGGTTGGCCGCACTGGATTATCTCGGTCCGGATTCGGTTCTGATAAAAGAAGAAATTCTTGTTTTTTCAACCCATGAGCATACAGCCATCAACAGCCAGATCAATGTTCATCATGAAGCTTTTAATAAGATCATATTCGGAGTGGAATTATTACCGAAAATGAGCAATGACTTCCCGGCAGAGCAGATACACACCCTTAGATCGTGGTCAGACTTAATACTTCCTCAGGCCACATTAGATGAACTTCAGAGTATTGAAGGATGGTACAACAGCAGCCATATTCTTATGGAAGACTGGGGCATGCAGAAAAAACTTAAACCGGGCTTCAGGGTTTTGTTTTATGGTGAACCGGGAACAGGAAAAACTCTTGCAGCCAGCCTTTTAGGGAAATATACCAAACGACCTGTGTTCAGAGTGGATGTCTCTATACTGATCTCCAAATACATTGGCGAAACAGAAAAGCAATTGGCTAAACTATTTGATAAAGCAGAAAATAAAAACTGGATTTTATTTTTCGATGAAGCCGATGCGATCTTCGGAAAACGAACCTCTGTAAAAGATGCCCATGACAAATATGCCAATCAGGAAGTTTCTTATCTGCTTCAACGGATAGAGACATTCTCAGGACTCATTATTCTGGCCTCCAATTTTAAGAATAATATGGATAAAGCCTTTACGCGACGCTTTCATAGCTGCATACAATTCAATAATCCAAAGCATGAAGAGCGTCTGCGTATCTGGCAGCAAAACCTCCCGGAACAATTACAACTTGAAGGTATTGATATAGACCAGATTGCAAAACGATACGAGCTTACCGGTTCCAATATCATGAATGTCATCCAGGATGTCAGCTTAAAAGCAATTGCATCAAACGGTCCTGGTTACAAAGTAAATCCGGATATGCTATTGGAAAGCATTAAGAAAGAATATGTAAAAGAAGATAAGATATTCATATAAAATACTCAGAATCAGTCAGCTGTTGCTTACAGCATCTGTTATGAAAACAATTCAAATATGTAAAGGGTTGAAAGCAGGAAGAGCGAAGCCCGAAGGGATATTGAGCCCTTTTAACTTTTCTTTTCCTGCATCAATCATGTCATTTCTCAACCTAAAAATAAACCGATGAAAACAAAAATTCTATTATTGATATTACTCAGCAGTCTCATGATGGGCTGCAGGAGTAAACATAAAATCACCACCACTTACAAAGAAAATACAAAAGAAAAGGAAAAAGTAAGAACCGATTCTTCAGGCTTCCGGAATATACAGTCGGTGCAAAGTAAATCCGATGAGGTATCGGTAAAGGAAAGTAAAGATGAGATATCCGGAGATCTGTTGATACAGGGTAAATCTGATGCGTCCAGCCCTTTTACTTTTCATCAGGTAATAGGCGGCGACACCATTCAAAGTATTTCTATTAAAGGAATGGCAGAATATTCAATCAGTAACCGTTACACCAAAGGTGACTACAGAAAACAGGAAACTAAAACAGAGGAATCTGCGAACAGGATTCAGGATTCTGCACGGCAATCTGTTTCCAAAGAAGCCATCAGGGAAGTGGATGCTAAAATTTCTGAACAAACAAAAAATATAAAACTGAATGGACTGGATGCTGCAGCCTGGGTTTTTATTACCATCATGGGAATCACTTTAATCCTTCTCTTTTTCACCTATAAATATTTTAAGAAATGAAAACATCACAAAAAGGAATCAATCTGATTATATCATTTGAAGGCTTCAGTGCTCAGCCTTATCTGGATTCTGCAGGAATTCCCACAATCGGATATGGAAATACCTATTATCCCGGCGGCAAGAAAGTAACCATGAAAGATCCGGCCATCACCAGGGAAAAAGGAGTAGAATTATTCTCCGCTGTTTTACCCACTTATGAAAAAATAGTGAATGCCAAAGTGAAAATACCACTGACCCAGAATCAGTTCGACGCTCTTGTATCACACACTTATAATACCGGAGGATCAGACGGCTTATTTTCTCTGATCAATAAAAAAGCAGGCGAAGAGGAGATCCGGAACTGGTTTACAAAGAAATACATTACCGCCGGCGGAAAAACTTTAAATGGACTGATCAGGAGAAGGAAAGCGGAAGCTGATTTGTTTTTTGCGAAATAAAACAATCCCCCAATTATCTGGGGGACTGTTTTGTCTGGAAAATCTGTGCCTACTTTATATCAATGTATTCTCCTAAAAGTTTTTTAATATCCTCGTATGATGCTTTAGTATCTAAAAATTTCCCGTCACCTGTTTCAATCCTACAGGCTCCGCTAAAATCATTGATTGCTATAATATTCGCAGTATCAAGATCTGCAAAAGTTCCGTCAGATAATTCAATTTGTATTGTCATAATTATATATATTTAGTTCGGTTCGAATATACAAACGCTTCAAACACAACCCTTACGGTTTCCCGTAGTATTATGAACTATATTCATGTAACGGTTTTACATCGAAATTTCATATTTACTCTAAGTTACATGCATAAAAATTTCTCCTCGGTTTCCCGGGAATTTTTTGTGATCAGGATCATAAATATTTAATAGCACCTGTATTATATTTGGCAACTTGAAAAATTCATATTTCTAAAATTTACACTTTCTGCCTCCCTTGTGGAGGCTTTTGTTACCCTGGAAGTTTTAATATTTCTCCAGATCAGAAAAACTCAGATCCTGGATTTTGGGTAATGACGCAATTCTGATCTTTTTTGTCCTTTTATTGAAGATCTCATCTGAGCCTAATTCCTGCTCAAAATGTAACTGGGTCTGTGCTAATAAATCGATTTCAGTTTCAAAGGTTGTATTTTTTCCGTTCCAGTATACACGGGATATTTTAATCAGTTCAAAATTATTCTGGTGGTATCTGAATTCATAGCAGCTTTTCTGGCCGTTAATATCAGTAAGCATTTTTAAGTTGCCATCTTCAATGATCAACATCGGAAGGGGATTACCATTATGTTTTCCTTTCTTATCAATCGGGTATTCACTTTCAATGAGTTGGGTGGAAGAAACTGCGAGATGGAGCTTTTGATCAGGCTGCGAGAGGAATATCTGTACCCTCAATGGCCTGGTTTCATCCTTTATATCCATTTCTATCACTACTTTGTCTTTGCGTTGGTCTTTATTCAGATCTCCCTCTTCATTTTGTACTTCGAAGGTATAATGATCTTTATCACCCGTTTTTTGGGCATACAACCCGATTGTTCCTGAAAGAAAAAACAGAAGAATTGGAAGAGATTTTTTCATAAGTTATTTTCTGATATGAATGTATCAAAATTTTCAACGCAAATTATTTACTTTAAAAACTTAATTCATTTACAGGAACTGACCATAGAAAGTAATGGCCGGCTGACGGATAAAAAAAGATTTGTATTGTATTGCTGATAACGGCATTTCTAAGAAATATAAAACCAGACAATGTGCAGAGATTCGAAGTATGATTGGGCTCATTTCTTTTTAATCAGATAGAGGTATAAAAAAATAACAAAGCCTTTCAGAAAAACTGAAAGGCTTTGTTATTAAATAATATTATTTGAAAATTTCATTCTGATAAAGAATATGATCATCTTCATCGAAGCTTATGATCTGCACTTTATATTGCTTCGCGCTGTCATTGTTGAAAAATTTAATTCTTGGCGGCACATAATCGCTGTCGAATAAATTGGGATTCCAGTACAGGGTTTCCCGGGTATCATTTTCAATTTTTGCCGGAGAATCGTCATCTATCATTTCAACAAGGAATTCCGAAGGTCTGTCATAGCCTTTTATAATGGAAGAATTATTGGTATTCTGGGTTGATTTTTCTTTATTCTTAGATTTCATATCGCCTTTTAATGTGTAGACGGCTACTGCATCACCTATCAATCCTGATCCTTTGATAATTTTTACCATAGCAATATTGATCACAGGAAGATTCGCAATCATCGAAGGGTCGGTAAGCACTTCATCCAGATAGAGTTTAGCCTGCTGGCCCCGGATATAAGGTACATTGACTCCCGAGCTGTTTCTTTGGAATGATAAACCGGCCGCCCTTCCCTGAAGCCAGTCTAATATATTGGCAGATCCGGAGACATGCTGGTCTTCATTCACGAAGTCAAATACTGTAGAATTGCTGGAGCTGAACATACCGGTAGACAGAAGCTTATCCAATTCTGCTTTTGGGTCTTTCTTTTTCCCGGTTAATTTTACCTGTTCAATTTGTATACCGGCACTCTCTGCTTTTTTTATGTTTTTTTGCGTGTTGATGGCTTTGGAAATTGTTGCAGGCAGGGTTTTGTTTCCACCGGTTTTTACCAGTTTATAATTTGTACCGGGCAGATTGCCTGTAAATGGTGTGGGATTCACCAATGGTTCTACAGTAACGAAGAGATTACCGGCATTGGTGTCTTTATTGGTGTCTGAATTGACAAATACTGAAACTTCCAGAGGCTCATCATTGCTGAGGTTATTTAAATAGATATATCCGTTCTGATCTGTTTTGAACTGATTGAAGGAAGGTTCATTCTTACCTAATTTCAACAATAAATTGACATTGCTGTTGATGAGCAGGGCATTATTTTTAATAGGCTTTACCCTGTAAGAAAGAAACTTTGGAGACTCTGTTTTGATAGAAGGAGCAGCACCGCTGAGCACGGAATTCCAGTCAAACCTTTTCCAGCTTTCAGAAATAAGCAGGGCGTCCAGGGCTTCACTATTGGCATTTTTAGAAAAATACTGTGCCGGACGGTCTATTTTTGTGGTAAAATCTCCTGTTAACCAGAGTCCGCTCAGGATATTCTCTTCCTCGGGCTTGTTGCCTCCGTCATCTTCACTTACCACTACAGTATAATTTTTAAAGTAAGATTCCGGGGAAAGATCAATACTGTTGAAAGATCTTGGTGTGGATTTTATACTCTGGCTTATAATTTCTGCTTTCTCAATCTTTAAATCACCGGGTTTTATAAAGCAGAGCCTTTTCGCTACCAGATTGTCCTGTTCATCAAAAATGGCTAATTGTAAGATCCCGTTAGCCCCGTTGCTTACTTTTACAGGAATAAGACTGGATGCTTCATTGGTAAGTTGCTTGATGTTGGCTTTGTAGGCAAGATGATTATTGATGGTTCCTACAATTTTATAATTTTGAAGCTGCTGTTTCAGGTTTGCGCCTTTTAAGGTATATTTTATCCCGTCTTTAGAGCTGATCACATCCAGATGGAGTCCGGTGTCTGTGGCCTGTGGCAGATCTATCGTTTTGCTTTTACCTGTATTGTCCTGAATGACGGCCTGGTATTTTTTTCCGGAAGCAGGTGTTATTGTAAAAGCTCCTACGTTTTTATCAAAAGATGTAAACGTTGTAATAGAAACATTGGGGTTTTGGGCATCGATTATTTTTCCGGACCAGCTTTCCGGCAAAGAGGTTTCGCTTGATAACCTTACGGCAAATTTCGTAGGGATGCCGGTAATAAAACTTCCTCCTTCGGGAAAAGCTTTTGCAGACCAGTCGGAACTTTTGGAGATGACCAATGATTCTGAAGAAGACGGATTATAGACAGGAATTGTTTTAACGATCTGAAAATCTTCACTGAAATTGGTCATATAAGGCGTGTAAGCTCTTACAAAATATACCTGTTCTGGAAGATCTTCTTTCAGCTGAAAATCCCCGCTGCCTTCACCATTGGTCAGAAGTACCGTTTTCCAGTCGATCAGTTTTTTATCAGAACCGTACAGTTCTACAAACAGGGTGGTAGACAAAGGAGAACGGTTGTAGCCGTTAAATACAAAACTTTTAAACCAGATTTTGTCACCCGCAGCATATTGTGATTTGTCGGTAAGCAAGTATACTTTTTCCTGTTCGTAATTATCCTCAAGATTGGTGATTGCTTTTTCTAATTTAGTTTGTGCCAGTACAGGTTGTACAGCAGAGAACAGCAATAGACAGAATATATTTTTCATAAAAACCTTAACGCATTTTAATTCATGGCTAATTTAGTCATTTAAAGACTCTGAAAATGATATTTAACCTCTTATTTTGAAAGGAAATCACAAAGGAATTCTTCATCATGATTTCTTTTCGTTAGAGTGAAAACAATATTTTTCTTAATTTTAAAAAAGCTAAAACATGAAAACAAATGAAATTTATTCATAGTCAGATAATTACTTTGAAATAATATGCTGAAATAAACCCGGGTTTATTTACATTTGCCAAAAAATTGACTTAATGTCGGTGCTATAAAACGGGTCTCTGAATCCAGATATTTCCCTTTACTGAACCTATAATGCAAAATAAAGCTATGATGAATGCTGTAAATATGAAACATGATATTTCTTATCATCTTGAAGCGAACCGTTTTATACTCTATTTGGAAATCACCAACCATAGTGGCGGGGAACGGAGGTTTTACTTCTCCAACGATACCGGCAGACTGGCCAGGAACGGAATAAGACTGTTCAATACAAAGAATGAGGAAATACAAGCTTACGAAAAAGCTTTTATATCACCTGCGTATACTACTGAACCGGTTCCTGAAAATAGACTGCTTCCCGATGAAAGACAGCGGTTCAAGTTACCTGCCAAGGTTTTTGAAGAAGAAAATGAACTGATCTTATCCTTCAAAGGAATCTCGTTCAGGGTTCCCAGGAATGAAAAATTTTATATCACTTTTGATTTTTTAGGAATACCTTCCAACAGGCTGGAAGTGTTCATTGAAATGGTAAATGACAGAGATATCCTGGAAAAAGAGGATTGGGAATATTATATTTTTGATCACGAAGGTACTATTCAGTTGTCTGTTCCGGTGATCTGGTCAAACCTGGGATTTGATGTTCTCTATACCTTAAGTGAATCTGAAAAGGAAGATTATTTACGCAGAGGTATTGAAGCCCTTGAAGGCAGGATAGAAGACATGAGAAAAAATGCGTTGCATTATGAAATGAATTCCTGGAAGTAACAGCAATTCTGAACGGTGACCTGATCTTAAATTGACATCAGAGATGGAGCATTGATCTCTGTTTTTATTTACGATAAGTTGTAATGCCAGACCCCCTCTAAAAATAGCATATACCTTCCCGGTTGATATTCTCCGTATGAAAAAAGGAAGATCATGTCATTGTTTTTGAGGTAATTAATTTCCAGTCCATCTTCGGAAATGTATTTTTCAGTAAAGCTGTTGACCAGATTGAATTGACTTTCTTTAACGATGAGGTCGAAGCGGGTATTATCTATTTCGTTTTTTAAAGCTGTTAAAGGACTATTGTAGAGATCAATCAATTTTATTTTTTGATTTTTAATTTCAAAAACTTCCTGCAGGCATTTTTCTTCATTTCCGTCAAATAATTTTTGTCTGGCTATTTCATCTTTTTTCATTAGTAAATTTTTGGGTTTTTCACGGTTTTTTTGCAATGTTAGATAAATTATTGTTATCATAAAATAAGAAGTTAATTTTTTTGAAGAAAAGTTAAATGACAATCATATTATTTTTCATACCCTATTTGAAGATCCATAATAAAAATATACTTTTGTAATCAACAACATAAAATGATTATAACCGATCATGTTGTTTTCAATAAAAAACTAAAAACCAAACTTCAAAACTCATCAGACCATGAAAACAAACAATCCATTGTATTTATCTTTACGAATACCTGAGAACTGAATTGTTTCAGACAGTTTAAAACAGCAGTAAATCCTCAAAATTTCCTTTAGAGCAGCAAGTCTTATAAAGCCTTATAAGGTTATCGCATTATTTCCGTACCTCAGAGATGAAGAGTATCCGGTATGAAAAGTATTACCATGATTTTGCTTTCAGCCCCGGATGCGAAATGCCTGTATTGAAATCCGGAGAAGATGGATGTTGTCAGTTATGCTGCTGCATTACTGTTATCAGGCAGGATATTTTTTATCTCAATATTGATTCATTGATTTAATTCCTTACACCATAAATCCTCTGCTTCGAAAAAAAATGGCAGGAGAAAGTGGGAACAGGCGGACTATTTTTTAAAAAAATATAACTCATATTAAACTTATTAATTTTTATTACTATTATGAAAAAGAAACTACTTATCATGGCCTTCACAGGCTTATCAGGTACTATGGCTTTTGCAGCCGATTTATATGTTAGAAACGGGGGAGCCGGTGGCGCTTATCCTACCGTAAGTACAGCAATTACAGCGGCCTCAGACGGTGATCGTATCATCATTCAGCCCAAAGCGAACGGAGAGGCTTATGTAGAAAATATTATAATCAACAAATCATTGACTTTTGTTTCTGAAACCAGTTATGCCAAATATATCATTCAGGGCAATGTGAGTATCAATCCGGCTACAGGAAGAACGGTTACGATCAGCAATCTGAGTTCAGGAAATTCCGGCAGTTATAATGTGGAGGCTACCTTTCCAATTGGTACAGGAAGAACCTTCCTAAATATTGTGAACTGTGATCTGCATAATGTTTTAACAGATAAAGTCAATTTCACAACCAATATTTCCGGCTGTACAATCAGTGGAAACCTGAAGTTTTCTCATGGAAGATGTACTGCCAATAAGGCGCTGAGCATTGCCGTGGTGGCTACCCAGGACAGCAGTCCTATAGGATCTGATATTGAGGTATATGGCAATGTATCCCATTCATTTATCTCAAATTCACAGCCCAATTATAATTTTAAATTTAACAATAACTTCTGTTCCGGTATTTATATTTATAATATCAAACCCGGAAGCTCTAACGAAATCATCAACAATACGGTCTATAATGCTTATCCCGCAGATTTCGCACCATTTTATGTCAACCTGGGAGTCAATAATACAAATCCGGGAAATATTACCATTATGAATAATGCCGCTTCTTTTGTGGTGGGGGCAACCAATTCCTGCATTCAAAATAAAAGCAATACCGTTAGCATTGCAGCCAGCTACAATATATTTACCAATTCTTTTATAACAGAAGGTAATATGACTCAAAACGACAATACCGGATCTGCGAGTCTGAACTTCGACACCGTAGCATATACTGTAGCCGGTATGAATCTGAATGCCGGAAACCCTGCCGTAAAATATACCGATTTGGACCTGACCAGAAACGATGCCGGACACTATGGTGGTTCTAACAGCTGGGCTAATTACTGGCCGGCCAATAACAACAATAAACCTCAGGTCAACTACCTTTCAACGCCAAGAACAGTTACCAGCGGAACTTTTAACATCAGCGGATCTGGTTTTTCTAAATAACATCTAATGATATAAGAGTATGAAAAATTATATCTATAGTATAATTGCCCTGTTTATGGTCATGCTGTGTCCGGCACAGGTATCGATCAGCCAGGCAGAATATTTCTGGGATACCGATCCCGGAACAGGAAACGGAACTCCGGTACTGGCTGCCGATGGCACTTTTGACGATGTTGTAGAACAGATTTCCCAAACAGATATTGCCACACCGGGTGTCGGCTTACACAAATTCTGTATCCGTATCAAAGACAATACGGGAGTTTGGGGACCGGTTTTTACCAATATTATTGAAGTTCAGTCCAATGAGGGATTTACAAAAATAGCTGTTTCTCAGGCAGAATATTTTTGGGATGCAGATCCGGGAGCCGGAAACGGGAATCCCGTACTGGCTGCTGACGGAAACTTTGACAGTGTTTTTGAGCAGCTCAGTAAAACAGGAGTTGCCACACCGGGTGGTGGTCTGCATAAATTCAGTGTCCGCATCAAAGATAATATGGGAATCTGGGGACCGGTTTTTACCAATGTCATTAATGTTCAGCAGACTTCAGCCTCTCCAATAATGGCTATTTCTCAGGCAGAATATTTTTGGGATACTGATCCGGGAGAAGGAAATGGAACCGCTTTATTAGCTGCTGACGCCAGTTTTGACAGTTCTTTTGAGCAGCTGACTGATGCCGGAATTACGTTACCTGCTAATGGCTTACATGTACTAAATGTCCGTATCAAAGATAATACGGGTGTTTGGGGGCCGGTTTTTAGAAATGTGATTGATGTTCAGACCACACCTTTTACAGGCTGTTGGAAAACCCTTATCACAAGAGTAGACCACTCGGTAGGGATCAAAACAGACGGAACATTGTGGGCATGGGGAAGTAATACAGCAGGACAATTAGGAGATGGAACCACATACGTGAGATCAGTGCCTGTACAAATAGGAACTTCAGCGAATTGGAAAAACGTTTATGTGGGCAGTAGACATACACTTGCCATTAAAACAGACGGGACGTTGTGGGCATGGGGAGATAATAAATATGGACAATTAGGAGACGGGACTTTAATTAGCAAAACGGCTCCGATCCAGATAGGAACTGCAACGGACTGGCAAAGTCTTAGCGGTGGAGCAGAACATTCAGTAGGGATCAAAACAGATGGAACGCTATGGACATGGGGACGTAACGGCTATGGACAACTGGGAGACGGAACTACAAATGCAAATACTATCCCGACACAAGTAGGAACGGCCACGAACTGGAAAAGCATTCGTGCTGCCAATTATCAGACGTTAGCCATAAAAACGGATGGAACACTTTGGGGATGGGGAATTAACACTTCAGGACAACTGGGAGACGGAACTTCAGTTTCAAAAAATATTCCAACACAAATTGGAACTGCCACCAACTGGAAAAGTATTGATACCGGAACTCAGCATTCGGTAGGACTCAGAACAGACGGAACATTATGGGCCTGGGGTTATAATAGCTGGGGGCAACTGGGAGACGGAACCACAATTTCAAAAAATACCCAGATCCAAATAGGAACTGCAACCAACTGGCAGACTGTAGCAGCCGGAAATGGTTTTACCTATGCAACAAAGGCAGACGGAACACTTTGGGCCTGGGGAAGCAATAGCTTTGGACAGTTAGGTAATGGTACATCCGGAGGAAGCGTTACATCCCCTGCACAGGTAGATTCCTCTTCAGACAATATGAGGGTTTTTGCCGGAGAAAGCCATATTCTTGTACAAAAGTTTGACGGTTTTGTGAAATCCTGCGGACGAAATGATAGCTGGCAGTTAGGTGACGGGACTAAAGTTCATAAAAATACTTTCACTCCTATGGCTTGTCCTGGATATTGTATTCCTCCGACAACGTCATTTTCAACAAACAATGTTACCTCTACAACGAATGTTACTTCTACAAAGGCTACTATTAGCTGGACAGAAGCTACAGTAACTCCTGGTCAGGGCTATGTGTATCTTTACAGTACCAGTCCAGCGGTTGGTGGTATTCAGGGAAGTGTTCCTTTTACATCAACAACGGCAGACTTGACGAACTTATTACCTGACACTACTTACTATTGGTGGGTAGCATCTAATTGTGGATTCACTCCGTATATCTGGGTGCCGGGAGGTTCATTTACTACACTTCCTACAACTGAAACAGGCTGTTGGCAAAGTGTGAGTGGTGGTGCTTATTTTACAATGGGACTCAAAACAGACGGAACGCTATGGTGCTGGGGAGATAATGCCAAAGGGCAGATAGGTGATGGAACTACAATAAACAGAAATACCCCAACACGAATCGGAACCGGAAATAATTGGGCGAAAATAGCTGCCGGGTCTTCTTTTTCACTAGGGATGAAAGCAGATGGAACGATATGGACCTGGGGAGATAATTATTACGGACAGTTAGGTGATGGTACTACAGCCAATAGAAATATCCCAATGCAGGTAGGAGCCGCAGCAGACTGGGCAGATATTGCAACCGGGGAATATCATACATTTGCTATAAAGGCAGATGGTACACTCTGGGGCTGGGGTTATAATAGATTTGGACAGTTAGGTGACGGTACAATTGTTAACAAAAGCATACCTGTACAAATAGGAACCTCAACAGACTGGCTAAGCGTAACCTCTTCAGAATCTCATACCCTTGCTATAAAAGCAGACGGAACATTATGGGGCTGGGGAGATAATGCCAAAGGGCAATTAGGTGACGGAACTACAATATCAGTAAGTTCGCCTGTTCAAATCGGAACTGCAACGAACTGGAAAACTGTTGATACAGGAAACGGTTTTTCGATAGGAATCAGAACAGATGGAACACTATGGAGCTGGGGGTATAATAGTTCGGGGCAATTAGGAGATGGAACCACAAGTCCAAAGAATATTCCGACTCAGGTAGGAACAGGAGTAAACTGGAAAAGTGTTAAAATCGGTGAATACGGTTCTGTTATTGCCATAAAAACAGATGGCACACTATGGACCTGGGGAAATAACAGCTGGGGGCAATTAGGAGATGGAACAGAGACGAACAGATCTGCACCAATGCTTATCGGAACTGCAACTGATTGGCAAAGCATTGAATCAGGAACTCACCATACACTTGCTATCAATGCTCAAGGATTTTTAGCAATCAGCGGCTATAATTTTAGGGGGCAGATAGGAGACGGTACTACGGTTCAAAAGAAAATCTTTACACCTGTTGCCTGTGGTACGGGTAGTGGGGCTGTAAACAAAGCTTCAGCTTTCGCTAAAGCCGGTTTAACGGTTGATGAGGTTTCTGTAAAGGCAGATCACCTGAAAGTCTATCCAAATCCGGTGCAGGATATCCTGACCGTTTCGTTTGACCGTAAGATTCTTTCGGTAATGGTTTACAATGCATCAGGACAGCAGGTACTTACGAAGACGATCAATGATACTAAAGGAAGCATTGATGTTTCCGGATTGGTATCTGGAGTTTATCTGATTACAGTAAATGCAGCCGATGAGGTTGTAAAAACAGTAAAAGTGATCAAACGGTAAATATGAAACTATGAATGCAAAACTGAGATGATTTGAAATCGGTTTGATCCCGGTTTCCTGAATCAATCCGGATGTAAAAGCAGCACCACTTATCTTTTTAAGTGGCGCTGTCTTTTATAGAGTATGGCACGGGTATAAATTGTATATTTAATTTTTTAAAATCATAAGAAGCCTGCAACCGGAAGAGCTGTAAAAAACTATTTAACCGATGAACAATACACGATGTCTTTCTATATTAAAAATATAACCCGATGCTCACTTTGTGGAGAGCTGATCGGCGGTTTCAAAGAATCTCTGCTATTACCTTACATTGCAGATCCGGATTCACCACTTGCTTCTTTTGTGAGAAACTATGTTCACCGCAACTGCTTTAATAGCTGGGAGGATCATGCTGACTTTATTCAAGGTTCATTTGAGTTGGAAGAAAGAATGATACAAAGAGGAAACTATGAGAAGGTCATTTTATATGACCGGTATTTTATAATCGATTACAGAAAACAGGAAAATGTTTATCATATCAGGGATTGCCATTCCATATCGGAGATCAGGATTAGCATTGGGCAGGCAGGAAAACTGGGTGATTTTTTTGAAAAAATAAAAACAGGTGCTCATGCTCAACTTGAGGTGGGAAAATTGATATTCACTGCGAAAGACAATGAGGTTATGATTGTTCATCATGACGAAGGTGAAATTGGGGATGAAATTACAATACCTCACTCCCGGATCAATGATTATATCTTTGCTTTCAATTATATCAGGAGATATAATGAGAAGAATGATCTGCTGTATTACTATAATGAAGAAGGATATGAAGGCTATGACCTGAGCGAAGTACAGCTTCTTGAACAAAAAAATGCTGACAGGGTAGAAGGTTTGAAAGCACTTCTTTATAGCTACGACCGGTATATTGCTTATCAGGCAATGCTTATTCTGGTCTCATGGGCTATACCGGAAGGATTTGAATTCCTCAATCGGTTCATCACTGAAAAATGGGCGGGAAAAGAAAATTTTGAACTCCACAGGCTCTATGGTGAAGATAATGTATATGATGTGATGGCAAATGCGTTGTATATTGCGACCTTTAATGGCAAAAGCGAACAGGACTTATATCCTTATATCAAACGGCTTTTAGACCTGTATGGCAACAGTTTCTTTGAATCAGATCTCAAGGAATTTCTGTTGAAGAAAGACTGCAGACCACTTTTCAGGGAAATAGAGCAGGCAATGAAAAATGCCTTACAAAATAAAAGACATTATCAGGCCAGCCAGTTATTTCCGGTCCTTGTTCATTATGAGAAGAGCATCTTTGATGAATATAAGGATACTTTTGCCTCTTTAATACATCTGGATAACAGAATTACATACAATATTGAGGAAGCCGGAAAAATTAGGGAAAAATGATTAAGTCATTAGGACTCCAGTCTGTAAATAAATTCCTCAATCTCTGTTTGTCTGGCATTCGCAAAACCTCTGTCAGTACCTATTTTTACAAATCCGCAATTTTCCAGAACCTTCTGTGAACCCAAATTGTCAAAAGCAACCCGTCCAAAAATAGGTCTGGTTGTTTCAATCTTCAGAAAATCTTTCAATGCTGTTGTGGCAATGCCTTTTCCCCAAAACTCTCTGTCAATCCAATACGTGATTTCTGCATCACCTTCCATGATAAATTTTGCAATACTTCCTGCGATCACAGAATCAGCCATAATAGTCTGGTTGTTGACCGTTGGATCAGCCAGTAATCTGGTGTACTTGGCCAGGTAAGCTTCTTTATTTGTAGAATCCTGTGACATGAAGGCTGCAAGATGTCTGCCTTCAGGATCAAGCTGAAACTGAAAAAGCGTGTCTAAATCTGCAATGGTTGTGGGTCTGAGCTGTATTTCATGTTGATTATTTTCCATTTCGGGTGATTGATTATTTTATTCTCAAAAGTAATGAAATATGGCGATGAAAAATAAACTTATGGTATCGAATTTAAGCATAAAATGCATCACGTTCCGGATACTTCCATGATCATGGTATATCTGTCAATTCCCTTACTGAAGCCATCCTGTATAATCTCTACCGTTCTGAATCCGTTCTTTTTATAAAACTCAGCGGTATGTTGTGACGTTTCAATAGTGTAGGGGAGTGAAGGATAAATCTTTTTTAATAAATCAATCCGGTATTGGGTAAAAGCCTTTCCTATTCCTTTTCCATGATAGTCTGCATGAACCATTCCCCAGGACAATCCCGCCCTGTTATTCTTTGCATCTAAAAAAACACCGCCACATCCCACTATCTGGCCACCTGATCGAACAACAAAATAGTCCTCATCAGTATGTTGATCTAAAAAGCTTTCGTAAAGCGGCAATTCTTCCATAGCAAAAAACTTAGGCAGATTACTTTTGAAGATTTCAATACAGTTTTCTCTGAAAATGTTGGTGTAATTGATGATTTCCATGCTTATTGGTTGACTGATACCAAGATACAGAAATTTTAATTATTATGATTTTGCTGTAACTTGTAAAACTTTCATCGCTACCGCACGATTGTATCGTGTGGTTTTTACTTCAATAACTTCCTCAAAAAATTTCTTATCTCTAGAATCTTGAAGGATTATATTCCGTAAGTTTTGTTTTTGATTAACAAGATATTTTCATTTATATGCAAAGACCACACGAAAGGATTCGTGCGGGAGCGGGATATTCCATTCTATTCTTCTTTACCCCCTTACCTAAGGGGATGAAACCCGTTGACCAACCGGGTAGAGACGGTTCAGAAGTCCCTCGAGGGGGTATGATAAGTGGGTAGAGCCCGTTAGATAACGGTCTGCAGGCGGTTTATAGGTTTCAGGACACACTGATATCATTGTCAAATACACTTATCTAAGGGTTTGTAGACAGTTCTTTAAGTGGTCAGAGCGACCAGGGAAGTAGTTGGAGATATTTCTGTAAATGAATCCGGACACTTGGGTAAGTATTGCAGATTATTTTTGAAGGGGGTGCAGACAGTTGGGAAAATCCTTCCGGATACTTTTGAAATGTCTGGAGGCTCTTAGAAAGTACCTTCAGCCTTTGCATTTGAATTCTATGTTTTTTATGAAAGTGCTGAACCAGCGTGGTTAATAATACTCAAATATTCTTTCTGTTTTTTGTTGTATTGCTCCCTGATCATCTGTTAATTCTTCATAAATGGAGTTGGCTTGCGGATCAAGCTTTACATTCTTATAAACGAGCTTAGATTTTTTTTGCTTAGTGGCATCTTCAAGAAGGGTTTCACTTCTCATTCCATTGATGTAAGTGTAAAAAATAGTGCTGTTAACCGGGGTTTCAAAGAAATTTCCGGTTTCTTCAGTTTTTATCAGGCGGTTATTTTTGTCAAAATAAAACAGCTTGCTAAGAGATATATTGTGAACAGGATCATTTGAAACTCTTTTGTATAGAGAATCTGAAACTTTTTCAAAATAACCTGTAGTTTCTATCTTCTTATTACCAGGATTAAAGGCTTCAAAATAGCGTTTGGCTTTGTCCTTAGATTTGTAGGTAATAATTTTATTGATAAATCTTTCCTGAGAAGGTCCGCTTCCGATAGCATTGTAATATTCTACTTTCGTAAGAAAACCCTCTTTGTCATAATAGGAAATATTTTTATAAATGTTATCCGGTGAATAAGTGATGATCTCTGTGATGGTTTTGGGATGCCCGAAATAGTTAGAAAACCTCAGGTCATTAATGATAGATTTTTCCTGACCACTTACAAGAACATATAACAGAATAAACAGATAGCTAAGTTTTGTTTTCATATAGTAAGTGTTAGGGTATTCTATAATTTCCGTTAAGCCTCAAATATAAGTAACTCTCTCCGATATTGATGCATAGCGCAGATTTTTGTTTGAAATAGAATCCCATCGCTACCGTACGATTGTATTGTGTGGTTTTTACTTCAATAACTTCCTCACAAAGTTTTTTATCTTAATAAATTCTACAATCTTTGAAGGACTATATTCCGTAAGCTCTGCTTTAGATTAGCTGGATGTTTATATGCTAAGACCACACGAAAGGATTCGTGCGGTAGCGTAGGAGATTTAAGCATTTTTATTTGACTTAAAAAGATTTCGAATTATTAACAATAAAATTAATTATTTCAGTTTCTCTCTTTTTCTTTATTATATTAATACAATCATCAATTTTTATTATTTGAGCAATCTTATGATGCTGTTTTTTTATCTTTTCATGACGATGATTCAGAGCAATAACAGTTCTATCACTAGAAAGCATATTTTCTGATGAATAAGAATAATTGAAATCAAATTCTAATTGAATTGATTCCTTATCTGTTATTTTTTTATCCATATTTTAAGAGTCTAATGTTAAGACAGCCTGTTCTTCTAGAGTTGATAGTGCTTGAAGAGATTTACTACTTTTGGGTTTCGCAGTTTTATGATCCTTTTTTATGAGATCCCCTTTTCTTTTTCTATCGGCTAAATTAGTAAAAAAAGATAAATACTTGTTAGGAGATATTCCGTCAAAAATTAGAAGCTTAACTTTATCATTAGAATCTTCATTCTCTGTCATTGCATCTTCGTGTAATGTAAGACATAAACTTTTTACATATGGCTCAATATAATAGACTTCTTTAATGCCTGCAGCGATTATATGTCTTGCGCAATTATGGCAAGGATATGTAGTACAAAATAGCTTTCCTTCTAAGATTTTATTTCCTGTTGTTACTGCTCCTTGTATAATTGCATGCATTTCTGCATGGACAGATCTTGAAAATTCAATTAAATCTTTAACCTTAGTATTATTTATGATATTCTCTCTTAATAATGACTCAATATTTGGTATTTCTTGTAATGTTTCAAATTGAGAATCTGATAGTATTGATGATACTATATTATCTACAACGTCACTTTTTTGCTTGTCATTACTACAAAATTCATGATTGAAACATCTATGATCAATACTAGAATCAGTTGTATACAAATTACCACCAAACTTTGGAACATCATTCCAGCCAATTGAAAGAATATTATTTTTATCATCAATTATGCATGCTCCTACCTGTCTTGATAAACAGGCGGAATTTCCAGCAGCAGCTTTTGCATTATACATTGCAATTTCTTCTATAGTAGGTGTTACTATTGATGTTTCAAAAATTAAATGTAAAAATCTCGATATTTTACGTTCTATTTTAGGAACATTATCTTTTGAGATCCGAATAAAAAAATCCCCTTCTACAAAAGCATCTCGCACATTTTGCCCATAATCATCTTTCTGTTTGTCATCTATCTCTATTATTTGAACAATTTCAGTGTCCTCGAATTTTTTTGATTTTAAATTTGATTTTCTGTCATTAAGTGGAGAAAAGAGACTGATGGAATAAAAATTCTCGGAATAAATTTTTCTTAGTAATAATAATTCTTTTTTTGTTTTAATTGAATCAATAATATAACAAACTCTTTGTGATTCAAAATCAGTTGATTTTGGATGCGAACCATCTTCTTTTTTTACTTGTTTGACTCTTTCAATATGAATTTTTTTTACTGCATATTCGGCTAATCTTTCATTTGTGTTATATTTTCTAATAATATTGCCTTTATTAATTTTTTCAAAATATTTTTTGAAAATAGGAGTTCCGTTTGGAATTGGTGGCATGTCGTTTAATTCTTCAGGCGAAAAATCATATTCATCAATAAAGTCACTCATTTTTATAATGTGAACTTTATAATCATATTCCGTTTCTAATTTATACTTCAATTGTTCAATAACTCTTTCTTTTAAAGAACCAATTGGTGAACAAATTGCGAAGAGTAGTTCTTCTGTTAAAGTATTTTCAAACTTTTCTAAGGTTGATGAATTGTTTTTAGTTTTAAAAAGTGGTTCTAGTTTGTAAACAGGCTCGCCCATATTTTTTTGTTGGTTATTAATTATATGTAATGGGAAAAGATATTAATCCCATTTGTTTTATTGAAATGAATATGCTTTGATGTAATTTATAATATCAAAAAATAATATTTAGTTTTTATACACTACGTTGTAATTCAATTTCAGGCATTTCATCATAGGTTCTTCCATTTAGAATACGACCACTTGCTTTTTTGTTTTTTCCTCCCCACTGTTTAAAAAAGAAAGCCACTTCATTTTTTTCACATTGCTCTTGAATATCTATAACCCAATCTGCATCAATTGGTCTTGGCTTATGACCACTTTCGCCCCCAACAATGACCCAGTCAATTCTTTCAAGATTTAAATTTGGTAATGGTCCAATTAAAGGTTCTAATGATAGAAATTTAACTCTCGCATTTGTTTGTCTTAAATAATCAATTCGTCCTTTTACTTTCTCATTTTCTACAGAAACTCCCATCCAAATATTATGAGTCCATTTCAGTTCAGCATGGAGTTCTAATAATCTTTCTGCGCGCTTTGTCAAAATTTGAAAAACATGTTGAGGATTATTATTCATTACTTTGAAAACTTTCTTTATAAAATCAAGAGGTATATCTTTATGAAATAAATCACTCATCGAATTTACAAATACAACCTTAGAATTCCTCCAAGTGTAGGGGATTTTTAAGGCTTCTTCATGTGTTCTGATCTCAAAATTATCTTTATATTTTTCGATACCCATTGACTGTAGTCTCTTGGACATGATTTCGGCATAGCAAAATTTACAACCTGCTGAAATCTTATCACAGCCTGTCGTAGGGTTCCAAGTCATTTCTGTCCATTCTATACTAGATTGTGCCATTATTGTATTGTTATTTTAAAATATAGTAGACCTTTTTTCTATCTTTTGTACCAGCTTTAAAGTATTTTATATAAAATGATCTTTTTCTAGCTTGTAAATTTGTATCTGTTACAACTACTTCCAATAAACCACGATTTTGCCAGTCTGTTAGTATTTCAGTTGAATGTTTAGTTAGAAAGCCAGCTTGGAGAGTAAACTCATACAAATCATAATTAAATTTTCTTTCAGACTTTAAAAATATCTTTAAAAGTTCTTCCAATCTATTAGTCTTTTGGTCAAAAAATAATGAGGGAGTATTGCCAGAATATTCCCATCCTCTTCCTTCTTCTGCATCAATTTCCCACTTGGACTCTAACATTTTTTCAAATCCTTTGATATGTGATGTAAAGAAATACAAACAAAAAACTGTATTCTCTTCTTTCTTAAGAGTAAAATTATCAACAAAATAATCATTCCCTAAATAATTTTGAAATCCTTTTTTTAAAGAATAAATAAAATCCCAAACATTATTTAATATTTTTACTTCTTCATTAATTTGTAGATCAGAAATGAGAGTTTTTAAAACATCTGGTGCTTCTTTGTCTGCGAATCGATACATAAATTGTATAGGAAGCCATAATAAAATCTCACTTTTTTTATGTGTTCCTATCAATTCTTTAATATCATTAGCTTTTAATTCTTTATAACCATAAGGATCTATAAAAACAAAAGCCTTTTCTTTTTTATACTCTCTAAATTTATTCTTTAAAATTTTTATTTCATCTTTATAATCATTATTGGTAATAGTTAAATTACCAATATTTGGATAATGTAGTTTTTTTTCTTTAATAACATTTTCAAGAATAATAGTTTTCATTTCTTCAATGTCATTAAAAAAACAATCTATTTTTGGAAGCTTAGAATCTTTTTGATTAATAACACTAAAAAAAATATCTCTAACATTTTTTAATGCTACTAATGGACTTCCATAACCACCATTTTCATATTTGCCTTGTCCACAGAAAAGATCATAGATATAAATTTTTTCAGTAAATCCGTCATTACTTATAATGCTTAAGTATCTTTTTAAATATTCTCCCAGTAATCTGACCTTAGCTTCAGAGTGATCTAATAAATTTGATTTTATATTTAACTTATTCATGGTTTTAGGAGTGTTAATTTTGCTTCAAACATGCATTTTTCAAATATACAAAATACATTATTTCATGGCTTTACGGTTTTCCGTAAATGGCAAAAATAAAAATCTTCTGAAAACGATTACTAAGTATTTTTACGGAAATTTTAAAGCTTTCAGAGAAAAGTCTTTGAAGTTCATGCATAAAAAAATCCCATCGCTACCGCACGATTGTATCGTGTGGTTTTTACTTCAATAACTTCCTCACAGTTTTTTATCTTCTAGCATCTTGAAGGATTATATTCCGTAAGTTTTGCTTTAGATTAGCTGGATGTTTATATGCTTAGACCACACGAAAGGATTCGTGCGGCAGCGGGGTTAAGCTAAAGAGTTAACGCAAAGATTTATTACTATCATTTTCCTGCTAAAATTCAGCATACTAAAAAATGAACTTTGCGTTTAAAAAAAACTGTTCTTCCTCCAATCCTTCCGTCTGATCAGAGTACATTATTCTATCCACAGATGTCCTATTGAATATGTTCTGGCTTTACCGGCCACAATTACCCTTTCATTTTTGTTTTCACAATAAAGCTGGCCGCCTCTTTCAGAAAGCTGGCGGGCAAAAAGTGTATCTTTTTCCAATCTTGATGACCAGAACGGGATGAGTGAGCAGTGGGCAGAACCGGTTACAGGATCTTCAAGAATGGAAGACTGCGGGGTAAAATATCTTGAAACAAAATCACTGTCAGTACCTGCTGCTGTTACTACAACGCCTCCGGGGTCCAGGTTGATAAGGTCAAAAACGGATCTTTCAACACTGATTTTTCTGATGTCGTCTTCAGACTCATATACCAAAACATAATCTCTTGACCGGAAGACTTCTTTTGGCTGTATATTGAGAGACTGGGCAATAGTGTCCGGAAGGGTAGAAGGTTCAGGCATTCTTGACGGAAAATCCATATAATAAAATCCGTCTTTTATATCAACGGTCAGTTCACCACTTTTGGTTTCAAAAATGATTCTGCTGTGCTGATAGTTTAAGAGGGAAGCCAGGCAGTGGGCGGTAGCCAGAGTGGCATGTCCGCATAAATCCATTTCAATTTCAGGGGTAAACCATCTCAGATGAATGGTATTGCCGTTATCGATAAAGAAGGCTGTTTCTGCCACGGCATTTTCACGGGCTATTTTTAAAAGGATCTCATCGGGCAGCCAGCTTTTTAATGGAACAACGCAGGCAGGATTTCCATGGAAAATCTCTTCTGTAAATGCATCTATCTGATATAATTCTAATTTCATGATGGGAAAATTTAAGTCTGTAATTAATTAATAAAGATGAAAAATAATATTTTGTTTGGGGTTGATTTTTTACAACTGTTTCTGCTTTTTAAACACGGAAAAACCCTCCGAAGATTCCTCTCTTCTTTTTGTTTTTGAAGCGAAAAGAGGATGCCCGTTCAATAATTTCATAACAGCTGATTCGCCATTCCAGCTCGGGTCTCTGTCCAGAAAATAAAAAACGGCGCCATCACTGGTTTTAATTTCAAAGAAATACGACGGAAATTTATTCAGCGTGTTTCTTACAGGCATATAGGTAAGTTCTTCTATTTGCCCGGAAGAGTAGGATATTCCGTTAATGATGAGGCCGTCATCTGTCAGGAAAACATCGGCAGGGGGAAGATTTTTTTCCAGCATCCGGTATTCTGATACACATATCAATATGAAAAACAGAAGGGCCAGTATATTGGGAAAAGCCAGTTTCACAGGATCATCTTCCTCTTTGCTGATGCAATAAATCAGTATTGATACCACAAAAACAAGAATAACAATGATACCATATCTGAAAAAGAAGAATTTGAAATAACCTGGATTTAATTTTTTCATGAATAACTAGTGTTGGCCTTCCTTACCATTACGTTCAGTTGGCAAAAAATGGATTAAGTTCTATAAAAATACGAAAGTTTATTATAATATTTCATCTGATATTTCTCAGTAATCTGCCTGAAACCTGATGCCACTTTCTGATGACCGGGCTGAAAACAATGGGGCTGCTTGTATAAGCTACTGCAACTACAGAACAGAGAGGCCGTAAAACTTGTATGCGAAATAAAAAATAATAAATTTTGAGCGCTGTAATTCAATAAGTATCATTCCGTTGCGAAAAAAAATAAAGTTTACTGCAGCTACAGAATGGAGAGGTCGGAAAACTTGGATTTGAAATAAAAAACAATGAATTTTGAGCCCTGTAATTACAGAAAATATCATTCCATTTCAGAAAAGTAAAGTCTGCTGCAACTACAGAATAGAGAGGCCTGAAAACTTTTATAAGAGCGAAAGAAAGATGAAATTTGAGCGCTGAAGAATGTGAACCGTCACCGGGGCAAAAATATATACGGAGCCAACAGAAAAAATATAAATGCTGTTGCTGGTCTCAAATAAATTGCAAAAAATGACAGCCATGTGGTCTTCCTGATGATGATCATATGAGTAATTCAGTAAAAGATAGAATGATAAAAGAAGGGTGAGATCAAAAAATCGCCCCAACAATACTGTATTTCATTCAAGGCGGTTACCTGTCATCACGCAGGCATTTCCCGAATCATCAATTTTTATCAAAACTAATTTCAATAATCATGAGTACACCTTTAAATATAATTTTCAGCTGGTTTGAAAAAGGCGATATTCCTACGGAACATCAGTTTAAGGAGACCTTTTCTTCATTCCGTCATTTAGACGAAAACATCAGGATGGATGAGGTGGCGGGCTTGCAGGAAGCCTTCCGGAAAACACTGTCTGCAGATCACCTGGAAGATGAAAATGCACATCATCAGGTCCTGGCAAAACTTAATGCGTCCAATCTTACAGCAGCCCATGTAGCCGAATGGAAAGAAAAGCTAAAAATGAAATGGGCAGCAACTGTGGATGGAGACGGAGAGGCAGGAAATGTCTATACAAAAGAGCAGATCAGGGAGTTTGTGAATATGCTTCAGGCGAAGGATAATGAAATGCTTGAACATATTGCAGAAATCAATGCAATGCTTGCTTCTGATGACGTCAATCTTGATGACATTCAGAAAATCGTCAGCTACATCAAAGAGAACAGAACCCAGATAGAATGGCTTAAAGAGACCGTGATGCATGGAATCTTTGATGATAAGATCAAGCTGACAGGAAGCTATTCGAACTGGGGCGCTGTCACCTATCAGAATCAGCTTAATGACTTGATATATGATAAAATTAAAAATATTGAAGACGAAGCCGCTGCTGAAAAAATCAGACACGAAGAGAGAGTGAGGGGAGACTCCAGGATACAGCACAACCTTGATACATTCAGTTTTGTGATTGATGCCTATGACACCGTTACGATGTTTACAGTCCCCATTAAGGTAAGGCGGATAGATGCCAATACTATTGAAGTGTTATTCGATTCTTTACCTCCCAATATAATTCAGCTAACAATCAAAAAAATATAATTATGGACATTAAATACGCTTATTATCGAAGCTCTGTTGGATACAAAATCGAAGGAAAAACAGACAATGATATTTTAACTGCCGGAGGCGGCACAAGACCCATCAGTTCTTTCTGGCATGACGGAAATTTAAATCCCCTGGATTATGTGCCTAAAACACGAACTTTAACAATTAACGGGACATCTTATGATTTGTCAGCCAACAGGTCATTTACAACGCCAGACACCATTACCAGATTAAAAGGTGGCGCATCCGGTTCTCTGGTTTCCGGGGATATTACCCTTGCGGCAGGTGCTAATATGGCAGTGACCCAATCCGGAACTACCATCACATTAGCGTCTACAGATACCACTTACACGGCAGGGAATGGTCTTACATTGACAGGGACTACGTTTTCTTTACCGGTTACTACTTCCGGTTCAGGGAATGTGGTGACAGGAATTACCCAGACAACCAACGGAATAACGGTATCTCTGGGCTCTATGCCTACCTCGGCGGATCTGGCTAATTATATCCCGCTATCACAAAAAGGTACAGCGAATGGAGTGGCTTCACTGGATGCATCAGGGCAGGTGCCTGCATCTCAGCTGCCATCTTACGTGGATGATGTTTTGGAAGGATATTACAAAGTTGCTGACGGCAAGTTTTACAAAGAAGCCGCTTATACCAATCTGCTTGCCGGAGAAACAGGTAAAATTTATGTATCTCTTGACAATAACAAGACTTACCGATGGACCGGAACTACCTTCGTTTATATCACCTCCGGGGCTGTAGACTCTGTCAATGGATTAACAGGAGTTGTGGTCTTAAACAAGTCCCATGTAGGGTTAGGGAATGTAGATAACACAGCAGATGCAGCGAAAAATGTTCTTTCTGCTACAAAATGGACGGCACCGAGAACGATTACACTTTCCGGAGTTACCGCAACTGCACAGACTATTGACGGTTCGGGGAATGTGACGGTTCCTGTGACAGCTGTTCCTGCAACATTACTTACAGGCACTGCAGCAATCAATACAACCGGATCTGCTGCAAAACTGACCACACCAAGAACAATTTCTGCTACAGGTGATGCTTCATGGACAACAACCTTTGACGGTTCGGCCAATGTAACCGGAGCATTGACATTAGCGGCAACAGGAGTAGCTGCCGGTACCTACGATCAGGTTACAGTGGATGCCAAAGGTAGGGTGACTGCAGCAACCAATGTTGTAAGATCATACACCACTTCTATTTCCGGAACTGCAGCGGTGACCCACAACCTGGGCTCCAGAAATGTAGATGTTGTCATGTATGATACCGTAACTTTTTATCAAATAGATGGCAGGATAAAACTAACCGATCCGAATAAAATTGATATTGAATTTGATTCTGCCCTGCCTAATCCTGTATCTGTAACAGTAACCCGTAAAGATATTTAAAATGGACGTTAAATACTCATATTATAACACCTCTAAAGGCTATAGAGTAATGGGCGGTACAGCCGCCCAGTTTTTAAAGGCTGATGGTTCTTTAGATAATAAAGAGTACGTCACCACCAATACTACTCAAACAATAGATGCTACTAAAACTGTAGGTTTCCAAAATACGGTATATTCCGGATGGGATAGACTGTCAGTGGCTAATCCGCAGATGGGGCCGTTTTCTCTACTTAATCTTGCATTACAGGGAGCTTATCCTTTATACGGAGATGAAGAATTCAGGTATGGAACCAATAGTATAGGTATTTATAATAATTTGGGTAATGGTAATGTAACGATGACCCGGGAAGCTGCCCCTAATCTTCCGAATAAATCAGGAATGCAGTTAAGATTTAATTATAACGGCGGTGGAGCTACTCCGGGGCTAGGTGGGTTTATACTGGGATTTATTGCCAGAACCAACGCTATATTTATTCAAAAGTTTATGGCTAAACTTCCTGTAGGATACTCATTTAATAATGCTGAAAACTACATGGGAGATAATGCTTCAGTGAATTGGTTAACCCCCAGGGCAGGAACCGGTAAATGGGAAACTTATGTGAGAGCAGTGATATGTGGAACCGGAACCAATTTTGGGAACGGAGGCCATGTTTATGTTCATGGTCCGGATACTGCAATGGAATTTTGTCTGGCGTTTGCTGAAATTTATGAAATCAACAGCTCTGTATTTTCCAGGATAAAAGAAGCTTTTTATGCTAAGAATGAAACCATTCATTTCAATGGCGGCCTATCTGATTTAATTACTGTTGGAGATTCGTATAACCAGAAAAAATTACTCTCTACATCATGGGATGGAACTTATGGGGACCAGATTCTGTTTAGAGTTCCGGGAAGCCAGAACAATGGCGCTTACCTCAGGTATTCTCAGAATGGAACTTTAAATGGTAATATAGGATTATTGGGATCAGATAATTTAACCGGAGGTCAGGTGCTGAATTCTCAGGGAGATAATCTGTATCTGGGAAACCCTTCTTTACCCAATATGGTACTTCAATCTGCCACCAATACTCACTTTAATTATCCGGGAGTTGGCAGCATCTATACATTGAATGTAAATGGAATTTATTCGGATAGAAATATTAATTTCAATCAGGATAATTCTGGTGTCAATTTCTTTGGAGAAGGTAAGGTCTATAAAAAATCCGGCGGTGGAATCTATATTAACAGAGGAACTAACGGGCTGGATCCGAGGATAGAAAATGCAGATGGATCTCAGTCATGGGCGATATTTCATGAAGGAAATCATAATCCTTTTAAAAATTTAAGAAGCGGACTTGCTTTAGAGGATGTTACAGAATCAGGAATTTACAGACAGGAAAGCCCGACATCTGGATTTAATTATACAACTACTTTAAATCTGAACTCTTCCGATGGCAGGCAGCAACTTACTATTGAGAGAGGAGGAAAAGGAATGAAATTCCGGGGTTCTACAGCAGGATCAGGAAATTCAAACTGGTCAGGTTGGAGAGATGTTTACCATACGGGAAATTTTAATCCCGCCAGTTATATTACCCAATCTACTTTAAATACCCAATTAGCCAACTATGCCACACTGAATGGGGTTCAGACTTTTACCAATACCAATAGTTTTCTGCAAAGTCCGGTTATACCGAACGGAACGCTGGGAACCCATGCGGTAAACAAAAATCAGATTCAATTAAGCGCTACTCCGGAAAGTGAAAACGGTCAGCTACTAACGATCAGTGGAAATAATTCTGTCAATCTTACCAACTTTTTTGTAACCTCAAGAGACGGTTCAAGAAATCCGGATGATATTGCACCCAACTCTACACCCAAACGGGTTAGATTTGATTTTGCCAATGCTACAAGTGCCGGCCTGGAAGGCGCCGGAAATTACGCAGGGATAATGACTTTCTCTCCCTGGGATGGTACAGCAGCCTCTACAGGCGATTCGTCCTATCAGTTAGCATTTGCCAATCAGAGTGGCATTAATGGTTCAGGTATTCCGATGCTGAAAATCAGAAAAGGAATTGACGGAAGTTGGACGACACCCTGGTATAAATTCTGGACGCAGGCAGATTTTACCGCAGCAAATATTGAGCAATGGAAATATATGGCTCAGTATGGTTTACAGTTAAATTCAGACTTTACAGTTAATACAGGATCAGGCTTAGTAATTGCAGACAACCATACCGGTAGTGGTGAATCAGGTATTATAGATGCCAAGCTGAGAAAATTTGTAGCCGTAAAAAGAAAAGAATATTATTTTTATGGTTCTGATTATGGTACAGATAATGATTTTGAAGGTTTGAATTTTCATTGGAAATGGAAACATTTCGGAATGGGAAGAAAAGCTAATGAGACTGATAAGCTCACCGTAGAAGGATCTGTAAAAGCCGGTGGAAACTTTAAATCAGACGATGAAAATCCTAATACCGTATTTATTCCTAATGGTAAGGTAGCCAATCTGACAGATGAAATCATTAATGACGAATCTGATTATTCCATCAGATTGGATCCGCATGAATATGAATTCGGTTCTTCCAGCTATCTTGATATAGCTGATGATAGAAACAGACTTATCCATATTATTGGAAACTATATCAAGATGACTGTCAATTTCAAGGAAATTTTTCCCAAGCAGCAAATAGTTATTTATAACTTTAGCGAGGATGGTAATCCGATGGAAATCCGGTTATATGACCAAACCATCTATAAAGTGAATGCACACTGCTCGCTGAGGTTGTATGTGACAAGATCACTGAGAGTAATTGCAGAAAGGGAACAGCCTATTGAGATGATCTGGTAAACAGCTTTATAAATATTCCCGGGAAAGATAGAAATCAATAACTTTTCCCAAAGATTTAATTGAATATAAAACCCGCAGCCATAGGATAAAAGCCTTATGGCTGTGGGTTTTGTGTTATATTGTATCTGTGATAACAACTAGCGGACAAGGAACCAGATTAAAGCTCCGATTCCGGCGTAAGCAGTAACCGTAATGATATCTGCTATGGGTTGTGAAAAACGTTTTTCCGCAATTTTCTCGCTGTTGATCTGATTCTTGTGAAATTTCAGAACCTTTTTAGGATTACGAACGGGATGTACAACCAGACTGTCACTTTCCCATCGGTCAACAATTACTTTATAGGATTTGCCATCAACGTCAATTTTAACATTCTTATTAGGGGCCAGTCTCTCCTGGATATTAATTGGGGCAGGGGCAGGAGATTGGGCAGGAATGCTTTTCGCCTGCATAGAATTATTATCGGCCAATACAGCAGCTTTTGTAGGCTCCTGTTTCTGGTCAGTAGCTGTAGCGGTCTGTTTTTTTACCTGGTAAGTATAACATCCGGTAAAAGAAAATGATATGATGATGAGGTAAAGATACTTTTGCATTAGCCAAATTTAAGAATTAAACGGAAAAATCCGAATTTTCTTTTAAAAGATCCTGTATTTGTAAAAATTATAGCATCAGATGCAAAAGCAGGAAAGTAAAATACAACAGATCCATACAGTGGCACATCGAATCAACTTTTCATATCCCTAAAATATAAAATATTGAAAATCAAATCCCTTTGTTTGTAAAATATTACAGATGAAACCCTGTTTGTAGGTCATAATTCAGAAATCGTCATACATAATGTTTGCAGGGGTCGTATGCTCATATTAATATTGTAATCAATCATTTATTGATCAGTAACCAATACTGGTTTTTCTAAGATCATCTATGCGTAAAATACAACATGAGCGAAAGAAAAAAGAAAAGCAGAAGTAAAGAAATTTCAGAGCAATATCTCGGGTTTTTAGATCGTCATATAGAAGATGTGCTTTCTGCAAAAACAGCAGATTTTATGAGCCTGAATCAGATTGCTTCAGAATTGGCTGTTTCCCATAAACATCTTATAGATGTTATCCAGCACGAGTTCGGCCGTCATCCCAGCTATTTCTACGATGCAAGAATCATAAAAGTAATAAAGGAAATATTATTAAAAGAGGACGTGTCCATTGCTGAAGTGGCGAGAAAATTCACCTATGACCCTTCTAACTTTTCGAAGTTTTTCAAAAGGCGGACGGGTCAGACCCCGGGAAGCTTCCGTAAGCAGAACAAAGGATAAATTCCGGAAATAAATCATATCAATCCACAAAATAAGGAGCTCTGAAAGAACTCCTTATTGATTTCACCCCTGTGAACTAATGATGATTGTGTGCTATTGAAACATCCTTCGCCATTTGGTCATGGTATTCCTGCTCAGGCCAAAGTGCTCAGCGATCTGAATATTATTCATCTTGTGATTTTTTTGATAATTAAGGATGCGCAGAATATCTGCTTCATTGTAGGAACGGAGTTTTTGATTCATCTTTTTGATGTTTTTATCCCTGGTGCCAAAGATTCTGTTGTTCAGTTCCATAATATCCATGGCAGAAAGCATTTTCTTTCCCAATAATTTTTCGCATTCTGCTTTTTTATGGGGAAATTTCCGATCAATGATATCCGAATAGATTCGTTTATAGTTTGGTTGGCTCTTTTTTTTCATTTTCAGATGAGATGTTGTCATTTATTATTTTTTGCGATCCATTTGCATAAGGTAGTATACGGAATTCCATAGTCGTCTGTGATCTGCCGTCTGGTCTTTTCTTTTTTTTCTATCAGTTCCAAAATAAAATCTATCATTTCCTGAGTGTAAATATTCTTCCTGAAACGGGGAAGCTTTGATGCATCGGATTCCCGGATTGCTGCGGAAGGCGGGGCATATAAGATCAGATGTTGGGAATATATTCTGAAGAAATCATATTCAAGCAGCTTGCTCCATCTCAGCAGAATATCAGTAGGCAGGTCTTCCCGGAGGTACATTTCATTAATTTCAGTTTCCGTACATTTCATAAAGTTACAGATGCGGGGCATGTCAATATTGTTTTCTTTAACCCGTAGCTGTATGAATTTTCCAATATGAATATTTCTAAAATTTGACTTCATAAGCAGTGTTTCTTTAAAAGGGGAGAAGGATGATGCGTGTTACCAATAGTCAGATGATATTGATTTCACAAATCCCTTCAGTTAAAATAGTATTGATGCGGTATTACTACCTTTTTTATATCATTTTCATTACCTGAGTGTTCTTAAGTATTTTCAATGCTGTATTATTCATTCAAGGCATTGAATCATAGTGTTGATTAAGTTTTTTTTCATTCAGTTCATCATTCGATTTGCGTTACAATTCATTTAAAATTGACAGCCTTAGCTCCGTACATTACTTCCCGGAGCTAAGAAACTATCAATTACAACCTGCTTTTTATTAATCAGGGCAAGTCTGTGTAGTGATGCAGTGCCAGTTCATGGTTGCATCACCTTCTTTAAGAGTATAGATCTTCATACACTTATTGGTGGTATCATACACCACCATACCTTCTACAGGAGCTGTAATGACAGGAGTCACTCCATCAGCTGCAACAGGTTGATTGGATGCATTGAATTTCACCCTGTTCGGAACAAAACCTTTGGTTTTGGCCTCCAGGGCAAGCCATCCACCTTTTCTTACCATTGGCCAGTTGTCTGTACCGGCTCCGGCTCTGCCCAGTGCTGTGATACCGGCTTTGGTTTCCAATGCGGTACCTGCTGTAACACCAGGTTTGTAGCAGAATGGCGGTATACAGGCTGAAACAGATAAGTTTTGAGAACTTCCTATGGCCTGTCCGGCATTGGCAATGGTTGGAATTCCATTGGAATTGACAGTATTGCCAAGATTCTTGATCACCGGTCCGGCAGTTCCGTTGTAGTTGCTTCCCGTATTACCACCCGGCAATGAGGAGTCTGTAAGGTTGGCAGTTGTGAATCCTCCCGTTCCTTCAATTGCATCAGGGCATCCGTCTCCGTCAGAATCCAGATCAAGGTGGTTAGGAATTCCGTCACCATCGGTATCGCAGGACTTGTGCGCAAATAAGCCATAGGCCACTGCATCATTCGAACCAAAATTATTACTTGTAAGAGTAATGGAAGTCACAAGGTCATTTCCTACACCTCTCAGAAGGATCCACTGATCATTTACCGCCCCTGTTGAGGAAATGGCTCCCGTTACAGGATCATAGTTCATTACAGCAGAAGGAATGGCTGCCATATAGTTGGTCGTCATATCTTTTTCAAGTCTGCCATTTACATCCCCACCATTGATCTTTAAAGAATAGCTGGCAGAAGAAGAACCATTTGAAAGACCGTCCACATCCTCGATGTAGAAAGCAAGTTCGCTGGCAGGAACTCCTGTTGAGAAACTATAAGTTATACTCACGGAGCTATTGCTGTGGAACCTGACAAGTCTTTTGGTAGCCCCATTGCTGTCAACATAGAAATGATTCAGGTTATCATTGAAGCTGGAAGCAGTTTGCAGGGAAGTGTTAGGAGCTGTTACGGTCAGATTGGAAGCCGTATCTCCTTTCCATGGTCCGCTTTCATTATCAGAATAATATCCGCCACAATTTTCATTAAGGTCTGATATACCGTCATTATCATTATCCAGGTCACACATGTCCGGAACACCATCTCCATCAGTATCAGGGCCGTAGCAAGGAATTTTTGCAAATGTAACGTACTTGCCATCAGCGATATTCTGCTGGTATACCCATTTTGTTCCTGTATTGAGCGTAGCGTTCACTGTCGTTACATTGGTTGTGAAGGCCGCATCATCAGCAATCAGCATAGCCATCATACCAGATCCGGTGTTGAATGTACCGCTGTTATAAGCCGTAAGGTCCGCTTCAAAGAATACGTTTCCTGCATCGGCATTTTTCTCCTGTACCAGCCAGGCTCTTGGAATCCTCTTATAGGTATTGGTACCTACGGTAACATCTACAGGTGTTGTGGTTACATTGGCATTATCCCCCAAAAGGAAATAAGTCCTGTCATTGGCAAAGCCCGTACGTGCCGCATTTTGGTTCGGATTAACAAAATCATTGACCGTAGCCACTGTAAGGATTGTTCCCGCATTGACACTTTTTGACACCTTCTGTTCAAAAGCTTCTATGTCATCACGAGACATACCAAAGATGTTATTATTGAACGTGGTGTTGGCAGCACCATTCCAAACGGTGTTTCCATTCGTATCAAGATAGTGGTCAGTATTCACTTGTCCCAGTGTAAGACCATACTTGATGGCGAGATAGGAATCTACCTTTCTGCGTTCAGCAGTGGTAAGATTACCTGAACCGTAGATGATGGTTTCTCCTAAATTCCCTATGAACCCCTGGTTATCACTTCCATTACCTCCAAACTGTGAATTACCGAATAAATGTCCTCCGTTTAGATTTCGTACACCGGTACCAGAATGATTGGTCGTTGCGAAATTAGCACCTCCGTTAAGGGCCCTGGTGGTAGTAAGCGCTGTAAACGTATGGTACATGATGCTCGGAATTGTTGTGGAAAATGCTCCGGCAGGAGTTCCGTAATAATCGGTATTTCCACCGGTATTGGAGAGTCGTTCAATTCTGTTGTCCATTACGATTCCTAAACCATCCCATCTTCGTAAACCTCCGGTAAGGAACGCATTATCTACCAGGGATCTGAAGATGCTCGGATGATCTCCTCCGCTTGCCATCCCTTCTTTGGTCAATGTAAACATATCATAAGAATCTTCAGAGAATGTTCTTACATTGATATTACCAAGAGTCTGGCTTCCTGCGGTAAAGTTCACTCCCGGGTTGAAGTTGAAATAATTGGCAGCACCCAACCTGAATTTTGGCAGGGCATTGGTTCCCAGCTGTGCAGAAGTAGTTCCTGAGAACTGGTCTGTCCATGCTGTAACATCTGTTCCGTCTCCTGTATTGACGGCATCTTTATCAGCTCTGTACCAATAGGAAAGATTATTCACAACTCCACCTGGAGCCACTCCAAAACCTGCAAAAGTAAAGAACTGCCCGTTGTCCAGTGTTACATTGGCAGTCTGGTAAGTCACGCCATTGATAGTCACTTCCGTAGTCATTGGAGTGAAATTATCCGTCGTATCGAACGTTTCATCCGGAGACTGTACCAGATACAGATTTTTGATTCCTTTTGGCCAGGCAACCGTTACCTGTCCTACATTCCCTGTGTTCTGGGCCTTCCAGATCGCTTCGAAGCGGAAATTCACCTGACCATTGGAGCCTCCTGAATAGCTTAATGGAGTTTTCAGGCCCTGCTTCAGATTGTTGTCTCCAATCATTAAGTATTGCTGGTTAGAAGGAAGCCCAGTGGTATTGGCAACATTGTTGTCGGCCAGTCCTGTTGTGGAAATGATGAGCTTTTGACCAGTGTTGATACTTCCGGATTGTTTCTGGTTCAATACGGTTACCTCGTCCCTTGCAATACCGAAGATATTGTTGTTGTATCCGGTATTGCTGGTTCTGTCCCATACCACATTGCTGCTGGTGGAAAGATAATTCTCATTCAGGGTAACCCCATTCTTTACGGCAAGATAAGAATTCACTCTCGTCTGCTCATTGGCTGTCAGTGTACGCTTGTACCAGATGACCTCCATAATGTCTCCAGGGAATGCTCCCGAGGCATCCCATCCGGCATGTCCGACCCTCAGATTACGGCCATAAATCTGGAATTTATTGGTATTGTTGAAGGTCGTCGTTTCATAAGTACCATTCAGACCTAATCTTTTTTCACCTCCTGAGAATGTGGATGTTCCTCCATTCGCAACGGAATTATCCGCTATCGATGAGAATATATTGGATACACCGATATTGAAGGTTGAGGAAAAATCTGTTGATGTTACGGTATTGTAATACTCATAATGCCTTGGTTTTCCATTTGCGATTGAAGTTCCCGGTTCGGAAGCAAAGGTTGCATCATCATCAATACCTGTGATACGGCCGGTTCCTGAAGAGGTAGGTCGTACTGCTGAGAAGATGGAATGGGATACATCAGGCAATTCACCATTGGTTGGGTTCAGTGTTGATGCATTGTTATAGAATAACTTTGAAGCACTGTACCCTGTAGTAAACGGATGGAAGTTATGATCCTTGTCCGCTGGGGAAAGTGTCCATGTACCTACTGCAGGGATATCATTGGCGTTGATGGAATTATCCTTCCATGCTGCTGCAATGTCTCCGGCGTCATCAGACCTGATCCAGAAATCCGATCCGGCAACTCCTCCGGGAGCATACAGGTATCCTGCAAAAGTAAAGAACTGCCCATTGGCCAATGTCACATTTGCTGTGTTGTAAACTACACCATTTACGGTAGTTTCTGCCGTCATTGGAGTGAAAGTGGACGCAGCATCAAAGACAGGGTTGGCAGACTGTACCAGATACAGGTTCTTTATCCCTTTAGGCCATGCTACTGTCACGGTTCCTACACCATTGGTATTCTGAACCTTCCAGATGGCTTCAAAACGATGGTTGGTCTCTCCGTTTGCTCCCGAGGTATACACCAATGGAGTGTTCAGGATTTGTTTAAGACCGTTGTCACCAGTCATCAGGAATTGTCCTTCTGCCAGGGAATTGGTATTGTCAATATTGGTATTCGCCAATGAATTTCCTGCACCGATGATCAGTTTCTGACCGTCATTTATACTTTGTGATTGCTTTTGGTGCAGGGCTGAGGTATTATCTCTTGCAATACCCAGGATATTGTTATAATAACTGCTGGCTGAACCATCCCAAACCACTGTACCCGTAGAACTCAGATAATTTCTGTTTTGTTCTTTACTCAGGGTTTGCCCGTATTTTATAGCAAGATAAGATTCTACTTTATTTACTTCTTCATCTGTTAGCTTATCTGCAAAAACAATCATTTCATTTTGCTGTCCCACTAATTGTGCTCCTGCATCTGCTTTTCCTACCATCAGGGCATTACGGTTTATAGCAGTATTTACATTCGAAATATTGGTGTTGTATATTTGATGGAAACCATTTAATGTGATATTTACGGCATTATTTCCTCCTGTTCCTGCACCATTTTCCCAGGTACCTCCACCAATATAAGAACCGTTGATGGTATAAGTACTTTGAGGATCGTATTCACCTATTACAGGATAGAATAAAAATTTATTTCCCGTGAAACTGTACAACCCGGGATCATCCATTGCATTGGCGGATCCTGCAACTCCAAATCCAAATAATGAAGATGCTGCGCTTGTAGTATTTCCTGCAGAAAATAAAGCACCTTTACTTCTGTCGAGAATATATCCCTGTGCATCTGCCGGGGCATATTGCAGCCATTTTTGAGTTCCGTCATAAATGACGGTTGGGTTGAAGTTTGCTAATGTTGCAGTATTGGAGAACTTCGGACGATAAGTTGCTGTTGCCTGTAGAAGAGAGAACGGCTTGTTGTTGAATTCATTCCATTGCTGAACGGTAGCATTGTCTGTAGCTACGGTGGTTCCAGCATCTGAGAATAAATTTGAAACAGCATCTGCACGATACCAGGCAGCAGAAAATACACCACCAGGAGCATAAGCATAACCGGCTAAGGTAAAATACTGCCCGTCTGCTAATGTAACATTGGCTGTGTTGTATACCACTCCGTTTACGGTAACCTCGGTAGTCATTGGAGTAAAGCTGTCAGTAGCATCAATTACAGCATCCGAAGACTGAACCAAATACATGTTTTTTACGCCTTTAGGCCATGCGACAGTTACCTGTCCCACATTTCCGGTATTCTGTACTTTCCAGATGGATTCAAAGCGGGAGTTCACTGCTCCGTTGGTTCCGGCTGTATAGGTCAATAATGTTTTCAGCTCTTGTTTCAGGCCATTGTCTCCCGCAATCAGGAATTGCCCTTCTGTCAACGTATTGGTGTTTGCTGCATTAGAGTTTGCCAATGAATTTCCTGCTCCGATAACCAATTTTTGATCAGGATTTTCACTTCGTGACTGTTTCTGGTATAAAGAAGAAAGATTATCCCTTGCAATACCTAAAATATTATTTTGGTAGGCAGGATTAGAATTCCAGACAATATTATTGGCAGAGTTTACATAATCACCCGTAAGGGTTGTTCCCCATTTAACAGCCAGGTAAGAATCTACACGGTTTTTTTCCAGCGCTGTAAGTGGAGCTGCAAATACAATGGCTTCATTCATCTGACCATCATGGCTTCCCCAATTGGTATCACGACCTATTCTAAAAATACGGGCTGTATTTCCTGTATTTACGTTGCCGAGAGTATTGTTGTAAATGGATTCATTGCCATCCAGCCAGACTTTTGCCAATGGGTTTGATGCGGTAGCTCCGGCTGCATTCAGCCATGAAGAACCTGCTACAAAAGGCTTTTTGCCTGCAAATAAATTAGTGGATAAGGTGGTATAACCACTTCCTGCCGTATAAAACAATAATTTGTCTGTAGTGGCATTATTGGAAATGTGTAATCCCGGATAATCCATGCTCTGGTCAAAACCTGCCAGTCCGGCTGCACCCAGAGTGCTCATTTTACCGGCAATATAGATACTTCCTTTTGCACGGTCTATGATTTCCTTTCCACTTCCCGGATCAGCTGCCATGAAACCTCCTTGCGCCGTGCCATGCCCGGTTGAATTGAACGTTACCGTTGGGTTGAAATTAGCCAGGGTATTCTGATTGGAAAAAGTAGGTTGCAGGGTAGTGGTAGCCTGTACAAGGTTATATCCTGTTCCCATTTGATCATTCCATTGGTTCAGCAGGGTATTGTCTGCGGATGTAATAGCATCTGCTTTATACCAGACTGCTGCGGTAACTCCTCCTGGAGCTGGAGCGGAAACATTGACCGTTAAGTCACTGAAGCTGCTGCAGGTACCCGTGGTAATAGTCCATCTGAAAGTATATGTTCCTGAACTGGTAAGCCCTGTAACATTGGTATTATACAAAGATGGATTGACAATCACCGGATCCGAAGCTCCCGCTGGTTTTGAAACTAAAGTCCATAAACCCGTAGATGATACTCCCGGATTGTTCCCGTTGAGGGAAGTTTGTGATGCCCCTGCTGCCAAAGTTTGATTGGATCCTGCATTGGCATTTACCTGTGGAGATACAAATATGGAGAATGTACCCTCCGGAGAAGTTCCTGAGCAGGCATACTCTTTATCAATGAATCTGGGATCCACTCCTCCTGCGTCAGGTACAGCCTTTATCCTGAACACATACTCTCCCTGTTTATCCAGATTACTTATTGTGGTGGAGGTACTGGTAAATGTTCTGAGATTGTCAGATTCGTAAACGGGATTGGCTGCTCCGGCAGGTTTAGATATCAGGGTAAAGTCATATTTACCCGGAAACGTCTGAAGATAACTGGTATTGACCGCTCCTACGTATACAGCAGGCAGGGGAACCGTTGCCGTTACAATACCTGATCCCGTATAACATATTGTTGTGTTGGGAACTGTCACACCCGGACGGTTGCCGTCCGAAATATGAATGTAATAATCCTGGCTGTTACCACAGGTACCGCTTTTGGTTGATATATTCACAACGTAAGTTCCCACTTGCCAGCCTCCGGCAGGTGGTGTTACCACTACATTCCTGTTCATTGTTCCGGCTCCATTCAAAACCAGGGTAGGATTTCCACCTGGAGGAGCAATTCCTGAATTACCAGCTGTAGTGGTAATTGTTGCGGGATCAGAAGGATCGATCTTGAAATAGATGGTAATTGGCGTTGTTTTCCCCGCCATATTGCAATACACAGCACCTCCGCTTCCGGCAGCACGGTAAGATTGCATCTGTTCAGGGTATGAAGCATCAATAAAACTGACTGGCTTTGGATCTGTACCATTGTAGTTGTAGGTTATCTGCGGGGTGGTATAAGTTCCGTTCGCATTTGTAACAGTCATGGTGAATACATAGCTACCTGTAACATTTACACCATTGAAGTAAATCGAGCTGTTTCTTATCTGATAAAATGAAATATTTCCTCCTGCCGGCTGGCTGATGACATTCAATGTAACCGTTGTCCCGAATGCCGGATTTCCGGATGAGTTGGCCGTATTGCTTGCAAAGACCGGCGAGGTCCCGCTTAAACTGATGTACCGGTTCGGATCCGTCGATGGGTAACATCTGTTGTGGGTGGCAGAAAGACTGATTTGTGGATTTGGAATGAACCTTACGATGGCATCATCTTCATACCAACAGTTCGGATTGTTGATGGAGGTTATCCTCAATACTGCACGATAAGCCGGATCAATGTCATGATTGGCTTTCTTCGTAAGAGTAAGGGTAGGGGTTGCCGTTGTCGTATTGGACATGGTGGCATTCGTGGTAGTGGTCTGGTTATAAAATTCTTTATTGAAAATGTTATAATAGGTCCACGATGCGGTGTACCCTGCCGGTATTACGGCATTCAGGGTGGCCGTTCCGGTAAGGGCGGAAACGTTGGTGATGTCCGGTCCTGCAGTAAAGGATGAAACATCTCCCGGTGCCGTAATGGTTACCTGTGAGGTGGCCGTTCCTGTAGTACAGGTCTGTGCAATCTGGAATACATAATTTCCGGGATAGGTCATTCCGGTGACAGAGGTATTGTAGCCTGTGGGGGTCACAATCACCGGATCCGGTGCACCGGACGGTTTGGATACCAGGGTCCATAAAGGATTTCCTGATGTACTGCCGCCCGGGCTTCCCGATAGATTGGTCGAGGTGCCGCAAATGACGGCATTGGCTCCTGCATTGATGTTGCAGTTCTGTGCCAGCATCATCATATTGCCCATAATGAGGAATATGAGGAAAAAGACGGTTTGTTTTTTCATGACTTAATAGTTTTTAGCCGGAGTTCCGACATGTCGTTTTTGTAATGTGATTTTTATAAATATGACCATGGGTTTAGATACAGATATTGGTAGTTTTACCGGCAATATTTAATATCGCCTTTGGGAACCTGATAGTAATACCTACCTGCCAATGAGCGGTCATGTTTATAAATAACCGGATTAATAAAAGTGCATTTTTTCCATAGGGTGTTCATTTAAGGTTTCCAGAAAGTCCAGACTTTGCCGTTATATACAGCAAGTTGTCGTTTAACGGTATCATAGGCCATCATTCCGGGAGCGGGATCAATGATGTTGAGGTGCGGACTGGCCACTTTGGGTAATATCATCGCCTTGTTGGCATCAGATAAAACCAGTATTCCCGGTGTGGTGTCTGTAGCCGCTGCCGATCCGATGACCGATTTTGCGTTTGTGGATTCAGTTTTGCCGGTCTGGATTGAAATATTGGCAGTTCCTGTGTTGTCAACACTTAAGTCAGTCCATGTACCGGAATCCTTCAGGTATTTTACTTTGTGGTCGGTGGTATCATAGATAATGGTACCGTTGTCCGTAATTCCTGTCTTTGTTTCTACGTAGGGAAGTATCAATCCCCGGTTCTCCGTGTCTGCAAATTCAAGGGAAACCGATGTATTGGTGACGGCCGGTTTTCCTATGGCAACCTGAGACTTCACGGTACCCGTTGCGGCAAGTAGAATTGCCATGGGCAGAAGTTGTTTTTTCATGATTTTTAAATAAGTTTATTGATATGGATGAATGTTGTGTTTATTGATGTAGTTTCTTTTCAAAAAGCTTTACTGTATTCCTGAAGAACTAAAGGCCACAAACTCAGGTTCCTTTTTTTGATGGGAGTTGTGACCTTTATTATTTCTATGGATTTACGGGTAATGACAGTCCATTGCAGCTCTGTCCTCCTGCCGTGATGTTCACAGAAGTAGTTCCGGAAGTGAGGGGAGTGCCATTGATATTATAAACCACATTTCCGTTTCCCATACTGAAGTTTCCGGCCGTAAGCGTGAAGGTAAGTCCATTCTGTGTAAAACTTTGTGAAGGGTACGTTCCTCCGTTACCCCCCGTGTAAGGGATGGTGAGTGTACCTGTATAGACCGCTCCCTGGGTAGCCGTCGCAGGGCTGAAGGATGCAGAGGAGCAGGTAAGTCCGGAAACAGTCCCGGATACTGAACCCATGCAGCCGGACCATTTTGCCGGGGAATCCTGGTAAGCCTTTACACATTGTTCGGATACATCAAAGACCATCATACCTGGTTGTGGATCGTTGATGACGGATGTATCAGATACCCTGTTCAGATAAAGGGCTTTATTGGTGTCACCCAGGTCAAGGTCGGAGCTTGTATGGGGTGTAGAAGTGCCTATGCCAACCTGAGAGAAAACAACATTTCCCATGATGACGAGCATGAGCGTTATATATTTATTCATAGGATTAAAATTATTTAGGTTTGAATACGTTGAAATAAAACCATCTGCCTCTGAGACAGGTGGCTTTTGGAAATTATTATTCCTGGATGCAGCGTACAGAACCACCAATACCAGGACTATTATTACCTGTGCTGCTGGTGTAAACGATGCCTCCGTCCACATGAGAAGTACCACCGCCACCAGCAGTGGAATAACCATCTGCTACCATATAGTGGTCAGTTGTTGTATTGAATACACCCGTATTAATACTGTGAGCGCTACCTTCTCCACCATTGGTTAATTTCAGTTTTTTGTTGGTTGCATAGATACCTCCACTGCCGGAAGCAGTGATCACTGCCTGCCATTCTGTTCGTATAGGTACCTTGAAGCCTTGGGGGCATGGATTATTTGGAGATGATGCCAGCCATCGGTTTCCTGGTGGGGGTGTCGTAAGTGATGTCCATTCAAAGCTGCTTGCATAATTTATCCTGTTAGGTTGATTGGGAGACCATGTTGGTGCCTGTCCTGTTATCACTCCATATTTATAAGTCGGCTGGCTTGAGATACTAAGATTTCTTGTTATAAGCTCATGTCCATCAGCTTTTCTACCCCATTGAAAGAGGGATCCCATTGCATTGATATCGTTCTGGTTAGTTGCCTGTTGGGTAAGGTTAAATAAAGGATTGTCTATATCGGCATAATTAGCCCCTAAGTTGTTGTTCAGCCATATTTTGCCGTCTTCTGCCTGCACAGGAAGGTAAAGGAAATTATGTTCATATTTGCCGGCGTTGTCCACCTGCCCGAACATTCGGTCCGGTATACCTGGGATATCCCGTAACTGGTAAGTGGTGAGCGCTCCTGATGTGTTGTAAGGGTATTGGAAAGTTCCCAACAATAATCCCAGATAATTATTTCCTATCCCTGCATTGAGGTCCAGTTTCTTGGCAAGCAGATCATTTCCAACCGCTTTTATGGTAGCAACCAGAGAGGTATTGCTGGCTGTGAGGTTTTGTGTTGCCCAGGATAATGTTACCTGTGTGGCTACACCATTCTGTGTAAGGTTTGCCGGAATGGTAGCGGTGCTGCTCCATGCTGCCACGGTACCTCCGCTTCCTGTAACAGTAGCCGGGATATACACCGTGATGCCTGTAGTAGGAACGGTTCCCTGTACATCCACCAAGGTATCCGGGGTGCCATCTGCATTGATGACGGCAGTGGTGGCTGGGGTTGTGGGTTGGGTATAAGGCATATAGTCGTTGTCATATGCCGAAGCTACCCAATAGCGGCTGTTCTGTGCCAGTGTAACGGTTCCGGGCAATACGCCGCCGGGATTGCCTGTTGCCGGATTCACCGTAAGGGAGATCGCATTGGCTCCGGAACAGCTCTGTCCGCCAATGGTAATATTTACTGAAGTCGTTCCGGCAGTGGCCGGAGTTCCGGTGACAGTATAGACTACATTGCCATCTCCTGTGGCAAAAACTCCCATGGGAAGGTTGAAGGTAAGGCCGTTCACCGTAAAGGTTTGTGAAGGATATATCCCGCCGTTACCACCGCTGTAGGGTACGGTTAAGTTTCCGGTATAAGCCTGGCCCACGGTTGCAAAGCTTGGTGTAAAATAAGCACCGGCACAATTAAGGTTCATAACCGAGCCTGTAAGTCCGCTGCTTCCTGCAATACAGCCTGACCATCCTGCGGGACTTCCCTGGTATGCTTTTATGCACTTATCCGTGAGGTCATAGATGATCATTCCGGATTGTGGATTGTTGATCACCGTTGTACTGGCGACCCTGTTCAGATAGAGAGCCTTATTGGTAGAGGCCAGCTCCAATGAGGCGCTGGGATGCGGGTTGGCAGTATTAATGCCCACCTGTCCAAAGGCATTCACGCCAATAAGGAACATCGATAATAAAATTGTGTTTTTTTTCATTTTAAAAGGGTTTAAATTATATGACAGGACGATACCTGATGTGTTTTTTTAATTCAAATATTTTCTATGAGGCTTAGATTCATGGGGATTTTTATTGCTCCGTTATTTTCACCGAAGTTTTACCAATGAATATTCTATTGTAGCTGGTCTTGTTTTTCTGAATTTCAATCCAGGGTATTCTGTGAAACATACAGATGGATATTACCGGCGTTTCGCTCAAGTGAGGAAATGATGATTCCTGTTCGCATCGGATGAAACCGGCGAATGAGTATGAACCCTGTTGAATTTTTCGTTGAAATAAAGAATGGAAGCTATCCTAAGAACTGAAGGGAGCCTTTGGGATGAATGGTGGCGGGCGGTTGAAATTTCGGAACAAGCTCAGATTGGAAAACGACTGATCATGATGTGCTTTTTTCAGAAAAATATCCAATAGATGAATGAAAGCCGGTATTTTGTTTTCAGTATCCGGCAGAAGAAATTTCATTGTATGCTGATTGGGCATGACAATCTGCTTGTCACTGTCAGAAACAGACAGCAGGGAGGTATCTGACTGATTATTGCTGCTGAAAATCAATACATTCCTATTGCTGTTTCTGACAGGCTGAGAAAGGTTTTCATTCTTCTTTTGTTTTCCTTTGACGGATATGGAAGACTCTTTTCTTTTAGCCTTTTTTCTTGTTTTCTCTTTTTTGGGCTGAGGAATATATACTTTTTCCATTCCTGAAACCACGGTACCTTCTGATATGAATAGGGTGGCTGAAGGAGTAGAACTGTCTGATGAGGTGGTATCATCATGCCTGGAAACGGCCTGAGTGATCTGAAAGTTGATGAACAGCAGGAGCAATAAGAAAAATCTTCCCCCTCCAATGAAATGCAGAGAGAAGAGTTGGTTCATCATGTTATTTTCAGAATCGGTTTTCATTTTGATGCAATATTATAGCTACCACAACATCTACACAAGCCCGATACAGGAACAATTCGGAAAGTTTCACGTACTGTTTGAGCGGTTTTACAAATATTCTATACTGAAAATCAATGGTTTGAAAATTATTGCGGTTTTTGTTTTAAAACAGAAAAATCCCAAATAGGCATTCGTGTTTTTGGGAAATATATTTCATTAAATTTGCTCAAATGATAAATATTTAACAGCGAAAAATCAATCAGCTAAGAGCTCATGAAGCATTGAACTAAAGAAAGTAATGTTTAATATCAATATACTTATAGAGAATAGTTGACTAGCTTTATATGAATATTTTTACGAATGATTGTTTTTTTTTATATTGAATTAATACTATAAAAACTAATTTATGATGAAAAAATTTTTTTTATTTTTTTTCCTCTGTTTCATTCATTGTGTGAGAAAATCATTTTATCTTTTTATTCTACTTTACTCTTTTAATATTACCCTTGCTCAGAATAGACCATCTGGTACTACGCCGAAGGAAAAATCTATTGACAGACAACTGGATGAGAATAGTAAAGAAAGTAAAACTTATACTTCTCCTAAACAGGAAAAGTTATTACTCAAACTAATGTCAGAGTCAAAAAAGGTAGGATATGAATGGGGGGTACTCCGAAGTGGGTATGCTCTTACATCTGTTTATCTTGGACAAGGTGAATATAAAAAGACAATAGACCTGGCAAACGAATTAAAAATAGCAGCCAAAACCAAAAGAGATCTTTATGGATACATTTCCAGTATTTACCGTAGAAGTGCTTTAGCCTTAGGATATGTAGGCTTAAATGATGCCAGTTTAAAAGATTTCGAGGAAGCAATCAGATACGCAAAGCAAATTGAAAATGAAGATCGAAGAAAGCATCAATTAGCTTTTAGTTATGAGAATATTAATATATACTACGAAAATAAAGAAAAAGAGCCGGGGATAAGCGATACGATTTTATCTAATTATCTTAAAGGCTTTGAAGTAGCTAAAACGATAAGTGATAAAAATACGGAAGTATCTATTGATGATAAGTATGGATTGATTGCGTACTTATCGATGTCTGTAGGTTATTCTTATATAAAACGCAATGATCTTGAAACGGCAGAGAAGTACCTTTTAAATGCAAAAAATATTTATGAAAACAAGAAATACAAAACAGATCCTGTACAAAAAGCTGAAACTTTCAATGAGCTAAGTAAATTATATATTAAGAAAAAATTGTATCAAAAAGCAATTGAGTATGCCACAAATGCATTAAAATTTGAGAAGCAACATTCTTTTCCTCATGAAAGAAAACAAACCTATGAACATCTTCTTCAGGCATATCTGAAGATAGGTGATAATGAAAAGGCAGAATTCTACAGAGAAAAATTTACGGCTCTCAGTGACAGTCTAAATTACGAAGAGAAAAAGACTGCTAATTTGACCATGAAAAAGATGGTTACGGATGAGGTCAATGAACATAAGGCAATTTCAAAAAAACAACTGACTACTATTATAGTCCTGTTTCTTCTTGCTGCAATCGTTACAAGTCTGCTCTGGAGAAGAAAAAATATAAATCTTCACAGGAATTACGAAGAATTAATTGCTAAATTAAATAGTGAAAAGCAGTCAGATAAACACGAGTTACCACCGAAAGTGGACAGTGCACATGATAAGACCAGGCCGTCTATTACAATTACTGATGAGACCGCAAAAGTTCTGCTTCTTAAGCTTGAAAAATTTGAAACTTCAAAGAAATATCTGAGAACAGATTTAAACCTTACCTGGATGGCTAACAGCCTTTCAACCAACACAAAATACCTTTCAGAAGTTATAAAAAACTACAAGAACCATAATTTCACAAGTTATATCAACGAGCTTCGCATCAATTATATCATCAGGATGCTTTATGAAAACCCGGTGTACAGGGAGTATAAAATTGCATCCCTCGCCGAAGAGTGCGGATATGCCACACCAAGGGTTTTTGTGAATGCTTTTAAACAGCAGACGGGTTTTACGCCTTCTTATTTTATCAATCAGTTAAAAGAAGAAGCACAATAAAGATTCTGTCCGCATAAACAATAGGCACCCGCTGAGAAATGGGTGCCTATTGTTTTATAGAAGTTGAGTACCAAAATGATAATTCCCGGACTACAAATACTTTTGTCTGTTTTGCCAAAGAATTCAGTACTGATGATCAGTTGGTTCGTTTTTTAATAAGCTTAAAGATCGAATTGTATTCCCAGGCTGGCTACGGTTCCTGAGCCTTTGATATAGTAGCGGCCTTCATTGGTGGCTCCTCTTACTTCTGCATGTACGGGATAATAATCGGCATTGAGCAGATTATTGACAGAAAACATGAACGTGAAGTTCTGATACTTATATTTTGTCTGCAGATCTACAAGATTATATCCTGAAATAGGGTATTTTCCATAGTTATAGGCTTCAGCGGGAAACACATCCCTTCCGCCTAAATGCAGGTATTGCAGATAGACATTCCACTGTTCGGTTAACTTAAAATCAACATTCAGATTGATTTTGAAAGGTGAAATAATGGAATTGTCCAGCTTGTCCTTGAAATGTCCTTCATTTTTCAAATCCTGACGGCCATCCATATAACCAAGCACGGTACCCGCTGTCAGCCACCGGACAGGTTTAACGTTGGCAACAAATTCTACTCCGTAAATACGCTGGGGTACCTGGCTCAGCTCGTAATTACCCGGGACGGAAGTTTCAGCGAATGTAGTTCCTTTTTTGGAAGTACTGTAATAGCCTGTCAGCTGATAGTCCCATACATTCATCTTACCATTGATCCCGAATTCGAAATTATTGACGACAACAGGCTTAGGATCAATCTGGCTCAAAGGTACGCCATTCCGTAGAATAAGCCCGACATCACCAATTGAGTATCCTTGTGAAAAGGAAGCGAAAGGCTGTAAATAGCTGTATTTGTTATATCGTGTTGCCAGGTTAAATACAAAAGCATCCGAACGGTTATTTTCACCGGTGGTCAGCTTCCCGTTTTTGGTCAGGTCCCCGACGTTAAACCGGATGTTTTCATAACGAATTCCTCCTTTTAAAATCCAGTCAGGGCCTAAGTTTACCTTACTCTGAACGTATAGGGCGAGATTATTCATATTCATATCCGGAGTTACCAGCTCGTCTTTCAGCGTTTTCTGCACCGTATGGTCTTTCAGCAGGTCTATACCATAAATAAGGGAGATATTGGAAGTTGCACCAAGCTGGAAAGGAGTATTGAAATTCAGCCTGGCTCCCGTGTGGTCTGAATAGTTTTGATTATACGTTTCAAAAACCGTATTCATATCTTCGTAATATAAGCTCAGATTGGCAGCTGTTTTTCCGTATTGACCGTCATACTTCAGATGTAATGCTTTGTTATAAGGGGTACCGCCATTAGCCACCACATCGGAAGGAATGGCAACTGCCGGTGACTGTCCGAACTTACCAGTAGTGCCTGCATATTTGCTGTCCTGTAAGCTGCGGTAATAGTTCCCCATCAGTTCTATATGATGGTCAGGGGCAATCTGGTAACCGATTTTAGCCAGTGTATTATAAGACATAGTTTCACCCAGTCCGTAAAAAGGGCTTATAATTGTCGCATCTGAACTCCGGATGACACCGGTACGGCCCATTTTACCCTGTACTACGTAATCCCATTTTCCCACCTGTCCGGAAAAAACCTGTGCGATATTGTAGCCATAGGTTTTGGAAGGTCTTACAAGGCTCATTGAATTATTGAGATAAGTGGATGAACTCAGCTTTTTACCTTTTTTCGGTTTTTTGGTAATATAGTTGATCACGCCTCCTGCAGCTCCGTTTCCATACATTGCCGTGGCACCATTGATGACTTCAATGTGATCTATAGCACTGGCATCAATAGTACGCAGGTCACGTCCGCCGTTACGCAAAGGGGTAGACTGCGGGATACCGTCAATCAGTACCAAAAAGTTACGTCCACGGATTTTGGCAATGAAGTTATTCTGGCTCTCTTCGCTGGGGGATATGCTGGGTACCTTCTGCATCAGGATAGAAGGCAGGTTATCATTGATCTGTCTCTGCTGGTCAAGCGTCTTACCACCAATATAGGTTATTGATGACGGAACTTCATCAATGTGTTCTGCCAACCTGCTCGCCGTAACCACCACTTCATCCAGATTATGACTTTCAGTTTGTATTTGCATGACAAGCGGTTCAGTCAATTGGTAATGCTCTTCATACACTTCAACAGATCGGGTTGTGCTTTCAAAACCCTCTAAGCTGATTACCAGCTCATATTTTCCATACATTACCCCTTCAAATTTAAAATAACCTTCTTTATCAGACCGGGTATTTCCTATCCCGGTTAACTGAAGCTGTACGTTGGCCAAAGGTTTCCCCTGTGCATTGACGATACGACCGCTTACATTTCCTTTTTGCTGTACCTGAAACGAATATTTATTGAAGGAATTTTCCGAAATAAAGGGAACCTCTGCAGAAACTTTTGAGGATAACGAATAAGAAAAATATAAAAAAGCGGCTGTAATCTTAGCCATATTGGATGGGTTCATTTTCATTGCTGTGAATGCTACGGTACAAGGTTTTTAATTACATATTACTTAGAATATGACGGGTGCAAAGATATGTTATTTTTACTTATTCTAAATAATATATTATTTGGAATTATTAGTTTTATTAAAATGGATTTTGTCAGGAAAATGAAACAGGATTTATGTTTTAAATCGTAACTTTCGTCAGTTTCTTGAATAAAGCTGATAATTTAACCAGAATTACCATGAAAAATTTCGTGTTTGCTTTTCAGTTCCTTCACAAGCTGCAAAACATTGTACAAAACTCCATAAAAGAGAGAAAAAACATGACAAAATATGTATTATTAGTACTTATTTTAATAAGCCGGATCAGTTTTGGTCAGATTAAAACCTTTAATGGAAAGCAATTAAGTGATGCTGAATTTCAGGGAAAAATAAAAAAAGCAATGGATTCATTACAAGTTCAGGGAATGTCTATTGCCATTATCAATAATGGAAAAATTGTTTTTAATAAAGGATTGGGTGTAGCCAATACCCTTTCGAAGAAAAAGGTAACCCCATCAACCTTTTTTGAAGCAGCATCTTTATCAAAGCCTGTCTTTGCTTTATTCGTCCTTCAATTAGCTAAAGAGGGACGATTAGATCTAAACAGGCCTTTGTTTGAGTATTTACCGGCAGATAATATCGAAGATGAAAGGTATAAAAAAATCACAGCCAAAATGGTTTTAAGCCATACAACCGGGTTACCCAACTGGAGCGAAACCGGAAAAATGCAATTGCAATCTGAACCGGGAAAGCAGTTCTCCTATTCAGGTGAAGCTTATGTCTATCTTGGCAGAGTGATTGCGAAACTCAGCAATACTTCATTTAAAAATCTGGATGCTGTTTTTCAGAATAAAGTTGCAAAAGAATTAAAGCTGAATGATTTCCATTTTGTAATCACTCCGGAGGTGGAGAAAAACCTTGCAGACGGCTATCAAAAAAAACATTTTGTAAAAGACGAAAGAGACAGAAGCTCTTTTGACCCTGCTGGAGGTTTATTGGCAAATACCCGTAATTATTCAGAATTCCTGATTCATTTAATGAACAAGAAACTGAATTTCAGTGAAATGTTTGAACCTGTTGTTACCTTGGATCAAGACAGTCCGATAAGGGAATATTTTGGTGTTGATTCATGGACTTTGGGTATGGCTGTCATAAAGTTAAACGGTAAACTCAATTATTGGCACGGAGGAAATAATCTGGGATATACTTCTTCATTTATGATTGACCCTGATAAGAAATTTGGATATGTGTATTTTACCAATGAAGATCAATGCAATGGTATGAAAAAAGTCGTGGAAAATATCCTGTGGAAGTAATCAAAGATTACAAAATATCAGTTTTGTGATTTTGTTTTTATTTATATATAGCGGATTGGGTTATAATATATCACTGCTTAGTGTATTTTTATTGCATTTGTGATAGCCAAAATGTCCTCAGGGTTTCACAGGCAAAAGATTAAATGACTGGTTGTAATAAATAATACCTGCCTTCTCTGTCTCCATAAAGTTTGCAATATAATTATGAAAGCCAGATGATATGATCATCTGGCTTTTCTGTCATTGAAAGTGATAAAACAGGATCAGATTGTTTTCATATACAGCTCCTGTAATTCCTGGGCGGTAAATTCTTTGGAAGGCAAATTCTGTACAAGTTCTCCCTGCTTCATAATCCCGATGTCTGTAGCAACACTTACTGCATTGAAAATATCATGGGTTGCCATCAGAACAGTTCTTCCTTCTTGGCCCAGCTGACGTACAATTTCTGTAAATTCCGCAGTAGCTATCGGATCCAGTCCGCTCGTGGGCTCATCCAAAAGAAGTACCTTTGCATCTTTGGCCAGGGCAATGGCAATTCCTACTTTTTGCCGCATCCCTTTAGAGTATCCTCCCAATGGTTTATGGTGAGCTGTTTCCTGCAAACCGGTACGTTTCAGTAATGCAGACAGTTCATCTTTCTGATAATCAAAGCCAGCGATTTTGGAGAAAAAATCAAGGTTTTCAATCCCTGTAAGATATGGATATAAAAGAACAGTTTCGGGGATGTAAGCCAGATGTCTTTTTATTTTCTGAGGCTCATTTTTTACAGAAATGTCATTGATGAAAGCATCCCCGGACGTCGCTTTAATAAGTCCCAGGAGAATATTGATCGTTGTACTTTTACCCGCTCCGTTCTGTCCGAGAAGGGCAAAGATTTCTCCTTTTTTAACTTCAAGATTAAGGGAGTGAAGAGCTGTGAAATCGTTATATTTTTTATGTAGGTTGATTATTTTTAACATAGTTTCCTGTATTTATTTTGTGAAAGAATGATGAATAAAGCGATGAAAATGAGGTAAGGCAGAAATATCCGGATAATCCCGATGGAGGCAGCAAAGCTGTATACTTCTATAGTTTCCTGTGCCCAGTTGACAGACTCTGCATTTTTTCCTGAGAAAATAAGAGGGTAGAAGAACAGACGTTTTTTTTCATGGAATTTCCTGAGCGAGGAAGCATATTGCAAATGATTGCTCATATCCGTTTTGGCCAGATGGCTTGTTGTAAGCTGGGTGTGAAGATTGGGCAGGAGATACCCCAGATAAATTGCGGCCTGATTTCTTTTCTGCATTTTTTCGGTATACTTTTCTGAAGACTCTGCAGATTCCAGATCACCCATATGCTGCATGGCATAGTACCAGGTCCAGGTAAAAGTATCATTTTCCTCTACAGTAAAGTTTCTGTACTGGGGATATGCCCTATAAAATTTTTCCATAGTCGGTATTTTAGCCTCGTCCCATTTGTTGTGATAGCCTTCTCTCTGTTCCATCACAGCTTTTAGAGACTCATGAACCGGGTAGATCTTCTGAATCAGGATATTGCTGCTCATCGGAATAATAAAATTAATACCCACCCATATGATAAGAAGAATTAATGCATTCTGGGCCGACAGTTTACGGAAAGAAACAATCCATCTGCATAATGCAAACCAAAACAGGATATAAAGCCATCCGCAGCCAGCAAAAGCAATGTAATAAGAGTCTAAAGGTATTTTTATCCAGACAGATGCTATCATTATTAAAGCAAGATATACAGCAGTTATGGCCAGGAACCGGATGAACATCTTCTGGTCTAAAAGCTTCTGCAAATGAGAACTTTGCACCGATAAAAGTTTCCAGGTGCCTTTTTCTTCTTCCTCAGAGATGAGATTATAGCAAAAGGCCACAATCACCAGAGGAAAAAGAAAAACAATAACGAAACTGAAATCAAAATTTCCAGCTGCTGCATTGGCCGGATTATAAAAATCAGCATTGTAGCGCTGTTCTTCCAGATTTCGGATGGTTACTCCCTGGATCGAAGGATTCAAATCACGCATTCCGATATTGAGAGCAGCCAGTTTGGGCGTTTCATTCACCAGATTAAACTTAATATAATAAAGAGTCAGTCCCAGATCGTCCTTATGAAATTTTGTATTTCTTGCAATGCTTTCTTTCTGAAATGCTCCGCTTTTGGAGATAATATCTTCATTCCTGTCCAGAAATTTTTTCCCCGTATAAATAGCCGTCAATCCAGCTATGAATAAAAACAGCAATGCAGTGATGTATGCCTTGTTACGGTAAAATTGAATATATAAATAACGGTTCATTTAGATTAATTTTAATTTTCTTCCACTTATTTCGATGGCAGCAACGCAGATAATCAGCCATAATACTAATGCTGCCGCAGGTATTGGCTGTGCTTTCAGACTGTCAGTGACAGAAGTATATTGGTAATTAAAATCGGGAAACTTCTTCCAGTTATCTTTACCAATAATAGCCGGGGGACCGCCTTTTTCAGGTTTAATATTGCTGATATGTTTTATCTGAAGATCATTTAAATGCTGAGCCATCTCGTAACGATACTTTTCAGCCTGCTTTTGAAACTGAGTGTAGGAGAAAAAATCAGTACCCGTTGCAATCATGGAAAAGTTTTTGACGGCAATGGCAGGATTGATCAGCCCGGAAATATCAGTCAGGGTTTGCTGCCTGTTGTAAATGCTCTGCAATTCCTTTTGGTGGCTGATATAAATCTGTGAACTTATTTTTTCACCTTCTTTCATGACAAATCCGCCATAGTTGAACGGCAGCTCATCCGTTGTTTTCACTTTATAATGGGCCAGTAAAGAATCTTTGATTTTCCTGAAATACGGATCATCAGGATTGTGGCTGTCTCCTGACTTCAGAATATCTTTTTCCAGATTGGTTTCAAAAGCAATCCGGGAAGGAGCCGGAAATAAATTCTGAGCCGCAAACTGAACTCCCTTAGGCAGAACAATAATGAAAAGAAGCCAGAAACCGATAAGACAGATCAATGCTGAAGAAGTACTTTTACTGTTGGCAGAAACTATAATGATTAATGTGCTGATGAAAAAGTAATAGATCATGTAAGCCGGCATAATGAATGACAGTCTTATTAAAATATCACCCGGACCTGTAGTTTCTGACATCAATGCAGCTACAGAAACAACAGGAATTACCGGAACCAGAAAGCATAAGGAAAACAGCCAGAGCCCCAGAATTTTCCCCCAGATAATATCCCTTCCCGAAGCCCCCTGTACACTGATGATTTTTAATGTAGCACTTTCCCGTTCCTGTACAATTAATCCGAACCCCAGAAAAATAATGATAAGCGGCACGATGCTCTGCAGAATAAAAGCACTGCTGAAAGCTCCGAATCTGATTAATGTCCCTGAACTTCCCGCTTCTGAAAGATTAGCGGTATTCTGTTTGTGGGCTTCCAGGAATATTACATTTCCAAGATAATCATCCAATCCGCTGTCAAAAACATTCAACGGATGGCCGATCCTGAAAACCAGAAAGCCGTAATGGGCCATACGGTGCGGATGCTTGTCCGGCCTGTGTTCCCAGTGTTCCCGGACCTCTTCCCGGTATTCCTTTATTTTTGAAAAAGAACCGGTGTATTTTGTAAACCCTATGCCGATGCTCAGCATACAGAAGAGAAGTACAATGATCGTGATGATGAGGTTCTGTTTTCCTTTAAACAGATCCCGCCAGGTCTTTCCCACGATCAGCCGTAAGTTTGAAATAGCCATAATTTAAAATTTATAAGTAGCAGTTAATAAATAATTTCGTGGAGCTCCGGGAAAGAGCCTGAGGTAATTCTGAGCTCCGATCCAATAGACCTTATTGGTAATATTATTAAGGTTAAAAGAGAGTTGAACCGTTTTTGCAGGACTGTAGTATAAAGCCGCATCTATGGTAGTATAGGCGGGAAGCTCAAAACTTCTTGTAAACCATGGAACTTTTGAACTCTGGTAAAGCATTCCTGCACCAATTCCAAAGTCTTTGATCAGTTCTATATTTGAGAAATTGTAGCGGGTCCAGATGCTGACAGAATTTTTAGAAGTATTCTCTTTCCTTTTTCCTACAAGATCAAGGTTGGTATCATCCAGTATTTTAGCATCAATATAACTGTAGCCTCCGTAAATATGCCATTGAGGAAAGATGTGTCCCGAAAACTCAGCTTCAAATCCACGGCTTCTGTCCGCACCGCGCTGTATAAGTTCATCAGGTTCTGACAGGTTATTGGCATTGATGATGATATTTCTCTGGTTAACCTCATATACTGCCAGATTCAGTGAAATTCTGCTGAAAAGCTGTGCCTTGATTCCCAGTTCTTTGAGATCTGAAGTCAGAGGTTTGAATCTTGCCGCAGAACCGGTTAGGGCAGAGGTATTGGGCATCAGAGTGACCGTATTGGATTGAGGCTGATACCCCGTAAGGTAAGTTCCATAGAAATTGATATTATCAGTTATGCTGTAGGTAATCCCGAATCTGTACAGGAGTCTGTTGTTTTTAAAAGACGTTTCATTGGCTTCTTTAAAATTCGTGGTATCCTGAAACCATTCCTGGCGGATTCCCGATAATATCTTAAACTTTTTCCAGGTAAAAAGATGCTGAACGTAAGCTGCGTGTGTTGTGGTAAGAGCAGAAGGAAGAGGAGAGATCACATTAAGGGTATTAAAATCAGGGCCCTGATAATTTTCTGCTCCCGGATTCAGGTCAAAAGGAGTGACATTAGGTTTAGGAATCGTGATTCCGTTATAACTGGCTGTTTGATAATCAGATGCTTTTGCAGGATTGTAGGAGGCAACTACAGTTCCGTTCTTTAAAAGAAAACCTCTTGCTGCATTTTGTTGTCCACCTTTACGTTTTTCCCAGATCTGCCCGTCATAGCCTGTCAAAACCTGATGCTCAACAGTTCCGGTTTTAAATTTAAAATTGAAATAAGCATTTACATTATCCGTTGCCCAGTTTTGTCTTCTCTGGATAAACTGCATCATTGCAAGTCTGGAAACAGGTTTGTTATCCATATCAGGAACAAAAGAATTCGTTGTTCTGTGCTCCTGAAGATTTTCTCTCCAGTATTGTTTCATATAAGAAGCATTAAAGCTAATCGAGCGGTTAAAATGATGGGCAACACTTCCCATCAGGATAAGTTCCCTGGTTTTAAAAAAATCATCAGGAGCTCCCAGGTTCAATGTTCTTGGGGTGCTGTATAAATCTGTTTTTCCGGCAACTGCTCCGAAAATAGGCTGCCCCCGGTCCAGGTTTCCGTAAAGATCATTGAAAATCATTTCTACATTCACGGACGTTTTTTCATTGGGAATAAATGTCAGGGACGGAGAGATCAGAATACCGCTGTTTTTGACGTGATCCCTGAACGATTGGGCATTCTGATAAGCTCCGTTAAAGCGGTAGAGTAAGGTTTTGCTTTTATTCAGCGGACCTGTAAGATCTGTTGTGACACGGTAAGTATCAAAGCTGCCTCCTGATGAACTGATTTCATGCCGGGAAAAGGGCAACGGTTTTTTAGTCACCATATTAATTGTACCTCCGGGATCCACACTGGACATTGTAATGCTTGCCGGACCTTTGAAAATCTCAACACGTTCTATGTTGGAAGTCATGGGCTGTAAAAAATAATATTGCCTTGTCCGCATTCCGTTGATAATCTGGCCTTCTTCATTCTGGCTGATTCCCCGGATGTTATACTGATTATAATAGCTGGAAGGAGAGACCCCGTTCACGTTTTTCATAACATCACCAAGCTGAAAGGCCTGACGGTCAGTGATCAGTTCTTTGGTAATGGTATTAAGGGTTAAAGGAAGGTCTTTGTTTTTCATCGCAATCTTAGTGGCGGCAAAAGAGTAATCGGAAGTATAATCTTTAGACTTTCTTCCGATGATCTCAACCGTTTGTACTACTGTGGACAAAGAATCTTCAGGATGTGATTGTGCATAAAAAAGTGAAGAAGCGGTAATAAAGCTTACACTTAAAAGCTTCACCGGCTTGCAGGGAATACAGTGAATTGTTCCCGGGTAATAAAATTTACTGGTAATCATGAAACAAGGATGTTCGGGCAAGAAAATACCCATTAATAAAAGAATTTTTTAATTACGTGAAGACACAGGTATCCACGGAATAACAGTACAGACTACAGAATCTGTATAGAGAAAATAGGGCAGTATAGATTAAGCTGCTGCGAAAAATGTTGCCGGGGGAGCTCTGGAGCTGAAAAAGTCAAGAAGACAGCGATACGAAATGGCTTTTGGCTGTGGCATTTCATTATCATATGTAGTATCAATGGCAAAATCCATATTCAAAGGTTCGGGAAGAAGAATATTGTTCATGTCCATATGAAGGGCACACTGACATTCGTCGTCCTGGGAATAGGTAGGGATTTTCTCTTCTTTGGAGCCTTTTTTATAGATCACTTTACTTTTCGCATGTTTAGCATGATCAAGACACATGCTTACACCACTGACGTTTGAGACAAATATCAGAAGTAAAGAAAAAACAAAAAAGATCCTGAGAAATTTTTGCATAATAGAATGACAAAAGTACAATTTAATTTGATAAAAACTGAATCACGGATAAAAAGTAACAGAAATTTTTATATTCCTGCTAAAGAAATATTAACAGAAATTTCTGATAGATGGTCCTGTGATCTCGCCGAACGTATCTTCAAACACTTTTGCAGATGATTGGGTTTGGTCTTAGCCAGATTGAATAATACTTATTTTTTACCGGATATTTTTCCAAAATATTTGCAGTAAGCAATCTTACAATAATTGCGAATGAGCCTATCCTCTGTATTCTAAATTTTTCATGTTTACATTATGATATCATATTGCCATTTAGGTTGGTTGTTTCGTAATTATTGTAGTTAGAGTATGAAAAATGGTAATTAAAAATGACGATTTGCTTCTTTTTTAATAATGAAAAGTGTGTTTTTTACATTTTTTTATGCAGATAAAACAAAAAAATTACGATTCTTCTTATCATAAAAATTATTCAAAAAAAATTGCTCAATTTTTCAATATTGGGACATTGCAATTAATTGTGAATATATGTTTTATGAAAACAGTAAGTGTAAAAACAATGATAACCTTATCATATTTTTTATACAATTCATATCATAAAAATTCGATATGTAAGGTGTTGATAAGCAGTAGATAATGGTAGATTTATTTTTTTTATTCAGATGAATTTTTATATTTGTAATGTTACCAAAATGTTAACGAACTAATGAATCAGAACTTTATCCATACCTATGTCTCTGTAGATTGTGTTGTCTTTGGATTTGACCATGAAAACCGGTTGAATATATTATTAGTACAACGCCACGTTGATGATGTTCCGCTGGAAAAGCAGATCAAACTTCCGGGAAGTCTGATTTTCAGCGACGAGGATGTAGATGATGCGGCACAGAGAGTACTTCACGAACTTACGGGAATTAAAAAAATGGTTCTCAAACAGTTCAAATGTTTTGCAGATCCCATGAGAGCAAGCAATGTACATGATATCAAATGGATGGATCAGGAATACAAGCATCATATAGACAGGATCATTACCGTGGCCTATCTTTCCCTCTGCAAAATAGATCATAAGATCAACAGTACCAAATATGATACGGTAGACTGGTATCCTATTGATGAGGTTCCGGCATTGCCTTTTGACCATAACCAAATTATCAGTGAATCTTTCATGGAGATCAGAAAATGGATCGAATCTGATTTCTCCATTATCTTCGAGCTGCTGCCGAAAAGATTTACGATTAGACAGCTTTACCAGCTCTACAGCGCTTTAAGCGAAAAAAATATTGATATTAAGAATTTCCATAAAAAAATATCTTCATTTCCCTATATCGTTCCTTTGGATGAAATTCAGAAAGACGTATCACACCGTGCCGCAAGATATTACAGGTTTGATGCTAAAATTTACAGGAAAAACAATACAAAACTTATCAAATAACCTTTTTTAAAAATTATGTACTTACTAGGCTATGACATTGGCAGTTCTTCTGTGAAAGTTTGTCTCATCGAGGCATCCAGTGGAAAAGTGATTGCTTCTGAATTTTCTCCCAAAAAAGAAATGAAAATCACTGCTATAAATCCAGGATGGGCAGAGCAAAACCCGGTTGACTGGTGGACCAATCTGAAATTGGCACACGAAGCTGTCATGCACGAATCTGGGGTACATGCTGAAGATATCAAAGGAATCGGAATCACATGGCAGATGCATGGGCTGATCCTTGTAGACAAAGACCAGAAGCTTTTAAGGCCTTCCATTATCTGGTGTGACAGCCGTGCTGTGCCTTATGGTGAAAAAGCTTTCAAAACCATAGGCGAAGAAAAATGTCTTTCCCATCTATTGAACTCACCGGGAAATTTTACCGCATCAAAACTTGCGTGGGTAAAAGAAAATGAACCTGAGATCTTTGAAAAGATAGACAAAATAATGCTTCCGGGAGATTACATTGCCATGAGACTTTCCGGGCAGATAGGAATGACCATTGAAGGATTATCGGAAGGGATTTTCTGGGATTTTAAGAACAACTGCATCTCGGAAGATATCATTAACCATTATGGAATTCCTAAAAGTTTTTTTCCGGAAATTGTCCCTACATTTGGTATTCAGGCAACAGTTTCAAGCATTGCAGCGGAAGAATTAGGTTTAAAGGAAGGTACGCCTATCTCTTACAGAGCGGGAGACCAGCCCAACAATGCGCTTTCCCTGAATGTCTTTAATCCGGGCGAGATTGCCTCTACAGCAGGAACTTCGGGAGTTGTCTATGGAGTTCTTGACCAGCTGGAATATGATAAATTATCAAGGGTGAATACTTTTGCCCATGTCAATTATACACCGGAACAGATCAGGCTGGGAGTTTTGCTGTGTATCAACGGAACCGGAATTTTAAACTCCTGGTTAAAGCACAATTTCGCCACCTCACTTTCCTCTTACGGGGATATGAATGATATGGCTTCACTTTCACCGATCGGTTCAAAAGGGTTAAGCATCATTCCTTTTGGAAACGGAGCAGAAAGAGTGCTGGAAAATAAAGATACAAGCTGTTCTATTCACGGAATCAATTTCAATATACATACGAAAGGAGATATCCTGCGTGCGGCGCAGGAAGGTATTGTATTCTCTTACGAATACGGAATGGATATCATGAGAAACATCGGAATGGATATCCAGGTCATCCGTGCAGGAAATGCCAATATGTTTTTAAGTTCAATTTTTCGCCAGTCGCTATCCAGTGTCAGCAATGCTGTTATTGAACTTTATGATACCGATGGAGCGGTAGGAGCGGCAAGAGCTGCCGGAATGGGAATAGGATTTTATTCAGATTCCAGAGAAGCATTTTCTTCACTTGAACAGATAGCGGTGATAGAGCCTGAACACGAAAAACGGGAACAATATTTAGAAGCCTATGGCAGATGGAAACATCATCTTAACGAAATAATCTAGGACCACTACAACAGCAGTTTTCATCCTCTTACTGACTCTTAAGAACCAGTGAGAAGGGGATCGCTACGCAAAAAATTAAAATAAATTAAAAAATAATCAAATAAATATGAACACTTTAACAGGTACAAAAGAGTTTTTTACGGGTATTGAAAAAATTAAGTTTGAAGGGAAGGAGAGCAGGAACCCGTTGGCATTCCGCTATTATGATGCGGAAAAGATCGTGATGGGAAAACCCATGAAAGACTGGACAAGATTTGCGATGGCATGGTGGCATACCCTGTGTGCCAACGGAAGTGATCCGTTCGGAGGACCTACCATTCACCATCCTTGGGATATCGGCAATGATCCGGTAACAAGAGCAATGCACAAAATGGACGCCGGTTTTGAATTCATGTCTAAAATGGGCTTCCAATATTACTGCTTCCATGATATCGATCTGGTAGACCCTGCCAACAACTGGAAAGACTACGAGAAAAATATGCAGACTATCGTGGAATATGCCAAACAGAAGCAGCAGGAAACCGGAATTAAACTTTTATGGGGAACAGCCAATGTTTTCACCCATGAAAGATACATGAACGGCGCTTCTACCAACCCGAATTTTGATGTGGTAGCCTGCGCAGGAACTCAGGTGAAAAATTCAATAGATGCTACGATAGCGCTTGGCGGTGAAAATTATGTTTTCTGGGGGGGCAGAGAAGGATATATGAGCCTTTTGAACACTGACATGAAGCGTGAAAAAGACCATCTGGCCCGCTTCCTTTCCATGTCGAGAGACTATGCACGCCAGCAGGGCTTTAAAGGAACTTTCCTGATTGAGCCAAAACCAATGGAGCCTACCAAACATCAATATGATTATGATTCTGAAACCGTAATCGGATTCCTGAGACATTACGGATTAGATAAAGACTTTAAACTGAATATCGAAGTAAACCACGCTACATTGGCAGGTCACACGTTCGAACATGAGCTTCAGGCCGCTGTTGATGCAGGACTTTTGGGAAGTATTGATGCCAACAGGGGAGATTATCAGAACGGATGGGATACGGATCAGTTTCCGATCGATTATTACGATATGGTTCAGGCATGGCTTGTACTGCTTCCGGCTGGAGGTCTGGGAACCGGAGGAGTGAATTTTGATGCCAAAATCAGAAGAAATTCCATTGATGCTGAAGATTTATTCATTTCCCACATTTCAGGAATGGATGTATTCGCAAAAGGTCTTCTTGCCGCAGCGGATATCCTTGAAAATTCAGATTACAAAAAACTGAGAACAGACCGCTACGCTTCTTTTGATAACGGAAACGGAAAAGCATTCGAAGAAGGCTCACTTACCCTGGAAGATCTGCAGAGAATCGCTCACGAAATCGGTGAACCACAGCCCAAAAGCGGAAAGCAGGAGCTGTTTGAAGCCATTGTGAATATGTATCTATAATAAAAAATAAAAGGCTTATCAACACTGAGGATTTTTATACACAATAATTATTAAACAGCCTTTTATTCAACAACTAATACTAAAATAATAATTATGAACCGATTTTATTTCAATAAAAGCAATAGAGCCGCATTATTCTTTGCAATGACTTTATTGCCTTCCGGCATAGCATATTCACAGGTTAAGAAAGATACAGTAGCTAAAGAAAATAAAATAGATGAAGTTGTTGTGATCGGATATGGTACGCAGAAAAAAGAAGCTGTCACCGGATCTGTTGCTTCTTTAAGTGGTAACGCCATAAAAGAAGTGCCTTCTGCAAACATTACAGAAGCCATTCAGGGACGTCTTCCCGGCGTTGATATTGGAAGGACTTCAACAAAACCGGGTGCTGTACAGCAGATCCGTATCAGGGGTGAACGTTCTTTAACGGGATCCAATGATCCTTTGATCGTATTAGACGGCATTCCGTTCGTGGGATCTTTGGGAGATATAAGTCCGTCAGACATTAAAACTCTGGATGTTCTTAAAGATGCTTCCGCTACGGCTATTTATGGTTCCCGTGGGGCCAACGGAGTGATCATCATAACCACCAACAGAGGAGGGAAAGGACAAAGAGCGAGGTTTTCATACAATGCCTATACCGGATTTCAGACTTTGTTTTCTAAATACCCGATAATGGATGGTCCTAAACTCTCAAAACTGAGAGCTGACGCCAACCTCTTTACAAACGGTCCGGATGAGGTAAACGGGACCAATACGGATTGGCAGGATCAATATTATGGGGTGGGATTGATGATGAATCATGATGTTGCAGTCACAGGCGGAACGGAAAAAGGAGGATATAATTTCGGAGTTGCTTATTTTCAGCAGGACGGAGTAGTACCATTGCAGAAATATAAAAGGCTTTCCATTAGAGGAGCTTTGGATCAGGAAATTAATTCCTGGTTGAAGGTTGGGTTTTCAACGAATTCTAATTTCTCGGTGAATGATTTCAATGGAGTAAGCGGAGCACCTGTTTTAGGGTATTCACCATTGGTAAGTCCTTATCTTGCAGACGGATCGCCAAGATTAAGAACGACATTTGCCAATGTTGACCAGACCGCTTTACAGACGAGATCAATTCTGGAAGGGCTGGGTGATGCTTATGCAGACCGTACCAATGCTTTCAGTTCTTATAATAATTTATATGGGGAAATTAAAATTCCAGGGGTTGAAGGGCTTAAATACAGATTAAACGTAGGCTTAACCTACAGAAACTCAAACAGCGGCTATTATCTGGGAACAGGTGCACTGAATTATCAGCCGGCTACCTTATCCTCGGCAAGCATAGGCAATTCCCTGACTACACAATGGGTTTTGGAAAACATGGTAACCTACGACAGAACCTTTGGCAAGCATAAAATCAATGCGACAGCTTTGTATTCAGCTGAGCAGACAAGATTTAACAGCTCATTGATTGCTGCCCGTGATGTGCCTATTGATGCTTTTCAGTATTTCAATTTGGGTCATGCACAAGGTGAAATAACCATAGACCCTAACAACCAGGGATATTGGAGAAGAGGGCTGATGTCTTTCATGGGAAGAGCAATGTACCAATATGATAACCGTTATATGTTGACGGCAACAGTAAGATCAGACGGAGCTTCTGTATTGGCTAAAGGGCACCAGTGGCATACTTATCCTGCAATTTCTGTTGGTTGGAATGTAGCCAATGAAAGTTTCCTCCGGAATTCGAAATACATCAATATGCTGAAGCTGAGGGCTGGTTTTGGTCAAACATCCAACCAGGCTGTTGCTCCATACACAACCTTTGGTAGCTTAAGTACTACACCTTACAATTTTGGAGGGACCAATGTGATAGGTAATTATGTAAGTTCAGCTCCTAATGCATCTTTAGGATGGGAATTTTCGAAAACCTGGAACTTTGGGGTAGATTTTTCAATCTTGAACAAAAGAATAACAGGAACTGTAGAATATTATGTTACCAATACTGAAAAATTATTGCTGAGCAAAGGTTTACCTCCATCCAGTGGATTAGGTTCCGTTACCGAGAATGTTGGGGCATCCCAGAATAAAGGTTTGGAAATATCGCTTAATGCAGTGGTGATTGATAATCCTGATGGTTTCAGCTGGGAAGTAGGAGGTAACTTATCTGCGAACAGAAATAAAATTACAGCGCTTGCTTCCGGGATGGATAGGAATGTAAACAATTTATGGTTTGTAGGTTACAACATTAATGCCCTGTACGATTATCAATATATTGGCCTTTGGCAGAAAGGAGATCCCTATTTGAATATACTTGAGCCACAGGTTGGTGCAGCACCGGGAATGATCAAAGTATTATACACCGGAGAATACAATGCTGATGGTACACCAAAGAGAGCAATCAATGAAGCAGATAGACAGATCATCAACACCAATCCGGATTTCATCGGTGGTTTTAATACAAGACTCGCTTATAAAAATATAGATTTAAGCATTGTAGGAGCTTTCCAGAAAGGAGGTGTGCTGATCAGTTCTATTTATGGTTCCGCCGGTTACCTTAACAGACTTACAGGTAGAGGAAACAACGTTGATGTAGATTACTGGACCGAAGAAAATCCTGATGTAAGATACCCGAAACCAGGTGGATTGTTAAGTGGTGATAACCCTAAGTATGCTTCAACACTCGCTCTGTTTGATGCATCTTTTGTGAAGATCAGAACCATTACCTTAGGATATAATTTTAACAAAAACGCTCTGAGCAGCTTAGGCGTTAGTAATCTTCGCCTGTATGTTACCGTACAGAATCCATTTGTATTTGGTTCCCCTTATTACAGACATTCCGGTATGGATCCGGAACCGAACTCAAGAGGTAATGAAAATCAGGCTGTAAACTCATATAAGGCCAATCAGCTTATTATAGGTACAAACAACCCGTCTACGAGAAATTATATGATGGGGCTAAATCTAACCTTTTAAAAATCAGAAATCATGATCAATCTAAATAAAAAATTCATTGCTGCTTTATTCCTGGCTTCAGTAGCATTTACAACTACAGGTTGTAATGAGATATTGGATGAACAACCAAGAGGGATTTATACCCCGGAAGACTTTACAACGGAAAGAGGGATATCACAAGGTGTTACGTCTTTATACAGACAGTTGAGATTGCTTTACGGAAACGGTTACTGGCTAAATGCCAATATGACCGGTACAGATGAAGCCACCTGGGGGCAGAGCGCAGATGGTAATTTTAAAGATCTTGATATGACAGGGGGTGCAGGAAGTATCAATTCCAATACCTTTCCTACAAGTATGGTATGGGGATCCGTATTTCCGTCGATTAATACTGCAAATGGAATTATTCAGAACGGATCCGGGGCCGGTATAGCAGAATCGCTGATTTCGGAAGCAAGATTTTTCCGTTCTTTCTATTATTTTCTGTTAGTGCAGACCTATGGAGGGGTACCTCTTGATCTTGGGTCTGGCGAACTGGCTTTTAATATCAATCCGAAAACAACTTCAGTTAGAAATACCGTAACGGAAGTATACACTAAGGCAATCTTCCCGGATTTAGTTAAAGCGGTCGAAAATCTTCCTGCTAACCCGCGGGTGAAAGGCGGAGTGACCAAAAATGTAGCCCGTTTATATTTGGCAAAGGCTTATTTGACGTATGGATGGTGGCTGCAAAATCCTAAAAGCATCCCGACATATCCTGACACTCCTCGTACAGATCCTGATGGCCACAACGCACAATGGTATTTTCAGCAGGCCTATGATGTTGCTTTAGCCGCTATTAATAGCCCCGGACCTTATGCGTTGCAGCCCACTTACTATGACGTTAATTTAGGATCAAATGATCGCAATAGCGAATGTATGCTGTATGCAGACCATACGGAAACCAGTGCCTATTTCAACGAAGGCGTAATTCAGGCAAGCTATGGGGATGGATGGTCACCGAATAATTTCGCATCCTGGATGCTGACGTGGAACTATACCAATCTTAAAAGCAGTACCTCTCCAACAACATGGACTCCGGCAAGTTCTGTACAGCGTGCAGCTTTCCAGCCGTTGGGAAGACCTTGGGTGAGAATGGCTCCTACCATTGAAGTCATTAAAAATACATTTGCAGATAAAACCAATGATTCAAGATATGACGGAACATTTACAACCGTATACCGTGGTAACTGGGACAAGGAAGGAACAGGGCTTACCAATGTAGGAACACTTTATAATGCCAATAACCTTCCTATACAGCCTAATGCTCCGGTTCTGAGCTTTTTAAATGATGATTCCCAGACCCCTTCATATCCTACCAATGCAGGCCAAAGCGGGATAGGAGCCGGTACACTGCCGGGAAGAGCTGATTGGGTGGTTGCCCCTAGCGGAATCAGCAGAATTGTGTATCCGGGGATCTGGAAAATTGGTCCTTACAGAACAGACAACGGAAATGGATTAGGGTATCCGAACCCGAGTCATACACGCCCTTTCTATGCAGCAAAATTCTCCGAGTTGTATTTTATTGCAGCAGAAGCGGCTGTAAAAGGAGCATCCGGCGCAGTATCTGCCAGAGATTTAATTAATGTGATCCGTGCAAGAGCAGGAAAATGGCGCTGGGATAATAACGGAAATGTAACAAAAATACAGGATAACAGTGCTGCTATGATCGCAGCAACACCATCAACTATAACAATCGATTACATCTTAGAAGAAAGATCCAGAGAATATTTTGGTGAAGGCTACAGATGGTATGATTTGGTAAGAACCCAAACCTGGGCGGATAAGGCTGCCTCATACTCCATTGGTGGAGCGAATTATGGAAATCATACGCCACAGACAGTTACCAGGACCATACAACCTTTCCATTATTTGAGACCTATCCCTCAGGGACAGCTGGATGCAATGGAAGTTTCAGCAGATATTAAGGCGAAATACCAGAATCCCGGATACAATTAATTTCATTCTACATTCATATCAGCAACAGAGTAGGTGTGCAAGCACCTGCTTTGTTTATCTGAATTAAAATTTAAAACTATGGAAAAAACCTGGCGCTGGTTTGGCAAAAAAGACAAAATAGCACTCAGCACACTTCGTCAAATAGGAGTAGAAGGAATTGTTTCTGCCCTGCATGATATTCCAAACGGAGAAATCTGGAATTCAGAGGAAATTGATGATTATAAAAACTATATAGAAAGCCACGGACTTTGCTGGTCTGTTGTGGAAAGTCTTCCCGTGAGTGAAGCCATCAAATACGGCGGTGAAGACCGTGACTTTTTAATAGAAAATTATATCACAAGCCTTGAAAATCTGGGTAAAGCAGGAGTTACAACTGTCTGCTACAACTTTATGCCTGTTCTTGACTGGGCACGCACCGATCTTTTTTACAAATGGAAAGACGGTTCGTCATCCCTTTATTTTGACAAAACCAAGTTTGCGTACTTCGAAATTCATATCCTTCAAAGAAAAGGAGCAGAAAATGAGTATAGTTCGGAAATCCTTCAAAAAGTAGAAGAATTAAAAAATACCTTAACGGAAAAAGATAATCATGATCTGATAGACTCAGTTATTGTAAAAACACAGGGATTCGTGAACGGAAATATCAAAGAAGGCGAATTGAATCCTGTAGAAAAGTTCAAAAGTTTACTGGCATTGTATGATGGTATAGATAAACACCAGCTTCGCCAAAATATGAAATATTTCCTTGAAAAAATAATGCCTGTCTGTGAAAAATGGAATATCCAGATGTGTGTACACCCTGATGATCCGCCGTTTTCACTATTGGGCTTGCCAAGAATAGTAACCAATGAAGAGGATATTGACTGGCTTCTGAAAGCTGTTGATAACCCTCACAACGGATTAACATTCTGTGCAGGATCTCTAAGTGCCAACCTTCAGAATGATGTTCCAAAACTGGCGGAGAAATTTGCCCACAGAACCAAATTCGTTCACCTGAGAAGTACAAATGTTTTTGAAAACGGTGATTTTATCGAGGCTCATCACTTGGGAGGAAGAGGAAAGCTTATTGAAGTGATCCGTGTATTCGAAAAAGAAAACCCTGACCTGCCGATGAGAATAGACCACGGAAGACTTTTAACGGAAGATATTGACAAAGGCTATAATCCCGGCTATTCATTTTTAGGAAGAATGCTGGCATTGGGTCAGATCGGAGGAGTAATGGCTGCCGTTCAGTCAGAAGTACAGAAAAATTAAACTGCGTTTGTAATAAAATAGTAAAAAGTAATGAAAGACCTGTTTAGTATTAAAAACAAAGTAGCAGTCATCACAGGGGCTTCAGGCGTTTTGGGAGGCAGCCTTGCCAAAAGTTTTATAGAAGCCGGCGCCAAAGTTGTCGCACTGGGAAGAAACCAGGAAACACTGGATGCCCGTGTAAAAGAGCTTACAGATTTGAGAGGTGATGCACTCGCTGTAGAAGCCAATGTGATGGATATTGAAAGCCTTGAAGCTGCTTCTGTGAAAATAAAAGAAAAGTATGGCAGCATTGATATTCTGCTCAATATAGCCGGTGGAAATATTCCGGCAGCCACCTTATCTCCCGAACAGTCATTTTTTGATATGGATATGAAGGGATGGGCTGAGGTTACCGATCTCAATATCAACGGAACTGTTTATCCGAGTTATGTTTTCGGAAAAGCAATGGCTGAGCAGGGGAGCGGTAACATTATTAATATTTCTTCCATGGCTGCCTATTCAGCGATTACGAGAGTAGCCGGATATTCTGCAGCCAAATCGGCAATTACCAATTTTACCCAATGGCTGGCCTCTGACCTGGCTTTGAAATTCGGAGATAAGATACGGGTGAACGCCGTGGCACCAGGGTTTTTCATTGGAGATCAGAACCGTGCAATCCTTCTGAATCCGGACGGAAGCTTAACCGAGAGAAGTAAAAAAGTAATGGCTAAAACACCTATGCAGAGATTTGGAGAAGTAGAGGAGTTGAACGGTGTTGTACAGTTTCTGTGTTCCGATGCAGCAAGTTTTATCACAGGAGCACTGATACCTGTGGACGGAGGTTTCAGTGCGTTCAGCGGAGTATAAAAACTAATTTCTTCATATCATTAAACAGGACCTTAAATGGTTTCATTCAGGGTCTTGTTTTTAAAATCCGGACTTGCCTAAAGTCTGACTATGTAAAGAGAAAAGCTGTTTAATCTTATATATTGATGATGAAGCAAAAAGTTCAACTACTTAAGTTTTTCAGAGCCAGGAATTTTTGGAAATCTTTGATTTTCATCTTATCTGAGCTCTTCTGCAGCATCATTTTTAAACTTTCTTAAGTGAGCTAAAGTCTTTTTAAAATAAAGCTTTTGTGACTTTTGTGGTTTTACAAAGTTTAAACAAGTTAATTAAAATTCAGGATTGTAAAAGTAAATCATGAGTAATTCTATTAAAAATAAAGAAGTTTTCGGAGAATTGTTTCTGCTTGAATCAGCAAAAGCGGAGGATCTCTATTTCGGATATGCCAAAGATATGCCTGTGATCGATTATCACAATCATCTTGAGCCGGATGTTATTGCTGCCAATCAAAACTTCCGTTCTCCAACCGCTATCTGGCTGGATGGTGATCATTACAAATGGAGAGCCATGAGAAATTTTGGTATTGATGAACAGTTTATTTCAGGAAATGCTTCAGATCACGAAAAATTTATGAAATGGGCAGAAGTAGTGCCTTATACCCTTCGTAACCCGCTATTTCACTGGACGCATCTGGAGCTCAAAAATCCTTTTGGAATCAGTGAATATTTATCACCCAATACTGCAGATACTGTATATCATCAGATGAATGAAAGTCTGCAGACATCCGGCTTTTTATCACAATCCATCATTCAGAATTTTAAGGTAGAAGCATTGTGCACTACAGATGATCCTGCTGATGACCTGGTTCATCACAAGGCTTTAAAAAACAGTGGATTTAACACCGCTGTTCTTCCGGCTTTCCGTCCTGATTCCTATATTAATATAATCAATCCCGCACAATATCTTTCAGGAATCAAAAAACTTGAAAAAGTCTGCGGATTTTCAATCACATCAGCTTCCGATCTGTTGAATGCACTTCAGTCCAGAATCAATTATTTTGTGGAAGCAGGAGCAAAAGTGGCCGATCACGGCTTTGAATATTTTCCGGATACCACAAAATGGAATCATAGCCTTGAAAAAGAATTTTCTGAATTCCTGAAAGGTAATCTTTCAACGTTTTCCGATCCGGATGCATTATGCGGCTATTTGCTGAAAGAGCTTTGCAAAATGTATGCAGAAAAAGGATGGGTACAGCAGTTTCATGTAGGAGCAACCCGAAACAACAATTCAGAAATGTTCAGAAAAATAGGTGCCAATGCAGGATATGATGCCATTGGAGAACGTTATTACGCACAGAGATTGAGCATTTTATTGGATGCACTGAACACAGAAGAAAAACTGGCTAAAACCATTATTTACAATCTGAACCCGGCATTTAATGAAGTTCTGGCATCCCTTGCCGGAAACTTCAATGAAGGAGGCATCAAATCCAAAGTACAGTTTGGAGCAGCCTGGTGGTTTCTCGATCAGCTTGACGGGATGACCAGGCAGATGAACACACTTTCCAATATCGGTCTGATCAGCACTTTTGTCGGCATGTTGACTGATTCCCGAAGTCTGCTGTCATTTTCAAGACACGATTATTTCAGAAGGCTTTTATGCAACATATTCGGAAGTGAAATGGAAAGAGGTCTGCTACCCAATGATGAAAAATGGGTAGGAAAGATCATTCAGGACATCTGCTATCACAATACAAAAAATTATTTTGAAATTTAAAACCATGGGGGATTCGACGAAAATACTATGTTTCGGGGAACTGCTTCTCCACTTTGCCCCGGATTCCGAAGGAAACTGGCTCAATGAACAGTCTCTGAAGATGTATGTTGGCGGCGCTGAATACAATGTTGCGGCAGCACTTTCCCAGTGGAAGAATTCTGTGAAACTGTTATCAGCTTTACCCGAGAATTTTGTAGGAAATCACCTCGAACTACAGCTTAAAAATAAAGGAATAGAAGTCCTTGCAGAAAAGAACAAGGGAAGAATAGGAACATTTTACCTTTCTTCCGATGGAGATATGCAGAATGCGTCAGTGGTTTACGACCGTTTTCCGTCTGTTTTTACCCAATCGGATTTTGAAACTTTCAGTGATGATGAAATATTTTCAGGAGTAAAATGGCTGCACATCAGCACCATCACACCGGCTTTGAGTGACCATGCATTTCGTAAATGTTTACAGATCATGAAAGAAGCCAGAAACAGAAATATTACAGTTTCCCTCGATCTGAATTACAGAGCGTTGCTTTGGCAAAACCAGAATCCTCATAAAATTAAAGAACTGATGCCTTTTGTTAACGTTCTCATGGGAAATATCTGGTCTGTAGAGCAGTTTCTGGAAATTCCTGTTAAGTACGAGCTTAACGGGAAATTTGATGATGAAAATCTTCTGAAACAGGCTGAAAAAACAGCGTTAAAAATCAGAAGACAATTCCCGGAGGTGGAAAAAATTGCAAATACCTTCCGCTTTACAAACGGCGAACGGGTCAATTATTTTGCCACTTTGTTTGCTGATGAACAGCTTTTGGTTTCAGAAATATATAATTCAGAGAAAATTGAAGAAAGAGTAGGAAGCGGTGATTCTTTCATGGCCGCCTTAATTCATGGAATTTTAAAAGGAAATCCTGACCAGCAGATCCTGGAGGATGCGACAAAAGTTGCTTTTAAAAAGCTTTTCGTAAAAGGAGATACCATTGATGAAAGCATTAATATCGAAACATTATGAGTGAAATAGTACAAAAAATAAAGGACCAGAAAATCGTTCCGTTGTTTTATAACGAATCGTTTGAAGTTTCAAAAAATATCATAAAAGCTTTATACGAAGCAGGAATCCGTGTGATAGAATATACCAACCGTGGTCATCAGGCCCTGGAAAATTTCACCAGACTAAAAACCATTTCGAATGCAGAATTTCCCGGACTTCTGTTAGGAATCGGAACGGTGAAAAACATAAAAGAAATGGATGATTATGCTCATGCAAAAGCAGATTTCATCATTACACCTGTCATCAGTGAAGTATTGGTGAAACATGCGCTTGAAAGAAATATCCTTTTGATTCCGGGCTGTTTTACTCCTTCCGATATCAATATTGCCTATCAGAACGGTTTAAAACTGGTTAAAATATTCCCGGCTGATGCTTTAGGGAAGAAATACATCAAATCGGTACAGCCTGTTTTCCCGGGAATGAATTTCATGCCTACCGGAGGGATCAATGCAGAATTTGAAGATATTATGGAATGGCTCAATGGGGGTGCCATAGCAGCAGGATTGGGAAGTGCCCTTATTGGAAAAGATTGTAATGAAGAAGAATTGACCCGGAAAACACAGAATTTATTACAACAACTTAATCATAATTAAATGCAGGCTCCTCAAAACCGCAATATAAGATGGTGGATGCTGTCCCTTGTCTTTCTCGCCACTACGATCAATTACCTTGACCGTCAGGTAATGGGTTTGCTGAAACCTGTACTGGAAAAGGAATTCAGCTGGGACGAAAAAGATTACAGCTATATCGTCATGGCCTTTACCACGACTTATGCCATTGGTTATATGGCGATGGGAAGGTTTATAGACAAGGTGGGAACCAAAATCGGGTATGCCGTTTCCCTTATTGTGTGGAGTCTTGCCTCTATAGGACATGGTCTTGTCAAAAGTACCATCGGGTTTATCATTGCGAGAAGCACTTTAGGAATCAGTGAGGCAGGAAACTTTCCTGCTGCGATCAAATCTGTAGCTGAGTGGTTTCCTAAAAAAGAAAGAGCGCTGGCAACCGGAATTTTTAACTCAGGAGCAACGGTGGGAGCTATTTTAGCACCGCTGCTGGTTCCGTTCATTCTTGGACATTACGGCTGGAGACAGACTTTTGTATGGATCGGTGCTTTGGGTATGGTTTGGATTATCCTTTGGTGGAAATTCTATGCCGTACCGGAAAAAACAAAAAATCTCAGCAAGGAAGAACTGCAATACATTAAAAGTGATCAGGCTGAAAAAGCAGAAGAAAAAACGAAAATCCCTTTATCGGAATTACTCAAATATAAAGTAACATGGTCGTTTGCCATCGGTAAAATGTTAACCGATCCTATCTGGTATTTCTTCATGTTCTGGCTGCCGGCCTATTTCTCGGATGTTTTCAAAATGGATTTAACAAAACCATCGCTTCCATTGATTATTATTTACAGCGGAACTACGATCGGAAGTATCGGCGGAGGCTATCTTTCATCATTTCTGATCAAAAAAGGCTGGGCCATCGGAAGAGCCAGAAGCATTACCATGTTGTTGTTTGCTTTGATGGTAGTTCCGGTCATGTTCTCAAAATATGTAGATAATATGTGGATGATCACGATCATCATTGCCTTTGCAACAGCTGCGCATCAAGGTTGGGGAGCCAATCTTATGACTACGGTCGGAGATCAGTTGCCTAATAATTATGTCAGTTCTGTCATTGGTTTTGGTGGAATGCTAGGTTCTGCAGCAGGAATAATTTTTCCCCTTTTTATCGGAATTGTTCTCGATACCTTTAAAAAATCAGGAAATATCAACGGAGGCTACAATATTATATTTTTCATAGCAGGAATATCCTATGTTACAGCCTGGGGATTGATTAAAATAATCAACCGGAAGAAACCCGTTTAAAATATATAACGATCAGTAAACGATTATAATAATAAAATACAAATACCCATTGCTGAGTGTAACGCCCTTGCGAACCTTATCAAGCATGTAGTTAAAAAACTTGCGGCCTCAGCGTTAAAAAGAAACAACACCTATCCAAAAATATACATTTTAAAAACTATAAAAAAAGAATAACAATGAAACAGAATATAATGAATTTAACTTTTTTCAGGAATAGAAAACATATCATTGCAGCAGCTGCTTTGCTCTCGGTGGCTACTATTTCTGCCCAGACTTTCTCAGACTTCAACTACCGTGGAAACGATAAAATATATAATGATAACCCTCTTAAACCGGACGAGTTTTATTCCCCGATTTTACAGGGCTGTTACCCCGATCCCAGCATTACCAGAAAAGGCGAAGATTACTATCTTGTAAATTCTTCATTTTCAATGTTTCCGGGAGTTCCGATTTTTACTTCTAAAGATCTTGTGAACTGGAAACAGGTAGGACACGTTTTGGATAGGCCTTCACAGCTTAAAGTGGAAAAATCAGGTGTTTCCCATGGAATTTATGCACCGGATATCAAATACAATAAGCACAACGATACTTTTTATATGATCACTACCCAGTTTGCGGGTGGTATCGGAAATATGGTCGTAAAAACAAAAGACCCTGCAAAAGGATGGAGCGAAGTTCAGAAACTCAATTTTGAAGGTATTGATCCTGCTATTTTCTTTGATGATGACGGGAAAGCATATATCGTTCACAATGATGCTCCGCCACAAGGTACTGAACAGTACAACGGCCATCGTGTGATTAAGATGTGGGACTATGATCTCGAAAAAGACCAGGTAGTTGCGGGTTCGGATAAGATTATTGTAAACGGCGGTGTGGATCTTTCCCAAAAGCCCATCTGGATTGAAGGTCCTCATATTTACAAAAAGAACGGGAAATACTATCTGATGTGCGCGGAAGGAGGAACCGGAGGCAATCACAGTGAAGTTATTTTTATGTCCGATTCTCCGAAAGGACCTTACGTTCCGGCTGGCAATAACCCGATTCTGACACAGCGCTATTTCCCGAAAGACCGAAAAGAAAAAGTAGACTGGGCTGGTCATGCAGATCTGGTTGAAACACCGGATGGCCAATATTACGGAGTATTTCTGGCGATACGCCCGAATGAGAAAAACAGAGTCAACAAAGGCCGTGAAACATTTATCCTTCCGGTTGACTGGAGTGGAAAATACCCGGTTTTCCAAAACGGGCTGGTTCCGATGAAACCAAAACTGAAATTACCAGCTGGAGTTCAGAATCAAAACGGACAAAACGGATTTTTACCCAATGGAAACTTTACCTATAACGACAAATTAACCGATAAAAACCTTGATTACCGCTGGATAGCCATGCGCGGACCTCGTGAAAGTTTTATTACCGTTACAAAAAATGGGGTGAAAGTAAACCCTTTTGCCACCAATATCAAAGCATTGGCTCCGGTTTCGGCACTGTTCCACAGATTGCAGCATGAATCATTTGAAACTTCTGTAACCCTGGATTTTAAGCCTAAATCAGAAAAAGAGCTGGCAGGAATTACCTGTTATCAAAGTGAAACATTCCATTATGTTTTCGGAATCACGAAGAAAGATAAAGATTTCTACATCGTATTGGAAAGAACGGAAAAAGGACAATCAAAGCTGATTGCCAGCGAGAAGATTTCATTATCCAAACCGGTTAAACTGCAGGTGGTAGCAGATAAAGATGAGCATAGCTTTAATTATTCGCTGGATGGTAAGAACTATAAAAACCTTGGCGGACCGGTTTCAGGAGATATCCTTTCGACGGATGTAGCGGGCGGTTTCACAGGAAGCCTCATTGGGCTGTACAGTACCTCTTCCAATGATATTATACCGAATTAAGTCAGTATTAGCAATGTCATACTGAGCTTGTCGAAGTGTTCCCTTTAAGACTGAAAAGAATCAAATCAAACCAAAATATTAAAAACGTGAAAATCAAAAAATCTTATATAGTTTCTTTATTGGGATTTATCGGGCTGAATATTCTTTCAGCCCAGGTAAATCCTTCCGGAAAACAAAGTACTGCATTTACCAATCCCATCATCTGGGCAGATGCACCGGATTTATCCATTACCAGAAACGGAAATGATTTTTACCTGATCAGTACCACCATGCACCTGATGCCGGGAGCTCCGGTGATGCATTCCAGGGATCTGGTACATTGGGAAATGTCCGGGTATGTTTTCGATACTTTGAATGACAACTCAAAATATGATTTATTGAACGGAACTGTTTACGGAAGAGGCCAATGGGCATCTTCAATCCGTTATCATAAAGGAAAATATTACGTTTTATTCTCTCCGAATGATGAACCTTTTAAATCTTATTTCTATGTGACGGATGATCCAGAAAAAGGAAAATGGAAACTCATTACAAGAACAAGGCATTTTCATGATGCTTCACTGTTTTTTGATGATGATGGCAAAATATATGTTTTCACTTCCAACAAAGTTTTTGAACTGAGTCCTGATTTTAAAGAGGTGATCGGAAATCCGGATGGAACTGAGGTATTTCAGAAAGATGCTTCGGAAACCGGACTTCTGGAAGGAAACCAGATCATCAAAAGAAACGGGAAATATTATATGATGATGATATCCTGGCCCAAAAACGGAAAACGCCGTCAGATCATCTACAGAGCAGATAAAGTGACAGGTCCTTACGAGAAAAAAGTAATCCTGGAAGACAATTTTTTAGGATTTTCCTACGCAGGGCAGGGCGCTTTGATTGATGATAAAAACGGAAACTGGTATTCTCTTATTTTTCAGGACAGAAATGGAGTAGGACGTGTTCCGCTGCTGCTTCCCGTACAATGGGAAAATGACTGGCCGGTGTTGGGAGATAACGGAAAAGTTCCTTTGAAAGGAGAAGTTCCGCTTCCGCCGTTCAAACCCAAAAATCATCTGGTGGAAAGTGATGAGTTCTCTGATAAAACAATGAAAATTCAATGGCAATGGAATCATAATCCCGTAAATGAAGCGTGGTCTTTATCCGAAAGAAAAGGTTTTCTGAGATTGAAAACCAGCAGAATCGTAGATAATCTGTACGCTGCACCCAATACGTTGACCCAGAGAATGGAAGGCCCGGTCTCTTCAGTAGTTTTGGCCATAGATCTTAAAGGAATGAAAGATGGGGATGTTGCAGGTTTCAGTGCTTTCAACGGGGATTCCGGGATTTTGTCAATAGTAAAGGAGGGTAAAGAAAAATTCATTGTTTTTTCAACCAATGAGGTAAGCCTGGACAGTAAAACCAAAGCGATTACAGGAGTTAAAAAAGAAGAAAAAAAACGGATTTATCTCAATTCGGATAAGGTTTTTCTCCGTATTGATGCCGATTTTAACCTTGGGAAAGATCTTGCAGACTTCTATTACAGTATGGATCAGAAGAACTGGACGGAAATGGCAAAAGACTACAAAATGATCTTTGATTACCGGAGATTTTTTATGGGATCAAAATTCGCAGTTTTCAATTATGCCACTAAAAATACCGGAGGATTTATAGATGTGGATTTTTTCAGAGTCAATAAGTTCGGAGAATGAAATAACAAAATTCGTAGGGAAAAATCTGCTGTAAATAGGTAAATAAATTAAGTAAACCACAAAAGTCACAAAAGCTTCATTTTAAAACACTTGAGTTCACCTAAGTAAGTTTAAAATGATTCCGAAGAGAAGTTCACACAAGATGAAAATCAAAGATTTTCACAAAACTTAAGTGTACTTATTATGCATAAAGTTGGCTTTGAAAAACTTAAGTGTTTAAAACTTTGTTGTTTAAATTTAATATAACCACAAAAGTCACAAAGCTTTCATTTTAAAACACTTGAGTTCACCTAAGTAAGTTTAAAATGACTCAGAAGAGAAGTTCACATAAGATGAAAATCAAAGATTTTCACAAAACTTAAGTGTAATTATTATGTATAAGATTTGGCTCAAAAAACTTAAGTGTTTAAAACTTTGTTTTTTAAATTTAATATAACCACAAAAGTCACAAAAGCTTCATTTTAAAATACTTGAGTTCACCTAAGTAAGTTTAAAATGATTCCGAAGAGAAGTTCACATAAGATGAAAATCAAAGATTTTCACAAAACTTAAGTGTACTTATTATGCGTAAGATTTGGCTCAAAAAAACTTAAGTGTTTAAAACTTTTGCGGTTAAAAATAGCAAAATTAGCAGAGGAAAATCTGCTGTAAATAGGTAAATAAATAAAATAAGTAAAATCCACAAAAGCTTTCATTTTAAAACACTTGAGTTCAAATAAGTAAGTTTTAAAATGATTGTGTAGAAAGTTTACGTAAGATAAAATCAAAGATTTTCACAAAACTTAGGTGTACTCTTATTACGACAAGGTTTGGTTCTGAAAAAACTTAAGTGTTCAAAACTTTTGTGCCTTTTGTGGTTAAAAATAATCAGTATAAAACTTAAACAGTATTGCTATTTTTTTATCCAAAATAATAAGTATTAAAACTACAAATAAAAAATCATGAATAAATCAGTTGTATTAGCATTAGGTTTCATGCTGTCAGGAGTTTTTATTTCTGCACAGGCTTTTGATAAAAAAGTACCACAGGATTTCGATACAGAAAAAAAAGAAATTCTACACGGAAAAATTGATACGATACAGTATTCTTCGGTAACGGTTGGCACTACACGCAAGGCTTTGGTTTACACACCGCCGGGATTCAAAAAAGGGGAAAAATATTCTGTTTTGTATCTGCTACACGGCATTGGCGGGGATGAAAAAGAGTGGTTTAAAAATGGAACTCCGCAAATTATTTTAGATAATCTGTATGCCAAAGGAAAACTTTCTCCCATGATCGTTGTACTTCCCAACGGCCGGGCGATGAAGGACGACAGGGCGACCGGAGACATCATGGCAAAGGATAAAGTAGAAGCTTTTGCAACCTTTGAAAAAGACCTGCTGAATGATTTGATTCCCTTTGTAGAAAAAAAATATCCGGTGAAAAAAGACCGAAATAACAGAGCGATTGCCGGACTTTCCATGGGAGGCGGGCAGACCCTGAATTTCGGACTGGGAAATATCGATAAGTTCGCATGGGTGGGAGCCTTTTCCGCAGCTCCAAATACCAAAGAACCTCAACTTCTTCTTCCGGATCCATCCAAAGCTAAAGAATTAAAACTTCTCTGGATCTCATGCGGAGACCAGGACAGGTTGATGCCTTTCAGTAAAAGAACGAGCGACTATCTTACAGACAATAAAATTCCCCATATTTTTTATGTAGAACCGGGCGGCCACGATTTCAAAGTGTGGAAAAATGATTTGTATCTGTTTTCGCAACTGCTTTTCAAACCCGTCAATCAGGAAGAAGTTAATCGTATTCTGAAGTCACAATAAATACAGGATTAAAGTTTTAAATCCAAATTTCTATGAATATCCGAACAATATCTATAAGTTTCATTGCGCTGACAGGTTTATTTTCGATGGGATCTGCGCAGAATCCTATCGTTCAAACCAATTACACTGCAGATCCGGCACCAATGGTGTACAATGACAGGCTGTATGTGTATACCACACACGATGAAGACGATTCCACCTGGTTTACCATGAACGACTGGAAAGTATATTCCACCAATGATATGGTGAACTGGACAGACCACGGAACAATTCTCTCGTATAAAGAGTTCGACTGGGCAAAACGCGATGCCTGGGCTGCACAATGTGTAGAAAGAAACGGAAAGTTCTTTATGTACGTTCCGATGTGGTCCAAAACCAGTAACAAAGGCGCAGTTGGGGTTGCCGTTGGTGACAGTCCGTTTGGCCCTTTTCATGATCCGCTGGGAAAACCTCTTGTTCAGAGCGAATGGGGAGATATTGATCCCACTGTTTTTGTGGATGATGACGGACAGGCACACATGTACTGGGGAAATCCCAAGCTTAAATATGTAAAGCTGAATGAAGATATGATTTCTTATTCCGGAAATATTGTAGAAGTCCCGATGACCGAAGAATCATTTGGCAAAAGGGATGGAAAACCCAATCCGGAAAGACCTTCAAAATATGAGGAAGGACCGTGGCTGTACAAAAGGAAAAATCTGTATTATCTTTTCTGGCCGGGTGGTCCACTTCCCGAATTCATAGGCTATTCTACAGGTAAAACAGCACAGGGGCCCTGGAAATATGGAGGAATTGTGATGCCTACGGAAGGGAAATCATTCACCAATCATCCCGGAGTTATTGATTTCCGGGGGAAAACCTATTTTTTTTATCACAATGGCGCTTTGCCGGGCGGAAGCGGATTTACAAGATCGGTAAGCCTGGAAGAACTTACCTTCAATAAAGACGGTTCTATTTCCCCGTTTAAAATGACTAACGGAATTACAAAAGCTATCGCAACCGTTAATCCTTATTCATTCAATCAGGCGGAAATGATTGCCTGGTCGGAAAATGTAAAATCCTACCAGAATAAAGAGGCCGGTGTTTTCATCAAAGCCAAGAAAAATGGTGCCTATACCAGTATAAAGAATGTAGATTTCCGGAAAAAAGGAGCCACTGCTTTCTCTGCAAGGGTAGGAACTACTCATAACAGTGACGTAACAATGAGCATTCATCTGGATGCTGTGAACGGACCGGTTGCTGCAACAGTAAAGGTTCCGCTGACGGGCGGGGATGACCGCTGGGAAACCGTAAAAGTTCAGCTTGTTGAAAAGATTACCGGCATTCATGATCTGTATTTTGTATTCCATGGAAAAGCCTCAACGGATATTATGTATTTCGATTACTGGACCTTTCTTGAAAATAATTAATTATGAGAAAAAAAGTTTTATTTATCGTATTCAGCTTGTTTCTGATCAGCAAAAGCTTTGCACAGGTAGCAGAAATTTCAAGCCCTGACGGACATCTGAAGCTTCATGTTTTTTCAGAAGAAGGAAAAGCCTTGTATGATGTTATCCTTCAGGGAAAAACAATGCTTGAAAAATCCCCGTTGGGCTTGGTAACCAATGAGTCTGATTTTTCAAAGAATCTGAAATTTCTCGATAGCAAAAAAGATATCGTTTCCAAGAAATATACGAACCAAAAAATCAAAAAATCTGAAATTGATTACAAAGCCAATACTTTATCGGTTAATTTCATCAATGCAGATCAGCATCAAATAAGCATCGAATTTCAGGTGAGTAACAACAATATTGCTTTCCGGTACAATATTCCACCGATGAAAGAACGGCTGAGTGTGGTGGTACAGTCAGAAAATACAGGGTACAGATTTCCTTCAGAGACTACTACTTTTCTTTCACCTATGATGAAACCTATGACAGGTTTTGCCCGCACGGCACCAAGTTATGAAAGTGGCTATAAAGCTGATGCGGAATTGGGAATACCGTCTGATTACGGCTATGTTTTCCCGGGTCTGTTTCATATCGGAAATGAAGGCTGGATATTGCTTTCCGAGACAGGAGTGAATAGTACATATTGTGCTTCACACCTTGAAACCACAGCAGAAAAAGGCCTTTACAAAGTAGCCTATCCGAATATTGCTGAAAATAATGGTTTCGGAAGTACCGGAGCAGCCATTTCACTTCCTGGAAAAACACCCTGGAGAACAATTACAGTGGGCAGTTCTTTGAAACCCATCGTAGAGACTACTATTCCTTTTGATGTGGTAGATCCTATGTATGAGCCTTCACAGGAGTATCAGTTCGGAAAATCTACCTGGAGCTGGATTCTGTGGCAGGACAAAAGCATGAATTATGATGATCAGGTGAAATTCATAGACCTTGCTGCTGCATTGAAATATCAGTTTATTCTCATGGATGCGCTTTGGGATAAAAACATAGGCAAGGACCGCATGAGAGCGCTTATTCAATATGCAAAATCGAAAAATGTCGGGGTATTGCTCTGGTACAATTCCAACGGAACAGCTAATGACGCACCGATGGGACCTAGAAACAAAATGAGCTCATCTGTTGAACGTAAAAAAGAAATGAAATGGCTGAAAGATGTCGGTATAAAAGGACTTAAAGTGGATTTCTTCGGAGGAGACAAACAGGAAACCATGCGTCTTTACGAAGATATTCTCTCCGACGCCAATGATTTTGGATTAACCATTATTTTTCACGGAGCCACGGTACCGAGAGGCTGGGAAGTGATGTACCCGAATTATGCAGGAAGCGAGGCCGTTCTTGCCTCAGAAATGCTTTATTTCTCAGAAGAGGTACGCAGGCAGGAAGCTTTTTTTGCCACGCTTCATCCTTTTATCAGAAATACAGTGGGAAGTATGGAATTCGGAGGAACTTTTCTCAATACATATTTAACCGAGTCCAACAGAGACAAAAATAAAAGACATACCACAGATAGCTTTCAGCTGGCTACAGCAGTCCTGTTTCAGAATCCCGTTCAGATGTTTGGTATCATGCCGAATAACCTGACCGATGCCCCGGAATTTCAGCTCAGCTTCATGAAAGAAGTTCCGACACTTTGGGATGAGACAGTTTTCATAGACGGTTATCCCGGAAAATATGCCGTGGTGGCGAGGAGACATCAGAATCAATGGTATGTGGCTGGTGTCAATGCTGAAAAACAATCCCAAAAACTGAAAATAAAGCTTCCGATGTTTGCCGGGAAAACAGTTAGATTCATTAATGATGATGCGCAGGGAAATTCATCAGAAAAAGAAGTGAAAGTGAATGCAAAAGGTGATTTTATGATTGAAATTCAGTCGCAGGGTGGTTTTGTACTGAAAAATTAACAGAAGTAAACCTTATAGGTTTTTAAAACCTATAAGGTTTGAAGAGATTAAAAGAATACAGATTTTTTAAGTTTAAATAAAACTGATTATGAATCATTTAAAAATATTTTTCTTATTGCGTTGTTTGGATTTTGCCTGCAGATCTATGCTGCAGAACCGTTTATCAGTACTGAGAAAATCCCCGACGGAGGATTTGTAGTAAGAATTAAAGATTGATAAAACGAAAAACAGAAAAAATGCGCTTCAAAAACTTATACATCTTTATCATTTCGGGATTTTTGGTTTCCTGCTCTTCCTCACAAAGTCTGGAAAAGCAGTCATCCAAAGGCCAATGGCTCACTACCTGGGCAACAGCTCCCCAATTGGTAGAACCTAAAAACCTTGCGCCGGAACCGGGGCTTTCGGGGAACACCCTGCGTCAGATTGTGCGTGTATCTGTGGGTGGGAAAAAACTGCGGTTACGTTTTTCCAACAAATATTCTATGGATAGTTTGGCGGTAAAAGCGGTTTCGATTGCCGTGCCGTCCGATAGCAGCAATGTGGATGCAGCTACCATCAGATCATTAACGTTTGAGAAGAAAAACAGTTTTAAAATTGCTCCCGGATCTGATATTTATTCTGATGAGTTAAACTTTAATCTGAAATCTAATTCGTTGCTGGCCATTACAATTTCCTACGCAAAAGTAACCCAATCTGTCACCGGACACCCGGCTTCAAGAACAACCTCTTTTATTGTTAAAGGTGAGCAGACCAATGCTGCGGTATTTAAAAATCCAGTAAAGACAGATCACTGGTATTCGCTTTTTAACATCGATGTAAAGACTGATGAACCCTCATATGCGGTTGCAATCATGGGAAATTCCATTACTGATGGAAGAGGATCGGGAACAAACAGACAGAATCGCTGGCCGGATATTTTTTCTCAGCGGTTATTAGCAAATCCTTCTACCCGGAATATAAGTGTCCTTAATTTCGGAATTGGTGGGAATTGTGTGGTGCGTGGCGGTTTGGGTCCTACAGCATTAGACCGTTTTGATTATAACATCCTCAATCAGCAGGGCGTAAAATGGCTGATCATTCTGGAAGGAGTGAATGATCTGGGAGGAACAAGAGATCCTGATGACGCTTCCAAAAGAACAGAAGAACTGATTGCCGCTTACCAGGTGATGATCGATAAGGCACATGTTAACGGGATCAAAGTGTATGGAGCAACAATTCTTCCTTTCGGAAAGTCGTTCTACGAAAAACCCTTCCGTATCGAGGCCTGGAAAAAAGTAAACGACTGGATCAGAAACAGCGGGAAGTTTGATGCCATCATTGATTTTGCCAAACATATGCAGAGTGAAAATCCGGAGGTCATCTTAAATGATATGCACGATCATGATTTTCTTCACCCCAATGAGGCCGGCTACAGGAGAATGGGAGAATTTGTGGATCTGAACTTATTTAAAAATTAAAATCAAAAAGATATAGTATGAATTTTACAAAAAACATTTCGCTGTTTCTTACGTTGTTGTTTATATTTTTTGTAAAAGCAACCGAACCATTTATTTCTTTTGCTAAGACAGAAAATTCGGTGGTGTTGAAAGAGCGCAATTCAGGTTTGATGCTGTTTTCAGATAGCGATTCGGACAAAGGAATTCTGCGTGCCGTTGCGAATCTTCAATCCGATTTTCAAAAAGTAACCGGTGTTCAGCCTCATCTGGTTTCCCAAAACCCTGGAGTGAACGGAATGATCATCATTATTGGTGAAGCAGGTAAAAGCAAGACCATTGATAATTTAATTCGTCAAAAAAAGCTGGATGGAAAAGCATTAACTGGGAAAAGAGAAAAATATATCATTCAGAATGTCAGTGATCCATTTCCGGGCGTTTCTGAGGCTATTGTGATTGCAGGAAGTGATAAAAGGGGAACGATTTACGGGATTTATGAAATGTCTCAGCAGATAGGTGTTTCACCATGGTATTATTGGGCTGACGTTCCGGTTGAGAAAAAAGATAATCTATACTTTAAAAAAGGAATCTATACCGATGGAGAACCTGCGGTAGAGTATCGTGGTATTTTCCTTAATGATGAAGAGCCTTCACTCGGAGGCTGGGCAAGAGCAACTTTTGGCGGAGTAAACAGTAAATTTTATGAAAAAGTTTTTGAACTTATTCTGCGTCTTAAAGGAAACTATATCTGGCCGGCAATGTGGGGAAAGGCATTCTATGACGATGATCCTCTAAGCGGCCCGTTAGCGAACGAAATGGGAATTGTCATGGGAACTTCACACCATGAACCCATGGCTTTGGCACAAACCGACTGGCACAGGTATATCAAAAAAAATAACCTCCCGAATGTCTGGGATTATTCTAAAAATGCGGATGTTTTACAGAAATTCTGGAAATCCGGACTCGAGAGAAGCAAAAACTGGGAAAAACTCGTTACAGTAGGAATGCGGGGTGATGGCGACGAAGCAATGGGAGAGGGAACCAATATTTGCCTGCTCGAGAAAATTGTAAAAGATCAGCGTAAAATCATTGCAGATGTTACGGGGAAAAAAGCAGAGAAAACACCTCAGGTCTGGGCATTGTATAAAGAAGTTCAGGACTATTATGATAAAGGAATGCGGGTTCCGGATGATGTGATCCTGCTGTTCTGTGATGATAACTGGGGAAATGTAAGAAAGCTTCCGGACCTTTCAAAACCTTTGCATAAAGGTGGCTATGGAATCTATTACCACTTCGATTATGTAGGCGGCCCGAGAAATTCCAAATGGATCAACATAAGTCCCATCCAGAGAGTCTGGGAACAGATGAACCTTTCTTATGAACATAAGGTAGATAAGCTTTGGGTAGTGAATGTGGGAGATTTAAAACCCATGGAATTTCCGATCAGTTTTTTCCTGGAAATGGCCTGGAACCCAAAACAGTTTAACGCTAAAAACCTTTTGGAATATACTGAGAAATGGGCTGCCCAGCAGTTTGGTGAAAAACACGCCAAAGAAATTGCCGGGATGATTAATCTATATGCCAAATACAACAGGAGAGTTACGCCTGAAACCCTGGACAGCAACACGTACAGCCTTGAAAATTACCATGAATTTGAAACGGTTTTAAATGATTACAGAGCATTGGCCGTAGAAGCTTTACGGTTAAAAGAGCAGATTCCGGCTGAGTACCAGGATGCCTATTATCAGTTGGTTTTGTATCCGATTGATGCATGCAGTAATTTATACGAAATGTACTATGCGGTAGCAAAAAACAGGGAACTGGCAGCGAAAAAAGATCCGGGAGCCAATTTCTACGCAGATAAAGTGAAGGCATGTTTTGAAAGAAACGCTTATCTGGACAATCAATACAACAATGTGATTGCCGGAGGAAAATGGAAGCATATGATGGATCAGATGAGAATAGGATATAAAAGCTGGGCAGATGGAAAAGAAAATATAATGCCTGAAGTCACCTATATTTCTGATGCTGAGGTTCCCAAAGAAAAGATATTTCAGGAAAAAAACGGCTATGTGTCTATTGAAGCAGAAAATTTTGCAAGACTTCATCAATCAGACAGGATCCATTGGGAAGTGATTCCTGATTTCGGAAAAACAAAATCCGGTGTGACAACCTTTCCACAGAATGTATATCCAAAAAGTGATGAAAATATCTGGCTTGAATATGATATCAATTTTGAATCTAAAGGTGAGTTTGAAGTCCAGCTATTATTAGCTCCGACTTTAAATTTTAATCATAATAAAGGATTGCGCTATGAGATTTCTTTTGACAACGAAACTCCGCAGACTGTTAACTTCAACAGGCATTACAAAGGGGAATTGGGAAAATGGCAGTCCGAACATATCATTAAATCCGCTACAAAGCATCCGGTTCAGCAGGCAGGAAAACATACTTTACGTTTCAGAGTGATGGAACCGGGCATTGTCCTTGAAAAAATCCTGATCAACACCGGCGGCTTAAAGCCCTCTTACCTGGGCGCTCCCGAAAGCGAAATGCTTCACTGAATGACCAATACTCATCACAAATAACACTTTAATTATGAAACATTACTCTTAGTTCACATTCCAATCTGAAATACAGTTCCCTGACAGAGAATGAAGAGAAAAAAACAGCGGATGATTTTGTAAACAGCTTTATTTAACAGATCGCTGCCTGATCTATTTCAGGATATTTCCTGACGGTTTTTGAAATTAAACTGTCTTGATGGGGAATCTATTGCCCTTACTCTAATTATTTGCAATCAAAATCACGACTATCTAAAACTAAACCATTATGAAAAAACTTTTAAATTTTGTCAGTATTCATTCTATATTGTTTTTCAGTTGTCTGTTGCATGGACAGCTTACCACTGTAAAAATTGATAAGAACACATCTTATCAGAAAATAAAAGGGTTCGGGGGATTTGTCTGCAGTCCCCAGTTTGCCTATAACCATATGTCTACCTCAGAGATTCAGACGCTTTGGGGCGCTTCCAGTGAAGGCGGATATAATATTATGAGATTGTATATTCCCGAAGACAGCAGTAACTGGAGTTCTGTACTGGCTACAGCACAGCTAGCCAAATCTATGGGGCTTACCATTTTTGCTTCGCCTTGGACAATGCCCGCAACCTGGAAAACCAATAACCATGTCAATGCAGTTTACACTGACGCTAACGGAGTACAGCAGATCGGATATTTAAAGCCGGAAAATTACCAGGATTATGCGCTTTATCTTAACAGTTTTGTTACCTATCTTCAGAACAACGGGGTAGATCTTGATTATATCTCCATTCAAAATGAACCGGATGAAATGGCCCAGTATCAGGGATGTATATGGACTCCTGCACAGATTACCAATTTTATCAAAAATTACGGGCAGCTTATCAACTGTAAAGTGATTGCCCCGGAAAGTGTAGGATTTACGGATAATTTTGCCAGTGCTTTGCTGGATCCTGCGGCAATGGCTAATTTTGAAGTGTATGGAGGGCATCAATATGGGCTTATGCAGTCCACCTACAAGCAATTTCAGAATTACAACAAAGAAATCTGGCAGACAGAATATCTGATCAACTGGAATTCTTCATCCACACAGCCGGCCCGTGATTTCAGCTGGAATACAGATGCTTTTACTTTTGCCAGCAGTGTCAACAATGCATTACTGGGGAATATCAATGCCTGGATCCATTACTCTGCCAAACGTTATTATGGCTTGATGGGCGATGGAACTTACGGAACTTCTGCAGGTGTAATGACCAAAAGAGGTTATATCCTTTCACATTATGCCAAGTACACAACAGGAAAGATTAGAATAGAAGCCAAATGGGATGACAAAACCGGAGTTTTACAAGGCTCTTCCTATATTTCACAGGATGGAAATCAGGTCGTTCTTATGGTCATCAATCCTTCTCAGAATACGTATAGTTTGAAGGTTGACCTGCCTTTTTACACAACTTCAGGAACAAAAGTATTGACCAATATACAATCCAATATGGTCACCACACCTATTTCTTTGAGTACAGCAACATTCCGGCCTACTGCTGATATCAGTCCTTCCAGTGTCATGACATTTGTTTTTAATAAAAGTGGCGACCGACCTGCTTCTCTGATGACAGGCGGTGATATCCATTATAATAAAATTGAAACACAAACGGCTACCAGTACAGCTTTTGGGACAGGATTCAATATCAGCAATACAACGGTAACATTCTCCAATCCAAGTCCTCTTATCAGCAATAATATGACTGCAGCTAACGGATATCTTCAGCTTAATGACCGGTATAATAAACTGATCCTGCATGTAAACAGCTATACAACAGCAGGACAAAGCTATTCGGACAATACGACTTTATACTATATCAATAACCAGGGCATAACCAAATCATATAATTACGGAAAGATTAATTTTCCGCAGGGAGGAAATTTCGATATCACATTCGATATTTCAAGACAGGTGCTGACAGACGGATGCAAAGGGATTTTAGGACTGAGAAATTCCAATTACAGCTCTGTGCTTACCCTTAATCTGGGAGATGTTTATTTTAATGTTGGTAATGAAATTGCTTCCAAATTCGGAGGAACCTATTCTGCAAGCGACAGCTATCTGATGGATGCTCTGGAAAACGGCTATTACACCTCTGTAGATTTCAGAAATGCAGCAGGGGTTACTTCCTCCAATGACTGGCAGCCTATGAGTGCTAACTCTAACAGTATTTATTATGTGAATTCAAACGTAACTTCATCTGCCAATAATGTGATTTCAGGGACAGCTTGTTCAAATCTTGTCCTTTCCGGTCAGGGTATGGATTTTCAGGTACCGTTTAACTTTACAGCCAATACAGCTTCTTACAGCCGTACGTTTAATGGTTATGATGTGCTGATCTTGCCGTTTCAGGCTAATATACCGTCCGGGGTTACTGCTTATCTGATGTCTCCGAATGTCAGTAATATCAACTGTACCGCAATTTCAAACGGAATCATTCCTGCAAATACTCCGGTAATCATCAACGCGACAGGAAATATTACTTTCAACGGTACAGGAAATGTTTCCACTCCCAAAGCAATTACTGTTAACCAGATGAACGGAGTCTATCAGAGTATCAAGGTTCCGGCTAATGCTTATGTGCTGAAAACAGAAAACGGGGTAACAGGCTTCTATAAAGTAACGGCCGGAAGTGAGCCTGCAATAGGATCTTTCAAAGCATATCTTACAGAAGAAAATGCCTATTCTGCCAATGTTCTTCCTTTAAATTTTGGATCATTAGGCGTCAGAAATATTCTTGCTGAATCTAAAAGACAAGAAGTGAAAATATATCCTAATCCGGCAAAAGCAGATCTTTTCATTGATTCTGATCTTTCAGAAGCTGCTGCCATCATTTTTGATGCACGAGGAAGTGTCATCAGAGCCGGATTGAAAATAAATTCAGGAAAGAACCATGTTAATGTAGAAGGTCTTCCTGCTGGTATTTATTTCGTTGAGGTTGCTTACAAGAACAAGATCGTTGCGACACAAAAAATTGTTAAAGAATAACTGAAAAACAAGCCATCATAAAATATGGTTATGGTGGCATTTGGTTTTATAAAATAAATTTCAATGACGACAAAAAATAAAATATTCTCCATTTCAATTTCCCTCAGTGCTGCTTTTTTTTCAGCTCAGAATAATACTGCCCATACTTTTAACCTGGATCTGAAAGAAACTCCGACACCTGTTAAAATACAACCTACCATGTACGGGATTTTCTTTGAAGACATCAATTTTGCAGCAGATGGCGGATTGTATGCGGAACTGATTAAAAACCGGAGTTTTGAATTTGATGAACCTTTTACAGGCTGGAAACAGCCCAACACAAAAACACTCTCTCCTAATCTTGATTCCGGGTTTCTGACCATTTATTCCGATCCTGCCAAAACCAATAAGAATTACGCAAGAATTACCGTTCTGAACGATAAAAATTATATTCTGGAGAATGAAGGATTCAGAGGAATAGGGCTTCATCAGGGAGAACAATATGATTTCAGTTTTAATCTGGAGAATGTTTCAGGAAACATTGCTGCAGTAAATGCAAGTCTTGTTGATGAAAGCGGGAAGGAAATTTCTTCAGTTTCCACACTCATCAAAGGAAAGGGTTGGCAGAAGTATACAGCCGTTTTCAAAGCACCGCAGACCATAGAAAAAGCAAAACTGCAGATCACATTTACAGGAAACGGCATTGTCAATATGGATATGATCTCACTTTTCCCTCAAAATACCTGGAAAGGCAGAAAAGGAGGCTTACGAAAAGATCTCGTTCAGAAATTATATGATTTGCAACCCGGATTTTTGAGATTTCCTGGAGGCTGTATTGTGGAAGGAAGAACTTTGGCAGAACGCTATCAGTGGAAAAAAACAATTGGAAATGTAGCAGACCGCGAATACCTCATCAATAAATGGAGTACAGGCTTTCCGCACAGGCTTACACCGGATTACGGACAGTCTTTCGGGTTAGGGTTTTATGAATATTTCCAGCTTTCCGAAGATCTGGGGGCAGAACCCGTTCCTATTCTGAGTTGTGGTATGGCTTGCCAGTTCAATACTGCCGAGCTGGTGAAAATGGAAAATCTCGATCCTTATGTTCAGGATGCCCTTGACCTTATTGAATTTGCCAACGGAGATTCCGGAACAAAATGGGGGAGAATCCGAACTGAAATGGGACATCCAAAGCCTTTTAATTTAAAATTTATCGGAGTAGGAAATGAGCAGTGGGGAGCAGATTATATTGAACGTTATAAAGTATTTGAAAAAGCCATTCATGCAAAATATCCTGGTATTAAGATTATCTCCGGAAGTGGACCGTCACCTGATGGCGAGTTCTTCGAGTATGGCTGGAAAGAGCTGAAACAGCTTAATGCACAGATTGTAGATGAACATTATTACAATTCACCCGAATGGTTTATGAAAAACGCCGGAAGGTATGATGAATATGATCGTTCCGGACCAAAAGTTTTTGCCGGGGAATATGCAGCCCAGTCTGTAGGCGTAGTAAAACCTGATAATAAAAATAACTGGCTGACCGCCCTTTCGGAAGCCGCTTTTATGACCGGTCTTGAAAGAAATGCGGATGTTGTGTATATGACTTCCTATGCACCGCTTTTTGCCCATGCTGATGGCTGGCAGTGGACACCCGATCTCATCTGGTTCAATAATCTGAAATCTTATGCAACCCCGAACTATTATGTTCAGAAATTATTCTCCAACAATAAAGGAACGGATGTACTGAAAATAGAAAGCAACGGAAAAGCAGTATCCGGCCAGGAAAAATTATACGCTACGGCAGTAAAAGATGCTAAAAATAAGGAGATTATTATTAAAATAGTCAATGCTGATACTCAGGTTAAAACGGTTAATATCAAACCCGGAACTCTGAAAACAGGTAAAAAAATAACTAAAATCCTTCTGTCTGCACCACAGCTTACTACTGAAAATAATTTCGATGCTGAACCCATAAAACCAAAAGAGGAGAATTCCGAAACCAAAAATGGGGAAATTTCAACGGAAATTCCGGCCAATTCTTTAGTGGTTTTAAAGGTGAAAATAATTTAATAAACTGTAATACATGTGTTTATGAAAAATAAGTGTGTTTTTTACATTTATTTAAAATAGAATCTTATATTTGTTTTTATCTCATCAGGAGAAATTAAAATCTCAACAATCAAAAACGTTTCACCACCATGAAAAAATATGTTATCGGGCTGGACTATGGTACAGATTCCGTACGGGCCGTTCTTATTGATACTGAAAACGGTTCCGAAATAACTTCTTCAGTCAGCTACTACCAGAGATGGAAGGAAGGTAAATTCTGTAATCCCTCAGCCAATAGTTTCAGACAGCATCCTTCAGATCATATTGAATGTCTGGAAAAGACTATTTCTGAAGTTGTAAGAGAAAGCGGGATACCGGCAGAGCAGATCGTCAGTATTTGTATTGATACTACAGGCTCTTCACCGCTTCCTGTAACCAATGATGGAACAGCCCTGGCCCTGGTTCCTGGATTTGAAGAAAACCCCAATGCCATGATGGTTTTATGGAAAGACCACACGGCCATTCGTGAAGCCGAAGAAATCAATACCCTTGCAAGAGCCTGGGGTGGTGAAGATTATACAAAATATGAAGGCGGCATTTACTCTTCAGAATGGTTCTGGGCTAAAATACTGCATATCAGCAGAGCAGATGCAGAGGTAAAAAATGCAGCTTATAGCTGGATGGAACACTGTGATTATCTGACTTTCCTTTTATCAGATCATAAAGACCTAGCCACCTTTAAAAGAAGCCGTTGTGCAGCTGGCCACAAAGCCATGTGGCATGAGTCATGGGGCGGTTTGCCTTCCGAAGAATTCCTCAACAGGCTTGATCCTTCTCTGGGAACGCTCAGAGGAAGATTATACAGGGAAACGTATACTTCAAATGAAATTGCCGGCTACCTGAATGAAGAATGGGCTGCAAAAACAGGTCTTACCACCAAAACCATCATTACCGTAGGAACCTTTGATGCCCACTCAGGAGCTGTAGGAGCAAGAGTGGAAGAAAATACACTGATCAGGATTATGGGAACTTCTACCTGTGATATTATGGTAGCCTCACGGGAAGCCATTGGGGATACAACGGTAAAAGGAATCTGCGGACAGGTTGACGGTTCCGTAATTCCCGGATTGATAGGGCTTGAAGCAGGACAGTCTGCCTTTGGAGATGTGCTGGCATGGTATAAAGATATCCTGATGTGGCCGGTTCATCAGGTGATGATGCATTCCGAAAATATTTCAGACGGGCAGAAAACAAAGCTTGCTGAAGAAATGGAGGAGGGACTTATCAGAAAATTAACCCTTGAAGCAGAAAAAGTTCCTCTTTCAGACACCGTTCCGGTTGCATTGGACTGGGTCAACGGAAGAAGAACACCGGATGCAGACCAGGAACTTAAGGCAGCGATCAGCCAGCTTTCTCTGGGAACAAAAGCTCCTCATATTTTCAAAGCTTTGGTGAATGCTATTTGCTTCGGAGCTAAAAAGATCGTTGACCGTTTTGAAGACGAAGGGGTGAAAATCAATAAAGTGATCGGAATCGGAGGAGTAGCAAGGAAATCGCCGTTCATCATGCAGACACTCGCTAATGTTCTGGATATGCCGATTGTGGTTGCCGCTTCGGACCAGACTCCTGCTTTGGGAGCTGCTGTTTATGCGGCCGTATCAGCAGGAATTTATCCTACCGTACAGGAAGCAAGCATGAAAATGGGCTCCGGATTTGAAGCAGAATACCAGCCGAAAGCCGAAGAAGTACAGCACTACAGAGAACTAATGCAGCAATACCAAAAGCTAGCTGATTTTGTAGAATACAATACCAAGCTGAAAAACAACAGAAAAGAACTTCAGAACTCCTGATATTAACCTTTTGAATAATACTCAAAATGAATACTTATAAAGAACTCCAAAGAGAATGCTATGAAGCGAATATGCAGCTGGATGCACTGAAGCTGGTGGTCTATACCTTCGGGAATGTGAGCGCTGTAGACCGTGATAAAGGTGTTTTTGCCATTAAACCAAGCGGTGTTCCCTACGACATTTTAAAGCCGGAAGATATGGTGATTCTGGACTTTGAAGCCAATGTCATTGAAGGAAAGCTCAGACCTTCTTCAGATACCAAAACCCATGCTTATCTGTATAAAAACTGGGAAAATATCGGTGGAATTTCCCACACCCATGCGATCTATTCCGTGGCGTGGGCACAGGCACAAATGGATATTCCTGTTTTCGGGACCACCCATGCAGACCATTTAACAACAGATATTCCCTGCGCTCCGCCTATGCGGGATGAACTGATCGAAGGAAACTACGAATACAATACAGGAATACAGATTCTGGAATGCTTTAAAGAAAAGAAGCTCTCTCCGGAAGAAGTAGAAATGGTTCTGATCGGCAATCACGGTCCGTTTACCTGGGGAAAAAATGCGGAGAAAGCTGTCTACAACAGCAAAGTGCTGGAAACCATTGCCGAAATGGCGTATCTCACCAGACAGATCAATCCTGATGCAGAACGTCTGAAAGACTCACTTATCAAAAAACATTATGAACGTAAGCACGGCAAAAATGCTTACTACGGACAGGAATTTAAACACTAAACACTTCAACATAAACAACTATTAACGATCAACAAAATTATGTTAACACCTCTCAATACCAAAGAAGTCTGGTTCATCACAGGAAGTCAGCATTTATACGGACCTGAAACACTTGCCCAGGTGGCAGATCATTCACAGAAAATTGTGGCAGAACTTGAAAAATCTTCTTTCATTCCGGTAAAAGTCATTGTAAAGTCAACGGTAAAAACTACCGAAGAGATATTTGAAACCATTGCAGCAGCCAATCAGGCAGAAAACTGTATAGGAGTAATCACGTGGATGCACACTTTTTCACCCGCCAAAATGTGGATCAGAGGATTAAAAATCTTACAGAAACCTCTTCTGCATCTGCATACCCAGTTCAACAGAGATATTCCCTGGTCTACCATGGATATGGATTTTATGAATCTTAACCAGGCCGCTCACGGAGACCGTGAATTCGGTTTCATAGTAAGCAGGCTCAGAAAGAGCAGAAAAGTAGTGGTAGGACATTGGTCAGAAGAAAGAGTTCAGAAGCAGATTGGTGACTGGAGCCGTGTGGCTGCAGGCTGGGACGACTGGCAGGGAGCTAAATTTGCACGCTTCGGGGATAATATGAGATTTGTAGCCGTTACAGATGGAGATAAAGTGGAAGCTGAAACCCAGTTCGGCTTTTCAGTCAATACCTGGGGAATCGGTGATCTTGTAGGCGTTATCAATTCTGTAAGTGAGGGAGAAATAAAAAGCCTTATGGAAGAATATGAATCTTCTTATCACATGGCAGCATCTCTTTTGGCAGGAGGAGCCAACAGAAGTTCACTTCATACCGCCGCAAAAATTGAATTAGGGCTTGAAAAATTTTTAAAAGACGGAGGATTTAAAGGATTTTCAGATACCTTTGAAGACCTTCACGGACTGGAACAACTCCCGGGAATTGCCGTACAGCGTCTGATGCAGAAAGGATACGGATTTGCAGGCGAAGGAGACTGGAAAACAGCAGCACTCGTACGTGCCATGAAAACAATGGGGCAGGGTCTTGAAGGAGGAAATGCCTTTATGGAAGATTATACCTATCATCTGGATCCTTCCAATCCATCCATTTTAGGTTCCCATATGCTGGAAGTAGACCCTGTTCTGGCAGCCGGAAAACCTTCATGTGAGATTCATCCGCTGGGAATTGGGGGAAAAGCAGATCCGGTTCGTCTTGTTTTTAATTCCAGAGGAAATATTAATTCTCTCAACGCAGCACTGATGGACTTTGGAAACCATTTCAGGCTGCTGATCAACAAAACCAGAGCATTGGAAATTACAGAAGAGCTGCCAAAACTCCCGGTAGCAAGGGTTTTATGGAAACCTCTTCCTGATTTATATACTGCCGCAGAAGCCTGGATACTGGCTGGAGGGGCACACCATACATGTTACAGTGAAAATATTTCAGCAGAGCAGCTGGAGGATTTTGCTGAGATAGCAGGGATTGAATCATTAGTCATTGATGAAGATACCAGAATGCGTGATTTTAAAAATACACTTCGCTGGAATGAAATGTATTATCGTTAATTAATTTTAAAAAATATGTAAATAATTATGAAAAAAGCAACACATAATGGCATTTTTATTTTATTATTTTTAATTATTTTCGGCTGCAGAAAAGAAAATAACAAACAGGATATTTCAGGAAAAATGGAGAATGTGCATACTTCAGACTATGGAGTGACGCCTAAGGGCGATTCTATTAAAAAATATACTTTAAGCAATAAAAACGGGATGAAAGTTGAGGTCATCAACTTAGGTGGAATTATCACTTCTTTAACCGCTCCGGACAGAAACGGAAAATACGAGGATGTAGTCCTTGGCTTTACAAAACCCGAAGGATATTTCAATGGTAATCCTTATTATTTCGGTGCATTGATCGGAAGATATGGCAATAGGATTGCCAACGCTAAATTCACACTGGAAGGTAAAGCATACGAAATCGATAAAAATGATGGTCCCAACAGTCTTCACGGAGGAAAAGAAGGATTTCACACCAGATTCTGGAAGATTGAAGTCGTAAAGGATGCAAAATTTCCGACATTGAAATTGTCTTACACCAGTGCAGACGGTGAAGAAGGATATCCGGGAAAACTGACAACAACCGTTTTCTACACCCTTACAGATGAAAATGCTTTGGAAATATCCTATGAAGCAGAAACTGATAAGCCTACAGTGCTAAATCTTACCCAGCACTCTTATTTTAACCTGTCCGGAAATTTTACTAAAACGATTACCGACCATGAGCTGCAGATTAATGCAGATCATTTTCTTCCGGTCAATGAAACATTGATTCCTACCGGTGAGCAGAAAGCAGTGAAAGGTACTCCTTTTGATTTCACGGTTTCAAAACCGATCGGGAAAGATATCAGTGCAGAGGATGATCAGCTGAAAAAAGGAAAAGGATATGACCACAACTGGATCCTGAATGGAAAAGGTCTGAGAAGCATTGCCAAAGTATATCACCAGGGAACAGGAAGACTGATGGAAGTCTTCACAGATGAACCCGGTGTGCAGTTTTATTCCGGTAATTTTCTTGACGGAAAGTTTGATACCAAAACCGGCGGTAAAAATGAATTCAGGACAGGATTCTGCCTGGAGACACAGCATTTCCCGGATTCACCAAACCAGCCTTCTTTTCCTTCTACAGAATTGAAGCCCGGAAAGAAGTACCAGTCGAAAACCATCTATAAATTCTCCGTTAAAAACTAAACCATGGGAAAATTAGCAACTATTGATATCATCATATTTCTGATCTATTTCGTAGTGGTAGCTTCCTACGGACTATGGATCTATAAAAAGAAAAAATCTGAATCTACAGGAAGTAAAGATTATTTCCTGGCAGAAGGATCTTTGACCTGGTGGGCGATCGGAGCCAGCTTAATCGCTTCCAATATTTCTGCTGAACAGTTTATCGGGATGAGTGGTGAAGGTTTCTTTGTCGGAATTGCTGTTGCCGCTTACGAATGGATCGCTGCCCTTGCGCTGATCATTATTGCGGTCTGGTTTATCCCGATCTATCTTAAAAATAAGATCTATACCATGCCTCAGTTCCTTGAGAGAAGGTATAACAAATCTGTTTCATTGATCATGGCAGTCTTCTGGCTGTTTCTGTATGTTATTGTGAATCTTACTTCCATTCTTTACCTTGGAGCTCTAGCCATTGATACTTTATTAGGAGGAGAACATCTTCACGGTATTATGATTGCTCTTCTGATTATGGCCCTTCTGATCGGCCTTGGAGGTATGAAAGTGATCGGATATACAGACGTTATACAGGTAGCTGTACTTATTATCGGAGGTTTTGCAACGGTATATATGGCGTTGCAGATTGTAGACCAGAGAATCAATGGAGCGGCTGTAGGAAATGCGCTGGCAGGATTCAATACCCTGATCAATGAAGCGCCGCAGCACTTTAAACTGATTCTTGAAAAACCAACAACTACGACAACTACGTTAGCAATGCCTCAGAACCTTGATGTACAGAAATATGTAGTATTGCCAGGTTTGGCCATGTATTTTGCCGGACAATGGATTGTCAATCTGAATTATTGGGGCTGTAATCAGTACATCACCCAGAGAGCTTTGGGAGCAGATCTGAAAACAGCAAGAACAGGAATTCTGTTTGCAGGTTTCCTGAAATTATTCATGCCTGTGATCGTAATGCTTCCGGGAATTGCGGCTTACGTTTTATATTCTAAAGGATACCTTCCGGGATTCAACGGAGTGAAAGACGGAGCCTACTCTGCAATCTTAGGATTTTTACCTTCCGGCCTTAAAGGGTTGGCTATTGCAGCATTGACGGCAGCGATTGTCGCTTCCCTGGCAGGAAAAGTAAACAGTATTTCAACCATTTTTACATTGGATATCTATAAGAAATACCTTAAAACAGATGCCACTGAAATTCAGATGGTGAGAACCGGAAGATGGGTGATCATTATCGCCATGATGGCTGCACTGGCCTTCACCTGGACAGATGTTTTGGGAATTGGGGGTGAAGGAGGTTTTACATTTATCCAGAAATATACAGGATTTATCAGTCCTGGAGTTTTTGCCATGTTCCTTTTGGGAATGTTCTGGAAAAGAACGACTGGTACAGCGGCCTTGGTAGGAGTTATTTTAGGCTTCGTCCTTGCGATCTTCTTCAATAGCTTTGCCGTAGAAATTTTCGGGAAAGAAACCTGGATGTATACCGCTTTTACTTATGAAAAACTGGAGAACGGAGTAGTGCATACCATTACCGAGATTCCTTTCCTGATCAATATGGGCTGGTCGTTCTTTATCACGATAATTGCCATGATCCTGATTAGTCTTGCAGGTCCGAAAATTAATCCTAAAGCATTTGCTATTGATGCTACAATGTTTAAAGTAGACAACAGGACTTTAGTTTTGATCGTGATGACATTGCTTTTACTGACCGCCTTGTATGTAAGGTTTTGGTAAATAAGAAAACATAAAATAATAAAAAATAGGATGCCGAAAACGGCATCCTATTTTTTTATCTCATAATGAAAGATTTACATTCTTAGTTCATTCCAATATATTTGAACTTGAACAATTGACACGAAGTACCGTAATAATCCCAAAGGTGTAAATTGGAGTTGCCATCCATAGTACAGTTGGGAATATCCCAGCCACGGGTAGGATCCACCTTGGATAGTATTTTGTAATAACCATTGGAAACAGCGACTACCTGCCAGCTCTGTGCATCGTTGCTATAGTTCTGCCAAAGCCTGATCGAGGTTCCCAGTGTATTGCTGTTACTGGATAAATCAATGCATCGGTTGGATGCACTTGCTTTGGATACAAAACGCCAGTAGCCATTGCCGGCATCAATAGCAACCCAGCGTTGTGCAGAAGCACCATTTCGTGTCCATGGTCTTAACACGGTACCATTGGCATCCTCTCCGGATTTCAGGTCAAGTACCTTATTGGCATCGGTCTGAAACTCGATTTCGTAAATACCATTGTTGACCAGACTGCTGTTTGTATTACAGTTTCCAACAGGATAATTGGAGGATGCATATTGCTGGAACCACTGTTTAACTGGTGCGGCGCAGGCTTCCCAATCGTTGTTGTAAGCTGTTCCAGCATTAGGGTCTCCCTTATGGAGGAGATTATCCGGGGCAAGAACATTCCAGCTTACATTGCCGGCCTGATCCACAATATATTTTAAATTGGCGCCAAATCCGCTTCCTCCTGCCGTACCGGTGTTACCAATGCCAAAAGTACCATATCCTTGTGGAGCCCAGTCAGTCTCGGTAATGGCGATCGGTGCAATATCTGCAATCGGTTTAACATTGATATTCCATGCATTCTGAAAGGATTGATAGTTGTTGACACCGCCCCAATATCCAGGATAGATGTGAACAGCATAACCAATATTACCACCGGTGATCTGATTATTGACATAGCCTTGATAATGTGATTGCCAGCCTGTACCCGGTATCCAGCAAACATTATTGGCCCCGTTGTTACGGATGATGTTAACCAGTGGCTGGAAGAAGTTTTTAAGCGCGGCAAAATGCTCGTTCCCCGTTGATCCCCATGTGCCGTTTGTCCCAAGAATCTCAACAGGTTCGTTGGCAAGTTCAAACATGACGTTGTCTGCATTTTTTAATCCGGGATGTTGGGAAAGGAAAGTCCATACCGTCTTAAGATAGCTATGATAGGCATCGTTCACAGCAATACGGCTCGGACATACACCGGGAGGACGTAGGATAACATACATTCCCAGGCTGCGGGCATGGTTGATCAGTGGGATTATCACCTGATCGGTATACGTTACCAGACGGTTATAATTGAATCTTGAGATATCATTCTCAGGGATAGCCGGTCCGGGATCATTGGTCCAGTACGGATCAATATGGAGGCGGATGTAATTGAGATACCAGCCATCAGCAGCGCTGCTGAGCTTGTTCATGACCGCTTTATTATAGTTCAGAGCACCCTGTACATTATAATTGTCCCAGGTACAGTAACCGGAATTGGCACCATATTGACAGCCATTGAACCACGGGCTGGGAGTTATGGCCACACCATGTAAGACAACATTATTGTCACAGGGATCTTTAAGGTATTTGCCTCCAACATGCAGCATTGGTGTTGCTGCCAATGCTCTTGCGCTGACGCTGGCACTTAAGTTGGTTTCATGTTCTTCTAGTAAATTTTTTTCATCCATCGTAGAACAGCTGGAAAGCATGATTAACAGAAAGGCCAGAAAAAGCCACATTTTGTTTGTTTTCATAATGATATATTTAAAGGTTTGGTCTTATTTTTTAGCAGTCAATATCTTGCTTCCCCATTCTGCACAGGAATATTGAACAGATAAGTAAAACTTTCTGATTTTATTGACGCTGGATTTGAGAGGATTGATATTATATTTTTCCTATTAAAACTCCTCAACTGCTTGTTTTCCGGTTCTTCAACAATGGTTTTAACAGAACAATAGAATCATTTCTATTCAGTTTCTGATTTGAAAATCTTTTTCCTCTCTTTCCGAGTCCCCTGTGTAAGTAAATCCGGTATTTATGAAAATTCGAGTTACTGTTAAATATGGTTATTAGTTTTATATAAAAATAAATATAATATTAAATATAAATCAATATTTTATTAAAAATTAACAAAAAATTACATATCATAAATACGATTATGAGCCATATCATTATAATGCTTTGTGTGGTAGGAGAAAAGAAAAAACCTTATCATAAATTTTTATTATAATAGTTAGGAAAAAAGGCAGAATACCTGTTAGGCTTGGTTGAAATTGTCGGTAAATACACAAAAAAAATCTCACAATCGTGAGATTTTAATAACGGTATGTGGAATATTTTATAAAGCCGAATTGTTAACTTTCTACAAATTCATTTTCAAAAGTATACAGTTGTGTATATTAGATCTTAAACATAAATCCCCGCGAGATTTTTTTGTTATATTTTTTTTCGTCGAAGCGGTAAAGAAAAGAGCCTTTTCTGGATGAGGTCATGTCCTTTTTGTTGGTATTCACAAGGATATCCATACTGTTGATCTTGCTGGTAAAATTCCGCTTGTCAAATTTTTCATCAAAAATAGCTTCATAAAGATTCTGAAGATCCTTCATGGTGAATTTCTCAGGGAGAAGTTCAAATCCAATAGGCCCGGTGGAAGCCCTTCTCCTCAGCCTGGCTACAGCCTCCTTTACCATTTCATTATGATCGAAAATAAGGTCGGGCGCTTTCTGCAGTTCAACCCATTCTGCACTGTACTGCTCATTGATCTGAATATCTTTCTCAATATTGATCAGTGCGTAATAGGAGATAGACATGATTCTGGCCGTCGGCTCACGGTTAATTTCCGTGTAGCATTTCAGCTGTTCAAGATAGATGTTTTCAAGACCGGTTAATGTAAAAAGTACTCTGTTAGCCGCCTCATCAGAAGTTTCTTCACTGCCAACGAAGCCGCCCATCAGTGACCATTCACCCATCTGAGGTTCAAAATTTCTTTTTACCAGAAGGATTTTAAGATTTTCGCCATCAAAACCGAAAATAATACAGTCAACGGCTACAAGGTGTTTGGGATATTGGGAGTAATCCTCAGTCATCTTTTATATTTTACTGCAAAGGTAAAGCTTTTATAGATACAATATTATATAAATGTGATTCATACACTTTTCAATCCGGATGATTTATTTCATTAAAATTATTCCTAAAGGATATTTTGGGAGGTAAAACCATCATCAAAACCGGAAAATATCACTGAAATCAGGTTAATCATACATGAATTGAATGTTAAAATTGTGTTAAAATTAAAATAATAATTGATAATAATCAGAAAAATAGACTTAACGTTAAAAATACGATAAGGTAATTGCTGTATCGTTGAAATTTTTACCAAAACATATCCTGAGTTCATTTTCATAGGGAATCGTATGATTTTAATGTTTTGTTTCTCTGTGAATTGATTATCTTATTTTTTATGATAAGGTAGTGTGTTTTCTGTTATTTTTAGGGCTTTATAGAAAGTTTTAAATGAAAAAACAAGTCAGGAAATGTTTCGTATATTGAATCTTTCCATTATTTTAGAAATGTTGAATTAACATTTATAATGACCCCGAAACTTTCTGCTTTTTTATTGTGTTTTGCTTCATTTGCCTCAGCTCAGGTGATGGAAAAAATTCATTATTTTCCTCTGGAAACTGTAAAATTATCAGAAAGTGTTTTCAGTAAAGCTATGGTGGCAGACCATAAGTACCTGATGGCTTTGGAACCGGATAGATTATTGGCTCCTTATCTTAAAGAAGCCGGATTGAAATCCAAAGCAGATAATTATCCCAATTGGGAAAACACAGGATTGGACGGCCACATAGGAGGACATTATATTTCCGCATTATCCCTGATGTACGCCTCTACAGGAAATAAGGCAATACAACAGAGAATTGATTATATGATCAGTGAGCTGGAACGCTGCCAGAATACCTCTCCGGACGGATACATATCAGGAATTCCCGACGGAAAAAAAATCTGGAAAGAAATAAAGCAAGGTAACATTCGCGCTTCAGCCTTCGGTTTGAACGACCGGTGGGTACCTTTATACAATATTCATAAACTGTACTCTGGATTACGCGATGCTTATTGGTATGCGAAAAACGAAAAAGCAAAAACAATGCTGATCAGACTTACGGATTGGATGATGAATGAAGTATCAGGCCTTTCTGATGAACAGATACAGGATATGCTGCGCAGTGAACATGGAGGACTCAATGAAGTTTTTGCGGATGTTTATGAGATCACTCATGACCGGAAATATCTGAAACTGGCTCTCCGTTTTTCCCATCAGGCTATCCTTACACCGCTTTTATCAGGAGAGGATAAGCTTACAGGACTTCATGCCAATACACAGATTCCAAAAGTCATCGGCTATAAACGGATTGCCGATCTTGAAAATAATACGTCCTGGAGTAATGCCGCTGATTTTTTCTGGCATAATGTTACCGGGAAAAGATCTTCCGTTATTGGAGGTAACAGTGTCAGTGAGCATTTTAACCCTGTCAATGATTTCAGCAGCATGATAAAAAGTATTGAAGGTCCGGAAACCTGCAATACCTATAATATGCTCAAGCTGACCAAAGAGCTTTATGCAACGCTGCCTGAATCTTACTATATCGATTATTACGAAAAAGCATTATACAATCATATACTTTCCACACAAAATCAAGATCAGGGAGGTTTCGTGTATTTTACTCCGATGCGTCCCGGGCACTACCGTGTGTATTCACAGCCTCAGACGAGCTTTTGGTGCTGCGTAGGATCCGGAATGGAAAATCACGCCAAATATGGGGAAATGATTTATGCCTGGTCGGATAAGGATTTATATGTAAACCTGTTTATCCCTTCCACACTGACATGGAAAGAGCAAAAAGTAGTGCTTCGTCAGGTCAATAACTTCCCGGAAGTTCCTGAAACGACATTGATCTTTGATGCTGCAGGAAAATCAGAATTTGATTTAAAACTGAGATGTCCGGAATGGACCACACCTTCAGAAGTACAAATTCTGATCAACGGAAAGCAGCAGAAAGCACAGCGTGGTTCCGACGGTTATTTTACCCTGACTAAAAAATGGAAAAAAGGTGATGTTGTAAAAATGATTCTACCGATGCATCTTTCTGCAGAACAGCTGCCTGACCATTCCAATTATTATGCATTTAAATACGGGCCTGTAGTGCTTGCTGCAACATACGGAACCGAAAATCAACAGGGACTTCTTGCGGACGATAGCAGAGGAGGCCATATTGCTCATGGTCCGCAGATTCCTTTAAACGAAATTCCAGTGATCCTTGGAAATCCTTCCGAGGTGGTCAATCATGTCAAGCCTTTGAACAATACACCGCTCAACTTTGCCATTACAGGACTTTATCCGTCTGAAAAATTCGGAAAAGGGTTAAGTCTTATGCCGTTTTACAGTATTCAGGCAGAAAGATATATCCTGTACTGGCCTCAGGCTGACAAAAACGAAATAGAAAATACATTGAAACAAAGAGCAAAAGAAGAGGCAGAAACCAGAAAGCTGGATATGATCACTGCAGATAAAATTCAGTTGGGCGAACAGCAACCGGAATCAGATCATTTTATAGAAAGCAAAGATTCCGGTACAGGATATATGGAAGACCGTCATTTCCGTGATGCCAAAGGCTGGTTCAGTTACCAGATGAAAAATACCGGAAAAAATGCTTCATACCTTTACCTGTTGTATTTTGATGCCAATACCAGCCGTACGTTGAATATTGAGATCAACGGTAAAAAAATTATTGCTCAAAACCTGGAAGGAAAGTCCGGAACTTCACCTCAATATCTTGCCGTTCCAATTCCGGATTCGGAAAAGAATAAAGAAAATCTTACGGTGAAATTTCTGGCAGAAGAAAAACTGATGACCGCTAAAGTCATTGAATTGCGGTTACTGACAGATAATTACGAAAAGAAATAAAGCTGAACCAATTTTAAAAACAGATTTTTTCCCATGAAAAACAGAATCCTATACGTATTATTTTTTCTTGCAGCCATTGGCAGTTTTCATGCAAAAGTAAGGCTGCCTGCTTTGGTTTCAGATGGAATGATTCTTCAGAGAAATCAGGACCTGAAGATCTGGGGATATGCAGATGCAGGAGAAAAAATTACGGTTAATTTTATCAAAAAAGCATATCATACAACAGCAGACCAAAATGGCAACTGGGCTCTTATGCTTCCAAAGCGCAATGCCGGCGGCCCATATACCATGACCATTAATGAGATCACCCTTAAAGATATTCTTATTGGTGATGTGTGGGTAGCTTCAGGACAATCCAATATGGAACTTCCTATGCGTAGGCTCACACCTTTGTATGGAGATGAAATTAAAAACGCCAATAATCGGAATATAAGATTCTTCACGGTTCCGCAGAAATACAATTTTAAAGCTCCTCAAAATGACCTTGACGGTGGGAAATGGGAAAGTACCAATCCTCAGACTATTCTTGATTTTTCAGGAGTTGCCTATTTCTTTGCCAAAGAACTGAATGAAAAAAATAAAGTGCCTGTAGGAATCATTCATACCAGTCTGGGAGGATCTCCGGTTGAGTCCTGGATAGATGAAAAATCACTGAAAAAATATCCGGAATATCTCGCTGAAGCAGAAAAATGGAAAAATGATGACCTGATACAATCTACAGAATCCCAGGAAAGATCATTAAGTAAAGCATGGTATGCAGAGCTGGATCAGAGTGATATTGGGTTCAATCAGCACTGGGAAAAAGATAACGGAAATGATGCCGGATGGAAAACCATAATGCTGCCTGGATCGTGGGAAGATCAGGAAGGCTCGTTTGACGGTTCGGTATGGTTCCGTAAAGAAATTATCCTGCCAAAAGGAGTGGATCAGAAAACGGCATTTCTAAATCTGGGAAGGATAAAAGACGCTGATGTTACCTACATCAACGGAATAAAAGTAGGAAATGTAACCTACGAATACCCGCCTCGCTGGTATGATATTCCAAAAGGCGTTTTAAAAGAAGGAAAGAATATTATTACGGTAAGAGTCATCAATGGCAGCGGAAAAGGACAGTTTATAGCTGACAAACCATATTATTTAGAAATCGACGGACAAAAAACAGACCTTAAAGGCGAGTGGAAATATAAAATTGGAGCAAAAATGGAAAAAATGGCTCCCGGGCAAACGTTTATCCGCTGGAAACCGATAGGGCTTTACAATGCGATGATTAATCCGCTGATCAATTATAAAATTAAAGGATTTATCTGGTACCAGGGCGAAAGCAATACAGGAAAACCAAAGGAATACGGAGATTTGCTGTCAACCATGATTTCACTCTGGCGTTCAAAATGGAATAAGAACGATTTGCCATTCCTGATTGTGCAGCTGGCTGGTTTTATGGAGAAAAAAGACGAGCCGCTTGAAAGCAACTGGGCTGAGCTGAGAGAACAGCAGAGACAGGCTTCCCTGAATGTTCCTTATGCAGGACTTGCTGTAGCTATTGATTTGGGAGAATGGAATGATATTCATCCGATCGATAAAAAAACGGTGGGGGACAGGCTTGCTTTACAGGCCCTGAAAGTTGGTGAAGGCAAAAAAATCATAGCTGACGGACCCGTTTATCAGTCGATGAAGACAGAAGGAAATACCATTATCCTTTCCTTTAAACCCGGAACAGATGATCTGGTACAGGGAAGCCTTAAAGGTTTTGCCATACAGCAGAAAGACGGCAGCTACCAATGGGCAAAGGCAGAAGCAAAAGGAAATAAAGTGATGGTATGGAATGATCAGGTCACCAGCCCTGTTAATGTACGCTACGACTGGGCAGACAACCCGGACGGCAATCTTAAAAACAAAAGCGGGCTTCCTGCTTCACCTTTTACAACAGAAAAAAATTAATTTAACATAGAAAACCTTATCAAAATCAATGGATAATCAGCCACAAAAAATATCGGTAATAGAAAAAGTAGGGTACAGCCTTGGAGATCTGGCGGCCAACCTTGTTTTTCAGACCTTAGTCACCTACCTGACCTATTTTTATACAGATATTTACGGACTCAAAGCAGAAGATGCTTCTGTCATTACCCTTACCGTAGGTTTAATTGCCGGGTTCGGTTTTAATCCACTTATCGGAGCGCTGGCAGACCGTACAAGTTCACGATGGGGGAAATTCCGTCCATGGATTTTATTTACTGCTGTACCTCTTGGTATTGCAGCACTATTAGCCTTCAGCACGCCTCACTTTTCCTATCAGGGTAAAATGATCTATGCTGCAGTTACTTATTCATTATTATTGTTATTGTATGCATCCAATAACCTGCCTTATGCTGCTCTGAGCGGTGTTATTACGGGAGATATGGGAGAAAGAAACAGTATTTCTTCGTACCGTTTTGTTGCCGTGATGTTTGCCCAGTTCTTTGTACAGGTATTTATGTTGCCAATCATTCTATATGTAGGACACGGAGACAAAGCACAGGGAATCGAGACGGTTATGACATGGCTGGCGGTGATCGGATCCATAATGTTACTGATTACCTTTTTTACCACCAAAGAAAGAATCATTCCCAAGCCTGAGCAGAAATCAAGTCTGAAAGAGGATTTAAAAGATTTATTCCAGAACAGACCATGGATTATTATGCTTACTGTGACTGCATTTATATTCATCACGCTGGCCATGAAAGGAGGATCTTACGTATATTATTTTAACAACTATGTGGATGAAAATGCCCTGAAGAACTTTATTTCACCCATTACAGCATTTTTTAATTCTGCAGGGATGAATTTCTTCGGGGAAGATCCAAAGTCTGCAGGATTCGGATTGTTTAATGCAGGAGGAATTGTGATGATGATTGTAGGGATTACGTTCTCTAAGAAACTGGCAGACCGGTTTGGAAAGCGTGACACTTTTATTGCGTCATTATTCATTTCTACTTTATTCATCCTCGCTTTTATAATTTACCCTCCGAAAGCAGTGGGAATTATGTTCCTGTCGCAGATTTTACATGGATTTTTTTACGGAATCAGCACACCGCTTTTATGGGCTATGATTGCTGATGTGGCCGACTATTCGGAATGGAAGAACAACCGCAGGGCTACCGCTATTATCTTTTCTGCCATGATGGTAGGACTGAAAGTGGGTCTCAGCATCGGAAGCTCTCTGGTAGCTTTGATTATAGGAAAATACGGCTACATTTCTGTACACGGAAGCGAGCAGGTGATTCAGCCTGAAACCGTGGCAGCAGGAGCCAAAATGCTTGTGAGTATTTTCCCGTCCATACCGTTTTTCATTGCGTGCGGACTGCTTTTATTCTACAAAATCAACAAAAAAATGGAAGTTCAGATTGAAAAAGATCTGGCTGAAAGAAGAAAATAAAAATGATTACTATGAAACGTATTTTAATTGGTTTGGCGGCTCTTACCGCTTCCGGGCTGTCGGCGCAGAAATCTGACAGTACTTTAAAAAAAGCATTTCAGGATAAATTCTATATCGGAACCGCGATGAGTCTTCCCCAAATCGACGGGACAGATCAGAAAGCTGCAGCGATTATCAAAAAACAATTCAGCTCTATTGTGGCCGAAAATTGCATGAAATCGATGTTTCTTCAGCCTCAGGAAGGAAAGTTCTTCTTTGATGATGCTGATAAATTTGTTGATTTCGGGATGAAAAACAATATGTTCATCATCGGACATACGTTGATCTGGCATTCCCAGCTTCCAAAATGGTTTTTTACAGATAAAAATGGAAAAGATGTTTCTCCGGAAGTATTGAAACAGCGCATGAAAAGCCATATTACAACGGTAGTTTCCCGGTACAAAGGAAAAGTAAAAGGGTGGGATGTGGTGAATGAAGCCATTCTTGAAGACGGATCCTACAGAAAAAGTAAATTTTACGAAATCCTGGGTGAAGATTTTATTCCTTTGGCATTTCAGTATGCTCAGGAAGCTGATCCCAATGCAGAATTATATTACAACGATTATAATGAATGGTATCCGGAAAAGGTAAAAACCGTTATTAAAATGGTTGAAAAGCTTAAATCAAGAGGAATCCGTATTGATGGAGTAGGAATGCAGGCCCATGTCGGGATGGATAACCCTTCCATCGATGAATATGAAAAAGCAATTCTGGCATATTCCAATGCCGGAGTTAAGGTCAATATTACAGAACTGGAAATCAGTGCGCTGCCTTCTCCATGGGGGAGCTCAGCCAATGTTTCGGATACTGTTGCTTATCAGAAAGAAATCAACCCTTATACCAAAGGACTTCCCAAAGAAGTAGAAATGAAATGGGAAAAACGTTACCTTGACTTCTTTGGTTTGTTCTTACAGCATAAAGATAAAATAAGAAGAGTAACTTTATGGGGAGTAACCGATAAGCAGTCCTGGAAAAATGATTTTCCGGTGAAAGGAAGAACAGATTATCCGTTACTGTTTGACAGGAAAGATCAGGAGAAACCTGTAGTACAAAAGATAATAAAGCTGGCAGAGAAAAATTAAAATCAATAGAATTTTTACTTAATGAAAAAATCAAAATATTTATTCCCGGAAGATTATATGGCAGACCCTTCCGTTCACGTTTTTGAAGATAAAATCTATATCTATCCTTCTCATGATCGCGAAAGCGGAATTGAGGAAAACGATAACGGAGATCATTTTGATATGAATGATTACCATGTCTTCTCAATGGATGATGTGGACAGCGGAGACATAAAAGATCATGGCGTAGTCCTTTCGGTAAAAGATATTCCATGGGCGGGAAGACAGCTGTGGGATTGCGATGTCGCCTTCAAAGATGGCAAATATTATATGTACTTTCCTTTGAAGGATCAGAATGATATCTTCAGAATCGGGGTTGCTGTGAGTGACAGACCTTATGGGCCTTTCATTCCTGAGAAACATCCGATGATGGGGAGTTACAGCATCGATCCGTGCATTTTTGAAGATAAAGGCAAATATTACATGTATTTCGGAGGAATCTGGGGTGGACAATTACAGCGTTACAGAGATAATAAAGCACTTGAATCTGCTGTAATTCCCGAAAATAATGAACCTGCAATCCACTCAAAGGTAGCTCTGCTGAGCGATGATATGCTTGAATTTGCTGAAGCTCCTAAAGACGTAGTTATCATCGATGAAAACGGAAAACCGCTGCTTCATGGTGACAGACACCGTTTTTTTGAAGCATCATGGATGCATCAGTACAACGGTACATATTATTTCTCTTATTCTACAGGAGACACTCATCTGATTTGCTATGCAACCGGGGATAACCCTTACGGACCGTTTACTTTTCAGGGTGAAATTCTTACTCCGGTGGTAGGATGGACAACCCATCACAGCATCGTGGAGTTCAAAGGGAAGTGGTATCTGTTTTTCCATGATTCTGTTCCGAGTGGCGGTAAAACATGGCTGAGAAGTATGAAAGTGATTGAACTGGAATACGATAACGAAGGCAAAATCAAGACGATTGAAGGTCTGGAAGAGCAGTCATAGTCATCTTTAATAATTTAAAATTTTTCAATGCGATATCTGAGACTCAACATTCTATTTTTTCTGATCATTCCGTTACTGGTTTTCGCGGAGGACGGAAGTCAGCTCTGGCTCCGGTTTCCTGCAAAAAACGGAATATCGGCAGATCAAATTATTTCCAAAGGCAACAGTCCAACCCTGAATATTGCCAGAAAAGAGCTGAGCAGCCACTGGCAGGGACAGGCGGTAGAACTTCGTACAGAAAACAAAGACAAAAACCTGAAAGACGGCTACAAAATTATTTCCACGCCGGAAAAAATCGTTATTTCGGCAGGAAAAGAAATAGGACTGTTGTATGGAGTCTATCATATCTTACGATTGCAGCAGACAAAAGCCGACTTGTCTCATTTAAACACTGTTGAAAAACCATCATACGATGTAAGGGTTCTGGACCATTGGGACAACCTGGACGGAAGTATTGAAAGAGGATATGCCGGAAGATCACTTTGGAAATGGGAAGATTTGCCAGGTAAAATTTCTCAGCGCTATGAAGAATATGCAAGAGCCAATGCTTCTGTAGGAATCAATTCCGTTGTTTTGAATAATGTAAATGCATCGCCCAATATGCTTAGGGAAGATTATCTTAAAAAAGTCAAAGCTCTGGCCGATATTTTCAGACCTTATGGCATCAAGGTATATCTTTCTGTAAATTTTTCTTCACCTAAAGTGCTGGGTGGATTACAAAATTCAGATCCGTTGAATAAAGATGTACAGAAGTGGTGGAAAGATAAAGCAGCTGAAATTTACAGATTAATTCCTGATTTCGGCGGATTTCTGGTGAAAGCCAATTCAGAAGGCCAGCCAGGTCCTCAGGATTACGGAAGAACCCATGCAGACGGAGCCAATATGATGGCAGATGCCCTGAAACCTTACAATGGGATCGTCATGTGGAGAGCCTTTGTCTACAGCCCGAGCAAAGACGACAGAGCCAAACAGGCTTACCTTGAATTTGTTCCTCTGGACGGTAAGTTCAGGGATAATGTGATTATTCAGATTAAAAATGGTCCGGTTGATTTTCAGCCGCGAGAAGCTTTTAATCCTCTTTTTGGTGCTTTAAGAAAGACTTCCGAAATGGTAGAATTTCAGATCACCCAGGAATATCTGGGCTTTTCAAATCATCTCGTTTTTCTGGCTCCCTTATTCAAGGAAACACTGGACAGCGATACTTATTCTGACGGACAGGGATCCACGATTGCTAAAATTACAGATGGCACCCTAAGACCTGCAAAATTGACAGCTATTTCTGCCGTTGCCAATATCGGAGAAGATACTAACTGGACGGGACATCATTTTGCTCAGGCCAACTGGTATGCATTTGGCAGATTAGCATGGAATCATCAGCTGACTTCAGAGCAGATTGCTGATGAATGGATTAAAATGACCTTCACAGACGATAAGAACTTCCTGAATCCGGTAAAAGAAATGATGCTTTCTTCCAGAGAGACTGCTGTAGATTATATGATGCCATTAGGATTACACCATATCTTTGCAGGAGGCCATCACTACGGTCCTGAACCGTGGGGAGATTATAAAGGCGGAAGACCGGACTGGTCACCTGTCTACTACCATCAGGCTGATGCTCAGGGATTGGGTTTCAACAGAACAAAAACAGGAAGCAATACAGTTTCACAGTATTTTCCGCCACTCAATGAAAGGTACGACAATATCTCAACCTGCCCGGAAAATCTTATTCTGTGGTTTCATCATGTTCCGTGGGATTATCCAATGAAAGATGGAAAACCTTTGTGGGATGAACTGTGCTATACGTATGATTCCGGGGTGAAAAAGGTAAGGGATTATCAGAAAATATGGGATAGAATGGAACCTTATATAGATGAGCAGAGGTTTACCGATGTTCAGTCAAAGCTCCGAATTCAGTCAAAAGATGCAGTATGGTGGAAAGATGCCTGCCTGCTTTATTTTCAGACTTTTTCCAAAAAGCCGATTCCTTATGATATAGAACGTCCTGTTCATGAACTGGAAGATCTGAAGAAGATTAAGCTGAACATGGGCCATCACAATTAAAAAATGAGGCAGCTCTTTTTCCTGGTTGGAAATGGAGCTGCCTCAAAACAATAAACTGTAAGTAAAATTTTAATCCAAAATAATTGGAATGATCGATAGGTCAATCTATCTTTATATATTCCGTTTTATCGGAGAGAAATTATTTTATTAAAAACATTTCCGTTTTCTTCAACCTGGATGATGTATTGATCTGCGGTTTTAGGATCAAGATCAAAAATGAGATCCACTTTGCCGTCAGCATATTTTTTATTTGAAGTATAGTATGTTGTATTGGAAAGATCATATACTGAAATGCTTACAGGTCCTTTTACATCAGACATGTGAAGCTTGGCCATATGCCCGGAAATCGTATATTCAGGCTTATGCACAGCACTTACAGGTGTTTTTTCAACCTCCATTACATTATCAGCACCAATTTTGATTTTGTATTTCTCAATCTTCGCTTCTGATTCTGCTACCAGATAATACGTTCCCGGTGTAAAGCTTTGAAAATCATAAGTCTTCATCACATGGTCTCCATCTGCAAGATTTTCAGAAAACAGCTCGTCATGTGCAGTGTTGTAGACAAAAACAGAAACACTTTTAGCATTTGAAAGCTCAAAGTTTAACGTTTTGGCCTGTACGTTTCCAAAGGAAAGGGAAAAATCTTTGTCCTTACTCATTACATTTGCGGAGAACAATAAGGTTCCTGCAAAAAATACGGCTTTTAATAATGTGCTCATGGGTTAAGGCTTTTAGGATTACTATTGCAAAGCTATGGCAGCCATAATTCTCAGGCTATAATTAAATTTTCATATTGATGTACTATATTAACTTTGTTTAAGGTTATTAACTTGTTATTTGTTAATTTTGCATATGAAATTATTTGTATTTGGCCTATGAAACATGTAAATCCTTCTTTTGAGGCGGTCAGGCCGACTATCGGGAGCAGTTTTACCAGCCTTAAATTTCTGACTAATGAGAATATAAAATCCCATGTCTGGCATTACCATCCTGAGATTGAGCTGATCTTTGTATGCAAAGGTTCCGGGAAAAGGCAGATCGGAAGCAGCATCTCTTATTTTTCAGAAGGAGATCTTGTACTGATAGGAAGCAATCTTCCTCATTGCGGGCTGACCAATGAAAGTACACATAATGAGTACGAAATGGTCATTCAGTTTAAGCCTGATTTTTTAGGAGAACCTATCTGGGATATACCAGAAATGCAGAGGATTTCGGCTTTATTGGAAAAATCAAAAGCTGGCATTGTGTTCGGGGAAGAGGTGAAGAAAAAAATCGGGAAAGAGATTACTGAAATGCATGAAACGTCCTCAATGGACAGACTGTGCAGATTTCTGAAAATATTGGATGAACTGTCTGTTACCCAGGATTACAGGATTTTAAATGCAGGAAAATATTACCTTCAGACGCAGGTTGAAGACAATGAAAGAATCAATCTTATATTCAATTACGTTAAAGACCATTTCAAAGAGGCTATAACCCTAGAAGAAATGGCTGATCTCACCAATATGAAAGTACCGTCTTTCTGCCGCTACTTTAAAAAAATTACCAATAAAACGTTTACACAGTTTGTTAATGAGTACAGAATTACCCACGCTCTCAAACTTCTTGCAGAACAGCCTTTAAGCATCACGGAAGTCTGCTTTGAATCGGGGTTCAATAACTTCAGCTATTTTAACAGGACTTTTAAAGAATACATCAAAAAAAGTCCTTCTCAGTATCGTAAAGAATTTAATTACTTCATGGAGTAATTTTGATATCCCTCTGAAAAATTATATCAGGATTATGATTTATTAAAATATAAGTGTAAATTTAACACTTATAAATAACAGTTATATCTATGAAATTTTTTATTGATACTGCCAATCTGGCGATGATAGAAGAAGCCAGTGCCCTTGGAGTTCTGGACGGAGTAACCACCAATCCATCTCTGATGGCGAAAGAGGGGATTTCGGGAAAACAGAATATCCATAATCATTACCTGGATATCTGCAAAATTGCTGATGGAGATATAAGCGCAGAAGTACTGGGAATTACTTTTGAGGAAATGGTTAAAGAAGGGGAAGAGCTTGCTGCATTACATCCAAGAATTGTTGTAAAAGTTCCAATGACCCAAGATGGGATCAAAGCCATCCGTTATTTTTCCGAAAAGGGGATAAAGACCAACTGTACACTTGTATTCTCTTCCGGGCAGGCGTTGCTGGCGGCCAAGGCTGGAGCGACTTATGTTTCACCCTTTCTGGGAAGGCTGGATGACGTCTCTACAGACGGGCTTGGTCTGATCTCAGAAATCAGAGCGATTTATGACAATTATGCTTTTGCTACTCAGATATTGGCTGCTTCAGTCCGACACAGCATGCATATTGTTAATTGTGCAAAGACCGGTGCTGATGTAGTGACCTGTCCACTGGCTCCGATACTATCTTTACTCAAACATCCGCTTACAGATTCCGGATTAGATCAGTTCATCAAAGATTCACAAAAAATGAAATAAGATTGGACAGAAAAAACATAATCTCTGTTATAAATTCAGTAGATTTATTCTTCAGATCGCCTAAGATCTGTTTGATCAGATAAGATGGATATGCATGAACAGTTAATCAACCCCACCGTAGAAAAGTTTAAAAACGGGTTCAAATCAGAGCCTGAACATATTTTCCTTTCTCCCGGCAGAATAAATATTATCGGTGAGCATGTGGATTACAATGATGGATTTGTGCTTCCCGCTGCCATTGACAAATATATCTGTTTTGCTGTCCGCAGGTTACCACAAACCAATTTCTGCAGAATCATAGCCAAAGATCTGGGAGAAGAATATACATTTGATGTTACAAAGAAGGTAAAGCCGGTTCAGCAGATGTGGATGAACTATATTCTGGGCGTTTTCAGTCAGCTGCAGCAACAGGGAAATCAGTTTTGCGGTATGGAAATTGTTTTCAGCAGCACCATTCCGATGGGTTCCGGGCTTTCTTCCTCAGCGGCTCTTGAATGTGGTTTTGCTTATATCCTCAATGAACTTTTTGATCTTCATCTTACCAAAAAAGAAATCGCAGTGATCGGGCAAAAATCAGAGCATACTTTTGCAGGAGTTCAGTGCGGAATTATGGATCAGTTTGCTTCCGTTTTCGGAAAGAAAGATAAGGTAATTATGCTCGACTGTAACTCCCTGGAACATCATTATTTTGATGCAGACCTTAAAGGATACAGCCTGTTGCTTTTTGACAGCTGTGTGAAGCATACCCATTTGACATCCGGTTATAATGAGAGGCGCAAAGATGTAGAAAATGGTAAAGAAATCTTATGGAAGAAATTCCCTGGAGTAGAGAAATTCAGGGATTTTACCACGACTATGCTTGACAGTGTAAAAGAAGAAATGGGAAGTGTTTCACACAAAAGATGTCTCTACTTACTGAAAGAAATTAAGAGGGTAGAAATGGCAGCAAAAGCTATTTCAGAAGGAAATATTGAATATCTGGGAAAGCTTCTCACAGAAACCCATGACGGCCTTTCAGCGGAATACGAAGTCAGTTGTAAGGAGCTTGATTTTTTAGTGGAACATACATTACAGCAGGAAGGTGTGCTGGGAGCAAGAATGATGGGGGGCGGTTTCGGAGGCTGCAGCATCAACCTGATTCAGGAAGATAAAGTGGAAGAAGTAATTCGTGCTATCAGTGAAAAATATCTTGAACATTTTAATATTCAGATGAAAGTTTACCAGGTTAAAATTTCAGACGGGATAAAAGAATACACCAATGAATACATTATTTGACCCTAAAAAACATCCCCACAGAAGATACAATCCTCTTTTGGATGAATGGATACTGGTTTCTCCACAGCGGGCAAACCGTCCATGGCAAGGACAAAGAGAGGAAACAAGAGAGGATAACCGTCCTGTATACGACCCGGAATGCTATCTCTGTTCAGGAAATATTCGTGCGAACGGAGACCGCAATCCTGAGTACCAGGGAGCCTATGTCTTTAATAATGACTTTGGGGCATTACTGAATGAAGAAGTTGAGTTTTCTGAAAAAAAGTCCGGTTTTTTTACCCTTCTTCCGGAACGCGGGATCAACAGGGTCGTTTGTTTTTCTGAAAATCACAGCCTTACCTTGCCGGAAATGCCTGTGGAACACATCAGAAATGTGGTGGATGTATGGCAGGAGCAGTTCAATCAGCTGGCCGCTCTGGACCATATCAATTATGTTCAGATTTTTGAAAATAAAGGAAGCGTCATGGGCTGCAGCAACCCTCATCCTCACGGCCAGATATGGGCACAGTCGTCCATTCCGGCAATGGTTCAGAAAACCCAGGATCAGCTGAAATCATATTTTGAAAAAAATAAAAGAACATTATTGGAAGATTATCTTGAGCAGGAAATCACGGCTGGTGAGCGCATCGTCACAGAAAATAAACACTTTGCAGTATTGGTGCCGTTTTGGGCGTCGTGGCCTTATGAAACAATGGTTATCAGTAAACAGAAAAGAGAAAATATTGCAGCATTTTCCGAAGAAGAAAAAGAATCTTTTGCAGCTGTGCTCAAGGATCTGACCACAATATATGACAATCTTTTTGAAACCTCATTTCCTTATTCTGCGGGAATTCATCAATCTCCTACAGATGGAAAAGAGCATCCGGAATGGCATTTTCATATGCACTTTTATCCGCCGTTGCTCAGAAGTGCGGAAGTGAAAAAATTTATGGTAGGTTATGAAATGCTGGCTGAGCCTCAGCGCGATATGACTCCAGAGCAAAGTGCGGCAATATTAAGAAACCTTCCTACCATTCATTACAAGAAAAAATAATAAATCAATATCTTTGAAAAAGAATATGGAACAGATTAAATTAATTGTTACGGACATGGACGGGACGTTTCTCAACTCCAGCCATGAAATGAGCCCTGAATTTTCAGAAGTTTATAAAGAACTGAAAAAAAGAAATATTCTGTTTGTACCCGCAAGTGGAAGACAGATGCCGGGCATTACGCATTATTTCGGAGAAATAGAAAGTGAGATCGGTTTTATTGCTGAAAACGGAGGCTATGTTATCTATAAAGACCAGGAGCTTTTCGCCGATACCCTTGAATACAAATATATTGTTGACATTATTAAAGCGGTCCGTGAAATACCCGGTGCCAAAGCCGTATTGTCAGCTAAAAAGATGGCATATTACGAAACCGAAGATCAGCAGTTTGTAGATTTCTTCTCAAAATATTACACCGAAAACATGAAGAAGGATGACCTGACGGAAAAAATTGATGATACCGCCTTTAAAATAGCAGTTTATCATCCGGAAGGTTCTGAAAAACACCTGTACCCGGCTCTTAAAAAATTTGAAGAATTCGGTCTGGAAGTAGTGGTTTCCGGAGCACATTGGCTGGATGTCATGAATAAGGATATCAATAAAGGAAACGCGCTGAAAATCCTTCAGAAATCGCTGGGCATTTCTCCTGAAAATACAATGGCTTTCGGGGATTATATGAACGATATAGAAATGCTGAAGAATGCCAGATATTCTTACGCCATGCAGAATGCCCATCCGAACGTAAAAGAGGTGGCTAATTTTGAAGCATGTACCAATGACAACTTTGGTGTTCTTAAAACCATTAAGGATTATCTTCATCTGAACTGATTCATCCTGTAAAAACTATAACCCAAAATAAACATGAACAAATCAACCGGAAGAAAACCTGCTAAGACCTGTTATGAGCATATCGGCGGAAAATTAGGGCAGCTTCTTTTAGAACAGTTCGTTGAGAAAGGCTGGATTGCCAAAGGAAATCCTGCAGACCGTCACTATTACATTACAGAAAAAGGACAGGAAGAATTTACAAAACTGGGCCTTGATCTGTCACAAATAAAGGAAGAATAAGATCAACAGAAAAGAAAAATGGTAAAACCGGAAAAAATTACTGGGAATAATTATTTTTCCTTATTAAGGTGTCATCATCTGAAAAACAATTATCCTTATAAAATGAACATGAGGACATTGGGTCAGTTATAATCATAATAAAGACAGCACATATTTGAAAAGATATTCTAATCATTCGTAAAATATTTTGTAAAACAATAGATTTGAAAAAATTAAAAAACATACTAAACTTACAGGATGATGGATTTAAGAAGATAATGTCTTATTATGACCCGAAAGAATATAATAAGAAGAATTTCAATGACTTTTATATTCATGGGCTTTCAGATGATACTTATGAAATAAAAATGCCATTACCACCGCACCGTCAAAGTACTCATTCTATTATTTTAGTAACAAAAGGTTATCTAATAGCAGGCTCAGGTTTTGATCATTATACCGTTGAACAAAAAGGATTGATTGCTATCCCGGCAGGACAAATAACAAGCCTCATGTTTATGTCTGGTGATATAGAAGGCTTTTATCTGCATTTTTCTGTTAAATATTTATCTCAAACGGCTATTGACTTTTTAGATTGGTTGATAAAGCCTTACATCAGATTTGAAGATACAGAAATAAAACACTTGCTGGTTCTGCTTAGACGAATGCAAGAATTAAATAGGAGTGATGCGGATGAAAGCATTTTAAAGTCTTATTTAACAACATTTCTTTTAGAAATGAAACAGTCTAATGACTTTCGGACAAGGGTAAATTTTACGGCCAGCGAAATGATCACTTCAGAATTTAAAAAATTACTTAATTATTATGTTACCAAGCATAATTCTGTTAGATTTTACGCAGAAAAATTAAATGTAACAACAAACCACCTTAACAAATCAGTGAAATCCACACTGGCAAAACCTGCATCAGCATTGATTAATGAAATGCTGGTTTTAGAAGCCAAAGTTTTAATGCAGAAAAGCCATATGTCAATTAACGAAATTGCTGCGGAAATTGGTTTTGAAGACATTTCATATTTTGGACGTTTTTTCAAGAAACACACCGGATCAACTCCAACGGATTATCGAAAATTGATTGATTTGTCCGAGTAGTTTCCTTTTCTGTCCTTTCTTTAAAAGTTTGAGCCAAGTAATTTTGCATCAAATTAATTACAGAAAATGAAACCTAAACTATTGACAACTATTTCTCAAGTTCAAGATACTTTAAACATAGAATCTGTTCATATTGAAAGAGCTCCGGTTCCTATTGAAGCATTTGACGGTAATAAGAGAGCTTATTTTCAGATGATTAGCAGACAATTTTCACAAACATCCAGATTTGGCCTCTTCAATGTAATGTTTTTTAGCGGAAACTACAAAGAAAGGGATCAGTCTGCAGATTTATATTGTCAGGCAATGCTCACTGCTCAGGTTTGGAAAGGAATCTCTTTAGCCGCTATTGTACCAAGAGACCCCACTCAAACCAATAATTTTGAAACATTTGCTTCTTTTGGATACAAGTCGAGATTGTCAGAAAATTGGGGGATTTATACAAGAGTTCAAGGGCTTTTTAATTATAATATGAAATCAGATTTTCACGGAATCAGCAATATTTATTTAAGGATGGGTTTATCGTAATTTTGATTTTATGGTCCGGACTATAGTGATAATAAAAACTTGGTGTATTTGTAAGAACTGATATAATTTAATAAATAAAAAAATGAAACTATCTAAATTTCAATCTATTATTGTATTTACAATTCTTGTATCCATTGCAATGTCGGCAATTATGACCTTTGGGCTTTTACTGACAAGAATGAGCTGGCAACAAGGCTTCTTTAAAATTTGGTTTTTTGATTATTTTCTGGTAGAATTGTGGTTGTCCATTCCTACAGGTTTCATAGTAGTTCCTCTATTGAAAAAATTGGTAGACAGAATTACTATAGAATAGTGACGATTGTTATCAATTAAAAATGGTGCCAACTGTTGTTCGTTGACACCATTTTAGCTTTTTGTAAACAAAATCAGTTTATCTTTAAACTCTTCTATCTCGTTCAGCCAAATGATACAGGAATTGCGTACTTCATTTATCAAATAATTTTTTTAAGCTGGATTATTCTTTTAAAATCTTAACAAATCACCCTACAATAGACAATTGTAGGGTGATTATATTTTTGAATAGATAATTATTAGAATATCGTAATAATTTGTTGAGCTGGTGAAACCAAAGTATTGGTTGATGCGGTTCTGCCTGATGGAGTGGGTCCTGAATTGTATGTAGGAGTACCAGGCTGTACACAGCCTCTTCCTAAATCAATTGATTCCCCATTTGCAAATTCTATTATAATACTCTGCCAGTTAATAATAGATGTTAAAGCACTTGGTAAGGATGCCCCGGCATTCACGTTATATATTGCATCAGGAATACCTATATAGTGGGACATCGCATCCCATTGATTTATGGCTGGAGTTTTTGTTGCGCTGGTATTCAAAAGATCATAAGTAACAGTGGTACCCGGCAGCATTGGCCCTGCGGTCTCTCCGGAAACAATCGGATGACAGTCCTGTGGCCAGGTGGTTGGGTCTGTGACTTTAAATTTCATTTTAGTAACAGTAGCAGGACTGAAATTATAAATTACCAATGGGTATTGCTGGGCTTTAATAGCTACAGCTAAAAGAACTAAAAATAGTGGAAGAATTTTTCTCATATTTTCTGTGATGTATTGTTGTTTTATTTATTTGAAATGGCAATAAAGGCTTGTGAAATAATTGCATCATCATCTAAACCATTCATTTTATCTGTAGTCATTCCTGTTGACAACAAAACTACTTTAGCCGGCTCCAATAAGATTTTTTTTCTTGAAGGACTAAACCCCTGGTTTCCTGAATTGTTTTGAATTTCTTCTTTAATAAGCGTTGGATTGTTTGCTTCAGCTAATGCTTTTTTGAAGTTATCAATTGCTTGATTTTTAGAAATAGTTGATTTGTTAATACTTTCTTCTGATGCGCCTTTCATCAGGTGATTTTCTTCAGAACCTTCTAATGAACATGAAATCATTGATAGGGAAGATAAAAGAGACAAAAAAAATACTTTTCTCATATTTTATAAATTTAATTTGGTAACGCTCAAAAATAGTAAAAAAATAATACACTACGTATTGAAATAGTATTTTTTTAATATTTTTTTATTTATTGGTTTAATTATTTAAGTTCGATGAAAGTTGAGTGTTTACATTTTTTACAAATAAATCAGCATTTTTCCCCGGGCATACGCTGAAGAAAGTGAGTGCAGGCCCCACAATAAAATCATAAAAGCTTTATTGAAATTGATTAAAAAGATCTTCCTATCAATAAAAAATAACGCGCAACTTTATCAAAGTTGCTCGTTTTTATTTAAAAAACACTTGAGGAAAATATATTGAGTATTCACCGGATAAACCCTCGTAGTTTTTTAATTTAGTTTTTAAGCCTCTCAACTGCGAAACCGGAAGTTCGGTGGCTTCAGTATTTAGAACTGAATATTATCCATGGGCCTTCTCAGAAATGTCTTTCCATTCTTCAAAGCCAGCCAAACGCTGCTCATAAGTATTCTTGACCGCTGGATAAGCAATCTTTCCAAGTAATAGTCGCAATGGTGGATTAGGCGAATCAACCAGCTTCTCTATTGCTGTCACTGTGGCTTCCGGATTTCCGTAAATATCTGGTGTTGCACTTTTCAGAAAAGCCTCCTTCACTGGATTATATATTTCCATCGGCTCGGTTTGAAAAGCTGATGCTCCTGACCAGTCTGTGGCATAACCATTGGGCTCAACCAAAGAAATATTGATTCCCAAGTGTTTCACTTCACTTGCCAGCGTTTCGCTAAATCCTTCCACGGCAAATTTGGAGGCATTGTATAATCCTAATATGGGTAAGGTAACCAATCCCAGAAAGCTGGAAACCTGTATAATATGACCGCTTTGCTGAGCTCTCATGATAGGGAGTACTGCTTGAGTCATCCACAGTGTTCCAAAAAAGTTGGTTTCCATCTGATCACGCGCTTCCTTTTCAGAAGTTTCTTCAATGGCACCGAACAGCCCATATCCGGCATTATTAATCAGTACATCGATCTTTCCAAACTGTGTATAGGCTTTTTCCACAGCGTCAAAACAAGCGTTACGACTGTTCACATCAAGTTGAAGGGGGAATATATTCTCCCCGTATTTTTCAACAAGATCATATAAGGTTTCTTTGTTACGTGCTGTAGCAATAACTTTATCGCCACGTTTTAAAAATGCTTCTGCCCAAAGTCTCCCAAATCCGCGGGATGCTCCGGTAATAAAAATGGTTTTTGACATAATTTCTATATTAAAATATTATTACATTTATGACCTTTCGGTCATTTTTTTGTTAAAAAAATTAAGGCAATTGTGCCTCAATCATTTTTTTTAGATTTTTATTGATTATACTCATTTTATCGATTTTCTTAGTTGTATTACTTATAAAAATACCTCCTTCCAGCATGGCAAACATTATTGTAGCAAATTCTTCATGATCCCAATCGGCTTTAAAAACTCCCTTTTCAATACCTTCTGTAATAATTTCGCTGATTAGCTGCTGACTTTTGTTCACCAGATTCGCTACTTTCTTAAGTATTATTTCGTTTTGGTCATCAGCTTCCATTCCAAAGTTCAACATGGGACAGCCTCCTGCTACCGGGGGATCTAAAGGGTTCTTAAATGCATCTATATAGGCAAATAACTTATCCTTCGGATCTTGAAATTTATTTATTGAAGCTCCTATTTTCTTTTGTAACTGATTCATATTATAATCCACAGCAGCCTCTACGAGTACGTCTTTATTGTCAAAATGAACATACAGACTGCCTTTAGAGAGCTTTGTAACATCCATAATATCGCTCATTGCTGTTGCTGCAATTCCTTTTGTATTGAAAAGTGGAGCTGATTTTTCAATGATCATCTGCCTTGTACGTTCACCTTTATTCATCATATAGATTTTTGACGTAACAAATATAAATGACCTTTCGGTCATTTGCAAGATTTAAGACAATTTTTTTTGATAATTTTTAAATATCGTCCCTTGAGTATGAAATTTCTGTACTTTAAAATGTCGGATAAAAGTATTAGACTTTACTACTGTAAGCTACTAATAAAGCTGACCGCTTGCTTTATTAAGTCATTATAATGATCTTCTTTATTGATTTGATGGCGTCCAATGGTATCATATATTAGTTTTACTTTTGAATCTTCAATACCACAATACTCCGCTAAACCTACATTAAAGTAATAGTCCATATATTTATCATAATCACGTTTTTGAATACTGGCCTCTTTGCTACCTACTAATCCAATCCAGCGAATTGCTTTTACTGGCAGTCGATGGATATTTCGATTACCATAAAATACACCGTAATTCCAAACTCTGTCTATATATCCTTTAAGTATTGCCGGTAGAGAATACCACCATATTGGAAATATAAAAATGAGATAATCTTTATCTGAAAGTTCTTTTGCCAATGCTTCGGATTCAGCATTATATTGCTTATTTGTATTATACCAGTCAGGCTCATCATCGGTTTGTAATACTGGATTAAATCCTGAAGAATACGCTTCCCATTCTGTTACATTAAAATTTTTGTTTCTAGCTTCTTTTTTTACGGCTTCTACGATTTTTGCCGTCAATGAGTCTTTTCTTGGGTGTGCCCAAATTATGTGCATTTTTTTCATTGAAATAAATTTGTACAGCAAAATTACAGTAAAGGCATGTCTGATAATTTGTAATATTGTGCTCTTTTTTAGTATATTCAGGATAAAATTGTTATAGTTTAGGGTTTATTAATACAGATTTTACCTTGCTAATTTGTATTTTTACGCTTTTTATGTATAAATAAAACACGATTATATGTATAGCCCTTATGAGATTAACTATGAAAAAGTAAATGAATGTCCATTGGACGGGCAGGTTCAGCATTATTTCGAAATTGTTTATATTATATCAGGTAACGGACAGCAGAAGATAAATGGACATCGTGTGCCTTACACTAGTGGTGATTTATTACTTCTGACTCCAAATGATGTTTGTAGTTTTGAAGTAGAGGAGATCACAGAGTTCTTACGTGTTGCTTTTCACAGAAATTATATAGAAAACAATGCGTTAGCTATGGAAAATAGTTTAAAATTGGAACATTTGTTACAAACAGCTACCACTACAAAAGGATGTGTTCTGTACAATCGTTCAGATAAATATTTAGTGAAATCTTTAGTAGATGGAATTGTCCGGGAGTGCATTAATAAAAGTTTATACAGTAAAAGTCTTATTGAGCAACTTATGAATTCCTTAATTCTATTGGTGGCCAGGAATATTGCTTTAGAAATGCCAGAAGAATTATGTGAAACTTCTGAAGACAAAATTTTAAACATTCTACAATATATTCATACCAATATCTATGATCCTAAAAAGATTAAAATAGAAAAAATAGGAGAGGCCTTTGGTTTATCCACCACGTACGTTAGCCGCTATTTCAAAAAACATACTAAACAAACTCTACAGAATTATATTGCTTATTATAGGCTCAATTTAATTGAAAATAAACTTCTTTACACTAATCTAAGAATTGGGGAGATCGCATTTGAATTAGGATTTACCGATGAAAGTCACATTAATCGTTTTTTCAAGAAATACAAAGATGTAACACCTTCACAGTTTAAGAAAGATTATATTTATTAAAGTAACCAGTTGATTATTGGTAATATAAAATAAATATGCGCAAATTGTCCTAAATTTGCGCATATTGTCGTTTGTGACCTCGACAGGATTCAAACCTGTAACCTTCTGAGCCGTAATCAGATGCGCTATTCAGTTGCGCCACGAGGCCGTTTGTTATCTTGTTGTTTAACGGTTGCAAATATACCACTTTTTTCCGTTCTTTGAAACATGAAACAGAAAATTTTACTTTTATTCACGGTATTTTCGCTAATTGCTTGTAAAAGAGAACAAAAAATTTCGTCCTCAGATTGGACAAATATCTCAAATCGTACCCAATACAAGGAGCAGGACGGAAATCTGGAGCTGAAATCGGGAAATTTCTCCTACAATTTCAAAAAAAATCAGACTCCATTCAAAAAAATTATCCTTCTTAACGCCAGTATGGCCGGATATATTTCCGAACTTGGAGCCGAAGATCTGATCATAGGAGTTTCAAGTCCGGAGTATATTTATTCAGAAAAGATTCAGAACCTGGTAAAGGAAGGGAAAATTCAAAATGTAGGAAGTGAGCAGAAATATGATGTGGAGAAAATTATTTCCATGAAGCCGGATGCCGTTTTTACCAATTATATTGCAAGTTTCGACAATGCCTATCAGCTATTGAAAAACAATGGAATTCAGGTGGTGTTTCTGGATGAATATATGGAACAGCAGCCATTACAGAAAACAGCGTATATCAAGCTTTTTGGAGAATTTTTCGGAAAAGAAAAAGAAGCGGAAGCCAAATACCTGGAAGTAGAGAAAAACTACAATGAGCTGAAGCAGCTTGCCTTAAAAGCAAAAGAAAGTCCCGTTGTGCTGGCCAATGAAATGTATGGAGATGTATGGTATCTGCCGGGAGGAAATACTTCCGTGGCACATTATATTGCGGATGCCAATGCTAATTATATCATGAAGGACAACAGAGAAGAAAAAGCAATGACGATGAGCTTTGAGGAAGTATATGCAAAAGCCGGCGGCGTTCAGTACTGGGTAAACGCAGGAAGCCATACCTCTAAAAAAGAAATGCTGGGCATGAATCCTTTTTACGGAAAACTTGACGTATTCAATAAAGGTAAAATCTATACCATTGCCGGAAAAGAGAAAATGAAAGCCAACGATTTCTTTGAAAGTGGAGTAGTGAGAGCCGATCTGATCCTTAAAGACTATATTAAAATCTTCCATCCCGAACTTTTACCGGATTATCAGCTTACCTACATGAAAGAATTGCAGTAACTCGGACTATTTGCTTATTTTTGCCTTTCCTTTTAATAACGTTATGTGGAAAAAAATTAAACAGTTTATCTTTATCGTTCTTGTGCTGAATGTAGTTTTCATTATCTGGGGCAGATTCTTTAATCCGCCAATCACCATTACCCAGATAGGAGGTCTTTTTGAATACGGAAAACTGCACAGGGACTATATTTCTTATGATGAAATGGGAAATAATGTAAAAAAGGCTGTAATAGCATCTGAAGATCAGAAATTCTTTGATCACAACGGCTTCGATTATACAGCGATCGAAAAAGCGATGAAGTACAACGAAAAAGGAAAGAAAATAAGAGGCGGAAGCACCATTTCACAGCAGACTGCCAAAAACGTCTTTCTCTGGCAGGGCAGAAGCTGGATCAGAAAAGGGCTGGAAGCAGTGTACACTTTTATAATTGAAAAAGTATGGAGTAAGGATATTATCCTTGAAAGATACCTGAATTCCATTGAAATGGGGCAGGGAGTATTTGGAGTAGAGGCGGCAGCACAATATTATTTCGGGAAATCATCTAAAGACTTAAGTGCTTCAGATGCAGCCTGGATTGCAGCCGTACTGCCCAATCCGAAGAAGTATGATCCGAAGAATCCGTCTCCCTATCTGAGAAAGAAACACAATTGGATCATGAGACAGATGAGGAATGTAAGTTTGAAATAGTATCTTTGTACTAATGAAATTCTTTAATTCAAGCACAAATTTTGAGTCAGTTCTTAAAAAATATTTTTCTTTTAAGAACGAAACCCTTTCTTTAGAACCGTTTGCCGAGTTTTTGGAGAGCGTAAAAAGGGCGGACTTTACAGATGTGCTCAATTTCCTCAGAAGCAATCCCGCTTTTGCTGAAAATTTTAAGCATTATATTCACAATATTTTCAGAGGAAGACCTTTCAATCTCTCGCTGACTGAAGCCAATATCCTCTCTGAGAATGCCTTCTTTCCGGAACTCAAAAAAAGAATCCTGAATAAGGTACTGCCGCCCGTAGAAAACGAAAAAACGGTGTGGTATATGATTGACAACGTCAGTCTGAGGCCTAAAACAGATTTGAAACATTTACAGAACCTTCCTGAAAATGAAGTTGATGAATTCCTGACTTTGCTGGGTGCTTCAGATTTTATCATTAAGCCTAATGTAAAAAAAGAACTGATCTTCTCCATGAATATCCTTTCCTGGAGGGTAACGGGAATGGCAATGGAAGTTGAGGTGGTGAGAATGGCTCCTCAGTATAGGAACCTGTCCAATCCTTTTCTCGCTCTTCAGAATGAGCTTGAAGCTTTGGCGGATGACCTTGTCAAAGATCCGGGATTACAGCTGCATTCGAAGGACAGCCGTTATAAGCAGATCAAAATCTATGCGGAACAGTGTCTTGAATTTGTGAATATTGCTTTCAAGAACTCCGCCAAATATGGTATTTCAGGAAAGATCAACCAATCATTGCTGAAGATCCGCCAGCAGACGGAAAGAATCTATGAGATCGTTCAGCTGTTGATCATTGATTCCGAGGAAGATGTACTGATCAAATCCAAACAGCTGATCTTTAACATCCTGAATTACAAATCTCATAAAAATAATATTGCAGACCTGATCAACGACAGTACAAGGCTGCTCTCACACCTTATTACGAACCATACGGCAGAAGCAGGAGCCCATTATATCACTTCTACCCGCAAAGAATATATGACCATGTTCTACAAAGCAAGCGGAGGAGGAATTATCGTAGGAGCACTCTGCGTTCTGAAAATGCTGTACGGATATATTCCCGGAAGTGATTTCTCCCATGCATTCTTATATTCAATGAACTATGCGATGGGATTTGTGATGATCTACCTGATGGGATTCACCCTTGCTACCAAGCAGCCGGCTATGACTGCCGCTACCATGACCAAAGTACTTTCTGAGGAAGGAAACGGCAAGAGAAACAATACCGAATTTGCACATCTCGTATCAAAATTATTCCGGAGCCAGTTTATTGCCTTTGTAGGGAATGTACTGCTGGCATTTCCGGTAGCATTGGCCATTATCTACGGGCTGGACGTGTTTTTCTCCCAAAACTTAGCGGTTGACAGATCAGATAAATTGCTTAAAGACCTTGATCCTTTCAAGTCTAAAGCGATTCTGCATGCCTGTATTGCCGGTTTCTATCTCTTTATTTCAGGAATCATTTCAGGAAATATCGGAAACAACTCCGTATTTTATCAGATTCCCGAAAGGATTGCTAAGAACCTTTCCATCAGAAGCTTTTTCGGAAAGAAATTTGCGAAAGGACTTTCAAAATATTATGCTAAAAACTGGCCGGGAATCGTTTCCAATTTCTGGTTCGGGGTTTTCCTTGGAGCTACAGCGCCTGTGGGGTTATTCTTTGGCCTTGACCTTGATATCAGACACATTACCTTTGCCGCCGGAAACTTTGCATTAGGTTTGTACGGGAAAGATTTTTCAGTAGATTCCTATACCTTCTGGATTTCCTTTATTACGGTTTTCCTGATAGGTTTCTTCAACTTTCTGATAAGTTTCAGCTTGTCCATGTTCCTGGCATTCAGATCAAGAAAAATGAACTTCGGACAGGTAAGCGAGATCTATAAGGAAATCTTCAGGTATTTTATGAAACATCCTCTGAAGTTCTTCTTTCCGCTACGTTCAGGGCTGGATAAAAAAGCAGATGACCTGATGAGCAACACGATTTCCAATAAATCAGAAGAACATAAATAAAAATAAGAAAGCTACCATTTTTGGTAGCTTTTTTCTATGAAATAAGTATTGATTACACGCAATAAGGAAGTTCCGGGCATTCTGCTGGCAATTGCTCCCAAAAGCCACATCCTGTCATATCTATACAGCTTACGGCACAACACACCATTTGCCCTCCTGCACCTTGAACTTTTTTTAATGATTCTCTTGATAATTTCTTCGACTTAAGTACTTTTTTCATGGTAAATATGATTTAATTTATGTACCTTAAATATATCACTTAATTTCGAACTAAACCCAATTATTTTAAAAATAAATTTCCTGTAACCTTGATGAATAAAGGAAACTTTACAAAATTTGAAGATCATGGAACTGATCCGCCCCGAATTTGTCCTGGAACTTCTTCAGATAGAAACCTTTACGCATTTTGAAATCATGCTTCAGTAATGGAGAATCAATTTTAATGATGATACATCCGTTCTCAAGATTCACACTGCGGATCTCTTTAAAAAGGCTCTCATCAAGATAATCTTCAAGAAAATCCTTGATCTCAAATGCCACAAGTTTATCCTCAAAACCATAAATCCTGGCAAAAGACTTTACCAGTTCAGACGATTGATATTCACGTTTTTTCTTCTTCATACTATTTTCTCTCTATAAATTGAGTGCTTACTCCTTTGCTTTTAAAAAACTTTTCCAACTCCGGATAAAGGTATTCACAGGTTTCTAAAGGTTCCAGCATTTTTCTTGGAGAAGATTCTATCGCGGAACATTCAAAACAAATTTCAAAATAAGCGAAAATATGATCATTTTCATCATAGAGAAGGATGGCATTTCTTGGAAAAAAACATCCTCTGGTAGATACAAACCCTATATTATATTTTTCACAGGTATTATAGATAACATCCGTAAGCTCAGAAATCTCTGATAAAGTTAATGTTCTGGATTCCTGAATTCCTGTAAAATCTGAATGATCAACAGCTTCTCTCAATTCAAAATCTTTATTTTTTTTAATACTGTCGTAATATCTTGTAAGCCTGATAGAATCCTCCTTTGTTTTGGGAGGTGGCGGAGGAGGAGTGTAAGACATTGCGGCACTTTTCTTTAAATTCAGATTATAAGAAACAATTTTTACCCGGGCCGCCTTACTGAATGGAAATTTATCTATTCTTTTATGAAGAGGGACGGGCTTGAAATTCTTGTTGAGAGAACCTATCTGATAATTATGATATTCTGCCAGCAGATCTGCAGGTTTTTTCTTTTTCTTCTGGCTGAAAGAAAAAGCGAAGCAGAATGAAAGCAGGATAAGGAATATTTTTTGTATCATATCTCAAAGATTATACTTTCTTCATTGATTTTCTTAACTACACTTTCTGTACGTTCTCTATGCGTATCCGTAATAAAGATCTGCCCAAAGCTTTCCTTATTGACCAATTCGATCAGCTGTGAAACCCTTGTATCATCAAGTTTATCAAATATATCGTCAAGAAGCAGAATGGGAGTCTTTTTTGTCAGTTCCTTTACCAGGCTCATCTGTGCCAGTTTTAAGGAAATGAGAAACGATTTCTGCTGCCCCTGGGAACCGATTTTCTTGATCAGGACATGATCCATTTCAAAAAGAAGGTCATCTTTATGGATTCCTTTGGAGGTATACGTCAGCATACGGTCTCTTTCAAGGCTTTCTTTTAAAAGCTGTTCAAAGGAATCTTCAAGCAGGTGGGATTCATAGAGTACAGATACGGATTCTTTTCCCCCTGAAATGATCTGGTAAAAATTCTGAACGATAGGATTCAGCTGTTGTACAAAATCTTTTCTTTTAGTAAAGATCTTGGTTCCGAAACGGATGATAGGGTCATCATAGATCTCCAGTGAATCTTTGTCCCAGGTTCTGTTTTTGGCAAAATATTTCAGTAAGGCATTCCTTTGCTGAATCGTTTTCTGATACTGGATGAGGTCAAAAAGGTACTCAGAATCGGTCTGGGAGATCATGGCATCCAGAAACTTACGCCTGCTTTCCCCTGAATCTGAAATCAGATTGGAATCATAGGGCGAGATCATAACGCTTGGCAGATATCCGATATGGTCGGCAAGCCTGTCATAGCTTTTGTCATTCTTTTTGATCACCTTTTTGGCTTCTCTCGGCTGGGTAACTCTGATGATGTCGTCACTGTCTTCATTCCTGATCTCAGCATCGATGGTGAAAAAATCTTCCTCACTCTTGATATTGTTGAGGTCGGTATTTCCCAAAAAGCTTTTACCTACGGATAAATAATGCAGCGCATCCAGAATATTGGTTTTTCCCACTCCATTATTCCCTACAAAACAGTTGATCTGCGGGGAAAATTCAAATTTCTTTTCTGAATGGTTCTTGAAATTGTAAACGGAAAGCTTCTTGATAATCATTTGTCAAAAATACTCCATTATTAGTAAAAATAAAAAAGGAAGTGCCGAACAAGTTTCTACCCCGAATGAAAAATAAGCGTCATCTCTTTTGTTCTCAGAGAAATAAATAAAAAGATAGGTAGTGATGCAGGCCATAAAAAAAGCGGTGGCATACTGTATCTGAAGATAAAAGACACTGATGATGCTACTGATGAAAACCAGTGTATAGGCAATATACTTTGTATTCTGAACGCCGATCAGCATGGGGAAAGTCTTTACCGTATCACTTTTCATATCCCGGATATCAAACGGGAGAACGAGTGCTGTGATAAAGAAAAAACTGATCAGAAAAATAGGAACGCTGAACTCAGGAAGGGTAAGCCAGCAATTGACCAATGCCCAGACCAGACCTACGTAAAAAACCTTCAGCAAAGGGATTTTCCGGATGTAGACCTCAAGAAAAAAGCTGTTGTAGAGCAATCCGAGTACTACGATAATGAACCATTTCAGAAGCCGTATTTCATTATGATTGTGAATAATCAGGAAGGCACAGATCATTCCGGCTATGGCATTCAAAACAACAATTTTTAAAAAATACTTTGTATACTGATATTTTGTGTAGAGATAACCGCTGAAATAGGTGATAAAGATCAGAAGCACAGTAGGAAAACGGAATGTGTTTTGCTCCTTCATAAAAAATACTGCAAAAAGAGTTCCCATTAAAGAGACATACAATTGGCTGTCTATAATGTATTTTTTGAGTATTTTTAAAACATTCATTTATCAAAATTAATACCTATGAAAATCATCTCCAAATCTGTTCTTCTCTTTTTTGCTTTTTTGTGCATTATTTCCCATGCACAGGCGTTTTATGAAGAGCAGTGGAAGAAAATTGCAGAGAGTTATCAGAACGGGACTTTCAAATCCAATCTGCCGCTTATTCTTGAAATTCAGAATAAAGCTGTAGCTGAAGGCAATACTACGGAAATTATCAGATCCCTGAAGGCTGAGTTTGCAGTGTACAAAGACACTCAGGATGACCCGAAAAATGATTATGCCTCCGTCTTCTTTTCCAAGATCAGCAATATGAATAAAAGGCTGAAAAATGACGACCTGCTTTTCTTTAAAGTACTGGAGGTGGAGTTTTTTGAGAACTATTATGACCTTAAAAAATGGGACATCGAAAGCCGCATGAATCTTGCTGAAGGTGACCTCTCAGAAATAGAGGAATGGACAAAGCTCGATTTTAAAAATTTCTACCTGAAGAGGTTTGCAGAGCTCACCACATCTGAAGATAAGCTCAGAAAAATCAGCATGGAGAAATACAAAGATGCTTTCGAAAATGAAAGGGACTTTCAGTTTTTCCCCACACTCTATGACTGGAAGGTTAAAAAAAATATTGATTTTCTGAATAACAGTTATATTTTCACCAAAGATGAATTAAAGGAAAACCAGACCGCTATTTTGGCTTTGTATCAGAACCTGATTGATTTCAATACCGGTAATTCAAAACTATACTTCCAGCACCAGAAACTGATCTATGAGAATACGGCCAAAAAAGATGAAAAATTTCTGGAGAAACAGATCGCACTGGTGAATTCTTCTATAAAAGGAGATTACAAGATTCTCATCGTAAGAGATATCGTTCAGGAGCTCAGGAGACAATCAAAATTTATCCAGGCTGTAGAGCTGATTGATAAGATGAAAAAAGAATATCCCGGTTCAAAGTTTCTTACCAACATCACCCAGCAGGAAAAACAGATCAAAGCCACTTCGGTTTCCCTTTTCTTTGAAACCCATAACGAGCCTGGAAAACCTATTCAGATAGTCGCTGATCACAAGAATGCAGACCATTTTGTTCTTAAGATATATAAGATCAATGATGTAATAAAACAATTGAAATATCTGAATTATTTTGGTTATGGTCAGCAATATTTCAGCAATGAAGAATACAGTAAAATAGATAAAACCCTGGTAAGAACAGATACCTTCACGCTTCCCAACAAAAAAGATTATTTTGAATACAGCACAGCACTTGAGGTAGAAGAACTTCCGAAAGGGATGTATCTTGGGGAATATATCAACGGAGAAGAAGTTTCAAAATTTATGTTTATCGTCACTTCTTCCAGTGTGGTTTATAACGAAAATAAAGACTATATTCTGGTGGATAGGGAAACCGGGAAATTAAAGCCCAATACGAAACTTTTTAAATATGATTTCAGAGATTATTCAGACATAGATGAAACAGAACTGATGATTGCCACAGATAATCTGGCCAGATTTACTTCAGAAAAAATAGGGTATCATACCTATCGTTACCTGTACTATGATCCGGCAGCCAATGATTATAATATTGTAATAAGCCCTTATTTTGCAAGATCTTATGACTATTATTACCCGCATACCCAGTTTTTCCTGGACAGGCAGATCTTCAGACCCGGACAGACTGTTTATTTTAAAGGTATATCTACCTATCCGGATAAAGAGAAAAAAAAGGAAATACTTATCATAAACAATGAGCAGACGGTAACTTTGTATGATGCCAACAGCCAGGTGATCAGTTCCCGGAAGTTCACTACCAATGCATTCGGAGCTTATAACGGAAGCTTTGTTTTACCAAAAGACAAGTTGAATGGTCACTTCAGGATTGAAGTCTCCGGCTACTATGGAGCAAATAGTGTACTTGGCAGTAAGTATTTCTCTGTAGAAGAATATAAACGTCCTAAATTTGAGATCACTTTCGATACCATCAGGAAAGATTATAAATATGGTGAGACCATTGAACTGAAAGGAAAGGTGGCTACTTTCTCAGGAATTCCGCTGAGTAATACCAATGTTAATTATGAGATTAAAAGAGAAAACATACGCCAAAGATATTTCTGGTGGTATCCGTATGATTATAGTAATGAAAATTCGATCCTTGGAAAAGCTGAAACCAATGAAAAAGGAGAATTTGTAATTAAGATCGATCTTAAAAAAGATGAAAATAAAGAGGGAATACAGGTCCACAACTATAAAATAAAAACTTCGGCTACAGACATCAATGGCGAAACCCAGGCAGCCGAAACCGATGTGAAGGTGGCTTCAGTTTCTCATTATTTAAAATCAGATGAAATAAAAGAGACTTTTGCGGAGGATGAATTGAAAATTAAAGTCACAGCCTTCAACTACAATGATATTTCCGTAAATAAAAATTACAAAGTAAAACTTGTACAGCTTAAGGAGGCCGGCCGGGTCCTGAGAAATAATTTTGAACAGAAGGTGCAGAACCTTCCTGTAATGTCCAGGAATGAATTCCTGAAAAAATTCCCACATGACCGTTATGATCAGTCTGAAACCCTTAAAAACAGGGAGATTCTTAAAACCATAATAGAGGATACAAAGGAAGGTAAAGAACTGAATCTGGGAAAACTTGATCCCGGAAATTACAGACTTCTGGTATACAATGTTGAAGGAAAAGACACCATAAAAGTGGAGCAGGAATTTAATGTGTGGAGTAAAAAAAGACTCGGGAAAAATCAGTACCCGTTTTTAAAAGTAGTAGGCCCGAAAGGAGAAGTCGTGAGAGGTTCTCAGGCCGTTGTGTATGCATATTCTGCCATTCCCGATGCCTTTGTGAATATCTATTTACAGGATGGGCAGGGAAAAAAGACAATGGAAAGAAAGAAATTTACAAACGGAGTCCTGGCCTATACCTTTCCTGTATCAGGGGAAAAGAACATCACAAAATATAATGTTCAGTTTGTACTGGCTTCTTATAATGATGTGCAGAATCAGTATGCCCACATGATTGTCAGAAATGAAAAAGATCCTTTGAAGATTGAACTGACGACTTTCAGAGATAAAGTGGAACCGGGCTCGAAAGAAAAATGGAGCGTCAGGATCTCAGGAAGAAATAAAGAAAAAGTAGTGGCTGAGGTGCTGGCCAATATGTATGATAAATCGTTAGATAAATTCGTTCCCAATACTTATAGCTTTGAAAAAACTATCATACCGGTAAATGTGATTGAAGATTACAATATCAGAAACCTGACGCAGACATTGCAATATGATCAGAAGGTAAAATATGAAGAAACTAAAGGGGTTTATATTCCGAAGTTCGACTGGTTTGACAAAAATGTATTTTATCAGCTGATGTTAAAATATGGACTGACTGTAGATACAGACGGTGATGGAATAGATGATATGCGTGATGCATGTCCTACCGTTCCGGGACTTGAGTCTTACGAAGGCTGTCCAAGACCTTTGAATAGAGTTGCAGCTGAAGTAAGCAGTGAAAGAAGCGAAAGAGGACGTTTTGACAATGATGGAATAAAAGATAAAGAAGATAAAAAAGAAGCGGCGCCGGAAAAACAGAAAGAAGATCTGAAAGAAGTGAAAGCCCGTCAGAACCTTAATGAAACAGCATTTTTCTACCCGGATCTGAAAACCGATGCCCATGGAAACATAAGCTTTGAATTTACAACCCCGGAAGCCCTTACAAAATGGAAACTGATGTTCCTGGCCCATACTGCAGATTTAAGAACGGCAGTGCTGGAGAAAGATATCATCACCCAGAAAAAGCTTTCCGTAAACCCGAATTATCCGAGATTCCTGAGAGAAGGGGATGAGCTGAACTTCCAGACCAAGATATCCAACCTTACAGATAAGGCAATGTCCGGTGCGGCTTCCCTGCAGATCCTTAATGCTGAAACCAATGAGGATATTTCCCAGCAGTTCGGAATTAGCTCAGCCGTGCAGAATTTTGACGTCAAAGATACCGGAAACTCCGTGGTCAGCTGGAAGATCAAAACGCCGTTCAGTAAAGCCTCGTCCATCATCATCAAAGTAGTGGCAAAAGCCGGGGAATATTCTGACGGGGAACAGATTCCGGTAGCGGTATTATCAAACAGGATGATGCTCACTGATGCTGTTCCTATCTTTGTGAAAGAAGGACAGACCAAAACATTTACCCTTCAGAACCTTAAAAATAATACTTCAGAAACCGTAGAAAATATCAGCAATACCTTAGAATTAAAAACCAATCCGGTCTGGGAAATCCTTTTTGCTCTTCCGGATCTGAGCACGCACCTCAATATAACTTCTGATGCTATATTCAATACATGGTTTGCAGATGTCGTGGGAACTGAGATCTTTAAAGCCAATCCAAGAATGAAAGCTGTGTTTGATGAATATAAAAGTGCAGACCTCCTGAAAAGCAACCTTGAGAAAAACCAGGAACTGAAGCAGGTATTGCTGGAAGAGACCCCTTGGGTACTGAATGCAAAATCTGAGACTGAAATAATGAACAGGATTTCAAGGCTTTTTGAAGTCAATGCAATGAAGGCATCCATCAACAGTGACTGGAAGGTTCTTTTACAGTATCAGAACGGGGACGGAGGTTTCCCATGGCTGCCGGGATTCAGAAGCTCCTATGTTTCCTCATTATACATCCTCAGAAACCTTGGGAAAATGAATGACTGGCTGAAAGGAGGAATAGCTGAATACCAGTCCGGGCAAAACAATATGGTATCTGCCCTGATCCAGTATATAGACAATGAACTCAATACCCACTGGAAAGAAAATGAAGATACTCCGTGGAGCAACTTTGCACTGGATTACCTGGATGCACGACGCTATTGGGAAAAAGAATATCCATTGAAGGGAACCGGAGCCAATCTGAAAAAAGCAATTATTACCCGTGCAGATAAATTTAAAATTACAGATTTTACCTTCTTCGGACTTCACAGGGCAGCGCTTATTTATAACAGTTACGGACTGAAAGCCCCATCTGAAAAACTGATCAGATATCTTAAAGAAACTTCCGTATCTTCAGAAACGCAGGGCGCTTACTGGAAACAGAACCTTAATGACTGGGGCTGGTATGAATCCAAGGCCGTCAATCATGCAGGAGCTATAGAAGCAATCAATAAAGTGACGCCGGAAGATGTTAATTTTATTGAAGAATCAAAAGTATGGCTGGCTACCCAGAAAGAAACCAATTCATGGGGGAATTCCAGAACAACGGCTGAAATTATTTATATCTTCATGAATTCAGGAAAATCATGGACAACTCCTGAAGCAGATAAAGCTACGATCATCTGGGGCGGTCAGGGAGTGGCTCCGCAGACAAAAACAACAGGCTATCTGAAGCAGGCGGTCTACTCTGATAAGGTCAACAAAAAGCTGGGTGAGGTTACCGTAACAAAACCCGGCCCGGGAATTGCACAAGGTGGATTGTTCTGGCAATATTACGAGAACCTTGAAAATGTAAAACCTACAGAAACCTATCTTTCCATGACAAGAGAATATTATAAAAAGATAAAAACCACCAATGGTGAGGAGCTGGTTAAAATTACAGAGAACAGCCCGCTCACCGTAGGAGATCAGATTACCGTAAGGATGATCCTTAATACAGACCGTCCGATGCAGTATGTGCATCTGAAAGATATGAGAGCAGCCGGGCTGGAGCCTGTAGATGTGCTTTCCGGCTATCAGTATAAAAATAATCTGGGGTATTACCAGGCAACCAAAGATGCTTCTACCAACTTTTATATTTACTACATGCCGAAAGGAAAATATGTATTTGAATATGATCTGGTATGCAACGCTTCAGGAATATTCTCCAGTGGTTTCGCCACCCTGCAGAATTATTATGCACCTCAGATGAATGCAAGAACGAAAGGAGATCAATTAGAAATTAAAAAATAAACAGATACAGATGAGAAATGTCAGATTATTGATGGTGTTGCTGTGTTTTAGCTTATGTTCTAAAATGCATGCACAGCAGTATTACGACGGGCAATGGAAAAAGATTATGGAAAATAGCAGCAAAGGAGCCTATAAATCTAATCTTCCCATTATTTTAGACATACAAAAGCAGGCTATGAAAGAAAATAATGCACTTCAGCTGATCCGCTCCCTGAAAGCGGAATTCAATGTGGTCAATCAGACCGTAGATGACGAGCAGAATGATTCGGCATCAAAATTTTTCAAAAAACTCCAGGAAACGGAAGGGAAACTGAAAGGAGAAGATAAACTGGTGTACCAGGTGCTGCTGAGTACCTTCTTTATCAATTACTATGAGCAGAATATGTGGAGAATCAACGGAAGAACTAATATCAATTCCCAGGATATTTCCCAGATTGAAACATGGAGTAAGCTTGATTTTAAAAACTACCTGCAAAAAACTTATCAGGAGCTTGATCTGCAGAAACAGGAAATGAGAAAAATTGCTTTGAAAAAATACAGCAGCCTGTTCTCTGAAAATAAAGATATTGCTTTTTTCCCTACATTGTCTGACTGGTATTCCCTGAAAAGAATAGACTTTTTATCATCAGGTTTTCTATGGACGAAAAATGAACTTGCAGAAAACCGTACCAGGGTCAATGCTATTTATGATGATCTGATCGCTCAGAACTCAGGCAATCCGAAACTGTATTTTATGAAGGAAAAGCTGATCCGTAACTGTGAGGCAAATTCCTGTAAAGATAAACTGGAGCAGCTTCAGAATCTGTTGAAATCCAGTGAAAACGGAGATTATAAAGTGATCATCATGGCAGATATTATGGACGAACTTCTTGCTAAAAAGAAAGCCAAAGAAGCACTCGAAACAGCTGCCCAGGCTAAAAGCCAGTATCCGAAATCTCCCTATCTTGAAAACATTAAAACCAGGGAAGAGCAGACTGTCAATCCTTTACTGACGATTAAATATGAATCTCAGACCCAAAGCAACCTGCCCATTCATTTGGTAGCACAATACAAAAATGTGACGGAATTCTCTTTGAATATTTATGAAGTAAAAGAAGACTTTACCTCATTGATGCAGTATGTGCAGAATCCCTATTCCAATACATTTGCAAAAGTTAAAAAAAATCTGGTAAGAAAAGAAACCTATCAGCTGTCTGACCCTAAAGATTATCAGCTTCATAAAACATCACTGGAGATCAAACCGCTTCCGTCAGGAGTATATGTGGCTGAATATACCGTTGCCGGAGCAGATACAAAAGACAGGGATTCCAGACAGAACTTTTACTTCCTGGTTTCCGGAAACAGAATTATTTACCAGTCTAAAACAGACAGAAATCCGCTTTCCGATGAAATGAAACTGGTAAACAGTGAAAACGGAAAACCGGCCACCAATAAAAATATTACTTTCTATGAATTTGTTTCGGGCAAAACGTTGAACAAGCTGGAAGGTAAAACGAATGAAAAAGGAACTTTTAAATTTCCTGCCACTGCCAGTAAAGAATACTACAGAACTTATCTGATTCAACAGCCTGAAACAAATGATTTCCAGATCATGCAGGTATACGGAAATACAGTATATGATGCCAATTATAACCCCAACAGGCAGACCCGTTCCACGGCACAGATTTTTACAGACAGAGCGATCTACCGTCCTGGGCAGACTGTTTACTTTAAAGTCATCAATACCAGAATAGAAAATGAAGTGGAGGCCGTGGTTTCCGGGTTGAAGCAGAAAATTGACCTGCAGGATGTCAATGGACAGGAAGTGTCTTCACAGGACTTCACAACCAATGAATTTGGTTCTTACCACGGCAGTTTCATTCTTCCCAAAGGAAAGCTGAACGGGGTATTTTATCTGAGAACAGTTGGAGAGCCAAGAGGGTATAAGGACATCAGGGTTGAAGAATACAAAAGACCTAAGTTTGAAGTAAGCTTTGATCCTGTAAAAGAGGAATACAAATATGGGCAGACCATAGAACTGAAAGGAAAAGCAAAAATGTTCTCAGGAGTAGCGTTAAGCAATACTACAGTAAACTACGAGATCAAAAAACGAAATATCAGATGGCGTTATTTCTGGTGGTACCCACAGGATAATGATAATGAAAATTCAATTCTGGGTGAAGCGAAAACCAATGAAAAAGGGGAATTTGTGATTCGTCTGGATCTTAAAAAAGATGAAAACCTGGAAGGAATACAGATCGATAATTATGAGGTCAATGCTTCCGTTACAGACATTAACGGTGAAACACAGTCTGCTGAAACACAGTTAAAAGTGGCTTCAGTTTCCCATTACATCAAAGCAGATGACATTAAAAATGCATTCAGTGACGAAAATGTAAATTTAAAGGTAGAAACCAAAAACTATAACGAACAGAACCTTAAAAAATCCTATCAGGTAAAACTGTCAAAACTGGCGGCTCCGGACAGGATTTTCAGAGAAAACTTTAAAGCAGAGATTCAGGATTTGCCGAAATATTCAAAAGAAGAGTTTATCAGCAAATTCCCGCATGACCTTTTTGATAAGAATGATGAGATCAAAAACTGGAAAACCTCTTCTGTTATTCTGAATGGAGCAACGCGAAATGAGGAATCTCTTGACCTCGGGAAACTGGACGCAGGAGATTATCAGCTTGAACTGTTCAATATCGAAGGAAAAGACACCATAAAATCTTCTCAATATTTCAGTATCTGGGATAAAGGAGCTTTGAAACCGTCTCAGAAAACATTCCTGACCGTAATTGCACCTAAGGGAGAGGTATCAAGGGGAGAAAAAGCTAAAGTATATGTATTTTCCGCGATTCCTGATGCTTTGGTAAATATTTTTGTACAGGACGGATCAGGAAAAACCATTTCAGAAACTCTTCCTCTGAAAAAAGGAGTTCTGGAATATATGGCTGACATTCCTAAAGATAAAAGTGTTTCTGATCTGAACCTTCAGTTTCAGATGGTGGCCTTCAATGATGTGAATACAGAATCAGTCACTTTGAAAATAAAAGATACCGAGAGCCCTTTAAAAATAGAAACCGTTACTTTCAGAGATAAGCTGGAGCCTAATGCAAAAGAGAAATGGACGGTAAAGGTAACCGGAAATGACAAAGAGAAGATCAATGCCGAAGTACTGGCGAATATGTATGATATGTCTCTGGATCAGTTTGCTGTGAACAACTATAAATGGAACAGGCTCTATGCTCCATACAGAAGAATTGCATCCTATGCTGTCAGAAACTACCTGGAGGAAAAAACCTATCAGAAGAAAATGAGATATTTCAATGAGAATTATATCATGCCTCCTGACTTTAACTGGTTTGATGGAGTGGATAATTTTATAGCTTTACAAGGATATGCAGCAGGAGCAGCAGCGGAAAGTGTGATGAATGCAGCATATTCACCGCCGCCACCACCATCTTCGACAGGAAGGAAAGCTAGTGTGGCCATGAAGAGTGCTGCTGTTGAAGATCGAATTGTAGCTATTCAGAATGTTGTTCCTGCTCCTGTAAATGCACCTAAAGTAGATGCATTCCCACAAGAACAGCAAAACCAGGAAAGTCTGGAAAAAGTGGCCGTTCGTATGAACCTGAATGAGACTGCTTTCTTCTATCCGGATCTGAAAACCGATGCCGAAGGGAATGTCAACTTTGAATTCACTTCTCCGGAAGCCCTCACCAAATGGAAACTGATGTTCCTGGCCCACACCAGAGATGCCAGGGCTGCTACCCTTCAAAAAGAGGTGGTAACCCAGAAAGAATTCTCTGTAACGCCAAACTATCCTAGATTTTTAAGAGAAGGTGACGAACTGAACCTGCAATCCAAATTATCAAACCTTACCGATAAGAAGTTAAGCGGTTCAGCAGAATTACAAATTCTGGATGCTTTCACCAATGAAAATATCTCTTCAGAATTTGGAGTGAATTCAGGTGTACAAAACTTCAGTTTAAATGAAAATGGAAACGGGGAACTTACATGGAAACTGAAAGTTCCGGATAATGTGTCATCCATCATTCTGAAAGTGGTTGCAAAAGCAGGGGCATATTCTGACGGTGAGCAACAGGCTGTAGCGGTACTGCCAAACAGAATGCTGGTAACGGATGCCGTTCCGGTATTTGTGAAGGAAGGAGAGACCAAAACATTTGTTCTGGATAACCTTAAAAATAATACTTCTGCAACGGCTTCTAACGTTTCCAATACCCTGGAACTGACAACTAATCCGATCTGGGAAATTATGTTTGCACTTCCAAGCCTGAAAAACGATCAGAATAATTCTGCCGATGTAATCTTCAATAAATGGTTTGCCGATGTGCTGGCTTCTGAAATCTTTAAAGCCAATCCGAAGATGAAAACTGTTTTTGAAGAATATCAGAACAAAGGATTATTGAATTCAAACCTTGAGAAAAATCAGGAGCTGAAACAGCTGCTACTGGAAGAAACCCCTTGGGTGCTTGAAAGCAAAAATGAAGGCGAGCAGATGCAGAAACTGGCACTATTGTTTGATGCCAATACGATGAGAAATTCTATCAGCCAGGATTGGGATGATTTCAGAAAACTGCAGAATCCGGACGGAGGTTTCTCATGGTATGCAGGCTATCCGAGCTCTTACGGAACATCATTATATATCCTTAAAAACTTAGGAAAGATCAATACCTGGTTAAAAGATAATGTGAAAGATTATCAGAGTGCAGACCAAAAAGAACTGGTTACAAAACTGATTCAGTATCTGGATAACGAAATCAACAAATATGCTGATGTGAAAAGCAAAAACATCTGGACCAACTGGACGCTTGATTATCTGGATACCCGCAACTACTGGGAAAAACAATATCCTTTGAAAGGAAAAGGTGCTGCGCTGAAAGTTTTGGTAAAACAAAAGGCAAAAACAGCTAAAATCACAGACTTTACTTTCTTCGGATTGCACCGTGCAGCACTGCTGATGAATGATTACGGATTGAAAGACGTTTCCGGTAAACTGATGACCTATCTTAAAGAAACTTCTACAGATACCCAAACACAGGGAGTATACTGGAAGCAGAATTTAAATGACTGGGGATGGTTTGGTTCCAAAGTGGTGAATCACGCAGGAGCATTGGAAGCATTCAATACACTGAGACCTGCCGATCAGAAGTTTATAGAAGACATGAAGATCTGGCTGGTTACCCAGAAAGAAGTGAATGCATGGGGAAGCTCAAGAGGAACAGCCGAAGTGATCTTTACCATTCTGAATTCAGGGAAGTCCTGGACAGGAGCTGAAAGCGACAAAGCAACAATTGTATGGGGCGGAAAAGAACTGGCTCATCAGACTCAGGCTACAGGTTACGTAAAATCTGCCGTGAAAACAGAAACTATAGACAAAAACCTGGCAACAGTTACTGTTACCAAACCAGGTCCGGGAATTGTTCAGGGTGGTTTATTCTGGCAGTATTATGAGGATCTGGATAAGATAAAATCTTCTGAAAATTATATTTCCGTAACCAAAGAACTTTACAAAAAAGTAAAAACAGTAAACGGGGAAGAACTTCAGAAAATTTCATCAGAAACTCCGTTGAAAGTAGGAGATAAGGTCACTGTAAGAATGATCCTGAATACAGACAGAGCGATGGAATTTATCCATATTAAAGATATGCGTGCTGCAGGGTTTGAACCTACAGACGCCCTGTCAGGTTATCAGTGGAAAAATAATTTAGGGTATTATCAGTCGACAAAAGATGCCTCTACCAATTTCTATATTCAGTATATGCCGAAAGGAAAATATGTTTTTGAATACGATGTGGTAGCTAATGCATCAGGAAAATTCTCCAACGGAATTACGACGATGCAAAATTATTATGCACCACAGATGAATGCTCACACCAAAGGAACTAATGTGACCATTTCAGAATAATGTATAAGAACTGCAGTAATTTTACTGCAGTTTTTTTTAGATTTCAAATAAAAATAGAATTAAATCGATAAATCAAACAATTGTTTAATTTTGGAATGGTTTTTGGAATTTGGGTAGTATAAATTAAAAAAATTATTAAAAGATGAAATTTTCTAAAACTTTAATCGCAGGATTGATATTGATGGCAGGAGTAAACGCTTTCGCACAAAAGAAAGCTGAAAAGTTTGAAAAACTGCAGATTGAAATGTTCCCAAAAGCTAAAGAAGGATATAAGCAGGTATATATTCAGCTTCCCGTTGCAAAAAATGAAGCCGACCTTAAAGTAGAGGTTTTCGTTGGAACTGAAAAAATGTTAGACTGCAACAAGTACTTCCTGATGGGAGAAATGAAAAGCCAGGATCTTCAGGGATGGGGATATAACTATTATGAAGTAGAATCCAAAGGAGAAACAGGAGGTACACTGATGGCTTGCCCGGGACAGAAACTGACGAAAAAGTTTGTAACCCTGAAGCCGGAAATCGTAAACTACAACAGTAAGTTGCCATTGGTGTTTTATGTACCGAAAGATATTGAAGTACGTTACAGAGTACTACGCCCTGACAACACGATGAAAAAAGCAGTTCAAAGATAGAATCAGCTTATTATAACTCTATAACGAAGGCTCCCCACATCACTGTGGGGAGCCTTTTTTTGATTTTAATAATCACTAAAAATAATTCGTTAATACTGCGGATTTTTCAATGAAAAATAAGTCTACAGTTTTTCATTCGGCAGGAATTTTTAGCATAACAGACTTTAGTCGTTCCTATTGAATACAGATAACGAACTCATTCTAATTAAAGCTTTATTAATCTTATTGTTTCCATTGCCATTGCTGAACGAAGTGCCCTTGCGAACTTCAAGATGGGGTATGATTAAACTTTGCAAACGTTGCGTTTAAATTTTGGCTAAAGCCGTTCGAATGATTATTTTTAGCATAACGGACTAAAGTCCGTTCCTATTGAATGCGGATAACGAACTCATTCTAATTAAGACTTTGTTAATCTAATTATTTTCATTGCCATTGTTGAACGAAGTGCCCTTGCGAACTAAAAGATGGAGTATGATTAAACTTTGCGAAGGTTGCGTTTAAATTTTGGCTAAAGCCTTTCGAATGATTATTTTTAGCATAACGGACTAAAGTTCGCTCTTATTGAATACGGATAACAAACTCATTCTAATTGAGACTTTATTAATCTGATTGTTTTCATTGCCCTTGCTGAACGAAGTGCCCTTGCGAACTAAAAGATGGAGTATGATTAAACTTTGCGAACGTTGCGTTATTAAAAATTAGAAACATTTTATTTTTGAAATATTCAGACAGATTAAGACATCCAATGGTTAATAATATCAACTTTCCATCCCTCAGCAGTTCTTTTGATAAGATAGGTCAGGCCTGTCGTAGTGCCTTCAATCATAAAAATATAGGTGTCTTTCTTATCATCACAACGGAAAATTTTGCTGTAATACGTTTTGAAGCGGTTCATATAGTTAAACTTACTGTATTCCGCATATTCTTTTGAGGTCAAAAAAATAATTTTTTCATCAATGGGCTCCATGCCTTTCAGATTTTCATCATCAGTCACGATGATCCTGTAATCCAATGAATAGACAAAATCCTTTTTTCTTTCGGGAAGTTCTTCCCTCTGCTTCTTCAGGTCCTCTTTAAATGTTGCCAGTGGGATGAAAAATTCTTCATGGAAGGGATTCTGATGAACAGTAATGTTATAGTTGCCATACATAATACCCTGGAGGAGTTTTGTGAAATCATTTTCAGGTGTTTTATATTTGGGGTTGTTATCTTCCGCATCACTGATGCCGTCACCGTCTGTATCCTTTGAATAAGGATTGGTAAAAAGCTTTCTGTTTTCTTCAATATCATTGATGCCGTCTCCGTCAGAATCTTTTAAAATTTCAGAAAGGTCAAAAGTCAGTAAAGCATTGTCTTTTACAATGGCATATTCAGGGGAAGCTCCATAAACATGATGTTGGGTCATCCGGGTGATATCTGCTTCAATCTGAAGATGATTTTCATCCTTCCACAACGGATATCCGGAATTGCTTTTTAAAAAATAATGCTGATTGGCAACAAGTCCGGTAAAATAATTTTTCCACGTTTTCCCGTTGTCTTTCGAAATCCTCAGATAATAGTCATTGGATAAAAATGAATCTGTGGTATAGAGTATAGCGACTGTTCCGTTAAGCTGGCCGGTTTTTACAATAAGCGGAATAGGAATATCACTTACTTTTTTATCAAATTCCTCTTGTCTGATGGCATATATTGCATCAAAATTATCATAAGGCAGATCTTTCGTTCTTTGCTTCACCGGATCAATGATGTTTTTTGAATGAGCATTTTGTTTGATATACTTTACCGATATATATTGAAAGGGTGGAGTGAGGGCCTCTTGTTCCGTGACAGGTCTGAAAGGGAAATGGGAACTGGAAAGGCTGTCCTTCAGTTTTTCGAACTGAATGCACTTGCAGCCTAGTGTTTGCTGAGAAAAAATCAGGCAAAAAGGAAACTGTAAAAGTAGAGTTATCAGTTTTTTCAAAGTTTTTTAGTTTTTAATTAAGATTTAAACGGATCGGGCAAAACTTTATTTTAAAGAGCGTTATATTTAAACAGATTTTAAACTTGTTTTAAATTCACTGTTTTGTGGGATTATGATTAAGGATTTAAACATTTTTTGCATTATATTTGTTATAAACATAAACCATGAAAAACAATTTATTGATTTTTACGTTTAGTTTTTTGGCTTTCCCTGCTTTGGGATGGGCACAGTCTGCTCCCGATTTTAAGGAACTTTTAGACAGTGCCATGGTTCGGGATTCGAACCTCAAAATGCAGATGACCCAAAATAAACTTACCGATCTCGACGAGCATAAGCTGAAAGATATTTTCCTTCCTACTTTGGAACTGAGCGGAAAAGCCGGGTATCTTAACGGTACTGCAAGACTTACCTCACCGGAAATTAATCTCGCTCCTTTTATTAATATCCCTGAAGGCGCATTCAACAACAATTTCAATGTATCAGGATTCTCAGGCGTAGCTAAAGCTGATGCCAAAATGCTTCTGTATTCCGGAGGTAAGGTAAAATACATGAAGAAAGCTGTTGAAGAAAAAAAGAAATCTGAAGATATCCTGCTGGAGAAGACAAAGGATGAGGTGGTAGCTGCCATTTCCAAAGCTTATGATCAGCTGGCATTGATTCACCAGTCCAGAAAAGTACTGGATGAAAGTACAAAAAGGCTTGATATCAATAAAAAAACAGCAGATAAAGCATTAGGTTACGGACTGATCACTCCTTATGATCATAAGAAAATTGAACTTGCCCAGGCCACTTTAAATGCGAAGGTTATAGAATATGAAGGGAAGAAAGAACTGCTTCTTACCCAGCTGTATATTTTAACAGGAATTGACAGGGAACGTCTCAGAATGATTGATCCTGTACTGTCACCGGTAGAATTGCTTTCTCCTGAAAAAGGAATAGAGCAGAGAGCGGAAATCCGGGCTCTTGAGCATGGGATTGCAGCAGCAGATTACAAAATAAAAGCTGAAAAAACATGGATGATTCCAAAAGTGCAGTTAATGGCCTCAGCATACTACATCGGGCTTTACGGTAACCATATCAAAAGTTCTGAAAACATTATTCCGGCTGTACCGATACTGGGCTATGAAGGTAAAAAACTGGACTGGAGACCTAATAATATCAATGTATTCCCTCTGATTACAGCTGGAGTAGGGTTCAAGTGGGAGATTTTTGATGGTAAAGAAGGAAAACATGCAGAAGAAACTGCCAAAGTTGGGAAAGAAATGCTGCAGAACCAGAAAGAAGATGCTTTAAAAAAACTGACACTGAACCAGGCCAACAACCAGACCAACTATAATATTGCCTCTGCACAGATCACCCTGAAAGCTAAAGAAAAGGAACTGGCAAAGAATGCACTGGTACAGGCTGAAAAAGAGTTCAGGTACGGGATGAGCAAGTCTTCACAGCTTATTGATGCCGAAAATGATCTGGAAGCCGCTGAACTGGAATATCAGAATGCAGTTTTTAACCAGAGAAGAGCGGGAATAGAACTGATGAGATCTACCCAGGAGCTGGATATCACCAAACTTTATTTAATCCCTTAAAAATTAAAATGATGCATAAAAATATATCTGTACTCTTTGCTGCTCTGTTGATGCTGGGGAGCTGTGACAAAAAAGATGAAAAGATCAAGGAACCTGAAGGAAAAACTAAAAAAGACGTGATCTCTTTTGCCCCGAAGGTTACCGGAAGAATCTTAAAAATATATGTCTCTGAAGGGCAAACTGTAAAAAAAGGAGATACCCTGGCACAGCTTGATGTCCCGGAAGTTTCTGCCAAAATTGCCCAGGCCCAGGGGGCTGTGAATGCAGCTACAGCTCAGGAGCAGATGGCAAAGAACGGAGCTACCGCAGATCAGATGAGACAGCTGCAGGCCAAATATAAAGGCCTTAAAGAACAGTACGAATTCGCTCAGAAATCTTACAGAAGAGCCAATAATATGTTCCGTGACAGTCTAATGTCTCCACAGGCTCACGATGAGGTCTATGCAAAGCTTCAGGGCGCAAAAGCGCAATATGATGCTGTAGTGGCGGAACTGGACGATGTGCAGAGAGGAACCCGCTTCGAAAAAGTAGAGATGGCGGCCGGGCAGGCTTCCCAGGCGAAAGGGGCGTTGCAGGAGGCCAACGTGGCCTATTCGGAAAGATACATCATCGCTACCAACGATATGGAAATAGAAACCATCAGCCTGAATACCGGAGAATTGGCGACAGCCGGTTTTGCTTTATTCAATGGCTATATCCCGGAAAGCACTTATTTCAGATTTACGATCCCTGAAAGTGCCATTTCCAAATACAAAAAAGGGCAGGAAGTTAATATGCAGGTGGTTTACAATAAAGAAAACCTGACAGGGAATATTGTGTACATCAAGCAGCTTACCAAGTATGCGGATATTACCACTGCTTACCCTGATTATCAGTTGCAGGATGCGATCTATGAGATCAAAGTAAAGCCTAAAGATATGAACAGGGCCAAAGGTATTCTGGTCAATGCAAATGTTATTCTGAAATAATATAAATGGAAGTAATGGGTCTTCAGAAGTGAAGTTTTCATAGCCATTTAAAAATATAAAAATATACAGATGAAAGAATTTTTCCGTCTTTTAAAACGTGAGTTCAAACTTTTTATCGGCAATTCTACCTTACGGACAGTGTTCTTTTTGGCACCGGTCTTTTATGCAACCTTGCTGGGGTTTGTCTACAAAAGCGGAAAAGTTGAAAATACACCGGTACTGGTTATCGACAGGGATAATACCCCTTTGTCTAATCAGCTGACGGAAATGCTGGATGATAATAAAAGCATCAGAATCATCAGGTACCTGCAGGAGCCTCTGAGCATCAAAGATGAGGTGATCAGGCATGAAGCGGCAGCTGTAGTGATCATCCCTTCAAGATTTGAGGGCGATATGCTGCAGAAGAAATATCCCGAACTGAATGTTTATATCAATACCGGAAATGTTTTAACGGCAAATTTTGCCTCCAAGGCACTTCAGCTTACGATAGGTACTTTCTCCGCCGGAGCATCCATCAAAGCCCTTCAGAAAGCAGGGATGCCTGCAGCAAAGGCAGCAACCCAATATGAGCCTTTCAAAGCCAATTATATTACCCTTTTCAATACCACCGGAAACTACCTTATCTTTATGTGGCCTGCCATGCTGGCAGTTGTTCTGCAGCAGGTGATCCTGCTGGCAATGGCTGTAAGTTTTGCCGCCGAATTTGAAAGAGGATCTTTTGTAAAAGAATATGCTAAAATGAAGAAATGGGCATTCCCTACAATGCTGATCAAGGTTATTCCGATCTGGGTATTTTCTATTCTTATCGTAAGTATATATTATTTCATGCATATGATCTTCAGGGTTCCGATGCCGGAAGGAATATTCAATTTTATTCTCCTTACTTCGGTTTTTGTAGGATCCGCATCATTCCTTGGGGTATTTATCAGTATTTTGATTCCGGATGCTCTGAAAGCGACTCAGATCCTTATGGTTATTGCTTCTCCGGCATTCATTATCAGTGGTTTTACTTGGCCATTGAACGCAATGCCTGCTTTTGTTCAGTTCATTGCCAATATTATTCCGCTAACCCCGTTTTTACAGGCCTTTAAAATCTTATTGATCCAGAAAGGTTCTGTAGAACTTACTTTCCCTTACCTTAAACACCTGAGTATTCTTGTTGTGGTATATGCCATTCTGGGCTGGATTGCTCTAAAGATCAAACTTTGGCTGATCTTCAAAAAAGCAGCTCCACAGGCAATAGCAGCGGAAGGAACTAAATCAGTAAAAATGGAAGTAGGGTCATAAAGGCTGCAGTCTTTGTTTAAGGTTGTATACAACCACCCCGGTCAAAATTCAATAACGATTGAAGCAGAATATTGCCAGGTACAGAACAACTTTTACAACTGTAAATACCCTATTTTTTTCCACTGGAACTCCGAAACCTTCAGCGACAACTCGTATCTCGACTCCCTCTGTCAAATCACCGTAATTTTTATTCTACTGTTACAATCAAACAAAAAAACTGATATATTTGTCTGTAGTAAATTAGAAAAAATATGGAAAATGTATTTGATGCCAAAGATGCTCAAAACTATATTGATAGAATCAACAGACTTGTAGAAGATACCCACGGATTATGGGGAAAAATGACAGTGGATCAGATGTTGGCACATTGCTGTATTACTTATGAAATGGTATATGAGCCGGAAAAACATAAAAAACCGGGATCTATTGCCAAATTCATTTTAAAAACTTTCGTAAAACCTAAAGTAGTGGGTGAAAAAGCTTACCCCAGAGATTCACCTACGGCGCCTCAGTTTTTGGTAACCGGCAGAAAAAACTTCCATGAAGAAAAAACAAGACTGATTGGTTTTATCCAAAAAACTCAGCAATTGGGAGCAGAAGCTTTTGATGGCAAAGAGTCATTCTCTTTCGGGAAACTGAATGCTCAGGAGTGGAACAATATGTTTGCCAAGCACCTCAATCATCACCTGTCACAATTTGGAGTTTAGAACAATCATCATATGAAAAAAAATTTATTACTTTTTCTTTTTGCTGCCCATTTTGTATGGGGACAGATGCCGGATATTTCAGCTACCTGGCTCAATAGCAGCAAACCTTATATAGGTACAATCGGAAATAAAGGTCAGGAACTTAAGCTGAAAATCAATATTGCCGAGCAGAATAAAAAGAATGACCAGGAGTATTTTGTTTCGGGATATTCTCTTGTAGATACCAACTATGCAAAATTTGAAGGGAAGATTACCATTTCAAAATATAAAGATGCCAAGAAGCAGGGAACCGTATTTGGTGAATATGAGCTGGCTGAGGAGAATAAAGGCAAACATTCCGGGCTTTTCAAAGGTAAGTTTGTTTACAACTTCAAATGGAACAGAAAAACCGAAAAGGTGGAAGAGGAAAATATAGAGCTCACCGGCGACTGGAAAAGCTATGACGGAACACTGGAATTCAAAACCCATCTGAAAAACCGGTAATCATGTTGAGACGAATAGCAGCCGTACTCATAGGGCTGATTACAGGCTCTGTCTGCATCACAGGCATTGAAAAAATAGGACATTCTCTGTATCCGCCTCCGGTGGGTGCAAAAGACGGAGATATGGAAGCTTTGAAAGCTTATGTATCCGAAGCCCCTTTTATGGCTCTGTTTTTTATTATTCTGGCCTATGCAGTAGCGGCACTGGTGTCCGGATTTACAGCCTCAAAAATTTCCAATGACCGGAAGCCTACTGCAGCTTTGACGTGCGGTATTCTTTTTTTACTGATAACTATTTATATGATGGCTTCTTTACCTACTCCCATCTGGTTCTGGATTTTAGGAACTCTGGTTTGGGGATTGGTTTTTGTAGGACATCAGCTTGCTTTAAAAACTAAAAAAATATGAAATTAGGAGCATTCTCAATCAGTCTGAGTGTAAAAGATCTTCAGAAATCCAAAGATTTTTACGAAAAACTGGGCTTTACAACAATGGGAGGGGCTACAGAACAGAATTACCTGATCATGAAAAACGGATCTACACTTATAGGACTGTTTCAGGCAATGTTTGATGGTAATATGCTTACCTTCAATCCGGGATGGGATGAGAATGCACAGAATCTTGAATCCTTCGATGACGTGCGGACCATTCAGAAACATCTGAAGGAAAACGGAGTGGAAATTGACAGGGAAGCTGATGAAACGACTTCCGGACCTGAGTATATCTACCTGAAAGACCCGGACGGAAATATGATCCTGATCGATCAGCACAGATCATAAACGGTGTAGAATATTATTAAAAAAACTTAACTATAAAAAACAATCATGGCAACAGTAAACGTTTATTTGACATTTAAGGGAAACTGCAGAGAAGCATTCGATTTCTATAAATCAGTTTTCGGAGGAGAATATCCTTATATCGGAACTTTTGGAGAAATGCCTCCAATGGAAGGAAAAGAAATGCCTGAGGAAGATAAAAATAAAATCATGCACGTTACCCTTCCGATCTCTAAAGAAACCGTATTGATGGGAAGTGATACAGGAGGTGAATGGTCTTCAGGTTTCAAAGCAGGAAACAATTTCTCTATTTCGATCAATGCAGAATCTAAAGAGGAAGCGGGAAAATTATTTGACGGGCTTTCTGCAGGCGGGCAGGTTACAATGCCACTGGCAGATACCTTCTGGGGAGCTTATTTCGGAATGTTTACCGATAAGTTCGGGATCAACTGGATGGTCAACTATGATGATCCGGCGAAAATGCAGCAGCATCCATAAGATTATTGTGATTTAAAAATGTATTGATAAAGCCCGGCAGATTTCTTTGCCGGGCTTATTGTATAAATTGAAGGAATGAAACAGCAGATAGAATTATTGCTTCTTAATGATTTTGTAGCTTTGGGATTCTGTACTCATGAGATAGATTCCATCGGGCAGGCCGGTAATATCCATTTTATTCTCACCTTTTACAGTTTCGGCTGATTTCACAAGCTTTCCGGATGGGTCGTATAAACTAACCTTACTGCTTTTCTCCATATTCAGATGAAAAATTCCTGAAGTGGGATTGGGGTACACATTGGCTTTTTGTTGTGAAAGGACTTCGCCGGTTCCCAATGTTGAAAATTTAGTCCATGTAAAAGCATCCAGGCACATATATAAATAGGCTCCGGTTGACTGCAGCTGGATCTCATCAATCACAGTATTGCTGTAGTTCTGATTATTCAGGTTGGCCAGATCAATCAGCGTAAATCCGTTATTGATACCTGTTGTTCCTATTGTAGCATTGAATGTTGTATTGAACCCCGATGTCTTGGTGGTGGTAAACTTGGTGACTCCGCCGAGTTTTCCTGTAATGATCAGCGTTCCGGATGAGGTAGATTGATTTAAGGAGGTATTGCTTAAAAAGACCCAGAATTTTGATACGGTAAAGGCAGAACTGCTTTTGATACCGAAAGAAGGTGAATTGATATTGGTGGTCCCGGTATTGTCGATATAGACATCATCATTGGCTGTTCCGTTCCATCCGGTATTGGCATAATTGGACTGAATTCTGAAAGTTCCGGCATATGAAACAATATTGAAAACATATCCATTGCTGATAAAGGAAGTGCTGCCTCCCGGTGACGTTTCAAAAGTGACTGTGGTTGTCTGTGCCTGCACCGGTGTACTGTTGCTTAGGAAAATAAAGATTATAAAAAAGATAATTGCTTTCATGATATTGATTTTTATAGTTAGTGTTTTTGATAATTAAAGAATATATCTGAACTTCAGGAGTGTTCTTCGCCTGTTCGGTATCATATTAAATAATACTCCAAAGTAACGGGGAAATAATGGGTGAAAACAGCGTACAAAATTCCGAATTGTAAAACACGTAGAAATACGTATTTCTAACTTTCCATATTGCTTTATTTTTGAAGAGAAAAGAGGGAAATGGAAGTAAATGAAAATAAAATAAACTTATTGAGCAAAATAATTGGTTTTTTCATAACTTGGAGAAATACTCTTACCGGATTTAGACTTACTATTATATAACATTTAAAAACAAGTAAACTATGGAATTACCTAAACATGCAGTACCATTGGAAGATGCCCAAAGATGGATTCAGAACTGGCAGACAAGAACAGACATTACAGGCACTGAGATCAAAGCACATATGATTCCGCCAAAAGATGTGTCTGATATCTTCACCAAAGATCCGAACGTGATCAATCTTCGTGGTTACAATGCAATCAATGATGATAAAGAATTTAAATTTCTTTTGGTGGGCGTAGATATTCTTGGCGATGATATGGTAGATTATGAGAAAGGATATTATATCTATGATATGACAACACCCTGCCCAAGCGTATGTTCAAGGGTACAATGGCTGGATCTGTAATCTAAACTGAAGATCATTGGATCATTGGATTGAAATATTGTCATTAATAGGAAAAGGCATTCTGCTGATTAATCTGGCAGTATATTGTATAGGCTTTTCCGGATCTGGAAGAGCTTATACATTTTTTATAGGTTATCTGGCCTGGATACTGATATGCGAGATCGTATTTTATGTATTGAATTATCAGAAGATCAATAATCTGTTTTTTTCCCATTATTATCTGATTGGTCAGTTTTTGTTGCTGGGACTTTTTTTTCATGAGATTTTAACTGAGAAGTATCAAAAAAAAACGGCACGGTTCCTTTTAATAGGTATTCCTTCGGTACTGGTTGTTCAGTATATCATATATCCGGAGAAATATCATGTATTCAACTTATTTGAAATATTTGTCACTTCCTATTCAATTATTATTCTGGCATTGTTTCATTTGTATAATACGCTGGATGCCCAAAAGAAATACAACTACATATGCCTGGGACTCTTACTGTATCTCATAAGCAGTACCGTGATATTCCTGTCCGGAAATCTGTATACGGTGATGAACCGGCAGCTGCACAAAGAAATCTGGGTATTGAATGTGGTCATGTTTATCGTTTACCAGATTTTTATTTTCGCTGAGTATTTCTTTTCCCGAAGAAAAAATGTGTAATTACTGTTATGATCTTATAAAATGAATGAAAATACAATTATCTCCACCATAGTCTATACTTTTTTAGCATTTACATTACTGGCGGTTACCCTGGTCATCTTTTATTATTTTTCCAATAAAAAAATAACGAAAAACCTCCTTCAGAAAAAAGAACTGGAGATCAGATATGAGAAAGACCTTACCCATGCTATCATAAGTTCCCAGGAGAAAGAACGGTTGCGGATTGCCCAGGATCTGCACGATGACATCAGCTCAAAGCTGAGTGTCGTATCCCTGAATATTCACCTGCTGGATACCGATAGCTTAACACGGGAAGAATATACTGAGCTGAAAAATAAAATTATCAACCTGGTTAACACCACAGCAGAAAGTGCCAGACAGATTTCTCACGATCTGCTTCCACCGGTCCTGGAAAAATTTGGTCTGCATGCGGCAATAGATGCACTGTGCTCAGAAATTAATATGTCTAAAACCGTACAGGTTTCTTATTCCAACAGCCTGTATTTTGCCAAAGCGGAAGATGAGAAAAATTTGCATATCTTTAGGATACTTCAGGAACTGATCAATAATTCCGTAAAACACGGGGAAAGTACCCGTATTCAAATTGAATTTAAAGGAAAAGAAGGAAAAAATACATGTATTTATAAAGATAACGGAAAAGGATTTGATCCTGAAAAAAATGCTCTTAAAGAAGGATTGGGACTGCGGAATATAAGAAGCAGGGTAGAGCTGATCAACGGAACACTAAGGATAGAAAGCGAAAACAGGAAAGGAATTACTGTAGAATTCACATTTTAAATCTGATTAAAGATGGAAAAAGATAGCATTCGCCTGATGATCGTAGATGATGAAGCCCTATTTCGTCAGGGAATTTCATTATTGGTCCAAAGAGAGACAGATATCGTGCTGGTCCGTGATTTCAGCAACGGAAAAGAACTGCTCGATACCCTTACCACCCTTGAAGAGCTGCCGCATATCATCCTAATGGATCTCAATATGCCGGAAATAAATGGGGTAGAAGCCACCAAACAGGTTCACATCAGATATCCCCAGATCAAAATTATAGCCCTTACCAGCTACAATACGAAAGCCTTTATCGTTAATATGATTCAGTCGGGAGCGTGTTCTTTTCTCAAAAAGAATTCCAGCCCTTCAGAATTACTCAATGCCATCCGGGAAGTACATCAGAAAGGATTCTTTTATAATCCCGAAGTGATGGAAGCCCTGCATGAGAATCTTACGGAACCTAAAAAGAAAGTCTCCAGTATTTTCGATGCCAACCACATTTCAAAAAGAGAAAAAGAAGTGCTGGAACTCATCTGTAAACAGTACAGTACCCCTGAAATTGCAGACCGCCTTTTTATAAGTTCCAGAACGGTAGAAGGGCATCGCAACAGCCTTCTTCTGAAAACCGGAGCTAAAAATACAGCCGGTTTAGTGGTATACGCCATAGAAAGCAAAATTGTAGATACAAATTATCTGAAAGACCGCTTCAACTAAATTTTATTGATATTTTCTGATTAAATTAGTCTTTGTTTTTGAAATAAACAGAGAAGATACGGCTTGCCTGTGAAAAGCTGTATCTGAAGACAAAGCGTATACAATCAACCGACTGAAAATACACTGAAAAGATGAAATTTACAATTGAAAATATCAAAGCGGAACATCAGAAAGTAAAAACCGGAGCAGATTTCCCACAATACATCCGGGCGATAAAAGACCTTGGAGTTTCCCATTATACAGCCAGTGTTGCTGACGGAAATACAGAATACTACTGTACAGATGAAAGCTCTGTACAGACAGGAAGTAAATATGATACCCTTACCATTTCCCAAACATTTACATCTGGAAAATTTTAAAACAAGACTAAAGCTGCACCAGCAGGGCAGTACAGATTATATGACATTCTGTAATGATTGTGCCGTAAACGGAATTGAAGGCTGGAAGATGGATCTGAATGCCATGACCTGTGCTTATTTTGACAAAAACGGAAAAGAAATTCTCGTTGAACAGATACCTGCATGATATGTAATGGGGTTGGGAATTCTCTGATTCACTTCCAATGCTCCATACAGGCCATATTGAATATTTGTTTGCTATTATTGATTTAAAGTATTAATTTTGTTTAAAACGATAGACAATAGTAATTACAAACATGAGAAAGATTTTTACGAAGCTGGCTGTTACGGTATTAGGATTTGGGTCCATATTGGCGTTTGCACAAAAAAATGATCTGGGAGCCTGGTATATGTACTTTGGAAATAATAAGATCAGTAAGAAGCTAAACTGGCATAATGAAATCCAGTACCGGAACTTTGATGCGATCGGAGATCTGGAACAGCTTTTAATCCGTACGGGGATAGGATATGACCTGACCGAAAACAATAATAACGTTTTATTGGGATATGGTTTCATTCTGAGCCAGCCTTATGTAAACGGAGAAAAAAAAGAGAATATTGAGCACAGAATTTTCCAGCAGTTTATTACCAAACAGAAGTTCGGCCGTTTTAATCTTCAGCATCGTTACCGCCTGGAAGAACGTTTCCTGGAAGATGATTTCAGAATGAGATTCCGTTATATGCTGGGAGTGAATATTCCGATCACTCAGAAAGAAATGCTGCCCAAAACACTCTATGCATCCGTTTATAACGAAATCTTTTTACATTTTAACAGTCCGGTTTTCGACAGAAACAGGGTATACGGAGCTTTAGGCTATGTCATCAACAAGAATATGAGGATAGAAGCCGGATATATGAACCAGCTTCAGGAAAACAAAAACCGGGGACAGATTCAGATCGGGTTTTATAACAATATCCCGTTTACCAAAAACTAATGAAAATGATGCTGAATGCTGATGAAAAAAATATCTGAAAAATAAATGATCATTAACTAATAAAAATAAACACATATGCATTCAGGAAAAAGATTCGGAGCACTTGAATTTGCCACATGGACAAGACGAAGCATTTATGCCCTGACCGTTTTGTCTGCTATTCCTACAGTTTTATACTTCTTAGGATGGACGTTCTTATCCGTTCCGTGGCAGCCCATTGCCATTATGGGAACCGCAGTAGCCTTTATCGTAGGATTTAAAAATAATGCAAGCTACAGCAGATTATGGGAGGCAAGACAAATCTATGGAGCCATCATTAATGACAGCCGGAGTTTCGGTTATATCCTGAGGGATGCCCTGGTTTCAAAAGATCCGGCTAAAGTAAAAGAAATGTTTCTGCGTCATTATGCATGGCTTACCGCTCTTAGATTTCAGCTCAGGGAACCGAGAGCATGGGAAAATATGGGAACTTCCCAGTTTGATGAATATGCAAAAAAATATGACATTCCGGAAAGGCTTTCCAAACTGGATGAAGAACTGAAGCAGTACCTTCCGGCAAGTGAACTTCAGTATATTTTGAGCAAAAAGAACCGGGCAACACAGCTGATGGCCAGCCAGAGTAAAGAATTGTCTGAAGCCTATGAAAAAGGAGAAATCAATGATTTCCAGTGGACGCAGATCAATCAGCAGCTGGTAAAATTTACAGACAGCCAGGGAAAAGCGGAAAGAATTAAAAATTTTCCTTATCCGAGAAACTTTTCGTCGATCACTACTTATCTTTTGCTTTTATTCATTGTTTTTGTCCCTTTTGGATTGTTAAAAGAATTTGCTAAGCTGGGAGACGGTACCATGGTAGAAGGCTGGACGTTATGGTTCAATATTCCCTTTTCTCTGTTGGTGACATGGTGCTTTCATACGCTGGACAGTGTAGGTGAAGCTTCAGTAAATCCGTTTGAAGGGAGTCCCAATGATGTTCCCATCACCCAGATCAGCCGTACCATCGAAATCGATATGAGGGATATGCTGGATGAATCTGATCTTCCTCCGGCGATCGGCCCGAAGAATAATATTGTGCTGTAATGAACTGAGAGGCGAAAAACTTTATGAACCTCAGAGCTGATAAGGTTTTAAAAGATCTTTCAATCTCAATAATAAAAAAATAATACTTAAAAAAACTTAATCAAAATGATTCACAGCTATGTTATAATATCCATTGTAGTATTACTGTCTGTAATGATATTAGTAATGATCGGGCAGAAGCTGAAGGTAGCTTATCCGATCTTTCTTGTGATTGCCGGATTGCTCATCAGCTTTATTCCGGGAATGCCACGGGTGGAAATAGAGCCTGATCTGGTATTTCTTATCTTCCTGCCGCCTATTTTGTTTGAAGCGGCATGGTTTACGTCCTGGCAGGATTTTCATAAATGGAGAAAACAGATTTTTTCTATGGCTTTCGGGCTGGTATTTCTCACCTCAATAGTGGTTGCCTATCTTTCATCTTCCATTATTCCGGGTCTTACTCTGGCGATGGGATTCCTGTTGGGAGGTGTCAATTCCCCGCCTGATGCGGTAGCAGCCACTTCGGTATTGAAGCATATGAAAATTCCTAAAAAGATTACCAATATTTTGGAAGGAGAGAGCCTTATTAACGACGCATCCAGTTTGATTGTCTTTAAATTTGCTCTGGCAGCGGTGATTTCCGGACAGTTTATCTGGAGAGATGCTGTTCAGGACTTCTTCACTATGGCGATTGGAGGAATTGCTGTAGGAGTAGCTGTAGGTTTCCTGTTTGGAGCACTACTGAAAATCATTCCTACAAACTCCAATATCGATACCATTATTACACTTATTGTTCCTTACATCATGTATGTGGGAGCAGAGCATTTCCATTTTTCAGGAGTATTGGCGGTAGTATCGGGCGGATTGCTGATGTCTTATAATTCACACTGTTATCTGAGCCATACATCGAGGATTCAGTCGGGAAATGTCTGGAGCGTATTAATATTCCTGATGAATACCATTATCTTTATCCTTATCGGGCTGGAACTTCCTATCGTTGTTGAAGGGATGCAGGAATACACCATTTCTGACGGGATATTTTATAGTGTAGTGATTGGAGGAGCCATCATTGCGACAAGAATTTTGTACAGCTATGCCCTGATGTATTTCCCAAGGGTTTGCTCCAAAGAACTGAGGTTAAAAGTTCCCAAACCGGATTGGCGGGAACCGTTCATCATCAGTTTTGCTGCGATGAGAGGTGTTGTATCCCTGGCGGCAGCTTTGTCTATACCTGCATTTCTTCCCAATGGAGAAGCATTTCCACACAGAAATATCATTTTATTTGTAACTTTCGTTATTATACTGATCACGTTGGTAGGGCAGGGATTACTGCTGAGTCCAATTCTTAAACTGTTAAAAATACAGGATGCTGGAAGTGAACTGCCGGAAGAAAAACAGGAAGTAATCCTGATGCGTAAGTTGAAAGAGACAGCTTTACACAAACTTGAAAATGATTTTTCTGAGCTGGCTGTAAGCAACAGTCTGGTACGTCATCAGAAACATAAGCTGGAAAATGAAATGATGCTGATGGCAGATAAGGCCCAATGTATGGCTTCTACAGGAGATTATGTGACAGCGATCAATGAAAATAAAGATGTATTGCGTCAGATCATCCAGGCCCAGAGAAACGAGCTGCACAGAATGAAACGGGAGAAAATATTTGATGACCATGTGATGCGGACCATTGAAATGCAGCTGGATTTTGATGAGGCAAAAATCACCGGATTCTCCCACGGATAATAAGAAATTTGACATAAAGTAAAAGTCAGCGACAAAAGTCATAAAAGAATTTAGGCTAAGTTTAAGATTAAAGCTAACTTGCATTCAGCAGGATTTAAACTTGAATAACGAAAATGCTTAAAAACTTTTGTGGCTTTTTTGCTTATAAAAATAATCCGGTATCCTGGTAAAATTGTAACAATATGAATACACCAATCACCGTTCAATACAAAATAAATGCTCCGGTTGAAAAGATCTGGAAGGCATTGACTGATAAAACTGAAATGAAACTCTGGTATTTCGATATTCCGGATTTTGAACCTGAAGTCGGAAAACAGTTTAATTTCTATGAGCCTGGCGGAGAAAATAAATTCCACCATCAGTGCGTGATCATAGAAATTGTTCCTCTTCAGAAATTGAAACATACCTGGTCTTATCCTGACTTTTCAGATCAGAAAACAATGGTAACATGGGAACTTTTACCGCAGGATGATGCTACAGTAGTAAAATTTACCCATGAAGGAATCGAAAACTTCAGTGGTCTCGGTGACAGTTTCTCCAGAGAAAGTTTTACCGGAGGCTGGAATGCCATTATTGGGCAAAGTTTAAAGGAATACTCAGAAAAAAACAGCTTATGATCAAATTACAGCCTTTTACCCTTGATGATGCTGAGGTACTGATCTCAAAAATAACAGATGAAAGAATGCTGCTGCAGTTTGCCGGTCCCATGTATCAGTTTCCTCTTACCGCTGACCAGCTGGAAGAAGATTTACATGATCCAAACAGAACATTGTTCAGAATAGTGGAGCAGACTGATCATACTGTAATAGGACACGCTCAGATCTTTTTGAAAGAAGAGACATTTCTGCTGGGAAGAATTCTGATCTGGGATGAAAACAACAGGGGAAAAGGATATGGAAAAAAAGTAATGAAAGAACTCCTGAAATACGGCTTCAGTCATTTTGACAGAAAAACAGCGGAGCTGAATGTATACGACTGGAATACCGGAGCTATTGAATGCTATAAAAAAGCAGGTTTTGCCATTGATCCGGACATAAGGAAAGAAGCGGTGATTGATCAGGAAACATGGGTTTCCCTTAATATGAAAATCGATAAAAAAACTTTTGAACTACAGGAATCATGATACAGTTTACAGGACTCCGGCCGATTCTCTGGACTGAGAATCTTGATGATACGATAGGCTTTTATATGCGTGTCCTCGGTTTTACCCTGATGGGCAGAAACGATGACTGGCAGTGGGCTTCCCTCCGCAAAGATGAGATCTATATCATGCTTTCCCAGCCAAACGAACACGAAAAAACTGCCGGTATTGGCTTTAGCGGATCATTTTATTTTAATGTCAATAAAGTGGATGAACTTTGGGAAGACCTTAAAACAAAGGCCAGAATCTGTTATGAAATTGAAACTTTTGAATGGGGAATGAGGGAGTTTGGAATCTATGATAACAACGGTTATATCCTTCAATTTGGTGAACCAACCGATAATATTGGCAATACGGAATAAAATTTGCTATTTTTGGGGAAATATTTAGAAAGTCAATGAAAAAAAATATAATAGCGGGTTTCGCAGCGATTTTATTACTGGCATCTTGTAACAAGAATAAAGAAATTCTTGATACATTAAATACGTATAATACGTCAATGGAAGCAAAAGGATACCACTTCGGTGATAAGCTGGAGCTTCCGAAAGAAGTGACGGAAAATGCAGAAAGCGTAACCATTAGCTTCGGAGATAAAGAAACAAAAGATTTAACGGTTGATCCCAAGTTTTTTACATTAGGGGATAATGCCGTTACTTTTAATATCAAAACAAAAGGTGGAGAAGTATTGAATCAGGATGCTACCATCAATGTATTTGCAAAAAATCCTGAAAAAAATATTGCTTACCAGATCGTGGCAGAATATCCTCATGATCCTAAAAACTTTGTACAGGGGTTCCAGATCGAAGGAAATACCATTTATGAAAGTGATGGCCAGAACGGTTCTTCCCAGATCCTGAAATATACCCTGGGAACTACAACACCGTTAGCTTCTACCAAACAGGCCCCGGAAGATTTCTCAGAAGGAAGTACAATTATTGGGGATAAAGTATACCAGCTGACATGGCAGAGCAAAAAAGGATATATCTATGATAAAAATTCTTTAAAGCTCATTTCTGAATTTGCTTACCCTAATGTTTTGGGGGAAGGATGGGGATTGACGTATGACGGAAAGAACCTGATCGCTTCTGATGGAAGTAAACTTTTGTATTTCCTTGATCCTAACGAGCCTTCAAAAGTGATCAAATACATTGCCGTTGCAGGAAGTACACAGGCTTATGATCAGTTGAACGAGCTGGAGTATCACAATGGCTTTATCTATGCCAATGTATGGCAGAAACCAATCATTTTAAAGATAAATCCTGCTAACGGAGAAGTCGTAGGAACATTTGATTTCACAGAAATTGCCAGACAAAATACCAAAGGAAGTGATGATGTACTGAACGGAATTGCCTTCAAAGGAGAAAATATGCTGGTAACCGGTAAAAACTGGCCGAAGATCTATGAAGTTCAGATCAAATAAAGTAAAAAAATGACTTACAGATAAATGATAGCGTTCCTTAGGAGCGCTATTTTTATAAGGATATAAATGGTACCTTTTTGGGAAATGAGTGTATTTCTAAAAAATACTGTTGGCTGAGGAGCGTCTGGTAGGTTCTGTACTGATTGATAGTATAGATAATTGCATTAACTTTGACGGTCTTTTGGATGAAATTATTTTTCAGTATATTGACCACATTAAAAAAGCAGAGTGAAGTTTTTAAACATAATATTTCTTTTCCTTTTCTGTACCGCCTTCGGACAGAATATGCTCCCTTTGGATACCTTGAAGCTCAAAGAGGCTAAAGATATGCTTGCCGATGATTACGGGAATCTGTATATCTATAAAAATAAAGATTTCAGTCTCACCAAATACGACTCTCTGGGAAAACAGATCGGGAAAATGATGCTTACGGTTCCCTTTAAAGTACAGACCGTACAAAATCCACTGAATGTTCCTTTGTTTTCAGAAAATGCACAGGAAATGAAATTTGTAGACCAGAATATGAATGAAATCCAGCGGATTGATTTTAAACAGAAATTCGGTTTTATCAGAATGGCTTATGCTGAAGACCTGCAGCAGCTGTGGCTGTTGGATGACAGTACAAAACGCCTGATCCAGTACAATTTCAGGAATGATACTACCATCAACTCTTATCCGTTTGATATCAGTTTTGAAGATCTTATGGATTTGCTTGTGTATGAAGGTAAAGTCTATATTCTCACGAGAAAGCATATCAGAATCTACAGTCTGAAGTTTGAAAAGCTGTTTGAAGCCCCCATTGATAACGGGAAAAGATTCAGAAGAGAAAATGACAATATCCTGGTGGTTACCAATAATACCATTTCCCAATATGTTCCCGAAAAAGGATTAGTGACCATTTTTGATGATCAGGATGCGCAAATTGTGGATAAAAACATCCTCTCTTATTTTGAAATCAAGGGGAACAAACTCTATCTTTACAGCCTTGAAAAAGTAAAAAAAGCCAGATAGCAAAAACAACTGGAAACTCAGCCTGAATCTGCAAAACCATCTTCGGAAAAACCTGAAGAAAAGACAAGTGGAGAAGAGGCAGGAGAAAAATCTTCAGACAATACTTTAGAAAAATTGATCGGAGATGTTTCAGCAGTGGAAGCTGCCGGTATAGAAAAGCTTATCAACTAATCAGTAAATACAAGGAAAAAGAATATGCACATTGCAGTTACAGGAAACATTGGAGCCGGAAAAACAACTTTGACTACCATGCTTTCCAAGCATTACGGATGGGATGCACAATTTGAGGATGTAGATCATAATCCTTATCTCGAGGATTTTTATTCTGATATGAGCAAATGGAGTTTTGCACTGCAGGTGTACTTCCTGGGAAGCAGATTCCGCCAGGTGAAAGAGATCAGGGAAAGCGGGAAAAATATTATTCAGGACCGTACTATTTATGAAGATGCACACATTTTTGCCGAAAACCTGAATGATATGAATCTTCTTTCTGACAGGGATTTCAATAACTATTCATCACTTTTTGACCTGATGAAGTCTTTTGTTTCCGCTCCGGATCTGTTGATTTATTTAAAATCTGACGTTCCCAATCTGGTAAAGAAAATCTACAAAAGAGGACGTGAGTATGAAGCTTCCATCAGTATTGAATACCTTTCAAAGCTGAATCAGAAATATGAAAAATGGATTTCCAATTATACAGAAGGGAAGCTTTTGGTGATTGAAGTTGATGATCTTGACTTTGTAGAAAAGCCTGAAGATTTCGGATTGATCCTTGAGAAGATTGAAGCAGAACTGCACGGACTGTTTTAACAAATATTTATCAGAATATTAAGACAGCCTCCACCCAATTCTTATTAAATTTGTGTAGACGAGTTTAATTTTTTTTAAAACGATTAAAGATGTTAGTAAAAGTTTTACATAACGGAAACTGTTCAAAATCAAACGCCGTTCTTGAATATCTGGATGAAAACGGTGTTCCTTTTGAGATTATCAATATCATAGAAGATCCGTTGAGTATTCTTGAGATCAAAACAGTTTTGAAGAAACTTAACCAGAGTGTCTTCCATATCATCCGTAAAACGGATAAGCTGTATATTGATAACTATGCAGATAAGAATTATACTGAAGAAGAATGGATTAAAATTCTGGCTGAAAATCCTTCCCTGATTCAAAGGCCTATTCTGGTAAAAGGATCAGTGGCAATGTTGGGAAGACCCATTGAAAACGTAAAATTCTTTATTGAGAAATAGTATTTAAATATAAATAAAAGAGCCTGTTTTAATTGATAAAACAGGCTCTTTTATTTTACAATCCATAAGGATTAACTCGTATTAAGGTTACTTTTTCCGATTGCCTTTAGATCCAACGATAGCGTTGTATAATGCTTCCAGTTCTTTTGGAGGACGGCCGGCATCAAAAGTCGCAGAAGTGTAGCTTGTGCCTCCGGAAGTGATTATAAAAGTAGAGGATAAAGCCTGATCTGAAAATCTGCCGGTAGTAGGAGACTGGAGATCTGATATCTTGGAAAGATCAAGAGCTTCTGCCTGTCTGGCGATATTATTCCATTCGGAAGGAAGCATTGCAGATTTTGTGGAATCTCCATTATAAACTGCTATTTTTGATATAGGTGTTAAAATGGAATTTCGGTTAATACCTCTTGTTATTTCTGTTAGTTGAATTTTTTCGATTTTATTTTGTTGGTTTGTTTTAGTTAAATTTTTTTCATTATTTTCTGTTTTGTTTTGATGAAAACAACTGATGTTTAATGTTATCAGAATTGCATTGATTATTATAAAAAGAATCCTCATTGTATTATTTTTACTTTATTTTAAATTTTGATGAATTGTATTCTTGTATGATGGGTTAATTTTTTATATTTGCTAAATTATAAAAAATATGGTAATGACAAAATCTATTATTTTAAAATCCTCTTTAGCCGCATTGTTTTTTATGGGCGTGGGAGTTTCAAACGCACAGGTCAGAGACGGTGCAAAACCTACAAAAAAAGTATGGGAAAACAGAAAGCTGGATCCTAATGGAGTAGAAAAGTGCGGAACTGTTGAATATGAAGCAAACTTACAGAAGAAGTTTCCAGAAAGGCTGTCTGATGAACAGTTTGAAAAATGGCTTGCTCCTTTGATTGAAAAAGCTCAGGCCAACAAATCTCAGAATGGAACAGTAATTACAATTCCGGTAGTAGTACACGTTATTCACAGTGGTCAGAATGTAGGTGTTGCACCTAATATTTCAGACACTCAGGTAATGTCTCAGCTTACCGTAATGACCAATGACTTCAGAAAAAAAATTAATACTCCGGGCTATAATACCAATGCCGTAGGTGCTGATACTGAAATAGAATTCGTACTTGCAAAAGTAGATCCTAACGGAAATCCTACCAACGGAATTGACAGAGTAAACCTTTGCAGGGATTATTGGGGAAGAGGTGATGAAAGCCAGGGATATACAGATTATATTAACGGAACTGTAAAGCCTAAGACGATCTGGGATCCTACCAAATATATGAATATGTGGAGTGTGGACTTTGCAGATAACGGTCTGTTAGGGTATGCTCAGTTCCCTTCTGCTTCAGGTCTTCCGGGACTTGGCGCAAATGGAGGTCTGGCTACTACAGATGGGGTAGTTGCAGGATATGCTACTTTTGGAAGTATGGATTATAATGATGGTACGTTCCTGATGCAGCCTGGTTATGACAGGGGAAGAACAATGACCCACGAGGTAGGCCACTTTCTTGGGTTAAGACATATTTGGGGAGATGCAGCATGTGGAAATGACTATTGTGCAGATACACCTACGGCACATACTGCAAATTATACATGTAATGCTTCTATAGTAAGCTGTAACGATCCGAACGTTTTTGAAATGGTTCAGAACTATATGGACTATACCAATGATACTTGTATGAACATTTATACCAATGATCAGAAAACAAGAATCAGAACAGTAATGGATAATTCTCCGAGAAGATTGGAGCTTAAAGCATCTACTGCTGATCAGCCTATTCCTTTGTTCCCTAATGATGCTGAAATAAAATACGATGGCGGATGTTCATTAGGTATTCTTAACTGTGGAGCAGGCGTATTGCGTCTTCTTATTACAAACAGAGGAACCAGTAATTTAACTTCAGCTGTTGTTTCATATTCAATCAACGGCGGAGCTGCTCAGACGTATAGCTGGTCAGGTAATCTGACTCAGGATAAATCTGATGTTATCAACATCCCTGTAGATGGATCTGTAGCATCTTCACCTGTTACTTTCTCCATTACATCTGTAAACGGAGGAGCAGACCAGAGAAGTACCAATAATACGACAAGCGGTAACTATGTAAAACCTGTAGCACCTGCATACTTTGGAACAACTACGGTTACCTTTAAGTTAAAGAGAGACAGATTTGGACAGGAAACAAGATGGAATCTTAAAAACAGTGCAGGTCAGATCGTAAAAGAGGGAAGATATAGTAATTCTCAACCAGGGCAGGCTGATCCGGCTCTTATCACTCAGACATGGAACTTGCCTCAAGATTGCTATGTATTCACAATATCTGATGATTATGGAGATGGTTTAACGGCAGTGAGTCAAGGATCTGCGCAAGGATATGTAGATTTGCTTACAAGTTCAGGACAGACTATATTCCATTTGGATGGTGAATTCTCTTATGAAACGAAAGCATTCACTACAAGAGAATCTTTATCAACTTCAGAAGTGAATAAGAAAAATACCTTCGGAGTGTATCCTAACCCGGTTAACGATATTCTTAATATTACAGGACTTTCAGGAGAAACTCAGTTTGAAATTCATAATGCTGTAGGACAGCTTGTTAAGAACGGTAAAACCGGCAATAATCAGATTCATGTATCTGAACTTGCAAAAGGTGTTTATGTAATTACCCTTAACAATGCTAAAGTTTCAGAAAGCATTAAGTTTGTTAAGAAATAATACAACAACAACTATCAGATTGATAAAACCACCTCTTAACAGGGGTGGTTTGTTGTTTATTAAAGGAATGTAATAATTAAAGGATAAATAAAGATTGGAAGCAGTAGGAACAGAAGAATACCTTTATGAATGGCAGTAAGGCTAATAAAAACCGGATCATGGTAATATGATCCGGTTTCTGCTTTTACAATAGAATAACGCCTTCTATCTTGGCTACTTCTTTATAGATATTCACCACCTGATTGGCATCCAGTACAAATGCATTGATGTTGCAGGCTGTGTATTTTCCATTTTTGCTTTCGCGGTTTCCCAGTGTAAATTTAATACCGTCAAAAACTTTGTAAATTTCAGTAAGTTTTGCCTGGTCTGTGGGAATGATAAATTTAAATAAATAATCTTCCGGAAAATCATGATGATCCTCCAGTTTTTCCTTCAGAGATTTGTAAAAATCCTCAGGACTTGCGTGTTGATTTCCTTGTAATATATCCATCTGCAATTGTTAATATAATATAAATATAGCGAAAATTTTCCTATTTTCCAAACGGCCCCAGCAGGGATTTGGAGTTCTGATGTTCATAATCTTCGATAATATTGAATAGGCCGTTGACGAGCTGTTCTGAAGCAAGTTGGCTCAATCCGCCGGAGTTGACTGTGTTTTTATTTCCTCCCAGAAGATTTCCGAGGAAGTTATTTCCGGCTAATGCGGTATTGATTGTTTTCACAATTCCATATTCATTGAGCTTTTCATCCACTTTAGGGGAAATGGCTGCAATAAGCTGTTGGGAGGTTTTTTCTTTCAGGATCTGTGTTGCAGTTGTTCCCTGGATGATCCTTGTTACATCCTGTGCATTAAGGCTGTTGACAGCACCCTGTAAAATAGGTTTTGAAATATTGACAGTGTACACTGCTGCCTGTGCAATATAATCCCTTTCTTTGGCAACCAGAGAGGGTGAAATTTTTTCCAGCATAGAATTGATGTCTCTGAGCTCTTTCGGAAGGGCTTTGTCAACCATATTATTCTGCAGGAAGGCTTCTTTGTTTCCATAGATACCTGCTCCTTTATCAATGCCGTTAAGAAGCATTCTTTTGATAATAGAAAGCCCCATATCGCTTGTGGCAATGCTTGTGCAGGACTGTACGGTAGTAGTGATGGCTGCACCGGTTCCAATGATCAGGGCCGTTGCAATGATATATTTTTTCATTGATATTTTTTATTACATTTTTCTTAAAGCTTTTTGTCAAAAACCGCACCAAAGGTAAATACTATTCTCTATTTAACAAAATATTAAATCCATACCCGTTATTGGGTGGTTTTTTAAAGAAAAAATGCTGTTTTCCTATTAATGATATGATTGTTTATTTGTGGTTATTTTGTGTATAAATTCATAAATAATAATTGTTTTTTATTTTATGTTTATTAAATGTTAATTGTTTTTAAATTTTTAAGATATTTTAACATGATTCAATATTTTTCCTATTTTTGACTAATGTCTTTTTTTGAGATTTTAAGATAACTCCAATAAAGATATGCGGAAATTTGATTGATTGAATAAAATTGAAACTATATGAAACAAAGTAATTTAAAGTATTCATGTCTCATTGCTGTTCTGTACTTCGGGATGAACGTCAATGCGCAGACAGCCCCAAAAGATACTGCTGCAAAAGAGCAGAAGATCGAGGAGGTAGTTCTGATAGGATATGGATCTCAGAAGAAAGAGAACGTGACCGGAAGTATCGGGATTGTTTCTGCTAAAGATTTGGCCAATAAGCCCAATGCAAATCCTATCAGTTCTATACAGGGAAGATTGTCTGGTGTTCAGGTTCTGAACTCAGGTGCACCGGGTGCTTCGCCTAGAGTAGATATCAGGGGAATCAGCTCTTTGACGGGTAAAACCGTTTTTATTGTTGACGGAATGATTACAGATGATATTTCTTTCTTAAGCCCTCAGGATATAGAATCAATGAGTGTTCTGAAAGACCCTTCGAGTTTGGCAATCTACGGGGCAAGAGCATCCAATGGTGCTGTAATCATTAAAACCAAAACAGGAAGAGGTAAAAAACCGGTTTTTAATTTTAATTCATACTTAGGAATTAAGACAGTGACCAATATCCCTAAGATGGTCAATACAGATCAGTATATACAGCTGTATAACGAGAAACTGATCAATGATAAAGCAAAAGATCCTGTATTCTTAGATAGAGCATCCTATCCTACAGATACGGATTGGTTTAAAGAGATTTTCAGAACAGCTATCATTAATTCTAATGATATTTCAGCTTCAGGAACTCTTGGTAAACTGAATTATTATTTAAGTGCAGGAAATCTTCAGGATGAAGGAAATCTTGCGGCAGGTCAGGGAATTAATTCCGGCAGTGGATTTAACAGATTTACCACGAAAGTGAATTTGAGTTATAAAATTACCGATAATCTTACGATCGGGAATAATTTCACTTTTTCAAAAATGCGTACAGACCATGTGCATAATACTTTACTTGATGCTTATTCGTCACCGCCTTTGTATGCACCCATTAATCCCGCTACAGGAGATTACCAATATTTTACATTGGCTAAAATTCCTAATTCAAGAGCAAAAATGGATTTGTTCAGATCTCAGACCAGAGAAGAAAGGCTGTTGAACAATATCTGGGGAGAATATAAATTCCTCAATGATTTTACATTGCGAATTAGCTATAGCACTGACAATATTAATTCGAATAAGTATGAATATACGCCAACATTTGGCTATGTCCCTGTTGCTGATCAAAAACCCAATAAGTTAATCACAAGAGATTCCAGGACCAGAAATTATATCTGGGATAATACCTTAAGCTGGAAAAAAGAATTGGGAAAACATAATATAGAATTGCTGGCAGGCTTTTCCAGAACGAGAAATTCATATTCTCAGGCCTATGCAGAAGCATTGAATGTGAATTATAACGGTAGTAATGCTTCTCTGGACATTTCTAATGGAACGGATATTTATCGAACCAGTTTTGAAGAAGGAGATAGAAATGTAATTCCGTATCAGGATAGGATTGAATCCTTTTTTGGAAGGGTTAATTATGATTATGATGGGAAATATTTAGTAAATGCTTCTGTTCGTAGGGACGGAACTTCTAAATATTCTTCGAATGACAGAACTCGTGTATTTCCGGCTGTAAGTGCAGGATGGGTAATTTCCAGAGAAAACTTTATGAGTGAACAGAATGTTTTCAATCTTTTAAAATTAAGAGCAAGCTGGGGTAAGTTGGGAAATCCTGATGTACAAAGAGCATTTACACTGAATACGACTATTCTTCCCGAAGGAGCTTATTATGGAAATGCGGGATATCCTTCACAAACAATCAACAAGGTTATAGATCCAAATATTGGCTGGGAGACAACAACGGGTAAAGACTTCGGAATAGAAATGGCAATGTTCAGTAATAAACTGAAAATCGATGCTACTTATTTTGATAAAGATACTAAAGATGTAGTATACGGTATCGTTCAGGGAACAGTTTCCGGTGCTGCAAACTGGAATAATTATATTACCAATGCCTATTCCTTTAATAATAAAGGATTAGAGTTTTCTGTCAGCTATGATACTAAGATCAATGATCATGTGAAAATTGGAGTATATGGAAATATGACCACTTTGAAGAATGAGATTACTTCTGTTGCTAACAATTCCTATTTGAATGCAGGAGCTAGTCTGTATGGTAACTCAATCATAAGATTACAGGCGGGTGAAGCTGTAGGTTCATATTATGGTTATCAGGTAGAAGGTATTTTCCAGAATCAGGCGGAAGTAGATGCGTGGGCTACTCAGAATGGAGCCCAAGCCGGAGGGTTTAAATTTGCAGATTTGGATGGAAACGGTGTGATTGACGTCAGAGATAAAAAATTCCTGGGGAGTCCTATTCCTAAGGGATCTTATGGATTTGGTGTTAATTTGAATGTGTATGATTTTGATTTTGCTATTGATTTTCAAGGTGTTTTCGGGAATAAAATTTATAATTTTAACAGAGAGCAGCGTTACGGAAATGAAAGTTGGGATCTTGATTTCTATAACAACAGATGGCATGGTGCAGGAACATCTAATGCTTATCCGATGGCAACCAATAACCAAGCTATCATTTTACCAAACAGTTTTTACGTAGAAGACGGAAGTTATATAAGAATCAGAAATATTCAGGTTGGTTATAATTTACCTCAAACATTTGCAAAATCATTGTCTATTACCAAATTAAGATTATATGTAAGTGCTCAGAACCCTTGGACAAGCTTCAAATATAATGGGTTCTCACCTGAAATCTTGAATACTGATAGAGTACAAATGGGAGTTGATAACAATATTTATCCAATTTCAGCCATTTATACTGTTGGTCTTAATTTAACATTTTAATAAGAAAGAGTTATGAAAAAGATATTTTTATCAATCGCATTATTTTCATTGGCAGTAAGTTGCAATGATTATTTAGATATAAAGCAGGAAGGTTATACAGATGCTTCAACATTTTTCAAAACCCAAGAGGATGCTATGCAGGCAACGAATGCTATCTATACTTTTCTGAGGAGTTGGGAAAATTCTGCTTTCCCATACCAGTTTGTATTTGGAGTACCTGCAGATGATGTTGTCAAAGGATCTAATCCCGGTGATGCTTCCTTTATCAATGTATATGATAATTTTACTTATACCGTTAGTGATGAGGGTATAAGAGGGTATTGGATCGGACAATGGCAGGCGATAAACAGTTGTAATCAGGTAATTACGAATGTTCCGAAGATTGATATGGATGCTAATTTAAAAATAAGGTTGGTGGCAGAAGCAAAAATGCTGAGAGCGTATCTTTACTTTAATTTAGTGAGAATATATGGTGGTGTACCTATTTTTGACGGACTTCAGACTAATTATAAAGTTCCAAGAAATACTGCAGCGGAAGTGTATGATTTTATTATTTCCGACCTTACCACTGCTGCAGGAATTCTTCCTCAGACTTATCCCGCTTCAGATTTGGGGAGAGTAACGAAGGGAGCAGCATTGGGATTACTTTCAAAAGTATACCTTTATAAAAAAGATTGGCAGAAAGCATATGAAACGTCCAATCAGGTAATGAGTATGGGGTATGACTTAGATCCTGATTTCAATCATTTATTCAGACCGGCAGGAGAATTTGGAAGAGAATCTGTATTTGAAGTAAATTGTGACTGTATACCTCCATTCAAAGGAAGCCAGTATGCTGAAGTACAGGGAGTAAGAGATCAGTTTGGCTGGGGCTTCTTTACCCCTTCTAATGCTCTTGAAAATGCATTTGAGGCTGGTGATATCAGAAAAGAACTTACCATTCTTAGAAACGGAGAGACGACTCCGGAAGGAGATTTAATTGCAATGGGTGATGCTCAGTCAGTAACTACTTATAACCAAAAAGTATACGTGCCAAAAGCTTTGAACAAAAGTGCTTGCGGTTATGGGTCTATTCAGAATATCAGAATTTTAAGATTTGCTGAAATCCTTCTGATTAATGCAGAAGCCGCCAATGAATTAGGAAATACTTCTGCAGCTATTGCCAATCTTAATAGGGTGAGATCAAGAGCTCAGTTAGGAGGTACTACAGCATCAACACAGGCTGCATTGAGAACTGCAATCTGGCATGAACGTAGAGTAGAGCTTGCTATGGAAGGTGACCGTTTCGTAGACTTGGTAAGAACCGGACAAGCTGCTACAGTATTGGCTCCTTATGGATTCAAAGCCGGAAAAAACGAACTGTTCCCAATTCCGTTTGATGCAATGACTGAAAGTGCGGGTGCATTTACACAAAACCCCGGATATTAAAACATAAAATAAACTTTAGAGGAGAATGAAAGTTCTCCTCTTCTTTTAGTAGAATTACGTAAAAAAGAAATCATGAAAAGGATCGTATTATCAATGGCTGTTACCTCTTTGTTTTTTGTATATTCATGCAAAAACGCCAATATTCAGAAACAGGAAACCCAGGCCGGTAAAGGGGTGAAATCTGATATTACAGACGAACAGCTGATGGACAGAGTGCAGAAAGATGCTCTGAAATATTTCTGGGACTATGCAGAACCGAAGTCAATGCTGGGAAGAGAGCGGTATCATGAAGATAATATTTATCCTGATAAAGATAAACACGTGATCACTACCGGCGGTTCAGGATTTGGACTCGCAACAATTCTGGTTGGTGTGGAAAGAGGATTTGTCCCAAGGAAGGAAGCTGTAAAAAGACTTTCCCATATGATGGATTTCCTTGCAAAAGCCGACCGACATAAAGGAGCATGGTCTCATTGGATCAATGGAGAGACAGGTAAGACTGTTCCTTTCGGTAAAAAAGATAATGGAGGAGATCTCGTGGAAACCGCATTCCTTACTTCAGGAATACTGATGGTTCGTGAATATTTTAAAAACGGAAATGAAGAAGAAAAAGCACTGGCTGCAAAATGTGATGAGCTATGGAAAGGAATTCAGTGGAACTGGTATACCAAAGGAGGTGAAAAAGTCCTTTACTGGCATTGGTCACCGGAATATCAGTGGGAAATGAACTTTCCTCTCGAAGGTTATAATGAATGTCTGATCACTTATATTTTAGCAGCATCTTCACCTACTTATTCTATTGATGCTGAAACCTACTATAAAGGATGGACCAGAAACGGAACCTACCTTACAGACAAAACAAAATACGGATTACCTCTGTATGTAAAACATAATTATGCCGAAGAATACGGCGGCCCATTGTTCTGGGCACAATATTCATATATCGGGCTGGATCCTACAGGACTATCCGATAAGCTGGTGAAAAACTATTTCGATGTAAATAAAAACCAGACACTTATCGATTACCAATATTGTGTAGAAAATCCGAAGCAATGGAAAGGCTATGGGCCGAACTATTGGGGATTAACAGCCGGTTATACAAGAAATGAAAATGGAAGCACAGGATATACAGCCCATATGCCGGGTAATGATAATGGAGTAATAACACCCACAGCAGCATTGAGCAGTTTTCCATATACTCCAAAAGAATCCATGAATTTCCTGAGGTTTATTTATACTCAAAAACCTGAATTCATAGGATCTGCCGGGCCTTATGATGCAACATCCATTCATTACGGCAATTGGTTTACACCAAGATACCTGGCTATTGACCAGGGAACAATAGCTCCAATGATTGAAAACTACAGAACAGGATTCCTGTGGAAACTGTTTATGAATGCTCCCGAAATTCAGCAGGGATTAAAAAAACTGAGTTTCCAGTCCTCAAAATATGGAATAAAATAATTTTAAATAAGCCTCTTTGGATTTCAGATGTTAATAAAGAGTTCAGCCGATCATTTAAATACAATAATCTGCTCAATCTGAAAGATATGTTAGAGAAAAAACAATATGCAGCAGCTATATACATTCAATAGAAACGGGCTTTAGCCCGTTTAAAATAAATAAAACCAAATCCAGGGCTTTAGCCAAAACCTATAGAATTATGAAATTAAAACATATTCCCCTTTTATTATTACCGTTTTCATTGCAGTTGAATGCCCAGGAAATAAAAGGCGAGCTTAACAAAGAAATTAAAAGAACGGAAAAAATCTCCTATATCCTGGATTATCCCCAGAATACAAAAGGAAACGTTCCGTTGATTGTCTTTCTTCACGGTTCCGGAGAAAGAGGAAATAACCTTGAACTGGTAAAAGCACACAGTCCGTTCACCTATAAAAATCTGATCAAAGAACCGGTAGCTATTCTTGCACCCCAGTGTCCGGAAGGAATGTGGTGGGATACCGTTACAGTGTATAATTTAATAAAAGAAATTCAGAAAAAATATAAGATTGATCCTTCAAGAATCTATCTGACAGGGCTTTCTATGGGCGGATGGGGTACTTTGAAACTGGCGATGGAGCATCCCGAAATGTTTGCGGCAGTAGTTTCAGTCTGCGCTCCTACGGATCAGGTAATGACCGCAAATATTGATAGATTTAAAGATTTGAATATGAAAATATTCCACGGAGGTATGGATGATATTGTACTGCCGGAAAATGCTTTCAAATTTTATCAGAAACTTCATCCTGTAAATCCATCAGCAGAACTGGTCATATTCCCGAATGATAATCATAACTCATGGGATTCTGCCTATTCAAATCCACAGCTGTATGAATGGATGCTGTCTAAAAAGAAAGAAAAAAATAAATAATGATTGACCTTGACGAGATATTTATAGAAAGCTTTAGCGGAAATAAAAAGAATATCCGTGAGGTTCATCGTTTTCAGAATGGAGACCTGGTAACTTCTGCCTTTTTTGAAAATTTAAAAAAAATCAGAGATCTGAACTTTAAAGATCCTGAAAGATTTGAAACAATATATGAGCATCATGAACATTATTATTTGCAACAGACTTATGATCGTTCCAAAAATATTACAGGATGTAGCATTTCCATTAAAAACCCATTTGAAGGACCGGATCAATTTGAAACTTATGCTTTGATATCTAAAGAATGGCTGGAAAAGAATATCGAAGAAGAAAACGCCCTGACAAAGTTTATCATTTTGAAAGCAGATAACGACGAAATCAGTTATACATTCAAGGGAGAAAGGCTTACAGAAGTGATTTTTGATATCAAAGGATATGAAGACTCTTATCATATCACTACGGTTTACAGTGAAGATCAAAAAACATGTCACGTCTGGAAAAAATATATCAATGCTGAGTATCCTACAGTCATGAAAACTTATGAATTTACGGATAATATGGTTATTGAAAGAGAAGGTGACCGGATTAAATATATCGTCTCTGATGAAACAGATCGGGTGATAAGAATTGGTGATTTCCTATATAATGAAGAAAAACTGCATTTGTTTAAACATTATATGCAAACCGAAGATCAAGACACATTCAGTAAAATAATGAAACATATTCATCTTGAAATTTTCAATTATGATGAATTTGACAACCTTACATTACATGAGACATCATTTTACCGTCCGGATTTTTCTAAAGACCGCCTTACCCCTCAACTTGAAGAAATTGAATATTTTGACCAATACAATATTCATTACGGAAGTGTGTACTGCAAAACAAAAGACGATTATGATGATTACTCGGGGGGAGAAAACAGATTGGAATACCTTGAAGGAAGGGTGAATGAGTATAATAAAAAAGATGAGCTTATTGCCATACACTATATCGAAAATGAAAAGAAAACCCATGCAGAATTTTTTTCACCCACCAATTTTTCTACCGAAAAATATGATGAATACGGAAATACTATAGAATGGTATACGGAGAATAAAGTCACGAATACTATTGAAAGCATCAAGCAGGAGATCATTTATCAGTGAAAGCTGCTTACCGGTCACAATGAAATTGAAGAAGACTAACTTGTAACTAAGCAAAAAAATATAAAACAATAATAATAAGAAGATCGATTTATGAAAAAGTTAATTGTACTTGCAACCTTAGCACTTTCACCTGTGTTTTCCGCTCAGGAAATGGTGGATAAGCCGGTTCAGGCCTATCAGACCGCTCAGTATCAGGCTAAAAAGAAAGCCTTTGTAGACAATCTTTTATCTAAAATGACTTTGGATGAGAAGATTGGCCAGCTGAACCTGCCGACTTCAGGAGATTTTACCACAGGCCAGGCCCAGAGTTCAGATATCGGAAAAAAAGTGGAACAGGGACTCGTAGGAGGACTGTTCAATATAAAAGGAGCAGATAAAATAAAGGCCGTTCAGAAAGTGGCTATTGAAAAAAGCCGTCTTAAGATCCCTTTGATCTTTGGTATGGATGTGATTCATGGCTATGAAACCACCTTCCCGATTCCTTTAGGACTTGCCGCGTCATGGGATATGAACCTTGTACAGCAGTCTGCGAGGGTAGCAGCAAGAGAAGCCGCATCTGACGGTATCAACTGGACATTTTCGCCAATGGTGGATATTTCCCGTGAACCGAGATGGGGAAGAGTTTCTGAAGGTTCCGGAGAAGACCCTTACCTGGGAAGCGAAATCTCCAAGAACATGGTATACGGCTACCAGGGCAAAGATCTGGCAAACGGTACCAATATACTGGCTTGTGTAAAGCACTTTGCACTGTATGGAGCCGGAGAGGCTGGCCGTGATTATAATACAGTTGATATGAGCCATGTGAGAATGTTCAACGAATATTTTCCACCCTATAAAGCCGCTGTAGATGCAGGGGTAGCTTCTGTAATGGCTTCTTTCAATGAAGTAGATGGAGTTCCGGCAACAGGTAGCAGATGGCTGCAGACTGAAGTACTGAGGAACCAATGGAAATTCAAAGGTTTTGTAGTGACTGATTATACCGGGATCAACGAAATGGTGGAACATGGAATGGGGGATCTGCAGCAGGTTTCTGCCTTGGCGTTGAAAGCCGGAGTGGATATGGATATGGTAGGAGAGGGATTTTTAACAACCCTTAAAAAATCTCTTTCTGAAGGTAAGGTGACCCAGGCTGAAATTGATGCAGCAGCGAAAAGAATTCTTGAAGCAAAATATGATCTGGGATTATTTGACAATCCTTACAAGCATGGAGACGCAAAGCTGGCTGCAAAAGAAGTTTACAACATGGAAAACCGTAACATTGCGAGAAATGTTGCAGCCCAGTCTATGGTTTTACTGAAAAATGAAAATCAGGTACTCCCTTTGAAAAAGTCAGGAACAGTCGCTGTGATAGGCCCATTGGTCAACAACTCTTTGAATATGGCCGGAACCTGGAGTGTCGCTACCAAACATGCAGTCTCAGTCAATTTAATGCAGGGGTTACAGGCAAACTACGGTAAAGAAGTGAAATTCCTTTCTGCTAAAGGGGCAAACATTGATTACGATGCCAGGCTGGAAGATATCTATGCTGCTCACGGAAAGAAAACAGACCGTGATAACCGCTCAAAAGAACAACTATTAAAAGAAGCGGTTGATGTAGCCAATAAAGCAGATGTAATTGTTCTGGCTATCGGGGAATCTGCAGAGATGAGCGGAGAATCCTCTTCCAGAACAGAAATTACAATTCCTCAGTCTCAGGTAGACTTATTAAACGAGCTGAAGAAAACCGGAAAACCTATTGCGATGGTCCTTTTCACGGGACGTCCATTGGCTCTTACCAATGTAAAAGATACTCCGGATGCAATTTTGAATGCCTGGTTTGCAGGATCTGAAGCAGGAAATGCAATTGCTGATGTACTGTTCGGAAAAGTAAACCCTTCAGGAAAACTGCCGATGACCTTCCCGAGAAGCCTGGGGCAGGTTCCTATCTATTATAATGCTAAAAATACAGGCCGTCCGCTGAGCCAGGATAAAGTAGATAAATGTACCTACGAAAGATTCCGTTCCAATTATATGGATGAATGTAATACGCCGTTATATTCTTTCGGGTACGGATTAAGCTATACGAAATTTAATTATTCTGATATTACGGTTTCCAATGCCAATCCGAAAGGAAATCAAACCGTTCAGGCATCTGTTACCGTAACCAACAGCGGAAACTATGATGGCGCCGAGGTGGTTCAGCTATACATCAGAGATATGGTGGGAAGTATTACAAGACCGGTAAAAGAGCTGAAAGGTTTCCAGAAGGTATTTTTGAAAAAAGGAGAATCAAGAAAAGTAACCTTTGATATTACCCCTGAAAATCTGAAATTCTATAACGGAGATCTGAAATATGATTGGGAAGCGGGAGAATTCGATATCATGATTGGTACGAACTCTCAGGATGTAAAACATTCAAAAATCAACTGGACAAAATAACTCCGGGATAAACTTTTAATATATTTTAAAAACAAAAGCCTTGTCAGATGATCATGACAAGGCTTTGTTATATGAATACGTTTTTTATCTCTTAATGATCTTCTCAGTAAACGTCTGACGGTCTGTCCTGATCTGAATAATATACGTTCCTTTAATCAGATTCTTTAGATCTATAGATTGTTCTCCTTTCCTGAAAACGCCTGATTGTATCTTCTGGCCCGAAACTGAAAAAACAGAATACTCCAGCAGGTCTTCCGGACTCTCTATAAATACTTTATCATCTGCCGGGTTGGGGAATAATGTAAAACGGTTGCTCTGCAATGGATTTTCCCGGGTCGAAAGCAGGGAACAGTCAGAAGTAACTAATACTGTATTATTAAGCGTCTGTTTTACCTTGATACCGTAAGGTGAATTTACATCATCCACGCAGAAACCTCTTAATTGAGGCATGAACTGATAGTCCATGTTCGTAAGCCACGTCATATTATGATTATTACCATTTTTCATGTTAATGTACTGTACCTGCTGATTAGACATAAAATCCGCATAGGTAAGATTATGATTATTGCTTAGGTCTATAGCGGTAAAGAGATTATTGGCACTGTGAAAGTTTTTCAGTTTCACCAGAGGAGCGAGGTTTAAACTGGTAATATAGTTATTGCTGAAACTTAAAGTATGTAAATTGGCATTATTCGTAAAATCTAAATGCGTTAATGAAGAATCGTTGGCATTCAGCTCTTCTAAAAGTGTGAGATTGGACAGATCTATGCCACCTGAAAAATCGCAGTGATCTATGGCCAGATATTTTAATAAAGGATTGTTGCTGAGGTTCAGGGAAGTTATTGCGGTGGCCCCGATATTCAGCATACTTAATACCGGATTCATGCTTACATCTATGGAAGGAAGGTTTTTGTTTCCACCTAAAGTCAGTATTTTAAGCATTGGATTTTGGGTAACATTCAAAGAAGTTAAGCTGTTGGGTGAATTGGGATTTTGCTGGATAACCAGGGTTTCCAATAAAGGATTCTGGGTCACATTAATGGTATTGGGGCTGCTGTCATTAAGCCATAATGTTTTTAATACAGGATTTTGCGTCACATCCAAAGTGCTGACCCCTCCAATACCAAATTCACCGGCTATAAACAGTTCTTCGAGCAGAGGTTTATTGGTGAGGTCTATTGCAGCACCCTGGGATAACGTTACTGTTATCTTTTTTAACTGTGTTAAGCCTGTAAGGTTGATTGATGGTATGGCTGCACCGTAAAGCACAAGGTTGGTTAGTTGGGGACTCTGACTGAGGTTCACCGGCGAGGAAAGAGGGTTGTTCCTTATAAAGAGCATATTCAGATTGGTAAATGCCTCTATTCCGTCAATATTAGTGATACCGTAATTGGTGTCGATCATGATCAGCGTAGCGTTCTTAGCCTCCGTATTGGAGATTTCTCCATCCCCGTTGGCATCGTGGTAGGGAAGTAAGGCATTTTTAAAATTGGCATCCGTGAAACTCACATTTTGTGAAAAAAACAGAGCTGATGTCAGCAGGAAAAATGCAGAGTAGATTTTTAATTTCATGAAATATTAGTTTTGTGGTTATTTTCTCTCTAAATGTAGAAATATTGTTTTAAATGACAAATGATAGTTTTATTTTTATCATATTTATTTCTTTTAGCGAAAAATATTTCGAATTATGATAAACATGGAGTATTATGATAACATCCTGTAAAATCACTGTCAGTAGAAGTTATTCTAAAAGACATTTTTTTCCAATCTTTTGGCATGGTTTTTATTAATACCACCCGCAATTATCATAATAGACAGACAACATGAAAAAAACGATTGTATTCAGCGCAATGTTCCTTGGTTCCTTAGCTTTCGCACAGACAACACCGGTTTTAGGTGGCGATAAAGATGCCCATGGGTGTATTGGTTCAGCGGGATATACCTATTCACAAGTTAAGAAAGATTGTGTACGTACTTTTGAGCAGAAAATAAAATTAAAAGAGGTCGCTTCAAAAGGTGATTATATTTCAGCTGTTATTTTCAGTAAAGACATGAAGAAAGCTGAGGTTTTTGTTAAGGATGCAGAAGGAGGTAGCATTGTTCTTACCAGAACAGGAAAAGCAAAAGCCTGGAAAAAAGACGGATACGTATTAGCGCCTTTCAAAAAAAGCGGTTATCAGCTTAAAAAGGACAATATTGTTATCTATCAATAAAGTCAAAATATAAAAAGATTAAAGTCACTCGTTAGGGTGGCTTTTTTTATGAAGATATAAAAATAAAATTTCTCAAAATGTCAGAAAAGGCTACTGTCATTCGCAGTTTATCGTAGGATATTTAAGATTCATCACGAGACTTCAGAACCATATTCAAAGAACTTCTGTATACGGATAATGTTCATCCGGATAAAAAGCTATTGAGAAATAATGATTTTTGCAGCTAAAAATGAAATTAATATCTTTATTTTGTGAAATACTTTTACCAATTGAAAACATTAATAATTTAAATATGAAAAAACCAATTTTATTTACTTCGATGTTCCTTGCCTCTTTAGCTTTTGCTCAACAAAAAACTCCGGTTTTGGGCGGGGACAGGGATGTTCACGGATGTATCAACTCTGCAGGTTATACCTATTCTCAACTCAGAAATAACTGTGTAAGAGTTTTCGAACAGAAAATCAAATTAAAGGAAGTGACCTCGGATAAAAGCTCTGCTACAATGACAGCTGTTATTTTCAGTAAAGACATGAAAAAGGCTGAAATCTTTATCCCTGATGGAATGGCAAAGAGCATTATTCTTGAAAGAGAAGGAAAAGCTAAAATATGGAAAAGCGGAAGCTACATTAAAGAAACCTATGTTTTGATTCCCTATAAAAAAAGCTATCAGATTAAGAAAGACGATGTAACCATCTATCAATAAGACCTGATATCAGAAGATCATAGCCACCTGAAAGGGTGGTTTTTTTATGACTCAACGTTATCAGCAGAATATTCCTGCAAGCAACATTCAAAAAAAAATAATACGGTAGTTTTAGGTACAAGTAATATAAAATGAATAGGTTATGTTTTTTTGGCTGAAAAATATGTATATTGGTAATACCAAATTAAAGCAGAATCCGAAAAGCATATAGAGTAGGAAAAAATCAAAAAAATGTTATTATGAAAAACTTAAGAAAACTTTCAAAAAAAGAATTGAAAACAGTTCAGGGAGGTATCCCGATGTGCCTTTCAGGGTACTTCTGGTGTTCGTTTGTAAGAAAATGTATTCCTGTAGGATCACCTTGCGGACTTATTGATTAATTCTGATTCCGGAATAATAATGAAGAACAGGCCATCTTTTGAGATGGCCTGTTTTAATATAAAGCATTGTATATCCATAGCAACATAATCGCTCGCGGATTAAGCAGATTACGCTGATTTTCATTCTTTGAGTATGTTGAGGACAGAAAAACAATTCTTACAAATAAACAGCATTCAATTTTATCGGAGATAAGATCTTAGCGCCTTAAAAACAGAATAAAATAAACAATAGCGCCTTGGCGTTTTTCCAACAACATTCTTCCATCATTGGCAATAGAATCCGCTCGCAGATTAAGCTGATTACGCAGATTTTTCATTATTTCATGCGTTCTATATCATCTGTAACAACTTCAATAATATAATATATTCAAAGGCAACAGCAATACATCATAAAGATTAAAAATCATAAAAACTGTATTTTCATCTCTCACTGAAAAACCGTATTTTTGTACATCTAAAAAGTAAAAGAACGAATGAATTCCTACAAAAATCCATTGGAAGAGCGCTATTCCAGTGAAGAAATGTTGTTTAATTTCTCACACAATAACAAATTCCGTACCTGGAGAAAGCTTTGGATCGCTTTAGCTGAGATCGAAAAAGATTTAGGTCTTGAGATTACAGACGAGCAGATTGCTGAATTAAAAGCTAATGCTGAAAATATCGATTTTGATAAAGCAGCAGAATACGAAAAGAAATTCCGTCATGATGTAATGGCTCACGTTCACACCTATGGTGATGTGGCGCCTTCAGCAAAAGGAATTATTCACTTGGGAGCTACTTCAGCTTTTGTAGGAGATAATACAGACTTGATTCAGATCCGTGACGGACTTTTAATCCTGAAGAAAAAGTTGGTGAATGTAATGAAAAACTTAGCAGACTTTGCGATTCAGTACAAAGACCTTCCTACCTTAGGATTTACACACTTTCAGCCTGCACAGCTGACAACTGTAGGAAAAAGAGCAACGCTTTGGTTACAGAGTCTGGTTCTTGATATTGAAGAATTGGACTTCTTCCTTGAAACCCTTCGTTTCAGAGGAGTAAAAGGTACTACAGGAACCGCTGCAAGTTTCCTTGAACTGTTCAATGGAGATTATTCCAAAGTAAAACACTTAGACAAAGAACTTTCCAAAAGATTCGGTTTCGAAAAAGTGTTCGGAGTTTCAGGCCAGACTTATGATAGAAAGATTGATGCTAAAGTAGTGGCTTTATTAGGAAATATCGCTCAGTCTGCCCATAAATTCACCAACGATTTACGTTTACTTCAGAACCTTAAGGAAATTGAAGAGCCGTTCGAGAAAAACCAGATCGGTTCATCAGCAATGGCTTATAAGCGTAATCCAATGAGAAGTGAAAGAATCGGTGCATTGGCAAAATATGTAATGTCTTTGACGACAAGTTCTGCAATGGTTGCTTCTACACAATGGTTTGAAAGAACATTGGATGACTCTGCCAACAAGAGACTGACAATTCCTCAGGCGTTCCTTGCTGTAGATGCCATCTTATTGATCTGGAACAACATCATGAACGGAATTGTAGTATATCCGAACAGAATCAATAAGCATATTGAAGAAGAGCTTCCTTTCATGGCAACAGAATATATCATCATGGAAGAAGTGAAAGCCGGTGGTGACCGTCAGGAAATTCACGAAGTGATCAGAGTTCATTCTATGGAAGCTTCCAAAAAAGTGAAGGAAGAAGGAAAAGAAAATGACCTGATCGAAAGAATCTTAAACGATGATTCTTTAAAACTGGATAAATCAAAATTAAAAGAAGTTTTAGATCCGAAGAACTTTATCGGGTTTGCGCCGATTCAGACAGAAGAATTTGTCAAGAACGAAGTGCAACCGATTATAGACCAGAACAAAGATTTGATAGGATTAGAAGCTGATCTTAAAGTATAAAACAATATGCAGCCTTTTTGGGCTGCATTTTTTTTGATCGAATATGAAAAATTTCACATTCCTTATTGTGTTGTTATTTCCTGTGATTGTTATTTCTCAGGATTTGAAACCGAATAAAAAAATTAAATCAGCTGCAGATTTTGATCATGCTGTTTCCGGAGTTTCGGCTCCGATAAGTCTGGGCGATTTTTCCAGGACGGCATTATTTACAAATTCTAAAAACGATAGTGTTTTTGCGGCTGAATATGAAGATAACAGCAGAAATGAATGGTATAAATTTAAAATCATTCCAGCTTCTCTTGATGAAGAAAGACTTTTAAATCATTATTATAAAGAGTTAAAAGAAAGAAGATATGCTCTTAAAGAAAGTGAAAAAATAAATAAAGGGGTCAATATAAAAGAAGGAAAATTTAAACTTCATGGCATCAGTTCTTATTTTAGTCATCTTGATAGATTAATTAATGTAAGAGTTTACGATGCAGGATATTGGGTCCTTATTTCAGAAGCAGGTCAAAAAGGCAATGATACTTTAGCATTGGATAAAATTCAGGACCGGTTTTTAAACAAATTACAACCTGCCAAAATAGTTGAAAAAAATCCATTAACAAGATATGCTGATATTTTATATGCGCCCGTTGCTGCCCAGGATACATTATTATTAAGAATAACAATGAGTGGTGCAACCAATAAAATGAAGTGGATCTATGAGAATATTAATAAATATGAAAGAGCTTCCGGCGTTCCGGGAATTCTTTTAGAATATCAGATGGCAGGGATCAACGGTTTTATAGATTATAAAACACAAAAAAATCCCAGACCAATTAACGGAAATAACCCGGCGACAAGATTGATTTCTTTCTTTACAAAGCTTAGAAATGACGGTTTCACAGACGAATATTTAATGGAGCAGTACAATTATTTGTTAACTCCTCCTGAAAATCATCAGTTTGATTATGCTGGATATCAAAAATGGAAATTGGAAAATCCAATAGCCTATGATACTTCTCACAAGCTTTATCTTATTGTAAATTCACGTAGGAAAACTGATCTTAGCAAAGATGAATAATTTACTGCATCAATGTAATATAAGCACTTTCTGAATTGTTTTGTAATTGAATTGCGTAATCTCAAAATGGTAATATCTTCACACTGGATTATGATGAAAAAACTTCTTTTAATCATGGTATGGATCCCGATGATTTCTTTTTCTCAGCAGAAAGAAATTTTACGGTATTTTATTTCCAAAGACAGTTTAGTAGGCGTAAAAAACCAAAAAGGGAAGATCATCATTCCGGCAGAATTTAAAGATTATACAGGAATCAAAGACGGAGAATCAGTACCGGAAGGAATCGGAAATGAAACCATTCTCTTTACTGGTGGGAAAAGAAATGACAGATTTGAAAAAAATACCTTTGGATACGTGTATGACAGAAAAGGTAATTTTTTATACAAGCCTTATTTATTCGATAACGGAGCAGACTACTTCTCAGAAGGGCTCAGAAGGTTTGTGAAAAATGGAAAAATAGGATTTGCAGACCGCAGCGGGAAGACCGTTATTCAGCCCAGGCATGACTTTGCTTCCTCTTTTAATTACGGATATGCCGTATTCTGTAATGGCTGTGACTGGGAAAAAACAGATGATGAACATCCTGCAATAGTAGGCGGAATATGGGGAGTGATGAACATCAAAGGAGAAACTGTTCAGCCCCTTACACAACATTCCGGGAAAGATATTGATATTGATGGGAAATATTACCCCTATTCATTTCAATACAGTGAAAAGGAAAAGAATATCCTTCAATTCTTTGAAAAATATAATACAGTCATCTCAGCAATTCATTATGTGAATGTCTATAATGAAATGTCTGAAGAAGAAAAAAAACTGCTTTTTGAAATTGTAGAAAGGCCACAGGAGAACTTTCCGTATTATCAGATCAACACCTATGATAATAACAAAAGAAACTTAGCCGCATTTGATGATCTGAAGTTCTTTGTATCAGAAGATGGGAAAAAAGTTTATATCTTGAATTATGAAAATAAAATGATCCCTTTTGAAAAATGGCTGAAAGAGGAAATCAGACAGGCAGAAGAATACCAGAAAAAACATTCTAATAACCCCAATAAATTCAAAAATAACCAGAATTAAACCTAATGAGAAAAAATATACTTGTATGTATCTTTGCACTGGCATTTGCAAAGAACCATGCACAAAGTGAGAAAAAAGTATACTCAATCATAGATGCAGCTGCTCAGAAAGTAGCCGAAGAATCTAAAGCATATTCTGTTTCTGTTGGAATACTCAAAGACGGAAAAGTTTATACCAGGCACTTTGGTGAATTAGACAAAGGAAAAGGAAATAAAGCCAACGATGATACTTATTTTGCCATCGCTTCCGTTACCAAGCTTTTTACAGGCCAGCTGCTGGCCCAGGCAGTTCTGGAAGGGAAAGTAAATCTTGATGATGACGTACGTAAATACCTGAAAGGGTCTTACCCTAATTTAGAATACAATGGGGTCCCTATAAAAATAAGAAACTTAATCTCTTACGAAACGGCACTTCCTAGAAACCTTCCCAATGATGATGAATTAAGGAAAAATATGACGGATGAGACCCCTTTTCTTTATGAAAAGCTCAACAAAGGATATACAAAAGAAGACTTTAAAAAAGATCTTGCCACAGTTACATTAAAAATGGAACCAGGTAAAGAATATCAGTACAGTAATTTAAGCCTTGAGTTGGCAGGTCTTATGCTGGAAAATATTTACGGAAAAAGCTATGAAACCCTTTTGAAAGAAAATATCTTTTCAAAAGCTGGAATGAACCATACCAAACTGGAACTTGGTAAAAATGAAGCTCAGGCCAACGGATATCATGAAAATTTTCGTCTGATGCCCGTTCCGCAAAGCCTTTTATGGGGAGCAGGCGGCTCGAAAACCCAATCTACAATGGGAGATATGATGAAGTTCTTAAAAGAAGAGCTGAATCCGCAGGATAAGATCGTTCAGGAGTCCCAAAGAAATATTGACAATAGTAAAGAAGACTGGTATGGATATTTCTGGGATAAATATTTTATTACCGAATATGGTAAAACAGGTTTTAAACACGGCGGATCTTATGGGATAAATACCTTGTTTATCATATATCCTGAGCTGAATTTAGGGGTTTGTATGATTGTCAATATCAATGGACCCGAAACATTTTCCTCAATTTATAACGGCACCATGCGTTTGGTAGGTGACCTTATTGCAACCTCAGATAAAAAGGAGGTATATGGATATACGGTAAAAGGAGACAAGATCGTTTTTTCTTACACACATCCTGCCAATTTAAATCCGGAGCTTCTTCATACGGTCTCTTTGGTAGGAGATTTCAATAATTGGGATGCCGGGAAGAAAGAGTATCAGATGGTGAAAAAAGATAAAAACCATTACGAATTAGAGATTCCTGTATCCGGATTTGAAAAAGGGAAAACTTATCCTTTTAGATTTGTACTGAATAAAGAGGCATGGATGGAAGCTCCTAAAAATGCATCCAATAGTGTGGGGACCAAAGATATTAATCTGACCTTGGCATTATAAGAAAAAGAATGAGGTTAAAGAAAGTAAAAAGAGTAAATTTGTATTCCGGAATGAGGCCAATGCAGACAGAACAGAAAGTGTTCATCAGACAAAGGTTCTCTGAACTCAGAAAAGTAAAAGAAAAATAAATCTAATATTAAATAAAATCTGACATCTAATGTCTAATAACAAAAGAATTTTCGTAGAAAAAAGAGGAATTTTCGATGTTGAAAGTCCAAAAATTTTTGATGAAGTAAAAGCAGTTGTTCCGGCAATTCAAAGTGTGAAAGTCTACAATGTGTATGATATTTTTAATTTGAATGACGGGGAATTCGAAAAAGTAGTAAACAATACTTTCGTAGATCCTGTCACTGATATTTTACATACAGAAAACCCTGCAAAAAGCATCCATTTCGCAATGGAGTTTCTGCCCGGTCAGTATGATCAGAGAGCAGACTCTGCACAGCAGTGTATCGCTTTATTGACGGAGAATGAAAAATCAAAAGTAAGAAGTGGAAAGCTGATCGAATTTGAAGGCGTTTCAGAAGCTGATTTGGTAAAAATCAAAGACCTTTTGATCAATAAAGTAGAATCTCAGGAAAAAGACCTGTCTATACTGGATATTCCTGCTGATGAAACACCGTCTAAAGTTCTGATCCACGAAAACTTCATCAGTTTTAATGAGGCTGAACTTGAAAATTTCTATAACAGTCACGGTTTTGCATTAGGATTAGATGACCTGAAGTTCATTCAGGAGTATTTTAAAACTGAGGAAAGAAACCCTACAGAAACAGAACTGAAAGTATTAGACACCTACTGGAGCGACCACTGCCGTCACACTACTTTTGAAACAGAATTGTCAGACATTCAGTTTGAAGGGAAATTCAAACATACATTGGAAACCATTTTCAATGATTATATCGAAAAAAGAAAATTCCTGGGCCGTGAGCTGAAACCGATCTCCCTGATGGATTTGGCAACTGTTTGCGGGAAATATTTCCATAAAACAGGAAACCTTGACAACCTTGTCATCTCTGACGAGATCAATGCATGTACCATCCAGATCGAAGCAGAATACGACGGTAAAAAAGAACCATGGTATCTGTTATTCAAAAACGAAACCCACAACCACCCGACAGAAATTGAACCTTTCGGAGGAGCATCTACCTGTTTGGGAGGTGCCATCAGAGACCCTTTATCCGGAAGATCCTTTGTATTCCAGGCGATGAGGTTAACCGGTGCGGCAGACGTTCTGGAACCTGTAGACAAAACATTACCGGGTAAATTACCTCAGAAAACCATTACAAAACAGGCTGCCAACGGATATTCATCTTATGGTAACCAGATCGGATTGGCCACTACAATGGTCTCCGAAATTTACGACGAAGGCTACAAAGCCAAAAGAATGGAAGTAGGTTTCGTTACCGGAGCTGTTCCTGTAGATTGGGTAAGACGTGAAAAACCGGCTAACGGAGATTCTATCATTATCTTAGGAGGCGCAACAGGCCGTGATGGAGTAGGAGGAGCAAGCGGAAGTTCAAAAGAGCAGGACGAGACTTCCATCCACACCATGAGCTCTGAAGTTCAGAAAGGAAACGCCGTAGAAGAACGTAAGATCCAGAGATTATTCAGAAACCCTGAGCTGACAAGACTAATCAAAAAATCCAATGACTTTGGAGCAGGAGGTGTTTCTGTAGCCATCGGTGAAATTGCTGACTCTCTGGAAGTAAATCTTGATGTATTGCCATTAAAATACGAAGGATTAAACGGAACAGAGCTGGCCATTTCCGAATCTCAGGAAAGAATGGCGGTTGTGGTAGACCCGAAAGATAAAGAAAAGTTCATCAAATTCTGCGAAGCTGAAAATATCGTAGCAGTAGAAGTGGCGAAAGTTACAGATTCCGGAAGAATGCAGATGTTCTGGAAAGGAGATAAGATCGTTGACCTTTCAAGAGCATTCCTGGATACCAACGGGTGTTCAAAATCTCAGGAGGTGAAAATCAATCACCTCGAAGAAGTAAAACAAGAAACTAAGGAATTCAACGGAGAAAACTTCCTGAATACTTTAAAAGATAAAAACGTAGCTTCCCAAAAAGGACTGTTGGAAATGTTTGACTCTTCCGTAGGAGGAACAACCGTTGCCATGCCTTTAGGTGGAAAATACCAGCAGACCTTAATGGAAGGAAGTGTACAGACACTGCCAGTTTTAGGGGCAAAAGACATCAAAACCGTTTCTCTGGCAAGCTGGGGCTTCGATGCTGAAATCTCAAAACAAAACTCATTATTGGGGGCATCTTACGCTGTAGTAGAAAGTGTGGCGAAGATTGTTGCCATGGGAGGTGATTATAAAAATATCAGATTAAGCTTCCAGGAATATTTCGAAAAGCTTGGTCAGGCACCTGAAAAATGGGGTAAACCTTTAGCTTCCCTTTTGGGAGCTTATGACGCCCAGATCAACCTTGGGTTAGCAGCTATCGGAGGGAAAGACTCCATGAGTGGAACTTATCAGGATCTGAATGTACCTCCAACATTGATTTCTTTTGCCTGTGCTAACGGAGAAAAACAGAATATCATTTCCCCTGAATTTAAAACAGCGGGCAATAAAGTGTATTTCTTCAATCATGTAGCTCAGGAAAATGGCCTTCCGGACTATGATGCTTTGAAAAATGTGTACGAATTCATCTTTGAAAACATCAAATCAGGAAAAATTGTTTCTGTGAAAACCGTGAAAGACGGTGGGGTGGCAGTAGCATTGGCAAAAATGAGCTTCGGAAACAGATTGGGAGCTGAAATCAATGCGGATGAAAATACATTATTAGCTAAAAGCATCGGTAGCCTGATCATCGAAGCTAAAGAAGAATTAAGCAGCACATCCCTTCAGTTAATCGGAGAAGTAAAAGACTCGGGAATCCTGAAAATAAACAACCTCGAATCCCGTATTCAGGATCTCGAATCCGCTTACACAGGGACATTCGAAAACCTTTTCCCAACAGCAGAAAAAGAAAAGATTACGGTTGAAATTGATGAAAAATCAAATTCAATTAACCCTAGAAATATCATCATCAAAAAACACGGGATTGCACAGCCTAAAGTATTTGCACCGGTATTCCCGGGAACAAACTGCGAGTATGATACGCTGAATGCATTCCAGAAAGAAGGAGCTGTCGTAAGCAGTCTGCCTCTGATCAATATCAATCACCAATTGCTGGATGAAAGTATTGATGCCTGGGTAGAAGAGATCAGAACCTCTCAGATTTTAGCATTCTCAGGAGGTTTCTCGGCAGGAGACGAGCCGGATGGTTCTGCAAAATTCATTGTCAACGTTTTAAAGAATGAAAAGATGAAAAATGCAGTTCATGAATTATTAGACAGAGACGGTATGATCATTGGAATCTGTAACGGATTCCAGGCTTTGGTTAAATCCGGACTGTTACCTTACGGAAGAATCAAGGATCTGGATGAAAACGCTCCTACTTTAGCTCACAATGCCATCAGAAGACATATTTCCCAGATGGTGACTGTAAAAGTAGTGAACGATGAAAGCCCATGGTTAAAAGGAATGAAAGGTCAGACCTTCACCATTCCGATTTCTCACGGAGAAGGCCGCTTCATGGCTTCAGAAGAAGAGATCAAAAAGCTGTATGAAAACGGGCAGATTGCAACCCAGTACATTGATTTTGATGGAAATATTGCCCACGGAATGCCATTTAACCCAAACAATTCATTATTCGGAATCGAAGGAGTTACCAGCCCATGTGGAAAGATCTACGGAAGAATGGGACACCCGGAACGTTTCACGGATGGTCTTATGAAAAACATACCCACTGCGAATTACCACAATATATTCAAAAACGGTGTTGAATACTTCAAATAACAATACAGAAAAAATGATCGTCATCCATGGCGGTCATTTTTCGTCTTTAGAAGGTTTCTATGAAGAAGCTTCCAATGTTTTGATGAAAAATACAGATTGGAAAATAGGAACTTTGGACGGTTTTGATGATATCCTTTACGGAGGTTTCGGAGTCTTTGAAAATAATGAGCCAATTGAGATCGTATGGAAAGAATCTCAGAAATCAGCTGAAGACCTGGGAATAAAAGCTACCCGGGAATTTTACGGAAACAAGATCAGGCAGGGAAAACCTTTCAACATAAAGCTGTTACAGCAGAAACTGGATGATTTAATGGAAGGGAAAGGGCAGACGCTGTTTGAAATCCTGGTAGAGATTATTCAATCCCACGCAAATATTCAACTGGTGTTAGCATAGCGAATAGAAATAATACAACTTTTGTGTCAGGAAGTGATGTGAAATTTTAAACCATTAAGAAAAATGAAGGCTTTAAGGAAAGTTAAGCTTCATCCAGGATGAAAATTTAAGGTGTTGCTTAAAAAAATAGCTTCAGCTGTTTCCTTATCTTCTCTTAATCCCTTAAAAAAGCTTAATGGTTCAAGAAATATTTTTAATATGATTCTATCCAAAAAAAATTCCCGCAGATTACACAGATTTACCAGATTTTATCTTACTTTGAATAATATTTAAATGCTTTGTATAAGCACAGAACAAAAAGAATTAACTGAATGAAGAAAATAATATATGGTCTGTTCTTTGGAGACAGTATAACCTATGGAGAGTATGACGGTGTCTTTGGGGGCTGGGTAGATATTCTGAAAAGATATGCCCTTCAGAAATTTCATGAAGGAAATGGTGATGAATTGATTTTATTCAATTTAGGCATCGGTGGAGAAACTACGGATGGACTCCTGAAAAGAATGCCTGTGGAGCTTGAAGCAAGAAATTCTGCTGATGGAAATTTGATTTTTATAAGCTATGGTGCCAATGATCTTGCTAAAAAAGAAGGTGTACAGGTTGTAGAGGCAGAAAAATTTAAAAACAATATCATCACGGCTGTTCATCATGCCCAACGGTTTTCCAAAGATATTTATCTGGTAAGCATCCTTCCCGTTTCTAAGAATATTGATGGAGTAGTGGTAGGTTCAGGGAAGCTGAGAACCAATGAAGAAGTGATTGTGTATAATGATATTCTTAAGAGTATTGCCGCAGATTATGCTCTGGGTTATATTGATTTTCATGCGGCATTGCTGGAAGATAAAGAGGTCCTGCTTTCTGCGGACGGTGTTCATCCCAATGAAAAAGGTTATGGAATGATGGCTGAAACAGCAATACCAATCATTGAAAAATATCTGTAATGGCATTGTTATTTTCTTACGGAACCCTGCAGAAAGAGCAGGTGCAGCTTGAAACATTTGGAAGGATCTTGCACGGTGAAAAAGACATACTGTCCGGATATCAGCTTACTATGCTTGAAATTACTGATCCGGAAGTGCTTCGTAAAAGCGGGCAGAAATACCATCCTGTGCTGAGGTTTTCTGGAAATGAAGAAGATCAGGTGGAAGGAGTGCTTTTTGAAGTGACTGATGCAGAAATTCTTCAGGCCGATGCATATGAAGTAGACGACTATAAAAGGATAGAAACAACTTTTAAATCAGGAAAAAGAGGATTTATTTATGTAGGAAAATGATCGCTTTTCCTGCATTTAATTCCCCCATTCATAAAAGTAAAGCCTGTCAGATCTGTTACCGACAGGCTTTTTAAAAAATCTATGATCTATATGACAAAGTTGCTTTCACTATTACCAGACGTGAACCCACAGATCACCTCCTACAGTAAAGGCTTCGGCCTTAAACGCATAACCGACGCCATTCTGTGTGGCGGTACCGTTTATACTGGAAGGTACACCGCTGCAGCTGGGATAAAATCCTACTGAACCTCCTAATGTCGGAGTCATTGTTCCCGGTACATACGGAGCTTCTGTAAGCTGAAACTTGATATAGCCCCATCCATGAGTATTGGAAATAGCCGGCGGAATCTGGTCACCAGGACCACCGGACCACATATCAATAGGAAAAGGATGTGGCGGATTGGCTGTAGACATACTGGCAGCAAACGTAGTATACATAGTTTTGGCTCCCGGCGGAAGTTTTACTACATCCATCGCCTGCATTCCATTGCCGCATGCGGATGGGTTTTCTGTGAAAACAGTAAATTCAAGATTCAGTTTGTGGTAACTGTCATCGTTGAATACATGCATGTTTCCATAATTATTTTGAGCAAAAGAAACAGTGGCAATGCATACACCAAAAATAGCGGTAAATATCTTTTTCATGATTAATTGTTTTGAATGACGTGGTTGACTTGATTGATTTTGTTGATCTTTTCATTGTAGATCTTTACAGCCCAGGTAAGGATCTTGTCCCGGTCTCCCTGTGTATTTTTGGTAATTTCTTTATTCGAAACTCCTGTAGATTTGATCAGTTCCAAAGCGGAGGGTATAAGAATATCCTTGCGGCGGTCACTGAGCTCAAGAGACTTCTGATTTCTCATTTCCTCAGGAGTGGCACGGTTTTCGGGAAGCGAAAGACTTTTTATTGATTTTTCAAAATTTAAAACCTCTTCACTCTTTTTTTGCTCACTCATGTTGAGTGCTGTACCTTCAGTATTACACGAAATGAACAGAGCCAGCATGAGCACATACAATAGTTTGCTTTTCATATATAAAAATTATTATTGGATTTCAACAAATATATTGATTTTTTATATATCATTTAGATGTGATAAATAAAATTTTCTAAAAAATTAAATTAATATTGTAAAATATTATCAATTTATAATTAAATTAAGGAAAAAAATAATTTCGCTCTCCGGCAGAATTAAAAAACGGCTGCTGACATACACTTGTCACAACAGGAGCCTATATTTGCCGGACAACAAAAGATCAGACAATGAATAACATGAAAGTGGAACCTTTTAAGGTCATTGGAATTGCAGTAAGAACAACCAATGAAAATAACCAGGCAGCAAAAGATATCCCGGTACTTTGGGAAAAATTTATGAGCGAAGACATTCTGAATGCCATTCCCAATAAGATTGATACTGTGGTCTATTCCATTTATACGGATTACGAGAAAGATCATACGAAGCCCTATACTACAGTGCTCGGCTGTAAAGTGGAAAATCTTGATCATATTCCTGAAGGAATGGTGGGGAAATCTTTTGAAGGAGGAAATTATATCAGGTTTACTCCAAAAGGAAATCTAGCTGAAGGTTTGGTCATCAATGAATGGAATAAGATCTGGAATATGGATCTGGGGCGGGTATTTACAGCGGATTTTGAAATTTACGGAGAGAAAGCCCGGAATCCGTCAGAGGCGGAGGTAGATATTTTAATTGCTGTAGAGTAAAAGGTCAGTTAACCTTAACTATTAAAGTCAGAGTTGTAATGAACTGCTTCTGCGTCTATATTTTTCTTACATTCTTCAATAAAAAAGCCTGCTGTCAGAAAATGATAAGCAGGCTTTGTGTATTTTTAATAAAAGTATTTACTTGAAATAAACATATTTGATGTAGTCATTCACCCCATCAGCATTGAAATCCTGATTGACAGGAGCTAAATATGTAAGTTTACTGGAAGAAAGCTCTAAAACTGAATTTTCAATGTTGTTGATCGTAAGCTTCATCGTCACCGGATCATATTGATAAGATGAGGTCATTTCTGTTTTCTCACAATTAGAGTTCACCGTATTGTAATCGATCATTGCATACTTACCGTCATTCTTGAATTCATAAGTACTTTTTTTCTTACAGTCATCAGGAAGAGTCTCACTGATCACAGTCGTCTTGTCTTTCCCTGAAATCTGATACTGAGTTTGTATTTTCCACGTTCCAACTATAATGGAGTTGCTGTAGTCCGGAATATCGTTATAGTCAGGCAAATTATCATCTCCCGTACTGCATGATGAAAGAGCCCCTGCTGCTAAGATTCCTACTAAAAACTTTTTCATAAAATTAATTTTTGGCGAACTTAATGAAAATTATCAAATTATCCGGTTTATTTGTTAAGTTTTATAAAAAAATTAAGAAAAAATAAGACTTCGTATTGCTGTCATAATCAGCTGAAAATATACTTCGGATAAATGATAACTCCAATAATAACGGCAGCAATAGCCATCAGAATTACAGCTCCGGCAGAAATATCTTTAATGAACCCGATTCTCGGATCAAAATCAGGCTGAATGAGGTCACAGATTCTTTCAATGGCGGTATTGAAAATCTCAGCACTTAAAACAGCAGCTGAAACCAGAAGAATCAGCGCAGCATCAGTTCCGGAAAGATTAAAATAAAAAATAAGAAAGAGGTTGATAAAGAAGGCTGCAAGCTCAATCTGAAAATTCCTTTCCGTTTTTATCATGGCCAAAACACCCCGGAATGCATTCAGAAAACTTTTATGGAGCGGAGGTTTTTGCATTATTGTTAAACTTTTATCACAAAGATAGGTTTTGTATTTTGATTATAATTTTTTATCTGCTATATTTGAAATATAAGATTAAGAAGAGAGAGTAATTTATAGACGTATTTTTTTAAACAAAATAAAAGGCTGAGAAATCTGACCATAACTTCCACTCTGAAAACAGGTTGATGATGTTTGTTAAAAACTCCTCCGGATTATTCTTTTCTTTATTGTATGTATTTATTATATTTGTAGAAACTTATTTTATAAATCTATGAAATTTATTATTTCAAGTGGTGAACTGCAGAAGGCTTTGCAAACTGTAAGTGGCGTAATATCAAGCTCTCAATCGAGACCTATTTTAGAAAACTATCTTTTTGAACTAGACGGAAATAATGTTACCATTACAGCATCTGACGGCGAGACGACTCTTGTTACTTCTTTGGAAGTGAAGTCTGATGACTCAGGTAAATTTGCGGTTCCTGCTAAAATTTTTCAGGATTTTATCAAGACCTATGGTGAACAGCCTCTGACATTTGTTGTAAAAGACAATGCAGAAGGAACCGGAAGCCAGCTTGAGATTTTAGATGAAAAAGACAATTTCGCAGTAGCATTAGATAATGCGGACGACTATCCGGAACTGCCTGAGTTCGATGCTTCACAAAGCGTGACCATGCCGGCAGGAGTATTGTCAGAAGCACTTACCAACACTCTTTTTGCAACGAGTAACGACTCTCTTCGCCCGGTAATGACAGGTGTTCTGTTCCAGTTTGGAGAAAATGAAACCAATTTCGTTTCTACAGACTCCCACAGACTCGTGGTATACAAAAGAGCAGATCTTATGAATGCTGAGCCAATGGAATTTATCATGCCAAAAAAACCTTTGAATATTTTCAAAAATATCCTGGCAAGCTCTAATGAAGACGTGAAAATCGACTTCAATGAGAATATGGCTAAATTTACTTTCGGTAAACATATCTGGATCTGTAGATTAATCGATGGGAAATATCCGAACTATACTGCGGTAATTCCTAAAGAAAATCCAAATGTACTGACCATCAACAGAAACCTTCTGTTGGGAGCGATCAAAAGAGCATCTATCATGTCAAATAAATCTACCAATCAGGTGAGATTCAAGCTTTCAGGAAATATTCTTCACCTTCATGCAGAAGATACTGAATATGCAAACAAAGCAGACATGCAGATTCCTTGTGACTATAACGGAGAAGATATCAATATCGGGTTCAGTTCAAAATTCTTAACTGAAATGCTGACGATCCTGGGTTCTGATGATATCACCATGAAAATGTCTCAGCCTAACAGACCGGGGATCATTGAGCCTCTTGACGGTCTTGAAGAAAATGAAAATATCTTAATGTTATCAATGCCGGTAATCGGGTTGTAATACAAAAAAAGAATATCATATAAAGAGGTTTTGAAATTCAAAGCCTCTTTTTTATGTTGATAGTATGAAAAAAATATTGATAGCCGGTTTATTATTACAGTTTATTACTCTGCTTTCCCAGAAAAATATCAGAATATATCACGAGAAAAAAGGCGATACTTTAACCCTTTATGCAGATAACCTGGAGACCTATCCGATGTCATTGGTATTTTCAGGCTCTCCGGAAGTTGAAAATATGAAGATTCCTGTACTCTTTAAAAAGATACAGGTAGTTTCTGCGCAATCCAAAAAGAATACGATAGCTTATTTTGTGGTTGACGATAAGACAAAAGGATGGAAAGTGAAAAAGGTTCCGGGATATGTAATGTACATCGGTGATGTCACACTGAAAAATTATCATAAAGAGTACCAATATGACCTGCCTTTCAGAAAAGGGAAGTCTTTTAACGTCTATCAGGGATATAATGGCAGCTTTTCCCATCAAAATGAAAACTCTGTAGATTTTTCCATGCCGGAAGGAACTGAAATAATTGCTGCCAGGGAAGGAGTAGTGGTAGACTTTGTAAGCCATAATAATAAAGGCTGCCCTACAAGAAACTGCATTGATCAGGCGAATTATATTACCATTTTACATCCGGACGGAACTTTTGCCCAATATTATCATTTAAAGCAAAACGGAATTAAAGTAAATATTGGAGATCAGGTAAAGAAAGGAGATATGATCGGGTTGAGCGGAAATACAGGCTGGAGCAAAGGTCCGCATTTACATTTTGTATGCTACCTTCCCAGAGTAGAAGAAGAGAAATACAGGGAAACCCTAAAGACCCTTTTCAGAACAGGTAATGGAACTAAAGCAGAATTTTTGGTTGAGAAAAAAACGTATTCAAAAGGATATTAAAAAAATACGGGGTTAAGAAACGCAGATAACTCTGATTTTATACATTATATTTTCCGATTTTTGTTTCAATCTTTCAGAAATACTTTGTAAATCATGGAAATAAGAATAGAGACCCCTTCCATTTCATATTTTTCTTCAGAATCTGTGACTGAAAACTATCGTGTTGTTCTATGGAAAGGTTCCGGTGTTTTTTGCGTGGATGATATCAATTATGCCTACTCTGGACATACTATTTTATTTCTTGCTCCTTATCAGAAGCTGAAACTGATTCCGGAAACTGATGAAAATGTCAATGTGCTGTTCTTTCACGGTGATTTTTACTGTATAGAATACCATAAAGAAGAAGTAGCCTGTAACGGTTTGCTTTTCAATAACATCTATTTAAATCCGGGAGTAGCCCTTACAAAAGAAAATTATGAATATATTCTGGAACTTTTTAACCACATCAAAAAAGAAAAATCAGAAAAGCACCCGTTTTCCGAATCCATTATTAAGACCTATATACAGCTGATCCTTGCTATTGGCAGTAAACAGAAAAGCAGTCCCGGGAATGATACGGTATCTCATGATAAACTGCCTAATAAAAATGCTGCTGAATTTCAGAAATTACTGGAGATCCATTTTAAAAGTGAAAAAGAACTTGCATTTTACAGTGATAAACTTAATATAACCAATAACACCCTAAGTAAAGCTGTAAAGAAAGAGTTTTCTAAAACACCTACCCAGCTGATCAATGAAAGAATTATCCTGGAAGCTAAAAAACTTCTTCACCTTACGTATCGCTCCGTAAAAGAAATTGCTTCGGAGCTGGGATTCTCTGATGAATTTTATTTCAGCAGGTATTTCAAAAAAGCAGTGGGGTGTTCTCCCAGGAATTACAGGGAGAAGGTCGGGATTTCCATTGTGGCGAAAATGTCCATGTAATGTCCTCAAATATCTATGGTAAAGCATTCTGTCTATGGATACCTTTGTTAAAAAAAGTAAACATATGCAGAACAATAGAGTATACAATCAGTTATTAAAGCTCGATACGTATTTTTTTAACTTCCTTAGAATTTCAGTTTTTATTGTGATGGCCTGGATTGGCGGGTTAAAAGCATACCAATATGAAGCTGACGGAATTGTACCCTTTGTAGCCAACAGCCCTTTAATGAGTTTTTTCTATAAAAATGCAGGAAATAAAGTATTGAATGAAGATCAGAAACTTGTTTCGGAATATACCCTTTATAAAAATCCGGAAGGGAAAGTGGTAAAGAAAAATATAGACTGGCATAAAGAAAACGGAACATATCGCTTTTCCTATGGTCTGGGAACAGTGATCCTATTGATCGGTACTATGGTTCTGCTGGGTATATGGTTCCCTAAAATAGGAGCTGCGGGAGGTTTGTTAACTTTCTTCATGTCGATGGTAACCCTGTCATTTCTGATCACAACTCCGGAGGTATATGTTCCCAATCTTGGTGGTGATTATCCTACGCCGCAGTATGGATTCCCTTATTTATCAGGTGCCGGGCGTCTGGTGCTGAAAGATATTATCATGATGGCGGGCGGACTGATCCTTTTTTCTGATAGCTTAAAAAAGGTAATTAAACTGTCTGTAGTATAAAATTAACCTTAAAGCTTCTTTTGGCGAATTGTATTTTGTGCTGAATCAGAGAATGGCAATGGAGTGATTTATTCTATATGCACAAGATGAATTAACAAAAATTAATTGTCTTAAAATCGCTCTGAAATTTCTGTATTTCTCAAAAAAACACGACATTTGTACCTCGAAAAATCGCCCGGTATGTTGGGTGAAATTTCAAATAAAAGTTTCAAAAAATAGTGCAGATGAGACCTTTCGTTTCGTTTGCAGAATTAAACAAGTAGATAGATAAGCAAATGAAAATATCAAACAACTGGCTGAAAGACTTTGTAAAAACGGAATTGAAAACTGAAAGAATCGGTGAATTCCTTACAGACATAGGTCTAGAGGTTGAAGGGATAGATAAATTTGAAAGTGTAAGAGGCAGCCTGGAAGGAATTGTTGTAGGTAAAGTTTTAACCTGTGAAAAACATCCGAATGCTGACAAACTGAAGAAGACAACAGTAGACGTAGGAAACGGGAAAGTACTGAACATTGTTTGCGGAGCTCCTAACGTAGAGGCAGGACAGACAGTTCCCGTAGCCGTTGTCGGAACTAAAATCTATGACAAAACCGGAAACTTTTTTGAAATTAAAGAAGCCAAAATCAGAGGGGAGGTTTCCCAGGGGATGATCTGTGCAGAAGATGAGCTTGGTCTTAGCGAAGATCACGGAGGAATTATGGTTTTGGATGAAACCCGATATGAAGTAGGAAAAAACTTTGCAGACTATTTTGAATTAACGAATGATGAGGTTTTTGAAATCGGGCTGACTCCCAACAGGACAGATGCAATGTCTCACTATGGTGTTGCCAGAGATTTACATGCCTATCTTTCTACAAACCAACTGAAATCCCAGTTTAATAAAGTAGCTTCTGAAGCTTTGAATAACGAGGGCTCTCATGATTTCAAACTTGAAATTGAAGATGCTGAATTATGCCCAAGATACATCGGAGCGGTGATTGAAGGAGTGAAAGTAGCAGAATCACCGTCCTGGTTAAAAGACAGGCTGAAAGCGATCGGATTAAGCCCGATCAATAATGTTGTAGATATCACCAACTATATTCTTCACGGTTACGGACAGCCGCTTCATGCTTTTGATGCAGATAAAATTGCAGATAAAAAAGTGAAGGTAGGCGTTGTAAAGCCGGGAACCAAATTCACTACACTGGATGGAGTGGAAAGAACCCTGAATGGTTCTGAGATCATGATTAAAGACGGTAAAGATAACCCGATGTGTATTGCCGGAGTTTTCGGTGGTGAGAATTCAGGAGTATCTGAAACTACCCAGACCGTATTCCTTGAAAGTGCTTACTTTAACCCGGTTGCTGTGAGAAAAGGAGCGAAGGCACACAGCCTGAACACTGATGCTTCTTTCCGTTTTGAAAGAGGAGTAGACCCGAATCTGACAAGAACAGCGATTACTCATGCCATCAAAATGATTCAGGAAATTGCTGAAGGGAAGCTGGTAGGTGAATTACTGGAAGAGTATCCTAAGAAAATTGAAGATAACTATGTGATCCTGAGATTCTCAAAAATCGAACAGATTTTAGGAACAAAGATTCACAGAGAAAAAGTAAAAGAAATATTAAAAGCATTGGAAATTCAGGTGCTGAATGAAATTCCAAATGGTTTTGAAATCTCCGTTCCTGCTTACAGAGCGGATGTAACAAGAGAAATCGACGTTATCGAAGAGATTTTAAGAATCTACGGTTATAACAAGATCGATGCTCCGCAGAAAATTTCATTCACCCCTGTTAAGCTGAGTGCCAACGATCAGGATGAGTTGGAAAACAGTTGGGCAAGAGCTTTGCAAAGCCTTGGTTTCAATGAAGTCATGAACAATTCCCTGACGTCTGTAAAAGATGAAACGGATGCGGTAAAACTGCTGAACCCTTTAAGCGGTGATCTTGCATTCATGAGAAAGTCTTTATTGGAAGGCCTTCTTCAGAATACGGTTTACAATATCAACAGGAAGAATCAGGATATCAAATTCTTTGAATTCGGAAAGATCTACCACAAAAAAGAGAAGTACGAAGAAAGAAAACAGCTGGCTGTCATTGTTTCAGGAAGAGATGTTGCAGAAAACTGGCTTCAGCCTAAATCTGCGGTAAGCTTCTATAACCTGAAAGCATATGTAAAAGTTCTTTTGGAAAGACTTGCTGCAGATTATAAAGAAGTGGCCTTATCTGATGACAGATTCTCTGATGCATTAGCCTATGAAGCAGATGGGAAAACTTTGGTAAGAATCGGAAAAGTAGCGCCTGCTTTACTGAAAGATTTTGATATTGATCAGGACTGCTTCTATGCAGAAATTGAACTGGAATATGCTCAGGAATTACGTTCTAAAAATGAACTGAAGTTCAAAGACATCCCTAAATTCAACAAGATCAGAAGAGACCTTGCTTTACTGATTGATAAAAGCGTCAACTATGAAGACCTTTATCAGACTGCGAAGAAGAATAAATCTCCGTTCATTAAGAATATTAATTTATTCGATGTGTATGAAGGAAAAAATCTTCCTGAGGGCAAAAAGTCTTATGCCATGAGCTTCGAGCTGCTGAACGAAGAGAAAACACTGGAAGAAAAAGAGATCACAGAAGTAATGGATTCCCTGATCAAGTCTTTCCAGAAAGAATTCAACGCTGAGTTGAGATCTTAATATTTGAAAATACATTTCATAAATAAATAGAGACGGACTTTTTTAAGTCCGTTTTTTTGTTTTATTGTTTGTTGTTAGGCTTGGGCTAAAGCCATTGGTATGTTTGTATTTTAAACAAACGGGCTCCCTTCTATTAAGCTCAGGATTATAGCCCGTTCCTGTTGAATGGTATCTCTCTGGGATATTCTCTTTTGGCTTAGTCTATTCCAACTTTGTCACTCCGCAGGAGTTTCAATATATTTTTATAAACCAATTATAGTATAGATTCCTTGCTTTGCTCGGAATGACAAAGGTTTAGTATTAAAATTTTATCGAAGATAAAACCTTGTGTTTTAAACTCTTTGCATATTAACAAATCTGTGTCTTTGCGTTTTCCCATTTACAGGAATAATGATAGCTACTGTTCACAAAAATAGCCTGGAAAAATATTCAAAAAGCAAATGTTAAAGAATAATAAAATTCACTGCATCCCGTTTAAATAATATAAAATCCGTAAATTTGGGTTAATTCAAAAAGAAAAAAATGAAAAAGCTTTTTTTAAGTATATGTACAGCAGCAGTATTGGCTTCGTGTGGTACCATGAGCAGCCCGTCTGCCTCTAAAGTAGGGAAGGCTCAGCCAGCTCTTGTCAATACAAAATGGACACTGGCTGACAATGTAAAAGGAAAAATTCCGACATTAAATATTGAAGGGGAAAAAATCACCGGGAATGCAGGCTGCAACAACTATTTCGGAACGGCTACCATTGATCCTTCTACCGGAGGTTTCTCTGCAGGGCAAATGGGGTCTACGAAAATGATGTGCAACAATATCGGGGTAGAGCAGAACTTTATGGATATGATGGGAAAAGCTAATAAATATGTGATTTCCGGAAATACCTTAGAATTGTATAAAGACAATCTTTTACTATTGAAATTCAATAAATCAGAATAAAAAAACAAAAGGAACTCAATTGAGTTCCTTTTTTATGTTTAGAGTGTTATTAATCTTCCTCTTCTTCGTCGTACTTAGCCAACTCTTCGTCGCACCATTTGAACGCTGCTTCTACTACTTTAGTCGCTTCGTCTGCCATAGTTTCTTCATCATCACCTTCAAGATCATCTAACCACTCAACTTCTTCTTCCTCAACGTTTAAGATAAATCTTGGATATTCTGTATGAACTACAAATAGATCTTCTGGAAATTCCGAATTATCTGCTAATAAAAACTTTGGTAATTTCATTTTTTTAATGTTTTAACTTTCTCAAAGATAAATAAAATTATTGACTTAAAATCAGTTCAAAAACATTTTTGAAACTTTTTCAGCTTTTTTGCTTTCAGAATAATCATAGAACCCTTCACCTGATTTTACACCAAGTTTTCCGGCTGTCACCATGTTTACAAGCAATGGGTTGGGAGCATATTTAGGATTTTTGAATCCGTCATACATTACATTCAGAATGGCAAGACATACATCAAGACCAATAAAATCTGCCAGCTGAAGTGGCCCCATCGGGTGAGCCATTCCTAATTTCATTACCGTATCGATTTCTTCCACACCGGCTACACCGTTATAAAGCGTTTCGATAGATTCATTGATCATCGGCATTAAAATTCTGTTGGCCACGAAACCTGGATAATCATTTACTTCTACCGGAACTTTTCCTAAAGTTTTGCTCATCTCATAGATCGTATCAAAAGTCTCTTTAGAAGTAGAATATCCTTTAATGATCTCTACCAGCTTCATGATAGGAACAGGATTCATAAAGTGCATTCCGATCACCTTGTCTGCTCTTTTGGTAGCAGCAGCAATTTTCGTGATAGAAATAGAAGAAGTATTGGTAGCCAGGATACAACCTGCCGGAGCCAGCTCATCCATCTGTCCGAAGATCTTTAATTTAAGATCCAGATTTTCCGTAGCTGCTTCTACAATAAGATCAGCAGATCCTGCGGCATCATTCAGAGCCGTAAAAGTGGTAATATTTCCTAATGTTTCAGCTTTCTGCTCTTCAGTAAGATTTCCTTTTGCAATGATTCTGTCAAGATTGGTAGTAATGGTTTTCAGCCCTCTGTCTAAAGCTTCCTGTGATACATCTACAAGATTTACTTTGAAACCGCTTTGTGCGAAAGTGTGTGCAATACCGTTCCCCATGGTTCCCGCTCCGATAACAACAATGTTTTTGATCATTTTTCTTTTATTTTTTATAGATAGTTAAATTTTTTGCATTCATAAGATCAGATTGATGTACAATCATCGCCGAATCAAAGTTGATGGCGCCTTTGCTGTCCTGCATCCTGCTGTTATTCTGGTTGGAAATAGTAGCCATCAGCCCCCGCACAAGACGGTTTCTCTGATTGGAAGAAAGATAATCTGTCCCTATATACAAAGCAAATTCACCTTCTTTGCCCAGGCCTCTCTGCTGAAGAATTTCCAGATTTCTGATCCGGTTCTTCTTCCTGAACTCTTTCAGATAGCTGATAACGGGTTTTTCAGATGGCGGACCGCAGCATATGCTTGTGTAGCCGATTTCCAGGTACTTTTGACTTTTCTGTGAAAAGAAAAATGTAAAACAAAATACAGCTGCAGCTGCGATTCCTTTTTTCATAAATGATTGACTCAATTCTATGCGCTAAAATTAAGCTTATTATTTTACTTATTAAAATCTTCCCAAATCAATTTCAAAGATTTATAAACGCTTGTATTCTGTGCAGTCTGATACCTTTGAAAAACCTCCGTGATCCAGGATAATTATTCCTGTTTTACTTCAAAATAATTCAGGTTTACCCCATCATTTTCAAAAATAATTCTGATCTTGTTTTCTCCTTTCCGAAGCTGGATATTTTTAGCAGAAACAGTAGCCCAGTTTTCATTTTTCCCTGTTGGCTTTAATGGGACAGCAGCCAGTAATTTTCCTGAAGCATCCTCCAGTCTTATGGCTGCAGGCTGTAGGCTTGAGTATCTGATGTCAAATGTATACTTCTTATCTGCTTTGGAATGAACCGTATACTGGATCCATTCTCCGGTTTCCGTTTTTCCTACGTAATACTGATTGGTGATCTTATCGTTGCATACATAAATATCAACCCCGTCATTTCTCATCTGCTGGCCGGAATTCCATTCCGATCTTTTAGCAGGATCACTTACCCACAGATTGATAAAATCATTATCCTTATAGGCAGAACCCATTCTTCCCAGATCGTATTCTGATGCAAATACTCTCCCCGGAATCTGGTGATTTTTAAATGGTTTTGAAGAAGCATCCGTCACTTGTCTGAACATGGCATCAATCACATCATTTTTAATTTCTGTATTGCTGAATTTATAGTGGTCTGCAATCTTCATCAGAGCTTTTCTTGCATCTTCTTTTGAAGGTTTTTCACCGCCGTTTTTCCAGTAGTCCAATAGTTTTTCGTATTCGGGAGTTGTTTTTACATTGGCAATTCCGGCAATATTATCAATTTTTTTCATAGGCCAGAACGCATACCCGATATTGTGTTGATCAAGCAGCTGGATGAGCTCTGTAAACCAAACATTGGAATTTTCTCCGGTTTCTCCCAGCCAGATCGGGATATTATGCTTTTTCCTCAGGTCCAGTGCAAACTGTATTGTTGCATCATCATTGTAGTTCCAGTACTTATGAAAGCTGAAAGCCATATTGTTATCCCAGACCGGAGGCAGGCCGTTGTAATTATTTCCCCAGCCATTTCCTTCAATAAAGATCAGGTGCTTCTGATCAACCTCCCGGATTGCAGCGGTGATGTCTTTTTGTAATTTCCACAGAGGAGCATTCGACATTTCGTCTGTTCCGTTTGGGTTTTTACCTGTGAAATTGATATTAGGCTCATTGATGATATCGTAACCGCCAATCCATGGTTCATTTTTATAGCGGTCTGCAAGTTTCTTCCAAAGCGCAACCGTTTTCCTTTGATTTTCTTCACTTTCCCAAAGTGACGGCTTGGTTTTGTCATTATCAGAAATGTTGGCATCATTCCCCTGTCCGCCAGGAGCCGCATGAAGATCCAGGATCAGATAGATTTTGTTGTCTTTACACCATTGAAGTAAATCATCCGTCATTTTAAAGCCTTCTTCCAGCCAGGTATCTTTCCCTTTCACAGGTTCTTTTTCTATAGGAAGCGTATACAGATTATAATGCATGGGAAGTCTGACAGAGTTGAATCCTGCTTTTGCCAGGAAATCGATATCCTGTTTGGTAATTCCGTTTTTCAGATAAGCCTTATAAAATTCCTTCATTCCGTCTTCGCCGATCAGTTCAGCTATTTTCTCCTTGATTTTATACTGTGGGCCTGCAAAATCTGCTGTTTTCAGCATATAGCCTTCCTGAAGCATCCAGCCGCCCAGACCAAGGCCTCTCAGTTGAATATTTTCACCTTTATCATTGACAATTTTTTGACCGGAAGTCTTTAATAATTGTGATGTCCCAAATTGAGACAATAATAATGCGGATAATACAATAGCTCTTTTCATAATTAATCTGATTTAAATGAAGGAAAAAATGGGATTTAATGATAATAAACTGAAACGTCAAAATAAAAGTGTGCATTCAGCCTGTTTATTTTGCCGGAAATCCATTGGGTATGTAAAACAAAATCTTTCAATACTTTGTTGAATTATTCTTCAAATATATCGTTTTTTTGTTTTGAAAAGGGATTTTTAATAATAAATCAATATTGATTAATGAAAAATTTTTATTTTATCGTTGGTTTTAAGGGCGAAGTATGAATTTGGTTAATAAGTCTAAACTTCATTAAAAATGCTATCTCATAACCATTATTCTGATTATAAAATAGCATTGTATGTATTGATGTTTAAAAAACAGTATTTTTAACTGATAAGCTTCATGATTTCCAAGGCTACCTTCAGGGCTTCAGTTCCGTCTTCAAGGGAAACTTCCACATTTTTACCGTTTGTGATGGCATCAGCAAACGAATTTAATTCGTCAAGAATAGCATTGTTAGGCTGAATATTCGGATATTCAAAGAGGATCTGATTCTTTTCACCTTCCGCATTTTCTATGATCATATCAAATGGAGTAGGGTTTTCAGGAGCGTCTTTCATTCTGATCACTTCTGCTTTTTTCTCAAGGAAATCAACCGAAATATAAGCATCTTTCTGGAAGAACCTGCTTTTTCTCATCGCCTTCATAGAGATTCTGGAAGTGGTAAGGTTGGCAACACATCCGTTTTCAAATTCTATCCTTGCATTGGCAATATCCGGAGTCTTGCTTACTACGCAGACGCCGCTTGCATGGATGTTCTTTACTTTAGATTTAGCAATACTTAATAAAATATCAAGATCGTGGATCATCAGGTCCAGCACTACAGAAACGTCCGTTCCGCGAGGATTAAATTCTGCAAGCCTGTGGATTTCAATGAACATGGGATTGCTGATGTATTCCTTAGTCGCAATAAAAGCAGGATTGTATCTTTCTACATGTCCTACCTGTGCTTTGATTCCCTTTTCCTGGCACAAACGAAGAATTTCTTCCGCCTGTTCAAGCGTCTGGGTTACCGGTTTTTCAATAAAGAAATGCAGGCCCTTTTCTATGGCTTTTAAAGCATAATCATAATGATAAATCGTTGGGGTTACGATGTCCAGCATATCGATCTGCTCCAGCAATTCATCAAAATTTTCAAAATATTTATACCCGAATTCGGCTTCTAATTTCTTTCCGTTTTCAACATCTTTATCGTGGAAACCTACAAACTCATACCGATCTGACTGATTAAGAAGTTTTAAGTGTATTTTTCCCAAGTGTCCGGCACCTACCAAACCTGCTTTTAACATAGCTGTATTAAATTTTTGTAAATATAGTGAATGTACATTTATAAAAACACATGACTTTTTACTTGGAGAATCCTGAAATTGATAGGTAAAGCTAAAGTTGCAGATCTATTCGTGCATTAAAGAAATTACAGTAAATTCACGGTCAGAAAAATAACCATGAAAAGAATAATTTCGATGCTACTCATCTTCGTGTTGTGTACTGCAGGATGTTCAGGATTAGGAGAAGGTACTGAACATGAGGTAAAGATAGATCCGTCCAAATGTGAAACGCCTATAGATTTGAAATTTGAATACGGAAATAATCTGTTTTCCTGGAATAATAATAACAGTCAGAATCCAGGCAATTTTGAAGTGCAATATGGGAACCAGGGTTTTTCTTTAGGAAATGGAACCATAGCGGTAACAAACAGCACTTCCTTTAGCATTCCTCTCTATAAAAACAGGAAATATGATTTGTATGTAAGAAAAAATTGCGGTACAGACAATGTAAGAAGCCACTGGGCTGGACCTCTAAGTATTTTGACCACCAATGCAACCCTTTGTGAAACGCCGTACTATGCAAATTATTCAAAAATGACGTCCTCGGCATATGCTTTTACTTTTGAAGCTAAAGTATCATGGGAAAATGACGGAATTTCTATGTATGAAGCGGTCTTAACGACGAGTCCGGTCCCGCCGGTAAACGGAGATTTAACTGCGCCGGGCCATATTTATACAGGATTAAACAAAATGACAACCTATAATTTTTTTGTCAGAAAAAGATGTTCTGATAATTCTGTGAGCAAATTTTACGGGCCTTTAGTCATAAAATGGAACTGACAGGTCGGATAAAGCTTTTACTTTAAATCACTTTATTTTTTGTGGAATAAAGGAAGAAAAGGAACAGGCTTTAGGTTGATCAGTATAGATTGTTTCGTTACTTTTGTAAATCTAATAGCGGTAACCCTAATAACTATTATCTAAATAATGATGCGTGATTCGTTTGTACATAAAGGAAAAAGAAAAAATTTAGTGGAGTATCTCCGATACAGGATCGGGATTTCGGATGAAAATGTACTTTCGGCCATGAATGAAGTTCCGAGACACCTTTTCATCGAAAGTATCTTTGAAGACTTTGCCTATGAGGACAGAGCTTTCCCCATTCTGGCCCATCAGACCATTTCACACCCGTCTACAGTGGCAGAGCAGTCAGAATTGCTAAAAGTAAAAGCAGGTGAAAAAGTATTGGAGATCGGAACGGGCTGTGGGTATCAGACGGCTGTTCTGATGGCCATGAAAGCACATGTATACACCGTGGAAAGACAGAAAGACCTGTTTGATTTCTCAAAAAATAAACTGAGAGAGCTTCATATGTTCCCGAAATTTCAAAGCTTTGGAGATGGCTTTGCCGGGCTTCCCACTTTTGCTCCTTTCGATAAGATTATCGTTACCTGTGGTGCTTCAACATTACCGACTGAATTATTAAAACAATTGAAAGTAGGCGGTATTATGGTCATTCCGTTAGGTCCCACCGATGAGCAGGTTTTATACAGATTCACCAAAGTAGGTCCTACAGAATTTGAAAAAGAAGAATTCGGGGCTTATAAATTTGTTCCGATGTTAGGAAGTACGAATCAATAGGAAATCTGCCTGTCAACGTTTTACTATAAAATTCTGCGGAATTGGCAGGAGAACTGGTCTCAAATATTTTTTAAGATTTTTTGCAATTAAGACATCTGGATTTCGTGTCTTTGTTCCTTCACATATTTTAATGTTTTTTAATAAATTTTTGTTCCGCTTCGGAATGAAAATTGAATTCTTTAAGGAACAGAAACCACTTAAAATCTTATGATTATGGATACGAACAGATTCAAGGCATCACACGATTTTAGTAATCTTCAGAAGAACCTGCACAATAATCCGGGTTATAGTGTAGAAAGCTATTCCCAACAGGTGAAAGATTACATTCAGGACATGAAAAGTAAGAATCAGGAGGCAACAAAACAGGGGTTTATGAGCCATGCACAGAAATCTGCAAAAGAGGTCTGGGATGAAATTCAGGAGATGGCTTCAGAAGCCTGGGAGAAAAACAAACACGATTCAGATGAAAAAAAATAAATTTTTAATATTAAAGTTCAATAACCTTACTTTTGCCGGTAAGGTTATTTATTTTTAAACCAATATTATGATAATGAAAGTTTTTATCAATAAAAAAATACCTGAAACAGGAACAGATATGCTGAAAGAAGCCGGATTACAGATCGTATGGCCGGACCACGAGAACCTTTCATATGAAGAATGGCTGAATTACTGTAAAAATGCAGACGCCATTGTAAGCATTGGAGCTGAATTTAAATACGACCACAGTTTTTTCGAGGCATGTCCGGATATTAAAGCCATAGCTCTGTATTCCGTAGGTTTTGATCATGTGGATATTAAGGAGGCAACTCACAGAGGAATTCCGGTTGGCAATACCCCTGATGTCCTGAGCAAGGCTACTTCCGACGTAGCTTTTCTGTTGATGCAGTCGGTCGCAAGAAGAGCCAGCTATAATTTCCGTAAAGTAAAAGAAGGTCATTGGGGAGCTTTTGATCCCTTACATGCCTTGGGCCAGGAACTTTATGGGAAGACGCTGGGAATTTTCGGATTAGGACGTATTGGCTATGAAATGGCTGAAAAATCAAAGAAAGCTTTTGGTATGGATATCATCTATCATAACCGTCATCAGAATGTACAGGCAGAAAAAGAGCTGGATGCAAAGTATGTCTCTTTTGATCAATTAATTGAGCGTTCCGACGTATTGAGTGTTCATGCCAGCTTTACCCCTGAACAGGAAGGGCTGTTCAATGATTCTGTATTTAAAAGAATGAAAGCCAATGCCATTTTTATCAATACGGCAAGAGGAGGATTTCACCGGCAGACCGATCTTTATGATGCACTGGCAGACGGGCAGATTTGGGGTGCAGGTCTTGATGTAACCAACCCGGAGCCTATGTCTGCAGATGATCCTATTCTGGAGCTTTCAAATGTATGTGTTCTGCCTCATATTGGCTCTGCTACTGTGGAAGCAAGAAATGGGATGGCAAGACTCGCAGCCGGCAATATCATTGCTTTTTCAAAAGGAGAAAAAATGCCGTATTGTGCTAATCCTGAAGTTTATTCCGGGCAGTGATACTATCTTGGAATTATTTTTGTTCTTTATATATCAACTTTAAAACCCAAATGTCATGGCACCGGAAAACAATATTAATGAACAGAACAGAAAACTGGAGCAGATGGATTATAATCCCAATGAAGATATTTTTAAAAAAGAAAAACATATTTCGCTGGACGGAGACGGAAATCCAATTCCGGATGAAGATCTGGATGAGGATAAACTGGATAAAGGCCTGGATATTCCCGGAGCTGATGAAGATGATGATATGGAAGAAATAGGAGAAGAGGATGAAGAAAACAACTATTGGAGTCTCAGCGATAATGAGGACGACCATGAAGAAGAGAATGATGACGTACTGACGTAAATTTTTGAACCGCAAAAGATATGGGCCTTACTGATTTTCAGTAAGGTTTTTTATTGAAGTAGCTATTATTTTATACAGAAAAATTCCTTCCTCCGGAGAGGTGGAAGGAAGGGGTGTCTTTTCAAATATAGGATTAAAAGATGGCCGTTATTCTTTACGTGGCAAAATTCTATAGGAATTGATACTGTACCTGTGTATTTTCTTTCTGCTTTTCACCTTTCATTCCTTTTTGTTGCAGGGATTTTATAATTTGAATATCTTTAAAACTTCAAACATTATTTAAAACATAGAACTTTAAATAGCAATATGACATTCCAAGAACAAATTCAACAGGGGATCCCTCATCAGCTGCCACAGCCTAAACCATACGAAACGAATATCAACCATGCTCCGAAACGCAAAGAGATTTTAGGAGAAGAAGAAAAAAAGCTGGCATTGAAGAATGCTTTACGTTATTTCGATCCCGGATTTCATGCAGAACTGATTCCTGAATTTAAGCAGGAACTGGAAGATTACGGAAGAATCTATATGTACCGTTTCCGTCCGGATTATGAAATGAAGGCAAGACCCATCACCGATTATCCGGGAAAATCCGAACAGGCTAAAGCCATTATGCTGATGATCCAGAACAATCTGGATTATGCCGTAGCACAGCATCCTCATGAATTGATTACTTACGGTGGAAATGGTGCCGTATTCTCCAACTGGGCACAGTACCTGCTGACGATGAAGTACCTTTCTGAAATGAGTGATGAGCAAACGCTGGTAATGTATTCAGGACATCCGATGGGGCTGTTTCCTTCCCATAAAGATGCTCCGAGAGTAGTGGTGACCAATGGGATGATGATTCCCAATTATTCAAAGCCGGACGACTGGGAGAAATTCAATGCGCTTGGAGTAACCCAATACGGTCAGATGACTGCGGGAAGTTATATGTATATCGGCCCGCAGGGAATTGTTCACGGAACAACAATTACCGTTTTAAATGCATTCAGAAAGATTAAAAAAGAACCGAAAGGAGGCCTTTTTGTAACTTCAGGATTAGGAGGAATGAGTGGTGCCCAGCCAAAAGCAGGAAATATTGCAGGCTGTGTTACAGTATGTGCAGAAGTAAATCCGAAAATCACCAGAATCCGCCACGATCAGAAATGGGTGAATGAGATTCATGAAGATCTTGATGCACTGGTAAAGAGAGTAAGAGAGGCACAGGAAAATAAAGAAACGGTTTCTTTGGCTTACCTTGGAAATATTGTTGAGGTTTGGGAGAAATTTGATCAGGAAAATCTGAGAATCGATATAGGTTCAGACCAGACTTCACTTCACAACCCTTGGGCGGGTGGATATTATCCTGTAGGCCAGAGTTTCGAGGAATCTAATAAAATGATGGCTGAAGATCCTGAATTATTTAAAGAGAAAGTTCAGGAAACTTTAAGAAGACACGCCGCAGCAATCAACAGGCATACAGAAAAAGGCACGTATTTCTTTGACTATGGAAACGCTTTCTTACTGGAAGCTTCCAGAGCAGGAGCTGATGTAATGGCAGACAACCCTACATTGGGCAGGGAGTTCAAATATCCAAGTTATGTTCAGGATATTATGGGACCTATGTGTTTTGATTATGGCTTCGGGCCTTTCCGTTGGGTATGTACAGCCGGAACCCCTAAAGATCTGAAGAAAACTGATGATATCGCATGTGCTGTGCTGGAAGAGATGATCAAAAGCTCTCCTGAAGAAATTCAGCAGCAGATGAAAGATAATATTCAGTGGATCAAAGGAGCGCAGGAAAATAAACTTGTAGTTGGTTCACAGGCGAGAATCCTTTACGCGGATGCAGAAGGAAGAATGAAGATTGCAGAAGCTTTCAACAAAGCGATTAAGAACGGAGAAATAGGGCCTGTAGTATTGGGAAGAGACCATCATGATGTGTCGGGTACGGATTCTCCTTACAGGGAAACATCCAATATCTATGACGGGTCAAGATTTACAGCAGATATGGCCATTCACAATGTAATCGGTGACAGTTTCCGTGGGGCTACCTGGGTTTCCATCCACAATGGAGGCGGAGTAGGCTGGGGAGAAGTGATCAACGGAGGTTTCGGAATGCTGCTGGACGGAAGTGATGACGCTGACAGAAGACTGAAGTCTATGCTGTTCTGGGACGTGAACAACGGAATCTCAAGAAGAAGCTGGGCAAGAAATGAAGGTGCTGTCTTTGCAATCAAAAGAGCCATGGAAGCAGAGCCTAATTTAAAGGTAACCCTTCCGAACCTTGTAGATGAAAATTTACTGTAATTTATAAAATCAGCTTTGGCAACGATCAACAAAAAACTGTTTTCACATCTGAACGTAGAGGATAATGATCCTGTATGGGAAAAGTTTGTTGAGGTTGAATTTCCAAAGAAAAATATATTTCCGGACCACAAAGCCTATCTTCTTGAGGATGGGCTTATCCGTAAATATTACCTTCACAATACATCAGACATAGATACTGAGATCTGTGCAGAATTTTACTTTCCCGGGGATATTTTTACCGTTGGTAAAGGCTCTGAAGGTATCTATGAATCAATAAATGAAGGCCTGGCATGGGAAATCACACTGGATGAGGTGAAAAATCTGTTTGCTGTAAACCCGCACTGCCGTTTCGTACAGAATTACTATCTGAGCAGAAAGCTCAATGCGGCCATGAAAAGGGAAATGCTTTTATTGAAAAATACACCCCAGGATTTATATGAATATCTTCTAAAGCATAAACCTCATTATATCCAGAATATCCCATTAAAATACCTGGCTTCCTATATCGGGATTACCCCAATCTCCTTAAGCAGAATCAGAAAGAGGATTCTGTAAGAAACTGGAAGTTGCTAAGACTATTTTATTTTGCTGAGTGAAATGCCTTTGCGAACATCTTTAAAGTATTTAATTCAAAATCACTGCGAGCACTTCGATAAAGAATCTAATAATTAGTTACCTGTAAACTTACCACTTAACAAACAAAAACTTTGCATGGTTTTATAAACGCAAAGCATCCATTTTAAACCTGCATTATTTTAAGTGAGCAAAATGTGACTCGATTTTCAATCGATTTGATGAAGTGTACTTTTACCATTAGCTTAGTCAACGGCTTTTCTGTCATCTTTGCCTGCTCAGAATCTACAGTTAATAAAATAAAATCTTTGCGTTAAAAAAATCCTCACTATTCAATTCAAAGAACAGCAATAGAAACTTAAGACTATAATAACTTCCAAATTCATCTCCCTCACTGAATTAATTAACTTTTGTTTATTGACTGGCCCTTCGTAAGTTTCTTCCTTTGCTGAAAAAAGAATATGGAAATACAGAAATTAAACTGGGCAGGCATTAAGCTTACTTCACAAAATAAAACGATCTTAATTGACGCTGTAGAAGATTTTTCTTATTACAAACCTGTTTTAGGTGATGCTGTTGAGGATGTATTGTTGTTTTCAGATCATGTGCAGGCAGATTATATCCTGTTTACGCATATGCATTTAGACCATTTTGATAAAAGTGTTATCAGGAAGTGTCTGAAAAAGGAGGGTAAACTGATTGTCTATTCCGGTTTGGAAAAAGTGGTACGGAAAATAATAGGAGATGTTGAAATGATCATATTGGATCTGGATGAAACCTTTACGGAAAGCAATATCACCTTCAAGCCTGTATTTGCAATGGATGGAGTGGGAGAGATACAGTCTTCCTGGATTGTGGATGACGGAGAGACAAAGATCTTCCATGGCGGAGATACTATCTGGCACAACCAGTTCTGGAAGCTGGGAAAAGAAAATGAGAATATTGATTATGCATTTTTACCGGTGAATGGCGTGGTCGTCAATTTTGAAATCATAGGCCTGGAATACAGCCCTGTTCCGGCTTCCCTCAATCTGAAAGAAGCTTTTGCTGCGGCTCATTTGCTTCATGCAAAAAAACTGGTTCCTATACATTATGGATTGTTTAAGCATGAGAAATGCTACATTCCGCAGGTGTTTGATGATCAGGATTTGGAAAACGTTTCAAAAGAAGTGGGACAGGAGTATATCGTTTTGAAAGATGGAGCGGTGCTGATAGAATCTAGCAACAATAGAAACGGGCTTTAGCCTGTTTTTTTCTTTTCAGGAAAGTATTTGCACTTCATTATCATTCTGCAGGAACCAATGTTTTTACTGAAAAACTGAGATTCTACGCTACACTTCGTTTCGCTCTGAATGACAAATGGTCTGTACATTTAATTTACATGGTCAACGTACCACTCTTTGCCCCTTTTATGTCATTCCGTAGGAATCTCAACAAATAAAAACCTGCTGTGAGGCAGGTTTTTATTTGTTACATTTCTTCGCTTCTATCTGTATATAGTGTTAATTTGTATTCTATTTGTCCTTGAAATTCATTAGTTAATTCGAATGTTTTCTTTAATTTAAATATTAATTCTTCTAATTGTTTCATGAGATTTCTTTTCGATTTATTTAGATCTGATTGAATATTTGGAAGTTTGATAGTTTCATTATAGAAGCCAATCATTCCATTTATTGCTGAAGGAATATTCTCTTTTAAAGCAGAAACAGATTCGTATGTTCCCTTTAGGCTTTCATAATTATCATTAATATTATCTTTATCAATTAAGCTAAGATACTTTAAACCAACATTAATTGCTTCCTCAAAATTGTCATAAAAATTTGGTGTTTCTAATTTTATTCTATCTGAATAATCATTAATACTTTTTGAAGTACGTTTAAAATATTCAATGACAATAATTTTATTTGGGTTTGGAAGTTTTGATATTCTTGTAATTTCTTCGGCTTTCTTTTGTAAGTCTTCGCCGATTTTTACAGTACTTTCAGAAATATTTGTCAAGGCAATATTTGAATCAGCTAAATAATCTTCTAACTGAAAAATATAATCTAATAAACCAAAATCATCTTTAGTTTCTAGTAATTCATCTTTTTCTTGCAGATTATTCTCTATCCCTACTACTTCTTTTGAAATATTATAATTCGCTTTAGAATTTAAATCATCAATTCTTCTAGGAATATGCATTCTTAAAAGTGTTTTAAGTTCTTCAACAGTATTAAAGTTCCAATATAAAATGTTATTTTCTTTAAGAATTTCTTTAAAATTATTAATTCTGTTTAATTCTTCTATATTGATTTGATCTAATGATAAAGGAGGAACTGTTTTAAAATAAAATAGAATTTGTAGGTTTTCGCCACTTTTAAATCTTTTAACTGCTCTAAGAAACTCTTCTTCTGTTCCTGAATTGGCTACTTCAGTTTTTGTTCCAAATTTTTGCCAAATCATTCCAATAAATATATCGTAGTCATCTCCGATATCTTTATTTATTAAGTCTTGTGTATAGGTTTGAGAAATTCCAGGAGCAGAATGTGTTTCCCATTTTATAAGATCTAAGTTTATAGAATTTTTACTTGCATAGCTTATATTAAGTTCACTAATAATATTATTAATTTCAGTTCGTTCGGTATCTAAATCACTAGGTGAACCTAAAAATATTGAAAATTGAGTGATATTTTTTGCCATATTTCTATTAATATTTTAACTCAAATTTATGGGGCTTAAAAATTAAAACATTACGGAAACCCATAATGATATTTAATAATTTTAATTATAGCCCCAAAACTTCCCAACACCCACCTGTAACCTTCCCAACCCCTCCGAAACTCTAAAACAATATCAAAACAAATCTCCCGAGCCCTCGGTTTGTTAAAAACAAGTATGTTTATGACTTCCCGAGATCTCGGGAAGTCACCTGCAAATTGCGGGAAACCTCTGGAGGAGTCGGGAAGGGTGTTTTAAATTTGTTTGTAACTAAACAACTTTTTTATATATTTGATTGTTATTCATTAAAAATAAAAAACACACAAATGAAAATTGCACTCACTGAACTGAGTACTAAAGATCTTGCGACTTTAGCTCAAAGAATTATTTCCAATGCCCTATCCGGCAAATATCCTGTTATCACAAATCATCCTCTTGTAGGAGCTTTAGGAGCCTCATATGCAGAATATGATAAAGTGTATACCAAACAGATCTACAGTGGAAAAGGAATAGACGTGGCAACAGCAGACCAGGAAAGGGATATAGCCTACAGAAACCTGAAAGCTTTCCTGAACGGTTACAGAAAACTATCATCAGCAAAGAATTATCAGGCCGCAGAAGAGCTGTATACCGTGTTTAAAAGTTTTGGACTAAACATTGACAGGCTGAGTTACTCTTCCCAGACTGCTCAAATGAAAAAACTGATAGAAGAACTGGAAACCCCTGAAAACAAAAAAAAGATAACTCTTCTTGCTTTAGAAAATGCCTTTGCAGAAATGAAAGGCAAGCAGGAAGCTTTTGAAAGTCTGTTTGCAGACCAGGCAGTAGCCAATGCAGATCTTCGGCAGATGACAAGTGCCAGCGCCATCCGTAAGGATCTGGAGAAAAATTTGAAATCTTATTTTAATCTGCTGACAGCCATGAAAGAAGTATCTGGCTGGGAACTTTTTTATAATGATACCAATGAGCTGGTGAAGGCAGCAAAAAACTCTTCGCTAGGGAAGAAAGAGGGTAGTGATACAGCACCGGAAAAATAAGCTGCTGATTTAGTAAACGCAAAGACCTAAGGTTTTAAAAATTTCCAGTGTTCAATTTTATCGGAGATAAAATCTTTGCGCCTTAAAGCGGTATTTCTCTTTATTATTTGCGCCTTTGCGATTTCCAATGATAACATAAAAACTCAGCATATCGCTGAGTTTTTATTATTTCTTCTTAATGGTTTTTATTTCTTCCTGCAATCTTTGGTTTTCCTTTTTCAGAAGTTCTATCAATTCTCTCTGACTTTCCAGAAGGAATTCAGGAACATTACAATAAAGATTACCATTGATATTATTTCCAAAGCCACTACTTCCAGTAACATTATCAAAATGATTAACCTGTTTAGCCTCCTCTTCTTCATAGATTTCCTCTAAAGGAACTTCCAGGAAATGGGCAAGTTTTTCCCATTCTTCTTTTCTTATAGCTACATCTCCGCTTTCTTTTCTGCTGTAGTTAGAGACATCTGTAGCAATGAAATCAGCAACCTGCTGTTGTGTGAAGCCTTTTCTTTTTCTTACGCTGCGTAGTTTTTCTTTTTGCATGACCCGTATTTTCTACAAATATGCAAAATATTACCCAAAAAAAACAATCAATTTTGAAGGGGATATAAATAAAAAAATGGAAATATTTTTATTGGCGTTGGTTATAAGTTATTAGAAATCGCAAAGGGAGCAAACCTCTTTCCAACCTTTTTCATTCCGGAAGCATCTTTATAAGTAAAAAGAGATCCTATGAAAATTATGATACCAAAACCCTGTCATGAGAACTGGGAAAATATGACAGCAGATGAAAGAGGAAAATTCTGCAGGGTGTGTGCTACAACGGTCCACGATTTTACCGCCTCCTCAGACGAAGAACTGATCAATAACTTCAGTTCAGCTCCCGATATATGTGGAAGGTTCCGGGAAGATCAGTTGGGACGAAGTCTGAACTTTCCACTTTCAGGTAAGCTGGCCATAGGGCTGCTGATTGCTGGTGGAGCGTTAGGGACAGTTAATGCACAGGAAGCCAAACCTCAGGAGGTAAAAACTACAGAACTTCCAAGGATAACAGGTAAAGTTGCAGTTGATCAAACCGTTTACAGAAGTGAATCATTCAGGATAGGAGCTTCAGTTTCAAAACCGCCAGAAAGAGCTATGGTTGTGTTGAATGGTAAGAGGGTTTCAGAAGATAAGTTAAGAGCATTACAATCTGAAGATATAAAAACAATCAATACGCTTTCTCCTAAAGATGCAGTACGACAATACGGTAAAGCAGGTAAAAACGGAGCGATTATAGTGACAACCAAAAAGAAAAGATAACCGCATCACCAGAAAACTTTGAGAATTAGAATCAAAACCTGCCGATTGGCAGGTTTTGATATATTACAGGTATTTTTTTTGAAATGATATTTGCTGATTTTTCAGTCTGTTATAAAATAGCTCCGGCGATCGAAGATCGCCGGAGCTGTTAAAATATTTTTTTAAACAAAAACCTATGATTTCACAGCTGCAATTGCCGCTTCATAGTTCGGCTCCTGTGAAATGTCCGGAACCTGTTCTTCATAGATGATTTTTCCTGAAGGATCTATTACCACAACAGCTCTGCTCAGCAGCCCTTTCATGGATGAATCTATCATTTCCACCCCATAGTTCCACCCGAAATCAGATCGGAAATCTGAAAGCATCACTACATTTTTGATCCCTTCTGCACCGCAGAACCTTTTCTGGGCAAATGGTAAATCTTTGGAAATACAAAGTACTACCGTATTGGGAAGGTTGCCCGCTTCTTCATTGAAATGATGCACTGAGGCTGAACAGACGCCCGTATCTACACTGGGAAAGATATTCAGGATGACATATCTGCCTTTGTAGGAATCCAGAGTCTGATCATTCATATTGATATCGGTGAGGGTAAATTTAGGAGCCGGTTTATTGAGTGCCGGCAAGTGCGAATAAGTACGTACAGGTTCTCCCCGCATCAAAACCGTATTGGGGGCTTGGGAATTTTGAGCGAAAGCCGCTGCAGAGAACAATAATAGGGTACTGAAAACTAGTTTTGAAAACATGAAAATTTATTTTTAAACAAAATTATTCTTTTTTCAGGAGCTGGGATTAATTTTTATTTAAATAGAATAAATCTATTAGCAGCCTCTTTCATGCCATCTATTTTACATCTACCTTTATATTATCAAATCCTGATGAACCTTATTACATTAAAAAAAGAAAAATTTATGAGTTCAGAAAATACAGCATCATTTCATGATATCTTTAAAAGCGAAAACGAAATTCCTGAAGAATTCAAGGTTCCGGAAATCCATCAGAAAGTATACCTTCTCAATGGTGAACTGGTAGAATGGAAAGGAGAAACTCAGAATATTTACTCTCCGGTCTGCATTCCTACGGAAAACGGATTGGAGCGGAAATTATTGGGAAGCATTCCGAATATTGGTCCGCAAGAAGCGATGGAAGTTCTGGAAGCATGTGTGAAAGCTTATGACAATGGCCTGGGAGAATGGCCTACAATGTCTGTGGAAGAAAGAATTAAATGCATGCAGAAATTTGTGTATCTGATGATCCAGCAGCGAGATCTGATCATTAAACTGCTGATGTGGGAAATTGGTAAAACACTGGCAGATTCTGCAAAAGAATTTGACCGTACAGTAGATTATATCAACCAGACCATTGATGCTTTAAAAGATCTGGACAGGGAATCCTCCCGTTTCCAGCAGGCGGAAGGTACCATTGCACAGATCAGAAGAGCTCCGCTTGGGGTAGTGCTGAGTATGGGCCCGTTCAATTATCCTTTGAATGAGATTTTTACCACGCTGATCCCTGCACTCATCATGGGAAATACCATTTTGTTTAAACTTCCTAAACATGGGGTATTGGCACATTATCCTTTATTGAATGCCTTCAAAGAAGCTTTTCCGAAGGGAACTGTAAATACGCTGTACGGAAAAGGTTCGGAAATTATCACTCCGATCATGGAAAGCGGAAAAGTGAATGTGCTGGCTTTTATCGGGTCCAGTAAAGTAGCCAACGGATTGAAGAAACTGCATCCGAAAGTAAACCGCTTACGGGCAATCCTGAGCCTGGATGCTAAAAACGCAGCCATTGTCACAAAAAATGCCAATCTGGATGTGGCGGTAAGTGAATGTATTCTGGGGGCACTTTCTTTTAACGGTCAGCGTTGTACAGCTTTGAAACTTATATTTGTACAGAAAGAAATTGCTTTAGAATTTACAGAAAAACTGAGTGCTGCCGTTTCTGCGCTTAAAGGAGGACTGCCATGGGAAAAAGATGTGAAAGTGACTCCGCTTCCGGAAGTGAATAAGCCTCCTTATTTAAAAGAATGTATTGAAGATGCACTGGCGAAAGGAGCCGCAGTACTGAATAAAGACGGAGGATATACAGAAGAATCTTTTGTGTTCCCGGCTGTAGTGTATCCGGTAAACAGTGATATGAAACTGTATCATGAAGAACAGTTCGGCCCGGTGATTCCTGTTGTTCCGTTTGAAGATATTGAAGAACCGATAGACTACCAGGTCAATGCATCTCACGGAATGCAGGTGAGTATTTTCAGTGAAGATCCGCAGGAAGTGGCCAGATTGATCGATCCGTTTGTGAATCTTGTAAGCCGTGTCAATATCAACTGCCAGGCTCAGCGTGGGCCGGATGTATTTCCGTTCACCGGCCGTAAAGACAGTGCAGAAGGTACACTTTCTGTTTTTGATGCGCTCCGTTCATTTTCCATCAGATCTTTGGTGGCTGCAAAGCTGACGGAATCTAATAAAACACTATTGAACACTATTGTCAGAGAACATGATTCCAACTTTTTAAGTACTGATTATATTTTTTAATACCAGTGCATGGTGTATTTAACATAAAATAAAAATCCCTAATAAACTTCTCTGTTTTTTAGGGATTTGTTAACTTGAAGCCTTGAATTTTGATAATTTTTTTACAAATAAAATAATGTTTTTGTAAATATTACTCAAGGATTAGTACCCCATGTCTTCACTGGAAAAAGAATTTTTGGAGAAAATTGAAAAGCATAAAGGTGTTATTTTCAAGATCTCTAAAATGTATATGGATAATAAAGATGATCAGAATGACCTTTATCAGGAGATCATCTATCAGGCCTGGAAATCATACGGTGATTTCCAGAAGAGAAGTGATTTCTCTACATGGTTGTACCGTACTGCCCTCAATACTGCAATTGTCTTTCTGCGAAGCGAAAAAAAACGTAGTTTTATAAGAAATCAGGATATTGATGGATTGAGTACCCCACAGGAACCTTACAATGATACGGATGATAAAAACATGAAACTGATGTTTGATGCGATTCATCAGCTGAGTCCTATTGATAAAGCCCTGATCTTTTTCTTTCTGGAAGATTTTCCCGGGAAAGAAATTGCTGTTCAGCTGGGAATTACTGAGGTGAATGCCAGGGTAAAACTCAAAAGAGCAAAAGAAAAACTAAAGGAGATCATTGTGAAACAACAAAATGCCAACACAAATTAAAACACAATAATGGAGCTAGAAAATTTTAAAGAACTTTGGAATAAAGATACAGGCCAGGAGTTGCCTGAAATTTCCCTGGAAAAACAGCGTGAGATACATTCTCCGCTGCAGATGCTTACCATCAACATGAAAACTGAATTTTGGCTGATGATCGTTACCCTGCCACTGCTTTTAACCAGCTTTCCGTTTGCTTCTGCCGATTCCAATATCAGAACTATATCTACGTTCGTCACCATTCTGACAGTTGCTTTTATGATGTATTTCTATTCCAGATTCCTGAAACTTTATAAATTACTCCGGAAGAACAGTATCAATACGAACTATGATCTGTTTAACCTTAAAACCCAGCTTCTTATATCGAAAGAAATTTACATTTCATACTATATTTCCTATATTCCTTTAGGATTTCTTTTATCGTTGATCAAGATCAGTTTTCATTTTGATATGGAATACAATCTTGCTATTTTCGGAATCAGTCTTCTGATCACATTAGGATTGGTATTTTTTATGATCAGGTACTGGATTTATTATATGTACGGAAGATATATTGATGATGTGGTACGCCTTGTAGATGAACTTAACGGTATTGAACCTAAGGATTCTGATGTCAAAAAGAAAATAACATGGTTTGAGCGGTCTCAGAAATTTTTTATGAACAAATGGGGTGTCAGTGGAAATATCCTGAATACCGTTTTATGGTTTATATCGATGTATTTTTTCATCATTGCTTTCCTTACCCTGATTCTTCTGATCTTCATTATTATCGGCATTAAATTAAACTTCATTGATGCAATTACTTTACAAAGGGCTTTAAACAGATTGAATTGAAATAATCCGGTAATGCATTCCTTCTGAAGATACTGATAGAGATTTCATTTGGAATGGCCTCAGATTCCTTACATTTTGAACTGTCATCGAGGATGGATGATATATACAATATACCGGCAGAAATTTCTGCCGGTTTTTTTTGAAAAAAAAATGTAACATTTTTACTTTTTCTCTACTAACTGTGAAAATATAATGTAAAAATATAGTCTGATTGCAATGTTGTACTATTGGAATTGGCTTTTAAGATAAAATCCCACAAAAATTTATTTCGTACAAATGCTATCCTAAAAATAGTAGAAGTTAAAAACACACGATGAAAGCCTGACAGTATTTCCTGTCGGGTTTTTTATTTTTTGTAATTTCTGTAACAATTTTTCTGAACAGAAACTAACTCTATAGAGTAACAAGTCATGATCTCATTAGAACAAGAGTTTATAAGTAAAATTGAAAAACATAAAGGAATCATCTTTAAGATTTCCAAAATGTACATGGCCGAAAAAGATGACCGCAATGATCTTTTTCAGGAAATTACCTTTCAGCTCTGGAAAGCATATCCCAGCTTCAGAGGTCAAAGTGAATTTTCAACCTGGCTGTACAGAATTGCTTTAAATACTGCCCTGATCTTCCTTAAATCTGAGAAAAGAAGAAGCTTTATTGCCAACGGAGATTTTTCCGGCTATGCACTGGCACAGGAAGACTATGATGATCAGAAAGAAGAACGGCTGACTGAGATGTATCAGGCTATTCATCGGCTTAATCCGATTGATAAAGCTTTCATATTCTATTATCTGGAAGACTTCTCCGGAAAACAGATAGCCGATGAAATGGGAATTTCGGAAGGAAACGCAAGAGTGAAAATGAACCGGGCCAAAAATAAATTAAAAGATATCTTAAGCCAACATAAAAAGTAAAACAACATTTAAATCAGTAATCCAATGAATATCGATGAATTGAAAAATACCTGGAATGAAGATATGACGGAAGAAACTCCGGAAATAAATATAGAGCAGAGAAATAAGATCAACCTTCCCCTTGAAAAAATTCGTAAAAATATGCGTATGGAATTCTGGTGGATCATAGGAATCTTTGTTTTTGCCTTCATTGTCTGTTCTGTTTGCCGGCCTTTTAAACTTCAATTGTATATAACGGTTTTGGTCGCATCCATGCTTATTGTTACCGTCTTCTTTTATAATAAGTTTTTTAAGCTCTACAATGAGATCAGTAATCCTGTTCCCAAAACCTATGATTCGCTGAAAGATCTGATCATGCAACTCAATCTTAATAAACAATATTACCTGTCCTATTATATCAGTTTTGCCCCGTTTCTGGTGTGCGAAATCCTGATTGTGCTTGAGTTTATACCGTGGCGAGAGCCTCTAAGTGAAATTAAAATTGCAGCCATACTCATTGGTACAGTGACCGGAGGACTGTTCCTGTTGTATCTTTCCGGGAAGTTCTGGTTCCATCGCTACTATGGAAGATACATTCAGCATATTGAAGGGCTGCTGGAAGAGTTGAAGAAGTAAACCGGTTTCGGCGGGCTGAAAGCCCGCCGAAACCGGTTGATATCCATAAGCATAATAGAAAAACGGTTGTCCGATCTCTCTAAAGATGCTTATTCTTTATTTTCTTTAGAGATCTCATTCTTTATCCAATCCAGTTGGGGATCTTTTTTGTCAATAATATCCTGCATGGTTTCATGCACAACGATATCAGGCGTTACCCCCTTTTTGGAATCTGAAAAATCAATATTCGGCTGCACAAGAAGCAATCCGATAGGGAAACGGATTTCTGAATTGGGAAGCTTCTGATAAGAATAAAAGCCTGCTACTGTTCCGTCATTTGCACCTCCGGTTTCTTCTCCTACAAGAGTTGCTCTTTTATCATTCTTTAGTTTAGCCGTAATAATAGAAGAGGCAGAAAAACTGCCGCCGTTGATCAGGACAAAAACTTTACCGTGAAAAGCACTTTTGTTGGGCTTTGTAGGCTTATCAGCTTTCATTTTGTAGAAAACCTTACCGTCTTTTTTATACGTGCTGAAAGCCTGGGCAAAAAAGTAACTGGGGTAGGCGATACTTTTAAGAGCATACTCAAAAGGGCCGCTTTTTCTGAAATAATTGGTCCGCAGAGGAATATCTCTGGAGGTAACCTGGGATGGCTTGATCAGGGTAAATGGCTTGTCAGTCAGATAAGAGTACAGATTGTTGATCTCGTACAGGGAACCGCCATAATTGTTCCGTACATCTATAATCAGATACTTTGATTCTGCATTTTTGATCTTCGAAAATGTCTTCTTATAAAACTCGTCCGAATATTCCCTTGAAAAACTTTTTACCTTTATATAAGCTATGGTGCTGTCTTTATCCAGGAATTTAAAACTCCGGTTGTAAGAATTGCTGGCAGCAACATAGTCATTCAGTTTCTTCTCCGCTGTCCTTTTCTGCATTTCCTTATCTTTTTCAAGATCCTTATCTGATTTGGACTCCCGGTTGAGAGTATAGGTATGCTTTTCCCCATTATAAAGAGTGGTAAGTGTTGCCTGACTGGTAAGTCCGTTTTCGGCGGTATAAAAAATAAAAAAAAGGTCCTTTAAAAAATAAGGATGGAAAGTAGTATTATACCCGTCACTGCTGATCAGGCCACGGTATTTTTTGATATAATCCGAAACCGGTACCTGGTTGATGGATAAGATTTCAGTACCGGGTTTTATATTTTCGATAGAATCCGGGTTCTGAACAATATACATTCTGTCACCGTCAACATAATATTGAAAACGGCTGAAAAGTCCCTTTTGATGTTCAAATTTCTTGATTTCCTTTTTAGTGAATTTCTTTCTTGGAATCCTTAAAGAGAGATGCCCTTCACGGATTCCTGCAATTACCGGCTGTAATTTGAAATAAAACTGAAGCGGCGTAAGCGGTTCATTAAGGGTTTGTTTAAGGCTGTCAAACTTGCGTTCCAATTCCTGCTTGGGAATATACCAGTACAATTGAGGGTGCATTTGCTTCAGTTTGGCATAGGCATAGTCTACGTCTTCTTTGAGCTGCTCCGGGGGAATACATGAAGCCCGCTGTTCGTTGTGTCTTTTTATAGATGCACAGGACGAAAGGATAGCGAGAAGAAATATTAACGAATAATTTTTCAATTTACTTTGAGTTTTTAAGCTGCTAAAATAGAAAGTTTTAAATTAACCATCACTTAAATGAATGATAAATTTTCCGAAAGACATGATAAATTTAGTTAAAAAGATGTAGCCCAACCATTCATATTTTCATTTAAAAACAAAAGTCAATACCTTTGAAGTTTATTTTTTGCAAATGATTTACTGGCTTATTACGTGTGTGGTTATTTTAACTGCGACCTTTTTTATTGTAATCAATATGAAAGCGTTCGGGGCCGTGCCTAAGGGTAGGCGGCTGCAGCGTATCAGGCAGTCAGAGCTGTACAGAAAAAAACAGTTCAGGAATATCAGCTATACCCCTTCTATTGCCGAAGGATATAAAATGTCTAAAGTAACCTACGATTTCTTTTTGGGTAAGAAACATCCCTTACTGAAACCTCTTAAAGCCATTCCTTCCGTTCATACAGACCTCAGAAGCATCCCCAAGAATAAGGATGTATTTATCTGGTTAGGTCACTCTTCTTATTACCTTCAGACTGATGGCGTTTCATTTCTGATAGACCCGGTATTGAGTTTATATGGTTCTCCTTTTAAATATTTTAATAAAGCATTCAACGGATCTGATATTTTCAAGCCTGAAGATATTCCGGACCTGGATTATCTGGTGATTACCCATGACCATTTTGACCATCTGGATTATCCTACTGTAAAAGCCATCAGAAACAGGACAGGTGTGGCTGTTGTTCCATTGGGAGTGGGAGCGCATCTGGAAAGGTGGGGATATACAGAAGATCAGCTTATTGAAGAAGAGTGGGGAACAGAAATAAATCTGAAAAATAATATCAGAATCGTTTTTACACCTGCCAGGCATTTTTCAGGAAGAAGAATAAAGCAGAACGATACCCTTTGGACCTCTTATGTCCTGATAACCCCTTCAAAGAAAATTTTTCTGGGTGGAGACAGCGGGTATGATACCCATTTTAAAATGATCGGTGAGAAATATGGTCCTTTTGATTATGCCATTCTTGAAAACGGACAGTATGGGGATGCCTGGAGGTATATTCATGCAATGCCCGAAGATGTTATTCAGGCAGCTGTTGATATTCAGGCAAAGCATATTATTCCCGTACACGCTGCAAAGTTTGCATTGGCCCTCCATCCCTGGAACGAGCCCTTGCAGAAAATAACAGCTTTTGGAAAAGAAAAGGAACTTGATATCCTTACTCCAATGATAGGAGAGGTAGTAGATCTGAATCTGCCGGATCAGCAGTTTACTGTCTGGTGGGAAGACTGATCAGGCGTGCCAGATATCTTTATATCTTCTGGGATGATTTTCAAACTGCTGGCGTACAAAATCACATTCCGGGTCTACAAGCAAATCTTTTTCTTCCGCATAGCGAACAAGCTCGTCCAGAAGCAACTTGGCATATCCTTTCCCTTCACGCTCTTCGTTCAGTTTCGTGTAATATACAATCAGCAATCTTCCGTCAACCTCTATGGACATATAGCCTGCTTTTTCACCATCTATAAGTAACTGCAGTTCGTCCTGGTATGGAGTTACTTTAAACTTTATATTTTCCATAATTACTCAGATTTGGTTGATTAAAAAATATAACAGAGAATACATTCTCCTTTTTAAAATTACGAAATTAATTGATATGAAGTAATAGTTTCCCGGAATCTTAACGAATTTTATAATTATAAAGAGAAAAGATCATTAAACAACTATTACTGATATTCATCCACACCTGATTTGTGAAAATCTTTGATTTCAGCTTATGTAAGCTTTTCTCCGGTTCCATTCCGGCCTTACCGTGAATTTAATTGTTTAAAATAAAGACTTTTGTGACTTTTATGGTTTTGTAAAGCTCAGACGGTCTTAAAAGCAGTTTAAATCTACTTATTGTGTAATTTATCTTAAAGATAATCAGTTGTTTATGATTTTTTAACAAACCTTAGCATTTTTAATTCATCATTGGCACTTTAATTGACTAAACCATCATGTTTAATTTAAAGAGGAATGAAATGAAAAAGTTATTGTTAACTGCATTATTGATCGGGACGTTCAGTATGAGCTATGCCCAGTCAGATTATTATAATGATTACAGAAGGAGTATTTCGGATGTGAACTGGCAAACTGTTGTTGCTGATCTTTTATTGTCTGCCACTCAGGCTAACCAGATTAATGCACTGAACGACAGATACCGTGATTATGATACATGGAACAGGGTATATGTGGTAGATCCGGGAAGATGGAGAAACGACCGCTATTCAGAGCTGGAAAGAATTCTGGGAAGAGAAAAATATATCGTATTTAAAAAGAAATACTACAGAGGACAGAATCCTGTGATTGTATACGGAAGAAATAAAAATGATTATAAGAAATACCGTAAACAACAGGAAAAATATTATAAAGAAAAAGAAAAATACTACAAAAAACAGTATAAGCACGGTCATGGCCACGGTCATGATGACTAAAGAGTAAAACTATTCAATTATATATTCAATTTTTAAGTGACCGGTACAAGTGCCGGTCACTTTTTTTATAATAGTGAATAATAAAATCAGCAAAAACATCTGCATGAATTCTCTGAAAAAAGATTTTTCGAAAAACTCAAATGTTACCTAAACGACTGCAACAAACTTCCATCCTCTCTCTTCCAGCTTCCCTCTTAAACCATCAACTATTTTATCCATTATTTGTTTGAATTTTATAACTTTGATCTATGGAATCAAGCGAATCAGTCAAAAGTTTTTATGAAAGAAATGCTCCTGAGCTCGGTTTTCAGTGTAGCGGGGCTCATGGCATGGGACATTTCAATGTATTTTCCCGGGAATTTTGTTCCCTGATCAGCCCGTACAGCAGGCGCGATTATTATAAAGTTTCTCTGATCATAGGAAAAGGAAAACTTCATTATGCTGACAAATGGATCTGTGTAGACCGTCCGGCACTGCTATTTTCCAATCCTATTATCCCTTACTCGTGGGAAGCTGATGACGAGGATCAGAAAGGCTGGTTTTGCCTTTTTACAGAACAGTTCCTGCATAATGGAAGCCGTCTGGGAAATCTTCAGGATTCTCCGCTCTTTAAAATCGGAGGGACTCCGGTTTTCTTTGTGAATGAAGACCAGCAGAAAATACTTTCTGATATTTATACCAAGATGATGGCTGAGATTCAGTCCGACTATATTCATAAATATGATATGCTGAGGGCTTATCTTCATCTGATGATTCACGAAACCATGAAGATGCAGCCTGCAGAAAGTTTTGAACCTTATCAGAATGCCTCACAAAAGGTCGCGTCGTTGTTTATGGAGCTGCTGGAAAGACAGTTTCCGATCGACAGTCCTGAGGTCTCTTTAAAATTAAAGACTCCGAATGATTATGCACAGAGCCTTTCCATTCATGTCAATTCCCTGAACCGTTCGGTAAAGGAAATGACGGGGAAGACTACAAGCCAGCAGATTGCAGGAAGAATAATTCAGGAAGCCAATGCCTTACTGAAACATACTGACTGGAATATTGCTGAAATTGCTTATGGATTAGGCTTTGAAGAACCTTCTTATTTCACCAATTATTTTAAAAAGCAAACCGGTCAGACGCCCAATGCGCTCCGGGCAAATCTTGTTTGAATTTTATAATTCTTAGTTTGAATTCTATATCGTTGGTGAGTGGCAGGTGTTCTAATTTTGTCTTCAATAATTAAAATCAATACCATCATGAAATTTAGAAAATTAGGAAATACCGGAGAGCTGCTGTCTGCTATTGGTTTAGGATGTATGGGGATGAGCTTTGCTTATGGCCCGGCAGATGAGCAGGAAAGTATCAATACACTACACAGGGCGCTGGATTTAGGAGTTAATTTTTGGGATACTGCAGATATGTATGCCAACGGAGAAAACGAAAAACTGATCTCTAAAGTTCTGGTTCCAAACAGGGATAAGATCTTTATTGCTACCAAATTCGGATTCAGGTTTAAAGACGGTAAAGCAAGCCATAGCGGTGCGCCTGGAACCTATTTTGACGGTTCCCCGGAATGGATCAGGCAGGCTGTAGACTTAAGTCTTCAAAGATTAAAAATAGATACTATCGACCTTTATTACGCACACAGAGTTGACCCGAATGTGCCTGTAGAAGAGACGGTAGGAGCAATGGCAGAACTTGTAAAAGCCGGTAAGGTAAAATATATAGGATTATCTGAAGCATCAGCAGAATCGATCAGAAAAGCCAATAAAATTCATCCCATTAGCGCTTTGCAGTCAGAATACTCAATCCTTACCAAAGATGTGGAAAAGGAAATTCTTCCAACCATCAGGGAATTGGGGATTTCTTTAGTTCCTTATTCACCGTTGGCAAGAGGTCTTTTTGCCAATATCAATGAAGTGCAGAATCTTGGTGACGATGATTTCAGAAAATCATTACCCCGTTACCAGCAGGAATACCTTGAAAACAATACAAAGCTGGCGAATGAAATCAACGAATTTGCGGCTTCAAAAGGCGTAAAAGGAACCCAGCTTGCACTGGCCTGGGTGCTGAATCAGGGAGATGATATTATCCCGATTCCGGGTACCAAGCGAATCAAATACCTGGAAGAAAACATTGCAGCAGTCAATATTGAACTTTCCCAATCAGATCTTGAGACCATTGATGCCATCCTGAAAAAGTATCCGAATGTAGGAGAGCGGTACAATGAAGGCTCCATGAAACTTGTCAATAACTAAAGATACTATACTACTGGGTTCCTGTCTGACGGGAACTCAGTTTTTATTGCGATCAAAAATTACATCGTCATGAACAGAAGAGAACTATTAAAAAACGGATTATTGGCAGGAACATTAAGCATGATTCCTTTTTCCGGCGTGCTGGCTGAAACAAAGACTGTTGCTGAAAAGAATAGGGAAGACCTTTCGGGAGTAAAAAGAATAAAACTCGGAGAGCTGGATCTGTTTATTCTTACCGACGGTTACATTCACGAAGAAGATCTGAATTCATTTGCTCCCAGAGCTACTGTTTCTGAACTGAAAAAAATTCTGAAAGATAACTTCCGTCCGGATACTTATATTGATATGGCTGTCAATATTCTGCTGGTCAAAACAAAAGACAGACTGATCCTGATGGATTCAGGAATGGGAATATTTGCAGATGAAAGAACAGGATTTCTGTTGCAGAGTCTGCAGAAAGCAGGGTTTACCCCTAAAGATATTACCGATGTTTTTATTTCCCACGCCCATCCCGATCATATCGGCGGAATCGTTAATAAACAGAATAAACCTGTTTTTCCTAATGCCTCTGTTTTTATTTCCAGGGTAGAATATGATTTTTGGAGGAATGCTTCCATTAAAGATTTTAATAACAGTGCATTGAAGAAGCACCCGGAGTTTCTTAAACAGATCATTCCTTCCATTCAGAATATTTTGAAAGCCATTGAACCGAAACTGAAATTTTATGATCTGAATAATACGCTTTACAGTCATTTCAGCTTTCAGCTGGCTCCCGGACATACCCCCGGTTTAACGGTCACTACATTATCTTCCGGAACTGAAAAACTGGTATATATTGCAGACCTTATTCACTCGGATGTTATTCTTTTTCCTCATCCTGACTGGGGCTTTTCCGGAGATACAGATCTGGATACCGCAACGGCTTCGAGGAAAAAATTTCTTAAGCAACTGGCAGATTCCAGAACCAGAGCATTGGCGTCCCATTTGCCATGGCCGGGATTAGGTTTTACAAAAATAAAAGATCCGGCGTTTGAATGGGTCGCTGAAAGTTTTATGAATTGAGGTGGCAGGTAAAAGATGTTAGGTAGCAGGAGTTAGATATAAGACAAATAGATAGTGCTAGTAAGAATACCTGTCTTTATTTGTATGGGCGGGTTTGATGGGAGTAAGAGGGGATCAGAATTTGTAACAGGATTAAAGAAATAGGCAATAAAATAGCTTTAGCTAAACTTAAATTAATTCCTTAAAATACAAAAGCTTCCGAAAGAAGCTTTTGTATTATATTAAAAATTATACTTTATATTAAACCCTGTAACGAAGTAAGCTTTCCTTGGGCCGGGATTTACATCGGTATAAACCGAAGCATTATTGTACTGATTATCTGCGTCTGTATCATTGATGCTGTTTCCATAGAATAAGAAGGTGTAATTGATCTGATTGGTCAGGTTGTTTCCTATGACAAAAACATCCAGGTCCCATTTGTTGAAGCTGTGTTTATATCCAATTTTTGAGTTTAAAAGTCCAAAACTTCGTACCTTATTCGTATTGGCAAAGTCGGTGTAGACTCCTCCCATAAAATTATAGGTATTTTGCCAGTAAAGTCCAAAATGGGTTTCAAAATCCAATCCGGCAGATAATTTGGTTTGGGGTACTCCTACGACATTCTTGTTGTCATAAACATTCACTTTTGCAGGTTGCTTATCTTCCTTTAAATACGTGCTGAAATCGGTATATTTAAAATCGTTATAAGTATAATTGAGAAAGGGCTGAATCTTTGAAACAAAAGAGCGGACAGGTTTGTAAGAATATCCTATACTCATTTCCAGTCCTCTGTTTTTTTGATTTCCGGTATTGGCCCAAAACGTATAAGGTGTTTTTTCCGGATTAGACATTGTGGCTCCCAACTGTGTAAGTTTATCTTTAATATTGATACTGAAGAGCGAGAACTGATAATCTATGGAAGTATCTTCAATTAATCCCTGTACACTGAAGTCCCACATTTTTGCTTTCTCTGCAACCAGGTTATCATTGGTCACATTGAGCCCGGCTATAAAAGCAGTGGCAGAAGTAGGAGCATTATACCCTTCACTGTAGCTTAGATTAAATATTTGATTTTTCCATACTTTCTGAAGCGCAAAATGGGGAGTGGCTACTGCTTTAAATTTTTTATCAAAGGACAGGTCTTTTTTATCTATATTGGCTGCAAATAAACCAGGCAGGGCGAGAAGATCTTTTCTGTTATACCCAATCTGACTGATGCTGACCCCGGCAAGCAACATCAGATCCCACGGCTTATAAGTGAACTTTTCAACTGCAAAGTAGTTGTTCTGATGATTGATGTTTTTAAAATAAGATCCGTCAGAAAGAGGTCTCAGAACAGGCGGCTCGGTATTTTTTACACTTTTATACCGGTAATTGGTGATGGTAGACTGTGACTGCTGTATTTCGATTCCAAACTCTGTCTGACTTTTAAAATCATCCCATTCTTTATTGAAATTGAATACAGATCTTAATCCGTAATTAGAAAGGGAAGAAGTTTCGTAAGCTCCTGCAGCAATTCTGTCGCCGGTAGTTCCTGTATAGAATACGGTTGTATGATTTTTTAAGTCGGGGGTGATTTGCCATATATGACCTAATCCTACCCGGGAAGTAACGAATTTTGTCTTGGCACCTCTTCTGATATAAGCGAAATTTCCGTTATCAATTCCATTATAATAATCATCATAGGAGATCTGGCCGGAAACCTGTTCCAGGGAATTTCCATGGGTAGCGAGTAAAGTGATCTTCTGCTTTGAGTTCAGCTTAAACTCTCCGTTGATGTTATAAAAGTTTTTGATGCTTTTACCTTTAGGACGGTATCCGTCGCTTCCAATATGTCCGTAGTTGGCTGTTATGGAATGATTGTCACCTGCATTAGTTACAGATGTTGAACTTTGAAACAATCCGAAAGAACCTGTATTGAACTGCTCAGAGATAGAAGTACCTTTTTTTGTTTCAGGCTGTATGTAAAATCTGACCGCCCCTCCGGAACCTCCTCCGTATAATGTGGCGGCAGGCCCTTTTATAACTTCTATACGGTTAACGAGCCCGAAATTGACATCATCTAAAACGGTAACCCCGTCTGCTCCGGTAAGAGGAATATTGTTGAGGTACATCTTAATTCCCCAATTGTTAAACTTCTGGTCGTTTCCGTATCCTCTCACCACAATCCTCTGTCCGCCCAGTTGGGTTCTTTTTTCTACCTGAACACCGGCCATTGTCCCAAGGCTCTGTTCCATAAATGCAGGATTATTACGGTTTATTTCATAATCAGAAATAACCTCTGTAGACTGTGCGTGCCTTTTAAATTCTTCCCGTTCTTTGGCTACTTTTGCTCTTGCATGAATCTCTATTTCATCAATGCTTTTTTCCTTTTCCTGGGCATGGGCATACCCCATTAATGATAATGAAAGAGTGATAATATAGTTTTTTTTCATCAATCCTACTGTTGAATATTAGAAAGCAGAAAGATAACACCATGTTGACCTTTCTGCTTTTATATAAAAATTTTTAAGAATTATTTTCTGATAATTACCGAAGTGTATACCATACTGCCGTTTTGTAAAGCTTTCAGTACATAATCTCCTTTGCCAAGGTTGTCAATATTGAATTCTTCATCAGATTTAACATTTTTCTTTGTCATAACGAGCCTTCCGGAAGCATCATAGATCTCTATATCCATCGGTTTGCCGTTTTCAAGTTTTACATGAAGAGGTCCTCTGCTTGGATTAGGATACACACGGTTGTTGAGCATATTCCGGTTTGATTCTGAAGTCGCTAAAGTCGTATTGCTGATTCTGGTAGTAAACGCTCCTCTTCCGTAAGTCACCGCAAGAATTGTCTTATCTGATGGACGGTAATCAAAGTGGTTGATTTTAAATTTTCCTAAACCATCGGAATATAAAGCCCATGTAGGAGAAGAAGACTGGAAATCTGCAGTTCCCCATACGCCGTAATAAGTTCCCAGAATCACTTCATTGTTGTCTTCAGGGTTCATAAATATCGCTTTAACAGGAATATCCGGAAGATTCCCTTCTTTAGATACCCAGGTTGTTCCGGCATCAGTAGTATAGAAGACACTGGTCTTATTGAAATTGGAAATTGTAACCATGATCTCACTTTCGGACGCTCCGAGTTTAACATCAGAAATATAACCTCCGAAATTATAATTGATTAATGAAGTTACCGGCGTAGTGTCAGCATTGGTCACCTTATATAATTTTCCGGATGAGAGTCCAATGAAAAGAGTGCTGCTGGCTGTAGTATAAGGAGATACGAGAATATCCGTAACAAATTCACCGGCGGCTACACTGGCAATGGTAAGCTGGGTTCTTGTAAGGCTTAATGGTACACTGGCGAGCCCGCTTACTCTGTTCAGTACAATTGAGGTTGAGCTGGATGCATTGGCATTGCTGTAAGCTATGTCAAGATTTCTGTCTACAGCAAGGGGGTTTATAAACAATCCTGGATCCCTTTGAGCGGAAGCCAAAAGATAATAGCTTCCCTGCGGATTGAAAAGAAAATGGTAATTGTAGACATAAGATGCAATATAGTACTTATTCTGGTCATCGAAGGCCGTATAGGCCCCATCTCCACCATATACATCCGAAGTGTTATAGAAATTATTGGCCAGAGCAACTCCGGAAAGCCTTTTGGTTCCGTTATCCTGAGCCCCTAAAATCATATCTTCATTGGCAAATGTAGAAGAAGGATTTAATGTTCCGTGATAGAATTGAGTTACATTAAACCTTTTATTTCTCATTCCGATAGCTGTAGTACTGGCAAGGTTACTTTTATCCGGAGCAAAGAAAATTCCTCCGTCATTACCCATTACAAACTGGCTTGTGTTTTTTGGGTTGAAAACAAGAGCGTGCTGATCGGCATGCACCAGTGAAATGTTGGTACTTCCCATCACATTGTTGTTGGACCATTTGGTATATTGGGTCCATGTAGCACCTCCATCTGTACTCTTATAAGAATCTACTCCTCCTACATATACATGCTCATCGTTATCGGGATCAGTTTCAATAACCAGGTCATAGAAGGACTGTCCACGGGTAAAGTCATTGTCAGGCTGTGAGGTGTCCACAGGATTCGGCAGTGTAATCCCGGATCCGGCTACATTGGTGGCAATCCATGTAGCACCACCGTCTGTAGTTTTTGCAATTCTTACAGGTTCATTTGTTGCTCCCTGCATCAGGGCATAAGCTTTTAAAGGATTGGTATTGGAAACCTCTACCATAACCCTTGAGCTGTTGTTCCCTACGTTATAGACATTCGTAAAAGTAGCACCATAATCGGTAGATTTGAAAATTCTTCCCCCGGAAGCAGATCCGGTGAAGCGGCTTTGTCTGGTAGCCACCCAGATAGAATTGTCTGCACCTACTTCTATATCCTGGATATCATAACCACGGGTCGCGGTGGAAAGTAAGCTGTTGACCAATGTAAAATTGGTACCATCAGTAGATTTATACAAACCGGCTTCATATAAACCGGCAAACGTACCTGTCTCTCCGAAATAGGTTCCGGCAACTCCGGCATACACTTCTGAAACCCCGTTATTGTTCACTACCTTTATAGCAGGAACATTATACATTCCTCTCTTTACTCCGGAAGTATAGCCGTTTTCCAAATTGAAAACCTGCTGCCAGGTAGCTCCGCCGTTGGTTGTTTTCCAGATGCCCAGTCCACTGAAGTCTCCGGTTTCCACTTCACCTGTTCCCACATAAAAAATCTGCGGGTTATTAGGATCTGAAGTAATGCAGGATACAGTAGTGTTAGACCAGAACCCGTCTACCAGCGTCCATTCAGAATTGGCATCGCTGATATCGTTATTGTACCATAATCCGCCGGAAACTCCACCCGCCCATACTTTTTTACCGGTAGAATCATTCGGGTCAAACATAATGCCTCTTACCCTTCCTCCCACAGCATAAGGACCTCTTTCTACCCAAAGATTGGTGATGCTTTTATTGGCAGTACCTCCTTTTCCTCTGACACCGTTGAATAGCTTAAGATCTGTTTGCGGTTGAAACTTTCCGCTTTCTACGTTTTTTTCAAGCTCTACATAGCGTTGGTTGTTCACTGTTCCTGTTTCAGGATCCATGGTAGCGATAAAATCCTGCAGGTAATATTCATCAGGTGGTTTCTGATGGTGTTCCCTGGCGAATTTTACGTTTTTCTGGTAAGCAGTTGTAATATCCTGAATGTGTTTCAGGTACTTCTTGTTTACTTTAGTGTCTGGATTTTCTTTCCCTTTAGGATGCTGTTGAGCATTAAGATAGAGTGCAGCTACAGTAAGCCCTAGTCCGAAAATTGATTTTAATTTCATAAATGTTTTTTAGATGCGTAAAAATATGACTTTTTATTGTTAAAAAAATATTTATGAAATAGTTTTAAATTTATTGAGGTAAATCTTCCTTTTTTATCTTTTTTTGAGTGTTTTTGTTACGGATTTTTATTTTCTGCCGGATTGTTTTCTTGCTTTTTACGTTTTCAGATACAAGATAGACATTATTCAGATCAGAAGTTTCTCCCGGCATAGGGGATGTAGTTCCATCTTTTTCGTTTATAGTAGGATACTGCGGGTTTTCAGGAAAGTATATTCCCTGCAGATGGGTAATACCATTCTTAGTTTCCTTTTTTAAGACTATTTCGGTATTTCCCGCCAACAGGTATTTGATATCAAGTTGAGGGTTGTCTTTGATTATGATATTGAAAGTTTCTGACCTTGCGCCCTTTACTCCTCCAATACTAAGGGTATAACTTGCTTCCATTACTTTAAAGTACTGGGCCGAAGAACAGCTGCTGAATAAGAGCAATAGTACAATAGAATGAATGACTTTCATATCTGTGTTTTTTTTAATTATAAAAGGAATATACAAAAATGTTTCCAAAATGCTGAAAATAAGATTTTTAAAAATGAAAAACCCCGCCATTGGCGGGGTTTTGTATCATTAATATTGTCTCGGAAATTAGATCCCGTCAATGATTTCATTTAGAACCGTACTTGGTCTCATAGCCTCATACGTCTTATAAGTGTCGGTTTTGTAGTACCCGTCAATATTCTGAGGTTTACCCTGAGCCCCAATTAATTCAGCATTGATGACCTCTTCATTTTCATGCATTGCCTGTGCAACCGGAGCAAACTGAGCAGCCAATTCAGCATCGGCAGTCTGGTTAGCCAGCGCTTCAGCCCAATACATGGCCAGGTAGAAGTGAGAACCTCTGTTATCAATTTGTCCTACTTTTCTTGCAGGAGATTTGTCTGTCGCTAAGAATTTAGCATTTGCCTCATCCAATGCATCAGCCAGAACCTGAGATTTTGTATTGCCCTGAGTCTGTGCCAAATGTTCTAAAGACGCTTGAAGTGCTAGGAATTCTCCCAGAGAATCCCATCTTAAATAACCTTCTTCAAGGAATTGCTCAACGTGTTTCGGAGCAGAACCTCCGGCCCCTGTTTCAAACAGACCACCACCGTTCATCAATGGAACGATAGAAAGCATTTTTGCAGAAGTACCAAGTTCCAGAATAGGGAAAAGGTCAGTAAGATAATCTCTCAATACATTTCCTGAAACTGAGATTGTATCTTTTCCTTCTCTTGCTCTTCTTAAAGTCTCAGTCATAGCATCTTTTACATCAAGAATTCTGATGTCAAGACCTGCAGTATCGTGATCAGCAAGGTATTTTTCTACTTTTTTAATGATTTCTCTGTCGTGAGCTCTTCCTTTATCCAACCAGAAAATAGCAGGAGTATCAGATAATCTGGATCTGTTTACCGCCAGTTTTACCCAATCCTGGATAGGAGCATCTTTAGTCTGACACATTCTGAAGATGTCATCTTTTTCTACTTTCTGAGAAAGAAGAACATTTCCTGCTTCATCCTGAACTTCTACTGTTCCGTCAGCAGACAGTTGGAAAGTTTTGTCGTGAGAACCGTATTCTTCAGCTTTCTGAGCCATCAATCCAACGTTTGGAACAGATCCCATTGTAGTAGGGTCAAGCTTTCCGTGCGCTTTCATATCGTCAATTACAGACTGGTAGAAACCTGCGTAAGAACGGTCAGGGATGATACAAACGGTATCTTCCTCATTTCCGTCTTTGTTCCACATTTTACCTCCGCCTCTTACCAAAGCAGCCATAGACGCGTCAACGATGATGTCAGAAGGTACATGGAAGTTGGTAATTCCTTTATCAGAATTTACCATAGCCACTCTTGGTCCTTCCGCAAGCGCTTTTTCAATATCAGCTTTAATGTCAGCTTCCTGAGCATTTCCTTTGATTTTTTCGAAAAGATCAGCCAGACCGTTATTCGGGTTGATATCTAAAGATTTGAAAGTCTCAGCATATTTAGTGAATACATCTTTGAAGAAAGTTTCTACGATAGCCCCGAAAATAATAGGGTCGGAGATTTTCATCATCGTAGCTTTAAGGTGGGCAGAAAGAAGTACATTTCTTTTCTTAGCTTCCTCGATTGCTTCCTGTACAAATACTTTTAATGCTTTTAAGTTCATTACAGAAGAATCGATCACCTCACCGGCCTGAAGACCTGCAAAGTCTTTCAATACATTTTCAGAACCGTCATTTCCTTTGAATACGATTCTGTATTTTGTAGCATTTTCTAATGTTGTAGAAGTTTCTGTTCCGTAGAAATCACCGTTATTCATGTGAGCTACGTCAGTTTTGCTGTCAGATGCCCAGTCACCCATTCTGTGAGGGTTTGCTTTAGCATAGTTTTTAACAGCTTTCGGAGCACGTCTGTCAGAGTTTCCTTCTCTTAATACAGGGTTTACAGCACTTCCTAATACTTTGGCATACTTCGCTTTGATTGCTTTTTCTTCGTCATTCTTAGGCTCTGCAGGGTAATTGGGAACTGCAAAACCTTTAGCTTGTAATTCAGCAATAGCTGCGTCCAATTGAGGAACAGAAGCCGAAATATTAGGTAATTTAATGATATTGGCATCTGGTTGGGTTGCTAATTCTCCCAATTCAGCCAAAGCATCACCAATTTTCTGGTCATCCTTTAAAAATTCAGGGAAATTAGCTAAAATTCTTCCTGCCAAAGAAATATCCGGAACTGCGATCTCAATATCTGCTGATTTGGTGAAAGCTTTTACAATCGGTAAAAACGAGTGTGTAGCCAGCATTGGAGCTTCATCAGTAAGTGTGTAATAGATTTTTGATTTTTCTGACATTATACTGTTATTTATTATTTGAAATTAAAGTCCCACAAATTTAGTTAAAATTTAAATTTTGGGGTTCATAGAATCGGAGATTTTTCACTTTAAGAATTATTTAACCTTTATTTGAGATGAAAAGCTTTTTGTTTTGATTAAATTTGAAAAACTAAAAAAATAAAATTATGTCCACGACTATCACCTTAAAAGGAAATGAAGTACATACCATAGGAACATTACCGTCAGTAGGAAGCACCGTTAAAGATTTTGCTCTGGTAGATTCCGGATTAAATGTGAAAACACTTGAAACTTTTGAAGGAAAAAAGAAAGTATTCAATATTTTCCCGAGTATTGATACGCCAACGTGTGCCGCTTCTTCCAGAAAATTCAATGAGGAGGCTTCAAAGCTTGAGAATACTGTAGTGATCAACGTTTCTAAAGATCTTCCTTTTGCATTGGGAAGGTTCTGTGCTGCTGAAGGATTGAATAACGTAGAAACCCTTTCAGACTTCAGAAGCAGTTTCGGAGATGATTATGAAGTAACCATTACAGATTCTCCCCTGAAAGGATTGTTGAGCCGTGCAGTAATCGTTACAGATGAAAACAACAAAGTAGTCTATACTGAGCAGGTTTCAGAAATTGCCAACGAACCTAATTACGATGCAGCGCTTGCCGCATTGAATCAATAATAGAAATAATTTTTGTAAAAAAGCCTTGTAAAATTAATTTTTGCAAGGCTTTTTTTGAAACGAACACAATTAAATAATCTACAGATGATGTCAGAAAATTATAAAAGATATGGCGACCTTTTTCAGGTAGATGCTGCACATTTTGAAGAGTTTTATGCATTGCTTAAAGATACCCGTCTTTTAAAATCCGATTTCTTCCTGAAGGAAGGAGAAAAATGCAAATACCTTGGTTTTATCAGGAAAGGCACACTCAGGTGTTTTTACATCAATGATCAGGGGCGTGAAATCAATTTCGGTTTTTATTTCGAAAATGAATTCTTTACCGATTATGAAAGCATACTCTGTGATACCGTATCCAATATGAATATCCAGGCTTTGGAAAACTGTGAAATTTTATTGTTGAGCAAGGAAGACCTTCAGGATTTATACAAAAAAGAAGCTTACTGGCAGCAATTCGGACGCGTGATGAGCGAGAAGATTTATCTGGATGCCAAAAAAAGAATAGACGACCTTCTGTGCTATTCTCCTGAAAACAGGTATTTAAATCTTTTAAAAAAACAACCGGAACTTGTGCAGAAAATAGCCCAGAAACATATTGCCAGCTATCTGGGCGTAACGGAGCAGTCCCTTAGCCGTATCAGAAGCCGCATTGTTTGAAATCAGTAATTGTAGTCTTATGAAGGCTGTAAAGTACAGAATGGACAATACTTCCAAATTCCATCCACCTTAATCATATTTTCTTCATGAAACCAAGTTAATTAACTTAAGTTAACGCCTGCTGAAATTTTAGCCCGTAGCTTTGTTATCAGCAAATTAAAAAAAAATCATCATGGAACAAAAAGATCTGACCATTATTTTGGTACACGGAGCCTGGGGAGACGGCTCACATTGGCAATATGTTATCCCGGCACTGGTAAAAGAGGGATATAAAGTAAGAAGTGTACAGAATCCATTGACTTCATTACAGGATGATATCGATAAGACTAAAGATCTTATTGATGCCCAGGATGGAAAAGTTCTTCTGGTAGGTCACTCCTATGGAGGAGCCGTTATTTCGGGGGCAGGAAATCATGATAAAGTCGCCGGACTGGTTTATATCGCTGCTTTTGCACCTGATGCAGGAGACAGTCTGGGATCTCTTTTGGGAAGAAGAGAATCTCCGGGTGGGGCAAGTATTTATCCGGACAGCAAAGGATTCCTGTGGATCAAATATGACGAATTTCAATCTGCTTTCTGTCAGGATCTTGATGATGAAAAGGCTTTGGTAATGGCATTGTCACAGAAACCTATTCATGGGCAGTGTTTTGGGGATACAGCAGGAGAACCGGCATGGAAGACAAAACCAAGTTGGTATCAGATCTCGGAGAAAGACCGTATGATTCCGGCAGAAACAGAAAAAGAAATGGCAGAACGTCTTCAGCCTAAGAAAATAATTTCCCTGGATGCGGGGCATGCTTCATTGGCATCACATCCTGAAGAAGTTACCAGACTGATTTTAGAAGCGGCTTCTTCATTATAAATTAAAAAATAATTACAGCCAGCCTGTAAAGCCTTGGAAATTTTTGTAATTTCACAAGGCTTTTTTTATGCAATTTTACAATGGTTAAAAGAATTGTAGCCAATATCAAAACAGATGACCTTTCAAAGGCAGATCATTTTTATCATGATATCTTAGGACTTGATGTTCTGATGGATCATGGCTGGATCAAAACATTCGGAAATGATGAGGAAGCAAAAGTCCAGATCAGTTTTGCCGTACAGGGCGGAAGTGATACCGACGTACCTGACCTTTCCATTGAAGTGGATGATGTAGAGGGTATTTATGATCAGATGAAAGCAGCAGGCTTTGAAATATCCTATGATCTTACCAGTGAAGAGTGGGGTGTCCGGCGGTTTTTTGTGAAAGACCCTTTCGGAAAACTCATTAATATACTGTCTCACCTATAAAATCTACTCACGATGAAAGCAGAACGCATTATTCCTATTCTCAGAATCTTTGACTATCAGAAAACAAAAGAATTCTATGTAGACTGGCTGGGGTTTGAAATTATCTGGGAACATTATTTTGATGAAAACACCCCTGTTTATATGGAAGTGAAAAGGGAAAATATTATCTTTCATTTAAGTGAGCATCATGGTGACGGATCTCCGGGAAGCAGAGTGGCAATATGGGGTGAAGGTGTTCCAGCCTATCATAAAGAACTGATTGACAAAAAATACAGATACAACCGTCCTGGACTTGAAAAAACATTCTACGGAGCGGTTTCTTTTACCGTCATTGATCCTTCCGGAAATAGAATTACATTCGAGGAAGAATTTGATGAAGAAAAACATAAAGATTTAGAATTTTTCTCCATTCACTGATCCGGAAATGGTGATTCAGATCATGACTATTTCAGAATATTAAGACTACCTTTGTTCTTTAAATTTAAATATGAAACGTTCAGGAACAGCAGATTTACCGTTGCACTATGGCAAAGTACCGCCATGGCTGTATGAGCGGATGTCTGTTCTCGGGCTTTCCATTATAGAAGTGATCCTGATGGATTATGGTAAGGATGAGGTGCTTCGCCGTCTGGCTGATCCGTTCTGGTTTCAGAGCTTTGGGGCGGTGATGGGTATGGACTGGCATTCTTCAGGAATCACCACCTCTGTGATGGGAGCTTTGAAGCGTTCTGTCAATCCCAATTCACAATCTCTGGGACTTTACATCTGTGGCGGAAAAGGGAAATTCTCCAGGGAAACCCCTTCAGAGCTGATCCGCATTGCAGATCAGACAGGTTTGAACGGGACAGAGCTGGTAAGAGCCAGTAAGCTTTCTGCAAAAGTAGATAATACAGCCATTCAGGACGGCTACCAGCTGTACCTGCACAATTTCATCCTTTCAGATAACGGAAACTGGAGTGTTATCCAGCAGGGGATGCATGATTCCGATGGTACGGCAAGACGGTATCATTGGCACTCTGAACATATAAAATCATTTATTGAAGAACCTCATACCGGAATTAACGGGGTCTCCAGAGGAAAAATCCTGAACCTTACCGATGCCGATGCCTCAGAGAACCGAAAGGGGATTTTGGATATTTCGCATACAGATTCGGCAGAAGTTATGAAAGACTTTTCCAGACTGATCCTGCCTGCGCATCATGATGTACGGGCTTCTGATGTAGATCTGAAACGCCTGGGCGCACTTCTGTACGTGACCCGTGAGCAGCAGCCTCAGAATTTTGAAGACCTGCTGATGCTGGAAGGAGTAGGCCCCAGAACCATGCAGTCATTGGCGCTGGTAAGTGAGGTGATTCACGGAGCTCCGTCAAGGTTTGCTGATCCGGCCCGGTTTTCATTTGCCCATGGCGGTAAAGACGGCCATCCTTTCCCGGTGCCTACCTATACCTATGATGAAAGCATCAGTATTCTCAGAAAAGGGATAGAAAAATCAAAGCTCGGCAATTCCGATAAACTGAATTCATTGAATAAGCTTCACCAGATCATTACCAAGGCAGAAAAAGATTTTACTCCGGATTTTGATATTCAGGAAGTAATTGAAGAAGAAAGACAGAATTCGTGGCGCTTTGGTGGAAAGACAGTGTTTGGTGATGCTCAGAAACCAAGCCCCCCTAAGCCTATTCAATTGTCTTTATTTTAATGAAGATCAATTAATCTCTTTCTAAAGATCTTAACTCCCGCTACCATAATAATTGAAAGGTATCTGCATCGTGATTCTTCTACCGGTTGTAAGGTGGATCTACGATTTGACAGAGTATGTTTTTTCCATAATTAAAACGGCTGTTTAATTATTTGATTTCAATAAGTTGTCATGAATTCAGTAAACTATGTGACATCAATTCACTTTTTAATTATTTTGTTTAATAATTGTTGCTGTTAATTCAATTAAAAATTTTACTTTTAATCACTTAAAAAAAATTGACCTGATGACCCATAAGTCTTTGGAAATATGTTATGATTTTCCATTTTTTATGAAAGAAGAGCTTGATGAAATATTTAAGGCTCATGAGAAAAGATCCTTTCAAAAAGGTGATTTTATTCTGGAAGAAGGGAAAACAGCCAATGAATATTATATTCTGGACAGTGGACTGGCCCGCTCATTCGTTAATGATTTTAACGGAAACGAAGTAACCACTCACTTTTTTGTAGAGAATGAAGTCATTATTGAGGTTTTATCAATGTTTCAGAGAGTGCCGTCTCAGGAAAATATTGTCTGTATCACAGACTGTGAATGCTGGAAACTGGATTATGATACTTTTCAGGAGCTGTTTCATAAGATTCCTAATCTCAGGGAATGGGGAAGAGCCTGGATGTCTAAAGAGCTTTTTGATTACAAGCAGAGATCTGTAGAAATGTTTACCCTTTCAGCCACCAGAAGATATCTGAACCTGCTGGAACAGAAATCAAAAGTCATACAGTTTGCCCCTTTAAAACAAATCGCTTCGTACCTTGGAGTAACAGACACTTCACTGAGCCGTATCCGTAAGGAACTGGTTTCCCATCCCAGAAAAAATTAAATCTTGCCTTATGGCAAGCACGCTTTCATCAGACCTTGGTAATTTTGGATTAAAGTTTAACACTCAAAATTACGAAAATGAAAGCGAATCAAATTTACGTGAACTTTCCGGTGAAAGATGTTCAGAAAACAAAAGAATTCTGGACAAAGCTGGGATTTCCAGTCAATGAACAGTTTTCGGATGACAAGGCTGTCTGCGTTATGATCAATGAGGACAGCATGTATATCATGTTTCTTGTAGAAGAATATTTCCGGTCTTTTATAGACAGGCCGGCTGCTCCTGCCAATACCGCACAGGTTCTGGTTTCTATAGGACTCAACAGCAGGGAGGAAGTAGATCATGTGGTGAATACCGCTCTGGAGAACGGTGCTTATCAACATGAGGAACCTGAAGATTTCGGATGGATGTATCAAAATTCTTTTTGGGATCCGGATGGGCATGGCTGGAATATAACATTTGCAGACCTGTCTCAGATGCCTTCACAGCAATAGACAATAAACAACAGCAAAAAAAATTAATCTTGCCGTATGACAAGTTGATTTTTAAAACCTCTTTATAACTTTGATTCCAAGTTTAACACTAAAAATTTATAATATGAACATCAATCAGATTTATGTCAATTTACCCATAAAAGACGTACAAAAAACCAGAGACTTCTGGACAAAGTTGGGCTTTTCAGTCAATGAGCAGTTTTCAGACGAAAAAGCTATATGTGTAATCATGAAAGAAGATCATATCTACGCTATGTTTCTGAAAGAAGAATTTTTTCAAACCTTTACCAACAGACCTTTTGCGAAAGGAGATACCACGCAGGTACTTCTGGCCATTGGAGTAGACAACCGGGAAGATGTAGACAGGATCATAAATACCGCTATTGAAAACGGAGGTTCAAAGTATAGTGAACCTATGGATCACGGATGGATGTATCAGAGTGCTTTTGCCGATATAGACGGGCATCAGTGGGAAGTGATGCATGCGGATATGTCGAAATTACCAACGGAATAAATCGATCAATATGGAAATACAGTCAAACGAGATCGCATTAGTGAAGCACCAGATAGGTGTTACTTATAAAGTGATTTCTATCAACACAGAAGGTATAACCCATGAAGAATCGATGATTTTTCCTGATGGAGAAGCCAATTGCATGAATTGGGTTTTAGGACATTTAATTTATGTCAGAAATGGTTTTCTGAATATGCTGGATGAACAGGCTGTATGGGACGGAGAATCGTTTTCCGGATACAACAGGGGAGCTGTTCCTCTGGAGAGAAAAAAAGAACTTGTAGATTTTGAAGACCTTAAATCTTATCTGAAACGGTCACAGGATCAATTGGAAGCTAAACTCAATACGCTTGAACGTTTTAATCCGGATCAGGTTAATGATATTGCCACCCTTTGCTTTCATGAAAATTACCACAGCGGGCAGTTAGGCTATATCCGCAGACTGCTGGGGAAATCAGGAGGGATAAAATAAATGAACAGAACATTTCCGGAGGTTGGGAAACTGTAAAAGATTTCTCATCAAAGATCTTCATTACGGCCTTTTATTGCAGGTATTGATGTATTTGTGATGAGAGTCTGCCTGTGCAGCATTCCATTGTACCGAAGATAAAAATCTTTGCAGCTTGGAAACTTATACTTTGCCAATAACCTGCACCTCTGTATTTCCAACCTTTTATTTCTAATATAAAAAAACAACATAATGGACACACCAAAATCAAAAAAAATAGAACTCGTCATTCCGGCCTACAGAATGCATAGCCAAAGCTTTCTGAATGTTCTGGATGGCATTTCCGAAGAAGATGCATTGAAAAGAGTTGAAAACAAAACGAACCATATTGTATGGATGGCAGGAAACTTTATCAATATGCGTTATGGCTTGGGAGCAGTGCTCGGACTGCCGGTTCAGGATCCGTATAATGATCTGTTTTTCCAGGGAAAAGCATTGGATGAAAGTTTTAATTATCCAAGTCTGGCTGATCTGAAGAAAAACTTTCATGAAATATCATCCAGGGTTTATCAAAAACTTTTCGACATCACCGATGAAGAACTGGATGAGATTTTCGAAATCGGAATGAACATTCCTTTTATTAAAGAAACCAAACTCAATTTTGTCGGGATGTGTATTGGCCGTGAAGACTACCTCTGTGGTCAGATAGGCCTGATGCGAAGAATCCTGGATTATCCGGGAATGAAATATGATGTGGACGAAAACCTGAAATATTAACTGATGGATCCTGTAGAAAAAGGCTATAAAAAGGTCAACGGCATTCAGATGTATTATGAGATCTACGGATCTGGAAAGCCGTTGGTGCTGGTTCATGGCGGTGGTTCTTCCTTTTTGTATGATTTTAAAGAAGTCATTGAAAGGCTTCAGGGTAAATTTCAGCTCATAGGAGTCGATCTGCAGAATCATGGCAGGACTGATCACCGGGATATTCCAGAGACGTTTGAACAGGATGCTGATGATGTTGCCGCACTTTTAACCGAACTGGCCATTGATAAAGCATCATTCTGGGGATTCAGCAACGGAGGAAGCACGGTGATGCAGATAGGATACCGGCATCCGGGAATGGTAGAAAAACTCATCGTGGCCTCAGCATTTTATAAGCGGGAAGGGATGATAGATGGTTTTTTCGAAGGGATGATGGATGCCACATTTGAATCCATGCCGGAACCCTTCAAAATTAATTTCCTGAACCTTAATCCTGACTTTTCAAAACTGGAAAATCTCTTTGATAAAGACTGTAAAAGAATGCAGACTTTTGAAGACTGGGAAGATAAGGTGCTGACATCCATACAATCACCAGTATTGTTCATCAGTGGGGATCAGGATGTGATGAAGCCGGAGCATACTGTAGCGATGTGGCGCCTGGTAAAAGATGCCCGGTTAATGATCCTTCCGGCAACCCATGGGATCTATATGATGCCTGACTTCGATGGGAGCATCAGCAAAAACTTAATTGATTTTACAGTCAATGAAGTCGAAAAATTTTTGAACAAATAAAATTCATAATAAGTCAATACCTGTGTCATTCGTGAAATCATTGGTGCCGCTTGTATTGAAAGTCAAACAATAACTTTTTAAAATTAAAAATCATGGCTAAGTTAAATCCGTATTTAAATTTTGATGGAACAGCTGAAGAAGCGTTCAATTTTTACAAATCTGTTTTTGGAGGTGAATTCGCAGGAGAAGTTCATAAAATGGGCAATGCTCCCGGTACAGAAAACCTTTCAGATGAAGAAAAAAACAGAGTAATGCACATTGCATTGCCAATCGGGGGAGACCTTTTGATGGCATCAGACATTGTTCCGGGGTTTGGGCAGACTCTTACCGTAGGAAATAACAACTATGTTTCTATTTTCCCGGATTCCAGAGAAGAAGCAGACAGGCTTTTTAAAGGGCTTTCGGAAGGAGGAAACATAGAAATGCCCATTGAAGATCAGTTCTGGGGAGACTATTTCGGCAGCTTCCAGGATAAATTTGGTGTTCATTGGATGGTGAACTATAATGAAGAATACGCAAAATAATCTTATATTTAACTCAATTATCAGAGAGCTGCCCGCTACGGGCAACTCTTTTGTTCCACTATTAATAAACAGAACTATGGACCCAATTACAATAGACATTACAATTTTAGCACCGGTAGACAAGGTCTGGAATTATTTCAACGAACCGAAACACATCACCAAATGGAACTTTGCCCATGAAAGCTGGCATTGTCCAAGTTCTGAAAATGATCTGAGAACAGGCGGTAAATTCAAAAACAGAATGGAAGCTAAAGACAAAAGTTTTGCATTTGATTTTGAAGGAGTGTATGATGAGGTTGTTCCCCATGAGAAGATAAAATATCATATGGAAGACGGAAGAAAAGTAGAGGTGATTTTTGATAAAATAGACAACAATACGACAAAAGTTACCGAGATCTTTGATCCGGAGAAACAAAATTCTGTGGAAATGCAGCGGGAAGGCTGGTATGCTATTCTCAACAATTTCCATAAGTATGTTGAGAATCATTAAAAATATTTTTTGTAGCCATGATCAATCTAGTTATCATGTCAAAGAGTTTGAATTCCATTTATGCTGTGAGCTACGATGCAGAAGATGACTTTCTTCTGGGAGTCATTGCAATACCCGCAAGAAGAGCCTTGAAAAAGGAAAAAATAGATTCTTTGGAAAAGCTGTCAGACTATTCTGAAAAGGAAATCCTACAGCTGCATGGTTTCGGAAAAAATACAGTGATGAAGCTGAAAGATCATATGAAGGAGCATCAGATGTGTTTTAAAGAAACATAAAAATTATAAGCATAAAATTGTTGCTGTGTCATTGCGAAATAGAGGAATATACCTCTTCAGACGTAAAGACATCAGATCACTTTTGCTTTATATTTTCTTTGACGCATTTTTATTGATATAAAATCAGTGCAGCCCATGTCCTTACGCTAAATGGAGATCAAATATTTTGCAGACGGAATTCAGAAGCGGAATGAAGAGATTCAAATCCAAACATGGTGCAAACTTTTAAGCTTGGCAACAAATAAAAACATACAACTAAACTTTATATTTATGAATAACGATATTTTCCCATGTCTCTGGTATGACGGAGATGCCAAACAATCAGCAGAATTTTACTGTACTGTCTTTGGAGGCGAAATTACTGCAGATACTCCTGTAGTGATGAATATTGACCTTTTCGGACAAAGGCTAATGCTTTTGAACGGTGGCCCGCAGTTTAAAAAGAACGCGTCAGTTTCTTTTATGGTGATCTGTGAAACGGAAGATGAGGTTCAGAAATATTGGGACCGGTTACTTGACGGTGGGATAGCCCTGATGGAGCTTGGTTCTTATTCCTGGAGCAAAAAATATGGCTGGGTACGGGACCGGTATGGAGTGACGTGGCAGCTGTTTCTGGGAGAAAAATCCAGTGATCAGAAAATAGTTCCGACGCTGATGTTTATTCATCAGAATAACGGAAAAGCTAAAGAGGCAATGGAGCTTTATACAAAGATATTCCCTGATTCAAACATCGGAAATATACTCACTTATGGAGCCGGAGGTGAAGGTCATGATATCCAGGAGCCCGCAGAAAATGTGCAGCATGCTCACTTTGTAATCAACAACTACAGTTTATTCTGTATGGATAATTCCTATGATCATCAATTTGATTTTAATGAAGGTATTTCAATGGTTGTGATGACAGATGATCAGAAGCAGACCGATGATTACTGGAATGCGCTTACTGCCGACGGAGGAAGAGAAAGTATGTGCGGCTGGCTGAAAGATAAATATGGCTTTAGCTGGCAGATTGTTCCTAAAAGACTGATTCAGCTGATGAATGATTCTGATCAGGAAAAAGCATATAAAGTTGTGCAGGCGATGATGAAAATGCAGAAAATTATTATTCAGGATTTAGAAGACGCTTATAACTCTTAAAGTCATTTCGGCGTATTGTTTGATGTGATTTAGAGAAAAGATTTGCCTATGAAAACACAGAACAAATCAGACTCTAAGTCAAAAGTCCCTAAGGAAGGGCTGTTTCCGGAAATTATCCGGGACGATTATCAGGGAAGCCGGAAACTGTCAGGCAAAAAAGCTGTCATTTCCGGTGGCGACAGTGGTATAGGGCAGGCGGTAGCCGTCCATTTTGCCAGAGAAGGTGCAGATGTTGCCATTATCTACAAAGAAAGCGATGACGACGCCAGAGAAACCAAAAGACTGGTGGAAAAAGAAGGGCAGGAGTGTCTTCTGATCAAGGGAGATCTTACCCGGAAAGCTTTCAGGACCAAATGTGCAGAAAAGATCAGAAAAGAATGGGAAAACCTTGATATTCTGGTCAATAACGCCGGAATTCATACTTCAAAAAACAGTCTGGAAAAAATCTCTGATGAACAGATTCAGGAAACGTTTGATACCAATATCATTTCCATGATCTCTTTTACCAGAAATATGCTTCCACTCATCCAGAAAGGCGGACGTATCATCTGTACCACGTCGGTTACAGCCTATCGTGGCAGTGATCACCTGATTGATTATGCTGCAACCAAAGGAGCTGTGCTGTCTTTTATCCGTTCCCTGGCCGATAATCTGGCTGAAAAAGGAATTCTCGTCAATGGAATCGCTCCGGGACCTATCTGGACACCGCTGGTAAAGGAAGCTTTTGATGACCTTTCAACTTTCGGGAAAGACACCCCGTTGAAGCGTGCAGGACAACCTTCTGAAGTGGCACCTGCTTATGTATTCCTTGCATCCGGAGATGCCAGCTATATTACAGGAGAAGTCATTCACATCAACGGAGGTGACTTTGTTGGAGGCTAAATATTGGAAATGAGGCAGCAACAAATTCTTTACGCTCAAACCTTCAGATTTTTCATTCAAAAAAATAAACAAAAGACAATATGGAACAGTTATCATATGAAATAGAGATCAATGCAGAACCGGAAAAAGTATGGAGCGTACTCTGGGGAGATATTACGTACAGACAGTGGACAAGGTCTTTCACAGAAGGTTCTTTTTATGAAGGAACACTGGAGGAAAATAATATCATTAAATTTCTTGATCCCAAGAACAATGGAATGTACAGCAGGGTAGAGAAAATAATTCCCAACGAAGAAATAAAATTTCTGCATCTTGGAGAAATTTATGATGGTATCGAAGTTCCCCAGGATTGGGGAGAATCTACAGAAGCTTACTTCCTTGAAGAAAATGAAGAAGGTACATTGCTGAAAACAAAAATTCAGACCCCTGCCGAGTTTAAAGATTTCTTTGAAGAGAAATTTCCCAAAGCCCTGGCGATCATTAAACATCTGTCAGAAAATCAGCTGTAATCAGCAAGAATAATATAAAACCCAAATCAACCACTAAAATTTATGATATGGAAACCTTATCTTATGAAACAGTAATAGATGCTCCCCGGCAAAAGGTCTGGGACATCCTCTGGAGTCCCGAAACCTATAGTGAATGGACCCAGTATTTCGGAGCAGGATCTACCATGAAATCCGATTGGAAAGTAGGAGGGAAAACTTATTTTCTCAATAACCAGGGCGAAGGAATGGTGTCTACCATAGATAGCCTGGATGAACCGAATCAGGTGGTCTTTAAACATTTAGGAATGGTAGATAAAGACGGGAATGAAGATACCCAAAGCAAGGAAGTCATGGAATGGAACGGCTCCTTTGAAAAATATTTTCTAATTGACTTCGACGGGAAAACAAAACTCCATGCTGAAGTACAGGTAGAAAAACAATGGCAGGATCATATGAACACAGGTTTTACCAAAGGATTGATGGTAGTGAAAAGTCTGGCGGAAGGAGTAAGCTTTGATTCAGTATAATTATGAAGTTGCTGATTATTCTTTTCGGGACATTTCTATTGGCCTTGCTGGGAACATTGATCTTTAAGGGAAGCCCTGATTTTTTATTTTCGGGAAATCTCGGGATGGCCGTTTTTATCATCTTCACAGGTTTTTCTCATTTTAAATTCCAGAAAGGAATGGCGATGATGATTCCTGATTTTATTCCGGGTAAAATGTTTTGGGTATATTGTACGGGTCTTATAGAAATCGCTGCAGGAATAGGCCTGATGATACCCTCAATCCGGGAGCTTACAGCCATTCTGCTGATTGTTTTTTATATTCTGGTTTTTGTTGCTAATATCAATTCTTCCAGAAAGAATATTAATATTTTCAAAGCAGATTATACCGGACCCGGAATGAAGTACCTCTACAACGAGAGGATTCCCATGCAGATTATCCTGATTGCCTGGACCTGGTATTTCGGAATTTATTTACACTGAATAAAAGACGGCAGAATATGCTGTCTTTTTTTTTGTTTTAAAATAAACAGAGGAGGATGTAACATTTTGAGCCTTTCAGATGTCTAATGATATAAGAAGGTTTGTTTGACTATTCTAAAACTAAAATTTATTGGTAACTTTACCTTAATCTTAAAAAAACATAAATATGAATTTAAATCGGAAAATTTTCGGTTCAGCTATTATTGTATTGTCTGCTATGATGACCAACGCACAAAGTTCTGCTGCCAAATTACCTGGAGATCCTACTTTACCATCATCCAGGGCCAATCTTGAAAAGCTTATTTCTTACGACAAAGGAAACTTTAAGTACAAAGTTGAAGACTATTTCGCAAGACCAAAAGCTTCAGCCTTTAAAATATCTCCTGACGGGAAATACCTTTCTTACAAAGAAAAAGACCAGGACAAAAAGAATCATGTCTACGTCAAAGATCTGAGTTCCGGAACAGTGACTAAAGCTATTGTGGAAAAAGATGATCTGATCAGAGGTTATGGGTGGCTGAACAAAAAACGGCTTTTTTATACCCAGGATAAGGGAGGAAATGAAAATATTCATTTGTATGCTGCTGATGTGGATGGAGGAAACCAAAAGGATTTAACACCATTTGACGGAGTAAAAGTACAGTCGATCATCCCTGTAAAAGATACTGACTTTGTTGTGGTAACCATGAATAAAAACAATAAGCAGATCTTTGAACCCTTCAAAATCAATTTCATTACCGGGGAAATGACCCAGTTGTATGAAAATAAAGATGTCAACAGTCCTATAAACAGCTATATTTTTGATAAAGATGGAAACCTGAGAGGGTACAGCATTCTTGAAAACGGACTGACAACAAAGACTTATTATAAAGACCTGCAGACAGGAAAATTCAACCTGATCAAGTCTACAGACTGGTCTGATACCTTCAGTATTATAGAATTTAATGACAATTCCAAAAATAAAGATGAAGCTTACGTAGTGACGAATCTGGATAGCGATAAAGCGAGAATTGTACTGTATGACCTTAAGAAAAATACTGTAATTAAAGAGATTTATTCCAATCCTGTATATGATGTAAGCTCAATAAGTACCGCCGGTAAAAACAGAAAATATGAGCTTGACTATATCAGCTATGAAGGAGCTAAAGGAGAAACCGTTCCGGTAAGTAAATTTTATAAGGAAATACATAACCAATTGAAATCTCAGTTTGGAGACAAAGAATTTGGAATTGCTTCTTCAGATGATAATAACAATAAACTTCTTATTATAGTAGGAAGTGATAAACTGTATGGAACTTATTACGAATACGACACCAAAACCAAACAGACCAAGCTACTTTACAATCTGATGCCACAGCTGAAGGAAGAAGATATGGCTGAAATGAGACCAATCGAATTTAAAAGCAGAGACGGATTGACCATCTATGGCTATATCACACTGCCTAAAGCAGCATTGGAAGGGAAAAAAGTCCCTTTAATTGTTAATCCTCACGGTGGTCCGCAGGGAGTCAGAGACGGCTGGGGATTCAATCCTGAAGCCCAGCTGTTTGCAAGCAGGGGGTATGCTACACTTCAGGTCAACTTCAGGATTTCCGGAGGGTATGGTAAATCATTTCAGAAAGCGGGTTATAAGCAAATTGGAAGAAAAGTAATGGATGATGTGGAAGACGGAGTGAAATATGCAATTGAACAGGGGTGGGCAGATAAAGATAAAGTAGCCATCTACGGAGGAAGCCACGGCGGATATGCTACCCTGATGGGGCTGATCAAAACCCCGGATCTCTATACCTGTGGGGTGGATTACGTAGGAGTGTCCAACATTTTTACCTTCTTCGCTTCTTTCCCGGAATACTGGAAACCGTATAAAGAAATGGTAAAGCAGATCTGGTATGATCTTGATAACCCTGAAGAAGCCAGAATTGCGAAGGAAGTCTCACCGGTTTTCCAGATTGACAGGATCAAGAAACCTTTATTTGTGGTGCAGGGAGCCAATGACCCAAGAGTCAATATCAATGAATCTGATCAGATTGTAAAAGCAATGCGTGCCAAGGGCTTTGAAGTTCCTTATCTCGTAAAATATGATGAAGGGCACGGATTTGGAAAAGAACCGAACAGAATTGAGCTTTATAAATCTATGCTTGGTTTCTTTGCAGAGAATTTTAATAAGTAAAATATAATTAAATACTATTTGAACGGAGGACTTAGGTCTTCCGTTTTTTTATTATGACTAGGTGTGTTTAGATTCCTGCGGAATGACACAATTGTAATGATCGTTTATCCATACGGCTTGTCATTCCGTAGAATCTCATATGAAGTTAAAGAATCGATAGAAAAGGTCTTTATCATTGATACTCTTAGCCCCGATAGCAGCGGTTACCCCGTAGCATGAGCGGGATAGCGGGAGGGAAAGGTTTGGAAGAGCCTTGCGTGAGGAGTATGAGCGGATAGCGGGAAAAAGCTCCCGGAAAAAAATGAGCAATAAGCAATAAATAAAATAAATAATGAGCTGCTGATGCAGAAACAGGTGAAATAAAAACCCGATAGATACAAGAAAAATTGAATTTCCAGAAAAATATTTTAAATTTAATAAAGTAAAACCAAAAGTATAGCCGTCATAGCAATATGGAGGTTGTCGAAAAAATAACAATGCCACAGAAAGAGAAAGAAAGCATCATCTCGCAGACCGTTTCCAACTACGGTGGAAAGCTGATGTCCTATATTCGTCCGAAAGTGAAAAATACGGAGGATGCAGAAGACATTCTGCAGGAAGTGTGGTATCAGTTCAGCAGTCTTACGAATCTTTCCGAGATCGTAAATATTGGAGGCTGGCTGTACAGGGTGACGGCAAATAAAATCACAGACCGTTACCGCAAAAAGAAAACAGAAAATCTTGAAGACTTTGTCTATGAAGATGAAGACGGCAGTTTTTCCATCAAGGATATTTTATTGATGGATGAAAGTGCAGGCCCTGAAGTGAAGATGTTTCAGGATGAGATCTGGAAAAAACTGTTTGAAGCGCTTGATGAACTTCCCGAAAAACAAAGGCTGGTCTACGTAGAAAATGAACTGAACGACAAAACCCTCCAGGAGATCGCCGATGAACAGGGAGAAAACATCAAAACCATCATCAGCAGAAAAAATTATGCTGTGAAGCATCTGAGAAACAGACTGAGAAAGTTATACGAAGATTTAAAAAGTTAGAAAAAGAAATTATGAATCATAAACACAAAAAAGGCTGGATTTTTCTATTACTGTGTCCGCCACTGATCCTGTTGGCCGTTACATGGATTGTCATGTCACTCTGGAACTGTCTGCTTCCTGAAATTTTAGGGGTAAAACCTATTACATTCTGGCAGGCTATGGGAATCCTGATCCTGAGTAAAATTCTTTTCGGAGGTTTTCATTTCGGAAAAGGAATGAGAGACTTCAAGGAAAGGAAAATGAGAGAGAAAATGGCAGGCCTGTCTCCTGAGGAAAGAGAAAAATTCAAGGAAGTCTGGAGAAACAAATGCTCCGGAGGGTTCTTCAACAGAAATAACGAATAATTTAAAAATTGTAAAGAAGTAGTAAAGTAAAATTTAAATTCATTCGTCTATATAAAAAACAAGAAGTAGTAAAATTTAAAATTTTGAAAAAATGAAAAATTCAGCATTAAAAGGAGCTCTTGGAGCACTAGCCGTTGTGGGTGTAGCCTTAATCGCTAAAAAAGCCGCCCAGAGAAAAAGATTTATCAAAGGTATTTTTGATGAATACGGAATCAAAGAAAAATCCCCTTTCGGACTGGCCGATAAGATCAGAGAAATGAATGATGAAGAGTATCAGGAACTGAAAGGGAAATTCAAAAAAGAATTCCATTCAAAATGCTGCAGAAGAGATAATACCTGCGAGGCATAAAAAGTAAAAGACTAAATTGAAATTGTTTAATTCGGGTTCGGGAAGCGAAGCTTCCCGAACCCGAATTTTTTTATTTAAAAACCACTGTCACAGTAATTTTTAACGCTACATTTGTCTTTAGTTATTAAAAAGCAATGCAGAAGAAATGAAATTAAGGAATACTTTTATTACAGTACTGTCGTTTTTCTCGATCATCGTTTACGGACAGAATTCTCAGCAAAAACAGTATCTATTCTTTTTACACAATAAATTCTTAGAAGACCATTCCTTAGAGGAGTTGCATCCTAAATATGGTATTGCCGAGTATGAAACGATACTCAGTAAACTGAAAGACCGGAATACGGTTGTTATTTCCGAAAAAAGGAAAGCCGGTACAGATCCCGCCATCTATGCTGGAAAAGTGAAGAAACAGATTGACAGTCTGATGAAAAAGGGAATCAAAGCTGGAAATATTACTGTTGTTGGGACTTCGCAGGGCGGTTATATTGCACAGTATGTGTCTTATTATGAGAAGAATCCGCAATTGAAGTTTGTATTTATCGGTGCTACTTTTAAAGATGATTCTCTGGAAAAAGACAAAAACTTCAGATTGTACGGAAGAATTCTTTCCATTACTGAAAAGTCGGATGATGGCCATGTTCCACTGTCGCAGGAGCAGCGGTTTATAAGGTCTGATATTAAAGAATTTAAAGAAATAGAGCTTAATACAGGTTTAAATCATGGTTTTCTTTTCAAAGCCCTCAACGATTGGATTATTCCCGCTAAAGATTGGGCCTCCCGGAATTAGGTAATAGCTCTCTGTAATGCTGATCAGAGATATCTTGCTATGTTCAGAATCACACGCGGGCCTTTGAAATAGCTGTTTCATTTTTAGAGGAATACAATTGTACCGAAGACAAAATCTTATGCCTTAATGCATAAAGTTGGCGGAAATTCAGATCCCTTTCGCTTCCGGCCATCAGCTCGTAAACTATATCGGGATTGCTTCATCTTTGATTTGTAATGAAATTGACATCCGTTTTTACAATAAAATTTTACTGTAAAGATCAAACACAAAGAAAAATAAATCCTTAATTTTGTACTGCTCAATGAAAGATTATTACTATTTTCTCGGTATATCCCAGGATGCTTCAGAAGAAGACATCAAAAAAGCATATCGGAAGCTTTCTTTAAAATACCATCCTGATAAAAATGAAAACGATGACTTTTTTGCAGACCGTTTCCGTGAGATCCAGGAAGCCTATGAAACATTGAGTGATCCTGTCAGAAGACGCAGCTATGATCAGAATTTAGAAAATCATCAGAAAAGTTTCAGGTACAATATTCCACCTGCTATAAAGACATTTACAGCCAATAAAATTCATGCAAAAAAAGGAGAGGAGATTATCATCAGCTGGCAGACGAGCAATGCTGATGTAGTAAAAGTATTGCCTTTCGGACTGGAAAAGCCTTACGGAGAAAGGACGTTTAAGATCACAGAGTTTAAAGACGGAAAATTCCAGCTTCTGCTTCATGTAACCAATTCTTTATTACACAAAACCGTGGTTCAGGGAATTACCATTACAGAGGTCTTTGAAAATGATGCTGAAAAATTCAAAAACACAGTGGAAGAAATGTTTAAGCCACAACCGAGAACAGTAGTGAACAAATACGGTCAGCCCAAAATTATGATGCTGTTCTGGGGAATACTTATATTGGCGCTTGCCCTATATTTTCTGATCAGGAATTTCAGCTGATTACGCCATTTTCTTCCTTCCGGGACATTTTTTACATCTTTTCCCTTTCTTAAATTTTTTACAGCAGGATTTCTTTTCACAGAACATCTCTTCATTGTTGAATGCGTATGCAGGAGCTAAAGGTGGAACCTTAAATGGGACTATCATATTCATACTGCAAATATATTAATTTAGAATAAATATAATTAAAAAATTTTCATAAAATAATATACTCAATAGTAAGCGGTTGAGTCAAAAGTTGGGGTATCCTGAAGAGAAACAAGGTCTGCTACGGCATATCTGCTAAAATTGTACTGAAAAAAACAGGTCTGAAAACCAGACCTGAACTTGTTATCTGAATGAATACGAAGTCGTAAACTGTAGCCTGAAGGCATCACCTTTTATCCCTTCAGCATTCTGGGTCCTTGCATAATTTCCTTCCACGTCCAGCCTAAGATTTTTACCGGCCTGATAGATAATATTGATGGCAGCATTCTGAAAACGCTTCATAAGGCCATTCCCGGGTACCGGATTTGAACCCACCTGTGAATAACTGTAATAAGCGACCGAGCTCCATTGGGGAGCCCACCAGTGTTCCCAGATTCCCAGAATATTAAAAAGACTTAAAGTTTCAGCCCTGTTACGCTGAGGATCAAAAACGGCGTCATACCCTTCACCGCTTAAAACGATATTATTTCTTGCATATCCTTTTCCAAAGGAAGTCTGAAGCCTGATATTGGTATTGCTGTTAATATATTTTCTAAGCGAAAGAACACCTCCGAATCCCAATTTCGTATGGCTTTCATCTGAGTTTTCATAATCAACAGATGATAGAACACCTGCTATTTTAATATAATCCTTTGTACCATGGCAATATGAGGCTGTTAGAACCGGCATCATGTTTTTCCTTTTCCATTCAGGATGGCTGTCCGGTATGGTCATGCTTACTGTTCCCGGGTCTTCCAATGAAAAAGATAAGACCTGCTGATCAGAAAGCTGTTCGGTATAACGCAGCTGTACAGACCGCAGAAACATAGCTCCGTTTGCCCCGTTGAAATCAAATATATTAGGGAAAATTTCAACATCACTGAAATTGCTCCATGTTTGGCCTATCAGCCATTTTTTCCATTGTACATACGCATGCCTGAGTCTTGGGTTGGTCGTTCCATCCGGACCGTAAAAATCAATTTCTGCATAAACAGAAGCCGGAGAATCTCCGTTAGATTCAATCTCCTTTAAGCCTAAACCGATCTGTGACTGTTTGATACTGATATAGCCGGATCTCGAATTACGCTGCGGAATTACAATGGAAGGGGCAACAATGCCATCCTTAGAACCCATTTCCTGAAAGTCAAGCATCATATCTGTCTGTAAAAACCCCTGCAAATAAACGGACCACTTTCTACCTGTGGAATCAGGTTCTGTATTAGCAATAGTAATCTGTGCATAAGTCCTTGCCTGGAATAATGCCAACGCAATAGTAAACGTCGGCACGATCTGCGCGTTTTTTATTTTTCTCGTCATTTGTGTGTTTTTTATTTATATACTATCGTTCGTTCATCTGCAATTGAATTTATCAATATTGAGTTTCATATTTTATTATGATCAGAGGTTTTTCTGCTGTCAGTACATGAAACCTCTACGAATGTACAAATGCTGCAGGAAATCGTTTAAGTTTAAAAAAACATACTTTTAATTCTGATATGGAAGACGGAAACCCTGGAATTGATCTGAATTTATAGTTAATATCCTTTGAAACTGCGCTTTTATAAAATTAAATTCAGTGAATAATGAGATGATTATTTTTACTTTTTTAACATAGGGAATGTTTACTCCCTTGTTTAAACTTTTTTAAGAAGGCAGCGTGATGATTTCTCTCTTGTGCAGTCATTTAAAAAATCGTAATTTTACGAACCTTTTTTACAAACAAAATCTAATAAATAAAAATGAATACAGAACAGTTTGTGAGCCGTCACATTTCCCTTAATGAAGCCGATAAACAGGCGATGTTGGAAAAACTTGGCGTTTCTAGTATTGAAGAGTTAATTTCTCAGACCATTCCTTCTTCTATCCGCTTAGAAAAAGATCTTGAGATCTCAGAACCGCTTTCGGAATACGAAATGCTGAATCATTCAAAAGAATTGGCGTCAAAGAATACAGATTATACAAGCTATATCGGTTTCGGGTACCACAATACACTTTTACCTTCAGCCATCCAAAGGAATATCTTTGAAAACCCTAGCTGGTATACGGCATATACACCGTATCAGGCAGAAATTGCACAGGGAAGACTTGAAGCTCTTCTTAATTTCCAGACTGTAGTATGTGATCTTACAGGTTTTGCACTGGCCAATGCATCTTTGCTGGACGAATCTACTGCTGCTGCTGAAGCAATGCATATGTTCTTCAACAACAGATCTAAAGACCAGAAAAAAGCAGGTGCCAATAAGTTCTTCATTTCTGACCTTGTTCTTCCTCAGACAGTTTCTGTACTGAAAACTAAAGCGGAAGGATTGGAAATCGAGATCGTAATAGGTGATCATAAAACACACCAGTTTGACGGTTCTTATTATGGGGTTTTATTACAATATCCAGGTAAAAACGGAATCGTTTTAGACTATACGGAAGATATCGTAGAATATAAAAAACTGGATCTTCAGGTAGCTGTTGCGTGTGACCCAATGGCATTGGTAAAGCTGAAATCTCCTGCTGAGATGGGCGCTGACTGTGCTGTAGGTACTTCACAGAGATTCGGTATTCCATTAGGATACGGAGGACCTCACGCTGCATTCTTTGCTTGTAAAGAAGATTATAAGAGAGATATTCCGGGAAGAATCATCGGGGTTTCTCAGGATATGTACGGGAAACGTGCATTGAGAATGGCTTTACAGACAAGAGAACAGCATATCAAGAGAGAGAAAGCGACTTCCAATATCTGTACAGCTCAGGTTCTTTTAGCAGTAATGGCAGGAATGTACGCTGTTTACCATGGGCCAAAAGGATTAAACTATATAGCTGATCAGATCCACTTTAAAGCAAACGCTTTGAAAGGAGGTCTTAAAGCTTTAGGATATCAGGTGGTAGAAGAGCCGATCTTCGACACCGTAAAAATGACAATGTCTGAAGAAGAGAAAGGAAGACTGATGAGAATGATGCAGGATCACAGACTTAACCTTAACTACTTTACAGAAGGTGTAGTAAGTGTTGCAATCAACGAAAGCACAACATTGGAGAAACTGAATTATCTGATGGCTTCTTTTGCTCAGTTCAAAGACAAGCAGACCTTCAAACTGGAAATCAAAGAAGGATACAGCATTCCGGAAGAAAACTTAAGAAAAGACGAAATTCTTACAGAATCAGTATTCAACAAATACCATACGGAGACAGAATTGATGCGTTACATCAAGCGTCTTGAGAGAAAAGATCTATCTTTGACGCACTCAATGATCTCTTTAGGATCCTGTACCATGAAACTGAATGCAGCTACGCAAATGTTGCCGCTTTCATGGGCCGATTGGGGTAGTGTACACCCATTCGTACCGGTAGACCAGGCTGGTGGATATCAGCAGATGATTGCAGAGCTTGAAAAAGACCTTGCGACAATCACTGGTTTTGCAGGAACTTCTTTACAGCCCAACTCTGGTGCCCAGGGAGAATATGCAGGATTGATGGTGATCAGAGAATATCACATTTCAAGAGGAGATCACCACAGAAACGTGGTATTGATCCCTCAATCTGCACACGGAACCAACCCGGCTTCTGCAGCAATGGCAGGAATGAAGATTGTGGTGGTTAAAAACCTTGAGAACGGAGAAATCGATTTCGAAGATCTTAAAGCGAAAACAGAATTGCATTCAGAGAACTTATCTGCTGTAATGATCACATATCCGTCTACTTACGGATTCTTTGATGCCAACATTAAAGAAATTACAAACCTTATCCATGAACATGGAGGTCAGGTATATATGGATGGTGCCAATATGAACGCTCAGGTAGGATTTACAAGTCCTGGAAACATCGGAGCAGACGTTTGCCACCTTAACCTTCACAAAACGTTCGCTATTCCTCACGGAGGTGGAGGTCCCGGAGTAGGTCCTATCTGTGTTGCGAAACACCTGGTACCGTTCCTTCCTTCTAACGCCAATATCAGAATCGGAGCCAAAGAAGCTATTGACGGTATTTCTGCTGCACCGTACGGTTCAGGGTTGATCCTTAATATTTCTTATGCTTACATCAAGATGCTGGGAACAGACGGTCTTAAAAAAGCTACAGGACATGCGATCATGAACGCTAACTACCTTAAAGAAATCTTAGCAGAACACTTCCCGATCTTATATTCAAATGAAAACGGAAGAGTAGCACACGAGTGTATCGTAGATTTCCGTCAGTTCAAATCTTTAGGAATTGAAGTGGCTGATGTAGCGAAGAGACTGATGGATTATGGTTTCCATGCTCCTACCGTTTCTTTCCCGGTTGCAGGAACATTGATGATTGAGCCTACTGAATCTGAAAGCAAGGCTGAAATCGATCGTTTTGCAGAAGCATTGATCTCTATCAAAAAAGAAATTGATGAAATTGCAAACGGAGAAGCTGATCCGGTAAACAACGTATTGAAAAACGCTCCTCATACAGAACAGTTGGTTATCTCTGATTCTTGGGATAAACCATACAGCAGAGAAAAAGCTGCTTATCCATTAGAGTGGGTAAGAGACCACAAATTCTTTGCTTCCGTATCCAGAGTAGACGAAGCTTACGGAGACAGAAACTTAGTATGTACCTGTGAGCCGATTGAAGCTTATATGTAATTAAAAGTTTTTTTAACAATAACAAATCCCTTTCAGAAATGAGAGGGATTTTGTTTTTATAGTCATTACGAGCAAAGCGAAGCAATCTCTTTAACGCAAAATTCGCAAAGATTTGGACTGCTAACTGATTATAGCGTTCGCAAAGGCGTTCCACTCAGCAAAGCTTAAACGATGTGTTTTTTCAGCAAATTGCGAGACTTGTACTGTCATTGTCATTGCGAGCGTAGCGAAGCAATCTCAAAGCAGCGATGATTGTTCTATTTCGTTTTGATTAATTCTTCAAGTCTGGTCATCATATCATCCTTTTCCTTCAGCATTCTTTCGTAAAGTGCGATTTTCTCTTCATGTATTTTGAGAATGGTTTCTATAGGATTGAATACAGGATTAGTATTATGTGCATTGAATATTGAACCATTATCTAAAGAAAAAGTATTAGCGATAATATTTACAGCTTGTTCTTCATCAAAATTCTGAAATGCTTCCACAGGAATTTTTAAAACTTCAGAGATTTTTTGAAGAAGCGGATCTTCAATCGTTTCTTTCTGTTCCAATAATGGGATTTTTCTTCTGATTCCAGTCATCACCTAACTCCAGTGCCAAAGCTTCCTGTTTGATGCCTAGCACTTCTCTGAATCTTTACGTTTCTTCCCTGATCTGTCTTTTGTTCCATTTGTGGTTTTTAAGCTTATATGAATGGTTATGATGATTTAAGATAGAAAATTGTAGCGGATATTAAGAGGTGAAGCTGAAGATTTGTGCCAAATTCTTTTTGATGAAAACAAAATCACCTCCCAAAACTGAGAAGTGATTTGTAATTTTTATTTTATTTCTGTTATCTTCTTTTATAGCTGTAGGCCACTAATATGGCTACACCCATCGTAAGAACGGTTATCATTGAAATCGTTTCAATGGAGATTCCACTTTTCATCTGTGTGTTTTCTTTTTCACATGAATAAAAGAATAATACTGTCATCAAAAGACAGCCCTGGAGTAATTTTTTAATCATACAATGTATTTGTTTGGTTACTAAAGTTTTACTATCAAAAACTATACCGGATTTGTAGACTAAAAAATACGGGCTATTTACGGTTTTTCAATATTGTTTTTTTTCTTCATCCCAGTAGTAGCTGTCCGGATAGATTCTTGCTCCAAAAACAGCAGTTCCCACCCGTACAATGGTAGCGCCCTCTTCAATAGCTGTTTCCAGATCGCCGCTCATCCCCATAGAAAGTTCGGTCATTTCAACATTAGGAATGTTTTCCCCGATGATTTCCTGCTGCAGGTTTTTCAGAATCTTAAAGCATTTCCTTACTTTTTCTGTTTCTGCACTGAAAAGGCCGATGGTCATTAACCCTTTTATTTTTAATGTTGGAAATGTTGAGACTTTCCGGATAAATTCAATGGCATCAGCGGGATCAATACCAAACTTACTTTCTTCATTTGAAGTGTTCACCTGAATTAAAACCTCTATCATCCTGTTTTCGGCAGAAAGTCTCTGATGTAACTTTTCAGCTAAATCCAACCGGTCAAGAGACTGAACGCAGGTGACGTTGTATTTCAGGGTATCTTTCACTTTGTTGGTCTGCAGGTGCCCGATGAAGTGATTTTCATGAGGGATATCTTTTAAAGCTTCATATTTCTCCTTCAGTTCCTGTACTTTATTTTCAGCAATTAAGGTCTGTCCGTGATCTAAAGCGATTTTGATCCGTTCAGCAGAAACCGTTTTGGTGGCCAGCAACAGTTTTACTTCTCCGGTATTTCTTCCGGATTTTTCACAGGCACTCTTTATCCGGTCATTGATGGTAGCCAGATTGTGGAGGATATCTTCTTTCATGGCTGAATTATTGGTCTGGATTCCAGTTGTTTGATCAAAGCAGCCTTTACAGCCGTTAAAGCATGGTCCTTTGCTTCCGCAAACGAAACAGAGTACTTTCTTTCAATTGTTCTCATATCCTCAGGAAAGCGGTTCAGCAATTGATCATAGAAAGTGTCAAGAAATTCATCAGAAGGCATTTTATAATTGATCTTCAGCTGAAAACGTCTCAATAAAGCAGTATCTATGATTTCCGGGTGATTGGTAGCGCAGAGCAAAAGGGCATTTTCAGGATAATAATCAATCAGCTGAATAAGGGTGTTGACCAGTCTCCGCATTTCTCCTACATCTTTGTCATCACTTCCCCTCGCTTTTCCGATCTGGTCCAGTTCGTCAAGAAAAAGTACAGATCTCTCTCTCGCGGCTTTATCAAAGATCATTTTAATATTCTGGGAAGTTTCCCCGATCCTGGATGAAACAATATTGCTCAGATTCAGAATAATGATGTTTTTTCCTAAAGCATTGGCAACGGCTTTTGCCGTCATTGTCTTCCCGCAGCCTGAACTTCCCTGAAGCAGAATCTTATTGTTGACCGGCAGCCCGTATTCCTGAAGCTCCCTGATATAAGTATGTTCTTTGATAAGCTGTATAAGCTGATCCCTGTTATCTGTATCGAGAAATACTTCATTCAGGTTGACCGGTTCTTTATCCTGAATAATAAGGTTGTATAAATTCATGATGATTGAATGATTCTTGAATAGACAAAGATAAAGCTTTATTGTATGCTGTAATATATCCTGAATGAGAATAAAAAGGTAGGCCAGCAGGGGAGATGTGACAATGAATAATAAGTACTGGGGGAATAAGTAATGATGCAATAGAACTTCTTTATTGCAGTATTTTAAAATCAATGGTTGAATAAAAAAGAAAAGCCGGACAACTGCCCGGCTTGACTCATTTGGATATTAAAATTTGTTATGAAACTAAGATCTTTTTGTTATGTTTTTGGGCCCTTTTACCCTGTGAGTAAAAGAGCAGGTCTGACTGATCAGAGCAAAAACATAAAACAATATAATGAGTATAGTTTTGCTATAGGCTTATGTAATTTAAGAATTAGTTTCTTTCTCTTCTTGCTGTTGTAAAATATGAAGCGAATACGATCACACATGTTGCAATACCGATGTAAGTTACCATTTTGTTTTATTTTTAATTATTTGACTTTATTTTATCAATCTTTCAATTGCAATATTACAGCTTTCAAATCACGTGCCAAAACAAAACACCATGATGTATATCAGTGTGTTATGTAGTAATTATTTAATTTTTGTATGATTTTTTGTTTACAATAAGTTAATGTGTTATTGTGAATTTATTAATATATTTATTGATTTGTCTGTAAAATAATGAGGAAATGGTAAGGCTTTCATAGCTTCTATATTGGAGTTGATAAAACAAAAAATAAATAATGCTCAGCATAATACCTTTATGTGATGCATTTTTATAAACTTAAACAGGGAAGAGAGAAGGAGTTTTTATGTTAAGAAAACTTATTTTTTGACTTTAAATTTTTCGGATAAGGACTTTTGCCAAAGTCAGGTTTTATGACAGTATCCTCTCTTTTTAATGTCAGAAAACGGAATAAGGTGACAGATAAGATCATTGAACACTGACAGCAGCTTTAAAGTACTGGAATGCTTTTAGTATTTTTGTACAAAGAATGAATTATGGGACGCAGTTATATTTTCCTTGCCTTAGCAATTATATTTGAAATCATAGCAACCACTTTTCTGAAGAAATCCGAAGAGTTTTCAAAACTGTGGCCATCTGTGATAACGGTAATAGGATATGCCTGTGCATTTTATTTTCTGAGCCTGACGCTCCGCCACATTCCGGTAGGAATTACCTATGCCATCTGGTCAGGAGTGGGCATTGTGTTTATCACCATGATCGGGATTATTGCTTTCAGGCAGGTTCCGGATCTGCCGGCCATTATCGGAATTGCACTGATTGTCATTGGAGTGATTATCATCAATGTTTTTTCAAAGATGGGTACGCACTAAGCGATAATATCCTGAGTAGTCTGAAGCTGCTTCCAGTGTTGGGACCTGTTTTTGTATAAAAAGAATTTTCCCAGTTTATACTTGAACTGTAAATATCCACGGAACTCAATACCGTCAAAAAGGGTATAAGGAATATCCGGGTCTTCCTGTAACGCCTGTCTGATCGCTTCACTGAAGACGGTAGGACCTGTAGTGGCATGTATATCATTGGGATAACGATGATTTTCTATATTATCAAGCATCAGTTCCAGTACTTTCTTTAAAAACGGATGGCCTTTCGTAAAGATAAGTGCCCACTGAACATATAAATTTTCATGTCTTTCCCTGCTGATGACCGCCTGGTCGCTTTCCTTTATCAGTTGTCTCAGAGGTTGGGTTATCGTACTGTCAATATCCAGGTAGATTCCTCCCTTTTTATACAGGATGGCATATCTGAAAAAATCAGCTTTGGCCGCACCGATGGTCAGCTTATGGTAGTTTTTAATGTATCGGGGTGGAAACTCTTCGGAGATAAACTTCTCAATATCGTTGTCATCGTAGAAAAAATAAAGATATTCAGGATTCTTTCTTTTCATATTCCAGATATGAAATCTTGTAATCAATGGAAGCTTTTTTGTTTTAAAGGTCTGAAATATTTGTTTGGGTACAGCCATTATCTTAATTTTTGTAAATTCTTATCATAAAACCCGGAATCATTCATCAGTTATCTGCATGCGAGGTAATAAGATTTTTCATATAGAGAACCCCTGAATTTGTGTTTTTCTAAAGTTTTGATTGTCTTTTTTGAAAATGGTTAAAAGCCGAAAGGATAAATTTTAATTTTTTTTTAATCTTTTTATTGAGGTGTTGTGGTAGTAAATTCGTAATATGTGAAAATTCAAACTGAAACCAAAACAAAACTCTTTTTCCGGTATTATTTTATTCACCTTTTTAAAGGATTGTAAGAATTTCTGACATTGAAATAAAATGAAGGTTGATAGGTTCCTTTCCTTGGTATAATTTATTTTTCAGGATCTATTTAATGGCGTTAAAGACAATATCTCCGGCAGTACGGATAGTTTCTTAATATTCACCTGGAATTTATTGTAAAGGCTGAATGATCGATTGAAAAAAGCTGAAAGTGAAAATCCTGTCATAGAAGATGTCCAGGCTGTTTTCAATAATACAGTCAGTGTAAAGGGCAGTGTCTGTAATAAAATTTTCTTCTACAAATACAAACCATAATTCTGCAAGTCCGTTTCGCCTTTTGAATTCTTCAGCATCATTACAGTCCGGAAAAGAAGTATTTTTAAGATCATAAAAAACAATACCTTTTTTTATTCCGTGGTGGTCTATAATATTAATAGGATGGCGGATGTAGCTCAGTACTTTGATTTCCGGATCAAAACACTCTATAAAATGATGAAGGTCGATGAGCTGTATTACTTTTTCTTCTTGCTGTGATGCTGTCATAAAAAAACATTCTGAAGTTATTTCTTTGGTTAATTCCTGAAAGACTGCTAATTCCATATGCATTGATTAAACAATGCAAAGAAAGGCTGAATTGGGCTGCCGGAATCTGTTTTTATACCAAACCCGCTGTATTTTATACAAAATCAGAGAAGCATAATTGGTATAATAAAAGAGAGGTTTTGTATAATATTATGATAAGAACCTTTAGTATTGCCTATTTTTGCCAAGATAAAACCCTACTGATCATATGAAGTACAGTTCCTGGAAATTTAAAGAGACAGCAGTAATGGATTTTCTGGTAGAAGGGAAGTATACCTTCCGGAGGCATTTGCTGTTTCTGGTATTCTTTTTCTTTTTGCTGTACAGTTCCAGATTCTGGCACGGATATTCAGGGATCTACCAGTATTATGTTCTGCTCTTTGTATACACTATCCTGATTGCCATGGTGTACATTAATATTTATGTGCTGGTTCCCCGGTTTTTCTTTAAGACAAAATACATTACTTACCTGGTATTGCTTGTTTTGATGGGAGTGGTCGGACTTAATATTATCGGATATGGTTTTAAGCTTTTTTTTGTTGATTTTAAGGTTGGAGCAGAGCATAAAGGAGAAAAGGGAGGAATCTATGAAGGAGTACTGATGTGTATTCCTATCATCCTTACAACAACAACCATAAAACTTTTGCAGAAGTGGATCAGCGATAATAAAAAAATCAACGAACTGAACAATCTTACACTGAATATGGAGCTGAATGAGCTCAGAAACCAGATCAATCCTCATTTTCTGTTTAATATGCTGAACAATGTGAAGGCGCTGATCCGGACAGATCCGGCAAAAGCTTCGGTGGTGATTGTGAAATTATCCGAATTTCTCAGGTATCAGCTGTACGAAAACAGTGAAGAAAAAACCTTACTGACTTCAGAAATCGATTTTCTGTCCAATTTTTTAAACCTTGAAAAGATAAGACGCGACCAGTTTTCATTTGATATCATTACCCACCTGGATAAAAGAGCGCTGAACAGTACTTTTATTCCCCCGAATTTATTTACTACTTTCGTTGAAAATGCCGTAAAGCACAGTGTAGATATCAGTGGGGAAGGATCTTATGTGAAAATAGAGATCAATATTGAAAATAAGCGGCTTCATTTCGTCTGTATCAATTCCAGGCATGCCGGCTATACGGTTCCGGATAAGAAAAACAGCGGCCTTGGGCTTGCCAATATTACCCGGCGACTGGAACTGCTTTATAATGATACCTTTGAACTGGATATACAGTCAGGAGATAAAGAATATATCGTCAACTTAAAAATTCCCGTGTGATGAATTGTATAATAATAGATGATGAGCCTTTAGCAAGGGCTGAAATGAGATCACTGATCGAAGAGAATGCAAAAATTGATATTCTGGGTGAATTTTCAAATGCACCCTCTGCACTTGAGTTTTTGAAGCATAACGAAGCAGATCTCATTTTCCTCGATATCGAAATGCCAATGGTGACCGGCCTTGAGTTTGCAGAAATGCTTCCCAAGAAATCCCTGATTATTTTTACAACAGCCTATGCTCAATATGCCTTGAAAAGCTATGAACTGGAAGCGGTAGATTACCTGCTGAAGCCTATTGATCCTCAGAGGCTGGAGAAAGCTATTGATAAAGCAGTACTATATACCGGGCTTTTAGCCAAAGATACAGTAAAAAATACGGTAGAATCCAATACAGCAGATTTCCTATTCATTAAAGCGGAAAGAAGGTTTTATAAAATCAGCTTTTCAGATATCAAATTTATAGAAGGGCTTAAAGACTATGTCGTTATCCATACCCGGCAGCAGAAGCTGATCACTGCGATGAACCTGAAAACCATTCATCAGAAAATTTCCGGCGAAACCTTTATCAGGGTAAGTAAATCATACGTTGTGAATGGTGATTATATTGATTCATTTGATAATCATAATATCTATATAGAAGACTCCGAAATTCCGCTCGGTGAAGTTTACAGAGCAGACTTTTTCACAAAATTTGCCGGAGGTCTCCTGAACTCAGACTGATATCTTATAAATAATGAGTAATAAGCAATAAGTAATAGGGAACGGATCAGGTATTTAATAAAGTTTCTGGTCTTTTTCACAATAGAAGCTTCTTCTTTTTCCTTTACCCGTTTGTTTTTTGATCAGTTTTTGCCCACAGACCGGGCATATTGACCGGGTGTGAGCCAGCCAGTGCTTTTTCAGAACAAATTCCCTTTTCCATTTCAGAAAGTCAAAACTGTAATTTCTGGCTTCGGCAATGAGTTCTTTTCGCTTTTTGGCGGGAAGATTTCCCAGAAGACTTTCCGGCTGAACCCCGATTCTGAAAAGCACTTCATTTTTAATGATATTCCCTACGCCGGAAAATATATTCTGATCCATCAGGGCGTCACAAACCATCATTTTGGGATGGGATCTGAGCTTCTGTTCAGCTTTTTCAGGATTCCACTGATCGCTCATGACATCCGCTTCCCAATCGATAGAAGATAGAAACTCAGGTTCAACGGCTTTGACAGAGCAGGTGTAAAAATACATTCCGCCTTTTGGGAAAATAAGCGACAGACGCAGGCTTTTATCAGGCTTGGTCTGTTCATCAATACTGTAAGAGCCAAACATTAATAAATGAATCCTGATCGCAGCATTTTCAAAAACAAGATAAGTCTGTTTCCCAAAAGTACGGACCTCAAGCAAAGTCTGACCCACGAATGGCTCTTTGTCAAATTGGGCATTACCTGAAGCTTCTGTTACCTGCTGACCAACAAAAGGCTGCAGGTTTTCTTTCATTAAAATAATAGATGGACCTTCAGGCATAGCATTTTTCTTTACGGTAGAAGTTCAAATACCGTTCCGTAAATCATGCGCCGGAATGCTGGTTATGATCTTATTTTTTTCTTCCTACAAATCGTATAACAGAGCCGGTTCCGTTATGAAACAGTCCTTCATGAAGTTCAATTTCAGTTTCCATCAGCTCTATGACATCATAATCCGGAAAATCAGCTTTGATTTCTTCGATGGAGAATAATGAGCCAATATCTTTAGGACCGCCAACCTTTTCGTTTTTGGCAATATACGCAAGGTGCTTCTTACTGAAAGCTTCAAAGATAACAAGACCGCCTCTGCGCAAATACTGATGAAGCATTTGGTGTATGGAAGATTTTACATCAGCAGGAAAATGAGCATAAATAAGCGCAATAGCGTCAAACTGTTCATTCTCATAATGCAAAGCAGACAGTTCTCCTACATTATAATCTATAGCTACCTGATGTTGCCCGGCAAGCTGTAATGCTTTTCTTTGTCCGTTTGTACTGATATCAAAAGCAGAAACTTTCCATCCTTTTGTAGCGGCAAAAACAGCATTCCGCCCTTCACCTTCGGCGGGAAACAGGATACAACCCGGCGGGATTTTTTCCAGCTGCTGTTTCAGATAGTGATTCGGTTCTGTTCCGTAAGCAAACTGTTCGCTGTTGTATCTTTCATCCCATCTGTTGAGCCATGTATTATCTGTCATTTCAAAAAAGTTTAATCATGTTTTTAGCACGATCAAATGTAAACTATTTTCATCTGTTTTCTGATGATGAAAAAGCATTGATGATGATAGATTTTTTAAATGACAGACAGGATTGAAGCAGGGCGGAGAGTAATGATAACTATTAAAGACGTCAGACACAGAATCATTCATACTTTCGGACTTCAATAACTTCCTTCTTCCAACTCCCGGCTTTCTTCCCAATAGCCCGACTCTCCACTAATAAAAATCTCAATACTATTCCATACAATTAAAATTTGGAGTAATTTTGAAAAATGATGAATTTAAACCAGATTTTCACCAATCAACGTACAGGGAACAATCCACATACCAAAGCTTCAAGAACTGATTTTCAGAGGGATTTCGACAGAATTATCTTCTCTTCCGCATTCAGAAGACTGCAGAACAAAACCCAGGTTTTTCCTCTTCCGGGAAGTGTATTTGTGCACAACAGGCTGACGCATTCTTTGGAAGTATCTTCTGTGGGAAGAAGTTTAGGAAGTATTATCGGTGAATTTATTGCTGAGGATTTTAACAGTGAACTTACTGAAGATTCAAAGAATTTTTATTTATATAATTTAGGAAATGTAATTGCTGCTGCATGTCTCTGTCACGATGTAGGAAATCCGGCTTTCGGACATTCCGGGGAAGATGCCATTGCAAGCTATTTTGAAAGGAATGAAAAAGACCTGAAATCAAAATTCAATGAAAAGGAGTGGGCGGATCTTGTGAATTTTGAAGGAAATGCCAATGCGATCAGAGTCCTTGCTCAGCAGCAGCAGGGGAAAGATGCAGGTGGTATTCAGCTTACTTTTTCTACCCTGGCAAGCATCGCCAAATATCCGTGTGAAGCGGTTGCCAAGAAAAAAGGAATTATCCACAGGAAGAAATTCGGTTTTTTCCAGAATGAAAAAGAGATATTCCTTGAAATCGCTAAAGGAACCCAACTAATTGCTGAAAATGAAGAACCTTATATCTTCAAAAGACATCCGTTTGTATGGTTGGTAGAAGCCGCTGACGATATCTGCTATAATATTATTGATATGGAAGATGCCCACAGGTTAGGAATTGTATCTACTTCCGACTGTGAAAACCTTTTCTTCGAGCTGGTGAAATCAGAAAGCAATGATATAGACCGTGTGAAAAGCAAACTGGCTTCCATCTCCAATGAAAATGAAAAGATTTCTTATCTGAGGGCAAAAGCGATCAATGCCCTGATCAATAAATCGCTGGAGATTTACAAGCAGAATTTTGAAACCATCCTGGAAGGAAATCTGGATAAAGGACTTCTGGATATTTATAAATCTGAAAATAATGCTTTGCAGGACATAGAATCGTTTTCCATTGAAAAGATTTACAATCATAAAGCCGTTGTAGAAATTGAGAATGCCGGTTACAATGTAATGTATGAATTGCTGGATCATTTTATTCCTTCCATTCTTAAACCTGAAGAGGAAAGAAAGTCTTATGATAAAAAAGCATTGAAACTATTGCCAAGGCAGTTTGTGTATGATAATGGAACAGATTACCAGAAAGTTCTGGGGATCATTGATTTTGTTTCAGGAATGACAGATAACTACGCCACGGATCTCTACAGAAAGATCAAAGGAATCGATATCGGAATGACAGTGTAATGCCGGAGAGCAGGAAATGAAAAAAAGCATGGTGTTATTGATGTTTGGCAGCTCCTTTCTTCAAGTCCTGAATTTCCTTACAAAAACAGAATACCCCGGTTCAAATATTATTTCTATCTTTATCAGTAACAATACTAAAAACTGAACTATGGGGATTTATCTGGCGCCCGTTATCATCTTCGGGCTTATCATTCTATTCGCTTCTTTCTTTGTGGTAAAGCAGGAAACGGCAGCTATTATTGAACGCTTTGGGAAATTTCAGGCAGTAAAGCATTCAGGGCTTCATCTGAAGCTTCCGATCATTGATCAGATTGCCAAAAGACTCAATCTGAGAATCCAGCAGCTCGATGTAATGATCGATACCAAAACACTGGATAACGTTTTCATCAAAATGAAAATTTCAGTACAGTATCAGGTGATCAGAAACCAGGTTGGAGATGCCTATTACCGTTTGGAAAATCCGGAAAATCAGATCACTTCTTTTGTATTCGATGTGGTGCGTGCAGAAGTGCCGAAGCTGAAACTGGATGATGTCTTTGTAAGAAAGGACGATATTGCGGTAGCAGTGAAAAGTGAATTGCAGGAAGCCATGAACAGCTACGGATATGATATTATCAAAGCATTGGTAACCGATATTGATCCGGATGAGCAGGTGAAACATGCGATGAACAGGATCAATGCTGCCGAAAGAGAAAAAACAGCTGCAGAATATGAGTCTGAAGCCCAAAGGATCAGAATTGTAGCAGTGGCAAAAGCAGAAGCGGAATCCAAGAAACTACAGGGGCAGGGGATTGCCGACCAAAGAAGGGAAATTGCCAAAGGACTTGAAGAATCTGTAAGGATGCTGAATAATGTGGATATCAATTCGCATGAAGCTTCTGCGCTTATTGTGGTGACCCAGCATTATGATACTTTACACTCTGTGGGAGCCAGCAACAGAAGTAATCTTGTACTTCTTCCCAACTCACCTACGGCAGCAAGCGGAATGCTGAATGATCTGGTGGTCGCCATGACAACCGCCAATACTGTAGGGGAAGCCACCAAAGGAAAATACCCGGATCCGCCTGAAAAAGCAACAGGATATTGAGGATAAAATCTGTTTGTTGTCAGACAGTAGCTTCGGGCTTAGAACTTTCTAATCATAAAAAAACGCTTCAGAATTTTCTGAAGCGTTTTTTATTTATTTCTTTGTCTTAGAAACCTGTTCTACCAATGTGTATTTTATTGAAGATGCATCTGCCGGCGGATTGGCGATCTTTTCTGTTTTCACTTTCAATACATACTCATATCCGGGCTCATAAGTAAATCCTTCGATATTGCTGTAGAAATTCTCCCAGCTGTCAGAAGCTTTTTCTTTCACCTGCATGCACTTCATACGGCCTGCACCTGCTGAGCAGTCTACAGTCTGTGCACCTATAATAAGTGTTTTTTCACTGGCAGCAGCAGTATCTTTTTTCGTTTTGGAAACCTGTTTTACCAGAGTATACTTTATAGAAGAACCGTCAGCCGGCGGATTGGCAATTTTTTCTGTTTTTACTTTTAATACATATTCATATCCAGGTTCGTAAGTAAACCCTTCGATGTTGGTATAGAAATTCGTCCAGTCTCCTGAAGCCGTTTCTTTTACCTGCAGACATTTCATAGGAGCTACCCCTGTACAGTCTGCTGTTTGCGGTCCTATGATGAAAGTTTTTTCATCAGCAGCGGAAGCCCCGGCAGTAGTTGTACATTGCGTCATTGCGAATAATGCTAATGCGGGAACTGACCCTTTTAGAATTGTTGCGATCATTTTCATAAACCTTATTTTTTGAACCATACCTCGCAATTACCATGCCGAAGTTGGATTTTAAAAAATTTGTAGTACTTCTGCTATTGCTTTTTAGTTTTTTAATCGCTTATTTTGAGAATCTTAATGATCATAACCAAAACACTTAATTCTTAATTACATATGGATCATCAAATTCAAAGTGAAAACTACAGGATTCAGAAACCTGAAATATGGGCAGGATATATTGAAGATCAGGAAATTATCAATAAAATAAAAGATTCCGAATTTGCCAGAAAACAAACCGATGAAGGCAGAGATCACTGCTATTTTTTAGATAAGAAATATTATACCAGCAATACCGAAAACAGTGAATATGTCTGTATGGCCTACACGCTGAATGAACCGGGCAATCTTGAGCGGGCTTCTGCTTCAGATATTATTGTGGAAGAAAATGAAGTCTATCAGATTCACAGGATCAGTGTTTTGAGGGACGGAGTACTGATTGATAAGATTCCGGACACGAAAATCAAAGTCCTGGACAGTGAAAATCAAAGCAGCGGCGGGGTTTTAAGCAGCAATAAAAAAATCAATATTACGATCAAAGATCTCAGGCTGTATGATGTGTTGGTTTTAGAGGATTCCAGGATCAAGGTTTTTACAGACCGTGATTTTCTCAGAAAGGAATTTTCAAAGTATGTATGGGTAAGTCCTGATAATTACTGGAGCTATGGAAGCTTTAAGTTTTCCTTTATTAATGAACGGGAGCAGACGATCGCTTATAAAAAAGCATTTTTCCGGGATGAAGAAGGAAATGTGCTTGATCCCGAAATTAATTATCTCAGGAAAGGGGAGCGATTTGTGATCGAAGAAGAAAACTATGTCAACCCTGTAGATTCCGGGCGTGAAATTTTTCCATTTGTAGATTTTGCTACAGAGGCTGAATGGAAAGAACTTTCCAATTATATTGTTCCTTTTTATGAGGAAGTTTTCAATGCCTCTTCATTAAAAAGCTTTGCCCCGAATCTTGTTGAACAGCTGGATGCAATCACGGATCTGGACGATAAGCTTCAGTTTGCCATAGAATATGTTCAGAATCATATCTATTATGTATTTAATGCTGATGAAATGAACGGACATAAGCCGCAAGCACCATCTGTGACTTACGAAAACAAACAGGGGGATTGTAAGGCAAAATCTGTTTTATTGAAAGTGATCCTCGATTATATCGGGGTAGATGCTTCAGTAGTACTGGTAAACTACAATGCAGATTATTATATAAAATATTATCTTCCGTCCCTGCTGAGCTTCAATCATGTGGTTGTAAAAGTAATTTACAAGGGTGAAGAACACTTTATAGATGCTACCATCCGGGATGAATTCGGGCTGATTGAAAATAGGGGTTTTACATATTTTATGCATTATCTGGAGGTGAAACCGGATCAGGAATTGCAGATCAGAAAGCCTTATAAATACAGCTATTTCTGTATTGATGAGAAAGTGGATTTTACTGTGCAGGGCAATGCCGGGCAGCTGAAGCTGACTACAGTCTGTAAAGGTAACAGGGCCAATGCTATGAGACGGTATTTTAAAAGTACCAACAAAAGAGAGATCATAGACAGCTGGAACAACTTCCTCTTTTATTGTCTTAATTATTCCAATGACCGGAATGGAACGGACCTGAGAAATGTATTCAGGGATGCGGCAATTGATATCTTGAGTGATGATAAAAAACTGAATGAGTTTAAGCTGCAATATACAGCCACTGTTGAAAATCCTTATTATTCAGATCCTCAGAATAACCGTTTTCTGATGTATTTTGACAGGAACCTTGTCAAGGAAAATGTAAGGGATTTTATGCATAAAGACATTCCTTTCTGGCATAATTTCGACAGCCAGAAATATGAAATTAATCTGTATACAGATCAAAAAATAGATACGGATGAAAAGTACACCGTTCAGGAAAGTACAATCGCAAATCCATATTTTGATTATAAAAGCCGTAAGAAAATTACTAAGAACGGTGCCAGTGTGTATATCGAATTCAATCCCCTGGTGAATGTTGAGATTCCGCAGAATGAGTTTGAAAAATTCAGGGCCGATCATCATATTGTAGCCGACAGTAATTTCGGACTGGGAATTGATATTATAGAGCCGGGATTGATGAACAGGCTTAAATTCAGTTTTAAAAAGAAATTTAAGTAGGCGATAAGATCGGGAAATTTCTTTCTGATTATTTGGGGTTGCGGCGGCGGAGCCGCCGCAACCCCAAATAATCAGAACTTAGTGCAAAACAGATATATAGGGATTAGATAAAGAATCTGAAAATATAAAAAACAACAGTACAAATAACAAGAAGAAATGATGATAAAAATGATAGGTTCCACAGCTATTCTTTTGGCTTTTTCAGCTTTTATGAGTGCACAGAAACTGAAGAAAGAAGATGTTACAGGCTTCTGGAAACTTAAGGAATCAGGATCTTATGAAAATAAAACGAGAGTAAAAAAAGACTTTGACAACTGCCTTTTAATGAGAAATTATACATTAAGGGATGATGGTTTTGCCATTTACAACTATATTGAAGGCAGTACGGGAAACTGTCTGCCGTCTGAGCCGAGACTCAGTCTGTGGAAAATTGTTGACAACAGAATTCAGTTTTATATAGGCAAGGATACGATTATTGAAGAGGTAATGGTTTCTTTTAATAAAGATAATACCATGACTTTTTCAAGTTATATTCCAACGCCGGTGAAAGACAAGGATCCAAAGCTTGAAAAGGTACTGAATATGATCCATTATGATGTTCTTGAAAAGCAGTATTAGAAAAAGATGCCTGCCTTTTCCTGTGTCTGAAGAGAAAGAAGATAGAATAAGCGGTTGTTTCACTGATACCTGATTTGCGGGAAAAATATAATTGCCACGCTTACACGTTAAAAATCTGTGTATGCGTGGCAAAATTATTTCTCAGCAGACTGATTCTGGGGAGCAGTTTCTCTAAACTTCTGCTTACCGGTAAGTAATTCAAAAAACAGCCTGAAATCTGAAATTAAAGACCATAAAGGGTATTTGAAAGTTGCCGGTTTATTTCTTTCGATCACGGCATGGCTGAACCACGCAAATCCGTAACCGAAAATAGGAATATACCATAAAAATCTCTCTTTTCCTGAGCTGATAACATATCCTATAACGAAAAACACGAGCAGGGTTCCGATAAAGTGGAAAATACGGGTCCCTGTTTTGCTGTGTTCGGTAAGATAAAACTGATAAAACTCCCGGTATGTTTTAATTCTTTCAGACATGGCGGTTTAGTTTATTGATTATATTGGTGTTATAGCAATAATTCTGCCGATTTTTCAGATCAGTTTCAAAAAACCGGATATTGTCCGGGTTACAGAAGTAAGGTAAAAAAAGAATAAAAGAAAAAGGCAAAATGACAATCAGCCTCTTTACAGAGTTACCTTTTGTCATTTTGCCTTTCCGCAGTTTTGCTGCTTAGCTGTTTTTTATTTATTTGCTCTTTAATTCTTTTCCAAGCTTACTGTTTTTATATCCGTAGCAGAAGTAGATAACCATTCCGATAAGGAACCACATTCCAAACCAGAACCAGTTTTCATGGCTCATTCCGGTAAGAAGATATAAACATGAGCTTAAACCGATCAATGGGATCAATGAAAGATTTTTCACAAATGTCACAACACACATGATCAGGTTGATCAGGATAAAGAAGAAGATAGATGCTCTGAATTCACCTTCTTTAGGATCTGACCAGTCCATCAGGTTTTGGAAGAATTCCGGCTGCCAGTAATAAAATGCAATTAAGCTCCCTATAAAAATAACAGGGAAAATAATCTTACCATTTACATAAGGAAGGTGAAATCTGCCTTTTATTTTTTCTTTGGCAGGAAGAACAAGCACTCCCGCACATACCAGTACGAATGCGAAAATTGTCCCGATGCTGGTAAAATCAAGGATGAATGTTTTATCTGTAAACAGGATAGGAATTCCTACTACAATTCCGGTAACGATTGTTGCGTAAGAAGGTGTTTTGTATTTAGGATGTATCTTCTGAAATCGCTGCGGCATCAGTCCGTCACGGCTCATAGCGTACCATATTCTTGGCTGTCCCATCTGGAAAACCAGTAATACGGTAGTGATGGCAACAATAGCTACAAAAGAAACGATCAGTTCCATCCAGGCTACATTGGCGTTCGTTTTTTCAAATATGAAGGAAAGAGGATCTCCCACACCGTCAAACTTTTTATAATCTACCATCCCTGTCAGAACCAAAGTAAGAGCGATATAAATCACTGTACATAAAACAAGGGAAATAATCATTCCTTTCGGTAATGTCTTCTGCGGATCTTTTGTTTCCTCAGAAAGTACACTTAACGCATCAAAGCCGATATACGCAAAGAACACTCCTGAAACAGCACTCATTACCCCTGCAAAACCATTAGGCATAAAGGATGGCATTCCCGTTGCAGGACTTACCGGTGTCCAGTTATCTGTATTGATGTAGGCAAAACCTACCAGAATAACCAGGATAATCACACCAAGCTTCAGGATTACCAGAGAATTGTTGAAGTTTTTACTTTCTTTTACTCCCACATAACAAAGCCATGTAATCAGGCCATTGATGACCAAAGCTGGGATATCAACAATAAATTTTAAGCTTCCTATCAGTGGGGCCGTATTCCAGGCATTCAGCAATTCTTTATTTTCGGAGCCGTACTGAACCGCTTTTCTGGCTTCTGTATAGCTGCACGTGAGATAATCGGGGATATGCATTCCGAGACGTCCCAGAAAGCTGGTGAAATAATCAGACCATGAGAAGGCGACATAAATATTTCCGAAAGAATATTCCATGATCAGGGCCCATCCGATGATCCAGGCAATCAATTCCCCAAAACTGGCGTAGGCATAAGTGTAAGCGGAACCTGCAGTGGGAATTCGGCTGGCAAATTCAGCGTAGCATAAGGCTGTAAAACCACAGGCAAAACCGCAGATCAAATATAGAAGGATAACACCGGGGCCACCTCTGAAAACGGCTTCACCTAAACTGCTGAAACTCCCAGCTCCAATAATAGCCGCAATACCAAAAAATACGATGTCCCATACACCTAAGACCCTTAAAAGTCCCGTTGAAGTATCTGTATCCGAATAGATTTTTCTTCTAAAAAGTTGACTCATTCAATAACTATATTTGATTTGAAAAAAAGCAAATGTAATGATTTTTTATTTTGATGTTAACAGTCGTTAACAATATTTAAGTAAAAATGACAGATCAAATAGGTTAATCCTTATAAACAGGTATTTCCACATAGCTGTCATTATACCATTTTATTTCCAGTGGTTCCCCGGCATCCTGTACCGTTTCATCACTTACATCTTTTCCGGTTCCGTAGTTGATCTGCCAGTTAGGATTTTTATTGACTCCTACCAGTAACAGAAGCTTACTTCCTTTTTCTATCTTTTTACTTATGAAATACGAATTATCAACCGGAATCTGTTCCATGGCACCAGGCTTCAGAAGCTGGCGTACCTCGTTGTTCTTGGCATAGCTGGCTCTTACGATATGGGTTGACAGCAGAAATGACTTCCCGTCCGGCTGAACCTGGTAGAGCGAAGTATCGGTATCAAAATCTTTTTTGTTGATGGAAACATTAAAAATTCCCGTAAGATTTCCGCTGATGATTATATCTTTATCCAGAACTTCACTTTCAAATGCAAGTGAGCCGGTCATTTTTATACTGTCTTTTTTGCTGATTTTATAATAAATGTCCTTCTGATCCCTGTTTTTCAGATCAACAGTTTGTGTTGTAAAATTTGGGGTGCCGGGTTTATTAAATACTGATGCGGCGTTTTTACGGTCCTGGAGATAGAATTTAAGGGTTGAGGTATGCATTTTGCCCAGATCGGGAACATGTTTCCATGTATTGGTGTTCATGACCTGGAAATTTATTTTATCTTTTAAAATATCCGGTTTCTTACCATCCTTAAGGATATAATCAAACCAGGAAAAGGCAAGATCATCAATGCTTATTCTGGCTACTGGATCAATAGGGGTACCATTGAGGTAAGTAAACCCGAAATTTTGTGCTCCTCCGTGATTATAAGGCCCTATTACCAGATAATGGTTTGCATTTTTATTATACTGATGATGTTTCTTAAAATAATATAAGGCACCGATCTGATCATCATCATAATACCCGGTCGTTGTTAAGATCGGAATATTGATTTTAGAAAAATCCTCTTTATACGGAACCATTTTTTGCCAATATTGGTCATATCCCGGATGATCCAGCCACCGCTGGAATATTTTGCTGGGTTTACCGCTTATCGTATCCAAAGATCTGAATGCTTTACCGCTCTTATACCATTTTGTATTGATGGAATCCCATTTTGCAGCATTGGCAAAGTCGGCTTCATCGGTAAACTTATTATTAGTGACATATTGAATCCATTGAAGCATATAGCTCATGAAAATATTATTCTGAGCCGGATAATCAATCCCGATTCCTACGGCAACCTGCGGTACGATCGTTTTTAATGCAGGATGAAGTTTCTTTACGGCTGCCCATTGGCTGAACCCAAGATAACTGCCACCGATCATTCCAACTTTCCCATTGCTCCATGGCTGTTTGCTTACCCAATCTATTACCTCATAGATATCCTGTGATTCATGTTCAAAAGGATCGTTTTCATCATTGCTGTTTCTCTTCCCTCTGGTATTCACTACGGCGCCCACATAATTGTAGACTGCGGCTCTTTTTCCAAAAAAATCATCTATGGGTCCTGCGTAGATATTGCTGGTAAAAATAACAGGAAGCGGAGATTTATTCTCTTTTTTTCTGACAATGGTGATGGTCAGGGTATTTCCGTTTTTTGTTTTAAGATCTTTTGTCTCCATAATAAACCTTTCCTGATCTTTTGAGGCCAGCAGCTGCATCACCTGAGGTTTGATGCCCGAATAAGTTTTATAGTTTAAATAGCTTTTGCATAAAGCCAGGGCCGATCTGTAATCAATACTGTCTTTTCCTTTTTGTTTTTCCAGTGCTTTTTTCAGCTGTTTTCTAGACTCTATTACATTTCCGTCAACGGCAAGGCCTATTCTCGGGATCAGTTTATCCGGAAGACTCTCATATTTTTTGTTAAATGCTGCCTGCAGTGCTTTGGGAAAAGAGATCTTTCTCTCTGCTTCAGCCAGTTTTGCCATGCTGTACAGTTCGTAGCCCAGAAATCTGTAACCTGCCATATTATGGTCTGCAAACTGATTACGGTTTTCAGAAAGGGTAGTCAGAGATTTTTTATAATCTTTCGTTACGATCTGCAGACGGAAAAGAGCATCAGAAAGGTCTACATCATTTTTGGGCTTATTTTTCTCCGATTGCAGAAGAGGAATCACTTGTGAGGCCAGAGCCGGCATCTGTTTTTCCAGAATAAGTGAATCAGTTACAGCGGTTTGTGGGAAATACAATTTTTGAGCCTGTGCCAGGTTTACAAAAATTAATGCTAAAAGTATCTTAAATTTCATGGAATAGGGTGTTTATGGTATGTTTTTAGCTGCTGTTCAAAAAGAATCAGGTCAAAATATATTTTTGATAACTGTTTTATAAAATTGTTTACATTTTATCAGACTAAAGTAAGAAATTTTATCATGCGGCAGTGAAATCTTTTCATTGTTGTGAGATCTGTAATTTCAAGACATTAAATCTGTTAAAACTTGCTTAAACAATAAGTTTTTAATATTTTCGTTAACTTATTTAGACTAATTTTCTTATATCGGGAAGAATGAAATCAAAAAAAATACTCTTAGCGGCTGCAGTGATCTATTTCGGAATCTCCGAGGCTCAACAGTCCCAATATTTTACACAGAAAGAAAATTACAGATTCAATCTAGCTGAAAATCTTTACCAGACCAAGATATACAACGCCTCCCAATACGAATACGCAAGACAATATTTCTACAACCAGAATTTGTCCCGTTCGAAAAAGGAGGCGGCTCAGTTTTTTGATAATGTGATAGGGGTTATCCTTCAGAAAAATCATGCTGAAGAAGGGCTGACGGCTTTCATGAAAGAATATCCGAATTCCGCTTATTTTGCTCAGGCCAATTTACCGCTTGCAGATTATTATCTGGCTAAAAAAGATTTTGACAAAGCATTGGAAACTTTGAAAAAAGTTAATCAGTATCAGCTTTCAAAAGAAGAAAATACCCAGTATATCCTGAAGCTGGGCTATGCCAAATTCATGACCGGTGATTCAAAAGGGGCAACGGATGCATTGGAAGAAGCTTATAAAACAGCTGACCAGTCCCAGAAAGGAGATATTGCCTACATGCTGGGGCATTTGTATTACAGCAACGGGCAGAATGATAAAGCTTTCCAGTATTTTGATTCTGTAAAAGATCAGGATAAATTTTCTAAGCTGGTCCGTCCTTATTATGTACAGATGTACTATAACGATAAGAACTATGACAAGGCTATCTCAGAAGGAAATGCCTTACTCAACGAAAATATTTCAGATTCTTATAAGGCAGAAGTACATAAGATCATCGGGGAGAGTTATTTTATGAAAAATGATTATACCTCTGCCTATCCACACTTGAAAGATTATCTGAGCGTACAGCAGAATCCGTCAGAAAATGACCTTTATGAAATGGGGTTTGTGGCTGCTCAGTTAAAAAAATATGATGAAGCGGTTTCTTATTACAACCAGCTTCTGAACAGCAATTCAGCTTTGGCACAGAATGCTTACTATCAGCTGGGAAATGCTTATCTGGCAGTGGATAAAAAACAGGAAGCTCTTTCTGCATTCCGGTCTTCTTACCAGATGGATTATGATGCAAAAGTGAAAAAGCTGGCTCACGAGCAATATGCTAAATTAAGCTATGATATCGGAAACCCGTTTGAAAGCCCTTCAGCGGTTATTCAGAGCTATATTAACGACAATCAGAATGCTGCCAATGCTTCAGAAATGAGATCGCTGCTGGTAAAATCATATCTGTATTCAGGAAACTATAAAGAAACCCTGAATGCCATCGACAGGCTGCAGAGCTCAACTCCTGATATCAATAAAGTGGATCAGGAAGTTTCTTATTTATTGGGAACAGAAGAGTTTAACAAAGGAAATTATGATGAAGCAGAGAAGTATTTCTTAAGAAGTCTTGCTTTCAACATCAATAAAGAATTTAACAGCAGGGCCCTGTACTGGCTGGCACAGGTATATTACCAGAAAGGCAATTACCCGTCTGCGATTGTACGTTATGAGAAACTTCTTAATGAAAGCTTCCCGGAGAAACAGCAGCTGCCTTATGATTTAGGATATGCCTATTTTAAATCCAAGAAATTTGATCAGGCTGCTATATATTTCAAACAATACCTGGCCAATCCGAAACCTGAATTTAAAAATGATGCAGAACTTCGGCTGGCAGACATTCATTATGCCAATAATGATCTGAATGAAGCGATAGCCATCTACGATAAGAATGAAGATTCAACGGATTATACGCTTTACCAGAAAGCAATGGCTTTAGGATTCAAAGGAGATACCCAGGCTAAGATTACCAATCTGAAAAACCTTTTATCAAAATATCCGGATTCCGAATATTACGATGACGCACAGTATGAAATAGGAACTGCCTATGCAGCTCAGGATGATTTTGCGAACTCCAATGATTATTTTGGTAAAGTTATTAAAGGATCTTCTGATAAAGACCTTATCGCCAATGCATCTATTTACACGGCTCAGAATTATATAGACCAGAATCAGAATGATAAAGCGCTTTCTGAATTGAAATCTCTGGGAGAACAGTATAAAAATACAGCCTATGCCCAGAAGATCGTTCAGGCAGCAAAACCGCTCTTTACGAAAAACGGGGATGTTTCAGGATATGAAGCTTTCGCCAGAAATATAGGAGTGAATGTAGATGCTTCTGAAATTGATGAAATCAACCTGTCTACAGGAAAACAATATTTTGCGAAGAAAGATTATAAGAATGCCATTTCTTATTATGAGAAGTACCTGACTCAAAATCCTACAGGTGAAGGATTGTACCAGGCGAAGTATGAATTAGGAGAAAGTTATTACCAGACCAATAATTCAACTAAAGCTTTACTTGTGCTTCAGGAAGTTGCTGGAATTCAGAACGATTACCAGGATGATGCAAAAACACGTTTAGCTCAGATCTTCATTGCACAGGGGAATACTGCTGAAGCGAAAAAGTATCTGGAGGATATCAAAAATTCTTCCAATATCAGCATTAAGAATTATGCAAATGTTGAACTGATGAAACTGTATGCAGATGAAAAGAATTTCTCTGAAGCTGAAAAATTAGCCAATGCAGTTATTGCCAATTCCAAGAACTCTGCTGCTGTGATTGAAACGGCAAAAGTGATCAAAGCAAGAAGTCTGATGAACTCAGGAAAGGATAAAGATGCACAGACGGCTTATACTTCTCTTGAAAAATCATCCAATACCTCGGTAGCTGCAGAAGCATTATATGCAAAAGCTTATTACCAGAACAAAGGAAAAGCTTTTAAATCTTCGAACGAAACGATCTTTAAGCTTGCCAACAATTATGCATCTGAAGACTATTGGGGGGCAAAAGCCCTGGTATTGATGGCGAAAAACTATATCGGGCTGAAGGACAATTACCAGGCAAGTTATACCTGTGATCAGATCATTGCGAATTATAAGGACTTCCCTGAGATCGTTGCTGAGGCAAAAGAGGTTAAAAAGCAGATAAAAAAGTAAAAATGTAGTATCCTATTCGTGTAAATAGTTATTGGTACTTTTTATATGAATATATTAATACACTCATAGTAATGAACAGAAAAATTCAATTATTATCCATATTATTTTTAGGAATTTCGTCGGTGGCGTTTTCCCAGATCAAGGAGGAAAAACTGGTTCTTAACAAAAAAAGAGAGCCGGAAGTGAAGAAGATCGAGAAGAAGAAAACTTCCGTAGAAACCATTAAGAACTATCCGCCGGAAGAGAAATCCCAGAATCCTGTGAAATACACGATCACGGATGTTCCGGCAGTTTCAGATTTCAAAACATCAACCATTCAGGGAGAAGATGTGGCTCCGAAGTTTGACGGAACAGCCCAGAATAACTATGTCCAGTTCGGAATGGGGAACTATGGGAAGATCCTGCTTGACGGAAACATTTCCAAGACCCTTGAAAATAAGTTTGAAGTAGGAGGAGACGTGCATGTACTTTCCACAAATGGTCTTAAAAAAGAATATGACTGGAACTCCAAGCAGACTTCAGCTACATTCGGTGCTTTCCTTAATTCGTATGGAGAAAAAGGGAAATTCAATATCAACGCTGAATATGGACTGAATAACTATAACTATTACGGGATCTATGCGATGACACCTTCAGCAGATGTTGACCTGAAGCAGAAAGTGAATCAGTTTAAGGTGAACGGATATTATGACTTCTATTCCAATGAAATTCTGAATGATGTAAGAGTAAAATCATCATTCCTCAAAGACCACTTTGATGCGCAGGAAAACCAGGTTTCCATTCTGGCTAATTTATCAAAACATGCTGTGGAGCTAGGAAAATCAGGAATCAATCTGAACGCTGACCTTGGAGTAGGATTGGAAGCCGTAAAGACAGATTTTGCAATCAGAGACAAGAATTCTGCTAACTTCTTCAATACCAGCCTTACTCCGAAAGTAACTTTCAGAAAAGGAGATTCTTATTTGATGTTAGGTTCTTCATTCTCTTTCCTGAATGCCAAAAATTCGAACAACCTGATGGCTGAACAGCTGAAAAACAATAAAACCTATTGGTTCCCGCAGGCTGAATTCCAGTTTGCTGCAGCAAAAGAATTTAAGTTCTATGGTGGGGTAGACGGCGGTCTGAAGCTCAATACGTACGGTGACCTTTTACAGGCCAATCCATTTGTGCTTTCTGACCAGTATTTAAAGCCAACAGAGACGAAATATCATTTTTATGTAGGATTGAGAGGAGATATTGATGAAACATTCAAATACGACTTCTCTGCAGGTTTCGGAAAGATGAGAGATATTATGTTCTTCAAAGCCAACAATATTTTTGATGACGTATATACACTGAACCGTTCTGCCTATAATTTCGCCAATACTTTTTCTGCGGTATATGATGACGGAAATGTGAGCGATATCAAAGGAAGTGTGCAGTATTTCCCATTGGAAAACTTAATCATCGATGGAGAATTGAGGTTCACCAAGTACAATCTGAAGAATTACGAGAATATTTATAACGTTCCTTTACTGAATGCAAGTATTGGAGCAAAATATACAATGCTGGACAAGAAATTATTGTTAGGGTTCAAAGGAATTTTTGCAAGTGACAGAACAACAAACTCTTATACCATCGAAGGTGTGGCAAATCCGGGGATGATTTTCCAGTCTACGGAGAACACCAATGATAAAGTTGGGGGATATGCTGATTTAAATTTATCCGCAGAGTATAAAATTCACAAAAATTTCAGTATTTTCGCACTCGGAAATAATCTTCTGAGCTCAAAATACCAGACGTACAAAGGATATAAAGTCCTGGGTGCACAGATTCTGGGAGGAGTGAAGATCACTTTCTAAATCATTCATCATCATGAATACGGCTGCATAGTTTAATGGATAGAACTTCGGATTTCGGCTCCGACAGTGAGGGTTCGAATCCTTCTGCGGTCACAAAAGCTCCTTTTTAGGAGCTTTTTTTGTTTATATTCCCCGTTTGTACCTCTCAATATGCGTATCAGAAAATAACCATCTGATCTAAGGTGCGGATAGAAAATGAACAAACAGAATTTCCCGATATCCTTTGCTTACAAAAAACAGATGCCTCAACGTAGTTATTTTAGTTGATGATTGGTATCCGCTTTTTTCTTATTTTAGCCAATAAAGGGATGCCTGATTTAATAAGGAAAGTCATTGTTTTTTGTAAATGAATTTTTATTATGGAATTACTCGAATACTTACAAAAAGGAGCCGGTCTTTCAACCGAAAAGGCACATATTGTTGATGAGATTTTTGATTATATAGAATTACCAAAAGGGTATCAGTTATTGAATGAAGGTAAACAATCAAAAAAAATATTTTACGTTGAAAAAGGGATGATGCGTTTATATTATCTTAAAGACGGCAAGGATATTACCCACGATTTCTTTGATGAAACTAAATTTTATGCACCTATTGAAAACATATTTCTAAATCAGCCCTATCCATATTATCTTGAAATGTTGGAAAACGGGACAATCAGAACAGCAGACTTTATGAAAGTAGAAAAAATTATGGAAACTGACACCGCTCTGCAACGGTTTTCCAGGCATGTTCTGGTGGGAACCATTAAACGGCTTGCCGAGCAGCTTTATTCTATTCAGTTTCAGTCTGCACAAGAACGTTACCAGCTATTGATCAAAAGGCATCCGAATATTCTTCTTCGTTCCTCACTTGGGCATATTGCCTCCTACCTGGGGATTACCCAATCTACATTAAGCGTAATCAGAGGCGAAAAATCCAGGTAATTTTTTCTAAGGCTTCGTCATTTTTTTAGATATCGAAAAAATTCCCCCGAAAATGTTGCTGAACTTTGCTGTATAAAAAGCAAGGTAATGCAAAAAGATAAAATAAACGACTCCAGAGCATATGATATTATAGTATGCGGTTTAGGTCCCGTTGGGCTGCTTACCTGCAATACATTAGGTTCGCGTGGATACCGGGTTTTAGGTATTGACAGATTTGAAAAAGTATTTAGTTTCCCGAGAGCCATTCATATGGATGAAGAAATTGTACGCATCGTACAGTCTGTGGGTTTACTGGATGAATTGCTGCCAAAACTGAAACCTGCCAGCGGTTTGGAACTTGTTGATGAAAAATTCAATGTACTGTTCCGGGCTAAAAGTGTTTTCCCGGGAGGTTTTTCTTCTGATCATTTTTTGTTTCTGCAGCCCGAACTGGAAACTATTTTAAGGAATGGCTGCAAACGCTTTTCCAATGTAAATCTTATTTATAAGGACATTACTGATTTTGAACAAAACAATGATGGAGTAACCGTTTTTTCAAATACCGAAAGGCTTGCATCTGCAAAATACATGATCGCCTGCGATGGTGCCAACAGTTTCACCCGAAACAAATTAGGCATTGGCCTGAACAATTTAAGATTTGATAAAGACATTTTGAAAATAGATGCACTGGAATTGAGTCCCGGGCCAGATCAGTATAACACTGTTCAAAAAATCTGCAGCCACAGGAAACCCTGGGTAAGGATGAACGGTGTAGGCAATCACAAACGCTGGGAATTGAATTATACCAATGGCCTGAGCAAAGAAGAAATTCAAAAACCGGAAAAAATCAAGCAGCTTTTGTATGAAATAGGGGTAGAAACTAAAAACCTGCAAATTCAGCATGGCGTATTGTATTCTGTAAAAAGTGTTTTGGCAAAAGAATGGCAGCACGGAAATATCATTTTGGCAGGCGATGCTGCACACACTACACCTCCTTACACCGGACAGGGGATGGCAGCAGGTTTCAGGGATGTAATGAACTTCACTTGGAAATTGGATGCTGTTCTTCGAAAGCAGTGGCCTGATACTATCCTCAAAACTTATCAGACTGAAAGGTATCAGCATGTAAAATTTCATATCCGATTGGCAATTTTGGTAGGCTGGATTTTTACGACACGGCTTTGGATCATATTGAAAGTGCTGTCAAAAGTCCCGTTGCTTAATGGCTTGCTGCTCAATTTTCATCTACCGAAGAATCCGTTGGGAAAGGGCTTCTGGGGTACAGGAAAGGCGAAGCGTTATCAGTTTCCGCAAGTAAAAATTAACCAGAACAGTTATTCCGATACGCTTTTGGCGAATAAATGGACATTGGTAGCGATCGGTAAAAGCAGGGAACCACATCTTGCTGACCTTTGCGAAAAAATAAAATTGAAATATGTAGTGTTTGACAACGAGCCTTACGCTGAAGAGTTACGGAAATGGGCGGAGAGAAAAGCACAGTATTTTATTGTGCGCCCCGATCTGTACGTATTCTCATCAGGTAACAATGCTGAAAAACTGTGCAGGGAATTTCAACTGAAAATGGAAAATATATCATCAACACCAATAAAAAAGATATGATCACTTCAATCACATACAGCATTGCTTTCATTTTTGGTTTGGCAATGATCAGTAAGTTGGTGGGCAAATCAAAGCCTACTTTTCAAAAGGCAGGTTACAGCATGGGATTTATGTATGTAGTTGCCGTTTTGCAGGCCACGCTTACAGCAGGTTTATTTACACCATACGCCTTGTGGTCAGCTATTGGTTTGTTGCTTATTATGGCGGGTGTCTTTTATACTTTAATTAAAATAAAAGAAAGCTGGCAGAGCTATATACTGGCTGTTTTGACCACTGTTTTATTGGTTGCATTAGTCAGCTTATCAGTAATCAAACAGATTAATAAAATATGAATATAGCAAACAGAAAAGATGTTCGGGAATTTGAGCAGAAGCCATTGCCTGATTTGCCAGACAGCACTTACGAAGCGGTTGCCCGAAGTGCCACGAAATTTCCGAATCGTGTCGCATTAAAGTTTTTCCTGCAGGGCACTAAGTTCAGACATTCGGCAGAGTGGACATACAAAGAAGTACTCAAAAAAATTAATGCCACAGCCAATATGTTCCGTGATTTAGGTATTGGAGATACCGATGTCGTTTCCTACATTTTACCTAATTCTCCCGAAACCGTTTTTACGTTTTTCGGTGCAGAAACCGCAGGCATTGTGAACGCAATAAATCCGCTGTTGCAACCTTCGCAAATGGCAGAGACTATGAATGCAGCAGGCACAAAAGTTTTGGTTACACTGTCACCATTCCCTAAAACCGATATCTGGGAAAAAGTATCGGGCATTTTTGCCGATGTTCCCACTTTGCAAACGGTGATCACCGTAAACCTTACCCAATACCTTGATTTCATTCCAAAAATAGCTGTACAGCTCACAGCCAAAAAGCCCAAAACGTCGCACAGCATCCGTCTTTTGGATTTTCACAAAACGGTCAACCAGTATCCGGAAGATCATCTTTCTTTTCAGCGTACTATTTCGCCTGATACTATTGCTTCTTACTTTCACACAGGCGGCACAACAGGTAAACCGAAAATAGCACAGCATACCCACCGCAACGAGATTGCCAATGCATGGTCACTTATGAATTGGGCTGATTTAACAGGCTATAAAACACTTCTTTGTGGTTTGCCCTGGTTTCACGTTAACGGCGTTATTGTTACGGGCATCGCGCCGCTTTTAAGTGGTGGCTGCATTTTGTTGGCAACACCGTCAGGCTATCGGGGTGAAGGCGTTATCAGAAACTTCTGGAAAATTGTAGAACATTACAAAATTTCCTTTTTCAGTTCCGTACCTACCGTCCTGCAGATGATACTGGAGACACCAATACAGAAGGAAGACATTAGCAGCCTGGAGTATGCTTTGTGTGGTGCGGCTCCTTTGCCGGTTAAATTGTTCAACGATTTTGAAGCAAGCACCGGAATAAAGATTATTGAAGGCTACGGGTTCACAGAGGGTGCCTGCGCTAATTCTGCCAATCCTGCTTTCGGAAAGCGCAAAGTAGGGTCCATTGGTCTGGCATTGCCACACCACCAAATGAAAATTGTGGTTCTGGAGGAAAAAACAGGACAATATATCCGTGATGCCGAAACATATGAAATCGGGATCATTGTCTGCAAAGGAATCAACATTTTCCCTGGCTACAAAGAAGCCCAACACAACGAAAATATATGGGTAAATGACGGAAAAGAGGTATGGTATAACACAGGTGATACAGGTAAACAAGACGCAGAGGGCTATTTTTGGATAACAGGCCGTAAAAAAGAGCTGATCATTCGTGGCGGGCACAACATTGACCCAAAGGCCATTGAAGAACCATTGGCTCAACATCCGGCTGTTGCAATGGTCGCAGCTATCGGCAGCCCCGATAAGCGGGTGGGCGAAATGCCTGTTGCCTTTGTACAGCTCAAACCCAATCAGCAGGTTTCAGCAGAAGAACTGAAAACTTTCGCACAGGAAAATATTGCGGAAAAAGCAGCAATACCAAAAGAAATTTTTATCGTAGAAACCATTCCGCTTACTGCGGTAGGTAAAATTTTCAAGCCTGAGCTTACACAAATTGAAATAAAAAGAGTGTTCAGCAACGAATTGAGATCTGTCAGCGAAATCGAACACTTTGAAATCAACGTAGACCAGACACCTCAATGGGGTATGGTGGCACACATTACCGCAACGGGAAAAAATCCTGGGATCATTGCCGAAAAGGTAAAGGAAGCTTTAGGAAATTATACTGTTAAATATCAATTAAAGTAAATTATTATGGGAATATCAATCGTAAAATACAAAAAAAACGGCATCGCTTTGTGGGGTGTTCTATCTGGTGAAAAAATTTCACAATTCATAGCACAGCCTTCTACTTTACGGGATCTCATCGAAACCCCGGACGCCTATTTGTCTGACGAAAATCTGGAAAAGGAAACATTTGATTTTCAACAGGTAGAAATCCTTGCACCGGTTTCGGGTCCGTTACGAGTGCTTTGCCAGGGCGTAAATTATGCTTCGCACCGCAAAGAATCAGGTTTGAGTGACAAATCGAGCGGAAATGTAATGTTTACAAAAGATTCAAGTTCCATTACAGGAGCTTTGAGTCCCGTGATCAGGCCCAAGGACTGCCAGTGTTTGGATTATGAAGTGGAGTTAGGCTTAATCATCAGAAAAGACATTACTCAACCCGTAAAAATCACTGAAGCCAATTTACACGAATACATTGCAGGTCTTGTGCTGGCCAACGATTTTTCAGCAAGAGACCTGCAATACAAAGACGATTACGCACAGTGGTATAAAGGCAAAAGCTGCCGCACCTTATTGCCTTTGGGGCCTGTTTTTTATCTGCTGGACAAAGAAGATTTCAATTACCTGAACAGTCTTACCATTCAGCTTTGGGTAAACGACCAGCTCCGCCAGGAAGCCAATACTTCTCAACTTATTTTCAAACCGGCCGAAACACTTACTGAGATTTCAGAATTTCAGGACCTGTCCGCAGGTGATCTGCTTTTGACAGGTACACCTGGAGGAGTTGTAATAAAAGCTCCGGGGAAGTTCCTGCAGGGAATTGCAACGTGGCTGCTGAGCAATGAAAAAAAAGTAAATGTGCTTCGTAAAAAGAAAGCTGATTACCTGCAAGACAATGACATCGTAAAGACAAAGATTTATTCGGCTGACGGCAAAATTGATTTAGGCACACAACTCAACAAAATTATTTCTTATGGTTTCTAAATTACAGCACCATGTTTTTTATGTAGAAGATCTGAAGCGTTCAAAAGATTTTTACATGCAGTTATTCGACCTGCAGTTTTCAGCACTCAATCATCCTGACAGCAGTGCCGCAATGAAAATTTCAAAACAGGAAATGCACTTTTTCAGTTTCGGTTTTTACCACCATGATATCTGTATGGTCAAACACCACAAATTAAAAATGGATAATCATTCTATGTTGCATTATTCAATGGCGGTACGTGATAAAGACGGCTTTGAAAAGATACAGCAACGGGCCGAAGCCATGAGCATTCCGCTGCGAAAAGGCAGAATGTTGAAATCGGCACAAATGCAGCCCGGTTGGCAGGCGTTCTGTTTTCAGGATCCTGACAAACACTGGATAGAAATTTTATGGAAACCTTAAATACAAAGAAGATGATACAAAATGCATACATACCACCCAATGTTATTTCGCCATTTAAGCAGAAGATTGCGTTTCTGCTGCGTAAAAAATGGGTAAGAGAATTAGTGCTGTTGCCAGGCACTATTACCGGAAAACGGTTTTCCAATAAAACTGCTGATTATGGTGTGTTTAAACCGTCACTGATTTCACATTTAGACCAGCTTTCAATATATGTGCAAAGTATCGATGACAGTCGGAAATGGTACAATGATCTTGTGGGATTAAGCACAAGCCGGATAACTGAAACAGAACCGCATCCATTCAAAGAAGGATATACTATCCGATGCTGTTATATGAGTGCTGATGAACACGAAGAATGTCTGGTGCTGATTGAGGAACGGAACGGGCAGGGGGAAATTACAGTTCCTTCGGGAATGAGCTTTTTTCATTTTGCATTTGAAGTAAGTGGAAACCGTTTTGAAGATGTGGCAAACTTTGAAAAGCAAGTCAGGGCAAAAGGATATATACCTAATTACGGAACAGTAACCCACAATGATAAACCACCCATGGGGGATGGTGAAACAGGCGGTAATACTGCTGTTTATTTCTATGATCCTGATTGGAACAATGTAGAGTTCTGCGGAACGATGGATACGATTGAGAATTATAAAAGGAAAAAATAATTTTCAGCCGGAAGTGTTTTTTTAGATATCTAAAAAAGTCACAGGAAATAAAGATTCATCTTTGTAATATCAATTACAATTAAAAAAATAAAAATGAAAAAACTTATTGCATTCGTATTCTCCATGTTTTTTGCTGCCCTTGCTTTTGCCCAATCTGCAAAAGATGATTTTACAGGAAAATGGAAAACCGAAGATGGTGTTACGATCACCATTTCCAATAATAAAGGAAAATTTTCCGGTGTAGATCCCAAAGGACGTCCCACGCTTTATAATGTTCGTTTTGAAAAAAATGAATGGAAAGGTAATGTGGAGAATCATGAGACAGGGCAGAAAGGAAACTGTGAACTTTACCTGGAAGGGAAAAAGCTGAAAATAGTAGCGCATAAAGGTATATTTTCTAAAACCTTTTATTGGGTAAAACAGTAAACATTAAGGTCATTTATTTTAATTAATTTTATTTATCTCTAATTCAATGGATATGAATATCAAACAACTCACACAGGATGCAGCATTAAAGCTGAAATTGTATTTAGCCACACTTGGTGAACCGCTGGATAAAGCACACGAAGTAACCAGTGCGGGGGATGCCGGTTTGCGTAGTGGAGAACTCTCTGAATTGACTATTATCACAGATTTGAAACCTGACGGGGCCAGAAATCTGCGGCTGATTTTTGAAACGCTGAAAGGAAATCTTACAGGTGCCAGAAAAGTGGGTACACTGCACGATATGCGTTTTGTGTTTTTGGAAAATGACACCAAGCTGCTTTTCTGCACTTGCTATGATGGCGATTGGGATACCTATATCAATGACTTTGCTACCAAAATACCGGAGATGATGGATTTGATTTTTGGAAATATTGAAGGATGGCCCGGTATAAAATCACCTGCTGTAAAGGAATTTATTTTGAGTAAACAAATAACAGCCTCAGCCTGGTTTGTAAGTCATCCGAACCTTACTGTTGCTGATACCACACGTTTGGAGAAGATAGGTACAGGTCTGAATAAGCTTTTGGAATTATAAACTTAAGACACTAGAGAGCATCTTTCCTTCGTTTCTGTTGCTGTTTGGAACCAATCGGTCCCATTGGCTACGTTCAAATGGAAAGACTGAAGGCATACCAGATTTTGTCAGAAGTAAGGCCTCGGCTTAAGAAACGGAAAGAACCCCAGACACTGAAAAGAACTTTTTGGGTAACGTTTTAAATGTGCTAAACAATAGTGTCGTTCAGGATCAAATATTTAACATCAGTAACAGATCATAAACAATAATAAAAATAAAACTGTATGAGGAAAATAATTTCATTTATGCATATATCGCTTGACGGTTTTGTAGCAGGACCGAACGGAGAAATGAACTGGATTCACGTTGATGAAGAAATTTTTGATCATGTTGGCAAACGGATAAGCGAAACTGACACTGCATTATATGGACGGGTTACTTATCAGATGATGGAAGCTTACTGGCCAAATGCAGGAGATAAACCGAATGCATCCCAACACGATATCAATCACTCAAAGTGGTATAACAACGCTCACAAGATTGTTTTATCAACAACAATGAACGGTGCAGGTTTGACAAATACGACTATTATCGGTGATAACATTTCCAACGAAATAAATAAAATAAAACAGGTGACAGGGAGTGAGATACTGGTTTTCGGTAGCCCGAAAGCAACACATTCACTTATTCAACAGAATTTAATTGACGGTTACTGGTTATTTGTAAATCCGATTATTCTTGGACAGGGCATTCCATTGTTTACAGGCATCAAAGACAAAATAAATTTAAAACTCTTGTCTACCAGGCAATTTGCTTCGGGGGTAACTGAACTTAATTACAATCTTTTAAAGAAATAATTTGATATGGAAAAGAAAATAGAAAAAGCAGACAGAACGCATCCTGCTTTTGAAAATAAAAATGCCGACCCTTTTTACAACATCGTCATGGAAGGTTTGACAGGCGAAGTTGACGGAGAACATTTCTGGGATGCCGTAGCGGAAGATGCTGTATTTGAGTTTCTATATAATTTTGAGGGATTTCCAAACAAGCTTGAAGGGCGTAAAGCTTATATGGACTGGTTCAGCGGATACGGCAATATCCTGCATTCTGCTGATGGCCTGCGGGTGTATAAATCTGCAGATCCTGCTCATGTAATTATTTTGGAATATGCAGTACACGGTCATGTTCCTTCAACAAAAAAAGCATATGACAACCGCTTTTGTTCCATCGTAACGATTAAAGACAGAAAAATAATTCATTGGCGCGATTATATGGACTCTCTTGCAGTTGTGCTTTCAAGCTCGCCTGACTAATAACAAGCTGGCGAAGAAAAACCAGTTCATATGATATTGCCAAAACTTCAATATTAATTATCTTATGTTTTTAAAAAATTTATTTAAACGCACCGCTGAAAAAATAGAGCTGCAGGATATTCAGGCCATTATTTTGCGTGAGAGACCTTTGCCTTATCATGGGGTCAATGTTTTCCTGGAAATTCTGGATACTGCTTCTGCCAAAGCATTTTTGAAAGAAATACTACCTTATGTCACCAATGCAAAAAATTGGTGGGATAATGATGATGCATGGCTTTCAATTGCCTTTACCTATGAGGGGCTAAAGAAACTTGGACTTCCGCAGTCTACTATTGAAAGCTTTCCGGAAGCTTTTAAAAAAGGTATGGCTGCCCGTAGCGAAAAACTAATGGATATTAATGAGAACGCCCCCGAAAAATGGGATTCTGTTTTTAAAGCAACCAATAATCATATTGCCGTTTCCATTGTTGCAAAAAATCTGGATGATCTGAACTCCAAAAAAGCACTTGCTCTTCAAATACTGGAAAAGCACCAAGGTGTTAAACTGTGTTTTCAGGCAGATTTTGATACCCCTATAGAAGGGAATTTCAATCATTTTGGTTTTCGTGATGGGATCAGTAACCCGGAAATTGAAGGCAGCGGGGCAGAGCAGTTAAATTCTAAAGAACGGCCTATAAAGGCAGGTGAATTTATATTAGGTTATGCCAACGAAGCTGGTAACCATTATCCAATGCCGCAGCCATTTGAATTTGCCAGAAATGGTACTTTCGTCATTTTTAGAAAATACCACAGCCACGTTGCTTCATTCAATAAATATTTAAGTGAACAGGCTAAATCGAAAGATGAGCAGGAATTGTTAGCTGCTAAAATGATAGGCAGATGGCGTAGTGGTGCTCCTTTAAATAGATGCCCGTTTAAAGACGATGCTGCATTGGGCGCAGATGTTACAAAAAATAATGATTTTGATTTCAGCAATGACCAAAGTGGTAAGCTAGTACCTTATTCAAGTCATATGCGGCGTATGAATCCCCGTAACAGTAAGATGGCTGTGATGTCGGATGTGAACCTGCACCGTATTATACGCAAAGGTGTGGGTTATGGACCTGCATTGCCCAAGGACAGTATTAAAGATGATGGTAAGGAACGGGGACTTTATTTTATAGCGTTTAGTGCAAAAGCTATGGAAACGCTTGAATTTTTACAAAAGGAATGGGTGAACAACGGCAATTTTGTCAGCCTCAAAAATGAAAGAGATCCTATGATAGGGCTCAACGAAGGTAAAGGTACTTTTACAATGCCCAGCGATCCTTTACCTAAACGCTTTGTTGGAATGCCGACTTTTAATATTTTAAAGGGTGGGATGTATTTATTTATGCCGGGCATCAATGCTATAAAATGGATGAGTGAGGTATAGGTGATAAAACTCTTACCTGATACTTGATTTTAACTTCTGAGATCACTCAACATACTCTTGTTACCGGATGTTATCCTTTAAAAAAGCAAGACTTCCTTCAGCAAGTTCCCGGGCATCATGAGTGGATTTCTGCCATAATGAAACCTTTTCCTGCATTCCGGGAATTGAGGAACTGAAATTTTCAAGAACCAGATTTCCTTCAAAATGGATTGCTTTCAATGCAGAGAAAAATTCTTCCCAATTCACAGTACCTTCTCCGGGCATACCCCGGTGAGATTCTGTAATATGAATATGCTTCAGCATTTTTCCGGATTTAATTATCGGATCATAAAAATTATTTTCCTCAATATTCATATGAAAGGTATCGAGGTGAAGGAAAAGGTTGTTTTTGCCTGTTTTTTTAATAAGCTCAAGGACATTTTCTGCGGTGTTGCAAACATAGGATTCATAGCGGTTAATAGGTTCTATAGCGATATCTATATTCCTGATTCGGGCATAATCCGATACATTACACCATACTTCAGTTATAATGTCTTTTTCGTTTTCTGTGAGTGGTTTTCCGGTAAAGACGCCAATTCCGCTGTGCAGTACTCCGGCCAGCAGATTGGTTTCAAGCTCATCAACCTTATCAATTGCTTTTTTGATGAGGTTTTCTGCTGCTTCAGGATAAAAAGCAATATGGGCATCTTTGGGAAGATTCAGCGAGCATACAGCTTCCAGGTGATGTTCTTTCAGCTGTTTTTTTACGGTAGCAGCATCAAAATCCATAGAATTCGGCAACAGTATTTCGATAAGGTCAAACCCGGCCTGTGCCGTTTTTTCTATAGCATATTTTCCTGATTCTGCATTCCATAGCGGAGTGATCCAGGAGAGCAGGGAAGCCCCTAATTTTATATTCTTCATATTTTTCTTTATTTTAAATTAAAAAATCTCTTTGAACAGTAATTCCCTGCTGATGCATAGAAATAAGATACACAAGGTTAAGAAAAGCTTTTGTTTTCATTGGGATTATTTGAATGTTCTGGGCTTATAGAATTTTAATGCAAACAATAAAATAACCACATAGCATAGAATCGGAAGGAGATAGGCATGGGCAATATCTTTTTCAGCAATTTTACCCATGATCGGAGGGAAAACAGCGCCTCCGAACATGGCCATAACCAGGAATGATGATGCCTGCTGAACTCTTGATCCTAATCTTTTAAGTCCAAGGCTGAAAATAGTGGGATACATTACACTCAGAAACAGGTTGAGCAAAATAAGACTTATAAATGATGCCCATCCGAAACTCTGGGAAATAATCAGGCACAGAATGACATTACAGCTGGTAAAGATAGCCAGCAGCTTGTTGGGAGCGATGAATCTCATCAGAAAGGTTCCGATAAATCTTCCGATCATCATCATGGCCATACTCAGTGAAAAATAATAGGACGCCTGTATTTCGGGAAGATGCATCTTTTCCACACCGTAATTGATAAAATAAGCCCACGTCCCGCCCTGGGCGGCAATATTGAAAAACTGGGCAATGACTGCAAAGATAAAATGCCTCTGCTTATAAAGCGGCGCCTCCGGATCAGATGTGGTCTGGTCTTCTCCTTTTTCACTTTCTGTAATGACATCTTCTGCATGGGGATCTTTGAGGTCCGGTACTCTGATAAAGCTGAAAATAATGGTAATCGCCAGAATTACAATACCAATCCATGTATAAAGATTTTTTACTGAATCCAGAGACCCCGTTCCGGAATCAGGTGCCCCGAAAATGAAATACCCACCCAACAGAGGACCGATAATGGCCCCTAAACCATTAAATGACTGGGCGAAATTGACCCGTTGGTCACTCGTTCTTTCATCACCGAGGGCTGCTACAAAAGGGTGGGCCACCGTTTCAAGCGTTGCCATTCCCATTGCGAGAACAAAAAGGGCCAATCTGAAAAAATCAAATGAAGAAGTATCGGCTGCCGGAATAAACAGAAAAGATCCCAGTGCAAATAATGAAAGCCCTAATATAACCCCCAGTTTATAACCGAACCTTTTCATAAAAAGACCTGCAGGAATCCCCATAAGTGCGTAAGCCCCAAAAATGGAAAGCTGTACCAGTCCGGATTTGGATTTCGAAATGTGGAGAACATTCTGAAAATGCTTATTCAATACATCACCCATGGTAAGCGCAATAGCCCAGAAGAAAAATAATGAAGTTACAAAAGACAGAATGATATAGTACTTTTTATCTGTAAATTTTGGAGTATTCATATAGTATGTTTTAAGAGATTGTACAGCTGTTTTTTTCTCTGAATGCCCTGAATTCCTCATAAGTATAATCCGGACATGCACCTGGTTTTGAGGTGATAAAAGCACCCAGTGACGTTGCCTGCCTCATAATCTCTTCCGGGGAGCTTCCCTGAATCCTTTTAGACAGGAACCCGGCCAGAAAAGAATCTCCGCTTCCTACAGTGTCCGCAATATCAATATGAACTGCCGGAAAATTATAGGCAGTCTTACCCACAAAATATCTGGCTCCTTTACTTCCTTTGGTCAGAACAATTTCATTCAGGTTAAAATAAGCCTGTAGATGTCTGATGCCGGTCTCTTCATCTATATATTCTTCGCCGAGGTATTCAAGAATTGTTCTGAGTTCTGCCTTATTCATCTTCACAAGATCCGCTTTGTGTAATAATTTTTTAATGAATTCAAAATTGATAAAAGGCGGGCGGAAATTGACATCAAATACCCTGAACTTTGAATATTCCAGAAGTTCAAGCAATGTATTTTGTGATACTTCATTTCTTGTGATCAGACTTCCGAAAACAAAAGCTTCTGAATTTTCAATCAATTCCCTGTGTTCAGGCAGAGGCTGAATATAATCCCAGGCTACTTCCTGTACAATTTCGTACACAGCTTCTCCATGCTCATCAAAATCAGCAAGCACTGTTCCTGTGGCTTTTTCATGGTCTACCTGTATGAATTCTGTTGTTATTCCCCAATCCTGAATCTGGCTGAGAAGACGGTGGCCTAATTCATCATTTCCAATTCTGCTGAGCATTTTGGTATTGAGCCCCATCTTGAAAAGATTATAGGCAACATTAAACGGAGCTCCACCAGCCCTGGATCCGCTTGGGAAGATGTCCCAAAGAACCTCTCCAAAGCAAACGACATTGTTCATTTTATTAGTAATCATATTTAGTTAAACGTTTAAGTTAATATTTAAAAAAAATGTTTCAGTTAAAGTTGATTATTTTAAAGACGCTCTGGAAACCAGTTTTGCGGATAATGTGACCCTTTTTCCGGTTGCTGTATAATCATGGATCTGGGCGTCCAGCAGCTTGATAGCCTCTTCAGCCATTTCTTCAATAGGCTGTTGGATGTAGGTGATCTCTGTGGGGAAAAGGTTATAGGCATCTGTTTCATCAAATGCTACTACAGAAACCTGTTCCGGAACACTGATATTATTTTTGACAATATAGGAAAGACCTGCTACTGCAAGCTTATTACTTGAAAAATAGAGGGCTGTATTGTCAGGGGCATTCCCCAACTTGCTTTCAAGCTGTGAATGGACTTCCCGGGTTATATTTTCTAATCCTACCAGCAGATAGTGCATTTCAACCGTTTTACCGGAAGCTCCTACTGCCTTTTCAAAACCATGCTGGCGGTCTAACAGATGTGGAAGCTCAGTCTCATAACCTATATAGATGATCTTATCAAAATCCTTATTCAGCAGTAAGCCGGCTGTACTTTCTGCTATTTCCTGATTATTAATTGTAATTCCGGGGACAGCCACTCCTTTAAGATACCTGTCAATGGTTACAATAGGGTATTTAATATTGATGAGGTTTTCAAGGGTATTTTCAGATCCTGAAACGGGGGCAACGATCATTCCGTCTACCTGCTGTTGTGAAAAGAGTTCTGTAAGTTTTTTAAACTTTTCGGCATTTTCATCAGAGCTGCCGATGATTAGGGTATAACCAAGTTTTAAGGCTTTATCTTCAAGATTTCTCGCTATATGAGAATAGAAATCATTGGAGATGTCTGCAACAATAAGCCCAAGAAGCTTTGTTTTGTTTGTTTTAAGGCTTTTTGCTATCTTATTGGGAGTATAGTTAATCGTTTCAGCAATTTTAAAAATTTTTTTCCGGGTCTCCTCACTGATGCGCTGTCCTTCCTTTCTGTTGAGAACATAAGATACTGTGGCTACGGAAACTCCTGCCAGTTTAGCAATATCTTTTATGGAAGACCTTTTCATATTATTTTTTAAACCACAAAAATATCTCATAAAATCGTAAAAAAACAATAGCGTGGTTTTTTTTGGTGGTTTCAGAAAAAAGTGTAATTTAGCAAAATTTTTAAATTATTTTAATATATTGATATTCAGTAAATTGTGTTAATTTAATAATTATAGTATTAATAAATTGTTAAGTTGTTATACGGTCATTATTAATTTTGGTTAAACGTTTATCCTATAATTTTTTTAAATTGATATATTTATTTTATTTTCGGATTTATTATTGATCCTAAACTTTATTTAATTTTAAATCAACAATGAAAACTTTTTTAACCATTATCTTTATTTCAGCAGCTACAGTATTATCTGCACAGACAGGAATAAATACTGATCAGCCTAAGGCGACCCTTGATATTACAGCCAAAAAAGAAGCTTTAACGATCGACGGGCTTCTTCCGCCAAGGCTTACCCGTGAGGAGCTTACGGCAAAGGGCAACACATTGTACGGTGCAGAACAGGACGGAACCATCATCTACATTACCAATGCTTCCGGAGGTGATAAACAGGGCCAGAGAGAATTTATAGAGAGTAAAGGGCTTTATATTTTTGATGCCGAAGCTGCCAATAATCAGGGCAGATGGATGTGCTTATATTGTTATGGGGTTTTATAAGACACAGGAAGACCTTCCAGTACTGAAAAATATTTGACTATAAACCCAATGGTTTGGCTAAACCTTTAAAAATAGTTCATTAATCAATACCATTCTTTTTAGACCTGCGATCAATAAATAAAGTCTACCTTGTGTAACATCAAGGTAGACTCTTTTGGTATAAGTGAATTCTTATTTCGGATATACTGATGCAATAAACTGCTTGTCGGTAGGAGATAAGACTGTATTATTTCCAACACTGAATCCGTTGGTGGTCAGAGTTGAACTGATGCTGTAATGCATGATTGATAGCTTATCATAAGCACTATACTGGGTCTGTGAGGTAGAATATTTTGCAAAAAGGTTATTATCTACCTGGGCCTGGGTCCAGTAATTGGGATAACCTGCATAGTAAGCATATACTTTTGGTTTGTCCCACGGGATCGCTGCTAAAGGATGCTGATGCTCATGGATCATCCCAAGCGCATGTCCGAACTCATGAATAGTGGTTCTGCTGAATTCCGCATCACTTGTTGAGTCATTAAACCAGCCGAAATTCATGGTTTCTTTATTGGAAGCTATGCTGAGGGCATCTTTCCCGATATATGAATAAGATCCTGCGTTGGGAGTGAAGGTAACACGGATCTGTGCTGTTCCACTGGTAATAAAGTTAAAAGTGATGTTGGCATATTGAGACCATTCCTTCGCATACTGCATTACTTTGTTGCGTACCTTGGTAGTACCTCCATTAAGGCTCACTGTAATGACGCTGCCGTTAGGCCATTTCTTACTGGTAATCACAGCGCCCTTTGAACCTGTTCCGGGTATTTTATCTTCACCGGGAAGGTAAACATCTTTACACATTTGTGTTTTTTCAAAGCCTGCAGGAATATCTGCTGTGGGGATGGCCAATAATTCTGAGAGTGATGACTGTTCCTGTGGGATCTCTATGCTGTCATTTGTACTATTGCACGATACGATAGCCACTGAAATAAATGATCCTAATAAGATCTTCTTGTGTAATTCCATGATATTGGTGTTTATGATGATTAATATTTTTTACAATAATAAAAAAATAAATTTATCTATTAAGTGTGAATTAAATTTATGATAAAAAAACTTATTTTCTCTCTTTTGCATTTATAAATTTAACTCAGAGGATATCTACACAGGTACTACACCTGGTTGTTATGTCCTTCTATAAAGGAATCTTGCCGGCATGAAATTGTAGATTTGAATAGTTCAGATTGTAATATTAGCCTCATTATTTGTCGGTTAAAGTTAATTGTAAGGCTTTATGAATGTCATATTTATTTTAATAACTTCTTTTTTCTTAAGTTTTTTCAATAAAAATTAAATTTCTGTGAACTGATTTTGAATCTGTCCTGTGATTACGGCTTTGAATTTTACCGGAATTCTTGCCATGATTATTCTATTATAGTATATAAATAAACAATTTCAGTCTGAAAAAGGAATAAAAAATATAATTTTCATTTATTTTTAATTTATTGTATTTCAGATGTTTATATTGTTTTTAGTAGGCTGGTTGTAATTGAATTTAAATCCATTGCTATATAAGAAGTGAAAATAATTTCAAATAAAAGTATATTTATAAACTATTATAAGTATATTTGTTTACTAATTTGTTTGATATGAATTTTGATCTTATAAAAGCAGTTGTGGAACTCGTTCAGCAATTTATGGAGCAGAATGAAGAGAAAGCTTTGTATAGTAATGATCTTCAGGGGTTCACAGAATGGATCAATGCTTCCTGTAAAGATAATTCCGGACCTGAAGATCCGTCCTGGATAGGGAAAGATGCAGGAAGAAGTTCCGACAGTATCATCAATACTTTACTGGTACGGATGGGAAGATATGCCAAAACATACTCCCGGTCAATAGGTAATTCCGTTTTTTCAAGCCAGGATGATTTTATATACCTGATCAGTCTGAAAATGATGGGGCCCATGACAAAAATGGAACTTATAAGACGTAATGTGCATGAAAAATCTTCAGGCATACTTGTCATCAACCGTCTGATACATCATGGATGGGCAGAACAGGCGGTTTGTCTGCAAGATAGAAGAACGAAACATATTCAAATAACGGAGAAGGGGCTTGCTGTACTGGAAGAGCATATGGGTGAGATCCGTAAAGCCTCAAAGGTAGTTGTAGGGAACCTGAACCATTCTGAACAGATGCTCCTCATTGCCATACTCTCTAAAATGGATGAATTTCATGATTCTTTTTACCGGATGAATCTGGAGGCGGGTAATCTGCTCGATATTGTGTATAAAAAACTGAACTGATACTATAAAAGTTACCGGTTATAACTACTAAATAAATAACAATGAATACTGGAAGGTTAAGAAAGAGAATTGCAGTAATAGGTTCCGGATTTTCCGGACTGTCAGCTGCTGCCTATGCTGCGAAATCCGGAAATGAAGTGCATGTATTTGAAAAACACCATCAGCCTGGTGGGCGTGCAAGACAGTTTAAAACAGATCAGGGATATATTTTTGATATGGGCCCAAGCTGGTATTGGATGCCTGATATTATCGAAGGCTTTTTCTCAGATTTTGACTGTAAGGCCTCCGACTTTTTTGATCTGGTTTCTCTGGATCCCCAGTTTGAGATGGTTTTTTCAGAAGAAAAGGTTTCTGTTCCGGAGAAAAATGAAGACATCCGTGAGCTGTTTGAGGAGATAGAACCCGGAGCAGCCAGACAGTATGATAAATTTATGAAATCTGCCCGGTTTAAATATGAAGTGGGAATGAAGGACTTTGTGACAAAACCCTGTTATAACTGGCTTGAATTCGCTTCTTTAAAAATTGCGGGCAGTGCGTTGAAGCTTGATCTTTTAAGTGATTTCAGAAAGTATGTCTCAGGTTATTTTACAGATCCGAAACTCAGATCACTGATGGAATTTCCTGTTATATTTCTCGGGGCTTCTCCCCGGCAGATTCCTGCGCTGTACAGCCTTATGAATTACGGAGGCTATGTTTTGGGAACAAAATATCCGATGGGAGGTTTTTATCAGCTTGTTCTCGCCATGAAAGACGTAGCAGAAAAACAGGGCGTAACTTTTCATTTTAACCATGACGTGCAAAAAATCAATACAGAAAACGGAAAGGCAGCTTCCATAACAGTCAATGGCGAAGACTATGAGTTTGATGCAGTCATTGCTTCGTCAGATTACCATCATACGGAAACCTTAATTCCCAAATCACTCAGAAACTATAAAGAAGCCTATTGGAAAACAAGAACCTTTGCCCCTTCATGTCTTATTTATTATCTCGGGATCAAAGGAGAAATTCCCCGTTTAAAACATCATACCCTGTTTTTCGAGAATGAGCTTGACAATCATATAGACTGTATTTATAAAAATAAAAAATGGCCCTCTAAACCGCTTTTTTATTCGTGTTGCCCTTCCAAGACAGATCCGGATGTAGCACCTGAAGGCTGTGAAAATCTTTTTCTTCTGTTACCGCTGGCACCGGGAATATATGATGATGAGCCTGTAAGAGAAAAATATCTGGTAGAAATGCTTGAAAGAATTGAAAAACATACCGGTGAAACTGATCTTATTTCCAGAATTGAATACAAAAGAAGCTATTGCGTAAGTGATTTTATTTCCGACTACAATGCTTATCAGGGGAATGCCTACGGACTCTCCAATACATTATCGCAGACAGCGGTTTTAAAACCCAAAATAAGAAACAGGAAGATCGCAAATCTTTTTTATACGGGACAATTAACGGTTCCGGGTCCCGGAGTTCCTCCATCGGTTATTTCAGGGAAAATTGTGGCAGCTGAAGTGAGTAAATTAAAATAAAATAATATGAAAAAATTGTTTGATGAATTGTCTTACGAGGTCAGTAAGTACACTACTCAAAAATACAGCACCAGTTTTTCATTGGGAATACTGGCATTGAAGCCCTCCATCAGACCTGCTGTATATGCTGTCTACGGCTATGTGCGCCTTGCAGATGAGATTGTAGATAGTTTTCATGGTTATGATAAAGAGAAACTTCTGAAGAGATTAAAGGCAGAAACCTATGAGGCGCTGGAAGATGGTATATCACTTAATCCTATTTTACATTCATTCCAGGAAACCGTTCGCCGGTATGATATTGATATCCGGTTGATTAATCAGTTTTTACACAGCATGGAGATGGACCTTCATGCAATAGATTACAATTCAGAATTGTACAGGGAGTATATCTACGGTTCTGCGGAAGTGGTAGGCCTGATGTGTCTGCAGATATTTACAGAAGGCAATAAACAGCAGTATGAGAAGCTGAAGCCGTACGCTATGAAGCTGGGATCTGCATTTCAGAAAGTTAATTTTTTACGGGACCTGAAAGATGACTTTCAGATTCTGGGCCGTACTTATTTTCCGTCCCTGAATATGTCTGTCTTTGACAACACAGTGAAAGTCTGTATTGAAAAAGAAATTGAAGAAGAATTTAAAGAAGCGTTACAGGGAATTAAAAAACTGCCGGGCTCATCTGTTTTCGGGGTGTACCTGGCCTACAGGTATTACCTTTCCCTGTTTGAAAAAATAAAGAGAACAAGTTCTCAGAATATATTGCAGCAAAGAATCAGAATTGCCAATTCCCAGAAGCTACTGGTGGCATTCAAAAGCTATATCCGTTACAAATCTGCTTATTTCTGACAGCTGAATTCCGGTTTAAAAATGATTTTTTGTAACGTTTAATGATCAGTTAAAAAATAAATGATGTACAGATTATACAGGGAACAGCAGCTGAACTGCACCATTGAAGAAGCATGGGAGTTTTTCTCATCCCCACACAACTTATCGGAAATAACCCCGGAAAGTATGAATTTTGTGGTTCTTTCAGAGATCCGGGACCAGCCCATTTTTAAAGGAATGGAGATAGATTATACCGTCTCTCCCTTATTGGGAATTCCACTGAGGTGGAAGACCGTTATCAGTCAGGTAGAAGAGTATAAAAGTTTTACAGACTTTCAGAAAGAAGGCCCGTACAGGCACTGGAATCATTTTCATGAATTTATTCCCAATGAGGATGGTGTGCTCATGAAAGACACCGTAGATTATGAGCTTCCGATGGGGATTTTGGGTAAAGTGGCGCATCAGCTATTCGTAAAAGAGAAACTCAAAAGCATCTTCGATTTCAGGTACAGGGTTTTGAATGACCTTTTTAACCATAAGCACAATTAAAATGAATGTTCTGATCGTTTTAGGCGTATTTATTTCCATGGAAGGAGCTACCTGGCTGATCCACCGCTATATTATGCATGGCTTTCTGTGGATTCTGCATCGGGATCATCATGATCACAGCCATGACGGGAAACTTGAAAGAAATGACCTGTTCTTTTTCATCTTTGCAAGTCCGGCTATTGCTTTATTATACATTGGGGTAAAGCAGGAATTCAGCTATTGGTTTTATATCGGGCTGGGAATTAGTCTTTACGGGATGGCTTACTTCTTTGTGCATGACATTTTTATTCATCAGAGAGCAAAAGTTTTTACCAAAACAAAAAATCCGTATTTCCTTGCGATCAGGCGTGCGCATAAACAGCATCATAAACACCTGGGGAAAGAAGATGGAGAGTGCTTCGGCTTTTTATGGGTTCCAGTTAAATATTTTAAAATGTATTTCAATAAAAAATGATGCCTTATACTTACATACTGATTAACTTTTTCACGGTCATTATCTGCTTTTTGGCCTCTTTTGACGGGAGGGTACAATTTAATAAGCTTTTCGGAAAATTTCTGCTGTCGTCCACTATTGTGGCGGTTCCTTTTATCATCTGGGACATCTGGTTTACGGCAAAAGGCGTATGGTGGTTTGATCTCAGCTATACCTTAGGATTTAAAATAGCGGGGCTTCCTGTTGAAGAGTGGCTGTTCTTTTACTGTATTCCTTTCGCCTGTGTTTTTACATACTATTGTCTGGAGAAATTCTTTACTCTGGACTGGATGAGTGCTTTAAATAATCTTATTGTATTTACAGCAGTTATTGTTCTTAGTGTGACGGGTCTTCTTTATTATGAAAGGATATATACTTTGCTTACAGTGATCGTAACGGTACTCACACTTTGCTATCTGCATTTTATCGCTAAAAAAGACTGGATAGGAAAGGCCAGCTTTGTATATCTTCTACTGATGCCCGGTTTCTTTGCAGTCAACGGAATTCTGACAGGATCCCTGATCCCTTCACCGGTTGTGAATTACAACCCTGATGATTTTTTGGGGATAAGAATGGGAACCATCCCTATTGAAGATGCTGTTTATGGTTACAGCCAGTTTTTATTAAATATTTATTTCTTTAAAAAAATAACTGAAAATGAAAAATAGAATAATTCTTCTTATATGGTTAATAGGTTTCGGTTTATTAAATGGCCTGGTATCATGTTCTTCCATGCCTGAGAAAGCAAAGCCCGTCAATCCTTTTGATATCAATAAATATTTGGGGACGTGGTATGAAATAGCAAGATTCGATTATCGTTTTGAAAAAGATCTTGATAATGCAATGGCACAATACAGTCTTAATGATGACGGAAGTGTCAATGTAGTCAACAGCGGATATAATTTTAAAAAGAACAAATGGGTTTCTGTAAACGGTAAGGCCAAATTCAGGGGAGACAAAGACACTGCAGCGCTGAAAGTAAGTTTTTTCGGGCCTTTTTATGCCGGATATAACGTTGTGGCGCTGGAAGATTACAGATATGCTCTGGTAGCCGGAAAAAATACAGATTACATTTGGATTCTTTCGCGTGAAAAAGAAATTCCTGAAAATATAAAACAAAGCTTTATCAGGAAAGCCCAGGAGATCGGTTATGATACATCTGGGCTTATCTGGGTAAAGCAGGATAAAAAAAGCCCGTTCGGCCAATAGATTATATTAACTTAAAATCAGAAAAAATGCTCAAAATACAAGCACAATCAAAAATACCTACAGACTATGGGATATTCACCGTATATGCATTTTCGGAAAATGAAGAAGACTGGAGCCCTCATTTGGTTTGGGTAGCTGATAATACAGATTTTGATAAAGCGGTAAATGTACGTTTTCATTCAGAATGTATTACGGGGGAAGTTTTTCACTCCAAAAAATGTGAATGCGGTCAGCAGCTGGATGCCGCCATGAAGTATATGTCTGAAAACGGAGGTGTCATTATCTATCTCCGTCAGGAAGGAAGAAATATCGGGATCATCAATAAACTCCGGGCCTATGAACTTCAGGAGAAGGGCTGGGATACTGTTGAAGCCAACCTGAAACTGGGGTTGCCGGCAGACGGAAGAAACTTTGATGTGGCTGTTGAAATGCTCGGTATTCTAAAAATCAGAGAAGTTAACCTTCTGACCAATAATCCGGAAAAGATTAAATCTATAGAAAATAGTACAATTATTCTCAACAGCAGAATTCCTCTGGAAATTGATTCCAATGAAGTGAATGAAAGCTATCTTGTCAAGAAAAAACACTATTTTGGGCATCTTTTGGAAAAGATATAATGTCTTTCCTGAGCATAATACCTTTTTATTTTAAACTTAAATCCAGACCTCATGGAAAAAATACTGCTTACCGGCGCTACCGGATATATTGGCAAAAGAATGATAAGTGTCATTGCCGCACAAGGATATAAAGTAGTATGCTGCTGCAGGGATGTCAATCGGTTTGATGTCAATATGGGTATTGATAATACACTCATTGAAGTGGTTGAGGTTGACTTCCTGAAACCGGAAACATTGAAGAATATTCCTGAAGATATTACGGGAGCCTATTATTTAATGCATTCCATGAGTACTGCCAATGACTATGAAGATGCGGAAAAGCAATGCGCCCGTAATTTCTCTGAATATATTGAAAAAACACAGTGTAAACATATCGTATATCTTTCCGGTCTGGTGAATGAAACACAATTGTCGAAGCATTTGAGTTCACGGTACCAGGTAGAGAAAATCCTTATGGAAAGTAAAGTTCCTGTTACTGTTCTACGGGCAGGTATTATCATAGGCTCAGGAAGCGCTTCTTTTGAAATTATAAGAGATCTTGTTGAAAAACTCCCTGTAATGATAGCCCCCAAATGGCTTTATACAAAATGCCAGCCGATAGGAATTGCCAACGTCCTGGATTTTCTGATTTTCGTTTTGTTTAAAGAACAGGCTTATCAGAAAAACTTTGATATCGGATGTGATGATGTCCTTACCTATAAGGATATGCTGCTGAAATTTGCAGAGGTAAGAGGACTGAAGAGAACTGTTTTTACACTTCCGGTCATGACTCCGAAACTTTCTTCCTACTGGCTGTATTTTATTACGTCCACCTCTTATCATCTGGCAAAGGCTCTGGTGGGCAGCATGAAAGTAGAAGTTGTCTGCAGGCCTGAAAGTCTGGCTCAGATCAAATCAATTACGCAGATACAGCCGTTCTCTTATGAAACAGCCGTTAAAAGGACCTTAGCGAAAATTCAGGCCAATGAAATTGTTTCAAGCTGGAAAGACAGTTTTATCAGCAGCCGGAATGATTCAACTTTAAAAATATACCAGGATGTACCTAAATACGGCTGTTTTACAGATCTCAGAAGTGAAGAGTATGATAACAGGGAAGCCTGTGTGAACAGAATCTTTCAGCTGGGAGGTAAGAATGGATGGTATGGTCAGGAGCTTTGGAAAATAAGAGGATTTATGGATAAGGTTTTCGGCGGCCCCGGACTCAGAAGAGGCAGAAGGCATCCTTCAGATCTTAAAGAAGGAGATGCTCTGGACTTCTGGAGGGTACTGTATGCCGACCGTAAAGAAGGCAGACTTATCTTACTGGCCGAAATGAAACTTCCCGGTGAAGCATGGCTTATGTTTAAAGTATATAAAAATAAGATATGGCAGAAAGCAGTATTCCGGCCAAAAGGGTTGTGGGGAAGAATATACTGGTTGATGGTCCTTCCGTTTCATGGGATTATTTTTAAAGGAATGATTAGAAAACTTGGCGGAAATAAATAATGTATTTTTCATTTTGCATTAAGAAATCGCTATAGTTTTGAATATGAGCAGGGTAGCTGGAAATACATTACAGGCCTTCAGTTCCGATTTGAGACTTTAAGAAATTTTAACATTGCAATTCCTCTTTTAGGCACAAACATTGTTTATTTATATACCAATTACTAAAATATTATATTATGAATAATTCAGATTACAACAAAGCGGAAAATGCAGTAGACCAAACAGAAAACTCTTTAAAAAATGCAGCTGATAATGCAAAATGGAAGATCAGTGAACTGGCAGATAAAGCGAAAGATTATATCAACGAAAAAAGAGATAATGATCAGGAAGCTACCCAGGAAGACTGGCTGGAAAGAGTAAAGTCAAACGTTTCCGATGCGTGGGAGGACATTAAGGATAAAGCAGATGAAGCATGGGAGAAAACCAAAGATGCTGCCGAAGATGTGAAAGCGGAATGGAGAAAGAAGACCAATTAAGTTAGTTAAAAAAATGACCGGAGCCGTAAAGGTTCCGGTCATTTTTTTTTGTTTTTATAGTGTATTTATGTTCTAATTTTTTGAAATTTATACCCTCTCTTATATACAATACAGAAAAAAGAAATCGAAATTTTAGTATAAAATTCTGCGGCCTTCCAGTTTTATGATTTCATTACTGACCATCTTTTTTATGGTTCTGATCACAGTTTCAACCCTCAGTCCGGTAAGATCAGCAATTTGCTGGCGGGTAAGTTCTATAGGGAAACACTGCTGGCAGTCACCGTCATGGTAACTCTTCAGATAATCCAACAACCCTTTAAGACGCTGGATAGGATCTGCTGATGCCATATTACGAACCATTAAACTGTTATAATATAACCTCTGCGATAAACACATATTCATTTCCAGGGAAAGATCCGGATGGCTTTTAAGCATTTCTATAAAATTATTTTTAGGCATTCTGATCACTTCTGTAGCCTGTAAACTTACGGCATTGGTAGGATAAAGCTTTTCGATAAACAGCAGCGGATCTCCAAAACTCTGGTTTTTACCCAGGATATTATGAATAAATTCTTTCCCGTTTTCAGTAAATGTGTTCAGCTTTACTTTGCCGCTGATAATCTGGAAATAATATTGAGAATGTTCACCTTCTTTGAAAATGAACTCCTTAGGCTTATACACCACAGTTTCACCTCCGAATGAATAAAGAATTTGTACATCAATATTCATACAGCTTATTGTTTTTTTCATAGTTTGTTTATATTTAGCTGAAAATTAGAGAGTTTTTTCTAAAATATGATAAACAATTCCAATCCTTATGCCATTGTTGTTTTCCTGCTGAAATGTGGTATCAAATCCTCAGATATAATCGTATAAAAATTGCTGTTTTCTCAGATATTGTCAGTATTTTTGAAGCTAAAGTATCTGTAACCAATTATTGATTTTTACTTCTATGATTTTAATTGTTGATGACAACCAGAATAATCTTTATTCACTTCAAAAATTACTTGAATCTAAAGATTTCCAGGTTGAAACGGCCAGCTCCGGTGAAGAGGCTCTGGGTAAAGCATTGAAAAATGACTATGCCTTAATTATTTTAGATGTTCAGATGCCTGATATGGATGGCTTTGAAGTTGCAGAAACACTTGCAGATTACAGCAAAACCAAAGATGTACCCATTATATTTTTATCCGCTGTTAATACAGATAAAAAATTCATCACCCAAGGCTATGCTTCCGGTGCGAAAGATTATGTAACCAAGCCTGTAGATCCTGAAATCCTGTTGCTCAAAGTGAAAACCTTCTATAACCTCCAGGAGCAGAATATTGCAATGAAAAAAACACAGCAGAATCTGGAACTGGAAGTGAAAGGAAGACGGGAATCCCAGGTAACGATGAAGTCGCAGATTGACCATTTCCACCTCATGCTGGAGTCTCTGCCTCAGATTGCATTTACCCTGAATGAAGACGGGATCGTTGATTTTGTGAACGGTAAATGGTATCAGTATTCTGATGCAGAACAGAATTTCCCTGAAACCCATCCTGATGATTACAATATAAGGGAAGAACTGGAGAGGTGCAGGAGAAAAGGAAAAGCCCTGGAATTAGAAATCAGAATCAAAAATATGATCTCAGGCAATTACCGTTATCATTTACTGAGAATAACACCTGTATATGATGAAGACCGCATCAAAAACTGGGTAGGAACATTTACGGATATTGACGATCAGAAAAAAGTGGAAAAAGAAAAAGACGAGTTTTTAAGCATTGCCAGCCATGAGTTAAAGACCCCTCTTACCAGTATTAAAGCATATGTTCAGCTATTGGAAAGAAAGCTGAAATTAGATAAAGAAAGTCCCGAAGCAGGATTTGTTACAAAAGTGCAGGGCCAGATTGAAAAGCTGAATACCCTTATCACAGACCTGCTCGATGTTTCGAAAATAGAAAATGGAAAACTGAAAATAAATAAAAAACCAGTAAATCTGGAAAATGTAATCAGCAATGCCATTGAAACCATTTTGCAGACCCATGAGCAGCAGGTGAAAATTGAACGCCACGGAACAAAACCTGATATTTTAATCCCTCTGGATGAGATCCGTATTGAACAGGTACTGATCAATTTTCTTACGAATGCCATTAAATATTCTCCCAACAACAACCAGGTGATTGTGACTACTTTTGTAGACCATGAAGCTCAGGAAGTAAGAGTGAATGTGACTGATTTTGGTATCGGAATTCCTGATTTCAAACAGGATGCGGTATTCAAAAAATTCTACCGTGTAGAAGAATCTTCATTGCAGTTCCAGGGAATGGGAATCGGGCTGTTCATATGTGCAGAGATCATCAAACAGCATCATGGAAGCGTTGGCGTTTCCAGTATCGTAGATGAAGGCTCTACCTTTTATTTTACCCTACCTTTAAATTAACTTTCATGCCGAAAAAAATTATACGAAATCTTCAGGTTGGGATAGGTCTTTCCCTTCTGATTTTAATAACGAGTTCAGTGGCTTCATACTGGAGTATCCAGAATCAGATGAACCACCGTGAAAGCCTTTCCCAAAGCAGACGCTCTGTAACGGCCGTCAAAGATATTCTGGTGGCCCTCCTGGATGCAGAAACAGGAAACAGAGGTTACCAGCTTACCGGAAGGGAAGACTTCCTGGAACCTTACAAACGGGGCGTAAGAGAATATTCTAAAGCTTTGGTGACGGCAGAAGCATTGGGAGTGCATGATAAAAACCAGCAGGAAAGACTGGCCGGATTAAAAACTGCGGTCAGCCAGGTCATGAATCATCTGAAAAACCTGGTGGAAAACAGACGGAGAGGAATGGTGATGACCCAGCAGGAGATTATTACCGGCAAAGCTTATATGGATGAGTGCCGTAAAATTGTAAAAGATTTTGTACAATATGAAGAGAGCCAGGTTGAAATTAAAAACAAAGACTTAACACGTTCTTCACAAACAACCGTCCTCTTCATTGTATTTTCAGCATTGGCCGCAGTAGTAGTGACGGCATTTTTCTATTTTAAAATGCGGGCAGACCTCATCAGAAGAGATGAGCTGGAGAAAATGCTGAGGGATAAGGATCAGGAAATGACACGCCGTGTAAGTGCCATTCAGAAAATTGCCAACAGAGTAGCCAACGGTGATTACACTGAGAAAGCAGTGGACAATGCGGAGGATGATCTCGGGGACCTTGTAGAATCCCTGAATCATATGACTGAATCATTAAAAATATCTTTCGATAAAATTAATAAAAGCGACTGGCGCCAGAAAGGACTTGCTTTACTGAATGAATCCCTGGTAGGGAATAAATCGGTACAGGAAGTTTCCGATAAAGCTTTGCACCAGCTGATTGAATATGGAAAATGCATCAACGGTTCATTATATCTTTTTGACGAAGGCATTCTGAAGCTCAGTAAAGCATTTGGGCTTGAAGCCAATATGAAAAAATCTTTCGAACCGGGCGAAGGAATGGTAGGACAGGCATTTATGAATGCTAAAACACAGGTATACAATAATCTTCATGAAGATGATTTTGTGGTCACTTTTGCCAGCAGTACGATAAAAATCTATGGCATCATGCTGATTCCTGTTTTTGCAGACGGGCATGTCATAGGAGTGATAGAGTTAGGTTCCACCTCCAATTTTGAGGAAGACAGAATCAGCTATTTTGAAGAATGCAGCGTGAATATAGGAATAGCACTGAATGCAGCCAAAGGAAGAGAAAAAGAACAGCAGTTGCTCGAAGAAACCCAGGCACAGTCTGAAGAATTACAGGTGCAGCACTCTGAGCTTGAAAACCTCAATACAGAGCTGGAAGCACAGACCCAGAAGCTCCAGGCTTCAGAAGAAGAATTAAAAGTACAGCAGGAAGAGCTGATGCAGGCTAACGCAGAGCTGGAAGAACGTTCCCGATTGCTGGAAGAAAAAAATCATTTAATAGCAGAACGCAACAATGAAATTCAGAAAAAAGTAGAGGAACTGGCACTCAGCACCAAATATAAATCTGAATTTTTAGCCAATATGTCCCATGAATTGCGTACGCCACTCAATTCGATCCTTCTTTTATCCAGGTTAATGGCAGAAAATCCGGATGAGAACCTTAATGAAGACCAGGTAGAATCGGCTAAAGTTATTCAAAGCTCAGGAACAAGTTTATTAACATTAATAGATGAAATTCTTGACCTGGCAAAAATAGAATCAGGCAAAATGACCCTGGAGTATCAGGAGGTAGTCATTGAAGACATTATAAAAGATCTGAAAAGTCTTTTCAGTCCTGTATTCCAGGAGAAGGCCCTTCCATTCAATATCCAGGTGGATGCAGGCGTGCAGAAAGTTATTGAAAGTGACCGTCTCAGAATTGACCAGGTACTGAGAAACCTGCTGTCTAATGCTTTAAAATTTACAACAAAAGGAAGCATTGATTTACATATCAGAAAACATTCTGAAAAGCCTGACTTTATTATATTTTCAGTAAAAGATACCGGGATCGGAATTGCGGAAGATAAGCAGAAAATTATCTTTGAAGCATTTCAGCAGGCTGATGGCTCTACCAAAAGAAAATTTGGAGGCACAGGTCTTGGGCTTTCAATAAGCCGTGAAATTGCAAGACTTCTGGGAGGCGAGCTTGCCCTGAAAAGTGAAGTGAATAAAGGAAGCGAATTCAGTTTCATTATTCCTGTACACCCGGTCACTGAAGTTGCTCATTCCGAAACCGATCAGGACCTGGTGGAAATCATCCGTGAAGATGTTGAAGAAATCCAGAATATCCTGGATGAAGGAGATAAAGTTCAGGTAAACACTTTGAAAATACCTGAAGATGTGGAGGATGACAGAGAAAATATTCAGGAAGGAGATAAGGTGATACTGATTATTGAAGATGATACTAATTTTGCAAAAGCTTTATTGAAATATGCCCATCTGCAGAATTATAAAGGCATAGTGGTTGTAAGGGGAGATTATGCGCTTACGGCAGCTCAGCAATATCATCCGCATGCGATTTTACTGGATGTTCAGCTTCCTGTAAAAGATGGATGGGAAGTTATGGATGAATTGAAGTCGGATCCTTATGTGAAGCATATTCCGGTACATATGATGTCTTCCCTGCACGTGAAAAAAGAAAGTCTTATGAAAGGCGCCGTTGATTTTATCAATAAGCCCGTAGCTCTGGATAAAATGACCGATGTCTTCAGAAAAATTGAAGAAGCATTGCAGAAAGGAACCCAGAAAGTTCTGATCGTTGAAGAAAATGCCAAACATGCCAATGCATTGTCTTATTTCCTCAGCAATTTTAATATTTCATTATCGGTGGAACATAATGTTGAAGATAGTGTGAAGGCACTTACTTCAGACCTTGTGGACTGTGTTATCCTGGATGTCGGAAGCACAAAAGGAAATGACTACCATGTCATAGAGTCTATTAAAAGCTATGAAGGACTGGAAAACCTTCCGATCATTATTTTTACGGAGCACCATCTGTCTAAAGAAGAAGAGCTCAAAATAAAACAATACGCAGATTCTATTGTGGTAAAAACAGCCCATTCCTATCAGAGGGTTTTAGATGAAGTAGGCTTATTTTTGCATTTGGTGGAAGAAAAGAACGGTTCCCCTGAAAATAACAGAGGGAGAATGCTGGGCTCTTTGACCGAAGTGCTGAGTGGTAAAAAAATACTCATTACAGATGATGATGTACGCAACATTTTTTCTTTAACCAAAGCGCTGGAAAAATATAAGGTTGAAGTCATTGTGGCCATGGATGGTAAACATGCCCTTGAACAAATTGACCAGAATCCTGATGTGGATGTCATCCTGATGGATATGATGATGCCCGAAATGGATGGCTATGAAACCATTAAGCAGATAAGGAAAATGCCGGCGTTTAAAAAACTTCCGGTTATAGCCATTACCGCCAAATCTATGATTGGAGAACGTGAAAAATGTATTACCGCAGGAGCTTCAGACTATATCTCGAAACCGGTAGATATAGATCAGTTGTTATCACTCCTCCGGGTTTGGTTATATGAAAGTTAAACAGATAAAATTCTGATGAATAAGAAAATCTTAATTGTGGATGATGATCCACGCAATATATTTGCATTGAAATTAACTCTTAAAGCACGTGGATATGCAGTTGAATCCTGCACAATGGCCCAGGATGCTTTAGAAATGCTGAAGACCCGCCCTGAGTTTTCTGTTGTTCTGATGGATATGATGATGCCGGGAATAGACGGCTATGAAGCGGTAAGAATGATAAGAAGCACTCAGGAAATCAAACATACCCCTATAATAGCTGTCACTGCACAGGCCATGCCGGAAGACCGCCAGAAATGCATGGAAGCAGGAGCAGATGATTATGTGTCAAAACCAATTGATGTAGACCTTTTAATAATGGCAATAGAAAAAATTTCATAGATGCTGGAACCAAGTATCGTAAAAGATGAAGAAATAGAATATCTCATCAGAGATGTTTATGATTTGTATGGCTATGACTTTTCCGGTTATAGCAGGGCTTCATTTAAAAGAAGAGTAAACCGTATATGCCTTTTGGACAGGTTTACCAGTTTTGCAGAACTGAGGTATACCATTATCAATGATGCAGAATATCTGAAACGCTTTGTAGAAGAAGTTACGGTGAATGTTACGGAAATGTTCAGAGATCCTTCTTTTTTTAAAGCACTGCGGGAGAAAATATTACCCCAGCTCGGTACTTACCCTTTGATCAGGATCTGGATTGCAGGCTGCTCAACAGGGGAAGAAGCTTATTCTGTAGCTATTCTTCTGAAAGAAGCCGGTCTCTATAATAAATCCCTGATTTATGGTACAGACTTAAACCCTGCCGTACTGGAAACAGCCAGAGCAGGGATCTTTCCTCTGCAGCAGATGAAACTGTATTCTGAAAACTATATGCTTTCCGGTGGAGTAAAAGATTTCTCTGATTATTATACCGCCAATTATGACAGCGTACGGTTTGATAAAAGCTTACAGGAAAAACTGATTTTATCCACTCACAACCTGGTTTCAGACAGCTCCTTTAACAGTTTTCAGCTGATTGTATGCAGGAATGTGCTGATTTATTTTGACAGGGAACTCCAGGAAAGAGTATTCAGGCTTTTTGATAACAGCCTGGAGAATCTGGGCTTTCTCGCATTGGGAGCAAAAGAGACCCTTCGCTTTTCTGCTATTGATAAAAATTATCATCAGGTTGAAGATCAGAAGATCTGGAAAAAAATTGATCATCATTAATTAATAGTTGCTGCAATGAAGTTACCAACCAATATGGAATTAATTGTTATCGGAGGATCTGCAGGAAGCCTGCAGGTCATCATTGAAATGATTAAAAATCTGGACAGTAAAATCCATATTCCCATTTTACTTGTGATCCATCGTAAAGCGCAATCCGGAGATGTCCTGAAAACTTTACTGCAGCAGTTTACAAAAATACCCGTTGTAGAGGTGGAGGACAAAACGGATATCGAAAAGAACGCAATATATATCGTTCCGGCTGATTATCATTTATTGTTTGAGAATAATGCCATGATGTCTTTAGACAGTTCTGAGAAAATGAATTATTCCCGTCCTTCCATAGATGTTACATTCAGATCTGCAGCAGAGGTGTATGGTGAAAACGTAACCGGTATTCTTTTATCGGGAGCTAATGCTGACGGAGTGGAGGGACTGAGCTATATAAAAAAATATAACGGGAAAATCTGGATTCAGGATCCGGAAACAGCGGAAGTGGATTATATGCCCAGACATGCCATAGAAGAAATTGATTATGATTTAATTATCACCCCTCACAACTTAGCCCATTATATAAAACAATTATAAAATTTCAGGAAAAAAATAGAGAAACAATATGAGTAAAAAGAGAATTTTAATTTTTGATGATGATACGGCCATTTTAGAAGTCATTACCATCATATTTGAAGAAAACGGATATGAGGTCAGAATCTCAGAAACGTCACATGATATCCTTGAGAAAGTGGCAGACTATCAGCCGGATATTATTTTAATGGATAACTGGATTCCGAAAATCGGTGGTGTGGAAGCAACGAAACTTCTTAAAAGTACGGAAGCATTCAGACATATTCCGGTTATTTACGTTACTGCTAATAATGATATTGTAGCTTTGGCATCAGAGGCTCAGGCGGATGACTATGTTTCAAAGCCTTTTAATCTGGATGATCTGGAAATGATGGTTGATAAATATATAAAAGCACAGGCATAAAACGTCTGGAATATACATGCATAAAAAAACTCTCAGTTTCAGTTTACTGGGAGTTTTTATTTTTTAAGAAGATAGTGGATCCGGCTTTTGGTTAATGATCCGGTATTAATATCCTGAATCAGGGAAGATAATAATAAATAAAGGTCAGGATTTTCCAGAATAATATCCGAAAAAGTCTTGACAAGAATTAATTTTTGTGAAACAATATTATGGGCGGCAACATATTCATTGCTGACATTTATGTCGATATTCAAATCCTTCTTTATAACCCAGCTGAGGTATTCATCAATGAGTTTCTGATCTTTCAGCAGATCTAATCGTTCGGTTTCTAAATAGTCCATAACAATTATTTTATCCTGTTTTAAATTTTGCAAACTTTATGCCGTATTATATAAATAGTATATTAATACACTTTTTAAAATATTTATTAGTATATTTGTGTTTTAATATCGAAGACAGATCATGGATAAAGTGAATATTTTTTGGTTCCGGAGAGATCTCAGGCTGGAAGACAATACAGGGCTTCATCATGCCCTTAATACAGGGCTGAAGGTTGTTCCTGTCTTTATTTTTGATGCTGATATTCTGGACCGGCTTCAGAATAAGAAGGACAGGAGGGTAGACTATATTCATCAGGCTTTACAGCGTATTCATAAAGAGCTTAAAAAACATCATAGCGGACTTTATGTTTATTACGGCACTCCAATGGAAGCCTTTAAAAAAATAATCAGGGATTTTACTATAGACAGTGTTTTCTGTAACACCGATTACGAACCGCAGGCTATACAACGGGACCGGCAGGTCGCCGATTTTCTTCTGAAACATCATATCCAGCTGAAAGATTTTAAAGATCAGGTGATATTTGAAAAAAATGATATCCTGAAAAATGATCTTTCTCCCTACACTGTCTTTACCCCATATTCAAAAAAATGGAAGGAAAATCTGAAAAAGGTAGAATCCTTTACTGCAGACTTTAGCCATTTCGCCGGTTATAACGGATCTTCAGAGATCATTTCACTGAAAGAAATCGGATTTGAGAAAACAGATCTTGACTTCATAGAACCGGAGCTTGATAAAAAAATAATAGACACCTACGGAAGTTACCGGGATTTCCCCGCAATGGATCGTACTACCCATCTTGGGATTGCCCTTCGCTTTGGGACCCTCTCCATCAGAAAATGTGTACAGTATGCTGCCCAGCACAATGAAACCTGGCTTAATGAACTGATCTGGAGAGAATTTTTTATGCAGATTCTCTATCATTTTCCGGATGTTGTTCATCATTGTTTTAAAAAGAAATATGAAAATATTGCCTGGCGAAATAACGAGAAAGAATTTAAGGCCTGGTGCGAAGGGAAAACTGGATATCCCATTGTAGATGCAGGAATGAGACAGCTGAATGAAACCGGATTCATGCACAACAGGGTAAGAATGATCACGGCAAGTTTCCTTACCAAGCACCTGCTCATCGACTGGCGGTGGGGAGAAGCTTATTTTGCTGAAAAACTGTTGGATTATGATCTGGCAGCCAATAACGGAAACTGGCAGTGGGCGGCAGGCTGCGGTTGTGATGCAGCTCCGTATTTCAGGATCTTCAATCCTTATGAACAGACAAAAAAGTTTGATAAAGATCATCAGTATATCAGAAAATGGCTTCCTGAAGATTATCATGAAGAACCCATCGTAGAACATACAAAAGCCAGAGAAAGAGCTTTGATGGCTTACAAAGAAGCATTGGCAGAATAACGCATGTATAACCATTCACTAATAAAATAAACAACATTGGCTAAAAAAGGAATCTTATTGATCAATCTTGGCTCTCCGAGATCTACTGCAGTAGAAGATGTAAAAGAATATCTGGATGAATTCCTGATGGATGAAAAAGTAATTGATTACCGCTGGATCTTCCGGGCACTTCTTGTTCAGGGAATTATTCTTAAAACAAGACCTGCAAAATCAGCAGAAGCTTATAAAACGGTATGGACAGACGAAGGTTCTCCGCTTATTGTCATAACCAAAAAGATACAGAAAAAACTGCAGAACAAAGTAGATATCCCTGTTGAGATCGGGATGAGGTATGCTGAGCCAAGTATTGAAACCGGGATCAGGAACCTGGTAGAAAAAGGAGTTACAGAAATTGTACTGTTTCCTCTTTACCCGCAATATGCAATGAGCACCACTGAAACCGTAATTGAAAAAGCGGAAGAAGTCAGAAAGAAAAAATTCCCGGGTGTTAGGATCAACTACGTACAGCCTTTTTACAACCGGGACCTTTATACAGATTGCCTGGCAGAAAGTATCCGGGAGAAGCTTCCTGAAAATTTTGATGCCTTATTATTTTCTTACCATGGTGTTCCGGAACGGCATATTTACAAAACAGACCCTACAAAGACATGTAATATGAATGATTGCTGTTCTAAAGATTCTCATCCAAGCCATGCCTTTTGCTACCGTCACCAGTGTTTTAATACCACCGATCGGGTGATCAGAAAACTCGGACTGCCCAAAAGTAAGGTCATCGTTTCTTTTCAGTCCAGATTGGGAAAAGATAAATGGATAGAACCATATACAGATCATACATTGGAAACCATTCCCGAAAAAGGAATTAAAAATCTTGCGGTAGTTTGTCCGGCATTTGTTTCGGATTGTCTTGAAACCCTGGAAGAAATTTCCGTTGAAGGGAAAGAACAGTTTATGGAAGCAGGAGGTGAAAACTTCACGTATATCCCTTGCCTGAATGATGAAGACCGTTGGATTGAAGTCATAAAGACCTTGTGTGAAGAACAACTTAAACAGTTCTATTTGATATAGTTTTTGTGATAATATGATATACTTTTAAAATGAGGTATATTTGTAAACTAGTTAAAAGATATGAATTATACGCTGATCAAAGATTGTGTAGATCTTCTGGAAGAATTTGAAGCTGAAATCAATGCTTCTCCTGATCTGTACCCGGGAACCATTCAGGGTTTTAAAGCATGGATTTCTGATAAAGAGTCTGCTGAAGAGAGCCATCCTGAAGAACCGTACTGGGAAGGTAAGGAAAATGGAAGGACTCCGGAAAGTGCCATAAGTACATTACTCGTTCATCTCAACAGATATGCAAAAACTTACTCCAAATCTGCCATCTCGGATTCTGAATTTTCTACCCAGGAAGATTTTATTTATTTAATCAATCTGAAAGCTTTCGGGGAAATGACCAAGATGGCGCTTATCAAAAAGAATATTCATGATAAGCCCGTAGGTATGCTTATTATTGCAAGACTTCTGCGTCTGGGACTTATTGAACAGACAGACTCTGACCTGGATAAACGCAGCAAATTGATCCGCATTACTGAAAGAGGACTGATGATCCTGGAAAAACAAATGGAAAAAATCCGGCAGGCCACGAATATCGTTGCCGGAAATCTTACTCATAACGAAAAGATGGAGCTTATCCGGATCCTTAATAAACTGGATCGTTTCCATTATCCTATTTTTTCACGGAACATCCATTCTGATCAGCTGATCAGTACCATATATGATGAGTATACATTTTAAGAGTTAGATCCTTAAGTTTTGTGAAAATCTTTGGTTTTCATCTTGTTTGAGCTTTCTAAAGACTTTGGTGATTTTGTAGCTTGCACATCTTTTAAAACGGTTTAAGAAAACATGGGACAGCTAAGTTTATTTGATTCAGAAGATTTATATGAATTTCCGAAAGACCTTTTGGAGTATAAAGAACATTTCCTGACCCGGAAAGAGGCTGATCAGCTTAAGGACATTCTTCTTGAAACGGCTCCATGGAAGCAGCGTACTCAGAAAATGTATGATAAAACGGTCCTTACACCCCGTTTAACAGCATGGTATGGTGATCCGGGAAAAACTTATCCTTTAAGGGAGGACGAATTGGATGTTACCTCCTGGACACCGGAGCTCCTTGCATTAAAACAAAAAATAGAAAAGGAATTCGGATATCAGTTCAATTCTGTCTTACTTAATCTGTACCGGAACCAAAATGATTCCGTTGCCTGGCACAGCGACAGGGAGAGCAGATACGGAAAACGCCCGGTCATTGCATCTGTAAGTCTGGGAGAAACCCGGAATTTTGATTTCCGGAAAAAAGATCATCATCAGAGTAAATACAGCCTGCCATTGCCTCATGGTTCGTTACTCATCATGAAAGGTGATCTTCAGGAGCACTGGGAACACCGCATTGCAAAATCTGTAACCCCGATGAAAGAGCGCATTAATCTTACGTTCAGATGGGTTCATTAAGCGTGTTTTAGACTTATTCAATATTTACTGATCATATTGTATCATTTGAAGTGGTATTGCTGTCATATGTCTTTGGCAGATAAATTGTTGCCTTATATACAGAAGTCACATTGACTTTTATTGATAACACCACTTTAAATTTATTATTATGAAAAATTTTGTTGTAACAATTTTTGCACTGGCTGCTTTGACTGCCTGCAAAAAAAATGAAACACCGTCTGATAAGACTGCGGAAAACACCACAATGTCTCCTCCGGCTGAATCAGGAATGACGGTAAGCGATTCTGCAAAAATGTCCAATACCACAGACACGGCCAATGCCCTTAGCGATCAGGATAAAAAGTTTGCAGATGCTGCAGCTAAAGGAGGACTTATGGAAGTGATGATGGGAAAACTGGCTGAAACCAATGCTGCAAACTCAACGGTAAAATCTTTAGGTGCTATGATGGTTACAGACCACACCAAAGCAAACGATGAACTGAAGAAGTGGGCTTCGGCAGCAGCTTATACCTTACCCACAGGCCTTGATGTAGAAAAACAGAAAATGTATGACGAGCTGAAAGCTAAAAAAGGGGCTGACTTTGATAAAAAATATACAGATCTGATGGTAAGCGACCATAAGGAAGATATAGAAGAATTTAAGAAAGAAGCTGCCGAAGGAAAGGATGCCGCTTTAAAATCTTTTGCAGGAAAAACGCTCCCAACGCTGGAACATCACCTGAAAGAATCGGAAAAAGCTAAAAGTGCCGTAAAATAATCTGGATCTGTTTTCTATGACTGTCATCATAAGACAGGAAAAACAGATTTGATAATTTTGAAATGATTAAACGTCATTTTTACTCGATTTTGTTAAGCTTCCCTTTGAAGGGGAGCTTTTTTACTGGCCAATCCGCTGCTGGTTTTGCAATTTTATTCTGACTGGATTTATTCTGCCTGGAAGCTTTTATGAAAAATTTTTAATTTTCATCTTATGTGAACTTTTCTCCGGCATCAGTCTCAATGTACTGAATTGAACAAAAGGCCTTTATAATTTTTGTGGCTATCATAAAGTTTTATTTGTTAATTTCACATTGCCTATTGCTTACTTTTAAACTCAATAAATTATCCTGATGAATCCATATTATAATTTTTCAATGGAAGACTTCCTAAAGTATTTAAAATCTTTGGATATCAATAAACAAAAAAGGATGCTGTTTATGGTGGAGGCAGATTTTTATCTTTACGAAAGCATAGAATACAATACCGATTTTGGGACCTACCCGGACTATCAGAATAGAGGTTTTGATAAGCATATCCGGACGCCGTTTTATGTACATTACACCCGGTTTATTTTTTCAATACCGGAAGATGTGTTCAATAAACCTGATGATAAAGCTAAAGATCATTGGGAAGAACTGAAAAAAATGCTCCTTGAGGAATTAAATTTAAAGCAGGATATTTTTGATTATGAGTATCAGTCTTTTATTATTGGTTTAAAACTGAAAGAAATGCGCCTGTGTTCAAAAAAAGAATTTGTTGTCAGATCCGGTTTAAGCTTGCGTAAAATAAATCAAATTGAGGACTATTGTTTTCTGGCTAAGATACATGATATTCTGACCTATGCAGAAAAAGGATTAGGAAGAAAAATGAGTTTGAATTTTATTCGGGAAAATACTGATAAGAAATAATAAAATTGAAATATAAATGACTGGCAAAAACAGATTGAATCTTTTATTTATAGTAAATAAAAAAGATGTGGTCATCCTCTTCATGGTGCTTTTATCCGGGAAACTATTGGCACAATCGCCTGGAGAGGTATTGCTGAATGTAAATTATGAAAATAATACCCTGAATTCCGGTATTACAGGAGTGAATCTTACTAATGCCACTGCTTCGGATGCCGTTTATATGGTGCAGCCCGGCGCTACAGGAAGTCATGCTGTTGCCCATAAAGTAGTGTATGGGGATCAGGGATATTATTCCAATGATAACTGGAGAAGCGAGAGTGATGCGGACCGGTTCAAGGCTGCCCGTTTTTTACCGGGTGATGAACGCCGGTATGAATTTAGTGTCTTACTGAAAGACTGGACACCCTGGAAAGCAGGAGACCCAACTAATGAGACCAATATTTTCCAGTTGAAAATTTCCGGCGGGGCAGGAGTTCCGCTTCAGGTCAGAACCCAGCGAAATGCAATGCGGCTGAGATTTGCTGTAGAAAATAATGTTCCTGTTACCGATATTATTCCTGATATCAGACCATACATCAATCAATGGATTCATTTCAGGATAGATGTAAAATGGACAGATACGGCAACTGGATATATGAAAACATATATGAAGCTCCCTGCTCAGAATGATTATATTTTAGTGGACCATAAAGAGAATTACAGGACCTATTCCGGTACCGGACTTGGCGGTCAGCATGGATATATTAAATGGGGAATATATGTTACTCCACCAGATATTACCCGCGTGGCTTATCATGATGATATAAAGGTCATCTATCTGGGTGGCCCGGCTCCTGGGAATCTGTTGGGGGAAGTAATATATGCACATCGCCATCCATAATATTCAGATGGTATTTGGGTACAGCATTATAAAATAAATCTCCGGCTCGAAGAGCCGGAGATTTATTTTAATTGATAAAGAAGAGATCAGTTATTCCTTGATAATCTTCTTTGTAATCATATTTCCATTTTTCTGCACTCCTTTCAGGATATAAACGGAAGCAGGAAGGCCCTGCATATCTATATATTGACCGCCTGATTGAGTTAATACAATACTTCCTTCCAATGTTGAAACCTGAATATCATTAAGATTTTCAGAGAAAAAAGCCTTATCTCTTATCGGATTGGGATAGACTGAGATAGCCGTTGCGGCTTTGCTGTCTTGTGTGTTTAAAGTTCCGGCACCTAGTTTTACCAGCCAGAAATCTGTAGCGTCAACATTTTGGTGAAGGCCCACCACATCACCATCTCTTGAAGAAGTGGAACCTGCTACTACATATCCTCCGTCAGGCGTCAGATCTAAAGAAAAAGCAGTATCTCCATAGGTGCCTCCTAAAGATTTACTCCACATCAGATCTCCGGATGTATTTAATCTTACCACCCAATAATCATGACCTGTATCAGTTCCGTGATGATCTGTAACATTCCCGTCCGCAGAAAATGAATAGCCTGTAGCAACATAGCCTCCGTCAGGAGTCTGCTTGATAGAATAGGCCTTATCAGATTTGCTTCCTCCCAGGCTTTTTTGCCATACCAATGAGCCGTTTGCATTTATTTTCGTAATCCAGAAATCATGCTTTCCATGATTACCGGTAACATCGCCGTTAACAGAATCGGAAAATCCTGCCAGAATGTATCCGCCGTCTGTTGTCTGCTGAATTGAGCTGGCCACATCTTCTCCGCTTCCCCCCAGGCTCTTTTGCCATTGTATAGCCCCAGTTGAATTTAATTTGACTACCCAGGCATCTCGTGAGGGTTTATATGCCCAGTCATTAGCATCCCAGTAAGAATGATTTCCTGTAACATCACCATTGTTATTAGTTTGCGAAAAACCACCCACAATATAGCCACCGTCTGAGGTTTGCTGTATAGAGTAGGCTACTTCATTACCATCTCCTCCCAAACATTTTTGCCATTCGATATTTCCGGTTGAATTGGTTTTCACGATCCACATGTCATAGCTTGACCATATGCCATGATGGCCTGATACATCATAATTATTTCCACTGGTAGTACCTGCAATAATGAAACCTCCATCAGAGGTCTGTTGAACAGAATAGGCCATTTCAGTTCCGGTAGATCCCATGTTGTTAGTCCACATCTTATTTCCTGTGGCGTCTAATTTTGCGATCCAGACGTCTGTAGCGCCAAAATAATTAAGTACATCACCGTTGTCTATGGTAGAACTGCCGGCCAAAAGGTAACCTCCGTCACTGGTAAGTGTAATAGCTGCTGCTTCATCAAAGCCGCTTCCTCCCAATGCTTTCTGCCATTGGAAATTTCCGTTCTGATCCGTTTTCACGACCCACATATCCGGGTTGTTCCCATGCACACCGGTTACATATCCGCTGTTAGCATCTGTACTTCCTGCCACTACATATCCGCCATCGGGGGTACGCAGGACCTGTAAACCAAATTCGCCGGCATTATTGAAGTTGGTGGCTGCAGATTCAAATCCTATTCCTCCCAGGCAAACTGCCCATTCAATAGAAGGAGCCTGCTGTGCATTCAATACCTTGCCTGCTAAAATAAGTGATGAAATAAGAAAAATTCTTTTCATGAATAAGTTTTAGGTTATTGTTTTTTCATGACGAAAGTAATCAAAATTATAACAAGATAATCTAAAACATTTGGTGTGTAATCGGTAATGGATTTATGGAGTGAAGAATGATCACATTTTATACCAGCTAAAGGTATTGGATAAAGCTATGATCTAAATCTCTGTTCTTTATCTCACAGATAGAAAATCAGAGATAGTGCTGCTGTCATAAAGCGAACTTATTTCTTAGATAGATTATAGAGGTCTATCTAAGAAATAAGGTTTAATTTCAGTAAAGAATTGTTAAGTCTTTGAAGTATAATTTATTTCCAGCTGAATCTGTTTGTAGCGTCATCAGCTTGAAAACAATGCAGTAATACAACGGAATGAAATGATAATTCCGGATTAATTAAGATCATAATTAGAAATAACCAGGCTCAGAATAAAGTGTACATAATCCTGGTCAACTTCTTTTCTGTTGATCAGTTTATTCTTATACTCATAAGAACCCAGCTTTCTTGACAGTTCCTGATACGTATCAAACTGATCTCCTTTTATTTTTACTCTCATATTACCATCCCTTCTGGTAATAAGTTCATTGTCTAAAGTTCTTACTTTGAATAAAACCTCACATAATACCGGACGTGCTTTCATAGAGCCGATGTACCTTTCAATTATATTGATTTTAAATGAGTCAAATAGAATATTGTGAAAAACAATTTTAGAATTAGGCTCCTGAGTATTGAGCTCAAGCTTATAGTTCATTTAATTTTAAATTTTGGTAAATATAAGTTTAATTATATCAAATCACAGCTCATTTTTAATAGATTATTCCCATAATTTAATTATGTGGTATCATTCAATTATTATAATGCAGAATCATAAAGAATCTGTAAACATTGAAACAGATAGATAATCAATTCAATAGGTAATACGATTTTATATAATGTACTCGGATTTTATATATCAGTTTCAAATATACGGGATTAATTTATTTTTTTTAATAAAAAATGTGTGATAAAAAAATCTCAAATAGGGCAGTGCTCCTACAAATGAAATGAAATAAAAAACAGTACCATTAGAAAATCTAATGATACTGCTACATTTAGTGTTTTTACCTTAGTGATCGGTTTTCAAAATTGTTTTATTGCAGTTTTTTTACCGCTGCAATTACCTCATCATCAATAGTGTCAAATAATCACTTTGTTTTGCTTCATGATATTGCTGTCTGAAGCATTTTTAAACTGAGGGAAACCATCTTACGGAAGAACCATCCGGTCTTCACAGCTTTCAGGCTGTAAAGGCTTTCCGACTTCAACCCGAAATCTGGGATCCTGATTGGTGCATGTTTAGGCTCAGCATTCATCCTTCGGAATTGGAAAAGGGTCTATCTTTTTACAGAAACGGCCATTTTCCGGCGAACTAACTTTTATTCTTGAACAAGAATCTGATTTCCTTGTGTCCGAACGCTGTTTTTTATCCTTAATTACATACTAAACTATCAGAACCGGGCTTCATTTTTTCAACTTAAAGAGTGTTTTTAATATATAAAATGGTTTAGTTTGTGCAAATATACAAATTAAGACACTATGCAGTGTCTAAAATAATTAAAAATTTCTTAAACTTGTATCTTTGAATGTTTAATCATGGAAAGAAAATCAGCAGCAGGCAGTATCCGGAATAAGGAACGTAGTAAAAAGAAATTTCTGGATGCAGTTGGAAAAATTCTGAAAACAAAAGGTTATGCAGGATTAAAAGTAAATGATATTGCAGCTACGGCAGGTGTGGATAAAAAAATGATCTATACCTATTTTGGAGGTATGGATGGCCTGATAGACGAGTATATCCGTTCACAGGATTATTGGATCAAGGTTACCACCGACAAAATAGATAAAATTATTCCGGGTATCAATGATGGGGGCGTTGCATTCATCAAAGAAATGTTACTATCACAGTTTGATTATGTATACAATAGCAAAGAAGCACAGAAGCTGTTGCTCTGGAGTATATCCGAACCCCGCAAATCATTGAGGAAACTGATAGATACGCAGGAAGAAAACGGAGAGTATATTTTTGACAATATTTTCGATCCCCATTTTAAAGAACGTTCGGAAGATTTCCGGGCAGTCATGGCGATCATGGTTTCCGGGCTCTATTACCTGAATATTTTTTCATCGGTCAACGGAAGCATGTTTTGTGGTTTAGATATGAATTCCCCTGAAGGCCGGGAAAGAATCAAAAAAGCCATCTCTTTTTTAGTAGAGCAGACCTATGAGAATCTCTAGAATTTTACAGAATGCGTAATAATTTCAGGCAGCAACTTTACTGAGAGTATATTTTTCAGCCGTTGCCATTTTCATCATCAGAAAGTTGTTCATTAAAATATAAAACAGCATCATTGGATTTCCCGATGGTGCTGTTTGCTTTTTAGTGTTTTTACCTCAGTGTCCGGAATTTTTTCCCACCCTGGATAGTGTGATATGGAGAATGGTTTTTAGTTTGATGCAAATATATAAAAATAAGACACTAATTAGTGTCTAGTTTGAAAAAAAATTACAAACTTTGCAGTATCGAATTTGGATTATGGAAAGAAAGTCATCAGCAGGCCGTATCCGGAATAAGGAACGCAGTAAAAAGAGATTCTTGGATGCGGTGGGAAAAATTCTGAAAACGAAAGGATATGCAGGATTAAAAGTAAATGATATTGCAAAAGCGGCAGGTGTAGATAAGAAAATGATTTATACCTATTTTGGCGGTATGGATGGCCTCATAGACGAGTATATCCGCTCACAGGATTATTGGATCAAAGTGACAACAGAAAAGGTAGATAAGATCATTCCGGAGACCAGTGACGGAGGAGAACTATTTATCAAAGAAATGCTATTGTCACAGTTTGATTATGTATACAGTAATAAAGAAGCACAAAAGCTACTGCTCTGGAGTATTTCCGAACCCCGTAAATCATTGAGGAAACTTATTGACGCGCAGGAAGAGAACGGGGAATATATTTTTGACAATATTTTCAATCCGCACTTCAAAGAACGTTCCGCTGATTTTCGGGCAGTCATGGCGATCATGGTTTCAGGACTGTATTACCTGAACATCTTTTCTTCTGTAAACGGAAGTATTTTCTGCGGATTGGATGTGAACTCTGCTGATGGCCGGGAAAAAATCAAAAAAGCGATATCCTTTTTAGTAGGACAGACCTATAAAAATCTGTAACCTGCAGCAGGATCAGTAAAAGACAGGCTTTATCACCGGATTTTCTTCTCTTAAATTATTGATTCTGATAAAATCAGCAGTGTTTATCAATAAAACAGCATCATTAGAAAATCTGATGATGCTGTTGCTTTTAGTGTTTTTACCTTAGTGTTTTCGAAAAAATTTTCCCACCCTAGATAGTGTTTATATATAGAATGGTTTTTAGTTTGTGCAAATATATGAAATAAGACACTAATCAGTGTCTAGTATTAAGAAAAAATTCATAAACTTGTAATATTGAACGTTTATCATGGAAAGAAAATCATCAGCAGGCAGCATCCGGAATAAGGAAAGGAGTAAAAAAAGATTCCTGGGTGCCGTTGGAAAAATACTGAAAACAAAAGGCTTTACAGGATTAAAGGTAAATGACATCGCAGCGAAAGCAGGAGTAGACAAAAAAATGATTTACATGTATTTTGGCGGGATCGATGGCCTGATCGATGAATATATCCGTTCACAGGATTTTTGGATGAAGGCAACTCCTGAAGAATTTGAAAAATATAAGCCGCAAATACTTCACGACGGACAATTGTTTACGGTAAACATGCTGCTCTCACAACTGGATTATATTTACAATAATAAGGAAGCCCAGAAATTATTGGTCTGGGGGTTGTCTGAGCCCCGGAAATCATTAAAAAAACTGTCTGATATACGGGAAGAGAATGGAGAACGTATTTTCAGACTGCTGAAGGATACCTTCGGAGAACGGCTGGATGATTTTCGTGCAGTCATGGCCATTATGATTTCAGGGATGTATTATCTGAACCTGTATGCTTCCATGAACGGCAGTATTTTTTGCGGGCTGGACCTCAATACCCCGGAAGGTCGGGAACACATCAAAAGAGCCACCTCTTTTTTAGTAAAACAGTCCTATGAGCATCTGTAATATCAGAACAGATCATAAAAACGGTATTTTCTTACAATACAGCTTCAAGATTTTATAAAGATAAGGATCGTAAATAAATCTGTATTGGCTTTAATTCTTTCTCCTTTTGCAGCTGTGGTATCGAATAACTTGCAATATTCATTTTACTTTAAGTATTTTTACCCCAATTAATAATGGAAAGATGATTATATGCGAAGACTTATTATTTTCAAATGGGGCCAGACTGGAAAAATATAATGCTGCAGATACCGTTTTTGAGGAAGGAACAGCTGCCAAATATTACTTTCAGATAAAATTCGGAACAGTAAAGCTGAATACTTTTTTGGAAGACGGAAAAGAATTTGTGCACGGACTTCCTTTTGACGGTCATTGTATTGGAGAAAGCTATCTGTTTACCGGGCACAGTTATGCCGTTAATGCTATTGCAGTAACCAGTTGCGAAATTATTAAGATCCCTAAAGATCAGTTTCTGAAGATCCTGCTGGAGAAACCGGCATTAATGCTTGAAATAAGCAGGTATACCGCCGACAGGCTGCATTTCCGGTACATGATTTCCAGTTTTCTCGCCATTTCAGATCCGATCATAAAGCTGCAGAAACTTTTTGATCATCTTAAAAAGTACTTCGGATTTGAAGAAATGTACTCATTCCTGATCCCTTACACCAGACAGCAAATTGCTACCCTCACCGGAATGAGAGTGGAAACCGTAATCCGTTATGTAAAAAAAATGAATGAACAGAAGCTTGTAAGGCTTGACAGTACGAAGATTTATTATTAATGTTCCGCAGGTCCTGTTATTTTAAAATCAGAACAGGCTGGCTGGTATTTTGGTAAATGCCTTCTGAAATACTTCTGCTGGCCAGATAATACAGAAAGCTGTGCTCACCGGGCAACGCAATGATAAGATCTGTATCATGTCCGGAGGCAAAGTTCAGAATTCCGCTGATGACATCTTCATCATGAGAATAATACGTACTGCTTGGGATTTCCGTTAAGTGCTGCTGGATATATTCTTCAAGTTCCCTTTTCCTGTCATCATCAATATCATTCTTTTTATGGGTATTGATATTTAAAAACATCAGGCGGATATCCTGCCGGTGGATAATGTGTTTGTGATGAAACAGCCTTTCCAGTCTTTTGATTCCTTTGATATCGCACGGGATCAGTATATTTTTGATCGTACTGTAATGATAGCTGTTGGGTACGATCAGGGTTTTCACAGGGCTGGTTCTTGCAATGCTTATGATATGGCCGGAAACAAAGCTCTCATGAGATGAAGCAGCATCATCACTTCCCAAAACGATCAGTTCTACTGAAGGCTGGTCTTTTAAAAATTCATTGATGCTTCTGGTAAGAGCCCAGTCGCTTAATATTCTTGAAACCTTTACATCCGGTGCTATCTCTGTGATCATATGGCTCAGGTGATCAAACAGCATTTCTGTTTTTTTCAGCAGATTGTTGATGCTCTCTTCATTCACAAAAGAATGTCCTTCCGCAATGTGAAGGTAATCAAACTCAGATTCTCCTGCAGTTTTTAGAAGAACGATATGCTGATATTCGTATTGTCGGGCCCAGTCTGCTGCTGTTTTTGCTGCATTTTCAGTAGCTGAGGTAAAGTCTATGGGTACAAGGATTGTTTTCATAATCTGATTCATTTTTAAGCCTTATTATTCGAGATTTGCAGTCATTTTTTTTACCAGAAGCAGCGCATTGCTGATCTCTTCCGGATCAAGGTCGCCGGCAGCTTTTTTATAAAGGTCCAATGCCCACGGATAAACGGTTTCTACAATCTCTTTTCCTTTGGGAGTAAGAAAGATCTGCTTATTCCTCCGGTCGTTTTTGTAGGCTATCCGTTCAACGAGGTTACGCTGTACAAGGCTGTTGATCAGGTAAGTGATGCTTGATTTGTCTTTACTTACCTTATTCCCGATTTCCTGTTGGTTCATTCCGTCATTACGGGATAGAAGCCCCAGAATTTCAATCAGTTCAAAAGAAAGATCCGGGTCAAATGCATTGATGCTGGTCTGGATCTTCTGCCGCAAACGACTTTTCATTTCGCTCATTGCCAGCCCCAGTTCCAGGGCAAGTTCTGAAATACTGTATTGTTCTGCTGCCATACTTTTAACAATAAAATTAACAGGATAATATGAATGGGAGCTTTTAACCTCTCTCACAAATATACGTACAATTAGTTTTAATTAAAACTAATTGTGATGAAAATATTCTATGAAAGCGGTGAGGTTATCTTCAATGACCCGATCATTTGAAAAAGACCGGCCAATTCAGATTATTTATTAAATATTTAAGATTTTAAATGCTTATTATACTCTATATTTGCTGTTCAACTGCAGAATTTCCCCAACATTTCAAAAACTGATTACATTGAAGACTACTATAAGCATGATCCTCCTGATGGCATCAGGAGTAAAATTATTGGCTCAGGATACCTATGTATTTTTCGGATCATTTAACCGTGATAAAAACACCGAAGGAATTTATGTTTACCAGCTTGATACCATCAGGGGTAAGCTTTCGAAAGTAACCTCTTTCACAGGCATACTGAATCCGTCATTCCTCACCTTGTCTCCTGATGGGAAGTATATTTATGCCTGTACCGAAAGCAAAACAAAAAACGGCGGCAGTGTAAGCAGTTTTGAATTTAATCCCCGGAAAAAATCCCTTACATTCATCAACAGCCAGAAAAGTGGTGGTGAAAATCCGGTCTATGTATCAGCCCACAGCAATGGAAAATGGCTGATTGCCGGGAACTATACGGAGGGAAGTACTTCTGTGTATCCACTTTCAGAAAACGGAAAAATAGAACCTTACACTCAGAATTTCCAGTTTTCAGAGGGAAGTATAGACCCGGACAGGCAGGATCGTGCTCATATCCATTCCACTGTTTTTTTCACCCGATTTCAACTATGTTTTTCTACCCGACCTGGGAGCGGATAAGATCAGAGCCTACCGGTTTAATGCTGAAAAAAACGAACCGTTACAGCCTGCAGAAATCCCTTTTATACAGGCTGCCTTAGGAAGCGGCCCGAGGCACCTCACTTTTCATCCTAACGGTAAGTTTGCCTATTGTATTGAAGAAATGGGAGGAGCCGTGAGTGCTTATGCCTATGGGAACGGCACCCTGGAGAATATTCAGAGAATAAGTACCCATTCTGATGACCATAAAGAAAATTTTGAAAGCTCAGATGTCCATATTTCTCCTGACGGACGCTTTTTGTATGCATCAAACCGGGGTGATGAAAACAATATTGCGATTTTTGCCATTCAGAACAACGGTACCCTGAAAACGGTTGGCTACCAGCCGACAGGCGGAAAACATCCACGGGTCTTTGCCATAGACAGTACCGGAAAATTTGTGATCACAACCAATGCAGTGAGCGGTACTGCTACTGTATTCAGGAGAAATGCCGAAAACGGACTGTTGAAAAGAGCAGGAGGTAAGGTCAGAATGGTAGGAGTGTCTTCTGTACAAATCAGGAAGTATTAAATTTTACTGAATATATTGTATAAATTTTGAAACAGAAAAACCGAAGAAATAGGAAAAGAATAATAAAATAGAGAAATTAAAAGCAATAAAATATTTTTTATTTGCTTAATTTAACAGCCGAAAAAAACACTTTTTTACTATGGATGGCAAAGGATATTATTTCTATGACAGAAATCAAAGCGTCAGCATTTCAGAACATGATCTGGTAGGGAAAGAGATTGATGAGATTGAAGGCTTTTTTACCAGATATCAGGTAGATAAATTACACACTAGTGAGCGTATTTATGTATTGAAGAAATATCTTTTCGGTATGTTTAAACTGAAGTTGCACCTGTATCTTAATGATGACACAGTTTATGATTATTCTATTAAAATGTAATTCTGAAAAGAACAGGCAACATTAAAAAAAGCAGAGATCAATTCTCTGCTTTTTCTTTTTTTACGGCCTGGTTCATAATAAGGATGATCCCCAGAAGTAGACTCGCTATGATCAGATAACGCCAGGACAGCCCTTTCTGTTCCGTTACCGTTCCGCTTACAGAAATAATAAAACTGGTCACTGAAGTGATCACATACACCAATCCTCCCATCAGTCCTCCTGCAGTTCCTGCATTTTTAGGGAAATACAGCATACTGGTTGTGAAGAATGAGGTAAACAGAATCCCTGAGCAGATATGAATGAAAAAGGCAAAAGGAATCATAATGAAAAGACTTTCCGCAAAATAGCTGATGCCGATCAGGCTTATGATCAGAAACAGCTGCAGGATAATAGGCTGCAGAATTCTCGGCTTAAACTCCAGCGTCAGTCTTTTTTTCCCTATAAAACCTCCGATCATCCATGAGAATCCTAAGATCAGGGTACAGTATCCAATGACTACAGGGGTAAAGTGAAACGTATTTTCAATAATAAAAGGTCCCGTAATATTGAATAGCATGACAATAGAATAGCTTAATCCCAGGATAAAAATGCCCAGCATGAAAATCTTATTTCTGAGCATCATCTTATACAGACCGATGTTTTCCGAGAGATTCAGCTTCTTTTTCTCGGGAAGGCTTTCTTCACTGAAGAACCATTCAAACAGGAAAAGAAATCCGGCATAGAAGGCAAGGAAATAAAAATTCGCATGCCAGTTAAAAAGCTTTTCCAGATATCCGCCCAGAAAGGGAGCCAGGATAGGACCACAGGACCATACGATGGTGAAATAGCTCAAATAATGTTTCACCCGCTCAGAATCATAAATATCCACAAAAATAGCCCGGGTAGCGACTACAAGTACCGATACTGCAGCTCCCTGAAGAATCCGCAGAAGGCAGATCAGCAGGATACTGTTGGTCATGGTAATCAGGATACTGCTGATCACCAGCAGGAAAAGGGCCAGTAACTTCGGACGGTAGCGCCCGATGCTGTCCAGAATTGCCCCTACAAACAGCTGGGAAATTCCGTAACTCAGCAGGTAAGAGGTCAAAGTAATCTGGACGTCCTTCTCTGAAACAGAAAGCTCTCTGGCCATAGAAGGGAAAGACGGCAGGTAAATATCTGTCACAAACCCGGAAAGCGGGATAGACACAAATGCCATAATCGTTATTAATCTGATGCGTTGCTCAGATGCTTCTCTCAACATACTCATTCATTTTTTACCTTGCAAAAATAAGACAAGAAATGACTGAATCAATTTTAAAAGACAAAGTAAAAATTACAAAATTCAAATATTTAAAATGAATTCTTAAATTTTAAAGGCGAAGTCCGGGCGTGCTTCTTAAAAAAGTTGTTGAAGTGAGAGGGCTGGTCAAAACCTAAAGTATACCCAATTTGAGAAATATCCCAGTTGGTATACTTCAGCAGATTTTTAGACTCTTCAAACATTCTCTCTTTGATGATCTGCGTGGTAGTGAGGTTGGTAACGGATTTTACCGATGAATTCAAATGATTCACATGCACGTTAAGATGGCTGGCAAAATCAGACGGAGTTCGTAAAGCTAAAGGGTAGGCCGGAGAATCCAGCGGAAACTGTTTGTTAAGAAGTTCGTCGAATAAACGGTACAGCCTTACGTTAGCCGGAAGTTCACTGGGATGTACGTCGTCCACCCGGTTTTCCAGTGCCAGATGCAGAACAGAGGCCAGATGATTCTTGATGCTGCTGCAACGGTAAGGATAAGGAGAATTGTTAAGTTTATACATCTGCTCAAAATACAGGGTGGCCAGCAAAGTCTGCTCCTCAGTAAGGAAGACGATAGGTTGGCTCCATTCCTTAAAAAGTGAAGTCTTTTTGAACAGGTTGAACTCTGGATTTCCATGAAAAAACTCCTGGTTAAACAGGCAGAAATACCCTTCCTGCTCACCTTCACATTCCCATGAATAAGGAATATTGGGAGAGGGGAAGAAAAGAACCGGACGGTCAATATACAACTGGTGAGGGCCGTACTGAAATGTTCCTTTTCCTATAATAAAACTGACCTTATAATAATCTCTGCGGTTGTACGGGCTCCTGAAGCTGCAATACTTCCGCATGGAGATGTTGAAATGCGATTTACCCGTTTCAAAATCATCCGTATCAAATACTTTTATCTGGTTTTTGCGGATGCGGTTGTAATAATCCTCTATGGTTTCCAGCTGGTCACTCATGATCTGTAAATTATAAAAATCAAAGATAAGTAAATCTTTTGTATTGTGATTTACTTACCTTGTTTTGTATCAGATCTGTAATGATGGGAAATTGCTTTAATTGTTATGAAGCTGCATTTCCATAATGAAAGACGGAAGTTGGAAAGGTCCTGCTTTAGCTTCAGCCACCGAAGTAAATCCTGTCTCTTTTAAAAATTCCAGAAGTGGGTCGTGAGCCAGCATATTGATCCAGATGACCTCTGTGAAACTGATTGCTGATCTGCATTTTTTCCAGTGTGACTGCCTTATTTCCGGAATATTGAATTCCGGGAGCACCACAAAACTGATTTCTGTAGCCCGTTTTCCTTCAGCCAGACCCGGATATACAGACCCGCTTTTGATAATGCTGTAACCTACCGGTTGCTGGTCTGCATAGGTCATGATCAGCTGATTGGAAAGATCATTCAGGTCATTGATCATTTTTCTGGGATCTATTTCATTGCTGTATTTTCTGATGGCTTCTTCAGAAACAAAATCCTTGTGAAGTGTATAAACCGAAGCGTCGATGATGGCTATAAGATCAGAAATTCCCTCTTCAGAACCAACTGTAAATTTTGAAATGATCTCCATAAGTTTTTTTTATTCAAAATTAGAAGATTATTCCATTTTAAAAGGGTACAGTTCATTAAAATGTAACCGGTACAGATTTAAGATCAATTCTCTTGACTTAATATGAATCCGGGCTTTCTGGCATCATCAAACCACAATTGTTTATGCCGGATTCTCCATACTTATAAAAATACATGTAAATTTGTTTGATACAGTTGACGGGTGCGTATGAAGCCTTATAAATATGAAATTTTTACATCGGTTATAGAAGAACAGATCCGTAATGGAGCTGTAAAGGAAAACGACCGTCTTCCATCTGTCCGGGAAATCAGGAAAACATACCGGCTGAGCACAAGTTCCGTTCAGAGCGGTTTTGAATACTTGCTGATCAGAGGACTCATTAAAAGCAGCCCACGGTCCGGTTATTTTGTGGCAGCCCAAACCCAAAACGGGGAACACAGGAAAACAGACCGGCTCCCACCGGTTGTCAGGAATGAGGCATTTATGAAAAATATGATGCTGACCTCCAAAAGGATTTCCGAAGCCGGTTTCTTTAATGCTGCAGCTCCCGGTGACCTGCTCATTCCCCAGAAATTAATTCTGAGAACCATGCAGGAAGTGATCCGTGAAAAAGGCGCATCTCTTCTCAGATATTATCCTTCCAACGGGCTTGAGCCTTTAAGATATCAGATCGCAAAACAGATGAACAGGTATGGCTGTCTGCTGAATCCTGATGAGCTGATCATAACCGATGGTGCCTTACAGGCCCTCACCATTGCATTGAAATCTGTGACCAAACCAGGAGATATAGTGGCTGTAGACAGCCCGTGTGTATTTTCTGTCCTGGAAGTTATCACTAATCTGGAACTGAAGGTCGTTGAAATCCCGGTCTCCTGCGACAGTGGTTTTGATCTGGAATCCTTCCGTACAGCTTGTGAAGAAAATGATATCCGTGCTCTGGTCGTCACTCCGAATTTTCATAATCCTACAGGAACCCTCATGAGCGATAGTACCAAGAAAGATCTGCTGGGCATTGCTGAAAACTACCGGGTAAGCATTATAGAAAATGATATGTATTCCGACCTCTATTTTGGAGAGAAAAGACCCTGCAGCATCAAAAGTTTTGATACTAAAGGGCTGGTCATGATGTATTCTTCATTTTCAAAGACACTGGCACCCGGTATCCGTTTAGGATGGCTGTATGCCGGAGATCTTTATTCAAAAGCAGAAAGGGTGAAATTCAGTTTGGGAAGATCGGTTTCGCCCGTTTACCAGGAACTGATTCTTAAACTTTTGCAAGGCAGCAGCTATGAAAGGCATCTGCGGACATTCAGGAGAAAACTGAATGATCAGGCTGTTCAGTTATCCGGTGTACTGAAAAAATATTTTCCCTACGGTTCATGTTTTTATAAGCCGGAAGGAGGGTATAGTATCTGGGCACAACTAACGGAAAAGACAGATATGGAGCTGTTTTATCAGTATTGCGAAAAACATGGCATCATGTTTACTCCCGGGGAGACCTTCTCTTTTTCTGGCTCATACAGTCATTATTTCCGGATTGTTTTTTCAGAAAGAATTACGGCAGAAAGTATATCCCTATTGGAAAGTGCAGGCAGAAAAGCAAAAGAACTGCTCTTGTGAGGCATTCTTTAAAAATGTTTTATTTTACTTCACTTATTGCATATTTCAGATTTTTGGTCCTGTCAATTTCCAGCTGCGGTATAGCTTCCATGTTTTTAAACTCAAAGCCGTCAATCCATTTTTCTCTGGTAAGATCAATATCTTCCCCGGAAATGATATGCTTCTGAAAGAAATAGGTAATGTCTCTATCCAGATATTGCTGTACTAGATCCAGAAACAGTTCATCCGTAAATTTCAGTTTCTTTTCCGTACATTTCTTCAGCAATTCACGCATCAGGTCGTCCAGGGATTTTCTGTAGCGGGATTTCAGCAGGATCTGATTATCCAGCCAGAAAGCAAAAATGGCCCCCCGCCGGTACGGTACCTTTTCTACATCACGGCTTTTCCAGAAATCATCTTTTATCTTATAATTCGGAATGTCCCGCTGCGGATTTTTCCAGTGGTTCCTGATCACCTCACTGTTGAATAACCTGAGCCATTCGTCAGCAGAAATATCTTTGATGCGTAACCTGTTTTTATAGGTGTAATAGTCGGTAAAGCCTTCACTGAACCAATAATTGAGCTCTTCATTTTTATTCTGGATCTTATTTCCGATCCATTCATGCATCAGCTCATGGTGAAGAAGATAAAGGTAAGAATTCTTATCATTAAAAGGATTATTGGTGCCCTGGATCATAAAAGCATTTTTAATGGCAGACCCTGTTGTACTGTATCCTTTGAAAAGGCTGTCTTTCTGTGAAACGGTAGGCGTCATGGTAACGGTGAAGTAATTCTGGTCATAATCTTTCCAGAAATCCCTTTGGGACTGTACTGCTTTTTTTAGGTTTGAAAATAAGAAATCATCTGTAAATCCGTTGTGCCACTGATCTCTTAAGGCAAAATAAACCGGCTTGTTCTGTACTTTAAAAGAGTAAAACCTATAGTCACCTCCTGTAAACAGTGAGTTGTAGAACCCATCCCAAAGCGTAGTTTTGATATTCTGGGCCCTGGCCTGGGTGGCAAAATTATTATGAAGCCTGAATTTTGCCGGGAATTCCAGCCATTCAACTGAAAATTCAAATTCCCTGTCTTCCGGATTTTTGGTAAATGACAGGGGGACCATGAAAAGGTTTTTACCCAATACATGAAAGAACGTATTATTGATTCTTGGGCGGTTGAATATGGTATAGCTCGGATCTTTAAAATCCTGTCTGATATGATAAATAAAGGAAACTTTATTTCCCTCTTTCATATTGATTTTTATTCTGCTCTTTTCCGGCTGGGTTTCAAAACCGATGTCCGGGTTCTCCTCTTTTAACAGGGTAAGAGTATTGAAAAGATTTTTCTCGCCCCAGTTTTCATTGGCAAAATAAAAGGAAAGGGTATCAGATGGTTTTTTAAGAGTATAATCAACCTGTACTTTCAGTCCGTTTCGCTCAAGGTCATCATTATAAAATATTTTATAGCGGATGCTATTCTGAGAATAGGCGAGCAGGGGCAGCAGCAAGGCCAGGATGAATAATTTTTTTACCATGGATAAAGTCGTTTTTTCCAAATTTAAAATAAAAACTAAGAAAATGAAGATTTCTCCTGTGTTTTTTAGCCTTTTTATTTTAGTTGTCAGAGGCTGAGTTTTTCAGCCGGCAATGCCTGAACAGCGGCAAAAACAAGATTTTTAAAGGCTCAATAGTATCAGAAACGTACTTTTATGCTGATTAAAGTGAAAATTTTAGCCATTTTAGCCAAACTTTTTTCGCTCCAGTTAGGCTGGAATCACCATAAAACCTATATTTGCAGCCTAAATTTTTAAATAAATGAAAGAACTAATTGAAAAAATCAACGCAGAATTTGAAGCGTTCACAACTGAAGCTAACCAGCAAGCAGAAAAAGGAAACAAAGCAGCAGGTACAAGAGCTCGTAAAGCAGCTTTAGAGCTAAGCAAACTGTTCAAAGAATTTAGAAAAGTTTCTGTAGAAGAAGCTAAAAAATAATTCGTTCGCTGAACCGGTTCATTTTGAGCCGGTTTTTTTATCCCCTGCCTTGTCAGCAGGCTCAGATTGCAGTGTTAAAATTTTCCTTTTGTGCTCTCTGTTTCCCAAAATTAAATTCCAAAAGTTAAAAACTATTAATTTGTACTCTGTTTTGTGTTCAACGTATATATTTGTGCCGTTAATTTAAAACTGATATACCCGATACATGAAACACTCTTATCTATTATTCATCCTGTTTTTTGGAGTATTCCACAGCCAGCAGCTCAAAGTGGTGGATGCGGAAAGCGGAAGCCCGGTACCCAATGCAAGGATCCTTCTGAAGGATCAGATTGTATATACCAATGAAGATGGCATAGCCCCTGTCAGCAGTGATGCACCGGCTTTTGAAGTTTCCGCTTCAGGTTACCAGAAGGCGGAGGTCCGGAATTTCAGCCCGCAGATAAAGCTTAAACCTCTGTATAAAGATATCGGAGAAATAAAGATTGTAAATGTAGATGTTAAAAAGATCTTTGAAGATGTTGCTAAAAATTATCATAAGCGGTATTATAATGCCCCTTCTCTCTATGATGTAGTCTATAAGGAGAAAAGTTTTGACAACAGCAAACTGTTTTTCCTGGTCATTGCTGAAGCAAAATTATGGGCCAGTGACAATATGTATAATTTCAAACAGGGTTTACGTAAAGATTATGATGAGATTCTCCAGATGCAGCTGAACAATGTGAAATATTTAAAAAACATAAAGTCAGACAGTATTTTCACCGGTAAAACCAACGAATTTTCTCATGAATATCTTGGGAATTTTTTCCTGAATTTCGAACTGTACAGGGAACTTCAGCATCTGAAAATGAAAGAGACCAAATGTACCGGAAGACTGATCTTTGAAGAAGGAAACGAACAGCTGATCACTTTCAAAATTAGTTCTGCAAACGGAGTGCACATGAATGGGGAATTTAAATACAATACTGCAGACAAGGCTATTACTTATTTCGAAACCCATTATTTCCAGGAAAACTATCCGGTAGTCCAAAGGAAAACCACTGATGGGAAAACGTTCGATTATAAACTGGGGGATGCTTCGCTGATCTTTGATTTCTATAAGAAAAACGGTTCTTATATTCCTGCCATGACCAGGCTTGAGGGAGATAAGTTTACCTCTTATTATAACGATGAAACCCATGTGAGAAAGTTCAGCCGTGAGATGGTCTACAACACCTTTACCCCGTCTGATAAAAAGGGACTGGATCCGAAAGTAGACTTTAAGATCAGCATCTGGAATAATGATACGGTGAAAGAAAATAAAGTGAATACTACATTGCTTTCAGAAGAGGAAAAGGCTTTTGTGAACGGGAAGTAATTCACTTGTAATGATGCATCAGTTTACCAGGAATCAGTATATTCTATGTCTCTATGGGGTTTATCTTTTAACAGCATAGGGACATAGTTTTTTATGCTCTTTACGTCTTCAATATTCAATTTAATTTTAAGCTCTCGCAGATTGTGCAGATAACGCAGATCTGATTGGAAAATCTGCGCAATCCACGAGCTATTATTGATCGAATTAAAAAAGAATTGGAGAATCAAAACATTCAAAATATTGAAGAAATCCTGTAATAGATATAGCAGAGTTCTTTATAAAAATCTGCGCCATCTGCGAGATGTTCTATCCACTAATCCATGGACGAAAAAAGAATCCGTACATCAGCAGTTGAAAAAATATGAATTCACTCCATAAACAGCAAAAACATTCACAATATCGTTGAACAGGAACTTTTTTGTATTCATTCCTTCATCATCTCCTTAATTTCCTTTATCTTTAAACCAATCAATATATATTATGAGGATAAATAGATTTTTTGCAGTGCCCGCAGTAATGCTGGCTGCCCAGTTTTCATGGGCTCAGGTAAAAGTAGACCCGAAAGAGAGGCTTAACCCTATCGTAAAAAGTTTTGTAGATGAGGTAAATAACAATTCACAGCTGGAAAATATGGCGTATGAACTGTTGGATGGTATCGGGCCACGCCTTGTGGGAACACCGGAAATGCTTGCCGCCAACGAATGGAGTGCCGGAAAGCTTCGTTCATGGGGAATAGAGGCCAATCTTCAGCAGTTCGGAACGTGGAAAGGGTGGCAGAGAGGAACGACGCATGTAGACATGACCTATCCACGGGTAAAGTCACTATCCGCTACCCAGCTGGCATGGAGCCCGGCTACTAAAAAAGCCATTGAAGCTGAAGTGATCATCCTTCCTAAAGTATCTTCCAAAGCAGAATTCGACAGCTGGCTTCCTTCTGCAAAAGGAAAGATCGTACTGATGGCACAATATCAGAAAATAGGACGTTCTGATGAGCAGATCAAAGAATTTGCAACACCTGAGCTGTATGAAAAGCTGAAAGCAGAAAAAGAGCAGGCTGCAAAGGATTTCACGGCGTATGTGAAAAATATCGGCTATGACAACAATACGCTTCCTGAAGCATTGGAAAAAGCAGGTGCAGTGGGAATTGCCATTTCAAACTGGACCGGAATTATGGGAGCCAACAGAATATTCGGAGCAAAAACATCAAAGATTCCGATGGTCGATATTGATGTGGAAGACTATGGAATGCTTTACAGAATGGCAGAGAAAGGAGCACAGCCTAAAATTAAGATCGATGCCCAGTCTAAAATACTTCCTGAAGCGAAAAGCTTCAATACCATCGGGATGATCAAAGGGAAGGAAAAACCGGATGAATATGTAATTCTTTCTGCCCACCTTGATTCATGGGACGGAGCTCAGGGCGCTACAGACAACGGAACGGGTACCCTTACCATGCTGGAAACCATGAGAATCCTTAAAAAGTATTATCCGAACAACAAAAGAACCATCGTAATCGGACTTTGGGGAAGCGAAGAGCAGGGGCTGAACGGTTCCAGAGGCTTTGTGGCAGATAATCCCCAGATCATCAAAGGAGTACAGGCTGCTTTCAACCAGGATAACGGAACCGGTCGTGTGGTCAATATCAGCGGCCAGGGGTTTGTAAAAGCCTATGACTATGTAGGAAGATGGCTTGAAGGTGTTCCGAAGTCGGTAAGAAGCCATATCAAAACGGATTTTCCGGGAATGCCCGGTGGAGGTGGTTCTGACCATGCTTCATTTGTAGCTGCCGGAGTACCGGGAATTTCTCTGGGATCCCTGAACTGGGGGTATTTCGGATATACCTGGCATACCACCAAAGATACCTATGACAAGATCGTTTTTGATGAGGTAAAAAATAATGTGGTTCTCACCGCAGCATTAGCCTATATGGCCTCTGAAGATCCGGAATTCTCTGACAGGGAGAAAAGGGTAATGCCACAGGATGAAAAAGGAGAAACCGTAAAATGGCCTGAAGCCAAAGAACCGAGAAGAAGTTCAAAGGATTATAAATAAAGATTTAATTTAATTGGACTTTATACAGAAAAGGCTGTCTTATGGCAGCCTTTTACTATTGATATTTAATATATTAAATTTTTGGAATTTATTGATGTGAATAGATATTATGTAAAATAAATCACTATATTTGGATAAATAATAAAATTAAAACAAATCTTATAGATTTCAATAAAAAGCAGCTGTTATCAGTTAAGTTTCTTTTTATGCCATACTTCTTTTTCAGGCCATAGGTGCACATCTAAAAAATCTGTGTATTCGTGGCAAACCCATAAGAGACCACTCAAAAATGAGCGGTCTCTTTTTAATGCATTACATGCCAGTATCGTTTCATTGGCCGGAGTATTATTGAGAATATTATTTTTTAGATTTAATCATATATCGAAGCATTGTGCTAACTCCCTTTATTGTTTACATTATCTGTTTTATTCAACATTCCGGTTTATATTTTTATACGGTTTTACGACTCCTGCGTTTGATTTTCTATTGTACATATAGCTGTTGTATTGTATGAAAATAATTGCAATAAAAATGCAAATGATTACAAAATAATGTAGCGGCCGGATTTTTAATTTTAAAAACCTTTTAGAATTAAAAAACACAAAATACATTATGAAAAAGAATATTTCGAATCGGGGAAACTCCGTTCAGGAAAGTGATTCTGCTGTGAACCTCTATTTTGTAAAACAGGGAGAAACACTGGAAAGCATATCCTGGGATCTGAACCTTGAAAATTATGAATACCTCCGGGAATACCACAATGTGCGCTGTAGCCCGTTGGATCTTATTCCCGGAGATGGAACATTAAGACTCCTGCAAAAGCTTTGTATTCCGTCATCAGATGAAATACAGGCCATCAACAGGACGATAAGGGAGAACGGTGAAAGCCTGCGTTATCTTCTTCCTGAGGGGAGTATCCCATTTGATATCAGCCTGGTCAACGGCGATTATGCTGTAAGACAGACTGAAAGTGATGACGGAGTGCAAAAATCCGAATATGCCTATGAATTGCATTTCACCTATGTAAAAGAAGAGGAAGGAAGGTATTATGTGCAGTTTTCAATGGGTGGTTTTAAAAAAGACGGTGAAGAACCCGGGCAGAAAATCAGTAGCCTTGCCGCTGATTTTGTGAAAATAATTTATCCGGTAACCCTGATCACAGATCATTCGGGAAACTTTGTAGCGGCAGAATCTCATAAAGAGATTACAGAAATTATCCGTGAAATTGAAAAACTGAAAAATTACCATACAGGGCCCTATGCTGCATCTCATATTGACCAGATGAAACAGACAATGGCAGATCCGCAGAATATGTATAATAGTTTAAAGAAAATGTTAGCCATACAATTCATTTTTAACCGCTTTTATCAGGCACATTATCACTCAAAGGATACCACATTTCCTTATAAGGATGAGTTGTCATGGCTGGCTCCGGCTTTACCTGTCAGGATGGAAATGATACATCAGATTTTGCCGCAGACAGATTCCGGGTTCATAGAGCTCTTACAGAAAGGAAGATCGGCAGATTACCGTACTGTTCAGGAATTGTATTTTACTCATCAGGATTATGATGAGCATATCAGGCCGCATCCGGCATCTGTAGGAGCCCGTCATAAGGCTTTATATACTTTGGACGGTAAAGATTTTTCTATTCTGAAGATCAATGCTGCAACGGAACTTCAGATGCCCGGTTATGAGAAAAAAATAACTTTTGAACTGGAAAAATTAATAGGCCACAATTACCATTGATACCCACCATACTTACATCACTATTATAATGACAGAAAGTTTATCTGCCCATGACGGCAAGCACTTTATCGTCCGGAAAGGCAAAGCCTGCTGTAACCAGGGAGATCAGTTTCCCCGGTTCATGGTTACATCCCATCAGAAACATTACTGGAATCATAAAGACGCAACAGCAGATTATCTTGCGGTAACAGAAGATGATGTACAGTTTGATCCACCCGGACCAAGTTTTGGAAAATGTAAATTAAAACCCACCTCTGCCGGGTATCTTCCCTGCGCTTTTGCTCCTGCCGGAAAATGGAAGAAAACATATGAAAAGACCAAGGTGATGGGTAAAAGCTGCCTTTCGGAAATTTCTGAGCTGATGTGCTGTACCGGCGGAAAGATTACCGTAAAGGAACACGGCCAGACGTCTGTTATGAACCGGCAGAATATAACGTTTGCTGATTCCGGGGCCTATCATATGATCAATCCGTTTATAGATTTAAAAGAATTTCAGAAAGAACTGGAAGATCCGGATCCCGTGTATGAATAATCTTCAAAATGAACAGATATGGCAAAATTGACTATTACAGGAAACACCAGGCCTACAGTGGGAGAAACGGAAATGTATTCGCTTTCTTTATCCGATCCCTTTACACTGCTGAATCCCGTTGCTTTTCCACTTACGAAGATAGAATGGAATATTCATGTCCAGGATAGGAAAGGGTGGCGCATAACCAATGGAAATCTGAAGGAAGGGACACTGGTGACCTATAAATTTACAGATAAAAGCCTCCAATATAAAGCCCTTAAAATTGAAGTGATCAGAGGGAAAGACAAAGGAGATCTGTATATAAAACCTCAGCCTGCTGAGAATCCCGGAATAACCCATGTGGAATTGCTGGATATTCATTCTAAAAGGATTCCAAAGGGAAAGCTCATGCATTATACCGATACGATAATTGTCAAAGCCTATTGTGTCGGGATGTTCGGGCAAAAGGTTGCTTTTACCCTTTGGGAAGACGATGCAACAGGTAAAGGGCACGATCCTGTCGTGAATATGATGAATAAGATCAATAGAATTCCTCTTACCGGTGAGGTAGATCATGAAGGAGTTGCCAGGGTGGTCTTCCTGCTTCCTGCTTATACGCTGGCAGTTCAGATCGCCAATGCAGGAGTTGCCAAAGGAGATAAGAACGAAGGAAAAACACATGAATATTATGTAACTGCAGAAGTGATTTCAAAACATATTCTCAAAGCCAGCCCGAATGTGAATGTAGCCAATCCGGGATATATCCCTCCGGTGTCTGATCAACGTAAATCAAAGGAAATTTCTTTATCCGGAAATGGATCAGCACAGAATAACCCGAAGCCGAAGGAAAATACAGCCAAATTTCCACAAACCCCGGCGGCAAAGAAACAGGCAGATCCGGAAGGAAGAATTCTGAGTGCAGAGTTTACAGATGGTACAGGAAAAACTTTGAAAAATGCCGGAACAGGAGATATCGTTTCCATTAAAATAACCTCTCAGAATATGAAAGGGAAGAGTGTAAAGGTAAAGATCTGGGAAGAAGACCTGATACGCTACAGCAATGATCTTTTATACGAAATCCCGGTAGTGTTGGCCTATGATACGTATAATTTTATCAATGGAATCCCGCTTACCAGAAAGATGTATGCCAAAGGGAATGAATGGGGCGAAGGATCTTCACAGGAGTACTTCATAGAAGTGGAGCATCTCAATACCTCCGTCACTTCCTGGGTAATTCCGGTAAATCCGGATGCTGAACCTGTGAAAGTGGAGGATAATGATTCTGTAGTGATTATTAAAGAGAAAAAACAAGAACGTATTGAAAAAGCAAAGATATGTGAATGTGAAGCCAGACTGAGAGCTTTTATGAGAATGATAAGGATTGGTGAAGGTACTGAAGATGAAGCCGGTTATACCAGAATAGTTGGAGGAAGCAGTTTTAAAGATCATGGAAAAGACATGAGCACACATCCTAAAGTTTATATTGAAAAATATGATTCTACGGCAGCAGGGGCTTATCAGATTACTAAAACAAATTGGAATAGTGAAGCTTTTGCAAAGTGGAGAATTGATAATAATGTCAGTGATTTCTCTAAAGAAAGCCAGGATATTTATTGTGCTTATCTTATTATTAAAAAGAAAAAAGCATTTGAAAATATTAATTCTAATGATATTGACGGGGCTATTGATAAGTGCAGTAAAGAATGGGCAAGTCTTCCAGGCGCAGGTTATGGCCAAAGAGAGGAGAGCAGAGAAAAAATTAAAACAAAATATAAAGCATTTTTACATCAAGAACTGTCTGATAGCAGTAACCTGCATTTAAAAAAAGGATTCTTAAAAAGATACTTTGGAATCCATTGCTGTGATACCATTCTAAAAACGGAACAAGATAAATCTGATGATATTATGATCATTTTTGATAAAAATATTGAAGTTGAAAGACAAAAAATTGTTTCTGAGAAGACAAAAAATATTCTGAAAAAGGCAGCCAGGTCATCTGGAAATAAAAAGATAATCATAACAAGTACTATAAGATCTCCGAGAAAACAAGCGGAAGCAATGTATAATAATGAAAGTAACGGAAGACATATTAAGTATGCTTCTCCCGGGAGACAAGTACTAAATGTTTATAATTTAATGAAAAATCAAGGAAAAGAGAGAACGATTAATGCAATGGTTGAGAAAATCAATGAGCTATCCAGACAGGGTAAAAGAGTGTCATTGCACTGTGTTGCAGAATCAGAATATGCAAAATTAAACATTCTGGATGTTTCCTATACCAACGGATTAGTTAATTATCAGCAATTTATATTGGATTTGGCAAAAGATATTTCGGTGATAAAGATCATTCATCCTATAGTAAGTGTTGGAACTAAAGGAAAAATAAATTACGATAATGGAGAACCTGCAATTCACATAGAAATTCAACAGTAATGATGAAATTATACCTGATATGTATTCTCCTGATGTTTTCATGCAGTGGGAACAGTAAAAAAGCAGAGAAAGAACCCCTTATTCATGAAAATTCTTTATTCTCTTCAAAAGCCGGTAATCTTTCTGGCTGTAATCTGAAATATAATGAACTTGGTTTAGCCGTAAAATCAAATAATTTAAAAAGAGTTCAACAGCTTTTACAAAATGGAGCCGATATTGAAACAGCAGGAGAAGATGATTTCAATGCGTATGGAGCGTTATATGTTGCTGTAGTGGCTGGAAACGGGGAAATGATTAAACTCATTATTAAAAATAAGGCCAATGTTAATCCGATGATAAATGATGAAGGCTATACCTTAATGATTGCCGCTATACAATCCGGTAAAATAAGTACTGTCAGAACATTAATACATTCAGGCACAAAAATAAATGCGGTAAATGATATTGAAGGAAATAAAAAATTTGTTCCGCTTCTGGTAGCCATCATCAATGAGCAATCTGATATTTTTAAATTATTGATTGATTCAGGAGCAGATCCTTTTGAAAAGAATTTCGAAAATATTTCTGCATATGATTATGCTAAAGAGCATAATGTGAGATTTTTATCATTATTTAACGACAGGAAATATGACAACAAAGAGGACACGGTTATTGTTGAAGGGATATATAAAAATGATTGTAAATCTGAAACAGGGCTGATAATCCTGGATGCTGAAAATGCATATCTGGACTTAATGACCCATGATGGCTATGTAAGATTGGTGATGGCTATTAAGAATAATGATATTTTTTTCAATTCCCTGGCAGCAATTACACGTTTAAACAAAACATTAGACTGGAAATCCATTTCCTTAGAAAAGCCGGTTCTGAGAATAGAGCCGGTCTCTGAAGATAAAATTTCAGTACATTGGACAGGGTTTTATGATTCAAGGATAAAAACAGTAGAAATTCCGGAAAACCCATTTATTATTGAAGGAAAGAAAGACCGTATTATTGAAAGATGTAAATAAAATAACCGAGGCAAACGATACGCTTGCACCGGCAAAAGCAAAAACTCCAATACTGTTTATTAAACAGTATTGGAGTTTTCAGTTAAAAAATATTCCTGCTACCAAAAGGTTATACATACAGTTCCAGGTCCGGAAAAGCTGCAATAGCTGGCTGGTAATCATCAGTGTTCAGATGCCCGAATCCGTATTTACAGAAAATAAATGATAGGGTATTCGATTGTGAAGCATCATAATCTGTCTGGGTATCACCAATATATACCGTGTCTTCAGGAGATAAGTGATTTCTCTTCATTATGAGCTGTATATTCTCTGATTTTGGTTTTTGGGTCCGGCCATGGGACTCAAAATCGGTGAACAGGTCATTGAACTGATAATATTCTAAAAATGCTTCGATATACCCATCCTGGCAGTTGCTGACAATAAACAGGCGGTGATCTTCAGAAAGCTTTTTCAGGGTTTCTTCAACACCCCTGTACAAGATGCCGCCACGGGCACGCAGGACCTCTTTTTCCTTCGCTATGATGTTGGAAAGAACTTCCTGTACCTTCTGGTCAGAAATACCGGATACAATATCTTTGATGATATCTTTAGCCAAAAGTCCCATATAAGGGTTCATATCTTCAGGTTTCAGCTCCCTTTCGATCAGTTGATGTTCATACAAAACATCGTTCCATATTCCGATGATCGTCGACCGGGGATCCCAAAGTGTTCCGTCCAGATCGAAAATTAAATGTTTATACTTCAAAATAGGTATTTAATAGTGTTGGTTAATTAGGCAGTAAGCAGGAGGCAGGAGGCAGTAAGCGATAGGCGGGAGGCGGAAGTCACTGTCTGCTTTTTATATTTGATCATGAATAAAACTGATCAAAACAAAATGAAAAGTCAGAAAGCTGTTATTGATGACTTAAAAAAGTACTTCTCTCTTCCAGTTTCCGGCTTCCCGCTCCGTCACTATAAAATCATACTCAGCTGAACCCTTTTTCTCGCTTCATCTACTTCCGTTACTTTTACCCTTACGTGCTGGTGAAGTTTTACCACTTCATTCACATCAGATACAAAGCCGTCTTTCAGTTGGGAGATGTGTACAAGCCCGCTTTCTTTGATGCCCAGGTCTACAAAACATCCGAATGCGGTAATATTGTTGACGATTCCCGGAAGGATCATCCCTGCTTTGAGATCTTTAATGCTTTTTACATTAGGGTCAAACTCAAAAACTTTAGCCGCTTTTCTAGGATCCAGACCAGGCTTTTCAAGCTCTTTAAGGATATCTCTGATCCCCAGGATTCCGATTTCCTCCGTGATATACGATTCAGGTTTTACCAGAGCTATTTTTTCTTTATTGGCGATCAGTTCATTTGTTTTAATGCCCAGGTCTTTAGCCATTTTTTCTATAATTCCGTAAGCTTCGGGGTGCACTGCAGAATTATCCAGTGGATTTTTGCCATTGGAGATCCTTACAAAAGCTGCCGCCTGCTGGAAGGCTTTTTCTCCAAGCCTTGGTACTTTCTTCAACTGCTTCCTGTCTTCAAAAGCCCCGTTTTCAGCCCGGTAATTAACGATATTTTCAGCCATTTTCTCTCCGATTCCGGAAACATAGCTCAACAAAGATTTACTCGCTGTATTTACATTGATGCCCACTGAGTTCACACATTTCATCACCGTAGCATCAAGCTCGTTTTTCAATTGCGTCTGGTCTACATCATGCTGGTATTGCCCCACGCCGATAGATTTCGGATCAATCTTTACCAGTTCTGCCAACGGATCAGAAAGTCTCCTTCCGATCGAAACCGCTCCACGTACAGTCACGTCATACGTCGGAAACTCCTCCCTTGCAATCTTGCTTGCGGAATATACAGAGGCTCCGGCTTCAGAAACCACAAAAACCTGTAACGGCTTGTCAAAAGCAATCTTTTTAATAAAAAACTCCGTTTCACGGCTCGCTGTTCCGTTTCCGATAGAGATGGCTTCAATATTATAGGCGTTTACCATAGAACGGATCTTTTTCATCGCCATTCCGCTTTCATTCTGGGGGGCGTGAGGGTAGAGGGTTTCGTTGTGCAGCAGGTCGCCTTTCTCGTCCAGGCAAACCACTTTACAGCCGCTTCTGTATCCCGGATCTATCGCAAGGATCCTTTTTTCTCCCAAAGGCGGGGCTAAAAGCAGCTGGCTCAGGTTTTCAGAGAAGATCTCAATAGCTTTCCGGTCCGCTTTTTCCTTAGCTTCCTGCAGGGCCTCATTGGAAATGGCGGGCTCCAGAAGTCTTTTATAACTGTCTTTAATGGCCAGGGCGATGTGCTCTGCGCTTTCATTATCCGATTTAATGATGGCTTTTTCTATGAAGTCAATCGCTTCTTCCTTATCAATTCCTACATGGGTTTTCACAAACCCTTCAGATTCTGCTCTCAACATAGCGAGAAGCCTGTGTGAAGGTGTTCTGCTGAGGTTCTCTTCCCATTCAAAATACTGGGCGAACTTTTGGGCTTCTTCCTCATCTTTTCTGGCTTTCACTACTTTAGAAGTCACTACAGCCTTACGCTGGAATATACGGCGAAGGTTTTTACGCACATACATATTTTCATTGATCCATTCTGCCATGATATCCCTGGCTCCCTGAAGAGCCTCTTCCTCAGATCCTACCTCATTGTTTACGTATTTCGACGCCAACAATAGAACATCATTATTCTTCTGGCTCATGATGATCTTGGCTAAAGGTTCCAGTCCTTTTTCTTTAGCGGCATCAGCCTTGGTTTTCTTGCGTTTTTTAAAAGGCAGGTATAGATCTTCCAGTTCCTGAAGGTCAAAACTGTCTTCAATCCTCTGTCTGAGTTCAGGAGTCAAAGCATCCTGTTCTTCTATAGACTTGAGAATAGATTCCTTTCTTTTGATGATCTCTTCAAACTGCCTGCTGATCCTGGCAATCTGCTCAATCTGGGTTTCATCAAGGTTGCCGGTTTTATCCTTCCGGTAACGGGCAATAAAAGGAATGGTGCAGTCTTCTGCCAGTAATTGTAAAGTATTGTTGATGCTCTTCTCAGAAATATTGAGCTGCTTCTGTATAAATGCTACGGTCGTCATTGTTTGTTTTCGAATAGCTAAAATAGGGTTTTAAAACGAAAAAAGGCGAGTTGCCCCGCCTTGAATGTTTTCACAACGGAATAATCCTTATTGTGAATTGCTTTTCAAAATTATTGATACAAATATAGATGAAAAACTCTTAAGTTGATTTACGGGAAACCTCAATTTTAATAATTTTTTTATTTCTATTTTTATGTGGTATCTAAAAATTAATAATGATGATTAAAACTATACTTGGATTAGACTTGGGAACGAATTCTATTGGCTGGGCATTGATAAAGCAAAACTTTGAAAATAAGTATGGTGAAATCCTTGGGATGGGAAGCCGTATTATTCCAATGTCACAGGATATTTTAGGAGAATTCGGAAAAGGGAATTCTGTTTCACAAACTGCTGCAAGAACTGATTACAGAGCAACAAGAAGACTTCGTGAAAGATTTTTATTAAGAAGAGAAAGACTTCACAGAGTTTTAAACGTATTGAACTTCCTTCCGGAACATTATGCTTCGCAAATTGATTTTGACAAACGATTCGGAAAGTTTAAAGTTGAAACCGAACCGAAACTTGCATGGAAAAATATTGATGGAAAATTTTCATTTTTATTTCAAACTTCTTTCAATGAGATGCTGGAAGATTTTAAGGCACATGGGCAGGATTTAAAAGTTCCTTATGACTGGACAATTTATTATCTCCGCAAAAAGGCACTCTCACAAAAAATAGAAAAAGAAGAATTGGTCTGGATTCTTTTAAACTTTAACCAAAAACGTGGATATTATCAACTGCGTGGTGAAGAAGAGGAAGAGAACCCTAATAAACTGATAGAGTTTTATTCTTTAAAAATTATAGATGTTTTGGCAGACGAACCTCAAAAAGGAAAATCGGATATTTGGTATTCTTTGGTCTTGGAAAATGGTTGGATTTACAGACGATCCAGCAAAACATCTTTGCTGGATTGGAAAGATAAAATAAGAGACTTTATTGTTACTACTGATTTAAATGATGATGGAAGCGTCAAAACTGATAAAGAAGGAAATGAGAAAAGAAGTTTCCGTGCTCCTGGTGAAAATGACTGGACGCTTGTAAAAACAAAAACAGAGCAGGAGATAGACAGATCCCGAAAAACTGTAGGGAACTATATTTACGAAACGCTTCTTCAAAACCCTAAACAGAAAATCAAAGGGAAACTCGTTCGCACCATAGAAAGGAAGTTTTATAAAGAAGAACTTAAGCGGATTTTAGAAAAACAGAAAGAATTCCACCGTGAATTGGAGAGTAACGATCTCTATAACGATTGTATCCGGGAATTATACAGGAATAATGAAGCTCATCAATTGACTTTAAGCAAAAAAGATTTTGTTCATCTTTTTATGGAGGATATTATTTTTTACCAAAGACCTTTGAAAAGTCAGAAATCATCTATCTCCAACTGTACTTTGGAATTCAGAAAGTATAAAGATGAAAATGGAATAGAACATACACAATTTTTAAAAGCCATTCCGAAGTCCAATCCTTATTATCAGGAATTTAGAATCTGGCAGTGGATTTTTAATCTGAATATTTATAAAAAAGATAATGATGATAACGTTACAAAAGAATTTCTAAACACTACCAGGGATTTCGAAAATTTGTTTGAGTTTTTAAACAACAGAAAAGAAATTGAGCAGAAGCCATTACTTAAATTTTTGCTGGAGCAAAAGGAATTTAAAGGAAAATTACTAAATGCCGAAACCGAAAAGTTTCGCTGGAATTATGTTGAAGACAAAAAATATCCTTGTAATGAAACCAGAACAATGATTTCTGAAAGGTTGAAAAAAGTAGAAAATATTTCTGACGACTTTCTGACCAGAGAAATGGAACAGAAGATCTGGCATATCATCTATTCTGTAAATGATAAAACAGAATACGAAAAAGCATTGAAATCTTTTGCAGAAAAAAATAATCTGGATGAAAATTCTTTATTTGAAGCATTCAAAAAGTTGCCTCCTTTTAAAAGTGAATACGGTTCTTTTTCTGAAAAAGCGATTAAAAAATTGTTGCCTTTAATGCGGCTGGGCAAATATTGGAGTTATGCCAAAATCGATCTGTATTCAAAAAATAGGATTCAGAAAATTATTACGGGTGAATTTGATGAAAATATCAAAGATAGGGTGAGAGAAAAGGCAATTCGTCTCACAGCTGAAAATGATTTCCAGGGTTTACAATTGTGGTTAGCACAATATATTGTTTACGGAAGGCATTCAGAGGCATCAATGATCGGAAAATGGAACTCTGCAGATGATCTGGAAGAATTCCTGAAAGAATTTAAACAGCATTCGCTTCGTAATCCAATTGTAGAACAGGTGATTACAGAAACGCTTCGTATAGTAAAAGATATCTGGTTGAAATATGGAAATGGAGCTAAAGATTTCTTCAATGAAATTCATATTGAGCTAGGAAGGGAAATGAAACAAACTAAAGATGAAAGAGCAAATGCCACAAAAACAATAACGGAAAACGAAAATACCAACCTTCGTATTAAAGCTTTATTGGCCGAAATGATGAATGACCATTCTGTTGAAAATGTTCGCCCTTATTCTCCAATGCAGCAAGAGATTTTGAAAATTTATGAAGATGGGATTTTAAAATCAGATATAGAAATTGACGATGATATTCTGAAAATAAGTAAAACAGCACAGCCTTCTTCATCTGATTTAAAACGATATAAACTTTGGCTTGAACAGAAGTATAAATCACCTTACACAGGACAGATTATTCCATTAAATAAATTGTTTACACCGGAATATGAAATTGAACATATCATTCCACAAAGCAGATACTTTGATGATAGTTTTAGCAATAAAATTATTTGCGAATCAGCGGTTAATAAATTGAAGGATAATTATATCGGTTTAGGATTTATTAAGCAATTTGGAGGTACCATTATTGAGTGTGGTTTTGGAAAAAGGGTGAAAGTGTTTGAAGTTGGAGAATATGAAGAATTTGTCAAAAAGCATTATGCCAATAATAGAGGGAAAAGAAATAAACTCCTTTTAGAAGAAATTCCTGAAAAAATGATTGAACGTCAGATGAATGATACCCGTCATATCAGTAAATATATATCAGGGATTCTTTCCCATATTGTGAGAGTGGAGGATGGAACAGATGAAGGGGTGAATTCCAAAAATGTTATTCCCGGAAATGGAAAAATCACCACACAACTCAGACAGGACTGGGGATTGAATGATGTTTGGAATGAATTGATTCTGCCACGTTTTGAACGGATGAATCAATTGACGAATTCAACAGATTTTACTTCCTGGAATGAAAACCATCAGAAATATTTACCAACGGTTCCGGTAGAGTTTTCAAAAGGATTTTCAAAGAAAAGAATCGACCATCGCCATCACGCTTTAGATGCTTTGGTTATTGCCTGTGCCACAAAAGACCACGTAAATTTACTCAACAATCAATCGGCTAAATCGGCTACAAAACGGTATGATTTGAAGAAGAAACTGATGAAGTTTGAGAAAACAGTGTATAAAGATCCTCAAACGGAGAAAAGAATAGAGCGGGAAGTGCCCAAACATTTTTTGAAACCTTGGGAAACCTTTACGGTTGATGCCAAAAATAGATTGGAAACAATAATCGTGAGCTTTAAGCAAAACCTTCGTGTCATCAATAAAGCTACTAATTATTATGAAAAATATGTAGAAAAAGATGGTGTGATGATGAAAGAAAGAGTAGAGCAGACGGGTACAAACTGGGCAATAAGAAAACCGATGCATAAAGAAACAGTTTCCGGGAAAATTGATTTACCCTGGGTAAAAGTTCCGAAAGGAAAAATTTTGACAGCAACCAGGAAAAGTCTGGATACCTCTTTTGATTTAAAAGCAATTGCGTCAATTACAGATACCGGAATTCAGAAAATTCTTAAAAATTACCTGGAATTTAAAGAAAGTCCGGAGTTAGCATTTTCGCCTGAAGGAATTGAGGATATGAATAAAAATATCGAAAAATATAACGGTGGAAGACCTCATCAACCTATCAGTAAGGTAAGAGTTTTTGAATTAGGAAGTAAATTTCAAGTTGGCCAAACCGGAAATAAAAAAGATAAATATGTGGAAGCAGCCAAAGGAACTAATTTGTTTTTTGCAATTTATGAAGATAAAAAGGGAAAAAGAAGCTATGAAACTATTCCGTTGAATGAAGTTATTGAAAGACAAAAACAAGGATTATCTGTTGTTGATTTAAAAAACGTAAATGATTTTTTCCTCTGCCCGAATGATTTAGTATATATTCCTTCAGGTGATGAATTTGAAAACAGAGGCAGTATTGAAATTGAAAATATAACAAAAGAGAAAAGTGAAAGATTTTATAAGGTCGTAAGTTTTTCAGGAAGTCAGATATTTTTTGTAAGGCATGATATTGCTGTATCAATTGTTAATAAAGGAGAATTTTCAACATTGAATAAAATGGAACGGGCAATTGATGGCTCAATGGTTAAAGAAATTTGTATCAAGCTGAAAATAGACCGTTTAGGAGATGTTTTAAAAGCATAAGATATATCAAAAGAATAAATTCTTTCAAAAAGCTTAAACCATGATCACCCGCTCCATCTACATCGGAAATCCCGCTTATCTTAAACTCAAAGATGAACAAATGTATATTTTAGATCCTTCTACTAAGGAAATGAAAGGCAAGGTTCCTGTGGAAGATTTGGGATTACTGATGCTGGATCATTTTCAGATCACTATTTCACATCAGCTAATTCAGAAAATGATGGGAAACAATGTGGTTGTGGTTAGTTGTGATGGGCAGCATTTACCACACGGAATGATGCTTCCGTTGTATGGGCATACTGAACATTCTGACAGGATCAAAGACCAGTTAGAAGCCAGTGAACCTCTTAAAAAACAACTTTGGAAACAGACGGTTGAATGTAAAATTGAAAACCAGAAAAAAGTTTTAAAACGATTAGGAAATTATTATGAACCGATGGCTGACTATCAGAATAATGTGAAAAGCGGCGATATTACGAATATGGAAGGTATTGCAGCACAACATTACTGGAAGTATCTCATCAGTCTGGATTTTTTGAGACAGCGTTTTGGAGATTCACCCAATCAGTTTTTCAATTTTGGCTATTCGGTGCTCAGAAGTATTGTAGCAAGAGCAATTGTTGAAACCGGATTACTTCCAGTTCTGGGTATTTTCCACAAGAATAAATACAATCCTTACTGTCTGGCTGACGATCTGATGGAACCTTATCGCCCATTCATTGATTTGCTTGTGATGCAGTGGCTGGAAATTCATTCTGATACAGAAGAATTGACAAAAGAGTTTAAAGCTCATATTCTGCAGATTGCTACCAAAGATGTTCGTATTGACGACAAAACGAGACCTCTGTTGGTTGCCGTTAAAATAACTGCTTCGTCACTGTACAAATGCTATACAGGCGAAAAACGTCTGATCTCTTATCCTGAATTATTATGAATTCCGAAAGGTTTAATGCATATAGAATTATGTGGGTTTTAGTATTATATGATTTACCGACAGAGACTAAGGCCAATATGAAAGATGCTAACCGCTTTCGTAAATCTTTGCTTGATGATGGTTTTACATTGTTTCAGTTTTCAATGTATGTAAGACATTGCCCGAGCCGTGAAAATGCTGAAGTTCATATTAAAAGAGTGAAATTTATGCTTCCAAAAGCAGGGAAAGTTGCCATTATGTGCATCACTGATAAGCAATTTGGAGATATTGAAATATTCTTTGCCAGAAATAAAGAAGAACCGCCACCAACCTTTCAACAGCTTGAATTATTCTAAATTTTAAATTCTAAAAACAAAAATAATCTACTGAAAACCAGTAGATTATTTTTTGAGGCTGTGACTAATCACGAAGATAATAATTTTTGAAAGCAATTCACAACTAAACAAAGCAACAGGTCAAAAGGATGCTGGCTGTGACTAATCACGAAGATAATAATTTTTGAAAGCAATTCACAACACTTAACTGCTGCTTTCTTATAGCCCTTGAGCTGTGACTAATCACGAAGATAATAATTTTTGAAAGCAATTCACAACATGAAGGCTATAATGTTGTTGAGTATCAACGCTGTGACTAATCACGAAGATAATAATTTTTGAAAGCAATTCACAACCACATGCGATAACTACTATCGCGCGGGTTCGCTGTGACTAATCACGAAGATAATAATTTTTGAAAGCAATTCACAACGCTCGGTAAAAACAGTTTTTAGCATTTACAGCTGTGACTAATCACGAAGATAATAATTTTTGAAAGCAATTCACAACCCCCCGGATTATATACCCTGGCTACAGAAGGCTGTGACTAATCACGAAGATAATAATTTTTGAAAGCAATTCACAACCTAAGCTTTGAATCAAATGTAAACATTTTTGCTGTGACTAATCACGAAGATAATAATTTTTGAAAGCAATTCACAACACAGTACAAAAATAATTGTACATTAGCGGAGCTGTGACTAATCACGAAGATAATAATTTTTGAAAGCAATTCACAACAGCCCGAACATTTGAGTAAAATGAGTAAAAGCTGTGACTAATCACGAAGATAATAATTTTTGAAAGCAATTCACAACAAGTTCAGCAATTGCATCTTGAACAGCTTTGCTGTGACTAATCACGAAGATAATAATTTTTGAAAGCAATTCACAACTTATTTTCCTAAAGATCGTTTCTGTGGTTGGCTGTGACTAATCACGAAGATAATAATTTTTGAAAGCAATTCACAACAGAGATACATAAAACATAAAGCACCAAATAGCTGTGACTAATCACGAAGATAATAATTTTTGAAAGCAATTCACAACCCCAATTGATCTGCAGAATATAACCGAAGAGCTGTGACTAATCACGAAGATAATAATTTTTGAAAGCAATTCACAACAGAAGACTGGAAGGGATTATTAATCGAATTGCTGTGACTAATCACGAAGATAATAATTTTTGAAAGCAATTCACAACACATTCTTTGATATTGACGCCAATAAGAACGCTGTGACTAATCACGAAGATAATAATTTTTGAAAGCAATTCACAACACGAGCCCGCCTCAGTTCTTCTGCCCTTTGGCTGTGACTAATCACGAAGATAATAATTTTTGAAAGCAATTCACAACAATTGCGTTTGCTATTGTTCCTGTACCGTTGCTGTGACTAATCACGAAGATAATAATTTTTGAAAGCAATTCACAACAGCTGTCATAACAGCAAAAACTTACGATGAGCTGTGACTAATCACGAAGATAATAATTTTTGAAAGCAATTCACAACTACCAACCAAATTACTTTTTAACTCGTTTTGCTGTGACTAATCACAAAGCTATTAAATTTCTAATCTTCCATTAATTTATTCTGTCTGCAGGTTTTTCAACGTCCTCGCCGAAACTGTAAACGCATCTTTTAAAGCTGTTTGTGTATCAACGGAATTGATATGTGCGTCCCATTCTTCGAAAGCAACAATATCACTGACTACGAAAATAGCGCCAACGGAGACATTCCGAAATTGACCTACTGCGAACATTGAAGCAGCTTCCATTTCTACTGTGTCTATGCCTAACTTGCTATAATAAGCAATTTCATCTGCGGTTTCACGATACATTGAATCTATAGTCCAGGAACTTCCTGTTTTATAGGTTGCTTTTATCGAGTTTAATGTGCGGTCAATTGCGGCAGTCATCGATGTTGACGCATAGGCAAACATTTCATCAGGAAGATAATGATAGGATAATCCCTCGTCTCTGACAGCTTTTTCACAGAGAATCATAGAGCCTATTGGCAAGTCTTTTTGTAAGCAGCCCGCATGTCCGATCATAATATGATTTTTTATTCCCTGCGATATAAGGATCTCGAGTAAATGAGTGCTCGCTGGTCCACCAATACCAAAGTTTCCAACCACTGCTATGCCTTGAAATTCCCCCTGAAGAATATGTATATCCGCGGTCCAAAATCTACCCGATTCATTTTTGTAATTAGCTTTTATGAACTCCATAAGATATTCTTCATAACAAAAAATAACTGAATGAATGGGTTTATGTTGTAAAAATGAATCAATATCAGCGCTAAAGTGATCTTTCGGAGTCAATGCAACCTTCTGGAGATATTTTTTCGGGAAAACAGGTACAGCCATAATTATAGGTATTGAATTGTTGGAAATCTAAGATACAAATAATGATCCTTAATTTTAAATATAAAAAATGAAGAAATCTTTAATGACTTGTGAATTAAATCTATATAATATTCCAGTGATATTGGCAGATTCACAGATGGGAATAACAGACTTAATACTACATGACCTTTTTTAAAATAGGTTATGGTAAACCGTATTTTAGTTATGACATGATAGTATATTTTTGGACCAATTAAATAATATACCATGAAAAAAATAATTTTACTTACTGTGTTTTTTGTAGTGGCAATATCTTGTAGTGGTGGTGGATCTGACTCCGGAGGCTGTTCTTACAATGGACATGCTCTGCATGTTGGTGAAAAAGGAGGTTGCTATTATGTGAATTCTTCCGGCAATAAAGAATATGTAGATAAAAAGCACTGTAGTAGTTGTTACTGAATAAACAATTCCCCACTCTTGAGTGGGGGATTTTATTACTTTGCTTTTGTCATAGCTTGGAAAAAGTGAGATTCCTTATATAATATGCCACCATGTAGCTGCCACCCCAGTACAAGATGGTCATTAACTTGTTTTTCTAAGTCATATGTTCCTTGACCGACAATGATTTTGTATTGCATAATATCACTAATTTAAGCTGGCAATGTACAAACAATTCAAACTCAGTCATTACGGTTTCCCGTAGAGCTATTACTACAGTCTATCAGTATATTTACGGAAAAGGCCAAAATATATTATTGCGTGATGTATTGTTCTTAAATTTACTAGCTTTAATAAATAGAAAACTCTTATTCCTCCTGGGGTATCCGGGGAATTTTTTTGTTTTTTTAAATCCAATTTTTAATTCTCATCGTATATCAAAATACAACTGATTGACTGAAACGATTGCAAAATAGTTTCTGATCATTTAAATTTGCCCCCGATTCTCATGTTTATTTGAGTTTTCATGGTTATTAGTTTTTTTATCCCCGGCGAAGTCCGGGGATTTTTTTGGATAATTTTTTTTAACACGTCAGGTATGTATAAAAGGCGGCGGAGACAGGAGAGTTGTATCCCTGATGGTGTCGACTTTTGCTGTGACTTATCACGAAGATGATAATTTTATTATCAATGTATATATTAATCAATTATAAATTAATCTTTAAGTTTTTACTTTCTTTCAATATATCTTACATATTTTATTTACCTATGTTCTCAAAAATCAAAACTAATAGTATGAGAACAATATTGCCCCTATTCATATGTTTTTACTGCATGATATCCTGTATGAATACCAATCCTGAAGAATCAAAAATATGTAAATGCAACGTACAGGAATACGAACGGATTATTGTATTTAAAAATGAAAATGATGGTACTTATACAGGATATTCTGATACTGGATGGGCTGCCAAAGGAGATCTTAAGCAAGATAGTGCTGTAGATTGCTTTAAAAATCAAATGGTGAAGAATGAGGAATTTTCAAGCAATTATGATTCGCAATACAGAAGGGAGATACACCGTAAATGGATTTACACTTGCAAATAACAGAAATTTGTATTTCTTGATATATGTTAAGATATCGTAAGGGAGGTTTTTCTACTTTTGTACCCGGAAATAAAAATTTCAATAAACATTTTAAACATTTTAACAATATGAAAAAAATTAGCGTAATTGCATTGGCAGCAGTAGGATTACTTTTAGCATCATGTAACAAAGAAAAATCAGCAGAGTCTGCAGCTACAGCCCAGGAGCAAACCGTAGCTGAGAGCAAAGGTGAAACACTGGCAGTAGATACGGTAGCTTCAGTAGTAAACTGGAAAGCCTACCATAAAGGGGGGATGGCTCCTCGTTGGGGAACACTTACGGTAAAGTCCGGAGACATCAGTGTTGATGCAGGCCAGGTTACTGCAGGAAACTTTGTGATTGACATGAACTCTATAAAAGTAGATCCGGCTTCAGTAACAGAAAAAGACAAAAAACCGGCTGATCTTGAAGGTCACCTGAAAAGCCCTGACTTCTTTGATGTAGCGAAAAACCCTACCTCAGATTTCAAAATTACAAGCGTTACAGATTTGAAAGAAGCACCAAAAGATGCCATAGCAGGCGCTAATAAAACCGTAAGCGGAAACCTTACCCTATCAGGAAAAACAATGAACGTTACTTTCCCTGCTAAAGTAGATGTAGCAGAAGGTACAGCAGCTGTTCAGGCTAAGTTTACAGTAAACAGAGCAGATTGGGGGATCAAATTCGGTACTTCGGAAGCCGATCCTGCAGAATGGATGATCAGCAAAGATATCGAGATTGCGATCGATGTAAAAGCTAAAAAATAATTTTCAGACGTATCAACAGTCTGCAAGCTGCTTTCTTTGGGAAGCAGCTTTTTTGTTTTTTGAGGTAAAACTTTTATTGTAGCCGGGAAAGGATTTAAAAGGCAATCAACATTATTTTCCGGAAGATTTTGAAAAATTCATAGGGGGAAGGAGTAATCATGAAGAATATTCAGCATGGAAAGTAAATTCAGATTTTAATCGCTTTACATCATTTAACGAATAATTTTTATTAATCCCAGTATGATTTTCAAAAAGAGGTGAAGAAAATGTTTTTTATATTAAAAGGTGATTATTGTTTGATTTTCAGTTGTTTATTGGTATTATTTTTGAAGAAAATTGATTAGTATCTGATAATGATTTCTGATATGACCGTAAGATTTTATGAAGATAAGATACAACCAAGTATAACACCAAAATACCAAAATGATGGAAAAGAATGTAAATCCTCAAAAAGAGGCAGACCCGTATCCGCATGATCTTTTGGCTCTTTTTGCTGAAATTTTAAATGTTCTTCAAAAGAAAGAGCCGGATCATTTTCCGTTTTATGACAGTGCCGATGTCAAACGTTTGCTGAATATCAGCGACAGCACTTTGCACCGCATCAGGAAATCAGAGAAGATTCCGTATGTTAAGATCGGAAACAAAATATTTTACCCGAAATCATTTTTCAACAACGCCTTCAAATCATGAAGGCTTTTTTTATGAAGTACTGTGCTATTCAGATCACCAAATCTTACACTTATCTTCGGACTTCCTTCGGACGTTCTTCGGATGAGCTTCGATAAAATGATTCTTTTTCCGAAGCTCATCCGAAGAACTATCGAAGAGCTATCGAAGAAATGGAGGATCAGATTCAAAAACCGGGGAGTATTACAAAACGTACACTATTTTCTGTTGAATGAAATAAACAATCAAACAAAATGCAATGAAAGATCATTTGAATGTTTGATTTTTAAGAGTAAGAATGAAAGGCTTCACCGTTGAAGGAGGTACATGACCATATCCGCTTTATAAGAATCAATTTCATCGATTCCATTCTTTGTATCCTTAAAAATCAGCAGTTTTAAAAATAGAATCTTTGCGTTCAAAAATCCTCACTATTCATCAATTCAAAGAACAACAATAGTGTCCCTCAACTTTTGTAGCCGGTCCTAAATGGTTCTGCAACCTGTCAAAACCTGTCAGAACAGATCAAAACCCGTCACTATTTCCACAGGTGATGAATTATTGGAAATTCCTTTATACATTCGTTATGCGAACCAAAAAAACACGTAAAAATGGCAAGAATAACAAAAGGAATCCTTGGCGGATTCTCAGGAAAAGTAGGCACCATTGTAGGGGCCAACTGGCGAGGAAAAGATATTATCAGAAGTATCCCAACCCCAAGCAACAGACCACCCAGTGAAAAGCAAATGCTTCAGCAGATGAAGTTTAAGCTTGTGGTAAGCTTTTTACGGCCCCTTGGTGCTATTCAGAAAAAGTATTTCGGATTGAACAGCGGCTCGAAATCCAGGATCAACCTGGCGGTATCTTATACCATTAATGAAGCTGTTCCCGAAGGTCTTGAAATCCCGAATGTTGATTTCCCTGAACTTAAAGTAAAACCTAAATTCAATGGTAATATTGCAGAGATAGACTGGAAAACCTCTACTGATCCCAACGATTACCTGAGAAGATATGGATATGTGTATGATGCTTTGAACAGATTATCGGCAGGCTTTTACCAGAAAAACAATAATCCGTCTGCCAAAGAATATTTTGAGAAGATGGACTATGATGCCAATGGTAATATTACCCAGCTAAAAAGATCTGCAGCATCAGAACAGGGTGTTTCTGCTCTTATTGATAATCTTACTTATGCTTATGAAGGAAACAGGTTGAAGACCGTCACCGATAGTTCAACAGATTACAGAGGGTACCCCGATACTTCCGGAAGCATCATAGGATATGATGATAACGGGAATATGACGGACCAGAAAGATAAAGGGATTTTGAATATTACCTACAACTATCTCAATCTGCCGGATTATATCCTTTTTAATAAATTTCTTTCAACCCGTACAGGACAGCTCAGAGAAAATACCCAATACCTTTACCGTGCAGATGGCATTAAACTGAGAAAGACCTATAAATATGCACCTTCTAACCCCTTAGGTACCGAGACCAGTCTATATATAAAAACAACTGAATACTTAGACGGCTTCCAATATGAAACTGGTACAGGTAAAAAAGAACTTATTTTCGGATTAAAGTTTGTTCCCACCCCTGAAGGGTATTATAATTTTGAAAATAATAAGTATATTTACAATTACACGGATCATTTAGGAAATATACGTTTAAGTTATTTCAAAAATGATACAGGAGTAGAAGTTCTTGAAGAGAATAATTACTATCCATTTGGTATGAAACATGAAGGATACAATACATTATCTGGAAATCCTAACTACAATTATAAATACAACGGCAAAGAGTTGCAAACTGAATCTGGGATGTATGATTATGGAGCAAGGATGTATATGCCGGAGTTGGGAAGATGGGGTGTGGTGGATCCGCTGGCGGAAACTTCCAGACGTTGGAGTCCTTTTGCATATGCATTTAATAACCCAATCAGGTTTATTGATCCTGATGGACGGCAGGCGGAAGATAAGATTAAGATATTTAATAATGGTAACATAGAAAGAACAAAAGACAATAATCCTTATGACACCATAACAAATGAAGATGAGTCTAAGTCTATCCAAATTGCCCGTACAAATGTGACAGAATCAAATCCAACAGGAGATTCGCAAATAGGAAATATAAATACAATTCCATTAGAAGTACCTGGAATGGATGGTGAACTGGGAGGAACACAGTTTACATCTTTTCAAATTCAAAATTATGCTGTAGCAACTCAAGTGTTTGAATTTGCATCACTTAATACAAATGTTGAATTTAGGCAAGAACAATTTTCTTTTTCCGATGGAGGCTCTACTAATATGATTACTACAAATGGTATGAAAAATTTAGTTTTGGGAGTTGGTGATATTTTTGGAAAAGATTATACTTTTTCAGCGGGTCATAATATAGGAAATTCTACTAAAATAGAGATGTCGCATTCTCACCCTGATGCAAATCCATTTTGGCCTTCAGGATTTAATAATCAAGGAAAAGATAGTAATCCTACTTTTACCCCTGGTCTACCTTGGTATGACAGAAAATCAGCAACCGCTACAAATAATTATGTTTTTAGTAAATATTTGCATAATTTAAATGGTGGTGGTTATATCAAGTATAATACACAAGGAGCAACATATACAAAAACAAAGAAATGAGATTTTTAAACCTTATATTAATATTTTTATTGATATCCTGCAAGGGACAGAACATAGAAAAGAAACAGGATAATTTAAAAAGAATTACCCAATCCTACATCGATTTTAAAAAAAGTATTGGAAAATTTGATACAGAAAATGATGTTATTTTGATAGGAGCAAATTCTATTGATAAGAATACTTATTGGCTAGATATTGTATTTGATAACAGCCATACTTTATATGGTATGGATTATAAAGATCTATATCAAATAGATGGACTAAAGGTTATAATATTTAAAGATTTGGATAAGAGTCAATTGTTGGAAAATCTTTTCGAAAAAATTCCTTATGAGAACCTTAATAAAGCAAAATATAGTATGACTTATGATGTAGTTCCTTTTCATACAGAACTTAATAATAAAAATGAAGTTTTATCAATAAAATCAAAGTACCCAATAAAAGATATACTCCCATTTTTAAGAAAAAATAAAGTGAAATTTTCAAAGGATTATATAGATTAATCCTCCTGCTGGCGCGAGCGTCTCGCTCGTGTCCATTAATAAAAAAAAACACCACTACAACGGCAGTGGTGTTTGCTCTTTCATCATCAAAAACCATTATATTTACCAGCATAAGGATCATTTGGGAAATGCAAGGATCAGTTTCGGAAGAAACAGCACAGGCGCTCTTGAAATCACAGATGCTAATGATTATTACCCATTTGGGATGAATCACTTGAGAACCGGAAATTCTTTCTTTGGAAAGGGTGTTTATCAAAACTACAAGTACAACGGCAAAGAACTTCAAGAGACCGGAATGTATGATTACGGAGCGAGATTTTATATGCCGGATATTGGAAGATGGGGCGTCGTAGATCCTTTGGCGGAAAAACACAGAAGGCACAGTCCCTATAATTATGCAGTTAACAATCCTATAATGTTTATTGACCCTGATGGTAGAGATATTAGATTTGGTGATAATATTTATTCGTATGAAAAAAATCGAGATTACAGTAAAATTAAAAACGAATTTGATAGAAACACTTACGAAGCATTAGATTATTTATATTCTACCGGTGCACTTAATGTTACTATTGGTGAAGGTAAAGGAGCTAAAACTGTTAATATTATGGATGAAATGATTAATGATAAGAAGAATACTTTTACAATTTCAGAACAAGCAAAAAGCGGTGAAAAAAATGAATATGATCCAAATACAAAGTCAGTCAAGTTCAATCCAAAAGAAGCTGTAAGGTTTAGAAAAGATGGTACAAAATCAACATTAGAAACAGGAAATGTCGGATATAACAGTCCGTCTTCTAGACTTGGTCATGAAATTATTCATGGATATAATCATCTTTTTGATTCAAAATATGGTGAAAGAAGAAGAAATGATTATTCTACAAAATCTGAAAAATCAATATTTACACCAGATGGAGCAAACCTTAGGTTTAAAAATGAAGAAGAAGAATTCACAACTACAAACTTAGGCAATCAAATGAACCAAAAATTAAATGAAGATAAAAGAACTAATTATGGCATAATACCTTATCCTGTAGGGAGTGTGACATCTGTAAAAGAAATTAAACCACCAACAACACCAACACCATGATAAAAATAAGATATTTTTTACTAATACTTTTAATTGTTACATCATGTGCAAATCAAAAAGTTGTTATGTATTATTATAATGGATTGAATATAAATAATAATAGTACTTGGGGATCTTCTCTGCAAATTTTCTTTATGGAGAATCGCGATATGATGAGAATGCCAGTAAGAGATAAAAATTTGAAAAATGAAATTTCAATAATTAAAGGAAAAATCATCTCCAAAAATAGTATTATTGTTCCTGATGATGGTAATTATACATTTGCATTTATAAGTAAAAAAGACACATTATTTGCAGATGATCAACTTGAATTTTGGAGGTATAAAGATAAAGGGATTTCATATAAGTTGAATGATTCTTCAAAAAACATCATACTGAAGCATTATAAGCTGAATCCTAACCAACAATAATATATCTTAGCAATCAATACAAGTACAATGGAAAGGAATTACAGGAGACAGAGATGTATGATTATGGAGCGAGATTTTACATGCCGGATATTGGAAGATGGGGTGTTGTTGATCCATTGGCGGAGAAGATGAGTCGTCATAGTCCATATAATTATGCTTTTAATAATCCAATAAGGTTTATTGATCCTGATGGACGGCAGGCGGAAGATAAGATTAAGATATTTAATAATGGTAACATAGAAAGAACAAAAGACAATAATCCTTATGACACCATAACAAATGAAGATGAGTCTAAGTCTATCCAAATTGCCCGTACAAATGTGACAGAAAAGAATCCTACAGGAGATTCACAGATAGGAGAAGCTAATAATATTAATATGAACACTCCAGGACAAATAGGTGAAACAGGAAGTGATAAATATACTTATTTACAAAATACAAAATGATAATGCAGCTAAACAATTTTTTGAATTTGCGGCTGAAAATACTGGAGTAGAATTTACAAGAGATACTTTTTCTTTTTCAGATGGTTTCTCTTCTAATATTATAGGTACAAGTTACTTGGCTAATGTTAGTGTTAGTGCTTACAAAATGATTGGAGATAGAAACTTAACTGGAGGAAGTGGATTTCATATAATTGGAAATGCAGAGTCTGTTGTTAATGATCACTCTCATCCAATGGGACAAAATCTAGCACCAGGAGGATTTGAATCTAGGTTTGATAAGAAAACTGGAGCAATTTCTTTTAGGAGGATTGTAACAGGTAGTGATGTCGAAGATGCCACTTTCTCAGCCAGAAATCCTATATATAAATCTACAAATGTCTATAGTACCTGGAAATGGCCAACACCAGGGAAGGGGTATATAAACTACAATGAAAAAACAGCGACATACACTGGTAATATTAGAAAATAAGAAAATGGAAAACAAAATAAAATTAATTTTTACAAGTATCTGTATGATGATATTATTTTCTTGTAAAAGTCAAAATAATACATCTGTAATGCAATTTATTAAAACCTATATTGATGATAGCAAAAATAATCCTGCCATTAATGATAGAGAAAATATTTTAATAGTAGGATCAAAAAAAGAAGAGAAAGATTATTGGGTTTATGTTTATTTGATAAATCCAAAGTATATGTCAGGCTTTAAATACACAAATGTTTATTTACTAGATAAATATAAGACAATAGTTGATGAATCCTTAGATAAATCCTTTTTGGAATCTATATTTAAAAAATTAAAAAAACTACCATTTCAAGACTTTAACCTGGCTAAGTATCCATATAATTATAATCCCAATATGTGGAGAATTGTTTTTAATAACGAAAATGAAGTTATACTCATATCACCTCAAGAAAAAGCAGAAACTATAAAAAATATTTTAGAAAAGAAAGGTGTTAAATTTTCAAAAGACTACGAAGAGTAAAACTATAAAACATAATATTAGAGACTACCTCAAAGGTAGTCTCTAATTATAATAAGCTATAAGAAATATAAATACCAAGGACAAAAGCTACAAGAGACGGGTTTTTATTCATTTAAGTGGAGAAATTACATACCGGATGTGGGAAGGTTCTTTAATATAGATCCACTTTCTGAAAAATATGCTTATCAATCTCATCATAATTTTGCTGAAAATAGAGTTATTGATGGTCGAGAATTAGAGGGACTGGAATGGGTTAAGAGTACCACACTAAATTATAATGGAACAAAAACATACACATTAAGTGCTACTATTAACCTTGTGAATAGATCGCAAAATTTAACTCCAGAAGGTGTAGAGGCATTTAAAACGAATTTTGTTTCTCATATGAAAGAATCATTTGGTGGGACTATGAATAATGGAGATAAAATAGAGGTAGGGAATATAATTTTACAGATAAAGGACCTTATACAATTGCATTAACAGATCGAATTTCGACTGAACAGTCAAGCACTGAACTCGATAATGGTTCCGAAATTAAAGGTTACACTTTCGGAGAAAATGGAAATAGTCAAGCTAATTATTATGGAAACTGTTGTATCTGGAAAAATGACACCTGCATATGCTACTCATGAAGTTGGGCATTCTTTGGGATTAAAACATAAAGACGACGAAAATAATACTATTAATAGATCTGAAATAAAGACATCTAATTTAATGTCAAGACCACAATGGGAAATATCCAAGCAGACAATATCAGAACAAAAACAAATAATAATTCAAAATATTCCAGATGAAAAAAATAAGAATTAGCATTTTTATTACGCTTTTACTATTGTTATTTAACTGTAGTACTAATAACGTAAGATATACATATATTCCCGAAAATAAAAAGTCTTCTACATTTTTGGGAGAAAAAATATTATTATATCTATGTAATGAAAAAGGAATAAAAAAAGATATTACCCTAATTACAAATGATGGAATTTTAATTTATTCAAATCATGGTGAATTGAAAAAAAAATCTCAATATATAGAATTAAATTTTCCTCAAAATACAGAATATATTATTATCAAATATAATGGAAAAAGAAATCGTTTAAAAGTTAATACAAGTTACAAATATTTATATTTTGAGTTTGTTGGGGAAAATCTTATAGAGATTGTTTATTCAGATGAAAAACCAGCCTTCACTTAAAGCATAAAAAAACAAGCTGGTGCGAGCTAGAAGCTCGCACCATATAAACAATCAGCCCTTATAATAAGTAAGGGCTGATTAATGTAGATGTATTACTGACACAAGCGAAACGTATGTGGCAGCAACAAGTTAGAGTGTAAGGGTATCGTTTTATAAAGGGGCTGGTGGAACTGCTGTAATTGACCGTACAACGAATTATTATCCTTTTGGACTGGAGTTTAATGAGAGTATAGTCCCGGTAAATTCAATTAGCCAAAATTATAGACTTTCCACACAGGGACAGGAAAAACAGGAAGATACCAAGTGGAGCTCTTTTAAATGGCGAAATTATGACCCAACCTTTGCAAGGTTCTTTAATGTAGATCCATTGGCAGAGAGTTACCCCACATGGTCAAACTATGCTTTTAGTGGAAACAGAGTTGTAGATGCAAGAGAACTTGAAGGATTAGAGCCATATGTGCTTTTTAAAACCAGAGAGAGCAGCTGCAAATTTTGGACAACAATATAATGGAAAATCTATAATTAATAAACGAGAATATGCAGCATTGATTTATTCATTTAAAGTTGATGGAAAAGGGTATTATGCATATAATAAACCTGTACAAGGAGAGAGTCACGGTGTACCAGAGGGAGTTAGTTACAAAGCTCCAAGAGGATCCAAAGCAGTAGGTTGGATCCATAGTCATGGAAATGATGATTATGGTAGCACAGGAAATTATAATGATCAGCATTTTTCTAGTGATGATAAAGGATATTCAAAAGCTCTAAAATTGGATGGTTTTCTTGTTACACCTGAGGGTTCCCTAAAGCAATATAATTTAAACTCTGATACAGAAAAAACATTAAGAACAGATATGCCAAGTGATCTGAATAATGAAACTCCGCGAAAAAATACTATAGACCCAATATTAGATCCGACTCCTTCTTTGGGAGACTATAGACCAAAACCTAAACCGTTTTCTAATTTTGTGCCTATTCCAAATAATCCCACTAAACCTACTTTAGATGGGGGATTAAAATCTATAGAAGATAAAAAGAGAAGAGAAGAATTCAAGCCTAGTATTAACGACTATAAAGATTATTGATTATGAAAGATTATATGTTTTTAGCCTTTGCTGTTCTTATTTCTTGTAATAAGAATGATAATAGAGGTGGTAATACAAAAAGTAAAGAAACTGATATTAAAAAGGAAGTGATCTCCATTGCAGAAAAAAAAATGGATAGAAGTCTACGGAAAATCAGTTGAAAAACAAAAACCTTTTGCTGTCGAAAAAAAAAAATGACAGTATTTGGATAGTTCACGGAACATTTCCTAAGCCAACAATAGGAGGAGTTGCTTATGCAGAAGTCAATATAAAAACAAAAAAAGTGGTTAAATACACTCATGGGGAATAACTCTATTATCAACCTGTACCTTGGGCTATTATACCCCCGTAAGTTGGCGCGAACTTTTAGCTCATACAATATAAACAATCAGCCCTTATAATAAGTAAGGGCTGGATTAAATGTAGATGTATTATTGACACGAGCGAAAAGCCTGCGGTAACAACGAGTTAGGAAATGCAAGGCTGTTTTTTTACAAAGGAGCTAATGGAGTTGCTGAAATTGATCGCGTAACCCATTATTACCCTTTCGGCCTAGAGTTTAATGAAAATATAGTTTCTGTAAATTCAATAACAAAGAACTACAGGTATTCTACTCAAGGACAGGAAAAGCAGGAGGTTACCAAGTGGAGTTCTTTTAAATGGCGAAATTATGACCCTTCGTTTGCAAGGTTCTTTAATGTTGATCCTCTGGCTGAGAAATATCCAACATGGTCTACTTACGTTTTTAGTGGGAACAGGGTGGTTGATGCAAGAGAGTTAGAAGGATTAGAACCTGTGGATTTTAGAAAAAATGATGGATTTAAAAATTTGGTTGTTGTAGCACAGGGATGGTCGGGAGATACTAAAAAAGGATATACACAGGCTCAAAATCGTGGAGATGGCTCTGTTGATAAAAATGGTTTGGGAGCATTAAACCAATTGAATAGTAAAAATACACGAGTAGTAATTTTTGACTCGTCACGAAATGAAAATACAAAGAATGACATAAATGCAACTATTTCAAGTTTTAATAAAAATCATCCTGATGGTACAGTTGCAGCAGTTGGACATAGTTTAGGGGGTGATAATCTTGTAGAAAAAGTTAATGAAAATAAAGATTTAAAGGTTGATTTACTTGTTACATTAGATATAATGGATGTCTATTCCGATACAAAAATCCCCTCTAATGTATCAAAGGCAGTGAATTACTATCAGACAAAAGATATGTATGGAGGTGAAGAAGTAAAGAGAACAAGCGATAATAAGACTACTAAAGTGGTGAATGTTCTTGCTCCAAACTCTGATCATAAAAGTATTGACAATGATTTACATAAAAAAGTTACTGAGGTTGTAAAAAGAGAATTAATACCTGAAAAAAAATGAAACGAATCCCACAAATAATTTTTATTATCTCTACTCTGTTTATAGTAGATTTTCTATTTTTCCCTTATTTTGATGTTTTAGAATTAATTCCTTTGGTAATAATCTTACTGGCAATTAATTTTTATTTGATTTACAGATACAATAATAATAAAGTTATAAGTTATATTCTGAATGGATTACTACTTATTCTTCTAATAATTTGCTTTGCATTTGGAGCAATATTAAGGCAGGATTGGAACTTTATAGGATAAAAACAATGAAATTACCTCGCTCCCCCCGCTCCCGCACGATTGTATCGTGTGGTGGATAACATAAAAACCCTTGCGAAATGCAGGGGTTTTGTATTAACAATAATTTTTCAATAAATTTTTTTGAAGAATATAAAATGAATAACTGATTAAGCAGTATTCTTTCCCACAGCTGGTGTAATCGTCTTGTTCGTACCATGTAACAACCAGCCCTTACAAAAAGTAAGGGCTGGTTAAATTTTAAAATCGAAATATTTATAAGGAGTTCTGTATCTATAGTTTTTTAACATGAAAAATAAGCGTAGATTTATGATTGGCACAAGCGTGACGCTTGCGCCAGCGAGGGGGGAAAAGAAGTTTTTGCAATTTCTACGGAATATAAAAAATCTCAAGAAGGTGTTGGAGGGTATATGGCTTGGAAAATATTAAATAATAAAAGTATGAAGATGACTGAGTTTACACATTTACATCCAGGGAGGAACACTTGTTCCATCAGGTTTTAATGGCCATTGATCACCAACAGAAGGAGATAGAGGAAATAAAATACTTTTTGAAAATGACTTTTATAAGAATAGAACTCCTGATAATTTTAATATAGTTGTACCAAATTCATAAAAAACAATAATTTATGATTCTTCCAAATTTGAAGTTAAATAGATTTATTATAGTATTTTCATTAATATTTTTTTCTTGTAATAAAGATAATACTGTTAATAATACAATAATAAATGAGGCAACACAAGTTATTAAAAATACTTCGCATTTAAAAAGTAGCAATGTAGCATATTTATATAATGATATTAGAGATAATGATTCCATAATAGGAATTACTTATGGATTACCTGTCTATGAAAAAGACAGGTATTATATGAAAAAAATTAATAATAAAGTTTTATTAATTGAAAAAAATATTTACAATCGTTTTTTCAAGAATGAAGATTTAAAATTTTGTAACGATCCTAGTTATTTTAGAAGTAAAGATTACTTTCCTAATATTGGAGAACCATATTTTGTTAATATTTTTATAAAAAATGGTAAAGTACGAAAAATTGAAAGGCAAAATATTCCTGAAAAGTAACAATGAATTTGATTATTAAAGCCACTAATCATGATGGCTTTAATAATTACAAGTACAATGGGAAGGAATTACAGACAGAATCTGGAATGTATGATTATGGTGCGAGGATGTATATGCCGGATATTGGTAGATGGGGAGTTGTGGTTCCGTTGGTTGAGAAGATGAGAATATACAGTCCGTATAATTATGCATTTAATAATCCAATTAGGTTTATTGATCCGGATGGAATGCAAGCAGAAGATAAGATTAAGATATTTAATAATGGTACTATAGAAAGAACAAAAGACAATAATACTGTGATACTATTACAAACGAAGATGAGTCTAAGTCTATCCAGATTGCCCGTACAAATGTGACAGAAAAGAATCCTACAGGAGATTCCCCGCTCCCGCACGATTGTATCGTGTGGTGGATAACATAAAACCCCTTGCAAGTGCAGGGGCTTTGTATTAAGGATATATTTTCAATAAATATTTTGAAAAATATAAAATGAATAACTGATTAAGCAGTATTCTTTCCCACAGCTGGTGTAATCGTCTTGTTCGTACCATATAAACAACAAACCCTTACAAAAAAGTAAGGGCTTGTTAAATTTTAAAATCGAAATATTTATAGAGAGTTCTGTATCTATAGTTTTTTAACATGAAAAATAGATGTAGATTTATGATTGGCACAAGCGTGACGCTTGCGCCAGCGAGGCGGAACGCTTGGTGTTGGATTAGGAATAGCAGCTGCACCTAAAACGATATTTAAACTTGCAACAGATAATAATGCATTTTATAACATTTATCAAGACTATAAAACATCTAATAAAGGAGTGACTAATAACCAAAAAAAATAATGAGATACAAAATTATAAGTTTTACTTTTCTTACGTTTTTAATTTCTTGTAAAGACGTAAATAATTTTTCATCTGGCAGTTATCCCTATGCAGAGACTTTTGAAATAAAATTACCAAAGGATAGAGTAATATATAAAATAGATAGTATCAAAATAAATAAAGGATTAATAGTTCCTTCATTCAAATGGGCAGGAAAGGAAACTTTATTAAGAGATAAGAACCTAAAAAATGGATACTTTGTTTTTTATATTTTCCTTAAAGAAAGAAATCAAATCATGTATTGTTATGCAAAAGATGATGGTACTGATAAAACAGTAATAGGTCTTATTAGTATTCAAAATGGATTGTCTTTAGGTAATTGGCAAGATGTTAATCGTGATTTATCGGAAGATGAAAATGAAGACATAAAAATAATTTTTAGAGAAAAAATAGTATCTAAAATTAGATAAATCCTAGATTATCATTCCTCGCTGGCGCAAGCGTCACGCTTGTGTCCAAATAAGAAATATAGATGTATGACCCCCGCTCCCGCACGATTGTATCGTGTGGTGGATAACATATAAACCCTTGCAAATGCAGGGGTTTTGTATTAACAATATATTTTCAATAAATTTTTTTGAAAAATATAAAATGAATAACTGATTAAGCAGTATTCTTTCCCACAGCTGGTGTAATCGTCTCGTTCGTACCATATAACAACAAACCCTTACAAAAAAGTAAGGGCTTGTTAAATTTTAAAATCGAAATATTTATAGAGAGTTCTGTATCTATAGTTTTTTAAGATGAAAAATAAATGTAGATTTATGATTGGCACAAGCGTGACGCTTGCGCCAGCGAGGGGAAATGCTCATCTCCTACACGGTAAAGGGTGTGGTACATAAAAGTAATCTTATATCCCACTATCTGAATAAACGCAAAAGAACACCGTATCAATTCAAAAACTCCGGCCCTTTCAGCTTCACACAATACTCACTTCCCAGATACTGAGGGTTGCCATGCTTTTCAGACCAGAATCCGTCCAGTATATCTTTGCTCAGGCAGCGGTATACGGCTACTCCTTTGTATATCTGGTGTTCATCATCTTCATAATTGAAGTTAAGCACTAGGATCTGATCTTTATAGAATCCGGTTCCGTTTTGAATGTGGTCGCCAATGATCCATTGAGCAACGATACGGTTATTTTCATCAACAGATAAGATTAATATACCGTCATAGGTAGGCTGGTCAGATTCTACCTGATTACTACCTTTAATGGAATACGTTCCCGCCAGATCATGTACCGTCATTGATTTATTTTTATGCGCTGCAAATTTAGAAAATCTTATTCTCATAACCTAGATGTATCACAACAGGCATGCTCTTGGACTTACCTCACTCATTGCATCATCAATCACTTCCAGCTCTTTCTTCCGGCTTGTCACTTTATTCATGCTTTCTTTTTCCGGAATCTAAATTAAACTCTATTTTTGTCACAAATTAATTATAGATGATTCCTTTTCTTTTGATCGCTAACCTTATTACCTTTGGAGTCTTCGGGTTTGATAAGTGGCAGGCCAAAAAACAGCAATGGCGGATTTCTGAAAATACCCTTCTGGGACTTTCACTCATAGGAGCATTGGGTGCTGCTTCCGGAATGATCCTCTTCAACCATAAAGTTTCCAAAAAATCTTTTCTTGTCAAATTTATAATCGTGGTCTTAATTGATCTTGTCCTGCTTTACAGGCTCATAAGACATTAATGCTCTCCGTTTTTTAATATCTTAACCTTTTTTTAGCAATCTGTAACAGGTGGCCGGCATTATATTTTCATTCTGTCAGGCAACACCAAAAATATAATATTATGTCAAAAAAGATTGCAATTCTGGCCACTAACGGCTTTGAGGAAAGTGAGCTTCAGTCGCCCAAAGAATACCTGGAACAACAGGGGTGGACGGCCCACATAGTAAGTCCGGAATCCGGAACCATAAAGTCCTGGGCAGAAAAAGACTGGGGAAAAGAATATCCTGTAGACAGGCCCCTGGATCAGGCTTCAGCTTCTGATTATGATGCACTCGTACTTCCGGGAGGCGTTATCAACCCGGATCAGTTAAGGACCAATGATCAGGCTTTATCATTTGTGAAAGATTTCTTTATACAGAACAAACCTGTGGCAGCGATCTGTCACGGACCTCAGCTTTTGATCAATGCAGAGGTTGTCAATGGAAGAAATATGACTTCAGTGAATTCCATCAGTAAAGACCTCATCAATGCCGGAGCCCATTGGGTAGACCGGGAAGTGGTTGTGGATAACGGATTGGTAACAAGCAGGACCCCAAAAGACCTTCCGGCTTTTAATGCCAAAATGGTAGAAGAATTCAAAGAAGGAGAACACAGCGGGCAGGGAGTATAAATAATAATAGGAAGCCTGGATGTAACCGTCCGGGCTTCTGCTTTTAAAAAATTGATAATGAATACTCTGTATTTCTGCAGGAATTTTACCGGCATAATGGTGGAAAAGGGGAGTAAAGGTGCTTTCTGTTCTACATTTAGAATGGTCTTTTAAACCGGATTGATATAAAATTCTCATTATGAAATTGTTAAATATTGCATAAACTTTTTAATTAATTCATTTAAAATCACTATTTTTGCACCCGTAAAAATCCTATATGCAAAACATTAGAAATATTGCGATTATCGCACACGTTGACCACGGTAAGACCACATTGGTTGACAAGATCATCCACGCAACCAACATTTTCAGAGAAAATCAGGAGAGTGGAGAATTAATTATGGATAACAATGATCTTGAAAGAGAAAGAGGGATCACCATCTTATCCAAGAATATTTCTGTTACTTATAAAGACACAAAAATTAACGTAATTGATACCCCTGGTCACGCCGATTTCGGAGGAGAAGTAGAAAGAGTATTGAAAATGGCTGACGGGGTGATCTTGTTGGTGGATGCGTTCGAAGGACCAATGCCACAGACAAGGTTCGTACTTCAGAAAGCTTTGGAATTAGGCCTTAGACCATTAGTGGTAATCAACAAAGTAGATAAACCAAACTGCCGTCCGGACGAAGTTCACGATCAGGTATTTGATTTATTCTTCAACCTTGAAGCTACTGAAGAACAATTGGATTTCCCAACATTCTACGGTTCTTCTAAACAAGGGTGGTTCAACACTTCATTAGAGCAGACTGAAGATATCTTACCATTATTAGATGGTATTTTGCAGTACGTTCCTGCGCCTACCGTTACGGAAGGAAACCTTCAGATGCAGATCACTTCCCTTGATTACTCTTCTTTCTTAGGAAGAATTGCGATCGGGAAAGTAACAAGAGGAGAGCTTAAAGAATCCCAGTGGATCGGTCTTGCTCAGGCAGACGGTAAAATAGTAAAAGGAAAAGTAAAGGAACTTTACGTTTTCGAAGGATTAGGAAAGAAAAAAGTAACTGAAGTACAGGCAGGAGATATCTGTGCCGTAGTAGGTTTCGATGCATTCCAGATCGGTGATTCATTCGTAGATCTTGAAAATCCTGAGCCATTGGAGAGAACGGCTATTGATGAGCCTACCCTGAACATGACTTTCTCTATCAACAACTCACCTTTCTTCGGTAAAGACGGTAAATATGTTACTTCTAACCACCTGAAGGAAAGATTGACAAAAGAATTGGAGAAAAACCTGGCATTAAGAGTTCAGCAGACTGATGATGCAAACACTTTCCTTGTATTCGGTAGAGGTATTCTTCACTTATCTGTTTTGATCGAAACCATGAGAAGAGAAGGATATGAAATGACCATCGGCCAGCCACAGGTAATCCTGAGAGAAATTGACGGAGTAAGCTGTGAGCCTTACGAATCTTTGGTAGTAGATGTACCTGAAGAATATGCTTCAAGAGTAATCGATTTGGCTACCCAGAGAAAAGGTGACCTTCACATCATGGAAACTAAAGGGGAAATGCAGCACATGGAATTCGAAATTCCTTCAAGAGGTCTGATCGGATTACGTTCCCAGATGCTGACGGCTACTGCCGGGGAAGCTATCATGGCACACCGTTTCACAGAATATAAGCCTTTCAAAGGAGCTATTCCGGGAAGAAACAACGGGGTACTGATCAGCAAAACTCAGGGACCTGCTACAGAATATTCAATCAACAAACTTCAGGACAGAGGTAAGTTCTTCGTGGATCCGGGTGAGGAGATCTATGCAGGGATGATCATCGGTGAGCAGAACAAACCGGGTGACCTTGTTGTCAACATCGTTGAAGCAAAACAGCTGAACAACATGCGTGCGGCAGGAAAAGACAAAGATACCGGTGTAGCACCGAAAATCTTATTCTCTCTTGAAGAATGTATGGAATACATCCAGGCTGATGAAGCGATTGAGGTAACTCCAAACTTCATCCGTATGAGAAAGAAAATTCTTTCAGAAGAAGACAGAAAAAGATTGGAAAGAGCAGCGAAAGCATAATCATTTACCATTACAATATAGAAAAGCCTCGAATTTTTCGGGGCTTTTTTTCTAGAGATCAGGAAAAAATGTTTATTTTTTCAAAAGATTATCCCAAATATTAAAAATATAAATTAAAGTAGTTTTGCGGCTATGAGAATGAATAAATTAAAACTTATCGTTTTACTGGGAGTTTTTGCATCGTACAGTACCTCATGTTCAGTTCAGAACAGTGCAACGAAAACCCCGCCAGCTAAGAATACAACAAAACCTAATACCAACCCTCCCAAACCGAAAGAACCGAAAGCAGTACCTAAGCCTGCTGCAGGGAATACGGCAGATGAAACCTTCAGAACCACACTTCCGGAAATCAAAAGAGAATTCCGGGGTGCCTGGATCGCCAGCGTAGCGAATATCAACTGGCCTTCAAGAAACAACCTTACCGTGGAAGAGCAGAAAGCAGAAGCCATCAGCATGCTCGATATGCTGAAAGACAATAACTTCAACGCTGCCATTTTCCAGATCAGGCCTTCAGCAGATGCGCTCTATACAAGTGATATTGAGCCATGGTCTTATTTCCTGACCGGGGAAACGGGAACAGCGCCTTATCCGAATTATGATCCCCTTCAGTTCTGGATTGCGGAAGCGCACAAAAGAGGGCTTGAACTTCATGTATGGCTCAACCCTTACCGTGCCCACCATACCAATGGAGGTGCTGTAAACAAGCTGTCTATGGCCAATAAACTTTCCGATATTGTTGTAAGGTTAAAAAACGGAATGTACTGGTTTGATCCTGCCAACCCAAAAACACAGGGGCATGTGTCTAACGTGGTAAAGGATATTGTAAAAAGGTACGATATAGATGCCATTCACTTCGATGATTATTTCTATCCTTATGCCACCTATAACAAAGGTGCCGATTTCCCGGATAACGCAACCTGGAATGCCTATGTAAGCAGTGGAGGAACCTTGTCAAGAGCAGACTGGAGAAGAGATAACGTTAATAAATTCGTAGAACGTATCTATAAGGAAATTCATGCAGAAAAAAATAATGTAAGATTCGGGATCAGCCCGTTCGGAATCTGGAAACCGGGTTATCCGGCAGGAGTTACAGGATCTTCACAATATGACGAACTGTATGCTGATGCCAAATTATGGCTGAATAAAGGATGGGTAGATTATTTCTCACCACAGCTATACTGGCCGATCGACTCTAAAGGGCAGGGCTTTGAAGCGCTGCTGAACTGGTGGCAGTCTGAAAATACAATGAACCGCCACCTATGGCCGGGACTTAATACCGTTGAAATCAGAGTATCAGACCGCCCGACGGAAATTAAAAATCAGATCGACATTTCAAGAAGGGTGCTGAAGAATGATGCCGGAGAAATTCACTGGAGTATTGCAGGGCTTACAAAAAATCCGGGAATGCTTCCTACGCTGAAAAATGGACCGTACAATGAAAAAGCATTAGTTCCTAAATCTCCATGGATCAAAGCCGTTCCGTTACAGACCCCAACTTTGTTTATTGCAGATAACGGCAGCTTTGCACAGACGAGCTGGAGTACAAAAAATGCAGCAGACGTTTTCCAGTGGGTGCTTTTCACTCAGTACAACGGAGTATGGCAGACAGAAATTCTGACACTGGATACGCTTTCAAAAGACATTCCTAAATTCAAGGACGGCAAAAAGCTGAATGCCATAGCGATCAAAGCCATCGACAGATTAGGAAATGAAAGTGATTACATAGCCAAGAAAATAAAATAAAAAGAGACTGAATATCATGAGTCTTTACAATTACAGAAGGGTTTAGCATTATGCTGAACCCTTTTTCTTTGATATCATCCATAGGAAACAACCGGCTGTTCTTTACGGAAAAGAGTAGTTTTTGAATGGAATTTATTTTAGAATAACTATAAATTATGAATTTAAAATTATGAAAATCAATACTATGTAAGGTGAACATATGAAGTTCTGTTTAAAATAATAACTTTATCGGAACCATTTTTGCATGATGAATTTCATAATCACCAAAATATAACATTATGAATACTAACAGACTTTCCGCCAATGTGGAAAAAGCACTTAGTGATCAGATGAATAAAGAAATTCATGCATCACACGTTTTTCTGTCCTATGGAATTTGGGCCGATGATAAAGGCTATCAGGGAATTGCCAACTTTCTTTACCGTCATGCCCAGGAAGAAAGAAACCATTCGATCAAATTCATGGAATACATTTTAAACAGAGGCGGAAAACCTAAAGTAGAAGCCATTCCGGCCCCTCCGGCTGATCCCGAAAACCTTACCGCCTGTTTTGATGGGGTCTTCAAACATGAGGTAGACAATACCACAGCCATTTATAAAATCGTAGACCTTGCCATGGAAGAGAAAGACTGGGCAACATGGAATTTCATGCAGTGGTTTGTACAGGAACAGATTGAAGAAGAAACACTGGCCCAGAACCTCATTGATAAATTAAAAATTGCAGGCGGTGACCGTGCTACAGATGAATCTTTATTCACCCTGGATATGGCCATGCAACAGGCTCCGAATGACGTCCCATTGGCTCAGGAAGCTACCGGGGACAACCCATAAAACCGGACGGGTAAGATCAAACCGTTTGAAAATCTGTCAGATTACTGGCAGATTTTTTTATTATGAAAATCGCCTAAAAATCACTATCTTTGCACGCTGAAAGTTCAAGGTTTTACCATCAGGATAAGAAGCTGTAAAAAACTTCAACCTCTTAAACCCTGAACTTCAACTCTAAACCTTAAACTTTGAATTTTACAATATGAAATGTGGAATCGTAGGCCTGCCGAATGTAGGTAAATCAACACTTTTTAACTGTCTGAGTAATGCAAAAGCTCAGTCGGCAAACTATCCTTTCTGTACTATTGAACCCAACCTTGGAACAGTTTCAGTACCGGATCAGAGATTGTTTGAACTGGAGAAAATCGTAAAGCCTGAGAGAGTTTTACCGGCAGTCGTTGAAATCGTTGATATTGCAGGTCTTGTAAAAGGAGCCAGCAAAGGAGAAGGATTGGGGAACCAGTTCCTGGCCAATATCCGTGAGTGTGAGGCCATCATCCACGTATTAAGATGTTTTGATAACGGAAATATCGTTCACGTAGAAGGTTCGGTAGACCCGTTAAGAGATAAAGAAATCATTGATATTGAGCTTCAGCTGAAAGACCTTGAAACTGTAGGAAAAGCAGTTGAGAAAGCTAAAAAGTTCATCAAATCCGGTAAGAAAGAAGATATCCTTACCTATGAGACCCTTCAGAATTTACAGAAATTCCTTGAAGACGGGAAAAATGCCAGAGAATTTGCCGTAGATGATTTTACAAAATCAATCATCAGCGAAGTTCAGCTATTAACGAATAAGCCGGTACTTTACGTTTGTAATGTAGATGAAAATTCTATCAAAAACGGTAACGACTGGATTGGAAAGATCGAAGAAATGGCTAAGAACGAAGGTGCTGAGATCGTTGTTCTTGCCGCTCAGATTGAAGCTGACATCAACGAACTTGAAACCTTTGAAGAAAGAGAGATCTTCCTTGAAGAACTGGGGCTTACAGAACCTGGAGTAAACCGTCTGATCAGAAAAGCCTATGACCTTCTGAAACTTCAGACCTACTTTACTGCCGGTGTGAAGGAAGTAAGAGCATGGACGATCGGGCAGGGGTGGACTGCTCCACAGGCGGCCGGTGTGATTCACACAGACTTCGAAAAGGGATTCATCCGTGCAGAAGTAATCAAGTATAACGATTATGTGACTTACGGTTCGGAAGTAAAGGTAAAAGAAGCCGGAAAACTTTCTGTAGAAGGTAAAGAATATGTAGTTCAGGATGGTGACATCATGCACTTCAGATTCAATGTATAGAAAAATATTAAAGTTAGTTTATAAAAAAGCGCTTCCATGAATTTGGGAGCGTTTTTTGCATTGATGTGCTAAACTTTAATCATGAGAATTTTATATTTCGTACTTCCGGTCTTATTCTTTTCCTGCTCGCTTTCTACAGAACAGAAATGTTTTATGAACAAAGGTGATCAGATATTTAAGGGGTATGAAGAGCAAAAGCCTTATTCCGTAAAACAGATATTGAACGAAAAACCCGATTATCTGGAAATAGTAAACCTGAAGCAGTACCGTACGTTTAAAAAAGACAGTATGCAGGCTGGTATTCACAGTTATTCTTCAGAATCTGAAAGCATATGGGCAAGGCAGGACCGGGAGTTTAAAGTACTGAAAGATGCATTTTCAGATCAGTTTATGTTCTGCTCCCAACAGCAGGTTGGCAATATTCTCTACGGATTGGGTAAGAACAGGTTAGGATTCTGGCTGCTCAAGATTGAAAATAATAAACCCGCTGCTTATTTTCTGGGCTTAAGCTTTAGCCATTATTATATGAACAGTATCCAGCAAGGCCCCATTATAAAGGATGGATTTCTTCAGTTTGAAGGAAGTCTCGTAAAAATTATAAAGGTGGCAGGGCTTCCCGGTTATGATGATTATTCGGCAATGGAAGACGGGAAACTGTTTAAAATCAATCTGAAGGATTTGATGAAAGATTCTGATAACGATGGGTATAACGATATTTTTGAGAAAAGTTTTGGCTTGAATCCCGATGATAAAGATACGGATGGCGATGGAATGAACGACTTTGAAGATTTGAACCCTATGTTTGCTTCTGAAAAGAATAAGTTTTCTCAGCTTTATGAACTGCTGCTGCCAAACTATGGCACGTCCAACCTGAAGAAATTGAACTATACCTTTGAGGTTTATGAGACGGATTGTGATTATTTTCACCAGATCAACCCAGAGCTCCGGGTTTTATTTATGCCTGAAAGCAAAAGCAAACAAACATACTATACCAGGGTCACCGATGTTACGGACGGAACCATTTCCAAAATCCGGAAAGACGATAAAGATCCGGATACAGTCTATATCTATGAATCAGGAAGCAGCTTTACCAATGATTATAAAGCAAAGTATGTAAAAGGGAAATGGATCTTGGAAAATACTGGCGGAACTGTTGTTTAGGCTTTGGCGTATACAATAACTGCTCTCTGAAATCAGAGAGCAGTTATTGTATTCCTACATGGATATCTCAAACCTGCATTTTGGCTCTATACATTCTATAGAGTACATCACACAATTATTAACAATATCTGCACATTTTATTGATCCTCCCTGATCAGTTCTGCAATCCGGTTCATAGCATGTAGGACCATGTTGAACGCATACACCGCCACTCTTGCAAAGTTTTACACCTCCTGCGATTGTTCTCAGTTGTTTTTTATTTAGTTTTTTTCCGTTCTCTGAAATTTGTTTTTTCATGTTTACTGAATTTTTAATGGTTTTAGTTTTAGGATAAATAATAACAGATAAAAAGCACCTCCTGAAGATAAGGAGGCGCTTCATCAGTTGAATTATTCAATTTCAATGCTCGGTTGGCATTGTGGTTCTGCACAGCTGAAGGAAATTTTGCTGCATACCTGTTCAGCCAGCCAGCACATTTCTTTTCCTCCGGTGATTACTCTCAGCTCTTTTTTGTTAAGCTTTTTTCCGTTGTTTACGTTTTGATTTTTCATTTTAATATAGTTTTATTGCATGTGTTAAGGTTCTATAGGCCAGTTGGGTCTGCATTCCAACTGCGCGCATGAAGGCGAGGTGATTTTACAACGGCTACTGGCCTGGCATGGCGGGTCCGGGCAAAAAGTGGGAGTGGGTTCAATGCAGTTGAGGAGTCCTCCGGTAATGAATTTTAATTCTTTTTTGTTCAGCTTTTTGCCGATTTTAGCAAGTGAATTTTTCATATTTTTGATTTTTAATGAGTTAGCTATTACGAATGTAATAAAAATAAATGAACATATATCACTTTATATAGATAAAGTAATGAATTATATTAATGAAATGCCGGCAAATTAATAGCGCAGAATAGTATAATAGATATTCTTTGTGAAAATATTGAACTACTGAATTTTCATAACTTTGTATATTTGAATTTTACAAATTATCTGTCATGGAGAAAATAGCTTATACTTCACTGGAAGATTTTTACAGAGAGATGGCGGCCAAATTGGGTAAGGATCTCGAAAGTATTTTCCCGAAAGGCCTTCATAAAGACATTGGACATTTTAATGTATTTGACATTGCCCAGACTATAGAAAAAGTAAAAACCACTGCTGAAATGCCTTATAACAGGCGGAAATATTATAAAATCAGCTTTATAAGAGGGAAAAACAGGGCTGAATATGCCGATAAAGTGATTTCTATAAAGCAGAATGCTTTATTGTTTGCAACTCCTAAAGTTCCGTATCACTGGATACCGGAAGATTCCGAACAGTCGGGAAGCTTCTGTGTGTTTACAGAAGACTTCTTTATTAAGGACAAATCCTATTACCATCTGGAAGATCTGCCGATATTCCAGCCGGGAGGGGTTCCTGTTTTTGAAATAGATGACGATCTTGCAGAAGAGATTGAAATCCTTTTCAAGAAAATAAAAAAAGAAATAGATTCAGATTATGTCTTTAAATATGACCTGATCAGGAATTATGTGCTGGAGCTGATTCATTATGGGCAAAAACTACAGCCGGCAACCAGAATATCAGCATCCAACGATGCATCCATGAGGGTTGTTTCCTTATTCATCGAACTGTTGGAAAGACAGTTTCCCATAGAATCCTGGGAACAGAAGCTGCAGCTCAGAACAGCCAAAGACTATGCAGAGCGGCTGGCAGTTCATGTGAATTACTTAAATAAAAGATTAAAAGAAAGTACCGGAAAAACAACTACAGAGCTTATCTCAGACCGCATCATCCAGGAAGCAAAAATACTTTTAAAACAGACGAAATGGAATGTATCCGAAATCTCTCATGCCTTAGGATTTGAAGAAATAGCCCACTTCTCCAACTTCTTTAAAAGAAAAACCTCCTTCACCCCTTTGGAATTCCGTTCATAATTTGAATTTTGCAAATTTTAGATTGATTCAGGCAAACAGGCCTTCACAGAAATATCCCAACTTTGTACCATCACAATAATCAAAATAAAAATGAACACAAAAACGAATATTGCCCTGGTAACAGGAGGAAGCCGCGGATTGGGTAAAAATGCTGCCCTTAAAATTGCTCAGAAAGGATTGGACGTTATCATTACCTACAGAAGTAACAGAGAAGAAGCGGACGCTGTAGTAAGTGAAATTAAAGCAATGGGACAGAATGCGGTGGCTTTTCAGCTGGATACGAAAAACAGTAAAAGCTTTGATGCCTTTGTAAAAGAAGTGACAGACCATGTGAAGGAAAATACCGGCAGTCCCAATATTGATTTTCTTATCAACAATGCCGGAACCGCTTTATATTCACCCATTACCGATGTCACCGAAGAACAGCTTGATGACATAGTAGACATCCATTTCAAAGGAGTATTTTTCCTCACCCAGAAACTGCTGCCTTACATCAATGACGGAGGTGGAATTGTAAATGTTTCTTCGGGGTTGGCAAGGTTTGCAACTCCTGGTTCATCAGTATACGGCTCTGTAAAAGCAGGGGTGGAAATGCTTACAAAATATATGGCCAAAGAATTGGGACCAAGAAAGATCAAAGCCAATGTCATTGCTCCCGGTGCGGTAGAAACGGATTTCGGAGGCGGAAGAGTGAGAGATAATGAAGAAATCAATGCAATGGTGGCCGGGGCTACAGCTTTGGGAAGAGTAGGGCTGCCGGATGATATTGGCGGGGTAGTGGCCTTCCTGTGTACAGACGATGCAGGCTGGATCAATGGTCAGAGAATTGAAGTTTCAGGAGGAATGTTTCTGTAAAGGCTGTTACCGTACATCATTCATAAAAGATAAAGAACCAACCTGTAGAAAGGTTGGTTCTTTTTATGATCATCATTCAATAATAATGGTTCCGATAGGCTCCAGAGGCTCAATGGGCTCCAGTGGCTGGCACTTCTTTTCACGGCATTCATAGCCGTAGATCCTGCACTTTCCCGAAGAATCGGTACATGTTCTGATAACCGATCCGCCACTGATGGCTTTCAGCTCCTTCTTATTCAGTTTTTTTCCTTTATTCATACGATTGATTTTGATTTATACAAGAATAGGGGGTACCTGGCATTCAGGTTCGCCACAGTATTTTCCAAACTCGGCACATTCTGTATATCCTGGTGGAATACATATTTTACGGCCTCCCTAGATGGTATTCAATTGTTTTTTGTTCAGTTTTTTCCCTTGGGGCAACATGTGATTTTTCATAATAATTATGGTTTTGGTTTTAAGTTTTTTGCTTTATGGAAAAGGGGTTTTGCATTGAGGTTCCTCACAAAATCTGCCCCGGTCCATACATTCTCCGTACCCTGCATCATAGCATATTTTAAAACCGGATCCTTTCACTAAGCTTAAGGCTGATCTGCCCAGCAGTTTCCCTTTCAAGAAAGATTTGTTTTTCATGGTTTTGATTTTTAATTAGTTAGTAAGACGAATATAAGAAAAATATAACAATAAATCACCGGTTTAAGAAAAAATAGCCAATAGTGATTCTGTATGAAGCATGCGATTTAACCACATAGCGACATAGTTTGATCAGCAACTAAGTTGCTGATCAATGGTTTTTTCGATAAAGCATTGAAGTTTATACTTTGGAGAGATTCTCAATTGCCCTTTCCAGGGTTTCCTGTTTTTTAGCAAAACATAGTCTGATCACATGTTCATTCAGTTTGTTTTTATAAAATGAAGAGAAAGGAACACTGGCTACTTTATGCTGAATGGTAAACTCTCTGGCGAAATCAAAATCATCTTTATCAGAGATCTTGGTGTATTTCACAGCCTGAAAATAAGTGCCTTCACAGTCCAGCAGCTCAAATGAAGTTCCGGAAAGCCCGTTTCTCAGAAAATCCCTTTTCTCCTGGAAGAATTGGTTCAGGTGGGTATAATGTTCTTCATTTTTCATATATTCTGCCAAAGCAAGCTGAATAGGAGTGTTGACGCAGAAAACATTGAACTGATGTACCTTCCTGAATTCATCTGTTAAATTCTTCGGAGCTGCACAATAACCGACCTTCCAGCCCGTCACGTGAAACAGTTTTCCGAAAGAGGCTACCAGAAGGCTTCTTTCTTTAAGCTCAGGATATTGGCAGATGCTGATATGTTTTTTCCCGTCAAAAACAATATTTTCATACACTTCATCACTTAGAATAAGGATGGAAGTTCCTTTAACCAGCTGAATGAGTTCCTGAATATCTTCTTCTTTAAGGATTCTTCCTGACGGGTTATTCGGATTATTAAGGATGATCATTTTGGTGTTTTCGGTGATAAGGTTTTTAACCGCCTTCCAATCGATTGTATAATCCGGGGCTTTCATCTCAAAACGTTTAACAATTCCTCCGAAAAGCTCTACAGTAGGCTCATAACAATCATAAGCAGGCTCAAAAATGATCACTTCATCCTCTTTTTTCACGAAAGCGGCAATTGCTGTAAATAAAGCCTGGGTACCTCCTGCAGTTACAGTGATTTCGGTATCGGGATGATAAACCGCCTGATGGCTGTTCTCAATTTTCCTTGCGATTTCTTCTTTTAAACCGATTATTCCTCCCAGTGGAGCATATTGATTGAACCCTTTTTTAATGAAATGATCCACATGGTTCAGCAGCTCTTCATCAGGCATGAAATCTGGGAATCCCTGAGAAAGATTAATCGCTTCATTCTCATTGGCGAGTTGGGTCATCTGGCTGAAAATAGTAGTTCCTACATTAGAAAGTTTAGATAAAGGAAGTTGTATCATAGGGAAATTTTTTGTGGTCCCAATTTAATGAATATTTAAAATAAAGTAAGGGTATTGATTAATAATTAACTTGTATTAAGGAGGATAGTTCATGATAAGTGAATACAATTGACTTAAAATTACCATATAACATAAAATTTAATCGTATTCTTTTAAATAAAAAAATACCTTTAAAAGATGTTTTTAGTATATACTTAATTCAATAGGATTATAATTTTTCTCAGCCTTAGCAGCATTCCGCCTTAGCATTTCAATATCATCTTTGTTTTCAATATACTGTTCATGCAATCTCATTTTACCAGCCAGTCTGTTTTTTAAAACTTCTGCAAATTTTTCTTTTGTCAGACTTTTAACGTTCGTAGCAATATTGGCTGATCTGCAGGTATATTTTCTTTTTCTAAAGGAATATAAAGTATAATGATAATCATCTTTAAGATCGTATACTTCAGTGATTAAGCCAGGGAGTCCGTTAAATTTATAGGGACCATATTGAAAAGGAATGTCGGAGGCAAACCAGGCTATCCATGTCCTGCCGTATTTGGTGGTTTCTGCTTTTTGACATTTGTACCCGGCCACTGTTTTGAATTCATTTTTAATTTTCCAGTTAATATTATTGGGCTCCTCATATCCGAAATAGGTGTAATTGATTTCATCCGTTACATATAACTTGGCAGATGTTGTTCCGATATATCCCCGGAAATCTGTATTGTATTTCATAGCTTCTTCAATTGTATTGAGTTTTTTTTCCACCATTAAAGAATCAGAAATATACCTGTGTAAATCCTTAAAAAAGGATGCGTTTTCATTAATAAGAAGGGCAAATGTTGTTTCTTTCCTGTAATTGCTCCCGTTAGAAAGCTTATAATCCAGTTTATAACCGGCCTCATAAACCACATCAAATTTTTTCTGAGAAAAAATGGTTGTAATCATTAACAGATAGAATAGTAATATAACCTTTTTCATTTTTTAATCCTTTTATTAAATAAAGAAACCGCCAGGCTGATGGCGGTAATCAATGGACTTTTTGTTTATTAATGGTAATAAATTTTAACAATAACCGGTCCTGAACCCGGACATGTTTCACCATTTACATCACCAAGGTAGTTTGCCAACTGGTCTAAAGACATGTTATTAGCAATTGTCTGGCTGACTTGAACAACCGTACCACATGAAGTTCTAAAAGGAAATGCACTTACGATACCGGCGATTAAGAAAGTGCCTAGTAAAATTGTTTTTTTCATATTTGTTTTTTTATAAATAGTTATTAAACCAAAAATATAAAATAATTCATCATGAGTGAGAATTATTTATTTATGTTAAATAGTTGAAATACTTTATTTTACATTAATAAATAAAATTGAGTTTAAAAAGAATATGATCTTTTATAATGTACATTAAATATAATTTTCACCATAGTTATTTAAGAGAATAAATTATATTTTATTTGAATTGTTTATCATGAAAATTGGAATCAGAATTTAATTAAACATTTGTTTGGTTTTTTCTTTTGGATCTGCTTTCAAATCCCTACATTTGTTAGGCAAACAAGCCAATTAATACCAATGATAACGAAAATTAAGAAGACTGAGTTTCCTGAAAAGTCTGTTCTGTTCACAGGAAAAAAGGATTTTGATTACATAGATAGTTTTGAAGGTGAGCTTACGGACAGCCGGAATATTGATATTACGGAAGTCGGAAAAGCATTCTTTACCAGCGGACCCCGGTGGGGAAAGAAAATGTTTGCCCTCAGAAATAAAACAGTTAAACTGTTCGGGCTGAAAACAGGTGATGACATCGGAAGTCAAAAGGATCCACAAAACTTTAAGTGCGAGGTGGGGGATCAGTTCGGGCTTTTCAAAGTGTTTAGCAAAACGGATAACGAAATCGTTATCGGGGAAGATGATAAGCACCTTGATTTCAGGGTTTCCCTTTTATTTGACAGGCAAAAGGCAGGGAAGAATGAAAATTCACTGACCATTTCCACAACGGTAAAATTTCATAACTGGCTGGGCATCCTGTACTTCCTTCCGGTACGCCCCTTTCATAAGCTGATTGTGCCTTCTATGCTGAAGAGGATAATAGGCCGGTTAGAAAGCAGTCCGGCATAAAGTCCGGGCTTTCCCTCTGACAGCAGCTGCTAAACCCAAAGGTTTTGGAAACAATTATATATATCACAACTGAATATTGATATTATTCTATAGTTCCTATTTTATGCAGGAAATCATTTTTTCTGCGGAAAGATACATCCAGAACAGAGCCGTCACTCATTACCACCTGGCCGCCTCTGCCTTTGATATACTCCTGGAGATGATCCACATTGATAAGGTGTTTATGATGGATTCTGAAAAAATTAAGGCAGGGAAGAATCCGTTCAAAATCGTGCAGGGTTTTGGATACCATTATTTTTGTTTTATTGACAAGATAAAACGTAGTATAGCTTGAATCTGCCTCGCAATGAATAATATCGGCAATATTGATTACCTTGAACCCCTGAAGGGTAGAAAGTATGATTTTGCTATCCTGCAGCGGGTTATGGACGGGCTGTACCTTCTTTATATTTTCCAGGGCTTTATTGACCGCAAAAATAAAATCGATTTTTTTGATCGGCTTTAAAAGATAATCGGTTGCCCCGTTCCTGATCGCCTGGATGGCATAGTTTTCATAAGCGGTAATAAAAATAATCTGGGAAGGAATCTCTTTAAACTTCAGCAGGAGATCGAAAGCAGTCCCTTCCTTAAGCTGTATATCTAAAAAAATGATATCCGGAGTATTTTTTAAAAGACTTTTGTAGGAATCCTCAATACCGGATGCCTGAAAGACAATTTCAAATTCAGGGAATTCCTTTTGGATCAGTAATGCAATATAATCTCTGCCATGCTTTTCATCATCAATGATGCAGGCCTGTATTTTTGTTTTCATAAGGGCTTATGTATATTTTAATCCGGGTTCCGGGATAGGTTTGTTTTTCGTTGATATTATTGATTGTCAATACTATGTTTGTTTCAAAAAGCTGTTGGAAGGTTTTGATCCTTTTATGGGATAATTTTAATCCGAAAGAGTCGGTATCCGCAACAGAGCGGTTTTTAGCCCTGATTCCCGGGCCGTTATCTTCAATCGTTATACAAAGCGTGGAATCCCTGTGATCAAAAGATACTTTGACGAATCCTTTTACAACATTCAGGTCCGGCATACCGTGTTTAATGGCGTTCTCCACGAAGGGCTGGATTAATAAGGAGGGAATAACCCACTTTTTGTCAACACTTTCAGAAATATGGATTTCATAATCAAAAAGGTCGTCCTGGCGTAGTTTTTCCATATTCATATACAGGGAAAGGTATTCTGCTTCCTCCTCTACAGGAATAAAGGTTTTTTCTGAATAATGCAGGGTCTTCCGGATCAATTGGGAAAAGCTGTCCAGATAATTTTCCGTTTCCTGATAGTCTTCTTTGAACAGCAGGTATTTGATAGAATTCAGACAATTGTAAATGAAATGCGGATTGATCTGTGCTTTGATAGCTTGCAGCTCCAGTTCTGCGATCTTCTTTTCATGATAGATTTTTTCCAGTTTTTTATTCCGCTTTTTCTGCAGCTGGTAACTGATGACAGTAATAATAGCCATGACAGTACAGATTCCCAAAGTAAGCCTGAACCACCATGTCTGCCAGAACCTGGGCCTGATTTCGAAGGCCAGTGCTGAAGAGGTATAAGATGGTTTTCCGTTGTATCCTAACCCATAGACCCTGAATACATACTTTCCGGGAGGGATAGAATTGAATATGATTTTCGGAGAACTGCTTACCTGCCAGGTATCATCAAGACCTTCCACTTTATATTGATAGCTTATCTTCCCCTGTGAAGCATAATCAGGAAAACTGAGGTTGAAAATGACATGGTGGTTGGAATGCCCGGAAAGAGGCCTGTTTGGCTGATAGTATTCATTATTTTCAATCGTTACGGAATTGATGATCACTTTTTCCGGAATGGATTTTTCCTGCGCCAGCAATTTTTTTATGGCAAAGATTCCCAGTCCTTTAGAGGTACCTATGAAAATAGTATCATTTCTGATGACACAGCCTGAAACAGCATTGGAAGGCAGCCCGTCTGTCTGTGTAAGATGGGTGATGAGGGGTTTATTGGCAGTAAGTTCAATTCTGGATATTCCGGAATTGGTGCTTGCCCAGAGGGTATTACTGTTTTCTACTTCTATTTTTTTTATCTGTTCGTTGATCAGTCCGTCTTTTTTATCAATCTTCTTTACAATACCCTTATCATTGAAAATAATGATACCATTGAGGTTGGTAGCCCCCACGTAAAGGTTGTTCCGTAATTTTTTAAGATCTGTAAAATAATATCCTTTGAGGAATAAGGTCTTTTTTCCGGTTTTGATGTTGAACTTATAGAGGTCACTGAAAGAACCTACCAACAGATCATCCTTTGTATAGGGCAGAACATTGTATACTCTTTCGTTCAGAAGGGAACTGGTTTTCCGGGTACGTAAATCATATACCAGCAAGCTGTGGGCTGTGCAGAAGAATACAGAATCACTGGTGTACGGAACGATGTTCTTTAAGCTGTAGTCCAGGGTTGTATTTTTGTTTTGGGCTATATCATGAATGATAATTTTGCTGGCCAGTCCGAAAATTGAAACATTACCATGAATATACACCGATTTGTTTTCATCTTTATCGTTCTTATCCAGGATGATAGGTTGTATTTTACTGTTTTTCCCGATAATGGCTCCTGACGATCTGTTATGGCCCAGAATAATGTTTTCGCTGTCCTTTGCAATTGCTTTGATGTATTCCGTATTGCTTTTTATCGATAAATTGATATGGTTACTGAAAAGTGCTTTGCTGATAAAAAAGATACCGCTGTTCCGGGAATTAAACCAGACATTATCAGCCTTATCCACCAGGACATTATTAATGACATGGTCACTTAGTATTTTTACAGGAGGCTCCGGATCTTTTTTCTGTTCAGAAAGAGCCTGGTTAAAGTACAGCACCCCTCCGTTCTGTATATTAAGCCATAGCTTGTTATTTTTGTCTATAACCCCATAGAAGATATACTCTTTTGTATCATAGGAATATAGTTTTTTCATCTGATATAGACCGGAACGATAATAAACCGTAATTTTCAACTTATCCTGAAATACAAAAAAATCGCCCTTTTCACAGATCATGTTGCCCTTATCTATTCTGATCTCTTTCTCCTGCCCGCTGATAAGGTTGTAGATGATGACCTTACCTGTTGCAGATTCATTTAAATATAAATTCTGAGTGCTGAAGTCGTATTGCAACGTTGAAAGCTTCCTGTTTTTGTACTCTAAAAGAACCGGGGTTTTCTTTACTTTTCCGTTTTCGTAGATAAAAATATTGCGGGGATTCTGTGTACCATACAGATAGAGCCTGTTCCCGTTGCGGGTGATTTTGGGAATAGAGCCGGAGAATTGGTTTTTCAGATGATCATTAAGATCTAAATTGATCACCCGCCCGTTTTTAAGATAAGCAAAATCATTTAAGAACGGGAGAATAAAAATTTCATTATTGGGTAACGGTTCACAGGATATAATATCAATATTTTTCAATCCCTCTGCTTTACCATACTGCTTAAAATCTTTGCCGTCAAACCTGAACAGTCCATTGTCGCTGCCTATCCAGATAAAACCGTTCTGATCCTGTCTCAAATGGTAGGTATAAGAACTGTTGAGACCATCCGCTTCACTATAATGTACCATTCCGGGGATCTGGGCTGTGCATAATGAAACTGAAAGTGACAGGGAATAAAATAAACAGAAGAATATTATTTTTTTCACGTTCAATGGAATAATCGCTTAAATTATAGAATTTGTTTGATAATACTGCAATATTGAGTGCGAAATGTTAAAAAAAACAAAGTGAAAAAATTCGCATAATTTTAGACAATTTCGTATTTTTGTATGTTTGCTGAAATCATATATGTCACAAGAAATAAATCCAACCTATTCAGAAGATAATATCAGAACCCTCGATTGGCAGGAACATATCCGTCTGCGTCCCGGCATGTACATCGGGAAGCTTGGTGACGGGTCATCTGCTGATGACGGTATTTATATTCTGCTTAAAGAAATCCTGGATAACTCCATTGATGAGTTCAGGATGAGAGCAGGTAAAAGAATCGAAATAAAACTTGACGATGGTAAAGTTACCATCCGTGATTTTGGACGTGGCATACCGCTGGGGAAAGTGGTAGATGCCGTATCCAAAATGAATACCGGAGGTAAGTACGACAGTAAAGCGTTCAAAAAATCTGTAGGATTGAATGGGGTCGGTACCAAAGCAGTGAATGCACTTTCTGATTATTTCAGGGTGCGCTCTTTCCGTGACGGGAAGATGAAAGCTGCGGAATTCTCCCGTGGCCTTATCAAAGAAAACTTTGAAGAGAAAGATACTTCTGACAGAAACGGTACGGAAATCTCCTTCATTCCGGATGGGGAAATTTTCCTGCATTTCAAATACAGAAAAGAGTATATCGAGAGAATGCTCCGCAATTACGCCTACCTGAATCCGGGACTGAAAATTCTTTTCAACGGAGAAACCTATTTTTCTGAAAACGGTCTGAAGGATCTTTTGGAAGAAGAACTGGAGAGCGATATTCTGTACCCGATCATTCACCTGAAAGATGATGATATTGAAGTAGCCATTACCCATTCTGACAAATCCCAGACGGAAACTTATTTTTCATTCGTAAACGGACAGAATACCACACAGGGAGGAACTCACCTGAATGCATTCCGTGAAGCATATGTGAAAACAGTTCGTGAATTTTTTAATAAAAGTTTCGATGCTTCCGATATCAGAAAATCGATCATCGCCGCTATTTCCATCAATGTTGAGGAACCTGTTTTTGAATCTCAGACCAAAACAAAACTGGGATCTAACGATATGGGACCTAACGGACCTACGGTAAGAACCTTTATCATCGATTTCCTGAAAAGCAAACTCGACAATTTCCTGCATAAGAATCCGGAAATTGCAGAAGCCATCCAGAGAAAGATTTTAATTTCCGAAAGAGAAAGAAAAGAACTTTCAGGAATCCAGAAACTGGCAAGGGAAAGAGCCAAGAAGGTCTCTCTTCACAACAAAAAGCTTCGTGACTGCAGACAGCATTACAATGATCAGAAAGCAGAAAGAAAGGGTGATACCCAAATCTTCATTACTGAGGGAGATTCAGCATCCGGATCCATTACAAAATCCAGGGATGTGGAAACACAGGCTGTATTTTCACTGAAAGGTAAACCGCTGAACTGCTACGGACTTACCAAGAAGGTAGTGTATGAGAATGAAGAATTCAACCTGCTTCAGGCAGCCCTGAATATTGAGGAAAGTCTGGAAGACCTGAGATACAACCAGGTGATCATTGCTACCGATGCCGATGTAGATGGGATGCACATCCGCCTGCTGATGATTACATTCTTCCTGCAGTTCTTCCCGGATCTGATCAAAAACGGACACCTTTACATCCTGCAGACTCCATTATTCAGAGTCCGAAACAAAAAGGAAACAAGATACTGCTATTCAGAAACGGAAAGAGTAAAGGCACTGAATGAGCTTGGGAAAAACCCTGAAATTACCCGATTCAAAGGACTTGGGGAGATTTCTCCGGATGAATTCAAGCATTTTATCGGTAAAGATATCCGTCTGGAGCCTGTAGTGGTTGGAAAAGATCAGACCATAGATCAGCTCCTGGAATTCTATATGGGGAAAAATACTCCGGACAGGCAGACCTTTATTCTTGAAAACCTTGTGGTGGAAGATGATAGCGATATCGATAAAAAACAAATACTGGATGAAGTAGCAACCGGATAGAAACAGAGTCGTGAAAACGACACAGATTATCAATAAAAACACATTTTGGATGAAGTAAGAAAATTTTAAAAGACTTACAACCCAAAAATCAAAAATGAGATTAAGTAACCGTAATAAAGCATCAGTCTATAACTCTTTGAGCACTTTGCTTTTGATGATGGTGGTATTTGGAATATTGGTATTTATGGCCAATAAATACAGATTCAATGCGCTAGGAAATGAAAGTTATTTATTGATTATTGTTCCCGTTTTTCTGCTGGTGATTTTTCATCTTAGCGGACGGCAGATATTCGAATATGACAGTGACGGAGAAGCTCTTAACTTTAAAAACAGGAATGTTATTCCCTTTTTAAGCAAGCCCCTTCACGATGAATTTCCGAAATATAAGCTGATAAAATATGATGTAATCAGTATGTTCTTTATCAAAAGACTGTACATTACCGTTTCAAGTAAGAATAGTGGCTCTACCATGCTGAAATATCAGATTTCTTATTTGACCAGAAAAGAAGTAAACGATTTAAAAATCTCTCTGAACAAAGTAGTAAAAGCTAATAAAGAGAAAAACGATTAAAGAAACAGATGACGACAGAAGAATATTCGCATGAGGGAGAAAGCCTGAAGAAAGTTTCCGGTCTCTATAAAGACTGGTTTCTGGATTATGCTTCCTATGTAATTTTGGATAGGGCTATCCCTTCGGTGTATGACGGATTAAAGCCCGTTCAGCGAAGAATTATGCACTCTATGCGGGAACTGGAAGACGGCCGTTATAATAAGGTGGCCAATATCGTAGGAAATACGATGAAATATCACCCGCACGGGGATGCTTCCATTACAGATGCCATGGTGCAGATCGGGCAGAAAGAACTCCTCATAGATACCCAGGGAAACTGGGGAAATATCTACACGGGAGACTCTGCTGCTGCGGCAAGATATATTGAAGCCAGGCTCACACCGTTTGCCCTGGAAGTGGTCTTCAACCCAAAAACCACGGAATGGACAAAATCCTATGACGGGAGAAATAATGAGCCGATCGACTTACCCGTAAAATTTCCTTTGCTCCTTGCACAGGGAGTGGAAGGGATTGGAGTAGGACTTTCTACCAAGATAATGCCTCACAATTTCAATGAACTGATCAATGCCTCCGTAGCTTATTTAAAGGGTAAGAAGTTTGAGCTGTTCCCGGATTTTCTGACGGCCGGTTATCTGGATGTTTCAGAATATAATGACGGGCACAGAGGCGGAAAGATAAGGGCAAGGGCCAAAATTACCCAGACTGACAAGCATACGCTGGTGATTTCAGAGCTTCCGTATTCAAAAACGACCACGGATCTTATTGATTCGATCTTAAAGGCTAATGAAAAAGGAAAGATCAAGATCAAAAAGATTGAAGATAATACCTCAGATAAGGTTGAGATCCTGATCCACATTCATAATGATGTTTCCCCGGATAAGACCATTGATGCATTGTATGCATTCACAGACTGCCAGGTGACGATTTCCCCGAACGCCTGTGTGATCGTGGGAGATAAGCCGATGTTTATGAATGTTTCCGAGATTCTGAAAATGAATACGGATCACACTGTTTCATTGCTGAAAAAAGAACTTGAGATCGAGCTTCATGAGCTTCAGGAAAGCTGGCATTTTTCCTCACTGGAAAGAATCTTCATTGAAAACAGGATCTACCATGACATTGAAGAGGTAAAAACCTGGGAAGAGGTACTGAAAACAATTGATGCAGGATTGAAACCTCATACGGGCCACCTTTTAAGAGCGGTAACGGAGGAAGATATCCTGAGGCTTACAGAGATCAGAATCAAAAGAATTTCAAGATTCGATTTAGATAAATTTAAAGAAAATATTGCTGCTCTGGAAGGCAAAATAGAACAGGTGAAACATCACCTTGCCAACCTGATTGCCTATGCGATCGATTATTATCTGAATATCCAGAAGAAATACGGAAAAGACAGACAGAGAAGAACAGAGCTGAGAATATTTGATACCATTGATGCTACAAAAGTAGCTGTAGCCAATGAAAAATTCTATGCCAATTTTGAAGAAGGTTTCATCGGAACTTCACTGAAGAAAGACCAGTATCTGTTTGACTGTTCTGATATTGACGATATCATTACGTTCAGAAAAGACGGAAGCATGAAGGTGGTAAAAGTGGAGGCCAAAACATTTATCGGAAAAGATATTCTGCACGTTGCCGTATGGAAGAAAAATGATAAAAGAACCGTGTACAATATGATCTACCGTGAGGGTAGAGAAGGACCTTATTATATGAAGCGTTTCTCTGTAACAGGAGTAACAAGAAATACAGACTATCCGCTGGCTTCAGACAAAAAAGGTTCTGAAACATTATATTTTTCGGCAAACCCTAACGGAGAAGCGGAAACCGTAACAGTGCTTTTAAAACCGAATCCGAGAATCCGGAAAAACAAAATGGAAGTGAATTTCTCTGACCTTGCCATCAAGGGAAGAGATTCCAAAGGTAACCTGGTGACCAAATATGCTGTGAAAAAAGTAGATCTGAAAGAAGAAGGTGTTTCTACACTGGCCCCGAGAAAGATCTGGTTTGATGATACGGTGAGAAGACTGAATGCCGATGCAAGAGGTACCCTGCTGGGAAGCTTCAAAGGAGATGACAGGATACTGACCATTAATACCAATGGTGAAGTAAAACTGGTGTCTTTTGATCTTGGAAACCGATTTGATGACGAATACCTGGTACTGGAAAAATGGAAACCTTCACAACCCATTACCTGTATCTACTATGACGGGGAGAAAGATATTTACTTTATCAAGAGATTCCTGCTGGAAAATACCACGAATGTACAGACCTTCATGCCGTCTGAACATCCGAAATCATTCATTGAAAATGTAATTGTTGCCAATGATGCTACAGCAGAAATCATCTTTGCAAAAGATAAAGGCAAAGAACGTGAGCCTGAAACCATCAATATCGATGAATTTATTGCAGTAAAAGGGATCAAGGCAATCGGAAACCAGTTTACGAAATTCAAAGTGAAAGCGATAAACATTACCGTTCCTGAACCTGTGGAAGAAGAACCTGAGGTATATGAAGATCCTGAACCCACCGGTGACGGGGACGAAGACGGAGGAATCATCGGAGATCTGTTCCAGGGAGACGAGTCTGAAAATTAAGAATAAAAAATTATGAGTATACCCGTTTTAGTCATTATTGCCGCAACCTGTATCTTCAGTTACAGGGGCTTCAATGATATGGCTTTATTTGAAAAATATAAATTCAATGTAGGGGCTATTGAAAACAGGAAAGAGTATATAAGGCTGATCAGTTCAGGATTCCTGCATGCCGATTTTATGCACTTGTTCTTCAATATGCTTTCCTTATATTTCTTTCAGGCTGCCGTAACGGTCTTTTTTGGTAATATAGGTTTTCTGATCATTTATTTTGGTTCTATGATCCTTGGAAATCTTTTCAGCCTGATGATCTATAAAAAGCAGCCGTGGTATTCGGCCATCGGAGCGTCAGGAGCTGTGTCGGGAATCATATTTGCTTCCATAGCCATGGCACCCAATGAGATCAGTGTCAACTTTCTGCCGGGATGGCTTTTCGGAACTTTGTATTTCGGATATTCCGTTTATATGATGCTGAATCCGAAGCAATGGGACAATCTGGGGCATGCAGCACACCTGGGAGGAGCCTTTTTCGGGCTTGTTTATTCTATTGCACTGCATCCGCAACAGGCGATGAGCAATATCCTGTTTTTAGGAGCCATGTCACTTCCGCTGATTTATCTGGCGTATCAGATTTTTGTCAGGAAAAAAATAAGATAAAAAGTTAATTTTAATTGTACAATATCAACACCAATGAACACATCAGAATTCAACAGTTTCATCGTGATACTTATCTATGGTTCATTGGTTTTGCTGTCTTTACTGAAGCTGGCAAATCCCTTAAAGGTAAACAGGAAAGCCAATTTCTGGTTCGGGATATTCCTTTTTCTGTGGTCCACTTTCTGGATGGATGAGATTCTGCTTTTAGTTACAGGATCCCCCATAGAGTTCCATTCCTTACTTCCGGTCCGGTTTATACAGTTTCTTACGCCGGTCTTCTTTTACTTCAGTGTATTGTTTTACACCAATCCTTCTTTCAGATTCAAAATAACAGACCTTAAATTTCTGCTGTTTCCTGCTGCCTTTCTGATCTGTCTTATATGTATTGCTTTAAACATCGGGACTGTTTTCGGATCATTGAGCGTTATCCTTATCCTGATCCAGGCATTGTTTTATACAGGACTGTCTTATGTTACCATCAGAAAGCACCAGCGGAAGATCCAGCAGTTTTCTTCCAATACAGAAGGGATTGACCTGAACTGGCTGGAATATATTATCCTCATCCTTCTCACCGTGAATATCATCTATGTGATCTATAATCTGTTTTATGATCCGAGATCTTTGAACTTTTTTATCAATACGGTTTTTTTGCTGGTTATCTATTGTGTAGGATATTATTCACTGAAGCAGAAAGAAATCTATCCTCTGGAAGAAAAGCAAAGGGAAGAGCTGATCTCTATCAATGAAGATTCCGATCCTGAAGAAGTGAAAAAAAAGCTTATTTCAGATGAAGAACTGGCCAAAATTAAAGCAGCACTCGAAAACCTTATGGAAACCCGGAAGCCTTATCTTGACAGCGAACTGAACCTGATCAGACTGGCCGAAATGTTATCCGTTTCCACCCATCATCTCTCATACGTCATCAATACCGGTTTTGAAAAGAACTTTTTTCAATACGTTAATGAGTTCAGAGTTGAACAGGCCAAGAAACTCCTGAAAGAAACCAACAGTAAATTATCCATTTTAGGAATTGCCTATGAATCCGGATTCAATTCCAAGACCTCATTCAATACAACCTTTAAAAAACTGACCGGGCAGACCCCTTCCGAGTTCAGGAAATAAGTCCGGGTTTATAAAGTTTTACTTTTTTACGTTTTTAAACGATTGATTTTCAGTAATATATTTTTTATTTGTTTTTAAGTTGAAAATCGGTTCGTTCAGATAATCCGGAACATTAAAACCTCTTTTCCTCAATAGCTTTGTACCGTAAAATTTAAATTTATGGATACCAAAGAATCATACGCTGTGGTCACGGGAGCAAGCCAGGGTTTGGGAAAAGCATTTGCAGAAAACCTGGCAAAGAAAAATATCAATGTGATCCTGGTAAGTCTTCCGGATCAGAATCTGAAGGAACTTTCCCGGGAACTTGAAGACCATTACCATATCAAAGCTCATTACTATGAAGTGGATCTTTCTGTGAATGAAAATGTGATGAAGCTTACGGAATGGCTAAACCGGTCTTTTGAAATTCATATCCTGATCAATAATGCAGGATTGGGAGGAACCAAGAAATTTACTGAAGCAACTTCAGATTATATCAATACCATCTTACAGGTAAATGTGACGGCTACATCACTTATTACCCATCAGCTTTTGCCCAACCTTTTAAGACAGCCCAAAGCCTTTATTTTAAATGTTTCGAGTATGGCTGCTTTTTCCCCGATAGGTTTTAAAACAGTATATCCTGCTTCCAAAACGTTTATCCATTCGTTTTCCAGAGGTCTGCACGAAGAACTGAAAGATACCAATGTCTTTGTAAGCGTTGTGAATCCCGGAGCCATGAAAACCAATACGGATGTCTGCAAAAGAATTGAAAAACAGGGATTTTGGGGAAGACTGACCCTTTTAAATCCTGATAAAGTGGCATCTTACAGCATTCATCAGCTGTTCAAAAAAGATTCCGTGATCATGGTAAACCCGGTCAGCTGGCTGGTGATGAAGATCTTACCGATATGGATCAAGCTTCCGCTGATGACACAGGCCATCAAAAGAGAAATTGAAGCATAAACAGGTATTGTTGAGGAGGATGGTTGTATATTGCTTTGGGCAAAAATGAATACTGAACTTATGAAAAAAGTGTGTGTAACCGGTGCTACCGGACTTTTGGGAACTCATGTTATCATAAAATTATTACAAGATGGTTATTCTGTTATTGCTCTGGTGCGCAAGAAAAGCGGCTGGATGGGCGAAGAAAGCGAGAATCTGAAACTGGTTGAAACTGATTTTTCATCCGATCTTTCATCATTTCTCATAGAGGTTGATCATTTCATTCATATTGCTGCGGAAACCCGTCAGGATCTGCTCAGCTATGAAGCGTATAAAAAGGTCAACTATGACCTGACAGTGCACCTGTTTAAGCAGGCAGAGGCAGCAGGCATCAGGAAGTTTCTGTTTGTAAGCACAGCCAATACCTTAGGATACGGGAATACGGCTTTCTGGGGAACTGAAGACGCGCCACAGCTTTATCCTTTCACCCATTCATTCTATGCCCAGACTAAACTGGAGACCGAAGACTATCTTCTGGAACAGGGTAAAAACATGGAGATAATTATTTTGAATCCCACTTTTATGATCGGAGCCTATGATCATAAACCCAGTTCAGGAAAAATTATATTCTGGGCCTGGAAAAAGAAGGTGATTTTCTATCCGAAAGGGGGTAAAAACTTTGTTCATGCAGAAGATGTCGCCCAGGGAATTTTACAAGCTGTATTACACGGAAAAACCGGGGAAAAATACCTTCTGGCAAATGAAAACTTAACCTATAGAGAATTTTTTAAAAAGATAAACAAAATTACAGGTCAGACTCCGGTAATGATCCCGATTCCGGATAGGGTGCTGAGCTTTTTGGGATTGTTGGGCGACGGGCTGAGAAAACTGAAGATCAGAACCAGCCTCAGCACATCAAATATGAAAGCGCTTCAGATCAATAATTATTATTCTAACCGTAAGTCTTCACAAGAACTTGGACTTCAGTATCAGCCTGTTGATAAGGCCATAGAAGACGCCATTGAATATTTTAACCAAAAAAATACGAATCCTCAAAATTAAAACATATGAAGTAAGGGTTCCTCAGGAATGACAAGAGCAGAAATTCTCAGTGCTGGGTTTTCAATAAAGATCTATTGTGCCTTGTCATTCCCTGGAATCTTAATGATGTATATGATTGATTTTTTATCTGTTGTCAGTGCTTGAAAGTTGTCAGGGCTTCTTCTAAAGTTCCCACAAAATTCACATGTTTTGTTGTATTACTTTCGAAAATAAAATCCTTTATACTCTTGCTTTCATATTTGCTGAAGTCGCCAACGATGGCCAGCCCTATACGGTAATTTGAAAATTTCTGAAGAATTTCCCCGGCAATTCCGGTTTTCAGATCAAAGAATTCAGGGGTAATGTTTTTTTCATGAAGGATAACTTTGTCAAATCCCTGATAATACACATTTCCCATAAGATCCAGCCCGTCCTGTGCAGATTGAATGATGATTTCACCGGAAACAATTTCCGCTATTTTTATAGAGTTGACCTCGTGTGATTTGATTTTCATGGTGTTTAGTGATTATTTATTTTTTTCCATAAATAAACCTGTCATTTTCAGATAGGTCTTTCAGTAATTGAGCATCAGAGAAATCCTGATAAAGCTTCAGGGTTTCCGGGCCTAATTTCTGGTTGATCTCTAAAAAGAGAAGTCCGCTGTCATTCAGGTGCTCTCTGGCATCTTCTGCAATTTTTCTGTAAAAGATCAGGGAATCGGCGGTAGGGGAGAAAAGGGCCATTTTAGGTTCAAATTCTTTCACAGAGTCCGCAATTTCAATTTCTTCTTCAATTCCTATATAGGGCGGATTTGAAATAATGATATCATATTTTTCCTGAAGTTCAAAGTGAAGATAATCTGCATGGATGAAATTAACCGACAGCTGATGATAATCTGCATTTTTTTTCGCAGTTTTCAGCGCTTTTTCAGAAAAATCTATGGATGAAACTTCGGCTTCCGGAAAATATTTTTTCAGTACCAATGGTATGACCCCGCTTCCGGTTCCGATATCAAGAATCTTTAAAACTTGAGAGCTCTGTACTTTTTTTATTTCACGGATGGCTATCTCAAGCAATTCCTCTGTTTCCGGGCGGGGGATCAGTACATTTTCATCCACAAAGAATTTCATTCCGTAAAATTCAGTTTCACCCAGAATCTGAAGGTAAGGTCTTCCTGTTTTTAATTCCGAAATGATATGGGAAAATTTCTCTTCATTCTCTGAGGAAATTTCCTGATCTGCCAGTTGGCGTTGCTGGACCGTATTTAATTCCAGGATATTTTGAGCAAACATCTGAAAGATAAACGCATTTTCTGATGCGGTATAAAGGTCTGAAAGCTGTGATGAGAAATTTGCTTTAAGTTCTGATACTGTCATTGTATTTAATAAAACATTTCTGTTTTCTTACTTTTTAATTCAATTTTATTTTCGCCGACCTGAAATTCATCCATTAAAGGAGAAGGTATTTTTTTGTTGATTTTTTCCTTCCAGCTTTTCGTTTTTACCGTATTGTTTTTATTGCAGTCTTCAGATGAATAGTCAAATACTGCATCTCCGGTAGAAAGATTATAATCCAATGACTGGAAATAATCACATGGTGCCCCAACATTTACGGAAGCACCAATCAGGTACCAATTGTTGTTCTGGAATCTGTATCTGTGGGTGTAATGCCACTTCTGCCGGCTTCCTCCGAAATGACTGACGATAATGGTTTTGTTTTTAATACTGATTCCTTCATAAGGATTTCCCATCATTCCTCCATGTTGGGTAGACAGGATAGGATTTGTTGACTGGTGCCACAGGACCCAGTTTTCACCTTCCTTTTTATAAACAGCCAGGCTCTGAGCGAATCCCAGATCCCCTTCAATAGGAGTTTCGTAGACGCAGACAGCTTCATCTTCAGGAGTATTGTCCAGATTTCCAAACTGTTTGTCTTTTAAAGTCCAGAATTCTGGAGTAAATTCCTCGAGACTTTTTGCTTTCTTCAGGGTAATTTCAGTATCAAAATTTCCACTTTTTACCGCATCCTGAAAGGCGTCTATTGTACTCTGCTTTTCTCCGGATACCTTTGGAATGTCTGTTCTGATATTCTCAGCCTCTTTTGGAAAATCAGGGAGCGTAAAGCTTTTTGGTTTGGAATCCGGGGTATAATATTTTATCTCACGATATTCGTAGTCAATCAGCTTCTTTTTGCTGCTGGCTCCTTCATCGGGGTCTTGTCTGTAATGTTTTTTTGAGATCCAGTTTCCCTGTTGATCATAAACGTATTCAAAAGTTTCAGCATATAAAGGATGGCCTGTATACTCTATGCTTTGCTCAAAAATAAGGTTGTTGTGCTCATCATACTTCCGGAGGGTTTTGGTAGATTTTTCTGTTCCAAGCATGTGATATTGCTGTTCGGTACGCTCCCGGTAATCTTCAGAATAATAGTACTCGGTTTTATTTTCCAGGGAATTATGATTGGCCAGCCAGATCTCTGAAAGCAGATAGCCGTTTTTATCATAGCTGAAGGTTACATCCCGGTTTTCAATGATGTAATCTTTACTGTCAATAGGCTTATATGTTCCATTCATCCATTGATAGCGATGAACTTTTGTCTGATATAACGGTGTTTTTTTGGTGAGAAAAGGAAACTCGAAAATATATTCTTCTTCAGGATTTGCTAACGAATCATAGCTGTAATCAATGATTTTAACCGTAGTTTTTTTACTGTCCGAAGAATGGCTGTATTTTGTATACCCCTCATAAATAAATGCTTTCCTGTCATCGATCTTATAATCTATTTCTTCCTGAAGAATATGCTCCTTATCATAGAAAAGCCAGTTGTAGCTGTATATATTTTTCTCAACGGATTCTCTCAGAACGGGAAGACCATTTCTGTAATGAAACTTTTCGATTACCGGATCTGTATTGCCATTATAATACTGCTGATACAGTTTTCGGCCATCCGGAAGGTATTCCGTATAGGATTCACGGGTATAATAAAGTCCGTCACGGTTTACAGAATTACGGTTCTTTTGCGCTGCTTTTTTAAATTTTGTAACAGAGAAAATGTTTCCCGATTCAAAGTTTACTGTATCTTCATAACAGCTGTTAAAAGTATGATTGTCCAGAAACCCATTGACCGATGTTTCTTTTTTCTGAGCACAGCCGATGATAAAACTCATCGAAAAGATAAGTTGTAAGGTTTTGGGAAATACAATATTTCGGATTTCTGGAATATTCATTTACCTCGTGAAAACAAGTTTTATATCTGTTGATCTTTCTTCATCAATTCTGTAGCCTTCATAGTTAAAGGCTTTTACATCATCCAGGGTTTTAGCATTGGTTTCTGCACAGAACCTTACAACAAGACCTCTGGCGTGCTTGGTATACACTACGATCGTTTTCAGTTTGCCTTCTTTCAGCTCATAGAAATCAAAATCAATCACCTGATGATTCAGTTTTTTACGGTCAATTACTTTTCCGTACTCATTGCTGGCAAGGTGAAGAAGAATTTCTCCTTTTTTCATCTCAGAATTCAGCTGATCCGTAATCTTTTCTCTCCAGAATTCGTAAAGGTTTTTGTACTGATCAAATTCAAAATGACGTCCCATTTCAAGCCTGTAAAGCATAACCTTGTCAGAAGGTTTCAGCAATCCGTACAATCCGGAAAGCATTCTGTAGTTTTTCTGCAGGTAATCTACTGCATCTTTATCAAGCGTTTTGGCATCCAGGCCTCTGTATACTTCACCTGCAAAGGCAAACAGCGCCGGGGCAGATTCTTTGGCCGTAGGTTTTGATTTCCATCTTTGGTTTCTTTCCCAGTTTTCATCAGCCAGTTTGGGTGATATTTCCATCAGCTCAGAAAGATATTTCGGAGATTTTTCCTTTAAATAAGATTGTATAAATGCAGCGTCTTCAATGAATTTCGGGGTGGTAGATCTCAACAGGTCTGTTGTAGTTTCTACGTTCATTAATTTCGCAGGAGATGTTATAATTTTCATACTATTAAAATACAGATTACTATTTAATTCCGATAAAATTCATAGCCATCAGAGATACAAAATCAATCATAAAATGGCAGATAATCAGAATTTTGATATTTGAATAAAGTTTATAAAATGCAGCAAAAACGGCTCCAATAAAGAAAGGAATAACTACCTGGCCTATTGTTCCGTAAGTACTGTGAAGAATTCCGAATAAAATTGCAGAGACGATGATTCCTATAATCGGACTGCTGTATATTTTTTCAATTCTCGGCTGTATATATCCCCGCATCAGAAGTTCTTCCACAGCACCTGCTGTAAAACATGTAAAAATAATTAAAAAATAGTCATTTTTAAAAACCGATGTGAGCTGAACAAGTTTATGGCTCGTCTGTTCATCTGTTAAAAGCTTGATCAGGATATTCAGAAAAGTACCTCCAGCTATGCAAATAAGGTATAAACCTATAACCGCTTTGAGATAAAACGCTATTGAATATTGTTTTTCCCTCTTTAGTAAAAAAGGTTCTTTTTCAATGAACAGATTGTACAGAAATATGACACCCAAAACCATCCAGATGATCACTCTTGTAAGCAGAAAATTGTTGGATGTAATTCCTTTTATCCCTGTAAAAGCACTGACAGCAGAGAAACCGTAAAGCATCACTGCGGCCAAAAGCGTAAACGTAAGTAAAATTCCTGTGGAATATTTCCCATTAAGCCCCATCATTCACTCGTCAACTTTGGATGATGAATTATATAATTCCTTTTCCCTGACGGATAACTTCCGGTTCTCCTGAAGTAAGATCCACAATAGTGGAAGCTACGTTATCACCATATCCTGAATCAATGACAATGTCTACCAGATGATCATATTTTTCTGCAATCAGCTCAGGGTCTGTAGAATATTCAATGATCTCATCATCATCCCTGATGGAGGTAGAAGCGATAGGGTGGCCCAGCTTTTCAACGATAAGCTGTGGAATCGGGTGATCAGGAACACGGATACCAATTGTTTTATGACCTTTGTAAGCCAGCGGCAGGCTTTTATTGGCTTCAAGGATAAAGGTAAACGGACCCGGAAGGTGGCTTTTCAGAAATCTGAAAACTGAAGTTTCAATAGGTCTTGTAAAGTCTGAAAGATGGCTCAGATCGTTACAGATGATTGAGAATTTGGCCTTTTCCAGCTTCGTTTTTTTCAGCTGGGCCAGTTTTTCCATGGCTTTTATATCAAAAATATTACAGCCCAGGGCATAGATCGTATCTGAAGGATAGATAATCAGTCCGCCGTTGTTTAATGTTTTAATGACTTCATTCACAAGATTTTCCTGTGGGTTGTCCGGATAAATTTTTAATATTTTTGCCATAAAACAAAGATACAAATAATAAAATAGTTTTCATAAAAGTCCCTTATTTAAAAGAAAAATTAGGATTTGTAAAAAATATTCGTACCTTTGCAATCCAATATCGCGGGATGGAGCAGTAGGTAGCTCGTCGGGCTCATAACCCGAAGGTCATCGGTTCGAGTCCGGTTCCCGCTACTAAGTAAGTGCTGTCGGTAAGCACTCTAAAAATACACCGCGGGATGGAGCAGTAGGTAGCTCGTCGGGCTCATAACCCGAAGGTCATCGGTTCGAGTCCGGTTCCCGCTACTAAGCAAGTGCTGTCGGTAAAGCACTCTAAAAATACACCGCGGGATGGAGCAGTAGGTAGCTCGTCGGGCTCATAACCCGAAGGTCATCGGTTCGAGTCCGGTTCCCGCTACTAAGCAAGTGCTGTCGGTAAGCACTCTAAAGATACACCGCGGGATGGAGCAGTAGGTAGCTCGTCGGGCTCATAACCCGAAGGTCATCGGTTCGAGTCCGGTTCCCGCTACTAAGCAAGTGCTGTCGGTAAAGCACTCTAAAAAATACACCGCGGGATGGAGCAGTAGGTAGCTCGTCGGGCTCATAACCCGAAGGTCATCGGTTCGAGTCCGGTTCCCGCTACTCAACGAGAGAAGTAATGTCATATTACTTCTCTTTTTTTATTTGATCAGGCACAAAAGTTGTGGATTATGCAAAAAGTTTGGTTAATCTAAAGAGAAAAAATGGATCAGGTTCAAAAACTGGGGAGTAGTACAAAACGTACACTATTTTTAGTTGAATACAATAAACTATTATAAAAAACGCAAAGAAAGATCATTTGAATGTTTGATTTTTAAGGGAGCAAAGAATGAAAAGCTTCGCCGTTGAAGGAAATGGCTCCATAAGAACCAATTTCATTGATTCCATTCTTTGCCTCCTCAGGAATACCAGATGAGGTGATAAAACTTTGCGTTAATTCAATTCATCAATACAAACAAAAGTATCTCCCCAACTTTTGTACCTGACCCTAAAAAGTCATTTTTTAATTTCCGGTACTGGTTTTCCACTGTTTATAAGCTTCTCTCATACAGTGTCCACAGGGGCGGTAATTATTTTGGAGCGCTTCTGCTTCATCCGTAAAGAAAACCCTGTTTTCCTTTTTCATTCTTTTTCCGGATTTACAATTGAGTAATCCATAGATCTTCAGTTTTTTATTTCCGCCAAAGAGAATTTCACGGTTGTGGATTTTACTTCTCAATGTAATGCCGGATATTTGTAAATGGTGTATCATATTTTAAAAATACATGAGCAGAGTATTATAATCTGACATACATCTCCCTTTTTCTTTCTGCTATTAGCTGACTGCATCGTGAAAAATAATTCCCAGGGCATAGCGGTTTCCCTTCCGTACTTCGCTTACTCCATGTTTCATGTTGACTCTGTAATAGCCTTTTGTACCTTTTTCAGGTTTAAAATTTGTAGTGAAAATAAGGGCATCCCCTTTTTTAGGTTTTAAAACAACAGCTTTTGACTGTGCTCTGGGAATCTGTTGGGTAAGTACAAATTCCCCACCTGTGAAATCCTGATCAGGCTCACTGAGCATTAAGACAATCTGAATAGGAAAATACAGATCGCCATACAGATCCTGATGTAAAGTATTGAAGCCTCCCTCGCCATATTTTAAAATAAGAACGGTTGCTTTTTGCTGACCATGGGCATTGCATTGCTGTAAAAAATCAGTGTGATCTGATGGAAAGGAAGTGTTGATATGTAAGGCCTTAAACCATGAATTGGCAATAGGAGCCAGATGCGGATAAACAGATGTTCTGATATCCCGGATCAGGTCAGGTAAAGGATAATCAAAATATTTATATTCACCTAAACCAAATCTGTGACGGGCCATGACAACAGTTTTGCGGTACCGGGAATTATCGTCATAACCGGATTTTAGTATTTCACATTCATTGTCTGACAGGATGCCGGGCAGAACAGCGTACCCGTTCTGATGCATTTCTTCTGTGATATTGTGCCAGTCTATACTTCCAATTTTTTTGATAATATCTGCCATTGTTTGTTTTTATACAGCAAAGATCTGGAGCAATTGAAAGGTATACAATCCGAAACGTGCGGTATTTCAGTATTCAGAAGGGAAAGTCAGAATATCCTGGCACTTATTATTTGGATAATGTTTCCTTTATCAAATCTGATATAATTGATAGGTGAGTCCTCTGATGGTAACGGTTTCTGCATTATTCTGGACCATTGATATAACTAAAATCTGGATGACAAGACTATACCAGTTTAAAAATACTTTTGCAGTGTTAATTAAAATAAAGATAACGATGAATTACACAATTAAAAAAGCAAGCCTTGAGGATCTTAATGAAACAGCGGAATTGTTTGATCTTTACCGTGTTTTTTACAGGCAGGAATCAGACATTGAAAAAGGAAAGGCTTTTCTGAAGGAAAGATTTCTAAACAGTGAATCTGATATTTTTCTTGCCATGGCAGATGGAAAGGCTGTTGGGTTTGTACAGCTTTACAAACTGTTTCACTATACTAAATTACAGAAGCAATGGCTGCTGAGCGACCTGTTTGTACACCCTGACTATAGGGGGAAAGGCCTTTCTGTAGCTTTGATTGACCGCAGTAAGCAGTGGTGTGAAGAAACAGGAGCCTGTGGCCTGATGCTTGAAACAGAAAAGACCAATGATATCGGAAATACATTATATCCCCGATGTGGATTTGAGTATGACGGACTGCACAATTACTACCACTGGTGGAAATAGTAAAAGAAGGTTGAAAACAGAATGTTGAGTCGAATTATTTCTACAGGCGTCACCATTTAATTCTACAGTGATTCTTTTACCGGACAAAAGCATAATTTTATTTTTGTACAGCTCTAGGGGTCATGGGTAGGACAGTTGACCCCTTAGAGTGTTGCAAAAAAATCTCCGTCTAATTTTCTACTTTTTCCCCAAGTTTTATGATTAGTACCACAAAACTGCTTTTTCTGACGGAGATTTTTTGCTTTAGATTTACCTTGTTTTACAAAATGATTGCTCACTTTTATCTTTCAATAAAAATGCTGTTTTATGGAATACTGAATCAGTTGATGATGATCTTTTTGGTAACAGGTTCAGGGTTGTGATCATTTTTAACAGACAACAGGTAGGTGCCCTTTGACAGCCCGGCAGATTTTAAATCTATACTGTAATCAGCATTATTTTTCAACTGTATTCTTTCAGATAACACCAGTTTGCCAGTAAGATCATAGATGGCCAGGTCGATGGAAGAATAATTTTTTGGAAAACTTAAAGTAATGAAATCTTTAGCAGGAACAGGATATACCGAAAACCCTTTGTCTTTAACCAATACATCCGAAACAGACAGATTACTGCTGTTCTGGGTAAAGAATTCCCATATTTTCTGGGTGTATGAAATATCATTTTGTGAAGTCAGCCATACGTGATTAGCATTATTCACTTTATAAAGTTCAATAACAGAATTGTTGCTGGGGCTGGTATATCTGTAATGGTCTACAGTAAACCCGTCATTGGCGGTATCAGGAAGAAGTGTATGTACAGGTGTGCTGTTTGATGAATTGTTGTTTTTCCAGTAGCTGATCATTTGATCTACAGAATTTCCGAAGTTATTGTTGCTGTAGCCGATCGTGGAGTCAGATGTACCATGGAAATGGGCAATAGATACGGGACGTCCGGGAGTTCCTGCGGCTACAGGCAGAATTGCGTTTCCGAAAGTTCCTGCTACGGAAGCAAAAACCTTTATTTTATTATTTAAGACCAGTGCAAGCCTTTCCGTCATAAATCCTCCCATGGAAAAACCACAGGCGAAAACTTTATCAGGATTAATGCTGTAGGTTTGCTTTACCGTATCAATCAGACTGCTGATGAACCCAACATCATCTACGTTGGCATTGGGGGTGTAAAAAGAATAGCCTGCCCCTGAATTCCAGGCTGTGCCGGATAAAGGGTCATTTAATGCCTGCGGGCAGATCACAATGATATTATTTGTTTCGGCGAGTGCTGCAAAACCGATATTTCTAAAATTATTCATGGTATCTCCCAGGCCGTGCAGTGTGATTACCAGCGAAGCCGGATTTTGAGAGTTATAATTGGAAGGAACATAAATAGAATATTCCCTGAGCCCCGAACTATGCTGCAGGGTTGCAGTCTGCCATTGTTGACTGTAAAAAATACCGGTGATCAAAAGGAATAAAAATAGAATCGATTTTTTTGTCATATCTTTTTTTTCCAAAGATATTGAGGCCGTTTGTATAGTCAATTTGACAAAAATCAAATAAAAAAATAAATGTTTTGACAAATATCAAAACATTTATTTTTTAGATCGTATCCTGCTTAACGTCTCCTGGGTAATTCCTAAAAATGAGGCAATCATACCCAATGTAAGAAGTTCTGCAGCTCTGGGATGTGATTTTATGAAGTCATCATACCGTTCTTCAGCAGATTGGAACAGCATTCTGTCAATTCTGTTCTGGGTCATAATCAAAACACTGCTCATGATCATCCTATACAGATATTGAATATCCGGGAATTGTTCAGAAAGTTCCTCAAGGTCATCATAGCTTAGTTTCCATAGAACGCAGTCATCCAGAAGTTCTATTCCGCGCTTATCCGGTTTTTGGCGGATAAAGCTGATAATGGATAACAGTAAAGTTTCTTCTCCTCTGAAGCCGTCTGTGATATCTTTTTCCTCTTTATAATAAAAGATACGGGCGGCACCTTTCTCTATAAAATAGATATGTTGGCAGGTATGGCCGGGCTTTACTAAAATAGTGTTTTTGGGAAGTTCTTCTTTCTGCAGTTTTGTAAAAATAGCCATCATCCCCTCAAGTGATAAAGAAACAGGTGGAATGTCTTTATTGTCAAGCATCGAACTGACGTAGGAATTGATTGCGGTAAAAATATGAAGCATGTTGGGATAGGATAAAAATAGCATTAAAAAAATCCCACTCTGGAAAAAGCGGGATTTATTATTTTAAAATTAAATATTATTGAGCCAGTTGAGCATAAGGAGTAAGCTTGTTGTCATCAGACATTGTCTGTCCCAAAAACTCTCTTTTCTGATCTGCCTTCATTCTTCCGGCAGCATCATTAGCGTTAAGATAAGCTTCGCCCAGTTTTGTAGCAATATCAGTCGGCTTAAAGTCAAACTTTGTATCGCCTTCTACGCCCAGATATCCGTTCTTTCTTGTAAGGTTGGTAATATAATTGTTGTAATTGATCATGGTTCCTCTCAGCATATTGTTATGATATTCCATACACTTTTTAGCTTTTTTGGAAGAATTGTTCAGGATACAGTTTTTCATATTGTTTCTGTACAGGAACCATTCAGATTCTAAGATACCATATTCTTTACCCAAAGCAATCTTTCCGTTGGTTACAATATTGTTATCACCTTCCTTTGTAGAAATTGTCTGAAGGTGCTGAATAACCAATGGAACTGTAGCTTCGATTTTTGATTTAGTATCTTTCAGTATGCTAAGGTCAGCAGCCGGAGAATTTTTTTTCTGTGCTGTAGTAACGTTAAAAATAAGCAGCAATAGTACAATCAGTAAATTATATCTTTTCATGAGAAATTTTTAAGGCACTAAAATAAATATAATTTCCCGGTTAAAACAAATTTCATTTTGATTTTATTTAATAAAATTTAACAAGTTTTAAGAATTTTTAGTTGAAATACTCTTTTTTCTATGGATAAAGCAGGATATGTTTTCAGTCTATTATATATTTAATGATATTTTAATTAATTTTATTCAATTGAATTTCAATATGTTACCTTTTTAAACTGTTTTATCACTAAAAAAATAGTTGTTTGATTCATTTTTATTTCTACATTTGTATAACTAATTTCTTAGTGATATAGGGTTTCATGGTTTTATATTACTGTAATGATAAAAGAGACGGAATATGAAAATTCAGACGTTAACGAAAGCAGAAGAGCAGGTAATGCAGTATGTATGGAAAATAGAAAAAGGATTCCTGAAGGATGTTCTTGATCTTTTCCCGGAACCTAAACCGCACACCAATACGGTTTCTACCATCCTGAAAGTATTGAAGGATAAAGAATTTGTAGACTACCGTGTGCATGGAAGACAGCATGAGTATTTTCCGTTGGTATCCAAGGAACAGTATTCTGGAAAGACGATGAAAAGTCTTGTGAAAAACTATTTTAAAGGATCTTATAAAAGTGCTGTTTCATTTCTGGTAGAAAAAAATGAAATGACAGTGGAAGACCTTGAAATGCTGTTGGACGAACTCAAAAACAAAGACTAAAGACCTATGGAAGCAATACTTTTATACTTTGGAAAAACAATTGTATGTTCAGGTGTAATGTTTCTGTACTATCAGTTGTCTTTAAAAGACAGGACATTTCATCATTACAACAGATTTTATCTGCTGGCCGCCATCGTGATATCATTACTGCTGCCTCTGATCAGAATAGATGATTTCACAATTGAAGTGAACAGTGATGTGTATATGCTTCTTGACAGGATTCAGAATTTTAATACAGACAAAAAATTAGACAATGGTAACCTTTATTTTAACATTATTTTTTCAGCTCTGGGACTGGTTTCTTTCTATTTTTTAGGAAGACTGACCTACGGGATTTTTAAAATCCGGCAATTCAAAAAACAGTTTCAGAAAGAGAGTTTTGACGGGATCAATTTTTACCGTACAGACCTGACCGAAGCCCCGTTCTCTTACTTTAAAAATCTTTTCTGGAAGAATACAATCACATTGAATTCTGAAGTAGGGAAACAGATTTTAAAGCACGAAATGGTTCATATTGAACAGAAACATTCATTTGATAAGATCTTTATCGAAATCATTACCGCTGTTTTCTGGTTCAACCCGTTTTTTCATATCATTAAAAAAGAAATTAATCTAATCCATGAATATCTGGCTGATAAAAAAGCCGTAAAACATTCGGACACCAAAGCATTTGCGCAGATGCTTTTAGCAAGCCACTTTTCCGGAACACAGTTGCCTGCTGCCAGTCCGTTTCTAAGTTCAAACCTTAAAAAAAGACTTAAGATGTTACAAAAACCAAAAACCAAGTTCGGATATGCGCGAAGAATTTTTGCATTACCGGTTTTATTCTCAGTAGCCTTTGCTTATCTGGTAAATGCTAAAAACAGGGAAATTGAAGAGACCAACCTTTCTATTGAGAAAGCCGTTTTAAAAATCAAAAAAGATACTGTAAGACCAGAACAAAACGCTCAAAGAGAAAAGATAGAAGCCGGAGAACCTTCATCTCCGGAGACAGAAGCAAAATTAGCTGCACTTGAGAAAAATATAAAAGAAAAAGAGACCGAGCTGAAGGAATTGAATCCTGAAAGCGATGCTTTTAATAAGAAAATTGATGAGATCAGCAGCTTGGCAGCAGAAATAGGATCAACTGTTGCCAACATAGAAGTTGATAAACATTTCAACTCTCCTGAATGGAAAAACCAGATGAAGGAACTTGAAAATCTGAATCCTCTTGATAAAAAACAGCTTCGCAGAATAGAAAAAGAAGCGGCAAGGGCAGGACGAGAGGCTGCAAAAATAGTGAGTAAACTGCAGGTTCCTCCTACACCTCCTGTTGCCCCTGAGGCACCCGAAGCTCCTAAAGTATTGTATTTTAACGATAATGTTGTGAATTACAAAGACCTGGGACCTAAAGAAAAAGAAGCCGTACGTAAAGCAATGAAGGAGGCTAAAAAAGCAATGCAGGAGAGCATGAAAGCGATGAAAGAAAGCCAGAAAGCCAGGATAGAAAGCGGGAAAATAAAAATTGACGTAGAAAAGATACGGAAAGATGCAGAAAAGGCAAGAATTGATGCACAGAAAATCGCTGCAGAAAGTATGAAGGGCCTTAAGGAAATTAATTTTTCCCAATTGGGAAATTCATCTAAGGTCATTGTAATGAATGCCGATTTCATTAAAAAAGACGGCAATGGAAACATTTCTATGGATGGAGTGAAAAAGTTCAATATAAGCAGCGGAGATGATTTTATGTACAAATATTACATTGACGGAAGAGAGGTTTCCAAAGATGATGTTAATCGCTTAAATCCTTCTGAAATTGCCAGGGTAATGGTCAATAATCAGAAAACAGGAGATCTGAAAAAAGGCGAAGTAAAAGTTGAAACAAAAAAATAAAGTTCCATCAGGCTTTGTCAGTATTCTATTGGCAAAGCCTTTTTTATAATAGTACCTATGAAAAGCAAAGTCCTATTTTTTATGCTTCTGGGAATACTCACCAGTGCTCAGATCAACAGGTTTTTTTATGAATACACATTTATTCCGGATTCCGGCAATAAAGAAGATGTAAAGAAAGAAATGATGCTGCTGGATATTAATAAAAACGGGTCAGATTATTACAGTCATGATAAATTTGTAGCAGATTCCATTGCAAAAGTTGAACTTGAAAAACAGCTGAAAGCAGGCGGAGGAAGTATAAGCATCAACAGAAAAGAAAAACCCGGCCAGGTTTCATATAAAGTGACCAAACAATACCCGGATTTTAAAACCTATCTTTTCAGAAGCATCTCTATGGATAAATACAAGATCAGAGAAGATAAGAAACCGGAGTGGAAAATTCTCCCGGATAAGCAGAAAATAGGAGAGTATAATGCCCAGAAAGCAGTAGCCAGTGTGGGAGGTAGAGAATGGACAGCCTGGTTTACTACCGATATTCCTCTGCAGGATGGTCCTTATATTTTCTATGGCCTTCCTGGGTTGATCGTGCAAATTGAAGATGCCACCGGATCTCACAAGATGACTTTGGCAGGCAATAAAAAAGTACAAGCTCCCGATGCCAGTGAAGACCTTCAGCTTCCCGATCATGTAAAAGTACTTGGATTAGGCGGAAAAGAGATTGAAGTGACGAAAGATCAGTTTAAAAAAGCATGGAAAGCCTACGTAAATGATCCTACCAAGAATATGAGGGAAATGATGATGAAAAACGGAGGAGACAACAATACCAAAGTCGCCTTCAAAGTGAAAACCGCAGACGGAAAGGAAATTTCTGACCCAAGCCAGGTATTCCGTGAAATGGAAAAAAGAACGAAAGAGGCCCTTCAAAAAGATAATAATCCGATAGAACCGGATCTCGTGAACTAACATTATATATTTTCTAATACCGGCAGGGTGGCATAAGTGTCATCCTGTTTTCTATTCAGGATTGGGGCCATTAAACTGATCAAGGTTTTTTTTCCTCTTTGAATCAACAATAAGTCAACAATAATCAGCGTTATATCTCATGACAGAAAAAGAAAAATGTGCAGCAGGCCTTTTATACAATGCCAACTATGATCAGGAACTTATTCAGGAGCGGATACGGTGTAAAGATCTGTGCCAGGAATATAATGGGTTGAAAAATTCTGATATAGAAAACAGATACAGACTCCTTAAAAGCATTCTGGGAAGCCTAAAAGAAAATATCTGTATAGAACCCAGTTTCTGGTGTGATTACGGATACAATATTGAAGTAGGAGAGAATTTCTATGCCAATCACAACCTGGTTATTTTGGATTGTGCCAAAGTAAAGTTCGGTGATAATGTATTTATCGGTCCAAACTGCAGTTTTTATACCGCAGGACATCCGCTGGATGCCCGCCGGAGAAATGAAGGTCTTGAGTATGCACATCCCATTACAATAGGTGATAATGTATGGTTGGGAGGCAATGTTGTAGTTCTTCCGGGTGTTTCTGTCGGGAATAACTCGGTGATAGGAGCGGGAAGTGTGGTGACGAAAGATATTCCGGAAAATGTAGTTGCAGTAGGAAATCCTTGTAAAGTAGTAAAAAATATTATAGAAAATAATTAAAAACTAAATCAGACTAACCATGAGAAAAATGATCATCCTCTTCAGCCTTATCCTGGCTGCAATGACCAATGCCCAGAATCAGAGATTCATTTACGAGTACAAATTTGTCATAGACTCTACTGCTAAAGATAAGCAGGAAAGTGAAACCATGTATCTGGATATTGTATCAAAAGGATCCAAATTTTACAGTAGAGACTATTTCGAATCCGACTCCACGATGCAGGCCATTGTAGAAAAAGATACTCAAAGCCTGAATATTAACCTTGGAAACTTTAAGTTTAAAGGTAAAATACGGTACAATATTGAAAAAATGTACCCGCAGTATGCTGTGAATTTCTTTACAGTCCTCGGTTCTGATGAATACCATATTCAGGAAGACAGAAAACAGGTCTGGAAAATTCTTCCGGAAAAAGAAAAAATAGGGGAGTTCAATACGCAGAAAGCTGTTTGTGATTTTGCCGGTAGAAAATGGACGGCATGGTTCACAGCAGATCTTCCTATTCAGGATGGGCCGTATAAATTTTACGGACTTCCGGGACTGATTGTAAAAATTGAAGACAATACCCGGTCTCACTCATTCGAATTAAAAGGGAGTAAAAAACTTCCGGCTGCGTTTGAATGGAAAAGTACGAAAGATAAAGAACGCTATAATCCTCTTATTGCCATCAACGAAGCAAAATTTAGAAAAACATTCAAAGACTACCGTCTTGATCCTATGAAAACCCAGAAACAAATGCTGGCACAGGGAGTCATTGTTGAAATGAGAGACAGCTCCGGAAATCGGGTGGATCCGGTACAGTCGCAAAGAAATCAGGAAACTCTTGCCAAGGCTAATATTAAAAGACAGAACAACATCCTTGAATTAGACCTTTTAAAATAAATACCTTATCATAATTACAAAATAAAATCCCGAAACATCATTCCGGGATTTTTTATATCTGAAGAGTCAGCTATTATGCTAATTTCTGGGAATCTGCAATAAACTGAGCCAATCCGCTGTCTGTTAATGGGTGCTTCAATAAGCTCAGGATCGGAGGAAGTGGAGACGTAATAACGTCAGCTCCGATTTTAGCACAGTCGATGATGTGCATTGAGTGACGGATAGAAGCAGCTAAAATTTCAGTTTCAAACATATAGTTATCGAAAATTAATCTGATCTCCTGGATAAGGTTTAATCCGTCAGTAGAAATATCATCCAATCTTCCTAGGAACGGAGACACATAAGTAGCTCCTGCTTTAGCGGCTAAAAGAGCCTGCCCCGGAGAGAAAATAAGAGTACAGTTGGTTTTGATCCCTTTGTCTGAAAAATATTTTAAAGCTTTGATCCCGTCTTTGATCATTGGGATCTTTACAACGATATTCGGGTGAATAGCAGCCAATTCGTCTCCTTCTTTAATCATTTCCTCATACGTGGTAGAAAGAACTTCCGCAGAAATATCCCCGTCTACAAGTTCGCAGATCGTTTTATAATGGTTCTTGATGGCTTCAGCTCCCTGAATACCTTCCTTAGCCATTAACGATGGGTTAGTAGTTACCCCGTCTAAGATTCCAAGGTCTCTTGCTTCCTTGATTTGCTCTAAATTAGCTGTGTCAATAAAAAATTTCATTTTGATAAATAGATTTATTTCCGCAAAGATAAGCGAATTAATTGAGTTCTGGAATATGAACAGGAGAGTTTTCAGAGTTTGAGCGTATAGAATATGGACACAGGTTTTAAGGCTTGTGATGGAAACTCTGAAGATTAAAAAGGGTTAAAAAATTTCGGAATCAAAAGAAACTGTAGTTTATCCGGAGTATACTCATTAGTTTTGCAAATGACAAACTGACAACCGGCATCATGAAAAATAAAAACTTCACAGCAACCCTTGAAATTATCGGAATCAATCCTTTTGTCTTTGTTCCGGAAAAAGTTTTGGATCAGATTTTTAAAGATTCAGGAAGGGACAAAAGCCCGGTTCCGGTAAGAGGTACGGTAAACGGAAAAGAATTTCAACAGAATCTGATGAAATATTTAGGGGAATGGAGACTGTATATTAATACGGTGATGTTGAAAAATTCGCCTAAAAGAATAGGGGAAGTGATTGAAGTGATGCTGGAATATGATGATTCGGACAGAAGTATTACGATCCATCCGCAGCTCGAAAAGGCTATAAGAGAAAGCAGTCTCGCTGCTGCCAGTTTCGAAAAGCTGACTCCTTCAAGAAAGCATGAGCTGATCCGCTATATCAATAATCTCAAAACAGAAGCTGCTATTGAACGGAATATTGAAAAAATAATCCGGCATCTGCACGGGGAAACAGATTTTTTTGGAAAGAAAATAGAATAAAAGTCAATAAAAAAAACCGGAAATTTTCCGGTTTTTGTTGTTATGAATTTAAAGCTTTGCTTAGTTTTACAGCATCCTCATTGGTCGGATCATACTGTATAGACTTGGCAATATGCTCTTTTGCTTTCGCAGGGTTACTTTGCTGTTCTGCAAAGGCAATATAAAAATAGGCATAAGCCAGATTCTTTTTATTTTGTTCCACTTCTTCCGGTTTTACCGTCGCAATGTATTTTTCATAAGCGATTTTTGCATTGGCATCATCTTTAGCAGACTGATAGGCATAAGCCTGGCTGTAATATGACGGAGCCCAATCCGGCAATAGTGCTGATATTTTTTTCCAGGTTTCTATGGCATTGGTCCAATCTGAAGCTTCCTGATAAGCAGCAGCGAGTTTTGCCAGTGATTCTGTGTCTTTCGGGTTAGCCTCAATTTGTTTCTTAAGACCTTCAATTGTCGGATTACCTGTTTGGGTTACAGCAGCTGTAGTAGCTGTCTTATTCACAGTGTCTGTCTGAGTTGTTTGTGCATTTACAAAACTTGCAGCTCCTACAAGTGTCAAACCTAAAAATAGATTTTTAATATTAACGTTAGCCATTTTCATATTCTTATATTTAAAAATTCTGAATTCTAAAATTCAATTATAATTCCAGAAAAACTCAAATTTTAGAGGATTTAAGTTTTTTTAGAAAATATTAACGGGATCCGTACTTTTTTTAATGTAATTTTTGATTCGTTGAAGTTTGGGGTCTATCTTTGTACTTCAACTTTTTGATCAACCCTATAATTTTATTGTATGAACATTATACTGGCCTCTACATCTACACTTTTCGGTGGAGAATATTTAGAATACCTAAGAGAAGAACTTATCCGTTTATATGCAGGAATTGACGAAATCGTTTTTATTCCTTTTGCAAGACCCGGTGGGATTTCCCACGATGATTACACGGCGAAAGCACGTTCTTTTTTTGAAACCATCAATATCAAAGTGAAAGGACTTCATGAATTTGAAAATAAAAAAGAGGCTTTAGATCAGGCAAAAGGATATTTTACCGGTGGCGGAAATACATTTTTGCTGGTTAAAACATTACACGAAGAAGGGCTGATGTCTGTTGTAAAGGAAAACGTAGAAAAAGGGAAACCTTACCTGGGATGCAGTGCAGGAAGTAATATCGGAGGACAGAACATGAAAACCACGAATGATATGCCTATCGTTTATCCTCCAAGCTTCGACTGTATGGGATTGGTTCCGTTCAATCTCAATCCGCATTATCTGGATCCTAATCCGGATCTGAAACACAATGGAGAAACCAGAGAAACCCGTATCATGGAATTCCTTACCCAGAATGACATCAAGGTTGTAGGCCTTAGAGAAGGAAACTGGATCAGGAGAATAGGGGACACCATTACCGTGGAAGGAAGTGAACTGACCAGAATCTTTGAGAAAGATAAAGAACCTTACGAAATAGAAAGCGGAAGCCCACTATCATGAGGAAAGAAGATATAGACCGTTTTATAGAGCGTAATCTTAAGAATTTCTCCGTCAACAGTACGGGTTGGGAGGGAATTATCAGACAAATGCTGTTTGAATTTGCCATAGGAGGCTGGAATCTTGAAAAAGATGTTTTTGGGAAAGAAGATTTCGGGGAGCTGTGCTGCAATATATATTCTGAAGATAAAAATCTGAATACCACGCTTCAGAAGATTACAGACAAATACTCGGAATTATCTCAGAAGACCTGTGAGATATGCGGTAGTGAAGGTAAAATGAGAACCGTAGATTCCTGGCAGACCACTTTATGCCTGAACCATTTTCTTGACCAGAAACCTGTGATGGAAATTGATGAGGAATTGAATGTAAAATATAAGAAGAAAGCCATCCTCAATATTAAAGATCTCGTTAAAGCAGAAGCAGAATGCGATCTTCAGGAGTTAAAGCTTTACACAAAGGAATCTGTAAGTGCCGGTGAGCCCTTCAGTTTTTCATGGCATGAACCGAACTATTATCTGCTTTTGAAAACTGTTCCTTTGGATTTGTTTCAGCAGGATATCCAACATGAAATTTCAGATCTTTTCCGGAACCTGAGAGACTGTGAAATATGCGGTTACAAAGCACTTCATCATAAATACTGTTTACGGTGCGGCAACGAGCCATGGGGTGCAAGCCAGTTCCATAGGGATGATTATGAAGGAGAGATAGATTACATAAAGACCTGCCAGATGGATGCTTTTATAGACGAAAGCGATTATGAAAAGTATTTTAAATACGACTGTTCATTTGAGAAAGTTCCGGATCACAGGATCCTTTTTACTTCAGATGATCTGGAAGAATATGAATAGCTTTTATTTTAACTATATTTGATCAGATTTTGAATATAATACTACGAAGAAATCGGTCACAGATTGGCTAAAGAAATCAAGACCATTAATAAAGTCAAGAACCAAACGACAAAGTAATGAAGAAAACACTTGCAGGACTCATCCTTTCCGTACAGGTTGTTTCTGCCCAGAATATCGCTCAGAAATTAGATAAGGTAACCAAAGACCTGATGGATTCTTCGGGAGCAGTTTCCTCCAGTCTGTCATTTTATGTTTCAGATGAAAATGGAAACTTTATCTATGAATACCAGGGAAGCAAAGGGCTTTCCACAGCCTCTACCCAGAAAATCTTTACCGCCGGAGCTGCCCTTGAAACTCTGGGTAAAGAGTATACCTATACCACCACATCAAGCTATTCGGGAAATATATCCGGTGGAACCTTGAACGGTAACCTTTTCATCAGTTCCAATGGAGATCCTACCCTGGGAAGCTGGCGTTACGATGCCTATAAGCCCGAAAATTTTAAAAACAAGCTGATAGAAGCAGTAAAAAAATCAGGAATTACAAAAATATCGGGAGACCTGGTGATTGATGATTCTTATTTTGACCATCAGACCATTCCCGGAGGATGGCCGTGGGACGATCTTGGTAATTATTATGGTGCAGGAGTCTGGGGAATCAACTGGAGGGAGAATCAGTTTGATATCAACATCAATGGAACTGATTTTAAAAGTTTCTCCTATCCTTTAGAAGGAGTACAATGGTTAAATGACCTGAAGACCGGTGGAAGCTCAGATCAGAGTTTGATTTTTACCGCCCCGCATTCTGAAGTTGCACTGATCAACGGAATGCTGCCGGGAGGGAAAACGGTGACGGTATCAGGTTCTACCCCCAATCCGCCATTGCAGCTGGCTGCAGAAGTAAAACAATGGCTGAAAGAATCCGGAATTGAACTTTCAGGAAAAGCAGTCACGAATTCTCAATTGGAAATAGAAGGGAAAAAAGCACTGGAAGCTCCGAAAAATAATATCATTCTGACCTATCAGTCTCCTACGCTGGATAAAATTGTCTACTGGTTTCTGAGAAAAAGTATCAACCTTTATGGGGAAACGTTAATCAAAACCTTAGGAAAAGAGAAAAAAGGAAACCCCGGCTTCAAAAGCGGCGTCTCTTATCTGAAAGAGTTCTGGAAATCAAAAGGAATCAACCCGAATATGATCAACTTTGCAGACGGAAGCGGACTTTCCCCACAGAATTATGTGTCGGCAAAAGCTGAAGTACAGGCCCTTTTATATGCTAAAAAACAGTCATGGTTTGAAGCGTACTATAATGGTTTTCCGGTGCAGGATAACGGAATGAAAATGAAGAGCGGTACCATGAGGGATACCAAATCTTTCGCAGGCTACCATACGGCAAAGGACGGTAAAAAATATGTGTTTTCGATTATTATCAACAACTATCAGGGAAGCGGCAATACAGAGCTGCAAAAGATCCTGAATGTTTTAAAATAAAATAACTTGAGGAAATCCATACTCACCAGGCTGAATAACTGGATCATTTTTGTTGTCATGACTACTTTGGTGATTGCCATCGTAGTGGCCTCCACATCGCTGATCAATTTTCTCAGAAAAGAAGAGATCAAAAGGATCAGCCTCCTTTCGAAAGCGATCAGGATACAGCAGGAAGTCAAAACCCCGGATACCGATGTCCTGGATCTGCTTCCGGATATCCTTAATATTAATAATACCATTCCGTTTATTGTAACCGATAAATACAAAAACCCGATCCTTGACCTGGGCTATTACCGTAATATTCCTGAAAGTACAATAAATAACCCTGAAAAACTTCAGGACCTTATGCGGAATATGGAAAAAAACTATGATCCCATTGAAATCAAGGTTCCCGATGGTAATAACCAGTTCGTATATTATGACAACTCACGACTGCTGAATAACCTTCGGTATTCACCTTATATTTTAGGACTTTTTATCCTGCTGTATTTTGGCTTTTCTTTCTGGTTTTTCAGAACTATAAAAAAGACGGATGAAGGATATCTCTGGGCAGGTCTGGCTAAAGAAACAGCCCACCAGATCGGTACCCCTCTTTCTTCCATGATAGGCTGGATGGAAATCATGAAACTGGATAATCCGGAATCTGAAGGAATACACGAAATTGAAAAAGACATTGAAAGGCTGCGGACTATTTCTGAAAGATTTTCAAAAATAGGTTCTGTTCCTGAGCTCAATGATATGAACTTCAATGAAACAATTCAGGAAAATTTTGACTATTTAAAGACAAGAATATCAAGGAAGATCAATTTTACCTTACATCTCCCAACCTATACGCTTCTGGTTCCGCACAATAAAATCCTGATGAGCTGGGTGATCGAAAACCTTGTTAAAAATGCTGTGGATGCCATGAAAGGTGAGGGCACCATCGTGCTGTCTGTCTTTGAAAGAAACAAGAATATTCTGGTTGAGGTAAAAGATACCGGAAGCGGAATGACAAAACAACAGGCAAGCAATGCTTTTAAACCCGGATATTCTACCAAAAAAAGAGGCTGGGGACTGGGATTGTCTTTAGCAAGAAGGGTTATTCATGAATACCATAACGGGGATATTAAGATTTCCCAGACAGAGGTAGGAAAAGGAAGTACATTCAGAATCACTATCAGAAAGGCTTAATCAGATTTGCAATTTATAAATTTGTTTATCCATAAAGGATAATAAAAAAGCGGGGAAATTGTTTCCCCGCTTTTCCGTTTATTTTATTTTTTACCGGTCAGCCACTGAGTCTGTAGCTTCAGTTCTGCCGGAGTAGGATTGGCCTTGAATACAGGCGTTTCCATTGTCATTTTATCAAGAATTGCTTTTCCTTTAAGGTTCATCTTCTCTTTTTTGCCGGCATTATCTCTTAAGATGGTTACCGTAACTTCCTGCCCGTCTTTGATGGTATGGGTATAGCTGATGAAATCCTGTATCTTTTTGATATCTACATTCTTTCCGTCCAGAGCAAGAACCTGGTCTGTGATCTTAAAGCCTATGCTTTTTGCAAAAGGAGAAAGTGCTGAATTCTCGTCAAATGCAAATGCGTTGTTCTTTTCATCAAACCCGGTTTGGTTAGGATCCTTAATAAACCAGAAGATAGGATTACTTTCCTGCTTCTGAATATCAACTCCTACCATATTCAGATATTGTGCATAAGGCGTAGGCTGGTTGCCTGCAATATATTTACTGTAGAAATCTTTTACCTGTGGATATCCGGTTACCGCTACCAGCTCGTCAATCAGTTTATCATCTTTGAAAGGCTTGTTTTCACCAAATCTTTGAGAAAGCTTTCTGATCATATCACGATAGCCCATTTCTCCGTTGGAAAGTTTTCTCAATTCGATATCAAGACACATGGCCAGAAGAGCACCCTTCTCGTAAACATTTCTGTACTGATCTTTATACGGTTCTTTCAATACATTTTTACTCATCACCGTGAACGGCATGGTATCGTCATAATTCTTTGAATTGGCAATTTTCTCACCAATTCTCTGAAGGAAATGTTCTTTATCTATAAGACCTTCCTGGATCTGGAACAGGTTGGCAAAATATTCCGTTCCGCCTTCGTACATCCACAGGTGCTGAGACATCTTTGGATTTGCATAATCAAAGTAGTGAATCTCTTCAGAATGCGTTTTCAGAGGATTTACAGTATGGAAGAACTCATGGGAAACCACATCCGTGATCGTGTTGTCAATAGCCTCCTTCGGCATACCTTCAGGAAGGACCACGCTGGTAGATTCATGGTGCTCCAATGCTCCGAATCCTTTGATTCTAGGCCCGTCACCCCCTGCCAGATAAAGCATGATGGCATACTTCTTATTGGTATTCATATCCCCCAGGAATTTCTTCTGGGCGATGACCATTTTTTCAAGATTATCTTTAAAATCTGCAGCTTTATATTTTCCTGTCGGGGAATATACGCCAAGTACAAGTTCCATTCCTCCTGCATTGAAGGTGATATAATCCGGTTTCGTGTACATCAGCGGAGAATCGGTTACTTTCGCGTAGTTAGCTAATGTAAAGGTATCTGTAGACTCAGACTTATCCTGGTCTACCAAAGCGGTTGTACCATAGAAATCAGCAGGCTTCTGGATGACCAGCTGGTAAGGAACATCCTGCATATTATCAATATAACCGATAAAACCATGGGTATTGATCATATAGACTTTTCCCTGCTCAATATCTGTTCCTGACGGAGAAAATACTGCTTTATGCTTTGACGTATCCATTTCTTCATCAAAACTGTCATTGACCAGGTAAGAAACCTTAGTCAGATTCTGGGCGTTTTTCAATGAATAGGTATTGTCATTCACTTTGGTGTAAGTAAGTTCTTTGCCTTTGTTATCATAGAATTTGATTCCTTCTATAAATCTTCCGTAGTCATCTTCGGAATAGGTACCAGGAACCGTTTTGGGAAAGTGGAATTTAATATCACCGGATTTCATTTTCGGAAACTCCATGGTAACGGCAACCTTGTCGTCTTTTACATTGACAAGATCAATCGTTGTTTTGATAGACTGTGCATTCGCCAGAAAAGCAGCGAAAAGTCCCAAGCTCATTGCAATTTTTCTCATTAGGTTTAAATCTTATAGTTAAATAGTTGCTTTTTTTTCCATTTTGTTACGAACCTGAGTATTAAACTTTTCTTAAAATTTTTGTAAAAAAAGCAAAAAGACAAATCTGTACAGAGCAGATTTGTCTTTTTTTATTTATTGAACATTCTTATAATGAATATAATAATTTGGATTCCATTCAACCGGAGTACTTTTTTTCAGTTTCACGGTCTGCCAGCTTTCAGTGGGAGTTATGGTTTGGTCTCCATTGATGATGACCGGCAGTTTCAGATTTTTTACAATATCTGTATAACGGAATTTCAGACTGTCTCCATTTTGAGTGTATTCAAGAGTCGGGATCTTTACTGTTCTCAGGTACTGGTCAAAAACACCTGAAAAGTCAATTCCCGATTTTGAAGAAATATAATTTTCAACCTGCCGGGTAGTTACGGTCTGATGGTAGAAATCTTTATTCAGCCCTCTTAAGATCTGTCTGAATTTTTCATCATTGTTGATGACCTGTCTTATGGTGTGGATCATATTGGCGCCTTTAGGATACATATCGCCGCTGCCTTCATTTCTTACCCCGTATTTTCCGATAATAGGAACGTCATTGCTTATGATATTACGGATTCCGATGGCGTAGATGTCTGCCGATTTTTTATCCAGGTACTTTTCTGTAAAAAGTACTTCGGAATAATTGGTAAAGCTTTCATGAATCCACATATCCGCCTGGTCTTTGGCGGTGATATTATTGGCAAACCACTCATGTCCGCTTTCATGAATAATGATAAAATCCCATTTCAGTCCCACTCCTGTTCCTGAGAGATCTCTTCCAAGGTAGCCGTTCATGTATTGGTTACCATATGCTACATTGCTCTGGTGTTCCATGCCCAGGTAAGGGGAGTCTACCAGTTTGTAAGAGTCTTCGTAGAATGGATAAGGGCCAAACCAGTATTCAAAAGCAGAAAGCATAGGTTTTACCTGTTCAAAATGTTTCTTTGCCTTATCTAAATTATAATCAAGCACCCAGTAATCCAGGTCCAGTTTCCCTTTTTCTCCATCGAAGGTATCTTTAAAATTCACATACTTTCCGATATTCGGGATAATGGAGTAAGCATTGATCGGATTTTTAACCTGCCACGTATAAGCCGTTTTACCTCCATCCGTTTTTTTATCAATCAGTCTTCCGTTCCCAACACCTACAAGATCATTGGGCGTGATAATTTTCATAATAATACCATTGTCCGGCTCATCGCTCCAGATGTCTTTGGTGGGAAGCCAGATCGACGCCCCAATGCCTTCATCGGCAACACTCATCCAAGGATTTCCTTTTTCATCTTCTGTGAATACCCAGCCGCCATCCCATGGTGCTTTTTTAGCAATCGTAGGATTTCCGGAATAGGTAACATCAATGGTGTACTTTTCTCCCTTTTTAAACTTTTTATGGGTAGTAATGAAAATAAAATCTCCATCCTGCTTATAATGGGCTATAGGAAAGCTTGCGGTTACCTTATCCGCTTTCATAGGCTGCTGTAAGTCAATCTGGAAAGTAGGATTGGTAACGTCCTTAATGATGTCAAAGCTTATTGTATTGATCCCTTTAATGCTTTTCTGCTTGAAATCAGGTTCCACGGAAAGGTCATATTTTTTAACATCCCAGAAATCACGGTATGCGGTATTGGAACCCTTCAGCGTGTCCTGTTTGGTAAAAACCTTGTCTTTTTCAAAAAACTGCCCGAAAACAAGTCCTGATGCAAATAAAAGTGTATATGATAGCTTTTTCATTTTTAAACTTTATTGAATAATCTTTTCAAAAATAGAAAATAAATTAATAGGCTGACGGCTGAAAAGTAAAAATTGATCCTGATTTTTTAACATCCATAAAAAAAGCGGCTATTCTGCCAGACCCGGAGAAATACAAAAATGTGAATGTTTTTTGATAAACGGCAGAGGCGCTGTCGTTGCTGCCTGCAAAAAAAATGCTAACCTCTTATGAGATCAGCATCTGTATTTAGCATTGTATTGATTCAATATTTTAAGTCTTATGATTCCTTCACAGCAGGAAGATTACCGTTGCTTTTCTGTACCCTTTTATAAGTGAAAGTACACATCATGATACTGAACTCATATAAGATAAGGAGCGGAAATGCTGCCATCAGCATACTTAAAACATCTGCCGGGGTAATAATTGCGGCTACCACCATGATCAGAACGATAGCGTGGCGGCGGTATGTTTTCATAAAGGTAGGCGTCAGAATTCCGATGCTGGTGAGGAAATAAATCAGAATAGGGAAGAGGAAGATTACTCCCATACCCAAAACTACCTGTAAAAATAATGTGGTATAGTCACTCAAATCATAAAGCGGAACAATAATGTCTGAAATCTTAAAGATCACCCCGAAGTTAACGGCAAACGGAAGAATTAAAAAATACCCGCAAAGTACTCCTGTCATAAAGAGCATCCAGACTGCATTGATGATATAGATTGAATTCTTTTTTTCTCTCGGGTGTAATGCAGGACTGATAAAACGCCATAATTCCCATACAATATAAGGAAATGCAGCGACCATCCCCCCGAAAATAGAAACAGCCATCATTACATTGAACTGCTGATATAATCTCTGTACACGGACAGGAAAGTCCTTTGGAAGGTGAATGCTGTCTTCTCCCAGGATCATTCTCGAAAAATGATTGACCAGCCTGAACGTAGGGAAATCATTTCTTGTAGGACCGAAAAAGATATGGTCCATGATCCAGTTGATATTGAAACCAACGGCAAAAGCAGCAATGATGATTGCAATAATAGAACGGATCAGGTGTCCTCTTAATTCTCCTATATGCCCAAGAAAGGACATGTCTTTACCATCACTCACGGAATAAAATTTTTAAAGCGCAAATTTATGAAATATTTAGTTAAATGACCGATGTTTGAAATTTAAAATTATTGAAGGGCATATAATGCAAAGCCAGGAGAATAAGAATATCAGCAAATGCTATAAAAATGTTTAAACAGATCACTCAAAAAATTATAAAATATAATTGACCTCTTACATCATAAAATGCTGTCTCCTGTATTGTCATGCAGACATAAGAGACAGCTTCGTTTTTTAAGGGGTAAAGTCCTTTATTTTTCCAGGATTTCCAATACTTTTTCAGCCACAGCAGCCCCGGATTGAGGGTTTTGTCCTGTGACCAGGTTTCCGTCAGCCACTGCAAAAGGAATAAAATCCTGATCAGCTTTTACATAATGAGCACCTTTGCTTTTCAGCACATCTTCAGTAAGGAAAGGAACGTGATCTGCCAGCTCTGCCGCAATTTCCTCTGAATTTGAAAAGCCTGTTAATGTTTTTCCCTTAATCAGACTTTCTCCGTTGGAAAGCTTGATGTTAAACAGACCTACAGCTCCGTGGCAGACGGATGATACAATTCCGCCGTCTTCATAAATGTCACGGGCGATTTCCTGCAGCTCTTTATTGTCCGGGAAATCCCAGATCACACCATGGCCGCCTGTATAATACATCACACCATAATCTTTAGCATTGATATCTTTGGGCTGTAAAGTATTACCCAGCTTATTCCTGAACGTTTTATCAGCATAATATTTCCAGTCTGCAGGCTGCACAAACATCTGCAGAGAAACAGGATCGAGTGGAGTATAACCTCCTTTAGGACTTACAAAATCAATTTCATACCCTTTTTCCTCCAGTTTTTCATAAAAATGAACCGCTTCACCCAGCCACAAACCTGTTGCTCTTTCCATCTCAGGATATTTCTCTACACTTGTCACTACAATTAATGCTTTCTTTTTCATTGGTATTGTTGTTTAAATTTATAGTACAAAGATTGGATTTTTAATGGAACTTCTATAAGGACATACCTCAAAAAAAAGATGTGACACAGGTCACATCTTTATGAGTACAGTCTGCTTAATGTTTCTCTTGAAACGCCCAGATAGCTTGCAATAAGCTGCTTGGGAATATGATCTGTAAAACCGGGATATTGTTTTATGAAATCCTCATAACGTTCCTTAGCCGTTTTACTCATCAAAGACAGGATTCTCTGCTGAAGGGCAACATACCCGAAGTTAGATTTTACCCTGAAAAAATGTTCCATGACCGGAACTTTCCGGCAAAGGAGGTTCAGATCCTCATATGACAGTGCATACACTTCAGAATCTTCAATACAGTCTACGGCTAATGATGAGGTTTCCTGCTTAAAAAAGCCCGCAAAATCTGAAATCCACCAGTTGGAAGCTGCAAACTGAAGAATATGCTCTTTCCCGGAACTGTCTATAATACTGCTTTTCAGAATGCCTTTTTCTATCAGAAAAATCTCATGTACAGGCTGATGCTCCTGGATCAGAAACTGTCTTTTCCTGAATTTCTTTTTCACAAAAAAGCTTTGAATGATTTCAAATTCATCATCCGTGGGATTAATAATCTCCTGAATATGTTTTTGTAAAAAATGGAACATCTAAATATTAATTAATCCCTTCATCCAGCAGTTTGTGCAGATCTATAATCCCGAAATACTTCCCGTTTTCCGTCACTACAAGCTGTCCGATATTATTTTCTTTTAAGATTTTCATAGCCTCTTTGGCCAATGCTTCCTTTTCAATAGTTCTTGGATGTGCAGACATGATGTCCTTAGCCAGTACTTTACTGATGTCTTCTCCTTTCATGAGCATTCTTCTCAGGTCTCCGTCTGTGATGACTCCGATGATCTGACTTTCATTGGTTACTACGGTAATCCCATGGCTTGATGCACTGATGGAGATAATAACGTCTCTTATGGATGAATCTTCCGCTACCTGTGGCTTCTGGGAAGAAAGGAACTGTTCTACTTTGGAAGTCAGGTTTTTTCCCAGGCTTCCTCCAGGATGGAATTTAGCAAAATCATTAGCTTTAAAATCATTAAGCTCCATCAGTGCTACTGCCAACGCATCACCCAATGCCATTTGAATAGTTGTTGAGCTGGTAGGGGCAAGTTTATTAGGACATGCTTCCACATCAACGTGAGTATCCAGGATCACTTCAGAGAATTCTGCAAGCTTGCTGGTTTTATTACCCGTCATTCCGATCAAGGCAGAAGAATAATCTTTTAAATAAGGAACCAGGTTGGCAATTTCAGGGGAATTTCCGGAATTGGAGATGCACAGCACCACATCCTGCTTCTGAATCACGCCCAGATCACCATGAATAGCTTCCGAAGCATGAAGAAACTGAGAAGGTGTACCTGTTGAATTTAATGTAGCTACAATTTTATTTCCCACATGGGCAGATTTGCCAATTCCTACGACGATAAGTTTCCCTTCTGCTGAATGAATGATCTCTACAGCGCGGGCAAAGTGATCATCAATCCTGTTTTTTAATTTTTCTAATTCTGAAATTTCAATTTCTAATGTGCTTTTAGCAATTGATATAATGTTGGTTCTATCCATTTTATGACAATAAGGTATACAAAAAAGTTTTCAAAAAACGTTATATTTTAAAAACAATATTTAATATAAATTTTATTTTTTATAAATTCGTTCGCTTTTATTTTAAGCAGAAATTTTATAACTTTGGGTTAGATGCAAATTTAGCAATAGAAAATTAGATGAGCGCAAAAAAAGCCAATTTATCAGGCGAATTGAAAAAGTATTTTGGGTTTTCTACATTTAAGGGCCAGCAGGAACAGATCATAGACAACCTATTGAATGGGAAGGATATTTTTGTTCTGATGCCTACAGGAGGTGGGAAATCACTATGTTATCAGCTTCCGGCACTTATTTCGGAAGGTACGGCAATTGTCGTTTCGCCTTTAATAGCGTTGATGAAGAACCAGGTAGATGCAGTGAACGGCCTTTCATCTGACGATGGGGTAGCGCATGTATTGAATTCATCATTGAATAAGACACAGACCAAGCAGGTATTTGACGATATCAAAAGCGGCAAGACAAAGCTTCTGTATGTAGCTCCCGAATCATTGATCAAAGATGATTACCTGGACTTTTTGAAGGAAGTAAAGATATCTTTCTTTGCTATCGATGAAGCACATTGTATTTCAGAATGGGGACATGATTTCAGACCGGAATACAGAAATCTGAAACAGATCATAGATAAGATTGCCGATGTACCGGTAATTGCATTAACGGCCACAGCAACTCCTAAAGTACAGGATGATATCCAGAAAACTTTAGGAATGACAAATGCGCTGGTCTTTAAAGAAAGTTTCAACCGTCCCAATCTATATTATGAAGTATGTCCTAAGATTAATGTAGATAAGGAAATCGTTAAGTTTATCAATCAGCATAAAGGAAAATCTGGAATTGTATACTGCCTGAGCAGAAGAAAGGTGGAAGAATTTGCACAGCTTTTGCAGGTAAACGGCATCAATGCACTTCCTTACCATGCCGGCCTTGACCAGAAAATAAGGGTAGCCAATCAGGATAAGTTTCTGATGGAAGAAGTGGATGTGATTGTTGCTACGATCGCTTTCGGGATGGGAATTGACAAACCGGATGTCCGTTTTGTGATCCATTACGATTTTCCAAAATCCCTGGAAAGCTATTACCAGGAAACGGGAAGAGCGGGAAGAGATGGTGGTGAAGGCCATTGTCTGGCTTTCTATGACCCGAAAGATATTGAAAAACTGGAAAAATTCCTGGCACAGAAACCTGTTTCCGAAAGAGAAATCGGATTGCAGCTTCTGAATGAAGTGGTAGGCTATGCTGAAACTTCAATGAGCCGCAGACAATACATTTTATATTATTTCGGAGAAAGTTTCGATCCGGTAAACGGAGACGGAGCAAAGATGTGTGACAACTCATCCAATCCGCCCAAATTGAAAGATGCAACGGCCGATCTTAAAAAAGCTTTGGAGCTGATCCGGGATACCGGGGAAAAGTTTAAATCCAAAGACCTGATTTCTGTGATTGTGGGAAAAGAAACTGCGGTTACAAAGTCTTATAAGCTTGAGCAAAGTTCACATTTCGGATTCGGGAAAGAAGAAAAAGACAATTACTGGAAAACGATTCTGAGACAGGCAACCGTTCAGAATTTTTTACAGAAAGATATTGAGACATACGGTGTTCTGAAGATTACAGAGAAAGGGAAAAATGTATTGAGCGGTAAATCCAAAGATACTTTCCTGATTGCTGAAGACAGGGAATTTGATCTTACCCAGGCGAAAGCAGACAGTGATCAGCTGCAGCAACAGGCCGGAGGAGGTCTAGACCAAAAGCTGTTTACCCTGCTAAAGGAATTAAGGAAAAAAGTAGCCAAAAAACACGGAATCCCGCCTTACACGGTGTTTATGGATCCGAGTCTTGAGGATATGACAGTGCAGTACCCGATTACAGTAGATGAAATCAACAAAATTTATGGAGTAGGAGAAGGAAAAGCCAAAAAATACGGTAAAGAATTCGCTGATTACATTAAAACCTATGTTGAGGACAATAACATAGAACGTACCCAGGACATGGTCCTGAAACAGGTGGCCAACAAATCCAGCCACAAGGTTTTCATTATCCAGAGTACCGATAAAAAAATTGATCTTGAAGATATTGCAAGAGCCAAAAATCTCTCTATGGATGAGCTTCTGAAAGAGATGGAAAGAATCGTATACCAGGGAACAAAACTGAATATCGATTATTATATTGAAGACAATTTTGATGAAGATATTGTAGACGGCTTCATGGAATTCATGAATGAATCTGAAAGTGACAGTATGAAGATTTTACTGGATGAATTTGGAGATGAACTGTCTGATGAAGAAGTAAGAATGCTGAGAATTAAATTTATCAGCGACGTAGCAAACTAGTTTATAGAGAAGAATAAAAAAATTAAAAAGAAGCTTTTTCCCTGGAAGAGCTTCTTTTTTATGAAATACATTCTTAGCAACTATATTTTCACAAAGATAAAGCTTGGCAAATCGGTTTTTCCACAAACATGTGCGTCATATGCAAAATCAGCGGGCGATAAAAGTAGGGTCTCAGCATTTTTCCAGGCTGTAAGATTACTGTTCAATTTTGAGATTGCTTCGTTCTGCTCGTAATGGCAAAAGGAATATTTGACTTATAACTAAACTTTTTAGTAACTTTAACTGATGAAAAAAATATCTGTCATATTTATTCTGCCGGACCTGGAAACCGGAGGCGCAGAAAGAATTGTTACCACTATAGCGAATCATCTTTCAAGGGATCGGTTTGAGCCCAAGATTTTGCTGTTGCGTAAACAAGGCGGATATCTTAATTTCCTGAAAAAAGATGTCGAAATCATTGATATCAATACAGACCGGATCAGACACTCTTTAAAGCCTATTTTAGGAGAAATCTACAGAAGAAAACCTGATATTGTATTTTCCGGTTTTGGGGAGGTAAATGCTTACTTGTCATTGTTTATAAAGCTTTTTCCAAGGACTAAATTCATTGCAAGGGAAACCAATGTGGTTACCCAGCACGTGACCAGAAAAGAAATCAAGTTCTTCTATAATTTCTATAATAACTACCAGAAGATCATTGCACAAAGTGACGATATGATGAAGGATCTGGTCGACAATTTCAACATTAAGAAGAAAAAAATTGTCAAGATCAATAATCCTGTAGATTTTGATTTCATTGATGATAAACTGGCCATTTCCGTTAAACCGGAATGCTACAGGTATAATTATAAAAATGTAGTGGCTATCGGTAATCTCTCAGCCAGAAAAGGCTTTGATAATCTGTTGAAGGTGTTTTCAAGGCTTAAAAATGAAAATATCCTGCTTCATATTTTAGGGGACGGAAAAGACCGGGATGTTTTATTTCAGACAAAGGAGCTTCTGGGGCTTAAAAATGTGATTTTTCACGGAAGACAGGAAAATCCTTATCAGTTTCTGAAATATGCGGATCTGTTTATACTTTCTTCACGGTATGAAGGTTTCCCGAATGTGCTTTTAGAGGCTGGAGCCTGCGGAACTTATTCGCTGGCCAATAACTGTCCGGGGGGAATCAACGAGATCATTCAGCACAATATAAATGGAGAGATCGCCAATATTGAAAACTATGAGGATTTTGCCCGTAAAATAATAGATGCCATGCACCAGAATTATAACCGGGAAGCAATAAAAAATTCCATTAAATCACGATTTTCGAAGAATATTATCCTTGATAAATATGAAAAAGTCCTATTGGATCTGATCAAATAAGATGAATAAATTTTGACGAATTAAAACGGAACAGATATATAAAGAAAATGCATTCCAATGCTATTGCGATGGTGACCGGTCAGGTTCCCCTTCGTGAAGGATGTCTGAAAATGGAATATCTGTATGATCACGCTCACTATATTCAGCCTTTTGAAGATTTTGAAATCAGAATAATAGAAGACTTTTCCTCAGCAACCCGTTTTTTTCCTTTAAATAAACAGAGAAATCTTTATAACCAGGATTATTTATCCGGACTGGACGATAGCCTGGCTGTGCTTGAAGAAAAGTACAGAGATCCGGTATTACAAAAATGTAAGGATATTATAGAGCAGTTTCAGTATATCAGGTCGGTCATTTTATAAGTCTGTTATGGTATGCTATTAGAACATATTTCTTTTTCAGGGATCATTATTGCAGGATTATGTATAGCTTTGCTGCTATCCAAAAAAAGAAATGTTTCTTCCGACCATTATCTTATCGTCTGGTTGATTGTGGCTGTTGCTAATTTACTGTACTACTTATTCCCGTTTTTATTTTCCGGAAAACTTCAGCCATTTGGGTTTGCACTTCCCGTTCTCAGCGTCGGAATGCTGTATCTTTATGTGCTTTCCCTGACATTTAATATAGAATTCCGGCTTAGTTATATTGTCAGGCATTCTCTTTTTTTTATTATGTATAGCTTGAGTTTTATTTTATTCTCAGCTTTTTACGAGAATATAGTATTTAAGGATTGTATTCCCTATTTTACTCATAAACAACCAAGAGGAGTACTGGATCTTCTTACACTTCCTATGGCAATTGTTCCGGTAGTTTATATTGTTTTTTGTTTTCTGGCTTTGAGAAAATACCAAAAAAAACTCCCACAGTATTATTCCGCTCTTGAAAAAATAAGCCTCAACTGGCTGAAATATATTCTGATCTCCCTCATTGTTTTATTCATAGGAGTTTCTTTAATCATAACACTAAGTTCAAAAATGGGAACAATTCCTTCGGATAAAATCTTTAAGATTGTGGCTGCTGTACAGAGTATCTACTTATGCTGTATTGTATTTTTCAGTTTGAGACAAAGTATTGTTTTTAATCAGCAGGCTTTTATAGAAAATCCTGCTGCAGATAAAGAGGGTGTGAAAATAAGTTCTGAGAATAGGAATCGTTCAACTGATATTTCTCAAAAATTACTGATGTTTATGGAAGCAGAACGTCCTTTTCTTGATGAAGAATTAAGCCTTCAAAAGCTGTCTCTTTTAATGAAGGTTTCCACTCATCGCCTTTCCGAAGTTATTAATCAGGATCTTGGTACCAATTTCTATAAATTTGTCAACTCATACAGAGTGGAAGAAGTAAAGAAAAAGCTTAGAACTCCTGAATTTGATAAATACTCCATTTTGGGAATAGCCTTTGAATCCGGGTTTAATTCCAAATCAACTTTCAATAAGATCTTTAAAGAAGAAACGGGCATGACGCCGTCTGAATTTAAGAAGTCCGGATCCTCAGTAAAAGAGTCCTAAACTATCGGTTAGGACGATTTAAAGCCATTTTTAAAGGAGTTTTGCCATCAAAAAAGTATGGATACAACTCTTCATTTAATGAACATTATTATTCATGTTATTACCGGAAGTATAGCGCTTATTGCAGGATTTGTGATCCTGTTCAAAACAAAGGGAACACCTTTACACAGAAAGCTCGGATATCTTTTTATGGGGTGTATGGTCATTGTCGTAACGACAGGAGCATTCGGTGTTATTGTGTTTAAAAGAAACCTGTTTCTATTGCTGATCACTATCCTGGCTGGCTATAATACCTATTCGGGTTTCAGAATTATAAAAGAAAAAACCAACCGTTTTTATGTAAAAGATTTTTTCGCAATGCTGGCTGCATTCACAATGGCTGTAGTCTTTATATACTATCTCAGGTTTATAGGCTTTTATTGGGATCCTGTAATCATTTTTTCAGGAGTCGGATATTTACTGCTGGTCATTTCATACGATATTCTCCGGTACTTTATTCCGTCGTCCCGTTATGGAAATGTCTGGAGGTATGAGCATTCGAGTAAAATGATCAGTGCGTTGGGTGCCCTTTTTTCGGCATTTACAGGAACCCTTTTACCGGATTATAAACCGTACAGCCAAATCCTACCGTCTTTATTGATGACGTTGATTATGATTCTTTTTAATATTAAAATATATAGACGTCTGAAAAAGAAAAGCCTCCAAACCCAACTTGAATAAAACCTTTTGCATATAAAAGATTTCTTATTTTAGCTATACCGTTCATGGCACCTTCGGGTTGACGTATTTTTAGTATTTTTGTGTTTCAAACGAGGATACAATGAAAACGATTCCTAAAATAGGATGCGCTTGTGAAAAGCCGGACCACAATTATACTGAATACAGGAGTTCAGAATTAGGTATAGATCATACCAACGGAAGATATGGAGAAGTAACGATTCAACAGTGCAAACTCTGCCAGAGAATATGGATTCATTATTTTGTGGAATATGAGCATTATTCCAAATCAGGAAGATGGTACAAAGGAATTGTTTCAAAAAAAGACCGTTCACAGATCACTCCGGAAAATGCAGTGGAATATCTGGAAAGCCTTGACTGGTATGTATATGGAGGATCTTTTTTTGACAGCACAGGTACATTTGGGCAGGGAAAACTGAATGTGCAATAGGGTATGCTGATGTAATAAAAAGAAATAAAATTAAATATTTGATCAATGAAGCCATTTATAATTGTTGCTGTGATGCTGAATTCCGTGGTGCTCATGGCGCAGCAGAAGACAATCTCCAGAAAGGAATTGCTGAAAACTGCACTTGATCAGAAAGTTAAATCCACAGAAATTCAGGAAATAACGATGGCTGCCGGGCAAAGGGCTCCGGAACACCTGCATCCCTGTCCCGTTTTGGGAATCATCAATTCCGGCGAAGCTGTTTTTCAGATAGAAGGGCAGCAGAAAGTGGTGCTGCATGAAGGAGAAGCCTTTTATGAACCCAAAAATGTGAAAATCCTTCATTTTGATAATGCATCAGCTGAAAAGCCACTGGTGTTTACAGCAATTTACCTGAAGGAAGGGAATGAAGAAAATATCAGGTTCATAAAATAATACTTTTCACAAAACTAAAGCATATAATTATCATTTTTAAAATTGATAAAACTCACTTTGGTGCTTGGTAATTTATATGTAAATTTGTGAGAATTAAGATAGATAATAATAAACAAATTCATACAATAACATGAGTCAATTCGATGTTACCGTAATAGGTTCCGGTCCTGGTGGTTATGTAGCTGCGATCCGTGCAGCACAGTTAGGTTTCAAAACAGCAATTATTGAAAAATATTCAACTTTAGGCGGAACTTGTCTTAACGTTGGATGTATTCCGTCAAAAGCACTTCTTGACAGCTCAGAACATTTCGAAAATGCAAAACACAATTTTGCAGGTCACGGAATCATCATCAATGAGCCGCAGGCAGATATCGCAAGAATGATCGAACGTAAAAACGAAGTGATCAAACAGAATACAGATGGAATCAGCTACCTGATGAACAAAAACCAGATCACGGTTTTTGAAGGAGTGGGAAGCTTTGAGTCTGCTACTCAGATCAAAATCACTAAAAATGACGGTTCTTCCGAAACGGTAGAATCCAAATATACAATCATTGCTACAGGTTCTAAGCCTTCTACATTACCTTTCATTACTTTGGATAAAGAAAGAGTGATTACTTCTACAGAAGCTCTGAACCTTAAAGAAATTCCTAAGCACTTAGTAGTGATCGGAGGTGGGGTAATTGGTCTGGAACTGGGGTCTGTATACTTAAGATTAGGTGCTCAGGTGACTGTAGTTGAATTTATGGATAAAATCATCCCTGGAATGGATGGAGCTTTAAGCAAAGAATTGACTAAAGTTCTTAAAAAGCAAGGAATGAAGTTCATGCTTTCTACAGCAGTTTCAGCTGTTGAGAGAAACGGAGATACTGTAAAGATCACGGCTAAAGATAAAAAAGGAGAAGAAGTAACAGTAGAAGGAGATTACTGTTTGGTTTCTGTAGGTAGAAAACCGTATACAGACGGTCTTGGCCTTGAAAAAGCAGGAGTAGAACTTGACGAAAGAGGAAGAGTGAAAGTAAACGATCACCTGCAGACTAATGTTGCCAACATCTATGCAATCGGTGACGTGATCAAAGGAGCGATGCTTGCTCATAAAGCTGAAGAAGAAGGAGTTTTTGTTGCTGAAACATTAGCAGGACAAAAACCTCACATCAATTATAACCTGATCCCTGGTGTTGTATACACCTGGCCTGAAGTTGCAGGAGTAGGTAAAACCGAAGAGCAGCTTAAAGAAGAAGGAGTAGCTTACAAAGTAGGTTCTTTCCCTATGAGAGCTTTAGGGAGAAGCCGTGCAAGTGGTGATATCGACGGTCTTGTTAAGATTATTGCAGACGAAAAAACAGATGAAGTGTTAGGAATGCACATCGTAGGAGCAAGAGCTGCCGACCTTATCGCAGAAGGAGTAATTGCTATGGAATTCCGTGCAAGTGCTGAAGATATTGCAAGAAGCTCTCACGCCCACCCAACGTATGCAGAAGCCATCAAAGAAGCTGCATTGGATGCTACGGCAAAGAGACCGATTCATATGTAATATTTGATTAAAAGATTTAATCATTTAAATAGTAAAAAATTAAAGGCTGTTTCTTATTGAAGCAGCCTTTTTTGTACTGCTTTTGGCATGAAAATGGAGATGGATTCCTCAAAAATTAAGCATGAAGAAAATTTTTATGAGTTGGATGCTTTTGGCTGGTATCAGTTCATTCGCCCAGGAAGCCGGAAAAGTAGGAGAATTGTTGAAAAATGAAGCTTCAGTCTCAGAAATGAAGACTCCAAAAGGCAATGATAAAAATAAAGCTTTTGATTCATCAGGATCGGACAGCAGACCTTTTCAGAATAACAGGGCTAAAAGTCCGGCCTACCAGTGGAACAGAAACTATGGGTACGCTGAAGTATTTCTGAGAATTCCCGAGCAGGGATTCTTTACCGTGGAAGTTGGAGATCAGACGATGGCAAACGGTGCCGGAAAATACCGTTTTTTTGACTTACCGTCAGGGAGAATGCCTGTCTCAATCTATGAAAACGGCTTTTTAATTTACAGAACAACTTTGATGCTTCGTAATAACAGCAGAATGGTGCTGGATTTCTTTACCAATGAAGGGTTATATTTACTTGATTCCTATCCTGTAAAAGGTCAATATGGCTTTAATGACTGGAATGATATCTGGAATAATCCATATGGGAATCATCCCGGAGATTGGTCCGGTTCAGGAAATGTTATGGATAACAGTTCTTTCCGCGAGTTCTTTGATATGCTTCAGAGAAATCAAAAGTTTGATGATGGTAAAATGTCCATGATCAGGCAGCAAATGCGAAGTTCTATGTTTACATCAATACAGATAAGAGATTTGGTGAAGTCGCTTAGTTTTGATAATAATAAAATAGCGATGGCCAAGTCAATGTATCGTAATTGTGCTGATAAATACAGGTATTTCGTAGTGTATGATGCTTTTGATTTTGAAAGCAGTAAAAGAGAAGTGATGGAGTATATTTCTCAGTCGGAATAGAATATCTGAGTTACAGATTCTATGTATAACACAAAAATCTGTGGAATAAGCCTGATCTGCGGGAGATTTTTTTGCACATTACATGATTTTCATATGGTCATAAAACTTAGACCGTTTCGGAGCAATATTGAACTGTATTCCAAAAGTTACTCCTTTAAAATATTTATCTCTGTGAATGGGAAAGGCATATCCGGTATTGAGAAATATTGCATTGAATAATGAGAAGCCTAATCTTGGCTCTAACGAATATGGATTGGCTGATAAACCCAACAGCAACCCGGCACGGACAAGGTTGATATTGATCTCCGGAATCAATTTATCCGTGTCATTCACATGGGTGTAAAGCAGGGAAGGTCCCAGGATAACAGAGCCATCATAGCTGTCTCCCAATCTGTATTCTAATCCTGCCTGCAGAACATTTCTTCCGGTATAGCGGTAGCCAATGTTAAGAGCTGTTTTGTCCAGAAGTTGTGCATAGGAAAGCATATGGAAAAGAAAGAATGACAGCACAAAATATTTTTTCATGGTACGGTATTTTTATTCAAATGTACAGGTTTTAAGGACTTTTTGAAAGATAAAATAATTCTTAAAAATATTAAATAGGTTAAAATCTTCAAATTTCCGTACCTTTGTAAGCTAATTTTATCATCAATGCAACTCGGAAAAACTCAGACTTTACAAATTTCAGAAAAAATTAATTCAGGATGGATCTTAACAGATGAAGAATCCGGTGAAAAAGCTTTTCTTCCAAAAATCTTCATTCGTGAAGAGCAGGAAGTGGGTGAGTACGTTGAAGTTTTTGTATATCAGGACGATGATAAGCTGAAGGCTACTACAGAAATTCCATTAGCTGAAGTAGGTGAATTCGCTGTCATGAGTTGTGTGCAGAGTCTTCCGAGCGGAGCATTTATGGACTGGGGAATCATTAAAGATCTTTTTATCCCTTACAAACAGCAGAAAGCCAAGATTATTGAAGGCAAAAGATACCTTGTTTACATTTATGTAGATGAAGATATGGGTCTGATTACAGGAACAACCAAGTTCAAGAGAAATCCTCAGTATCAGGATCTCCCTTTCAGAAAAGGGGATAAAGTAGATCTGATCATGATGAACGAAGGTGAGCTGGGCTGGAATGTGGTGATCAATAAGCAATACATCGGTTTGATTTATGCTTCTGATGTTTTCAAAAAACTGTATCCTTTATCAGAAGAAAAGGGGTATATCAAGGCAATCCGTGAAGACGGGAAAATAGATGTTTCATTACAGCCTGACGGCTTTGAAAATATTGATGAGTTTAAACAGAAGATTCTGGATAAACTGGAAGAAAACTACGGATTGCTGTATGTGTCTGATAAGTCTTCACCTGAAGAGATCAAAGATGAGCTTCAGATGAGTAAGAAAAACTTTAAAAAAGCGATTGGCGGACTGTATAAAGATAAGATCATCGATATTCTTGAAGATAAGATCAAATTACTATAACAATAAAACGGGCAGAAATTTCTGCCCGTTTTTATTATCCCTGAAGCCGGTACCTGTTGCCTTATTCATGTAAAACTTCTCATTTCAATCATTTCCCAGGATGTCTTTTCATTATGGGACAGGGTTTACTGTGCCTCCGGTAATCAGGAAATGTAATTCAAAAACATGATGCATATCATAATATTTCTGTTTAATTTTTTTGTTTAACAATTTTGTCAAAAATATTTTTTAGTATAAATTTGCACAAATTTGTTTAACAAAAATGTCAAATCAAGCAAAAAAAGACCAAACACAGGAATTGATCAAGGAGACAGCGAAGAATTTATTCTTTGTGAAAGGAAAATTTGATGCTACTACGCAGGAGATTGCAGATGAAGCAGGAGTGAACAGGACCCTTATTAATTATTATTTCCGTTCCAGAGACAAGCTGATCCAGATCATCTTTGATGAAGCGCAGAGAGTAGAACAGGAAAAATCGAAGATCATTCAGAATGCTGATCTCCCATTTAAAGAAAAGATCAGCAAGTTTATAGAAGGAAGCCTTGCCACAAGTCTTCAGTATCCGTATCTGGAGACCTATATCGTTTCACAGATCAATAAGGGAACCTGCCATCAGAGAGAAATTGAAGAAGATATCCTCAATCAGATGTATAGCGATATTGAAAAAGAAATGGAACTGGGAAATATTGAAAAAATGGCTCCCGTACAGTTTATCCTGAACATGGTTTCATTATTGGTTTTTCCGAGTGCTATAAGACCGCTGTTTATGGAGAATCTGATGATCAGTGATGAAGATTATGATAAGATTATTTCAGAAAGGAAAGAAATCATTATCAACATATTGTTTAAAAATTAAAAAAGATTAAAGTATTTCTTACAATGGTTCGTCAGTTAGAAATAAAATAATGACTGAAAATTAAATAAAAAATAAACGAAGTATAAAATTATGAAAAGAAAACGTATAACTGCTAAAAAGCTAAAAATCGGGATAGCTGCAGCATTTATGATTTTCGGTTTTTCATCGGTGTCTGCCCAGCAGCAGGTTTCCCTTCAGGAAGCAATCAAACAGGCACTTCAGAATAAAGCAGAAGCTAAAAAGGCAGCTTTACAGATAAAAAAAGCCGAATATAAGATTGATGAGGCCAGAGCAGGAGCTCTTCCACAGATCAGTGCAACAGCCGGACTTACATACAACCCTGTTATTCAGGAGTCTTTGCTTGAATTTGGCGGTGAGAGAATCAGAGCACAGCTGGGGCAGCCATGGAGCTCAAGTGCTGTTGTTCAGCTTCAGCAGGCATTATTCGATCAAAGAGTATTTACAGGACTGAAAGCTGCAAAAACTACAAGAGAATTTTATGTACTGAATGCAGACCTTACCAACGAACAGATTATTGAAAATGTGGCAACAGCCTATTATCAGGTTTTTGTACAGGAAGAGAATCTTAAAACGGTAGAAGCGAGCTATGCCAATACCGAAAAAGTAAGAAATGTTATTAAAAGTCTTGTAGATAACGGATTGGCGAAATCAATCGATTTGGACCGTACCAATGTACAGCTTACTAATATCGGGTCAAACAAGCAGCAATTGATCAATTCAGTGGAACTTTCAAAAAATGCTTTGAAATTCTATATGGGAGTTCCTATCGGGACCGATATCGAACTTGAAGAAAAGACAATTGAGCCGAAACCTGAATTGATTGCGAGCAATGTAAACCTTGAAAACCGTACGGAACTTAAGGTTTTAAACAAGAACAGAGAACTTCTTCAGTTCAATAAAAAAGCTACAGAAGCTTATCTGTATCCTACCGTTAATCTTACCGCAAGCTATGGCTGGGCCGGTATGGGGAAAAAATTTCCTTTGACGAATGGACTGAATAACGGAGTACTTTGGAGTGATTATTCAGCAATAGGTCTGAATGTGAATATTCCAATTTTTACAGGTGGTGCTACAAAAGCAAGAATTCAGCAGGCTGAAATTGATATCCAGGATATTGATCAGGATATTCAGAAAACACAGCTGAGTCTTGATCTGGACTATAAAAATGCCATTACCAATATGGAAAATGCCATTATCAATATCCAAAGCACAAAAGATAATGTAGAACTGGCTGAAAGAGTACAGAAAAATACCCAATCCAATTATCAATATGGTCTGGCAACCCTTACAGAAGTACTGGATTCTGAAAATGCTTTAACACAGGCAAAACAGAACTATTCCAATGCATTACTGGATTACAAACAGGCTGAGATCAAGCTGATAAAAGCTAAAGGTGAACTAAACACACTACAAAACTTATAATAAACGAAAATGAAAAAAACTTTAATATATATCATCGTAGCTGCTGTACTTGTAGGTTTAGCTGCTTACAAGATTGCCGGTAACAAAGAAAAGCAGACCCAGGAAGTAAAAGAAGTTGCCAAGCAGGTAGATAAGATCAACGTAAACATTGTAACGGTTACAAGAGAAAATATCGATACGGATTACTCTGCAAACGGAACTTTCCTTCCCAAGCAGGAAATGAACCAGGCTTCAGAAATCTCAGGACGTATTGTGAGCGTTTTGGTAAAAGAAGGATCCAGAGTAGGGGCAGGCCAGGTTTTGGCGACGATCAAAAGAGATGCGATCGAAGTTGACGTTACACAGGCTCAGAATAACCTTCAGAATGCGATCATTGATAACCAGCGTTATGAAAATGCATATAAAACCGGAGGTGTAACAAAACAACAGCTTGACAATTCAAGATTACAGCTTAAAAATATGCAGGCCGCCGTTAAAGCTCAGGGAGTAAAAGTAAATGATACAAGCATCCGTGCAGGAATCAGCGGTACAATCAACAAAAAGATGGTTGAGCCGGGAACTGTAGTTTCTCCCGGAACAGCGATGTTTGAGATCGTTAATATCAACAGCCTGAAACTTTCGGTATTAGTGGATGAAAGTCAGATCGGGAAAATTCAGCTGGGTCAGGAAGTTCCTATTAAAGTGAACGTTTTGCCGGAAGATTCTTTCGTAGGTAGAATTACATTCATTGCTCCTAAAAGTGATGCATCTTTGAATTTCCCTGTTGAAATCGAAGTTCAGAACAGAGGAAACTTAAAAGCGGGGATGTATGCAACGGCTAAATTCAGCACAAACCACGGTGCAGAAACACAGAATATGCTGACAGTTCCTGCTGAAGCGTTTGTAAACGGGGTAAGTTCAGGACAGTTATTCGTTGTTGAGAATGGAGTTGCAAAGCTGATCAAAGTAACTATTGGAAAAGTTTACGGAGACAAAGTACAGGTATTGAGCGGACTGAACGGTGGTGAGAAAGTAGTAACCAGCGGACAGATCAACCTGGATAACGGATCTAAAGTGAACATTATAAAGTAGAAGATTTATGAAGTTAGCAGAAATATCGATCAAAAGACCCTCGCTGGTAATCGTATTATTTACGATTCTGACGTTGGGAGGTATCCTGAGTTATACGCTCATGGGGTACGAATTGATTCCGAAGTTTGAAACCAATATGGTAACCATTTCTACGGTATATCCGGGAGCTTCACCTGCAGAGGTGGAAACCTCCGTAACCCGGAAGATTGAGGATGCCGTAGGGTCTTTGGAAAACGTAAAAAAAGTAGAATCTTCTTCCTACGAGAGTTTATCGGTTATCATGGTTCAGCTGAACGACGGAGCCGATGTAGACTATGCTTTGAATGATGCCCAGAGAAAGGTAAATGCTATTCTGGCAGACCTTCCGGATGATGTAAAAGCACCGTCACTTAACAAATTCTCCCTGGATGACCTTCCGATTATCACGATGAGTATTTCATCTGATAAACTGAACAGTAAGGATCTTTATGACCTGCTGGATAAAAAGATCGAACCCATTTTCTCCCGTGTAAACGGTGTGGCACAGGTAGATCTTGTAGGTGGACAGGAAAGAGAGATTCAGGTGAACCTGGACGAGAAAAAATTACAGGGATACGGGCTTTCAATAGGAGATGTACAACAGGCAATCCTTTCATCAAACCTTGATTTCCCAACAGGAAGTTTGAAAACCAGAACAACAAAATCTACGATCAGATTATCAGGGAAGTATAAGTCGATTGAAGAAATGAATAACCTTGTGGTTTCCAATAAAAACGGAGCACAGGTACGTTTATCTGATATTGCAACTGTTTTCGACTCTCAGAAAGATGTTGAAAAAGTAGCGAGATTCAACCAGTTTCCTACCATCCTGATGCAGGTGAAAAAGCAGTCTGATGCCAATGCGGTGGCTGTATCTGAAAGCGTTCAGAAAACCATTAAGACCGTAGAGGAAGCTTACAAAGTGCAGGGGGTAAAAGTAAAGATCGTGAACGATACAACGGAATTTACTCTTGAATCAGCCAACCACGTTATTTTCGACTTATTCCTGGCGATTATCCTCGTGGCAATTGTAATGCTGCTATTCCTTCACAGTATCAGAAACGCATTTATCGTAATGGTTTCTATCCCGGCTTCATTGGTAGCGGCATTCATTGGAATGAACCTGATGGGCTATACTCTGAACCTGATGAGTTTACTGGGACTGTCCCTTGTGGTAGGGATCCTGGTGGATGATGCGATCGTTGTACTGGAAAATATTTACCGTCACATGGAGATGGGTAAAAGCAAGATCAGAGCAGCTTATGACGGTGCCTCTGAGATCGGATTTACCGTTGCTGCGATTACCTTGGTAATTGTGGTGGTATTCTTACCGATTGCGATGAGCTCAGGGCTTGTAGCAAACATCCTGGCACAGTTCTGCGTCACGGTGGTTATTGCAACCTTATTATCGTTACTGGCTTCATTTACCATCATTCCTTGGTTATCATCAAGATTTGGGAAGCTTGAGCACCTGACCGGTAAAAACTGGTTCGAGAAATTTATCCTTTGGTTTGAAGGTTTAATTGACAGGTTTACACACTGGATTACAGATATCCTTGAATGGTGTCTTAAAACAACTTTAAGAAGAATTTCCACAGTTGTGATCACCTTTATTATCCTGATCAGTTCATTCTCTTTGGTGATCTTCGGATTCATCGGGGGTGAATTCTTCCCACCAATCGACCGTGGTCAGTTCCTTGTACAAATGGAGCTTTCAAAAGACGCAACCGTTGAAAAAACCAATCAGCTGACATTGGAAGTTGAGAAGTTTTTAAGAAATGATAAAGATGTTGTAGACCTTATTACAACAGTAGGACAGCAGTCTACAGGTTTTGGTGGAGCACAGGCAACAACCTACCAGTCTGAGGTTCAGGTAAACCTAACGGACAAATCTGAACGTTCTGAAAGTACCAACATCAAAGCGGCAAAAGTAAAAAGAGCTTTAGAAGAGAAATTTACGGGAGTAGAGTTCAAAACAGCTCCAATCGGGATCATGGGTGCTGAGAATGCACCGATCGAAATGGTAGTGACGGCTCCTGATAATGCAATTGCTGTAAAAGAAGCAACAAGAATTTTAGAATTATTGAAAAAAGTTCCTGGAGCAGTAGATGCAGAATTGTCAACAGACTCTGGTAACCCGGAAGTGCAGGTGACGATAGACAGGGATAAAATGGCTTCTTTAGGCTTAAATCTTTCAAGTGTGGGACAAACGATGCAGACTGCATTCAACGGAAACACAGACGGGAAATTCAGAGCCGGAGAATATGAATATGATATTAACATCCGTTTTGGAGATGTCAACAGACAATCTATTGATGATGTTAAAAACCTGATCTTTACAAACCCTCAGGGTCAGCAGGTTCGTCTGAGCCAGTTTGCCGAGGTGAAAATGGGTTCAGGACCAAGTTTGCTTGAGCGTAGAGATAAATCTCCTTCTGTAAAAGTAAGAGCTAAAGCGGTAGGTAGACCGGTAGGGGACGTAGCAAACGAATGGGCAGCTAAATTTATGAATGATAAAAAACCTGTGGGGGTTGACTACATCTGGAGTGGTGATATGGAAAACCAGCAGGAAGGTTTCGGTACTTTAGGGATTGCTTTATTAGCGGCTATCGTATTGGTATACCTGGTGATGGTATCGTTATATGACAGTTTCGTATATCCATTCGTAGTATTGTTCTCTATTCCGCTGGCAATGATCGGGGTAATGGTAATTCTTGCCTTAACTGCGAACTCATTGAATATCTTTACGATGCTGGGGATGATCATGTTGATTGGTCTTGTTGCGAAGAATGCGATTATGATCGTTGACTTTACCAATGCAAGAAAAGAAGCGGGAGCAAATACTCATGATGCACTGATCCAGGCCAACCACGCCCGTCTTCGTCCGATCCTGATGACAACCATTGCGATGATCTTCGGTATGTTACCGATCGCATTGGCAACAGGAGCAGGGGCAGAAATGAACAAAGGTCTTGCATGGGTAGTAATCGGTGGTTTGACATCGTCTCTATTCCTTACATTGATCATTGTACCGGTAGTATATTCATTATTTGACTCCCTTCTACGCAGAATGGGTAAAGATACCAAAGTAGACTACGAAGCTGAAATGAAGGCAGATTATGTACACAGAGAATTGAATGAAGACGGATTTACGCCTAAGCATTTAGATAAATAAAATATCATATACCTTTAATTAATCGAAAGCGCCTCAGAATTTCTGAGGCGCTTTTTATTTTCCCGCAGCTTTATTTTATGTTTGTAATCATAAACAGATTCAGAAATAACAGATATTTTTGAACCTGATAATTGTGTACTGCAATCTTCTTATCTGAGCCGTTCCATAGTACTTGGATGCGGCTTTTTCAGTGGCATATACCTGTGTTCCGGACTGGATTAAATTATGTAAGTTTGTAGATTTAAAAAAAATAAAATATGGAATTTTCACCATTCAATAACGTTGTTAAGCTTTGTCTTCAGGGGATGAGTATGGAAGAACAGGGGCATCCTGAGAAAGCATTAGAGCTGTTTCAGCAAGGTTGGCAGGAAGCGGCTGATGATCTTGAAAAATTTCTTACGGCTCATTACCTGTCCAGGCATCAGAAAACAGTTTCAGACAGATTAAAATGGCTTGAAACTACCTTAGAATTGGGACAAAAAATAAATGATGATACGGTGAAGAGTGCTTTTCCTGCTATTTATCTCAATATCGCCAAATGCTATGAAGAAATGGGTGAAAAAGAGAAGGCAAAAGAAAACTTTGAATTGGCCATGCAGTGGAAGAATCACCCCTCAGACAAAGGTCCCTTTTATCATGGTACAAAAGCAGATCTGAAAATTGGAGATTTACTGACGGCAGGAAGTAATTCCAACTATAAATCTGAATTCAGAATGAATCATATTTATTTTACAGCGTCAGTGAATGGAGCTGGTCTTGCTGCTGCATTGGCAAAAGGAACCGGACGTGAACGGGTGTACATCATTGAGCCTACAGGTACCTATGAAAATGACCCCAATCTTACAGATAAAAAATTTCCGGGAAACCCAACCCGTTCCTATCGTTCCGAATCCCCACTGAAGATCATAGGGGAAGCAACAGATTGGGTGAGGCCCAGTGCTGAAGAGCTTGAAAAGTTTCAGGAAAAATTAAAAGACAATAAAGGTGAAATCATCAATTAAGATGCATGAAACAAAACAAAAACTTCCGGTATATTTCCGGAAGTCTTTATTTTTGTGAAAAAATGAATTGCTGTACCTTTTAAAAACAATCAGTCAATATCTATTCTTTGATGATTTTAGACTGATATAGGCTGGTATCTCCATCGTATATTGAGATGATATAAATTCCTGTTTTCAGGTTTTGTATGCTGTCATTCACCTTTTTATTGATTTCTTCTACAGATCCTTTTGCAGCCGTCAGCAGCTGACCTGTCATATCATATATTTCAGCCTTTAGATTTCCTTTTGCATTTTTAATGGCAATGTTCAGTTTCTGTCCGCTTTTTAATGGATTAGGGAATACCGAAATATTATTTTTATTGGCAATGCTATTGTCTGCTGCTAAAGTACCTGCAGGATAAACCAGAATTTTTTGTCCGTTATATCCTATAGCATATACCTTCTGTGCACTGGAAGGGAAATCCACATACGTATTTGCCAGCGTTGTATCTCCTGTCCCAACAATAGAGACGCTTATCAGAGCATTAGCTATGTCATAGGTTTCAAAGGCAACAGCATTAGTCCACTGCGCATTATCTATGAGAAGGAACCGTCCATTTGTATTGCTGATGATCTGTGCCCCAACGCCTGTAATACCGGAAACCGGCAGAAGATTTTTAAAAGTACTGACGCTGTTTGCAGAGATATAATTGATCACCGGAGAAACAGGTTTGGCATATCCTTTTGAGAGAACATAACTTTTTACGTCATCTATCATACTTTGTGTAATGGTCAGCTGTTGTGAAACATAATCATCCATCGTTCCGTCCACTGGTCTCAGGAAACCTGTATTGGTAAAGAAATCGGTAAGATCTTCCTGAACGGCATCACAGGTGTTTTTCACGAAATTCATCACCAATTGCCCTTGGGAAAGCTGGGATTCATCCGTTTCAGTAACTTTTTTAACAACATAAGCAAGCCAGTGAGCATAATCTACCCCTGTCACCGGAGCCGGTGGAGTCTGGGTGTCTTCATTGGACATATCCCCATCAAAATTTAATGTTGCTGCTCCTTTCGAAGCTCCGGCCAGCTGATAATACAATTCCAGCTGCCAGAATGGAATAAGGCTTCTGAAGTTTTTATCCTTTGGATTCACAAAATTCGTTCTGAATTGATCCATCACATTTTTTCCATTGATCTGGGTCTGGATAATAAATTCCCCATATCGGTTCCCTTCAACCTGAGGGAATACTGTTTTATCTGCAATTTCACCTTCCAGCCTTGTAAAGCGGTTACTTCCATTAGGAGTATGCATATTATAATAAGCCCATAATGAATAAATATTGTTGGTAATTTCTCCTGTACCGGACCATCTTACCCCTGGTCTTACCTGGTTGATATGCCCGAATTCGTGCGCCACTCCCCAGATATCAAGACCAGTAGCGGAAGCTGTATTCTGCATTCCCCACGTCAGATCCAGATGCACTCCTAAGGTTCCGCCAAACCAGCCTCCTACAGATTCGGTGTACATAAGCTGTCTGTTTTTTACATTCTTATTGTACTTGAAGAAGCCCATAAGCTCTCTTTCAGACTTTACAATCATATCATATTTGTCAACCAGAGGCTGTGGAGAATCATAATGAAAATTGGTTACTGCAGATTTATCCATGACCAATCCCGTGTAGTATCCCTGCATATCTACTTTGGGATACACATCATTGGTAAGCATTTCAGTCCATTCGGGAGCTGCAGTTCCTTTTTTATAAATACCATTTACAATACCTGCCGTAATATTGAGAGAAATTGGAGCGGCAGCGGTATCATCAGTATAGTAGGAGATATATCCGAGTCCTCCGTTGGTAATTTTCAATAGGTTGAACCCGTTTTTCAGCTCATATGAATTTTCAGGAGATATCTGTGATGTGCCGCCTTCTGTTGCAAAATCCCTGATCTTCAGGTAAACTTTATTGCTGGCAGAACTGATATCCTTTGCAAAAATAACTACTGTGGTATTGGGTTGAAATACAATCCCTGCAGGATTTTCATAAGCATTATAATTGCCTATTTTGTATTGAGTATTGATTGATTCATTCTTTTTGTAAGCGGTAAAGTTCTGTACCCTGTACTTTTTAGTATAGGTATTGTTGAAAAGGCATTGTGCCAGCCCTTTCATAAATGGAGAGGTAATGGCATTGATATCCTGCTGGGTAACAGAAGGCTTCAGTGTACTGAACAGCGGATCACTGAAAATAGCAGAATAAGCCGAAAGGTCAGGTGTGTTAGGATCCGTCTGGAAAAACTGAAGTTCGGCACAGCTCGCAAAATTGTTCTTTCCATCCAGTACTTCAATTTTGATATGCAATGGGGTAATGGCAGAAGGGAAGTAGGCCGTTTTTGATACTCCCGTCTGTTCGAAATTGAGAGTTGAGATTTCAGTATAATTGGAATTGGATACTGTATTATAACTGATTTTTATATTTCCGAAATTTCCGTTTACATTGCCGTCCTGTCTTGGTATATATTTCAGATAGTTGATCGGCGTTTGCCCGTTGAATTCATAAATAAGGGAAACAGGAAAGGATGTCGTGCTCCAATTCGAGTGATATAAGGTATTGAGATCTCCGTCGAAAGATTTATCGATATCATATCCCGGTTGAAAACTGGAGGCTGTAGAACCTGCTGCCTGTGGTATTACAGGAATATCTCCGAAATTTGCAAATTCTCCGGTGGGAAGAGCACATTCTGCGGTAACGGGATCCATCTGTTCCGTAGAATAAAATTCCATTTCAGCACAGCTTGAAAAACTGTTTTCTGCATTCAAAACCTCTATTCTGATAACAGCAGGCTTTATAATAGCATTGGGCAGATCTATTGTCTTTGATGTGTTGTCTGCCGCCCAGTTTATTACACCTGTAGCATCTGTGAAAACACCGGGACTGGCTTGTGTGGAATATTTAATCTTTACACTTGTCCAGATTCCATTCAGGCCGGATTGTCTCGGTTTATAGACCACCTTTGATACGCTTTTTACCCGTTGAGAAAAATTAAAATTCAATTGGTCAGGTAGGGCCGTACTCAGGCTGTACTTGGAATGGTAAAGAGTATTCATGTTATTGTCTGTACACATACCTGCTTCATTTCCGGGCTGTGCAGGCTGTTGCGAGCTTACATAGGCTACGGGCATTTTGTATTGTGCGGAAAGCGTTTGCAGCACAAATAAAAATAAGATGGCACATCCTCTCTGGACGGCTGTTTTTTTAAAATTCATATAGGTGTGGTATTGATTTTTTTCAATTTAATCTATCAGCTACAGGGTTGCTTGAAATATATTTTTGCAGATATCCGGGGAAGGATTTTATACCTGATCACGGCAGTTTTCCTTTAGGAAAAACGCATGGTTTTTTGCTGCAATGTTACAGGAGAACAGTTGTAAATGCAAGGATAGTATAGAATGATTATTGAAATTTACCTATATTTTTAAATAAGAATTAATAAAAGATGATGTTTTTAATGTGTTGTAAATGATTAGGTTGTGTTTTTTTTAGTGTGGAGGAATATTGAAAATGTTTCTTTAGATGAATTATTACTGTATGGCCTTCATTTATATAGAAGATTAAATCAGGCAATGGAAGTAGGATAATAAAAAAGACTTTCAGAATACACTGAAAGTCCTCTTATTTTATAGTAAGAAAAAATTAATCTGCCATCGCTTCCCCAGACTTTCTATAGACAAAGTTTCCATAGATATGCCTTCTTGCAAAACGGCTTGGGGAATCAGCATTGATCATTTTGATATAGGTGTTTTTGGGAACACCGATGTATTCATACATCATTCCATTCAAATGCTGAACGGTCAAAATTGATTTTTCAAGATAAAAATCCTGAATATTAGACTTTGTGATGGTTTCCGTATATTCTTCTTTGTATTTTTCCTGTGTTTCAGGATTAATGCTTACCAGAAAATGATAGGCTTCAATCACAGATTTACTTTTTTCTTCCGCTTCCAGTTTTCCGGCTTCATCATTGATGAATTTATCAGGATGCGTGTCTTTCATCGCATTTCTGTAAATTGTTTTCAATTCTTTTAAAGTAACATTTTTGTCTACCCCAAGAAGCGTTCTGTGCTCACCAATTTTTTTCATATCTCTAATCCTTATTTTCGGGGTGCAAAATTAAGGAATTTAATTTGAATAATTGTAACGTATTCATTTTTAATTTGTTTGAATTAAAATTATGAGTATCTTATTTTAACAAAATAGGGAGTTTAGCTAAGTATATCTGGTAATCTGTCTTTTAATCAAATCCCGAGTACAGGTTTTGATTCAGCTTAAAATAAATCGTTTGGTTCTTAAAATCAATAACAGCATTAAACCTTTTTAAAAATTTATTCCCGAAAAATCCTGCCATTTTCTCTGTAGCGTCAATGCCTTCCGTAGAACCGGAAAGGGTAACAGGCACATTATAAAGATATTTCCCGGCAAAAGTAATGGACGGACAATTGACTACCGGCATTTCATACACAGAACCATCCGAACCCTGGGCCCTGGCTTTCCCTATTGTTTTCATGACACGGGCAAATGCGTTATTTGTGGCATATGGAGCCGCAATGGTAAGAGCGTCATCAGCACCAGTATCAAGACCGAATAACCCGGAATATTCTTTGCCGTTTACTGTGATGGAACTTTCTACAGCCGGATAATTATCAACCAGATGCAGCTTCATTTTTTCATAACCGGAAAGATCGATTGATCTGTCGTTTTCATCATAGAACCGGATTTCTTTTTTGTGATAATCAATCTCAATTACTTTTCCCTGCATCATATCAGCTCCGAAAACACCGTCAAAATTAGTTGTTTCATAAGGGATCAGAGTCAGCAGGACATCATCTTTACGGATATCACCGAACTGTATTGTATTATGGCTGCTGTATTCAACCGTATTTATCCCGTTTGACCCTTTATTGGCAGACGTACCGTCAATTTTCAGGTTGATATCTTTCTTTGAACCCGTATTAATAACTGAGCCGTCTGCGCCGGTATCAAATAAAAATTTCAGTTGATCTGAATTATTGACCTTACAGTGAATGTATACCGAATTATTTTCCAGAGAAAAAGGTATAACTGCCGGTTTGTTTTGTGCGGGTATAAAAATCATGATGAATGTCGTCAGAAAAAGATACAGGAAGTCCATAGAAGAATATTTACTCCAGCGAAAATAAATGGATTTACAGTCCCGGCAAAGAAACACTCTGCCATTAACCCATCGTTAACTTTTTCTTAACCGTTCTCACGGATCGATTTCCCCGCCACTATAATTTCTGTAATTTCAAAAAAAAAGCCCCAAACCGGGGCGGTATATAATTTTTTATTTTAATTCCTTACTGGACATCACAATTCTTCTTCAGTTTCATGAAAATTCTGTCAAAATCCTTATAAGCCGTTTCTTCCTCTTCACGTCTTTGTCTGAAGCTGCTGTTGGCACAGTTGTGGAAGCTCAGCCCGATCATATCGATCAGTGCATAATCTTCCCTTTGCGGATCATTCATTTTGGCATTGAAACGGTTCATTACGCCTTGCGGATCAGCATTGTTTTTACTTTTAAGTTCTGTAAACGCTTTCCATGAAGCAACCATTTTCTCTTTGTCGGGAGATGATATGGCATCAATAGATTCTCTGCAGGTTTCGTAAAATTTACTGTTCTTAAGGGAGGAAGGATCAGAAAAAGCAAGAATTTCCTCTTTGTTCAGTTCATATTCATTTTCGAAAGTCCGGATGGCATTTTCATGCAGCTTTTTCCAGATTGGAAGATCAATCACTTTAAGGCTGTAAAGCTCTTCTTTCTTTTCCTGGTATTGCTTTTCCAGGTTTTCCAGATGAGCGTCTTTATTTTTGCGGATATCTTCAAGGCTGGAAAGTTTAAAAATAGGATTGGTGTCAAAATGAACCCCGTTGAATTTATATAAAAGTTTATTAACGCCGTCTATTTCCTCTTTTTCATATTTGGTGGCGTCAAAATATCCTTTGTTGTCACAATTGAATGTCTGATAGCTGTACGGTGTCAGATTGGTGGTTTTTGTGGGAACCTTTTGTCCCGAAATACTAATAGATAAAGCCAGAGAGAGCCCGACCATCATTTTGTCCATGCACATAGTTGTAGAAAGAATCCGAATTTTCTAAAATTTCAGTGCAAAATTAAGGCTTTTAATTTGAAAATTAAAGAAATGTGTCAATTTTATGCAGTTATTTTTATCAATTAATGAGAATTTTGATTTTTTGCTTTAAACAGGAGGTTTATGATCAGTTTATGGCCGGTCACAATCCCTTTTCAGTTTGATAAAAACCGCATCGAAAGCCTTCAGCAGAGTGCCGTTTTCATCAGCCTTTGGTCTGAAGCTGTTACTGGCACAATTACGGAAAGCATTCATAAGATCCATAAGGGCATAATCATCTTTTCGCTGATCATTCCATTGAGCAGTAAAAACTTCCTTTGTTCCGGAATAATTCCGTTCAGATAAACCCTTCCATACTGAATACATTTTCTGCGGGTCTTTGGTAGTCATGGCATCAATATACTCTTTACAGGTATTGTAAAATATACTTTTCTGAAGCGATTGAGGATCGGAATACCCCATAAGAATTTCTTTTCTGAGCTGATATTCATTTTCCAATACCCGAACAGCCTCTGCATATTGCTTTTTCCATAAGGGCCGGTCTATTATTTTTAAAGCATTAAGTTCTCCTTTTCTCTGCTGATACTCTTTCTCAGCCTGCTGCAGAAGTTGGGCACTGTTACTACGGACTTTATCCAATTTCACAGTATTGAAAACAGTAAGAGATGAAAAAGGAGATCCGCTTAAAGAATATACAAGTTGGTAAGTGCCGTCTATTTCTTCTTTTTTATATTTCGCCGAATCAAAATATCCCTTAACATCACATCCAAAGGTCTCATAACTGTAAAGAACAAGTGGGCTTTTCTTTGCAGGCGCTTTTTGGGCAGCCATCATCATCGATAGAGCCAGAGAAAGTCCTGTAAATAATTTTTTCATATTGATTGAAGAATCTGTACTTTTTATTTCGGTAAAATTAAAACTTAAAAACTACAAATCGGGCTATGGACCTGTATTATTTACTCACTGGTTTCGGGGATTTATAAGGGGTGTCATTTGTTTTTCCTTTTGTTTTTTATATTTTGCATGCCACATCATGTGAATCCTGTATTTGTACAGGCAAACAGAAAATGTACCTATTGAATTATAGAGCAAAATATTAATAATGTACGACAAATTACAACAACTGTTTTACAGAGGAGAACTGGATCAGTGTATTTCAGAAGGAGAGCTGTATCTATTATCACATCCAGAAGATGAAGAGGTCTTATTTTTAATGGCAGTGGCTTATCATGATATTGTTTATTATGACGGGCATGAAGAGGTTTATGAAGCGATCAGGGATCACGTCATTCCTTATCTTCGCAGAATCCTGCAGTTGAATCCCAATAATCAGAAAGCTTTATACAATATTCTGAGCTATCCTTTAGACAATGAATATACCCTGATGCAGATAGGAAGAAGCAAGAAACATATCACCCGGGATAATAAAAATGAATTTATAAGCTATGCGGAACGTATGCTGGAAGATCCTGAATATGCCGGATATGGGTATGATTTTCTGGTTAAAATATATGAATCACTGGAAGAAAACCAGGCCCTTCTGAACAGCCTTGAAGCCGGCATATATTATTTCGGGAAAGATGCTGATAACCGGGAGCTGAAAGATAAGAACACCTCCTTATTCTGGATCAAAAAAATCTACCTTCTCGATCGTGAAAAAAAGGTTTCCGGAGAAGAGCTCGTTGCTGTTATTGAGCAGGGGCTTTCTACATTTGTAAGCAGGAATGAATATGATTTTATCAACCTTGCAGATATTGCCTATGAAAATAATGCTCCGGATCTTTCGCTGAAAATCATGCTGAAGGCAATTAAAGGTGAAAATTCCTCTGCATTCATCCATGAAAAACTGGTGGAATGGCATCAGCGTTTTGCAGAACTTATTCAGAATGGGTTCAGTAATCCCGACGTTTTCTACTACCAGCTGATCATTGAACGGAATTACAGTGATATCCTGAATATTGCTCCGGATTTCTATTATCATCATGCCATGGAAGTGATCAGCAGCCACCCGGAACTTTTCTCAGGATATCATTTTGCCGGAACCTATCTTTACGAAAACGGACGTTATGCTGAAGCTATTCCCTTATTGGAAAAAGCCACTGCAATATCATCAAATGCCACAGCCTGGAGACGAAAAGCAGAATCGGAATATCACCTGTATAAAACCGTTACTGCTGAAATTCCTGAGTTTTCCGATGATCCGGCAGACATCTATAACGAAGGCGTATATATGAATGAATTTATAGATGAACTGGAGGATGGGAATGACAGACTTCAATGGACCGAAGTGAGCCGCACGGTCTATGAGCAGGCTTATGAAGCCTTCCGGAAATATTTTGAGGAAGGAAAGTGGGAGAGTGATTATCACAATGATCTGCATACAAGGGCAATGTGCTGTAATAATTTAGCCATTAAATATTCATTATTGGGTGATCGTCATGCTGCTGCCACAATTGCTTCTGAAGGACTTCGGTATTCAGAATTTATAGAGCTTCATCTGGTCCTGATTGACGCTTTGCTGGATGGAGGAAACTATGGAAAAGCAGAAGAAGCACTTACTGCCTATTTCAGTCTTTATGGGGAGTGTGAAGAATATTTTTACAAAAATCTATATTACAAAGCACGGCGGATTCAGCTATATGGAATTTCGGGAGGCAATAATGTCTGCCGGGAAGCTGAGGACTTGCTTACCTATATCTACCGGCACAGCATGGAAAATCCGGAAATTGATGATTATGATTACAGGGATCTGGAAGCCGGTAAAAATATATTGGAAGGCATTCTGTTTGAAGATTTGCACACAAAAGATCCGGATACAAGAAGATCTTATTATGAACAGGTTGCGGAACGTTTTCCACAGGAGCCCAATCCTCAGTATGCCCTGATGCAGATTTACAACGAGGAGCAGAACCATGCAAAAGTGGCTTCAGCAGCCAGGAATTATCTCGTTAATAAAAAAGAATTCCTTTTAGATGCTTTTGATAAAGCCAAAACCATTTATATGATTGTAAAAAGCGATTTTCTGCAGGGAAGTTATTCCGAAGCCGCTTCTGTATTCAGTCAATACGATGCTGAATGCGGGGAAGCGATGGATCCGGAAGATTATGTATTGTGGTTAAGCTATGGAATCAGGTCTTATGAAAAGCTGAAGAATAAAGATCAGACATTATTGCTGGCAGACCGGTTTACAGGCATCTACAATAATGAAGAATGGGGCTATGATGATCTCACGGAAAGTGTTGAACTGGCAAAAGCAGTGGTGCTCTATCAGTCAGGGAATTTAAAAGAAGCCCATGCGATATTGGATCAGGTGCGTTCGGTTTCAGATTATGATCCTGTTGCTGATGAATATAAAGCTTCATGGAAGAAACCGGGACTGTTTTCCAAATTCGGTTTTTAACAATTAAAGGATAAAAGTATGGCACACCGTATTTACGTATATAATGTGGATTCAAAAACAGGAGAACAATATTCCCACTATCTGGGTGAATGGAATTATGAGATCCCGGAATTGTTGCTTCCGCTATTTTCCTGTGATCCGAGATCGAAAGGAAAACTACTGTACTTTGACAAGATCAATGGGGTAGAGAGGCTGAAATCATTCTATCAGTTGCTGGGTGAGCACTATCAGCTGCTTTACAAAAAGGCATATTACGAGCCTGTCAACAAAATGTTTGAGATACTGGATGCTCTTCCTTATGACACTTTTGTGATAGATGCCTGGGATGTCTTCAATATGAATGAAGAGAAACACAGTGATCAGGCTAAAGACTGGGTGCTTGAGATCAAGGAAAAAAGCAGGCTGTATGATCAAGCGATGTCTAAACAGAATCTGGGCTGGCTGGAAAAAGAAATATTTGCCAGAAGTGGCTATGAATCCTTCCTGGATATGCTGCAGACAGACTGGGTAGAATATGGTCTCGGCTATTGGAATGATGAGCTGTATAAAAACCCTGCAGAAACTTTTGAAGAAAACAGCCTTTGGGGATTAAAAGATAAAAAAGGAAATATTGTAACACCGGCCGTCTATGACGAAATATTTGCTTTTAATGAAGAAGGAATTGCCGTCGCTCAGAAAAACGGACAGTTCGGGTATCTGCGTAATGATGGAAAAGTACTTGTAGCGTGCGCCTATGATGAAGCGTTTGATTCTCTTTTTATAGAAAACAGGAGCTATGGAATCATAGAAAAAGACAGCAAAAGCGGGCTAATTGATATTGACACCGGAAAAACTGTTATTCCCTGTGAATATGATGAGCTGGAGCTGTTGTGGTACAACGGGCTTTTCAATGCTAAAAAAGAAGGTAAATATATGGTCATTGATATAGCCGGTAAACAGGTTATTAGCAATGAATCGGAAGGGCCGTTTGAACATGATTATTCCGGTCTTCTTTATCAGAAGAAGGCGGGGACTTCCAGGAGGGCTTATTATACATTTGACGGTGTTTTCTTGGGAGAATATCCTGAAGATGTACTGTATCCTGTTTCAGACGGATACTATTCAGCCAACCCCAATAAATTCCAGAAAAAACATAGCATCATACAGCCGGATGGAAATCTTCTGGATACCGAAATCGATAAGCTTGTGAGACTGGACGACTGGTCATCTTTTGCTTACAAAAAAGATAAGAGATGGTTTATCCTGGATACAAAACATAAAGTATACAGATTAAGTGACCATGTCATTGAGAATATAACGGTTAGTAATTTCAATTATCTGATAAAGGATGTAATGATCATTACGGATCATACCGGAACAGGTTTGTATAATGTTCTTGAAGATCAATGGCTTCTGCCTTTATCCGAAAACCACCGTAAAATTGAAATCTGCAGTCACGAAGCATTTCGTATAACAACCCGTGACGGCATGTTTTATTATGATCAGAAAACGGGAACTTCCAGTGAAGTATATGATTATATCTGTGAAGGTATAGAATACCAGGAAGAATTACTTTGTCTTTTCAAAAAAGAGGAAATGTTTATTCTGGATATCAACAGGGTGTTGCGTCCTGTACCTGATGCCAAAATGGGAGCTTTGTATAAACAGCGCTATAGCCTCCGTGGAAAAGATCTGGAATATTTCACGGGTTTTTATAATCAATGGAAAGAAAGGATAGGCTCCGGATATGAGGCTTATTTTGATAATGATACCCTAAACTCACGGGCAGCTGAATATCAGAAAGAAGGAAACATCAAAGATGCGGTAAGGCTTTATAGTATAGGGGCAGATCGTGGGGATGCAGATATGATGATGGAACTGGGATATATCTATACAGACAGTGATATTCCGGAGTTTTATGATCTTGAAAAAGGTCTTTTTATGTATGAAAAGTCGGCGCAGAAAAACCAGCCCTATGCATGGAATAATCTGGGGTACCATTATCAGGAGGGGATAGGATATCCTCAGGATATCAAAAAAGCATTAAAATGTTTCCGGAAAGCTGCAGAGCTTGGAAACGGATTGGCTTTACAGAACCTTGGAAACCTGTATTTCTATGGCGAACATCTGTTGCAAGACTATGATATTGCCCTGGAATATTATAAGCAGGCAGAAAAAAAACTGTATCCCAACTCACAGAATATGTCTGAAATCTACTACCGGAAAAACGATTATGCCAATCTGCAGCGGTATTTAAAAAGAGACCATGAAGATTCTTATTCCCATATTTATTATGGAATTTTATATGATGAAGGACTAGGCGTGAAACAAAGTTCCAAAAAAGCAATAAAACATTACGAAAAAGCCCTGGAATATTACACGTATTCCTACGCATTGGAAAGATTGCTGTATTATTATAAAGAAGATCCTGACTTTGCGGATCCTGCAAAATATAACTACTGGAAGACGTTTGGTGAGGAAAACGGTATGGATGTACAGGATTAAATTCTTTTAAGCTATTGATTTTGAATAGGATATAAGGAATTAAAAATAACTTTAAAATTGTACAGCGCCTTCATGATTTTCCTTAATTTTAAAATAATCATTTTTAATAAAAAAATAACCATATGTATTTTGACTGGATCTATCTTTTTCTCTTCCTGTGTTTTCTCCTTATAATTGGGATTTTTGGAGGGATTTCTTATGTAATCATGCGTTTTTGTAACCGATGGACCCAAAACCATAAATATGAAGTGCTGTTGAATACCATCATATTCATTGTGGCATTTCTACTGGTATCGTCTCTCAGTACTTATATCTTTGCTACAAATGTTTCTTTTGAGCGGTAATAAGTTTTGTTTGATTCAGAGAATTAATGAAAATTGAAATAACATTAGAGATTTTAAACCATTGAGTGAAAGGTTATGTTTTGCTTTAAATTCGTGATGTTTGTATCTCTTATGTTGTTTTTTAATTTTAAAATAATAGTTTTACACAAATTAACCCAATGGACTCATTAACTGCTTTAACGATATTTTTTGTGGCACTTTTTGCCGGAATTTCCTATCTGATTATGAATTTCTTTAATCGATGGACGAAAGATAGCCGATACAGGATCCTTTTTAATACATTAATATTCATTGGTTCGTTTTTGCTTATAGCAAGTGTTACCCTCTGTATTTTTATTATGAATCTCTCTTTTGAGCGATAGGAGCGGAGTTTTTTCTAAGGATAAGATAAGCAATCAATAGGTTGATGACAAGGGCCAGCCAGACATTGGTTCCATAGAAAAGTTCATAATCGTGATACTTTTCATCATAAAACAGATTTTTAATGAGCCTGAAGGTAATGGCAGTAGTGGTTACGGCATAGCTTAAGATCATATAATTCTTATGCCTGTCAACATTTCCACGTTTGACTGAAAGTACCGCAACCACAGTAAAATAGGCCCAGAGAATATCCTGTATCAGAAATCCCGTAATGCCTATAAGCCCTCCATTGGAAAATAATCCAAGAACAAAACAGGCGGGAACATTGATCATGAGAATATTATAAACATAAACTTTACCAATGATTCTGTGAAGATTTTTATTCTCTGTCAGAAACTGATTCGAAAACTGTGTTAAGCCGGCCAGAAGGCAAAGCGTTATCGAAAAAATATGGACGTAGAAAAAAGCCATCCAGTACGGATTGTTGACGACCTGTTGCTTGAAGGCCAGAAACCCGATATTTTTTTCAAAAGAAGTATACTGGGAAATCGTTTTCAGCATCAGTATACTGAAAATAACAACTGAAAACAGAGCAATTACTTTAACGATTTTTCCAGCCACAGCTTACATGATTATAAATTTACTATAATATTCCTTTGATCCTTAAATGCTGTAACAGCATAATTGTCTTCGCATCTTTAATTTCTCCGGTGTCAATCATTGAAAGTGCATCATTGAAAGATAATTCCAGTACCTCAATATTTTCTCCTTCCTCTTCAAGGCCGCCGCCATCCGTAATTTTCATATCATTGGAATATTCTGCGATGAAAAAATGAAGGATTTCCGTTACAGAACCGGGAGACATATACGCTTCAAATATCTTTTCTACCTTAGAGATCTTGTAGCCGGTTTCTTCTTCAGTTTCTCTTCTGATACAGTCTTCAGGGTTATCCTGATCCAAAAGTCCCGCACAGGCTTCAATCAGCATCCCGGTTTCATTTCCGTTGATGTAGGTAGGAAGTCTGAATTGTCTGGTCAGAATAATCGTCCTGGAAACGGTATTGTAAAGCAATATCACCGCTCCGTTACCCCGGTCATAGGCTTCTCTGCTTTGGGTCTCTGTGGTTCCGTCTTTTTTGTGAACCGTAAAAGTAACTTTGTTTAAGGTATACCAGTTGTCTGATAAGATCTCTATTTTTATAATATCAATGTCGGGATTCTGCATAGTGTTGTTTGAATTCTTTATTTTTTATAGTTATTGATCCTTTAACAGATCTTTTAAAGCATTTTTCAGATCCGGGAATTTAAAATGAAATCCCGCATCCTGAATTTTCTGTGAAGAGGCCCGTGAACCTTCCAATATAGCATTGGCAAGCTCGCCAAACAGTATTTTTAGAATAAAGGCAGGAACATTGGGCATCAATAAAGGTTTATTCAGAACCTCTGCTACTTTCTTTGTAAAGTCAGCATTGGTGACATGCTGAGGTGAAACAGCATTGTAAGCACCATGAATATTGACATTCTTTAAAGCAAATTCATATATAGAGCAGATATCTTCAATATGAATCCATGGCATGTACTGTTTACCGTTTCCTAATGGAGATCCTATATAATATTGAATAGGAGGGATCATTTTCTTTAATGCTCCGTCTTTTTCAGAAAGAACAACCGCAGTTCTTATCTTAACCACTCTTTCTGCAAGGTTGTGTTCCTTGAAATGATCAGCAGCCCTTTCCCAGAGCACCACCACTTCACTCAGAAAATCATGGCCGGGGAGATCATTTTCAGAATATATTTTTTCCGTAGTTTCCGTTCCATAAAAATTAATTCCTGAAGCCGAAATAAAAGATTTAAGTTTGATCTCTTTCCTGCTCAGTGCATTTTGTAATAATGCTGCAGAATCTGTTCTGCTGGAAATCAATTCTTTCTTTCGTTTTGCTGTCCATCGTTTTTCAGAAATATTGGCACCGGCAAGATGAATAATGTGAGAAACATTTTCCAAAGCAGATTCCTCAATGGTTCCTTTTTTTATATCCCATTCATATTCATTGGCATATTTCTTTTTCCGGGTCAGAAACCTCAGTTCATATTCATTTTCAATTTTCCCGGCCAGCTTCCTGGCGATCATGCCATTGGCACCGGTAATCAGAACAATTTCTTTCATAATAATAGTTTTAATGTGATCCGGAAGATTATGACTGATTTTTTACAATCAGCACAAAGTCATCTTCAAGGAGTTTATAGCCATAATCATAAATAAACCTGTATTCAGAACCATTTTTATAAACTTTAAGACTGGTAAAATAATCGAAATCAAAACCTAAGCTTTCCAGTTTAGAACGGCTTGCTTTAGTTTTGCCTTCAATGTTGGTTTCTACAAGGATTCTGTAGTTTTTGCGAAGTTTGTTGTTGATATTCCGCATCAGGTTCGTAGAATCCTTATTCTGTTTATTGTTGTAGGCGTTCCGGCAGGCATCATTGCAAAACTTTTTATCAGACCTTCCGATGATTTTTTCGCCACATTCCAGACAGTTCATTTTTATTTATTTGGTGTGATGGGTATGTCTTTTCTTTAACAGTCTTTTAAACCTGCTGTGGGAAGGATAACTTCTGTTAGGCGTAATATTGTTGAAAAACAATGCTACAAGCAGCAGGATAATACACCCCGAAAGAACCGGAGAGATAACGTACCAATACCCTAATTCCGGAATTTTTCCCGTCGAACTTACTGCAATCAATGCTGTAGCACCTCCCGGAGGATGCAGGGTTTTTGTATACTGCATCAGCACAATGGAAAAGGCAACAGCCAATGGTGCCGAGAGCCAGATAATATCAGGGACAATCTTATAAACGGTAACCCCTACCAAAGCTGAAAGAACATGGCCTCCCACCAGATTTCTGGGTTGTGCCAGAGGACTCTGGATCGCTCCGTAGATCAATACACTCGAGGCACCGAAAGAACCGATCAGAAATATATTTTCAGTCTCTGTCAGAGAATGGGACTGGATGAATGCTATGATTCCGATCCCGAAAAATGCTCCTAAAAAAGACCAGAAATGCTCTTTGTAATCAACCAGCGTTTCCTTATAGATCACATATTTTGAGACTCTGAATGTTCTTTTTATTGTCTTCTTCATTTAATCTTCTTTACTTTTTATAATTTGAATTAGGTTTTCTATGAAAGGTTGGGTATATCTCCCGTTTTCATCATAATCAGGATCCAGAATGGTTATTTCTATGCCAAAACATCCGGGATTTTTAATCAGTGGCTCCAGCATGTCCTGGAGGTCTGTATAACTGATTCCATCTTCCATTCTGCTGTCAACGGCAGGCATCAGTTCATCTTTCAGGACATCCACATCAAGATGGATCATAAAGCCGTTCAGTTTCTTTTCATCTGTCATTTTCAGAAAATCTTCTGCTGTTTTGCTGAATCCGTTTTTCCTTAATCTTTCAATATCGAAATAATGCACCTTTGAACTGATGATCTGACTGACATATTCTTCGTCATCTGTTTCAGCATTTCCACAGCAAAAGATGTTCTCTTCCCTGAAGTAGGGCTTCAGACCCTCAATATTCGTTAATTTATCATGCCCCGTTCCTGAAATAATTGCAAGATCCATTCCTGCTGCACCTCCGGTTTCTGAGAGTTCAGGCGGAATAAAATCAGTATGCCCGTCAAGGTAAAAAAGTCCGAAATTGCCCAGCTTTTTTAAAGCAAGTGCATTGCCTATCAGAATACTGCAGTCACCGCCAAGAAAGATATTGAAGGAATTTTTATGATAATGGGTCAGAATAATCTCAGACTGTTTTTTAGCATATTCAATGATCTGATCAGCATTTCTGACTTTTGATTCTTCATCAAAATCCATTGCATATTCAGGAGCATCAATTCTGAATATGTTTTCAGGATCAATTCTTTTATGAAAACCGAACTTTCTGAGCCAGTCCGGAAGCTTTTTAACGCCGGGCTCTATCTCATGCTCTTTCTTTGTAAGTCCCAAATTGAGAGGAAACTCAAAAATATTGATGTCCCTTTTCATAAATGAATTTTCACAAAGATAAGGAATTATCCGTTTGTAAATGGATAGGTTTGAGGGTATAAACCACTTTTAGAAAGAAAAATAGGATAATTTGAATGAACTTAAAATAATCATTGAAAAAGTAATTTAGATAATATAATTGTCTGATTGATATCTATATAAAAGTAAAAAATGTCATGAAATAAGAAAATTTATAAAATAATCAACTTGATTTATCCGTTTACAAACGACTACAAATGAATTTAAATAGTTTATAACCGACTATTGTTTGGTGGCATCGGCAACTTTGCAACAGAGATTTGAGAAAACAGTGAACGTCTCTTATCTGAATTATTAATCTTTAAAATTTAAACGTTATGTCACTAAGAAACAAAGTAACATTAATTGGTTACACAGGAAAAGAAGTTGAAATGGTAAACTTCGAGAACGGAAATGTAAAAGCAAGTGTGTCGTTAGCTACCAGCGATCATTACACCAATGCCAAAGGCGAAAAAGTAGAAGAAACACAATGGCACAATCTGATTGCATTCGGACGAACAGCCGAAATTTTTGAAAGGTATGTTTCCAAAGGAAAGGAAATTGCCATTGAAGGAAAGCTTACGTACAGATCGTACGACGACAAAGACGGTACCAAAAGGTATATCACAGAAATTCGTGTAGATGAAATCCTGTTATTAGGAGGCAAATAATTCTAAAAACGCAAATGATGAAAGTGAAAGTTTTTAAAATAAGACTTCCTGAAGAATTTCTCTACAGAGACCAGAAAATGTTAGATGATTTCCTGGAAGCCAATGATATCATGAAAGTAGAAACAGCTTTCGTGAGTGAAGAACGCTATTGGTCTGTTATATTGTATTTTGATGAGTTAAAACAGGTTAAAAATACAGTGAAAGAGCCAAAGATGGTCAAATACTCTGCAGAAAACGACTCGCTGAGCTCTGACGAAGAAGAAATTCTGAACGCTTTGAAACTCTGGAGATCAGAGAAAGCAAGAGAACAAAATCTTCCGACCTACTTTATCGCAAGTAATAAAGAGCTGATGTCTGTTGCGAAGTATAAGCCTGCCAAAAAAGAAGAGCTGCTTGAAATCAAAGGATTTGGAAAACATAAAATTGAAAATTATGGTGAAGAGATCCTGGAAATTCTTGAAAGTGTATGATTTTTGAAATCAGATGAAAACAAAAGCTGAGGAAATTTTTTCCTCAGCTTTTGAATTTCCTGTATAAAATACATTGAGCAATTCCTGTATGGATATATTTTGTTATATGTTGTTTAGCCGGGGGAAACTAACTTTTATAATCAGTTCTAAATAATCTTACTGAAGGATAGTTTATATACTGCTCTGGCCGGATGAGTTGCCTTGCAATGACTTTCCAGTTCAAACATATAAGGCAAATCGAATCCGGTTCTTTTTTTCAACTTATTTTATACTATGTAAAGTCCCTGCAATTCCTTATTTTTGCAGGACTTATCCGGTGAAATAATCTAAATCTTAATTTTTAAATTATAAAATAGAGAAAAAGTCTTAGATGTTTAAGGCTTTATCAAAAATATGGATGAGCCACAACAAGTTTAATTAATATCATTGATCCATTATAAAATGAAGCCAAGTTTAGCAAAAGGAACGAGAGATTTTACAGCACAGGAAGTTTCCAGAAGAAAATACATTATCAATATTCTTCAGAATAATTTTGAATTATTCGGATTTCAGCCATTGGAAACACCAAGCTTTGAAAATCTTTCCACGTTGACAGGAAAATACGGAGAAGAAGGTGACCGCTTGATTTTTAAAATATTAAACTCAGGAGATTATACTTCAAAAGTAAATCAGGAAGATTGGGACCATAAAAGTCATCAGAAGCTTACTTCACAGATTTCAGATAAAGCCCTTCGTTATGACCTTACTGTACCTTTTGCAAGATTTGTAGCTATGAATCATGGAAAACTGACGTTTCCGTTCAAACGCTTCCAGATTCAGCCGGTATGGAGAGCAGACCGCCCTCAGAAGGGGAGATACAGAGAATTTTATCAGTGTGATGCAGATGTTGTGGGAAGTGAAAGCTTATTGCAGGAAGTGGACCTCGTTCAGCTGTATTTAAAATCATTTGCCGATCTGAAAGTGCCTGTTACCATCCATATGAACAACAGAAAGATCCTTTCCGGATTAGCTGAATATGCAGGCATCACAGATAAACTTATTGATTTCACTGTTGCTTTGGATAAACTGGATAAGATTGGAAAAGAAGGCGTTGTAAAAGAATTGCTGGAAAGAGAAATCTCTCAGGAATCTATTGATAAACTGGACTTCCTGTTCAGCCAGTCGGACGATGCTTTGGAAAACCTTCTGCAGTTAAAAGAAAAATTTGCAGGAAATGAGACCGGACTGAAAGGAGTAGAAGAGCTGGAATTTGTTCTTACACAATCCTTGAATCTTGGTGTTGATATTCAGAATCTTGTGTTCAATATTACTTTAGCAAGAGGCCTGGATTATTATACAGGAGCTATTTTTGAAGTAAAAGCAGATGAAGTAGCCATGGGATCTATCGGCGGCGGCGGAAGATATGATAACCTTACAGAAGTATTCGGAGTAAAAAATATTCCGGGAATTGGGATTTCATTCGGATTAGACAGAATTTATCTGGTGATGGAAGAATTAAATCTTTTCCCTGAAGAAGCATCTTCTAAAATAGAATATCTTTTTGCCAATTTCGGAGGTGAAGAAACTACAGAAGCTTTAAAGCTGATCATGCAGCTGCGGGCAAAAGGAATTTCAGCAGAATTATATCCTGAGAATGCCAAAATCAATAAACAGTTTACCTACGCAGAAAAGAAAGGGATCAAAAACCTTGTTTTCTTAGGCGAAGAAGAAATTAAAAATAATACAGTTACCTTTAAAAACCTTGAAGCCGGAGAACAGAAGACGGTTTCTTTGGAAGATTTTTTAGGATAACAGAATAAACTAATACCATTTCGTCATGGAAAAGTGTGTCGGTTGTTCAACGCTGCTGAAGAATGCTACCGGCTTTTTTTCTACGGGAGAAGAACTTGCTAATAAAACTTATATATGCGACCCCTGTAGTGAAAAAGCCCGAACTGCTTTCAGAAATATGAATCTGGGCAATGTTGTTTATTTTAAGAGCTATACTTCTTTTCAGATACAGGAACTTCTGGCAAAAGACGTATTATTTCAGAACTTTATACATCATCTTGTCAAAACATATGACATTGCTTTTTCCAGCACTTCGTCAGTGATGAAATTATTCTTGGCACTTATTGAGAATGAATGGACAGAGCATGCCTCTAATGTTTTTTATGGCAATATATTCGGTATTTTGCTTGCTACCAACAAAAGGCTGATGTTTATAAGAGACAAATCGAATATAACGCTTCCTGAAATCATTGATTACCGGGATATTGTTTCCGTAGATTTTGTTGCATCTGAAGACCGGATAGACATTGGCACCCCAGATATTATACTGAGTTTTTCAGGTATATTGAAACAACCGGGACTATTATCCGGAAAAATAAAGAGGCAGGTAGAATTGATAAAAGGGAAACCGAAGCCTCAAACCGAGTCTTCCCCAAATTCCAATGAACTATCAGTTTTTGATGTCCTGGAAAGGCTTGGAGGTTTCAGACAAAAAGGAATCATCACTGATGAAGAATTTGCTGAACAAAAGAAAAAATTACTTGAACGCTTGTAAACTGTAAAAAAGATGAGTATAAGTTGTGTCATATGTAACGGCGATATTTCATTTTGGAGCAGGGGAACGCTTCAGGATAATACAGATATCTGTGGCGATTGCAAATCTGAAATGAACAAAATATACAGTGGTTTTTCTTCAAACTGTAATGAGTTTAGCCTTTATCAGGTGAGAACATTATTAAAAAAAGAGGTAGGGTTTAGAGAATTCATGGCTCATCTCTTTAAAGTCAATCCAAGCCTTTCTGATTATTCGGAAATGGCATTACGAAAGATTTTCCGGACGATCTATGAAGATGAGCTGATTCACGGGATATTTGCAAAGCATTATAAGAGAGGATATGGAACCTTTGTTGCAACCGATAAAAGGCTGATCTTCATTGATGCCGGCGACTATCTGAGTTTTGCATTTAAAGAAACCATACCTCTTGAAAATGTTACTTCAATTGATTTTTTACCTTCGGATAATACAATAGTCATTATTACACCCCAAAAAGATATTAAATTGGAGCCTGAAAACCAGGAACAAGGAGCTGCATTTTGTGAAGCAGTAAGCCATTTAATGGCGAATCAGGGTGAAACGGCACCTCACGAGCAGTCTGTTACAACCATTTTAGATCTTATAGAACGGCTCGGAACATTAAAACAAAACGGAATTCTGACCGAGCAGGAATTTTCACAGGAAAAGATAAAACTGTTTAATAAGCTATAAAAAATCAAACCATCCGTCCATGCAAAATATAAAATATCAGATCAGATACCTCAACCCGGATCTATTGTCATGGCCTGCAGAAGAAATAGACCAGCTTCCTGATATTTTGATGGAGGATGAAAACCTTCTCCATATTATAGACGGGATATATGATGAGATGGCAGTACTTCTTCTTTCTACAGATAGCAGGATGATTATGAAAGGACTCGGAATTGATTTTATAGAAGTTATTCCTCATGAAAAAATGATCCTTATCCAATATCTGAAATCCCAGGAAATCCTTGAATTGTGTACTGAAGAAAAGATTTTTCATTTGCGGGAAACAAGCCCGGAGCTTGCTCAGCAGTTTTGTACAACGGTAAGTACATTTCTTAGTGGAGATAATCCAACAGAAAAAAATTCTGATACCGGGATTTTTGAACTTTTAGAACAACTTGGAAAACTCAGAGAAAGTGGAATTCTTACCAATGAAGAGTTTACAGAACAGAAAAAGAAACTCCTGGAGAAGCTGTAAATATACCCACAAATAAAATAGATGATTACTGTATTTATAGTACTGAAGTCAATGGCATGAAATTCAGATTTTTCAGAGAGCAACAAGTAAAAGAGACTGTATTTTCGTTAAATTTCTATAGACATTACCTATATATTTTAAGATTGAGATAGCAAAAGGAAATCCGTTTTGACAAATCCGAAGATTTAAATATTTTTAGGACGGAAAATCGGATCAGAATTTGTAATTTGGATGATAACAAAAACAGGAAAGAATTACCAGCCTGTTTTCATTAAAAACTCTTAAACATAAAAACCAGATGAATATGATTTGCGCATTATGTGGAACACCGCTGACGGCTACAGATATGCTTGTAGGGAAAAATAAACTTGCAGATGGCGGTTATCTGTGTGCTGAATGCTTTACAAAAGCCGTTCGTGTCAATCCTGATCTTCTCAATAATCTTGATCAGTTTTACTTTGCAGAAATTACAGGAATGCTTCTTAAAAGTAAAATTGATGCCAGCCAGGATCCAGGGGAATCCCAATATGCCGGGGGAAGTACGTATGCTTATGATGCACCCACCAGGCTCGACGAAATTAAAGATCAGATTGTAGCGCTCAATGCAAGACTCAGTGTTTTAGCGAATGAAGAAGTCAACGAGTTGGCCCATATTCTGGACAGAGATGAAAAGCTGTTAGCCATAGCTGAAGGAATTGATCTTCAGAGTAAGCGGGAAGGAATTATTTTTTCGACCCAAAAAAGAGTGGCTTTCATCGATAAGAAATTCTTAGGTGGAGTGGTAAAGAATGAGTTTCCTCTTCATAGTATTTCTTCCATTGATCATGCTGAAAATCTTTTGTATTCAATTCTGAAGGTGAATACCAGTGCAGGTACAGCAGAATTTAAATTACATAATAAAAACGACGGCAGATCATTCACGGGTATTAACAGAAACTTCAGGTATTCTGAACCTGTAAAACAGGATTCCAGACCCTTACAGGCTTTTTCTCAGTCTATTCCCGATTTTGCTCAGGAAAATGTATACAGCACCAATCATCAGCAATCTTCCGGAACTGTTTTTGAGCAGTTGGAAAAACTGGGTAAACTGAAAGAAATGGGTGTGCTGACAGAAGCTGAATTTGCAGAACAAAAGAAAAAGTTGTTGGATAAACTCTGATTATCTGTACTAAAATCATGGAAAAGCCGGGACAGACTTTGTATTCTGACCTTACTTGAAAATTTGTAAACATAAAAAATTAAAATGAACACAGATTGTGCTCTATGTGGATTGCCATTAACTTCAATGGATACCCTCCTGGGAGAAAACAAACTCTCTGACGGAGGTGTTTTGTGTAATAAATGTCTGAATAAAGCAACCAATATCAATAAAGATCTTGTGTCTGACCTCGCCAGCTACAGTTTGGTGCAGATCAGGGATATTGTCCTGAGAGAAAGTGTAGAGAATGCTGAAGAACAGATTGAAGTTGAGATTCCGGCTCCTCAGGCTCAGATAATCACAGAGACTTCTCATTCATTCCAGTTTAGCTTTACTACAGGAGGAACATCACCTGCCAGCAGACTTGATGAAATCAAAGATCAGATTGTAGCATTGAATGCCAGACTCAGTATTTTTGTCAACAGTGAGGTAAAGGAACTGGTCAATGTTCTCGATAAAAATGAGAAGATCATTGCCATTGCAGAAGGAAAATACCTGTATAATAATCTTGAAGGGATTTTAGTTTCAACAGAAAGCAGAGTGGTTTTTGTTGATAAAAAGTTCTTTGGTGGTGTATTTGAAAATGAGTTTCCTCATGATAAAATCTCATCAATGCAGCATAGCTCCGGGTTGATGTCGTCCGAGCTGAAAATCTTTACAGACAGTATTAAAGCAGAATTCAAGCTTTATAACAGAAATGCAGCGAAAACATTTTATGACGCGATTCATGGTTATGTATATAAATCAGGAAACCAATCGGCAAAACAACAACAACAACAACAACAACAACCTGTAAAGCAATCTGAAAGATCTCAGCCGGGGCCGGTGAAAAAAGAAGATCCTGCAGTCATATTTGATAAGCTTGAAAAATTAGGTAAGCTTAGAGAAAATGGTATATTAACGGAAGAAGAATTTGCAGAACAGAAAAAGAAGCTGTTGGATAAATTATAAAATAAAAGAGATGAGTAATAATTGTTCATTGTGTAATGCAGAGTTAACCTCTATGGATACGCTTCTGGGAGCAAACAAGCTTTCGGATGGCGGTATTTTATGCAATAAATGTTTAGATAAAATAAGTAACCTCAATCAGGAGCTGTTGTACAATCTGAATACGTTCAGCATTGGTGATATCAACAGTATGTTACAGAAAGGGAGAACAGAATCCCTCGTGCCAATCGCACAGACAGAACAGAACCTTCCTTCACTTACAGAGCCTGAGCCACAGGATATATCAGGTGAAGTATACAAACGCAGAAAGAGAAAGATAAAATATGAGCTGGAAAAACTGAATGCCAATCTTTCCGTCTTTACCAAAGGGGAGATCAAGGAGCTTCCTTATCTGATTTCAGAAGACGAAAAAATCATTGCGATAACAGATGCCCAATTCATTAATACACTGGATGCAGGGGTTTTGGTTGCCACAGCTTCAAGGCTGCTTTCCGTATCAAAATCAATGTTTGGAGCTGCAAAGATCAATATATATCCCAATGAGACCATCAGATCTGTAAGCTTTGTAACGGATCCCAGGTCACCCATTATCAAATTACATTTAGAGGAAAGAGTAGTGGAATTTGAGTGCTATATGGATAAAGAAGATGCGGAAAAGTTCTACGATAAAATCAGAACGATCTATAATCCTCCTGTAGAACAGCCCCAAAAACAAATTGGCAGTACTGAAGCAAAAAGCAAATCTTCTGAAACCATTTTTGAGCAGCTTGAAAAACTGGGCAAACTGAGAGAAAACGGAATTCTGACAGATGCAGAATTTGCAGAGCAGAAAAAGAAGCTTCTGGAGCAGTTGGGATAATATTTGAAGGATTGATCATGCAAAATAAAGTGTCTGCAGGAATAGTGGAAAACTGGCTCAAAGGCTGGTCCTTATCAAGAGAACTGCCTTTTCCTACACAGTATAAGTCCGGATTTAAGGTGATCGTTGGATATGAAAATCAAAAGGAAAGATATGTGTTCCCTGAACTTAACGAAGATTTCTTTCAGCTTGCCGATTCCATTGATGAACCGTGGGTCTATCTGAAAGTATGTACTTCTCCGGATCAATTCATGGAAAAGATCCCGGAAAGATGGAAACTTCAGCCCCAGGGCTATATGATGACCTGCTTTCACCCAATGAACTTTCCGGAAGTTACACTGGCTGACGGATATCAGGTGGAATATGGGCAGTATAACTCGACCTTTATGGTAAGAATTGTTGCTGAAAACGGAGAGCAGGCTTCAATAGGCTATGTTGCACTGATCGATGATCTGGCAGTTTATGACAGAATTGTTACAGAGAAAAATCATCAGAGAAAAGGGCTCGCTTCCTTTTTGCTTAAAGAACTTGAAAAAATAGCTGTATCAAAAGGATTTACCAAGAATTTTTTAGTGGCCACAGAAGAAGGAAAATTACTTTATGAAAATTTAGGCTGGAGCGTCTACAGCCTGCATACTTCCGTGGTCATTCCTGGGCAGGACTAAGATTTTTATCAGATTCAATTATTTTCTTGTCAGGAAATAGTAATTTTGGCCCTTAAACTATTACTATGGAAAGATCAAGACTTGATGAAATAAAAGACGAACTCGAAAAACTGGATATCAATCCTACCATTTTTGCCAGAAAAGAGATTCGTGAACTTCCTGATATCCTTTCCGCTGATGAAAAGATTGTCTATCTGGTTGAAGGCAGGAATAAAACCGACAATCATCATATTATTTTAGTGGCAACAGACCGAAGACTGATTTTCGTAGATAAAGAATTCATGTACGGACTGAAAGTAGAGGACTTTTCTTACGATAAAGTAAGTTCAATACAATATGAAACCTCACTGTTACTGGCTTCTATAGATATTCATACGTCTGATAATATTGTAGAAATTGATGGTGTAGGGAAGTATTACGCTGAATTATTCTGCGAAAAGGTAAGGGATTTCATGGCCCGTCCCAAAGAATATATTCAGGCCAGGTCTGAACCTACCGTTTTAGATCAGCTGGAGCAGCTGGGACGATTGAAAGAGAATGGTGTTTTAAGCGAAAAAGAATTTAATGATCAGAAGAAAAAGCTGCTTGACCAATAGATAAAAGTCTGATCAGTTTTAGTAATATAACAGATTTGATTTCATGTATTCAGTATTTTTTCTGAAGCAGATCACAATTCTGATAAAAAAATAAACCTCATGGAAAATTACTTAGAAATAAACAAAAACTCATGGAATGCCAAAGTAGAACCGCATCTGAAGTCGGATTTCTATTTTGTAGATGAATTTTTAAAAGGAAGAAGCTCACTGAATTCTATAGAACTGGAGCTTCTGGGAGATATACAAGGAAAAACGATTCTGCATCTGCAGTGTCATTTCGGGCAGGATTCCATTTCATTATCGAGAATGGGAGCAAAAGTTACCGGAATTGATCTTTCAGATAAAGCTATCGAAACTGCAATAGATCTGGCACAGCAATGCGGTACCGATACAGAATTTATCTGTTCTGATGTATACAACCTGCCCAATATCCTGGATCAGAAATTTGACATCGTCTATACAAGCTATGGCACCATAGGCTGGCTTCCGGATCTTGAAAAATGGGCGGGTGTAATCAGCCATTTCCTGAAGCCGGGCGGTCAGTTTATCATGGCAGAATTTCATCCGGTGGTCTGGATGTTTGATGATGACTTTACAAAAGTAGCTTACAATTACTTCAATGAAAAACCGATTGTAGAAACCTATGAGGGAACCTATGCGGACCAGTCTGCCCCTATTGTACAGGAATACGTCATGTGGAATCATTCCCTGGCCGAAGTTCTGGACAACCTGGTTAAAAAAGATATGCAGCTGGAAACCTTCCGTGAGTTGGATTGGTCACCTTATCCGTGTTTCAGGCATGTGGAGGAATTTGAAAAAGGAAAATGGAGAATTCCACAGTTTGGAAATAAAATCCCGATCGTATTTGCTTTAGTGGCACAGAAGAAATAGGCTGCTTAGAGTCTATAGGATATTCAATTTTTATCGTAGATTAAAAAAGTCATCGCAATTATTACGATGACTTTTTTTTCAATATATGAATGTTAAAAAAAACTATCTGTTTTTTAGCTTAAAGAATCTTCAGCCTTTGTCTTCACTTCGTCCACTTTATTCTGAACCTGGGAAGCTACATCATTGGCTTTGTTCTTAAGATCATTTCCCCATTTATTAAAGTTGTCTTTTGCTGTATTGATTTTATCTTTCACAGCCTGCTGATCTTCAGGGCTTGAATTTTTATATTTCCAATAAGCTAAAGCACCTAAACCTAATAACGCTAATAAGCCTTTTGTTTTGTTTCCCATGATTTCTATTTTTTTAAGGTGTTAATATTAAAATTTGTTATTAATACTTATGTAAAATACGTGCCAAAAAATTAAATCGAGTTATAAAAAAATGTTAAATTTAAGAAAAGACTTCAAAATTTTTCCCGTCAAAACTGGCGAAAACCATAGTAGGATAGGAGTCCTGATGGCACACATTTCCTTCTTTATCTATAGCGATGGCTCCGGCAAACCCGTCAATAGTTTTGAGTTCGTCAAACGTTTTATTAAATGCATTTTCAAGACTCATTCCGTCTGTTACCCTTGTCACAATTTTGGCAGCAGTGGCATTGCTTACAATATCTTCTCCCACACCTGTACAGCTCACTGCACAGAAAGCATTGGCATAATTTCCCGCCACTGTGGCAGAATCTGAGATCCTTCCCGGAATTTCAAAACCTTTTCCGCCAGTAGAAGTGGCAACAGCCAGTTTTCCTTCTTTATCTATAGCTACACAGCCTACAGTTCCTTTTCCTCCGGTAGCCAGTCTGGCTTCATATTCTTTTCTTCGCTGTGGAATTTCCGTAGAAAAATTTTCAAATCCATGTTCTGTAGCATATATTTTGGCACCTTGCCCACCTAAAACCCTGTCATCTTCATCAATCAGATTTTTGGCAACAAAAACGGGATTCTTTACGTCCTGAATATTGATAACGCCGCTTAACCTCTGAGTTTCCCCGTTCATAATGGCTGCACTCATACGGATGATCCCGTCACTCTGAATCTGAGATCCGATCCCGGCATTGTACAGCGGATCATCTTCCAGTAGAGAAACAGCATAAGCAACGGTATCGAACGCAGAATGGGTTTGAAGGTATTCGAAAGCCTTTCGGGCAATTTCTTTTAACGAATTCTGTTTGGCTGTTTTTACTTCATGGCTTTGGTCACTCTCTGAGAAAAAACCACCGTGGATGATAACTTTCATAAATATAAATGATAATTGATAGACAATGTTTGATAGTCTTTACGAAGGTAATTGATAAATTTTAATTAATTCCAATATTTTGAAATTTCATATCAAGAATAGAGAATTTTAAACAAAAAAAAAACGGAACCTGGGTTCCGTTTATATTTATATAAAGTAAATGATTTTTACTATTTATCCTGAGGAATAGGATTAAACTGCGAATTCTCAATCGTCAGTGTTTTTGTTGTAAGATCATAATGATCATTCATAGACATTACATGAACCGTTAAATTATCAATAGAGATCGGTTCACCAAGATTGATATTGGTAAGGTTGGTATCTTTGATGAATCTTCCATCCACAAGAATAACAAGTCCTGATCCTACCGCCGTCATTACATCATTATGAATGAAAAGTCCCGTGTCTTCTCCAAGACCGATTCCCAGGGTTCTGGGATTATTCACCACAGCCTGGAAAAGACGCCCGATACGGCCTCTCTGCACAAAATGGGTATCAATGATCACATTGTCTATAAGACCTAATCCCTGTGTAGTTTTAATTTCTCCTTTTAAAAGAGCTTCTGAGCTGCTTCCCTGATAGATCATATTTTCTGAAGCGGCGGCAGCACCTGCGGAAGTTCCTGAGTAAATAAAATCCTGCTCCTGATATTTCAGTAAAATAGTGTCGTGAAACCTTGTTCCGCCAAGAATAGAAGTCAGTCTCAGCTGATCCCCTCCTGTAAACATCATGACGTCTGCAGCATTGGCCCTGGCTACCATAGCATCAGAGTTGGCTTCTTCCCGGTTATGGATATCAAGTACATTAACATTTTTTGCTCCTAAGAACTCAAATGCTTTTTTGTATTCTGAACCTACGATCTGAGGAATCTGGGAGGCTGTTGTTACGATTTCAATGACAGAATTTTCCTTGTGTTTTGATTCGTTGATAATCTTCCGTAAGATTCCACGTTCAAAAAAGTTAAGATTCTTTTCTATATTCTGATCATAATCGGTTTCTGCAAAACTTCCTTTGTTTACAGCCCCTCCGATAACTATTAATTTTCCAACAGGTTTAGTCATGGTACAAAATTAAAAAATAAAATAACATGATTTGGCGAAATTCATGCCATCTTTCGCTGATTTTTAATGATTTAGAAATGTTAATAAAAATTAATATTTTTTTAATAAATCTTTAAATGAGGTATGGTTTTGTTTAGGGTTTTACATTATCTTTGGTTATAAAAGGAGTTATTGTTAACTGTTAAAATGCCAATAGACTATGAAAATCGAAAAGATTCAGGCACTACGTGGTCCTAATATATGGAGTATCAGAAGAAAGAAGCTGATACAGATGAGGTTGGACCTTGAAGAAATGGAAAATTATCCTACCAATAAGATCGACGGATTCAGGGAGAGGATTGAAAAATTAATGCCTTCACTGATTACCCACCGCTGCTCCGAAGGAGTGGAAGGAGGCTTTTTCCACAGGGTGGAAACAGGAACCTGGATGGGGCACGTCATTGAGCATATTGCTTTAGAGATCCAGACCCTGGCAGGGATGGATGTAGGGTTTGGAAGAACCCGTGAAACAAAAACTCCGGGAGTGTATAACGTGGTATTCAATTACCTTGAAGAAAATGCAGGAATTTATGCAGCAGAAGAAGCTGTAAAGATTGCAGAAGCGCTGGTTCAAGGAAAAGACTATGACTTGAATGCCTGCATTCATAAATTGAAAGAGATCAGGGAACGTGTCCGTCTGGGACCGTCTACAGGAAGTATTGTAGAAGAAGCGGCTTCCAGAAGAATTCCATGGATCAGGTTGGGAACCAATTCTTTGGTACAGCTTGGTTATGGAGTCAATCAACAGCGCTTTCAGGCAACCATTACAGGAAAAACAAGCTCTATTGCCGTAGATATTGCCTGTAATAAGGAATTAACGAAAAGAATGCTTCATGATGCAGCGATTCCGGTTCCCATTGGGGATCTGGTGGTGGATGAAGAGGGCTTAAATACTGTGATCAGGAAAATAGGATATCCTGTTGTTTTAAAGCCTCTGGATGGAAATCACGGGAAAGGCTCTTCCATTAATGTCAATGACTGGGAATCTGCAAAGACAGGCCTGGAACATGCCCAGAAATATTCAAGAAAAGTTATCGTTGAAAAATACATTACCGGATATGATTTCCGGGTTTTGGTGATCAATAATAAGATGGTTGCAGCAGCAAGGAGAGTTCCAGCTCATGTTGTAGGGGACGGAGAACTGAACCTTCAGCAGCTGATTGATAAAGAAAATAAAGACCCGAGAAGGGGGTACGGCCATGAAAATGTCCTGACTGAAATTGAGGTGGATAAAGATACGATGGAGCTGCTTGAAAAACTTCAGTATACCCTGGAAACAGTTCCTCAGCGAGGAGAAGTGGTTTACCTGAAATCAACAGCAAACCTTTCAACCGGCGGAACTTCAATTGATGTTACAGATATGGTACATCCGGAAAATATCACAATGGCTGAACGGATTTCCAAGATCATCGGGCTGGATGTGTGTGGTATTGATATCATGGCTGAAAATTTAACCCAACCTTTAAAGGAAAGTGGTGGCGCCATCATAGAGGTTAATGCTGCTCCGGGCTTCAGAATGCACCTGGCACCAAGTGAAGGATTGCCCAGAAATGTGGCTGCACCGGTGGTAGACATGCTTTATCCTCAGGGAAAACCTTTTACCATTCCTATTATTGCAGTAACCGGGACAAACGGAAAAACAACTACAACAAGACTTATTTCCCATATTGTAAAAAGTAATGGGTATAGAGTGGGATTCACTACCTCAGACGGAATTTATATCCAGAATACCATGCTGTCAAAAGGAGATACTACAGGACCGCTTTCTGCGGAATTTATCCTGAAAGATCCTACCGTGGAATTCGCTGTTCTTGAAACGGCAAGAGGAGGAATCTTACGTTCCGGACTTGGTTTCTCACAGTGTGATATCGGGGTCCTTACCAATATCGAGGAAGACCATCTGGGAATGAATGATATTCATAACTTAAGAGATCTTACCAAAGTGAAAAGGGTAGTATTGGATAGTGTAAAGAAAAGCGGCTGGAGCGTTCTGAATGCCGATAATGAATATTCGATGAAAATTGTAAATGATCTTGATTCGAATGTGGCGATCTTCAGTATGGATGAAAATAATCCTCATATCGTAAAATTTGCGAAAGAAGGAAAGATCACCTGTGTGTATGAGGAAGGATTCGTAACCATTAAAAAAGGCGACTGGAAGATCAGAATAGGAAAAGCCAAAGACTTTCCGATCACCATGGAAGGGAAAGCCAGATTCATGATTGAAAACGTCTTGGCAGCCAGTCTGGCAAGTTATCTTTACGGTTTTGGCATCGAAGATATCTCCAATTCCTTAAGGACGTTTATTCCGAGTGCACAGCTTACTCCGGGAAGACTGAATGTTTTCAAATTCAAAAACTTTAAGGTACTGATTGACTTTGCTCATAACCCGTCCGGTTACGAAGCGATTGAAGATTATCTGAAAAATGTTGAATCTACCAAGAAAATCGGGATTATTTCCGGTGTAGGAGACAGAAGAGACAATGATATCAAAGAATGCGGGAAAATTGCGGGGAGAATGTTCGACTATATTATTATCCGTAATGAAAAACACCTCCGTGGAAGAACGGAAGAAGAAATCAACGGACTTATTATTGACGGAATAAATGAAGCAGGCAGAGACGTTAGTTATGAGATTATCCCTAAAGAAATCGAAGCTTTGAAACATGCCATAGGAATGGCGGAAGAAGGTACTTTTATTACTGCTTTAAGTGATGTGATCTCTAATGCAATCGATCTGGTGCAGGAATATCAGGCAAGGGAATTGCTGGAAGATGATAAGAATATATAATATTTACCATTTATAAAAGAATCGGCTGAACCAAAGGTTCAGCCGATTCTTTTTGTTAAAGTTTATAGTGATTATAAAAACTAACCCTCTGCAAAAAAAGCATTCGAACTTCCGATCCAGATTGCATCCTTCTTATTGAAATCAACGTTGACCATTGCTGCTTTGGTCATTCTTCCCAAATTTTCTAATAGTACAGGGCGTTCATCGCTTTCCTTCCAGATATACAACAAACGGATCTCTGCTTTTGAAAATTCTCCGTTAATATCTTCAAAGATCGGTTCGTAGGTCACTTTTCTCTGCAGGATATAATTTTCTTTATCATCAATAGCATCCGTTATTTCTTTGGTAGGATTAAGGTTTACACCACTTCCTGCAAATGAAAATAAAGGTTTCAATACAAAATTGTCGAGGTTCTCGTTTTCCGGAAATTCATGTAAGAAATAGCTTTTCGGAACGAACTGATGCTTTAATAACGGCAAAAGGAACTTTGAAATTTTAAAGAACCAGTTGGGGTGGGTAACCCATTCTACTTCCGCTTCTTCACGGAAATCGAATTCAGTTTTAAGATCCGGGATTCTGTCAAGTTCATCAAAGATGACCCTGTTGTAGATTCTTTTGATCTGAATCAGTTGGCCATCATGTTCATAATACAGTTTTTTACCTTCTTTTTTTACTTGGGTCAGGCAAACCGTTTTTATTCCCAGTAACTGTTCTGTTAAAGCAAAATCAATCGCTGTTTTCTGTTTTTCAGGGAAAATTTCGAGGAGGACTACATTTTCAGGATTTTCATCGCCTACGATCAGTTCTTTCAGGTAGTTTTTAAACGTTTCATGAGGCATTGGATTTCTGATTTCGGAAAGGAAAGGGTAGACTTCGCAAAATGTCTCTTCGAAGACCTTCTGAAAGGCATATAGTGAAGGAAAGGCCTGCAATTCTATCAACTGAGGTTCAATGTCTCCGTTTTCACTTTTGCAGATCCCAAAATCTATGGTAAAAAAATGAGGCTGGTCCGTATCATTGGGAACCCGGCAGTTGTCGGGTATAGCTTTCTGAAGAGTTTCAGCAGGAAGTGCTTTGATCTGGCTGATAATGCTTTCGCTGGCATCAAGAAGTTTGGCCTCGAACGCTTTGGTAAGGAATAAAGGACTCTCAGAAATTCTGAAAGTAGGTTCTATACCTCCTTTTTGTTTTAAAATATCTTTCAGCTGCTGATATTTTTCCTGTGAAAACTCCTGATTGAACTGTTTTCTGTATTTTGGGATCATATTTTTTTCTTTTGTGATGTTAAAAAAATCGAACAATAATGTCCGATTTGATATTGTAAATGAGTTTAACCACAAATCAAAGATTCGACGAAGTCAAAAGTCACTAAAGCTTTTAATAAGTTCAGAAACGGCGAAAAGTAAAGGTTTTCAAAAAACTTACGTGTACTTTTCAAGCAGTCAGCAGTAACTTAAAATAACTAAAGTGCTGAAAAACTTTTATGATTTTTGTGGTTGATATTAATGTTTAAGCCAAAGACTCAACCTCTTTCAAAATGTTTTTTTTTGCGAACTGAAGGAATCTCGGAAGGATCTGGTTTCTGGTCAGGATGATTTTGTCTTCATCATCTATTCTGTCCATGGTCTCAAGATATTTTTCCATACCGAAGTTTTCGATCATCGCTTCTCTGTTTTTTTCATCTTTCAGATTTTCAATCAATGCTTCAGGGCTGGCTTCCGGGTGAAACTGGGTTCCGAATATTTCATCTGAAAAACGAACGGCCATTACAGCTCTTTCCAGATTGATATGAGGACGGAATTTTTCAATGGCCATCACAGTCATTCCCAATTCTTCAAAACGTTCCTGATCAGGCTCAATAAACTGATATGCCCTGGAATCTACTGCATAGAAAGGGTCCTGTAGGTTTTTGAACAAAAACTCTTCACGGCCTTCTTTGGTTTTATGCACAGGCATTACCCCGAAAGAATAAGATTTCCTTTTGCAGATATTACCCAGTTTCCAGTGAATGCTTGCCAGCTGGAATGAATGGCAGATAAGGAAAAGGTATTTTTTATCCTCACTGTATTTATTGTGTTCAAAAACAGAATCTAAAAAACCGGCAAACCTGTCTTCCCATGCAAGGCCTTCTCTGTGAGGATTACCCGGTCCGCCTGAAGAAATAAAAATATCAAAGTCACCGATCTCCGGCATTTCATCTTTGAATCTCACATCAAATGTTTTGATGATTACATTTTCTTCAGAGTTCTGCTGAAAAGCTTCGGAAATCTCTTTAATGTTTCTAAAACCTTGATTCACATGATTGTTGTTCATGTCCAGCAGAGCAATTCGAATATCTTTCATTACATCATATTTTTTGTAAAGTTACCAAAAATATTATGAAGCGTGCTCTCCATGTGTTATGCCATACTCAGTTTCTGAGATCATATAATCTACCACTTTTGTCAGATCACCTGTTTCCTTAAAGATTTGAAGCTGTCTGTCGGCACCGGTTCCGTTCTCCAGAATTTTCCAGGCATATTCAACCTCGTGACGGCAGCCCAGATCGTCTACCACATCATCAATAAACTCTAAAAGTTCTTTTAAAAGATGAGGATAAGGTACAGACTCTTCTTTGCCAAAGTCAATCAGATGAGCTTCAATACCGCTTTTGGAAGCACGCCATTTATTTTCATTCAACAGCAGCCTTCTATAGCTTCTGAAACTTAGATTCTGCTGATGGAGCTTATAAATTTTGGCTACCAGACTCTGCATGATTGCTGCAAGACAGACGGTTTCATCAATCCTTAACGGCATGTCGCAGATCCTGAATTCAATGGTAGGATAGAACGGGTGAACACGCAGATCCCACCAGATTTTCTTGGCATTGTCAATAGTTCCTGTTTTTACAAGAAGATCAACATAGCTGTCAAATTCCGCCAGGGAATTAAAATAACTCGGGATTCCTGTTCGTGGGAATTTCACGAAGATTTCCTGCCGGTAAGACTTAAATCCTGTATACCTTCCGATCCAGAAAGGTGAGTTGGTAGACAGCGCATACACGTGAGGGAGGAAGTACCGCATCACATTCTGAATTCTTACCCCTTCTTCACGGTTGGGAATTCCAATATGTACGTGAAGCCCGAAAATAAGGTTTTCACGGGCAACATCACCCATATCATCTACAATTTTGATGTATCTTTCCCCCTGGGTAATATTATTTTCCGACCAATGCGAAAAAGGATGTGTACCACCTCCGGAAACACGAAGTCCCTGTTCATGGGCCGTATTGATAAGATGTCTTCTTAAGTTCGTTAATTCTGCCCTGGCTTCCTGAATGTTCTGGCAGATACCCGTTTCCATCTCAATCATAGATTCATGCATCTCATGCTTTAAGTTTTCACTTAAAACCGCTTTGCCGCCTTCAATGATTTTAGAAACGTGGGAGACCAGATCCCGGCTTTCAACGTCGATGATCTGATACTCTTCTTCAATTCCAATAGTAAACTGATGCATTTTTCTTGTGTTTTTTTATTTTTCGATGGTTTATTGTATTGAATCTTTCACGAAAGTTCCCCAGGTGATATTAGGTTTCCCCGGAACATATTCTTTAGCTTTTTCAATAGCCAGTTTTGCAGCATGCTCTATGATCCATGCAAAGTTTTCTTCTCCTACAGAGTTGCGGTCTGCATCCGGAGCCGGATTACAGAAGTCGATTGCATAAGGAATACCGTCTCTTACTGCAAATTCTACGGTATTAAAATCATAGCCCAGGGCTTCGTTCATTTTGATTGTATAATCATGAATGGTCTTCAATAATTTTTCAAGTTCTTCCCCTTGGGTCTGATGGGTTGTTGCATATCTTAAATGATGAGGATTTCTGGGTTCATACGGCATAATATGAACGTATTTTCTGCCCAGGCAGTAAACCCTGTAATAATCATCAAAGATAATCTCTTCCTGTACCATCATCACAAGCTGTTCGGTTTCGCTTAATTTATTCCAGAGATCATCCGGATTCTCCACTCTGTAAACGTTTTTCCATCCGCCGCCGTCATGAGGTTTCATATAAGCCGGGAAGCCTACATAATTGAAAATGTATTCCCAGTCGTGAGGAAATTTAAGATTCCTGAATGAGGTTTCTGAAGTGCTGTCCGGTCTTTCGTGAGACGGAAGCAAAACGGTCTTGGGAAGCGGAATTCCAAGCTTAGACATCAGGGCATTGTTGAAAAACTTTTCGTCAGCACTCCACCAGAAAGGATTGTTGATCACATAAGTACCGTTAAGTGCTGCGTTTTTCAGATAAGCTCTGTAAAAGGGAACATCCTGTGAAATTCTGTCGATGATTACTGCGTATCCATAATCTGCACCCTGCTCCAGTTTATCAATCATTACCGGCTCTGCGATGATATCTCCGCCTCCCAGTTCATTTACTTTGTCTATAAATGCCCAGGGAAATGTATCTTCCATACCGAATAGAATTCCTACTTTTTTTGCCATAATTTCTGTTTTTAAATTGGTGTATATTTTTTTCTGTTTTATTTTTTATAAATGTGAATAAACCGCTTTGTGTTTTATTTTGGCCTCTCAAGGCTTCTCGAGCAGTTAGTCTCTTCAAAAAAACTTAGTATTAAAAGCTTTTATGTCTTTTGACTTCGTCCAATCTTTGATTTGTGGTTCAAAATAAGGGTTAAGTTTTTCTTTTTTAAATAAACTAAGAGAAATAAGCCCCAATGAACGTTGGAAATACCATTCTCCACAAAGGCCAGTCATGTCCGATCCATTTTCTTTCATCATACCAGAAGTCAATTCCTTTTACCCGTAAGATTTCTGCCATTTCAATGTTTTTATCTTTACAGATATCCTGATCGGAGGTGCTCAATACGATATGCATATGTTTATATTTCCAGGCTTCATCATTTCTTACAAATTCTCTCGGACAGTTGAAGTACACCAGCTCATCAGAATATCCGTTCATAAAATTCCTGATGCTGAATGCTCCTGACATGCAGATCACATGGGAAACAACGTCAGGAAACCTGAAGGCAAAATTCGCAGCATGATATCCCCCGAAACTGGCTCCGGCTACTGCAACACGATGCGTTTTGTGAAGCTTCTGAATATAAGGTACAAATTCCTGGATCAGAAACTGTACATACCGTTCATAGTTTCTTATACGCTGCTGCGGAGATATATTTTCATCATAAAAGCTCCATGCATCAATGGTCTGAATGTTGTAAAGTTTTACCTTTCCCTGTTCTACAAACCAGTTGATACTTCCGTTAAGGTGAAAATCATGGTTCTGGGTGTATTGTCCCTGAGAGGTAGGAAACATGATAATAGGATAGCCGTAATGTCCGGTTACCTCTACCTTGAGACTTGTTCCCAATATATTTGAATAATAATCTGTATGTTCTATGTGAGGCATTTAAATTTTTTTTACTTTAATAATTGTGTTGATGTTAACTGCTTAGTTTGCTGCTTTTGGGAGGTAAGATATTCAGCATTTCAGTCTGGATCTTTTCAGCGGCACTGTCCAGTTTTTCCTGTACAATAGCATCATCATTGGATCTGTAAACAATCCCGACGTGATAATCTATAGGAAGAAATTTTACCACCTCTTCAGATTCAAAACTGCTGTAATCCGGTTCTTTTTCCTTGATCAGGGCAACAATTAACCCTGCATAATATCCTGTAGGAGGTGAAACACTGTAGTTGTTTCCTCTCAATAGAGCGTCTTCAATTCTGGCCCATTCTCTCCAGATATTGATGCCGCTTGAGGCCTCCACCAGATCGGGAATATGAGCCCCGCCAACCCGTGAGGAAGTTTCGAGGAAATACCATTTTCCGTCTTCTTTTCCACGGATAAATTCTGTATGGGTAGCTCCGTTGAGTAATCCGAAGCTTGAAAGTACTTTGGCATTGATCTCTTCCAGTGCTTTGAATTCTTCAGAATATCTTCCCAGTGTTTTAGACCGGAAAACACCACCTTCATGAGAAACCTGCATGGGAGGTGCCAGATATCTGGAAGCGGAAGTAAATACAATTTCTTTATGGAAGGTAAGGCTGTCTACATGGTAAACATCCCCCTGTTTAAAGCTTTCCAGTAAAAACAGATGACGTTCTTCGCCAAGAATATCCAGCGCTTCATGAAGCTGTTCTTTGGAAGTGATTTTTTTAATTCCTGATGCTGAAGCTTCCGATCGGGGTTTCAGTACCCATGGAGCCGGTACCCGTTCTGCAAAGCTGTTCACCTCATCATCATTGAATACTGCTGTAAATTCCGGCACATTGATCCCTGAATCTTTGGCTTTCTGACGCATAGCCAGTTTATCTCTGAAATAGCGGTGGGTAGTCTGGCCCATTCCCGGAATACGAAATGTTTCCCTGATCAGTGCCGCTTTTTCTACATCATAATCATCGAGCGCCACTACGGCGTCCACTTTTCTGCTTTTCATGAGATGTGAAAATCCCTGGATCAGGTGTTCCAGGTTCCATACGGACGGTTTGAGTTCCGGCATATAAAATACCTCGTCAATGGCATGCCAGGGCCAGTTTTTTTCTTTAAGGTTTTCTGATGTTACCAAAATGATGTTATTCCCCAGCTGCTTCATTTCGTCCATAAAGTCATAGCCCTTGTAGTAGCAGGAAATACATACAATTGTTTTCTTCTCCATATAATGTTTTTTATAATTTAGTGAATTTTCAAAAATAAAAGCAAATATTTATTGTTTTATTAATGGTAAAAAATGAAATATCATGCGTTTTTGAAAATTCACTAATCAAGTATACAGAGATTTTTTGTAAAAAACTAATTTTTAGTGATAATTTTCGATTAAATCCACGAGTAATTGAACTCCATATCCGGTTGCTGCTTTTTCTTTGGCGTATCCTACATTTCCGAAAGCCACTCCGGCTATATCAAGATGTGCCCATTTAGGGTGGTTTTCAATGAATTGCTCCAGGAATTTGGCCGCAATGATACAATCTCCGATGGGCTTCATTGATATGTTTTTCATATCGGCAACGTCAGACCGTATATCTTCTTTCCAGATATCCCATAACGGAAGATTCCAAAGCCTTTGATTGGTATGGTCGCCGGTTTTTATCAGTATATTTTTCAGTTCTTCATTATTGGAGAACATTGCCCCGCAGGTATCCCCGAACATGCGGACCGAGCTTCCCGTCAGAGTAGCCAGGTCAATAAGGTAATCTGTTTTGTAATTTCTGGAAAGATAGGAAAGCCCGTCGGCAAGAATCAGTCTGCCTTCAGCGTCGGTGTCAAGTACTTCAATGGTTTTTCCGTTATAGGCGGTAATAACGTCACTTGGAAGCAGCGCTTTTTCAGAAACAGCATTATCGGTAATCGGAAGAATGGCAACAATATTCACCGGAAGTTTCATTTCTGCAGCATAAATAAGGGTTCCAAGTACTGCTGTAGCTCCACCCATGTCTGACTTCATATAATGCAGATTGGCAGAATTCTTTATTGAAATTCCTCCGGTATCAAATAACACACATTTTCCTACCAGACCGTAGGTTTTGGCATTTTTAACGGTTGTTTTATATTCCAAGATCGTAAAAGCTGCATCATAAGCACTTCCCTGGTTAACGGCAAGATACGCTCCAAGGCCAAGCTCCTCACATTTCTTTCTGTTGAATACAGTATATTTTAACTCATATTTTTTTGCTAAATTTTTAAGATATAAATTAAAAATATCAGGTTTCTTCAGATTGGCAGGTTTATTCAGCCATTCCTGGCAGACGATCTGCCCACCGCTTAAAGCTTCAGCTTTCTGAATGATATGATCCAGTTTTTTCTGGCTTAAATTTTCAAAATGAAGTTCGAACCTTGTGTTCCAGAAAGCATGATTTTTTTCAAAAGGGTAGTGGTAAGTTCCGATAAGCAAACCTTTCACAAATTCTTCAAATTGTTTTTCATTCATGAAATCTGCCAGTAGCAGTGTGGGTACCGCCTGTAGTTTTTCTTTCTGAGTCTGTGAGAATTTTACTGCAACCTGCTGTATTTCAAAATTCTGTAAGGCTGACTTTCCGAGTCCGATAAAATAAGTAATCCCTTCTTCGTGGGCATTGACAAAAACTTCATGTTTTTTTCCTGTGAAAAAAGCAGCGATATTTTTGTTGAAGTTTTTACTTGTCCTGGACCATTCTTCTTCAGTGAATACGTGAAAAACCTGGGTGTAGTTTTTATTTTTTTTATTGATTAATTTCATAAGATTTAATTCTTAATGCTTTGTTGCTGGGGTTTTACTTCAAGAGGATTTTCTGTATTGTCGTAATACAGCCATTCAATGGCCCTCGGGAATTCCTGAGACCAATAGAATTCATTATGGGTGCCTTCCGGGTTGATATTGGTCCTGAACTCGAAATCAAAAAGGTTTTTCTTTTCCCATCTTTTCAGATATTCTTCAAAAACGTGAATTCTTTTGACCATTTTAGATCCTTCCTGGCCGCCGCCATACAGGTAAATTTTTGTTTTGAAAGGAACTCTGAAATTCATCATCGGGAAATTATTGTTCGGTTCTACCCATAGAGACGGTGAGAAGATCAGTAATTTGGAATAGACTTCAGGGTAAAGGAAACCGCTGTAGATGCTGATGAGAGCGCCCAGTGAGCTTCCCCCGATCCCCGTATTGTCACGGTCCTTTTTGGTACGGTAGTTTTCATCCACAAAAGGTTTCAGGGTGTCTGTAATAAAACGGATATACTTTTTGCCCTCAGAACCATTGGCTACATTATCATTGTCGAAAATATACTCTTTGATCCTGTCTTCACTTCCATGTTCTATCGCAATGATAATGATGTCTCCACGGCCGTATTCTGCAAGGATAGACAGCTTTTTATCAATCTCCCAGTTGCCGAAACCACTGCCTTCATTGAAAAGGTTCTGGGCGTCCTGGAGGTATAAAACCGGGTAGCTTTTTTCTGAAGTGTGATAATCGTGGGGAAGCAGTGCCCATACTTTCCGGTAGCGGTCAAGCTGAGGGATGTAAAATTTTTCGGAAATAACCTCTGCTATGGGGAAATATTCCTCTTTGAACGGCCCCCAGTTTAATCTCCATTTTTCTATACTGTCTGAAACCGTTCCTGCAGTTTTTTTTACCTTTCTGTTGGGGGTGATATTTCCATATTGATCCAGCTCCACGTTTTCCCAGCCGCCTTTTGTGAATTTATATTCAATATTGTCCGGGAGCGCCTGATCATCAATTTCTATAAAATAATTACCAGGGTCTTTTGGTTGAAGTTGGTAATTGTAGTCTTTGGGGTTCCAGCTGTTGAAATTTCCGGTGATAAATACCGGTCTGTCGTCCTTTTCTTCCGTATAAAGTTCAAACCTCATCATAGTGTTTAATAAATATTACGCTGCTAAATTTATAAAAAAGATTGTTTTGAAATCATAAAAATGTCACCTAAAAAATGATATATTTGATAGATAGACGAAAGAAGAAAACTAACTTGATAATTATTTGATGAATAATTAATCGCTGATGTCAGTATTTTTCGTAGTTTCAGGGAAAATATAAATACAAACTGATCTTGATGAATTCTGTTAAAACCTATACGCTTTTCACTGATCATGATGTGTATCTTTTTAAAGAGGGTAGGCATTATAAGCTGTATGGGAAATTTGGAGCACATTCTGCAGAGAAAGATGGCGTGAAAGGAATTTATTTTTCAGTCTGGGCACCCCATGCCAAAAAGGTTTCCGTCATAGGGAATTTCAACAACTGGAATCATAAAGATCATATCCTTTTTCCAAGATGGGATGAATCCGGGATCTGGGAAGGCTTCATTGAAGGGCTTACCTGGGGTACTTTATATAAATATGCCATTGAAACTGCAAGAGGTGAGATTCTTGAAAAAAGTGATCCGTACGCACTGAGCTGGGAGCAGAATAAACAAGCCGCCTCGCTGGTCTCTACAACCTGGTATGAGTGGAACGACAAAGAATGGATGGATAACCGCTGGAAAAACAACAGCCTTCAGGCGCCCCTCTCTGTCTATGAAATGCATCTGGGTTCGTGGGTAAGAGAAGGTAATGCTCCTGACCGATTTCTGAATTACCGTGATATAGCGGGAAAACTGATACCTTATATCATGGAAATGGGCTTTACCCATGTAGAATTCATGCCTGTCATGGAATATCCTTATGATCCAAGCTGGGGATATCAGATTACCGGATTTTATGCCGCAACATCACGGTTTGGCTCACCGCAGGATCTGATGTACCTTATTGATGAACTTCATAAAAACGGGATAGGAGTGATCCTGGATTGGGTTCCTTCCCATTTTCCGGGAGATGCTAATGGACTTCACCGTTTTGACGGATCATACCTTTATGAGCATGAAGATCCCCGGAAAGGCTTTCATCCGGACTGGAAATCATATATTTTCAATTATGGAAGAAATGAAGTGAAATCTTTCCTGATTTCCAATGCTATGTTCTGGCTGGACCGTTATCATGCTGACGGCCTCCGGGTAGATGCGGTAACCTCTATGCTGCATCTGGACTATTCAAGAAATGAAGGGGAGTGGGAACCTAATATATATGGCGGAAATGTAAACCTGGAAGCCAAAACTTTTCTGCAGGAATTCAATACCGCTGTTTATAAGGAGTTTGGGGACAATATTATAACCATTGCGGAAGAAAGTTCAGATTTTCCTATGCTTACCAAACCTGTTCATGAGGGCGGAGTAGGCTTTGGAATGAAATGGATGATGGGCTGGATGCATGATACCCTTGATTATTTTAAAGAAGATTTTGTCAATAGAAAATTTCATCATCATAAGCTTACGTTTGCTTCCATGTATATGTATAATGAAAATTATATGATGCCTTTGTCCCATGATGAAGTCGTACATGGAAAAGCGAGCCTGATCTATAAAATGAAAGGCGATGAATGGCAGAAATTTGCCAACCTTCGTACCTTGTATGTATATATGTATACCCATCCGGGAGCTAAACTGCTTTTTATGGGAGATGAATTCGGGCAGACCGGGGAATGGAATTTTAAACAAAGTCTTGACTGGCACTTACTGAAATATCCAGTCCATAAAGGATTGCAGCAGCTTGTAAAGGATTTGAACCACTTTTACAGAGAAGAACCTGCCTTTTATGAAAACCAGTTTGATAAAAGCGGATTCGAGTGGGTGGAAGCAGATGACCTGGAAAACTCAGTATATGTATACCTGAGGAAAGGAAAAAAAAGAGATGATATTCTGATGGTTGTCCTGAATCTGGCACCTAATGTACTGGATTATAAGATCGGAATTCCGGCAGGAACCCATTGGGAGGTTATTTTCAATTCAGATGATGTGCAGTACAGCGGTAGTGGCGTTACCTCTGAAATACTGGAAGAAAGACACGAAGAATGGAGGGGGCATCATAAATCAATGACGGTGAAACTTCCGCCTCTGGCAGGGATTATTTTGAGACAGAAGAAAGATAAAAAGTATAAATTACACAGAATAAAATTTAAGTCATAGCATACATGCTCTGAATAAAATAATGAAACCAGAAGAGAAATTATGACGATATATCATTTAAGTACAGAATGTTATCCTATTGCAAAAGTAGGAGGGCTGGCAGATGTAGTCGGGGCGCTGCCCAAATATCAGAACAAAATAAAAGGAATAAATGCCAAGGTAGTTATGCCCTGGTACAATAAATCCTTTGTTTATGATCATGAATTTGATCTGGTTTTTGACGGATTCATTCATCAGGGCCCAAATATGCTTCAGGTTCAGGTCATGAAAGAAAAATCAGATGTTCTGGGCTTTGAACTGTATATGGTAAAGATTCCCGGGTTGCTGGACAGGGAGAATCCTTACGGCTATCAGGATGAAAGTTTCCAGTTTCTGGCCTTTCAGCATGGCATTCTGCACTGGATGTGCGCTATGGAGATTCGCCCGGATGTTCTGCACTGTCACGATTATCATACCGGATTGGTACCTTTTATGGTAGAACACTGCCCTGAATTTGAATTCCTGAAAGGTGTGAAGACAGTAGGAACCATTCACAACGGAGAATATCAGGGAATGATGAGCTGGAATATGGCGAATTATATGCCTTCTTTCGACGCTTATAAGTGGGGACTGATGGACTGGAACGGGTTGATGAATCCGCTGGCCAGCATGATCAAATGTTCCCATGCTTTTACCACCGTTTCTGAGGGCTATCTGGAAGAACTTTTTATAAGTTTCCGTGGGCTTGAAAGTCTGGTGCGTCAGGAATTCGGGAAAGCGTACGGAATTATCAACGGAATTGATACTGAAGTCTGGAATCCGGAAACCGATCCGATGCTGGATTTCAACTTTACAATTAAAAATGCCGTTGCCCAGAAGAGAAAGAACAAAGAAAAACTCTGTAAAGAATATGGTCTGAAACCAGAATTGCCTTTATTCGCCTTCATTGGAAGGTTTGCGACGGAAAAAGGAGCGGATCTGCTTCCGGATGTCGTATGGCGAAGTATCAAACAAAGCTACGGCGCTCTGAATATTATGATTCTGGGATCAGGAAATACGTATATTGAGAACAAACTGAAAGAGTATGAGTATACCTACACCAATTTTGCACTGGATCTGGGCTATAAAGAACATCTTTCCCACAAGATCTATGCCTCGGCAGACTTTCTTCTGATGCCGTCCAGAGTAGAACCGTGCGGACTCAACCAAATGTACTCGATGAGATACGGGACAGTTCCCATAGTGAGATATACCGGCGGACTCAGAGATACGGTAGAAGATATTTCGACCGGAGGGGCCGGGGTCAACTTTACCTATGCAGGAGTGGATGATGTTGTACATGCGATGAACAGGGCATTGGGAATCTATAACCAGAAAGGAGTAATGGAAGATCTTATCCACGCAAACATGAATTTTGATTTTGCATGGGAGAAATCTGCAGAAAAATACATAGCTTTATATAATAGCTGATATGGCAAAGATTGCATATCTTTTGATGTTGATGATTGGTCTTGTTTCCTGTAAAATAAAAACGAACAATATTGCAGATGGAATAAAGGAAAATAAAACCGTTAAGGATGCCTCTTATTACACGATTTTGCATTATGGTTATCCAAACACCAACAGGCTTGTACTGATGGAAATGGTTTCTGAAAAATGGAAAATAAAACATGTGGAAGCTACAGGATGTGTCACTGATGTGCAATCGATGAACGCTATAGATCGTAAAAATAAAAAAACATATGCTGCTATCGAAAAGAGATATGGTAAAGACTGGAAGATAAAGTATGAGAAAGACCTTGAGGACGCAGCAGTGAAACAGACCGACATTATGGATGTTTTAATTGTCAACAGGCCTTTTAGAGATCAGATAAAAAAATGTAATATTGAAATTGACGGAGTAGATAAGGATGTCACTCAGCTCGGCAATTCAGAGACCTATGAAGTGATCGTGTACAGCTATGATCAGAACAATAAAAAAATAAACTGCTGTACCCTTCATATAGACACCAAAAATAGAAAAGTAAATTTAATAAAATAAAAAAACGCAAGATATTTATGAATAGAAACGTAATCTCTATTGTATTGGGAGGTGGCAGAGGAACAAGATTATTCCCGTTAACGTATTCCAGGTCAAAGCCGGCTGTACCTATCGCAGGAAAATACAGACTGGTAGATATTCCTATTTCAAACTGCCTGAACTCAGGATTGAACAAGATCCTGGTTTTAACGCAGTTTAACTCCGCATCCCTGAATTCTCATATCAAGAATTCCTATCACTTTGATATTTTCAGCAAAGGCTTTGTTGATATTCTGGCTGCAGAGCAAAATGTAGAAAACGACAGCTGGTATCAGGGGACTGCAGATGCCGTGCGCCAATCGATGAAGCATCTTGAAAAATACGATTATGACTATATCTTAATTCTTTCCGGAGACCAGCTTTATCAGATGGATTTCAGGGAAATGCTTGATTTTCACATCGAAAACGGAGGAGATCTTACCATCGCAACCATTCCCGTAAATGCCAAAGATGCCACCGGCTTTGGAATCCTGAAATCCGATGATGAAGGAAACATTACGTCTTTCTATGAAAAACCGGATTATGATATGCTGGATGGCCTGCAATCTGAAGTTTCAGACGAAAATAAACGTAAAGGAAAAGAATATCTGGCTTCTATGGGAATCTATATCTTCACAAAGACGATCCTTAAAAAGATGTTTGATGAGGGAGCCGGAGACGATTTTGGAAAAGATATCATTCCGAGCTCGATCGGGAAGTACAATATTTTAAGTTATCAGTATGAAGGCTATTGGACGGATATCGGGACGATAGAATCTTTCTACGAAGCGAATCTTGACCTTTGCCTGGATCTTCCGCAATTCAACCTGTTCTCTTCTTCACCTATCTATACAAGAGCAAGGATGCTGCCTCCGTCCAAAATCAACGGTTCTTATGTAAGCAAAGCCGTTTTCGGAGATGGATGTATCATCATGGCAGATAAAATTGAAAATTCGGTAATCGGAAACAGAACAAGAATTGATAAAGGAAGTACCATTGTCAATTCCTATGTAATGGGAGCCGACTTTTATCAGAATACCACAGAAATCGTCATGAATGACAGAGGAGGTCGTCCCAATATGGGCATCGGAAAATACTGTTACATCGAAAAAGCGATCCTTGATAAGAACTGCTATATCGGAGATAACGTGAAAATTATAGGCGGTAAACATATTCCGGATGGTGACTACGGAACCTATTCTGTTCAGGATGGAATTGTAGTGGTGAAAAAAGGAGCTGTACTGGCACCGGGAACGCATATCGGATAGCAGGAAGGAAGCTGGAAGTTACTGAAGGCCAGAGTAGCATCAGAAGTCTTATTAGGTTATGTAAATTTAGGTTTATTGAGTAAGATGAAATGTTTTAAATTATAAAACTTCCAGTGATAGTACCCTCCAGTTTCCCTCATCCCGCTTCCAGCCTTTAACATGGTTAATTATTGTTAAACATACAACAAGAGTGATCAGCATATTGGTCACTTTTTTTATTTGTATTACTTTTGTGCGATGCGGATTTTTAAAATATTAACGGTAATTATTATTCTGTTGGGAGGAGCTTATGCTGCTTCCATGTATTATCTTGTAGATGAAAGCAAGAACTTTACGATCGAAAAAGAGATCGATTATCCTGTGGATAAAGTTTTTGCCCAGTTTAATAACCTGCAGAATTTTACAAGATGGAATAACTTTTTTACCAGTTCGCAGTCTATAGATATCGATTACTACACACCTTATGAAGGACAGGGGAGTTCGATCAGCTATGTAGATCCTAAAAATGATACCGACGGGGAAATGTTCATCAGGTATGAGAACCCCAATAAAACGTTGAAATACCAGCTTTTTGAGGATGAAAATGAAAATCCGACCCTGGTAGATGTTAAATTTAAACCGCTTTCTGCAGAAAAAACCAAAATAACGTGGTATGTACATACTCCGAAACTTTCGGTGTGGAGAAGAGTTGAAAATTTCTGGACAGAAGACCGTTTTGCCGAAAACATCAACAAAAGTATGGTCAATCTTAAAAATTCACTGGGAAATAAGGTGGAAAAAGACAATCAGATGGCAGCCATCAAATATGACAGCCTGATGGTAGAAAATGAAGAAGACAAGCTCCTGCTGGGAATCAATGTAAGCACTTCCAATAAGAAAGATGCTCTTTATAAAAATATTGTGATGAACTATAACAAGGTGTATAATTTTGTCACGATGGACCTTGGAAAAAGAGATGATGAATTCGGATATCCGATCCTGATGACAGATGCAGACAATTACAAAGACAAAGAGGTTTCTTACTTCCTCGGAATTCCGCTTTCCAAGAAAATCGGGGTGTCTGATAATAATTTTAATTTCAGGTCCGTCAATCCGTCTCAAAACTACGTGATGTACTACAAAGGAAGCTATGAAGGCAGAATTAAGGCCATTCAGCAGCTGATTCAGAAAGCCAAAAAAGACGAGATGCGCTTCGGAGACATCCGTCAGACCTTTATAGAACGTCCGATGGAAGGGCAGGCGGTGAACATGAAGCTCTCATTATCAGTGTATAAGTGATTTTTTTTCAGGAATTTTTTTCTTAATTTTTTTTAACGGTTTCAGACTGTTCTAACTCGGTTTTTTTTATTAAATTTGAAGATTAATTCTACAAATAAATTTTAATAAATAGATAAACTGTAATAATGGACAGATTTTCATTCCTAAACGCAGCTCATTCTCAGTTAATTGAGGATTTATACCAACAGTACTTAAAATTCCCGGATTCTTTAGAACCATCATGGAAAGCTTTCTTTCAAGGCTTCGATTTTGCTTTGGAGAACTACGGAGATGACGATAACATTCAATTTATTCAGGCTTCGGCCAGCGCTGCTCCGGCAGTACAACAGATTTCTCAGGCAGTATCAAACGGAGAGGTTCCTGAGCATATCAAAAAAGAATTTAAGGTAGTAAACCTTATTGAAGCTTACAGAACAAGAGGGCACCTGTTTACCAAAACAAACCCGGTTAGAGAAAGAAGACACTATACCCCTACTTTAGACATCGAGAACTTCGGTCTTTCTAAAGAAGATTTAAATACAAAATTCAACTGTGCGGTTGAAACAGGAATGAAAGAGCCTGCTACTTTGGCAGATTTGATCAAGCACCTTGAAAACATCTACTGTGATTCTATCGGGGTAGAATATATGCACATCAACAACGTTGAGGAAAAAGATTTTATCAAAAGATGGCTTCAGGTAAACGAAAACCACCCAAGCCTTTCTGCGAATGAAAAAACAGAGATCTTATTAAAATTAAACCAGGCTGTAGCCTTTGAAAACTATCTTCATACCAAATTTGTAGGGCAGAAAAGATTCTCATTAGAAGGAGGGGAAACATTAATCCCGGCTTTAGACCAGCTGATCTCAAGATCTTCTCAGTTAGGAGTAGATGAAGTAGTATTGGGGATGGCTCACAGAGGTAGACTTAATGTACTGACTAATATTTTCGGTAAATCATACAAGCAGATCTTCTCAGAATTTGAAGGGAAAGAATTTGAAGAAGATGTATTCTCAGGTGACGTTAAATATCACTTAGGATCATCTAAAAAGATTAAAACAGCTTCAGGAGAAGAAGTTTGCATTAACCTTACTCCAAACCCGTCTCACCTTGAGACCGTTGCTGCTTTGGTAGAAGGTATCTGCCGTGCAAAAGTAGACGATAAATACAAAGATTACTCTAAAGTATTGCCTATCATCATCCATGGTGACGGTGCTATTGCAGGACAGGGTATTGCTTATGAAGTCGCTCAGATGATGACTCTTGAAGGGTACAGAACAGGAGGTACGGTGCATATCGTTGTCAACAACCAGGTTTCGTTTACCACCAATTATATGGATGCCAGATCTTCAACATACTGTACAGACATTGCAAAAGTTACAGAATCTCCTGTAATGCACGTAAATGCTGACGATGCTGAAGCGGTAGTTCATGCGATCCACTTTGCGGCTGACTTCAGAGCGAAGTTTGGAAAAGACGTTTACATCGACCTTTTAGGATACAGAAAATACGGTCACAACGAAGGGGATGAGCCGAGATTTACTCAGCCTAACCTGTACAAAACCATTTCAAAACACCCGAATCCAAGAGAAATTTATAAAGATAAATTACTGAAGGACAGCGTTACTTCCAATGATGTCATTGCAAAAATGGAAACGGAATTCAAAGCACTTTTAGATAAAGACTTTGATGCGTCTAAAGAAATTGAGAAAAACGTAATGGATGTGTTCATGGCTGAAGATTGGGTAAACTATCCGATTGGTAAGAGAGGAGCAGTTCAGTTACCGGTAGATACAAAATATGATCTGGCTAAACTGAAGGAGCTGGCAATTAAAATGTCAACACTTCCTGCCGATAAAAAGTTCATCAACAAGATTACAAGACTTTTCGATAACCGTATCAAAGCTATTGAAGCCAATTCATTAGACTGGGCGTTAGGAGAATGGCTGGCCTATGCTACGCTTCTTGTAGAAGGACACAACGTAAGAATTTCCGGAGAAGATGTGGAAAGAGGTACTTTCTCTCACAGACATGCGGTAGTAAAAACAGAAGATACAGAAGAAGAGTATATCCCGTTAAGACATGTTTCAGAAAACAGATTTGATGTATACAACTCTCACCTTTCAGAATATGGGGTGCTAGGTTTTGACTACGGATATGCAATGGCTTCTCCAAATACATTAACGATCTGGGAAGCTCAGTTCGGAGATTTCGTAAACGGTGCACAGATCATCGTTGACCAGTACTTAGCTGCTGCAGAAGAAAAATGGAAAATTCAGGACGGATTGGTAATGCTGTTGCCTCACGGTTCAGAAGGACAGGGTGCTGAGCACTCTTCAGCAAGACTGGAGAGATTTTTAACACTTTGTGCGAATGAAAACATGGTGGTAGCCAATATTACTTCACCTGCCAACTACTTCCACTTATTGAGAAGACAGTTGAAGTGGGCGTTCAGAAAACCATTGATCGTAATGAGCCCTAAATCTCTGTTGAGACACCCTAAAGTAGTTTCTCCGCTTGAAGATTTCGCTACAGGTTCATTCCAGCCAATCCTGGACGATCCTACTGCAGATCCTAAAAAAGTAGAAAAATTAGTTCTTTGTTCAGGTAAACTTTACTTTGAATTATTGGCGAAGAAAGAAGAACTTAACTGTGAAAATATTGCATTGGTAAGATTCGAACAGTTATATCCGCTTCAGACAGATGCTGTTGAAGCCATCTTCAACAAATATGAAAACAGAAAACAATTGGTTTGGGCTCAGGAAGAACCTGAAAACATGGGAGCCTGGTCTTATATCCTGAGAAACTTCAGAGATACAGGAATCCAGGTGGTAGCTCCGGTACCAAGCGGTGCACCAGCTCCGGGTAGCCACAAAATGTTTGAGAAAAACCAGAATGCAGTGATCAACAGAGTATTCGACAGAGATGATGCTCCTGCAAAAAGACCAGTAACAGCTTAATTAAAATAATAATCAATTAAAAAATAAAAAATACTCGATATGTCAGTTTTAGAAATGAAAGTTCCTTCACCGGGCGAATCAATTACAGAAGTTGAAATTGCAACTTGGCTTGTAAAAGATGGTGATTATGTAGAAAAAGATCAACCTATCGCTGAAGTAGACTCAGACAAAGCAACTCTTGAATTGCCGGCAGAACAAAGTGGTGTGATCACTTTGAAAGCAGAAGAAGGTGATGTGGTACAGGTAGGTCAGGTAGTTTGTTTAATTGATATGGATGCTGCAAAACCAGAAGGTGCTGCACCTGCTGCTGAAGCTCCAAAACAGGAAGAGGCTCCGAAAGCTGCTGAACCTGCTAAACAGGAAGCTCCAAAACCAGCTGCTCCGGCTGCTGCTCCACAAACTTATGCTACAGGAGCTCCGTCTCCGGCTGCTAAGAAAATCCTTGACGAAAAAGGAATGGATGCTGCTCAGGTTTCAGGAACAGGAAGAGACGGAAGAATCACTAAAACTGATGCTGAATTGGCTGCAGTTCCTGCATTAGGAGGAAATCCGCTTACAGCAACAGGTTCAAGATCTACAACAACAACCAAGCTTTCAGTTTTAAGAAGAAAAATCGCTCAGAGATTAGTTTCTGTGAAGAATGAAACAGCGATGTTAACAACTTTCAACGAAGTTGACATGTCTGAAATCTTCAGATTAAGAAAGCAATATAAAGAGGAATTTGCTCAGAAACACGGAGTAGGACTTGGTTTCATGTCTTTCTTTACGAAAGCGGTAACAAGAGCATTACAAATGTATCCGGATGTAAATGCATCCATCGACGGAGACTTCAAAGTAAACTATGACTTCTGCGATATTTCAATTGCAGTTTCCGGTCCTAAAGGATTAATGGTGCCTGTATTGAGAAATGCAGAAAACATGTCTTTCAGTGCTATTGAAGCCAACATCAAGGATCTTGCTACAAAAGTAAGAGACGGTAAAATTACTGTTGACGAAATGACGGGTGGTACTTTCACGATTACAAACGGTGGTACTTTCGGATCTATGATGTCTACACCAATTATCAACCCTCCGCAATCTGCAATCCTTGGAATGCACAATATTATCCAGAGACCGGTTGCTGTTGACGGACAGGTTGTAATCAGACCAATGATGTACGTTGCCATGTCTTATGACCACAGAATTATCGACGGAAAAGAGTCTGTAGGATTCCTTGTAGCGGTAAAAGAAGGTATCGACAATCCTGTTGAAATTTTAATGGGAGGTGACGAAAGAAAAGGCCTTGGATTATAATTTTAATAAAATTATAATATAAATATACAATCTCGCCTTAAAAAAGGCGAGATTTTTGTATCTATTAAGAAAATACTACAATGATGTTTTCAAAAATGACTTCCAATATCAAAGTTTCAGTAATACCTGAATATGATAGTAAAAACAGTTATCCATCCGAAAACCGTTATGTTTTTAAATACAATATAACCATAGAAAATGACGGAAGTTTTCCTATTAAAGTCTTGAAAAGAAAATGGCTCATCTTCGATGTAGGATTCGGATATACAGAGATTATAGGTGACGGCGTAATAGGCCTGACCCCTGAAATAGGAACCGGCGAAAATTTCGCTTATTTCTCTAATGTAATGCTCCGTTCCGGTGTAGGAAACATGAGCGGAAAATACCTGGTTAAAAACCTTGAAACACAGGAAACCTTCGAGATTGATATCCCGAAATTCAACCTGCTGTCTGAAGTTTTAAGTAACTGAGAATTATTCCTTAATTAATTTATGTCTGCTAATACCACTTTGAGATTTTACTTCCATAAAGTAGCCCCCTTTTAGCAGGTTAGAGACATTAATTTTAGCATCTGAATAATGATCCTGAAGAATTAATTTTCCTTCTGCATTATATATTTTTATCCATTCAACCCGGTCTGCATTTTTAAGATAAACGAAACCTTCTTTTACAGGGGTAGGATAAATGCTTACCTTTTGGCTGTTCTGACCGCCCTGAAATTCTTTTGTCCCCAGTGTCTCATATTGATAAACAGCCTGTTCTCCAAAAACATCCGTAAGCGTAAGGGTTTTTACTCCCCCGCTATAGGTAATCTCATACGTGTAATCAAAATAATTCTTGGAAAAATAGCCGATATACTGATTGTAAAAAGCAACGTTTTCAGGAAGTGTGCAGTTATTCATATTCCCCATACCTTTACTCCAGAAACTGAAACTGTTGGCCGTTATTCCGGAATCATATATAATAGCCCAGATGGTATTCCCACAGATAATATTTTTCATCTCCGTAATAGAACCGGGAGGTGGCGGGCTGTTGAAATGCGGAGAAAAAGTCAAAACAGGAGTTCCTATTTCGCTGTTTTGTGGAAGATGATAGGTGATGTTATTTCTGATCACTTTTTTCAGATACCAGTCTGTATTATGAAGAGGAGTCTGTGCATGCACAGAAATACCGGCGATTGCGGTAATGCATAGTAAAAGTTTTTTCATGGTTTTTGTTTTAAAGTTACAGCTTTTTGATGTATTTCTTTAAAACAGAGTCATTTATTTCTTCATTTCTGGTGATGAAAAGTTTCTCAAAAGCCAGTAAAGATATTTTTGCGCAGACTTCTGCATCAGCACCCGCCCTGTGATGGTTGAACTGGATCTGATGGTAGTCAGCCAATGGCTTTAATCCATATTTGGGCAGATAGTTCCATGATTTTTTTGCGAGCTGTATACTGCACAGATAGTTGATATTAGGAGCAAACATTCCGTAATGCTCAAAGCAGCCTCTCAGAACGGAAGCATCAAATCCTGCATTGTGGGCAATCATTAAGCTGCCATACATCATATCCTGGGCTTCATACCAGATCTCGTCGAAAGTGGGAGCGTCCTGCACATCTTCAGGCTGTATTCCATGTACCGCAATATTAAATTTACTGAAGTAAGGGAAGCTTGGCGGTTTGATCAGCCATGTTTTAGTCTCTACAATTTTAGAATCCTGTACTACACAAATTCCCATCTCACACGCAGAACTTTTCTCGTGAGTTGCCGTTTCAAAATCTATTGCGCAGAAATCCATTGTTTAACGTTTGAAATTTGAAATTTGAGATTTGAAATTGAAGTTATCTATTTGCTTCCACCTAAAAAGTGTTTAAATATCAGCCATTTTGATTGATAGTAATCTTTTTTCTGGTGTTTCTGTCGAAGTTTCCATGTTCCCGGAGCCTGTCCGTAAAAGCCGAAATGAGCTCTTACGACTGCCCAGAGGTGGGGCAAACCTAGTTTTATCCCGAAATAAATTCCGGCTGCACCATCAAGGCAGAGTCTGATAGCGATCACCCAGATTACTTTAGGAAAAGGAAGGTTCTTAAGCACCATCGAAAGATTATTGCGGATGTTTAAATAGGTTTTCTGTGCACTTTGCTTGTTCAGTGTTCCACCACCTACATGATAAACCTTTGATTTTCCGGTGTAAAAAACTTTTTTTCCTGAATTGATGAGCCTCCAGCATAGATCGATTTCTTCCTGATGGGCAAAAAACCTTGCATCAAAACCCTTCTGTTCCCAGAAATCTTTAGAACGGATAAAAAGACAGCATCCTGATGCCCAGAATATTTCTGCTTCGTCATCATATTGTCCCTTGTCTTCCTCCAGATGATCAAAAATCCTTCCCCTGCAGTATGGATAACCCAGATTATCAATCAGTCCTCCGGCAGCGCCGGCAAATTCAAAATAGTTTTTATTGGTATAAGATAAAACTTTAGGCTGAATTGCTGAAATTGACTTATCCTTCCCGAAAAGCTCCAATATAGGATCTGTCCAGTTGGCAGTAACTTCTACATCAGAATTGAGAAGGCAGTAATATTCGTGGGGAATTTCTTTCAGCCCTTCATTATATCCGCCTGCAAATCCGTAATTGTCATTATTTCTTATCACTTTTACAGTCGGAAAATTAGCATTCAGGAATGCTACTGAATCATCCGTAGAAAGATTGTCGATAACATAAATATCCGCATTTTGAGAAAATTGAACTACACCCGGAAGAAATTTCTCAAGCCAGTTTTTCCCATTCCAGTTTAAGATGGCAATGGCCAGTTTTTTCTGCATGTAAATCTATTTTTTGTCAGAATCAAAATTTTTGATCGAATCCTGATATTTCCATTTTCTGTGTGACCAAAGATAATTGTCAGGGTGCTTGTGTAATGTGTTTTCCAACAGCTTATGGAATTTTCTTACCACTTCATTTTCCACAAACTTTTCACCGTCAGGATATATTCTGTGATAGTTGACCTGATAATAACCCCGTTTTACTTTTTTCATTTCGCAATAGATGAAAACAAGGTCCATTCTTGTGGCCAGTTTATCATACCCTATAAAAGCCGGTGTCCGCTGATTCAAGAACTCTAATCCGTAGGTGACATGAGCAAAATGAGGGGTCTGGTCTGCTACAAACATATAGGCAGAGTCACCATTGTTTTTAGAACGGAAAATATTCAGAATTACTTCATTGGCTTCCAGTGCTTCATTCCCAAACTTATTTCTGACCTTTTTCATCTGGTTTTCCCAGAAATCATTATTAACCTTTCTGTAGACAGGATGACAGTGAGCCTGAGGAATAATTCTTGCCAGCGCATTGATCCATTCCCAGTTGAAAACGTGTCCCGCAAGTAAGATGATGTTTTTTCCTTCCTCTTTCGCTTCGTGAAACAGGTGTTGGTTGATGTGCTGCATTCTCACTCTGGATTCTGTCTCAGAAATACTGAAAGACTTGATGGTTTCAACCAGATAATCGGAAAAATTGAGATAGAATTTTTTTCTGATTTCTTTGATTTCTTCCTCAGACTTACCAGGAAAGGAATTTTTCAGGTTTTGAGTGATGACCTCTTTTCTGTACCCTACAAAATAATAGTTTAAGAAAAAGATAACATCCGAAAAAATGTATAATATTTTCAGCGGAAGCTTGGAGATCAGATATAATATTTTGATTAGAAAATTCATAAAACACGCAAATTTAGTGATAATAAAATTATGGTTCTATTTTTGCAGAGGGATAAATATTATTTTTTTACTTTTATGTTATGAAAAAATTAACAATTATAGCTTTTCTTGGATTGGGTGTATTAGGTTTTTCACAAACTACCAATATACCACAGGAAACAAAAATGCCGGATAATACGCTGCTGGTAAAAACTGATCAGACAGAGCTTGAAGCGAAGAAAAAGTCTGCGGAAGAAAAGGCAAAACTTCCAAAGCCTTACGATCCTAAAGCAGATGCTCAGAAAGATATCAGTAAAGTAATTGCCCAGGCTAAGAAAGAAGGCAAAAATATCATGATACAGGCTGGTGGAAACTGGTGTATCTGGTGTCTGCGTTTCAATAATTTTGTACAGACGACTCCTGAACTGAAGGAACTGGTAGACAAAAACTATGTATACTACCACATGAACTATTCTCCGGATAATAAAAATGAAAAGGCTTTTTCCAAATATGTTGATATTAAAGAGAAGCAGGGGTATCCGTTTTTCATTGTTTTAGACAAAAACGGAAAAGTTCTTCATATCCTGAAAGACAGTTCAGTGCTTGAAGAAGGCAAAGGATACGGGTTGCAAAAAGTAAAAGATTTCTTTACCACCTGGTCTCCTAAAGGATAAAAATAAAAGGTTGTTTCCCATAGAAGCAACCTTTTTTATTGTCTTTAAAAATCTGCAGAAGCTATAAAAGTTTTTTGATCCAGCTTAGTTTTTTCTCAGAATACGGTGGATATTTAATATTGGGTTCGCCCCAGGTTACCCGTTCGAGAACAGCTTTCTGATGGGTAAAAGCTTCAAAACCAAATTTTCCGTGATAACTGCCAATGCCGGAATTTCCCACACCACCAAACGGAAGATGATCATTGCTCAGATGCATCACCGTATCATTGATGCAGCCACCCCCGAAAGAAAGTTTTCGGGTAAATGCTTCTTTTTCTTCTGAATTATGGGTGAAGAGATAAGCCGCAAGCGGTTTTTCAAGCTCTAAAATATCGTTTAATGCAGCATTATAATTTTTAAAACCAATGACAGGCAGGAGAGGTCCAAAAATTTCTTCCTGCATGATCTCATCTTGCCATCCGATATAATGAAGAATCGTAGGCTCAATGTAAAGCTGCTGCACATTGAAATTCCCTCCGAAATAGAGTTTTTCCTTATCAATCAGCCGGGTAAGTCTCTCAAAATTTTTAAGATTGATGATTCTTGTATACTGTTCTGAATCCGGTGTGTACTGAAATTCTTTAATGTATTTCCTCAGCATTTCCAGAAACTGTTCCTGAACGGTTTCTTCCACCAATAGGTAATCAGGCGCCACACAGGTTTGTCCTGCATTCAGGAACTTGCCCCACACTATTCTTTTGGCTGCAATGTCCAGATTGGCATCTTTGGTAACAATAGCGGGAGATTTTCCACCCAGCTCAAGGACAACAGGGGTAAGATGCTCTGCAGCTGCTTTGTAAACTATTTTTCCTACCCTTGTACTGCCGGTAAAGAATATTTTGTCAAATTTCAGTTTTAAAAGTTTTGTGGTTTCTTCAACACCACCTTCATATACGTACAGATATTCCGCCGGGAAGTTTTCATTGATGATCTGAGCCATAGCCTTCATGGTATTTTCCGCAATTTCACTGGGTTTCAGAATACAGCAGTTGCCTGCAGCCATGGCAGCAATAACAGGAGATAATGACAGCTGATAAGGATAGTTCCAGGCTCCGATAACCAGGATACAGCCCAACGGATCAGCATAAATCCTGCTGTTTCCGAGCTGATTGGCAAGATTGGTGCTTACTTTTTCAGGTCTGGTAAGTGATTTTAAGTTTTTCAGATAATAATCAATATCCTTCAGTACAAAAGAAAGCTCTGTAGTGAATGTATCAAACCTGGATTTGCCAAAATCTTTGTAGATGGCTTCATACAGCATATTTTCATTGGATACAATCAGATTTTTCAATTTTTCAAGATACATTTTCCGGAATGCCGGACTTTTGGTCTGATGTGTTGCAAAAAAATCTCTCTGGCTCTGTAAAATTCTTTCAATTTCCATATGAAGGCTTTTCTGTTAAACGTAAGTGACTACTATGATATTGTAACGGAAAACAAGCAACAATAAGCCGGCCAAAGTGGTTGGTGGCCGTTTAAAGAAGGCAAGAGTATTTAAGTAAAAAACCGGAATGGATGGATTAAATTATCAGTTAAATTGACCTCGCTCATTATTGAATTCTTCAGTAACTTCGTTCTTCCAGCTTTCTACCTTCTTTCTTTCTTTCTTTCTTTCTTTCTTTCATCGCTACATAATATTCCTCACCGCTATTTTTACCGGATGATAGAGGAGTAATAGAAGCGCAGTTAAGAATGCCAGCCAGAATAAACCTGTGAAAATTTCCATATTGGAAAGCAGGATGGCCTGCGCTGTTATCTTGGTTTTAAAAGCTCCGGCTGTCAATGACAGAGATTCATTCACCGGCAGCTTTGAAAGATGAGCCCCGAAAAGCTGATTCCACTGGTTATAGAAAACAGGATTCGTATCTGTAAGGTTAAAGCTCAGCGTGTCCGAATGTTTTAAGGTTAAAAAGAGCATCAGGTTCTGCATTAAGGCATATCCGATTGCAGTGGTCCAGAAACGGGTAGTTGTTCCTAAAGCTGTGGCGTTCGCAACATATTCTTCGGGCATTCCTGAAATTAAGAAAAAAACCAGCGGAGTAAATAATAATCCCTGCGCTACCCCCTGAAGGAATAAAGGCGGGCATATGGTAGAAAGAGTAGTGTCCGGATAAAATGTATAGGTAAACCAGGCACAGTCTACGGCCAGCAACAGAAATCCCGTAAAGAAAACAATTCTTGAAGAAATACCTTTTACCAGACAGATCCCTGACAGAAATACTCCCAGCAGCGTTCCGCCAACATTCCAGTACTGGATATTCACAATATAATCCCATGGCCACTTCCATACCGTTGCCATAATGCTGTATACATTATTCAGCCCGGACCTTATCAGATAGAAAATAAAGAAAAGGATCATTCCTGCAATTACATTTTTTGAACTGAAAACTTCAAAATGGAACAAAGGTCGTTTTGAATTTCGCTGTTTAAGCATAAACAGGCCTCCGGAGATCAGGAATATAAACAGACACATGATAATGGTATCTGACTCAAACCACATAAGTCTTTTGCCGTAAATAACTGCATATCCACCTGCCTGTAAACAGACCCAAAGGAGGAACCAGCTGGTAATATCCAATTGATATAAAGGTTTTTTAGGGAAGAACCTGTTTTTATTAAAGATCGTAATCCCGATGATCAGTACAAATACATGAAAGTAAATCATCATCAGGACCATATGTCGGAAATCATAATTTTCTATGCTTGATTTTAATAAAGAAGTTGTCACGGTACCCCCTGTCAGCATTATGGCATACATTAAAAGATAAGAAAAAACTTTAGCGTGTTTTGTTTTCAGTTCGGCGACAATCAGCGGAAGGAAAATAGCTCCCTCAAGCAGTCCGAAAATCCCTTCCAGAAACCGGATCACTAAAATCACATGGTAGTCATTGGTGACCGATAATACGTAGAGAATGATCACTGAAACAGAGGACATCAGCAGGACATAATATTTCACACTGAAATAGGCCATAAACCGCTGTAAGACTAAAAGGGTAACCACAAATGTCCCATACATCAAAATCATTAAGTATTGGATGTCGTCTGAATCTACATCCATAAAAGAAGATGTGAAGGCACTGTTGGAATGTAACAGTGACAACAGCATCAGATGGGGAAACAATGCCAGGGTAAGAAGCGGCAGTTTCAGCCATTGTGGTACCCATTGATGATAAACTGTATTGTGTTGCATGTTCTTTAAAAGGTGGAAAAGGATTGTCATCTGATAAACCCGATGGGGTGGACTGTTTTCCTTAGTTATGATGATTATAGAAGCCTTTTCGGCTTAAAAAATGCGAAAAGACAAAAGGGCAAAGGTGTAAAAAAAGAGTAAAAAGATAAAATGGCAAATATGCTTTAAGAAAAAATTTGCAGATTCGCTATTTTGCGGTTTTTGCCTTTTCGCTAAAAAATAATTTAATTCTAAAAATTTGAAAAGAAATGGATTGAATAACAGTATGTTCTAATACTTTAAAATCCTCGCTCACTCCAACTCATATCTTCTTCGCACTCACCATCACATTCATTCCGGAAAGCAGTTTTTCATTGTTTTTATTATGGTCAAGAATGATCTTTACGGGAAATCTCTGCTCAATTTTCACGAAGTTTCCTGTAGCATTATCCGGTTTTACCAATGAGAACTGAGACCCTGAAGCTGGAGAAACAGAAAGGATTTTTCCCTTGAATTCAATATCCGGATAAGCATCTGCAGTAATGATGACTTCCTGCTTCTGATCGATTTGTCCAAGCTGTGTTTCTTTATAATTGGCAATGATCCATTTTTCTTTGCTGACCATCTGCACCAATGCCTGTCCTTCTTTGATCAGCTGCCCTTCCTGAATGGTCTTTTTACCTACCCATCCATCATAAGGAGCCGTAATGACGGTATAGGAAAGGAAAAGGCGGGCATTATTCAGGTTCGCTGAACTTTGCTGAATCTGGCTTTTCACAGGAGCAACTTTTGTCTGTTGCTCACTGGCACCTGCTTTTACTGCATTTTTCTGCTGTTCCAATGCCAAAAGATTGGCTTTTGACTGTTCATAAGATGCCTTTACATTTTCAAATTCCTGTTCTGTAGCAGCATCTTCTGCCAGGAGGTTTTTATATCTTTTAAAATCCTGTTCTGTTTTCCAGATATCGATTTTCGCTGAAGCTATTTTGGCATCAATGATTTTGGTGTCACTTTCTTTGGTGCTTACACCGCTTTCAATAGAGGTGATGGTGGCTGCATTGGCATGAAGGCCGGCTTCTGCCATCTGTACCTGGTTCACAAACTCCCTGTTGTCGATGACGATCAAAGTATCCCCTTTGTGAACAAACTGATTTTCGTTAAACTTTATCGTCCTGATAAAACCTGAAACTTTGCTGGATACAGGAGTAATATATTGTTCGATCTGAGCGTCATTCGTCGTGACATTTTTTCTCGAGAAAAGATAAAAGCTGACCATCCCCGTGATTCCGCTGATGATAAGTACCCAGGCCAGTACCGTGATGCTTTTGTTGATTCTTTTTTCCTTTTGTGTCAGTTGTTTCTTTGCCATAGTTTTTATAAGTTTCCAATCGTATATTGGAGTTGATAATATTTAAGTTGTCTGTTAATTTTTACGGAGATAAGATTGGATTCTGCTTCCAGATAAGTATTGTCTGCATCGATCAGTTCTGTGATCAGGCTGAGTTTATTGGCATATTTCGTTTTTACAATACGATAGTTCTCTTTGGCCTGGTTAATCGCTTCTTCAGCAATTTTTACTTTCTCACCGGTTTCTTCAAACTTTTTGTAAGCTTCATAGACGTTATGTCTGATTTTTTCTTCATTTTCCTCAATCTGAAGTTGAGCCAGATTTATATTTTCCCTGGCTTCCTGCATTCTGTACTTGTTTTTATACAGGTTTTCAATAGGGTAGGTCAGATTCATTCCGATCATTCCCAGACGGTAGGCATAGGGTTCTGGAGGGAAGAACATCATATTCGGATACTTCAGGAAATACTCGCCGCCTGCTGTAATTTTAGGCAGATAATCGGCTTTTGTGATTTTCTGATCCAGTTCTTTTAAAGAAAGGTTTTTATGGGTAATTTCAACAGATTCATTTTTACGTAAAGCAGTTTCCGTTAATTCATCAATATAGGGTATTGCTGTCTGATCAGAAATAAGGTCTTCCGTATTGACGTGCATTTCCTGGTTTTCAGGGAGTGAAAGAATGGTTTTCAGCTTGTGTTCTGCAATCTGTATGTCATTATCGAGTTCCGTCCAGCTCATCGTATGGTTGGAAAGCTGTAAGGAGGTTCTCAACACTTCATTTACTGTAACTATACCATTGGCTTTAAGGGTTTTCACCTGTCTGATGTTTACAGAGTCCTCTTTCATCTTATCATTGATAAGGTTTTGCTGTTCTTTTAAATGATGGATCTGTAAAAATGCAGTAATGATCTCCATCTTAAGCTGTCTTTCATCCAGATGCGTTTTCAGTGCCGAAATTTCGGTATCAATGGCTGCCTTTTTTTCTGTGTTTCTGATTTTTCCACCCATATACAAAGGAATGGAAGCTGATAGGGTAAAATCATACATACCGTTGATGGCATCGTATTTTGTGGCTTTATTGAAAACTCCGTCCTGATGTTGATACAGGTTGGTCACCTGCGTATAGCTGGTATGAAATTCAATGTCCGGAAGTTTTTCCATTTTGAGATCTTTCTCTTTGGTAGCGGACATTTCCTGTTTCAGATGGCTGATCTGTATATTTTTGTTGTTCTTTAAGCCGATCTCTATTGCCTGTTCCAGGCTTAGATGCCGGTAATCTGTCATTTGTGCGTGAAAGAAACTGCTCAATACTAAGCACAACGCAATGCACTGATACCGGCATGCGTTCAATATCATATTCATAAATTAATTAAAGGATTTTTGCTAAAATGATTTTGATGCAGCAAAGTTACGGCGATGACCCGGAGACTCTATTTGTGAAAAGAGAAAAAGATTTGTTCATTTACGCCATTTAAAAAAATCTTCCTATCTTTATTCTATGAATGACAGCCATTTTGAAGCCGTAGAAGATGAAGATGCAGAGTTTTATGTATATCATGTGCTTACAGGAAATATTACGACGGATATACATTACCACAGTTCTGCACAATTGGTGTATGCAGAAGGAGGTATTGTACATGTTTTTACGGATCTGAAGCACTGGTATCTTCCGGCAAGATGCTTTATGTGGATTCCTGCAGGAACACCGCATTATCTGTTTTCTACCAGTCCGAAAGTTGATCTGTACAACTTTTATTTTAAAAAAGAAAAAGACGAAAGTGGCTTTTTTGATGAAATTAATATTTATTCAGTGAATGAACTGCTAAGGGAAATGATTTTATATACAAAAGACTGGGATGGGAAAATCACAAAAAATGACGGTTCAAAATATTATTTCCTCAAAGCGCTGAAAGGTATTCTGCTGGAAAAAAGAGATAAGAAACTGGCTTTTCCTGTTCAGCATCCGTTTCCGAAAGATGAAACTTTACTGAAGATTGCAAGGTACATCCATGCCAACCTTGAAAAGCCCCTTACCATAGAATCTACCGCCAAAGAATTCGGCATGAGCACGAGAACCTTATCGAGGAAATTTAAAGAGATTTTAGGCATGAATTACGTTCGTTTTCTGCGTGCTTTAAGAATTACCAGATCTTTGGAGCTGATGCTGGAAGGGAAGTACAATATGTATGAAATTGCGATGATGGTGGGCTATAACAGTTTGTCTTCCTTCAGCAATATTTTCAAAAAAGTAATTGGGGTAGCTCCTACGGAATATCAGCAGAAACTGAGGGGTGACAGGTAGTTTTGGGAGTCTGGGAGTTTTAGAGTGGGAGAGTTATTGAGGTATGTGAGATTCAGGGGGCAGGGTTATGGATGACAGGGAAATGATATGATGTTAAAAAGGACTGCAGAATTGTAAAATTCCGGGGAGCATTCATTAAATTGTCTCATATTCCTGTTTTTACTGTGCACAAAAAAACCACTTCAAATAAATGAAGTGGTCTTGTATGGTGAGAAATTCTCAGTCGCTTATTAAGCTTCTTCTGTTTTAGCTTCTTCTTTCTTAGCAGGAGCAGCTTCAACCGGAGCGTCAGAAACGATGTCGAATTCGTAGTTGTACTCAACATTTCTGTGAAGTCTGATAAGAGCAGCAAATTTACCAGTTCTCTTGATAGTGTTACCAGGAATTTTGATATATTTCTTCTCTACAGAAACACCAGCTTTTTCTAAAGCAGCAGATAGATCAGCATTGTTGATAGATCCGAATAATTTATCACCAGCACCTACTTTTGCAGGAATAGTGATAGAAGTTTTCTTCAATTGCTCCACTACAGCGTTAGCAGCAGCGATCAATTTAGCTTCTTCTTCTTTTCTTGCTTCTAGTGTAGCTTCTAAAGCAGCTTTGTTTTTAGGAGTAGCTAAAAGCGCAAATCCTTGAGGGATAAGAAAGTTTCTAGCATAACCTGGCTTTACGTTTACTGTATCAAACTCAAGTCCTAAGTTTTCTACGTCTTTTTTTAGGATAATTTCCATTGTTGTTGTCCTTTTTTAGATTTTAGTGTATAGTCTAAAATCAAGTTAGAATTAATGATGTATTCAGCAACAAAAGAAGAGATTGCTCTCTTCTTTTATTTATTTTTTGTCTTATTTTAATAAGTCAGCTACGTATGGTAGTAATGCAAGGTGTCTTGCTCTTTTGATAGCAGCAGAAACTTTTCTTTGGTATTTTAAAGAAGTTCCGGTGTATCTTCTTGGTAAAATTTTACCTTGCTCGTTCACGAATTGTAATAAGAAATCAGCATCTTTGTAATCAACGTGCTTAATTCCGTATTTTTTGAATCTACAATATTTCTTTTCAGATTTTGTATTGATATCAAGCGGAGTAAGGAATTTTACTTCTGATTCTCCTCCTGCTGAGGCTTGTTTAGCCATTTCATCTATTGCCATGTCTTGTCTTTTTTAAAAAATAGGGTTAATAATTAAGCTTTAGCCGCTTTTACTTTAGCTCTTCTAGTTACAGCGTACTCTACAGCATGCTTGTCAAGTTTTGTAGTAAGGTAACGGATTACTCTCTCGTCACGCTTGAATGCCAATTCTAAGTCAGCTACTACAGAACCTTCTCCTTTAAATTCGATTAAAGTATAGAACCCGTTCTTTTTCAATTGGATCGGATAAGCTAATTTTTTTAATCCCCAGTTTTCTTTAGCAACGATTTCGCAGTTCTTTTCTTTGATAAGATCTACATACTTGTTCACTGCTTCCTCTACCTGTGACTCAGATAGAACGGGAGTTAAAATGAAAACAGTTTCGTAATTGTTCATAATGTTAAATAAATTTGTTAATTATTTCGAGGTGCAAAAGTAGAAAATATATTTTGTATATGCAAGAGTAGTGGTGAAATAGTTGAGTATTGAATGGGAATATATTTCAGAAAATCTTATTCCGGAATCCAGAAAATACAATACAACAAGTCTGTAATTTAAGAAATGTCGCTATTGGAGCTTTTAAAAATTGAATATAATGCCAAAAAAGACCTGTCAAAAAACAGGTCTTTTTTTACTTCTATTTTTGTGTACTATTATTTCTTAATCACTTTTGCAGATTGTGATCCGTTTTCGGTTTTTACAGTAACAATATATGTTCCCGAAGTTAGTTTAGATAAATCTACATTATATTTCGCCTGATTAACTTCAGAGCTTAATACATTTCTGCCTGTAGCGTCAAATACGCTTACTGATTGTATTTTTTCCTGCGAATCAATATTTAAAATTTGAGTTACAGGATTCGGATATACCCTGAATGAAGCATTTTTCTTAGTAACTTCATGTGTTGCCAGAGAAGAAGCGAGAACATTTACCGTATAATCTTCTGCCTGACCATACGCCCCACCTATACAGGGAGCTGTGAGGCTGGGATCATCATCAATGGTTCCGTATAGTTTTTTTACCCTCATTCTGGTATTCCCCGGTAATGCATTGGCGGGAACTGTTATAGAATGTACTGCCTGGATAGCGTCTGTACCATTAGAGTTTTGGATGGTCTGGGTTACCTCATATACTTCACCGGCATCATCTAAAGTTCCGTTTTGATTCCAGTCTATAAATACAACAAAACTGTTTTCCCAGTTACCGCCTGTATTTCCTTTCAATGTAATATCGTAGGATTGTCCCTGAGTGACGGTAGCCGTTTGGCTCAGGAAATATTCGTGGGAAGTTCCGGTACCAAGAGCATTGCTTGTTACGTTGTTGATTCCAGCAAAGTTTACCAATGTAATAGGCTCATCGGCAGGATCACCGAATATGTCAATAAAACTTAAAGGTCCGCAGTAGGTTATCGGGGGTTCTACATAAGTATAGTCTACTTTGATATTGTCAACAATCAGCATGAATTTATCATTACTGTTATTTACAAAAGCAATTCTTACATTTTGTCCGATATAAGGGGTAAGACTTAAGGCACGGCTTGTCCACCAGGAGTTTTCACCTGCTGTATTGTAAAGCTCTACTGTGAAATCTGCCACGGTATTTCCCCCGGTAGGAGAAAGCATGATTTTGTAGCCATCCGGATAATCGGGGTCCTGCGCTTTTACATCCCAATATAATGTAGGAGAAGCTCCTGATATGGCTATCTGTGGTGATATCAGCCAGTCATTTGAAGTTCCTGCCGGCGTGTACCATGATGTACTCATGGCTGCATAATTACCTGCAGGGCCTCCAAAGCCACCATCCGTACCATCCCGGTCAATACGGTTCCATCCATTGGTAATAAAATCTACACCGGAAGCGGGGGTTAATCCGTCAGCGTCAATTGTCGTCCAGGCTGCAATACCGGGGCCGTTTCCATCAAAATCTTCTTGAAATATTTGGCTGTAACCCAATACAGGAAGAGCAACGAATGTTGCCAGTAGTAAAATTTTTCGCATAACAGTAATATTTTTTTTTGGTTGTAATCCAAATGTAATTAAAATTATGCTAAAAACCAAATAGTTAACGTTTTGTATTTAATGAATTGTGATTGTTTTTATTAATTTTTTTAATCTTTTCTTATTTCTGTTAAGAAATTTATTTTTAAAACATCGTACAATGAATGCCTGCTTACAAGAATAGACGCAATGGAAGAAACCATGCCGGCAAGCATCAGATGAAATATCAGTGAATGTCTGTCTGTCATTTCCAGAACGATAATGGCTGAAGTAAACGGTGCTCTGGTAATTCCTGTCAGGAATGCTACCATTCCGCCGAGAACCACCACATTGGTTTCATTAGGCGTAAGATGAATCGCTCCTGAAATTACAGAGCCAATGCTGGCACCCGCAGTCAGGGCCGGGGCAAAAATACCGCCTGCTCCTCCTGAAGTAAAAGAAAGGGCAGGACCAAGCATCCTCAAAACAGGAACATACCAATCTTCATGCTTATCTTTGGTAAAAAGGACTCTTTCCATGATCTCTTTTCCGGAGCCGAGAATTTCCCTGTTGATGAAATAGGCTATTGAAGCAATAATCAGGGCACAGACAATCAGAAATATGATGTTGGCCTGATCTGTTTTCAGGGTTTTCTTTTTCCATCCGTTGATCCTGAGCATAATAACAGACAACTGGCTTGCAAGGATACCGGCAACAGCAGCTACAAGGATAATCGGAAACATGACCATTAAGGAAACATCATTCGTTTTGGGATATCCTAAATACAGATAAGACCCGGCTAAGGTCTGAGCCGTTAAACCTGCAATAATAACAGCTGTAAACAGGGCTGTCTTGAAATAATTGATATGTGTCTTCGAAAGCTCTTCCACGGCAAAAACAATTCCTCCCAACGGCGTATTGAAAGCTGCTGCAAGACCGGCTGCAGCTCCTGTCATGATCATGTTTTTCTTGGAGATCTTAGGCCACCATTCCGGAAGATATTCATTAACTTTTCTGAATACAGACCCTGCGATCTGAATCGTAGGACCCTCACGGCCCACAGCACCACCGCCAATGACCAGAATAACCGAAGAAAGGATTTTGAAGAAAATAATCTTAATGCTTAAAAGGCTTCTGATCTTTTTATGCTCTTTCGGATTAGCGAGCTCTACAGCGGCCATCACCTGTGGGATACCGCTTCCTTTGGCATTGGGAGCAAATTCCTTTACCAGCCACCAGGATAATACAAAACCTACAGGCGCAATGATGAAGATCATCCAGGCATGCCAGTCAAAAATAAAATTCATGAGATTCTCGCCCCATGCAAACACCTGAGCATAGAGTACCGCAAAAAATCCGGTGATCACAGACCCGATCCAGAAAGGAATAGCCTGAAGCAGGTTGTGTTTCAGCTGTTCATTCCGAATGTTGTCAAAAGAATTTTTAAGGGAATCCCTTATGAAGGTAAAGATTTTCAGCATTTGTTTTGTTTATGGGATGAATTTACGGTAAAATTCCGGGAAGTTAATTATATGTTCTCCATAAAATCTGCAGTTATCAATGCATTTTCGATGTTTAAAACTTTCGGTAATCCGAAGCTTAATAGATTGTTTTTTACTTCAATTTTAAAATCTTCATCGGGAATGGCCTTGATGACTTCCTTTCTGTGCGGGTTTAAAAATGTCATGGTTTTATAAGGATCGCTCCCCAGAACATAAAAGTCTTTAAAGTCCTGATTTTCTTTGAAATTGACATTGAAGCGACTGAAGATTCCTGCGATTTTATCCGCAAAATTTTTCTTATTGACCGAAATGAATCCAAAATCATCATCCAGCTTCTTTAATCCCCAGATTTCCAAGGTGTCTTTATGGTCTGTCATACGGGCTCCTCTCGCTGATGTACCGATTACATTCATGATGAAAAGGTAGAATTGGTTGGTTTTTTCCTTATTGGTAATGTAGTAGCAGATTTCCGGTGTTTTTAATAGATTGGGATCATCCGTTTTAAACTGATGATAAGGAGAATCTTTAATATCTATTACTGAAATGTTATAGTGCTCAAATAACTGGTCATAAACATTCATAATCAATTCCTCATCTTTCCTGGAAAAGCCAAATAATTTAGAGACAAGTAGTTTTCTGAAATCTAATTCCATTGGTGAAACGTTTCTTTAAAGATAAAACTATTTGATGAAATTACATGCTTTAAAAGCCTTTACTGGAAATCCAAGTGTTTTTTCTAACTGCAGCCGGTTATTGTTTTTGAATCTCTAAATATTCTGCACAGTCAGAGTATGAGCTTACTGATCATGGGAAATCATTAAAACCGTTAATCATGGAATTGATGGCATGGGGTGAGTTACATAGAGAGAAAATCACCGGAAAATAGGAGTTTATGAATCGTTAATGCAGAATAATTGTTGTAAGATTTATTTTTTTATTCTGATAAATCATCTATCAAAAAAAGCTTTCCGACCGGAAAGCTTTTTTGATATTGTTTAAAGGCCCAGAAGGGCGAATACTATGCCGTACAGCAGCAGGAGAATTCCCATAAAAATGAAATTCACATTTCTGAGTTTATACTTTTCATTGCTCTGGAGAACGATAGCTTCTATAAAAATAAAGAGAAACCACAGTACATGGAAAATCAACATATATAAAGCAAAACCAAATGCTCCCCAGCCGCTGGCTTTACTCATTATAATGAAGAATACAATAGTTCCCGAAACAATTACTGCAAGCCGTATTATAATATGCTTCCAGATATTCTGTTGAGAAGGCTGCCTGCTTTTTTCCTCATCCTGTCTGATCTCAAAAAGCTCTCTAAGTTCAGGACTCATTCTTTCTGCTTGTTGTATAATTTAACAAAAAACTGCAGAATACCCACAAAACAAAGAAGATTGATAACCCCAAAGGCCGTGTACAACTCCATAGAATAGGTTCCGGTAAAGCCCAGAATAAGCTGGATAAGATCAACAAGGATAATAATGCTCAGTGAAATTACTGCCAGTAAAGTTGCGCCTTTCATATATTCTGTCTGTTGTTTTGATTGAGTGATGGTTTGAACTTCTGTTTTTTTAGATTTCTCCTGAAAAAGTATTATATTTCTGTATTCAGATCCCAGTTTTCAAGGTAATCGTGAACATGTTTCAGCATCATTCCTCCTAAAGAACCGTCTACAACTCTGTGATCATAAGAGTGGGACATAAACATTAAGTTTCTGATAGCAATCACGTCTCCATCTGCTGTTTCAAGAACTGCAGGTTTCTTAACGATAGCTCCAATAGCTAAAATAGCAACCTGAGGCTGAGGAATGATCGGAGTTCCCATAAGGTTTCCGAAACTTCCCACATTAGAGATCGTATAAGTTGCTCCCTGAGTATCTTCCGGTCTTAATTTCTTGTTTCTTGCTCTGTAAGCTAAATCGTTGATGGCTTTTGCAAGACCTGAAAGAGACAGCTGATCAGCATTTTTGATAACAGGAACAATAAGGTTTCCGTCTGGCAGAGCAGTGGCCATACCAATATTGATGTTTTTCTTTTTAATGATATTTTCACCATTTACAGAAACATTGATCATTGGGAAATCCTGGATCGCTTTTACTACAGCTTTTACAAAAATAGGCATGAAAGTAAGTTTTTCACCTTCACGTTTTTCGAAGACTGCCTTGTTTTTGTTTCTCCATTTTACAACGTTGGTAACGTCTGTTTCGATGAAAGAGGTTACGTGTGGAGCAATTTGTTTTGCTTTCACCATATTTTCAGCGATGATCTTTCTCATTCTGTCCATTGGAATGATCTCATCACCTGCACTTACCGGGATCGTAGCTGCCGGAGCAGATACTGCCGGTTGTGGAGTAGAGGCTGCCTGTACCGGAGCTGCTTGTGGAGTCGGCTGCGTTCCTCTGTTGGCTACATACGCCAGAATATCTTCTTTGGTAATTCTTCCTTCCAAACCGCTTCCTTTGATAGATTTCAGTTCAGCTTCAGAAATATTTTCCTGTTGTGCAATTGATTTTACAAGTGGAGACAGATACAGATCCCCTGAGAATTCAACGTTTGCAGCAATTGTCTGCTGTAAAGGCTGCTCAATCGTTTTTAATGTTTCAGCATCCGGAGCTGCAGCAGGTGTTTCTGCCTGTACTTCCTCAGAAGCAGTACCTTCGCCTTCAATTTCTAAAATCGCAATGGCTTCGCCTACTTTTGCAACTTCATCTTTTTGCTTTAAAATTTTTACAATTTTCCCCGAAACCGGTGTCGGTACGTCTGAATCTACTTTATCTGTTGCAATTTCTACTACGGAGTCATCCTCTTTTACGTTATCACCTTCATTGAATAACCAAGTGATAATAGTCGCTTCCATAACACCTTCTCCCATGGAAGGAAGCAATAGTTTGTATTCTGCCATTTTTGATTTTTAGATTTTGACAAATATATAAAAAAAATCGGTTTTTTTATGAAATATATAATTTTAGCTGAATTCAATATAGATATTTTCGCCTACATTCAACCCAAACAGGCTTTTAGCACCGTTTTTCTTGCTCCCTTTATAGATGGTAAGCTCCAATAGCTGACTGTCATTGAAAATTGCTGCAGACTGACCATGGAATTCCGTCTCCCTTTCCCAATCCGAAACCACTTCCGTATGGCTTGAAAAGATCCTGGAAAGACTCAGGTTCCTGAATTTTATCGTGAAACTGTTGTATCCTTTGCTGATATTTTCAAAAAAATCTTTATTGATATTTGAGATTATATTTCCGAAATTATCAATGTAAGTAACTTCACCAATGATCATTCCCTCAGATTCGTTATATACCGCTCTCGGGAACATCAGCTGCTTGGCCGTATCTATTTTTCTTCCGATCACTTCCGGGAGCCCGCCATTCGCAAGATGCACCGCTGCCGGAACAAAAATATCCGTAGAAGTAAAGTTGATGACGTCATCAAAACGGTTATTCAGTGTGAGCTCATAGATCGCTTCAGGTTTAATATCGAAAAAGATAAGGCTCAGAAGCCCGTTGTCTGCCGCCAGGAAGTAGGAACCGTCTGCTTTGTAAAGAATGTTTTTTCTTGATTTGTTGTAAAAACTGTCTACCGAAAGGATATGAATGCTGCCTTTCGGGAAATATTTGTATGCATTTCTTACGATATACGAAGTCTGTATAAGGTTGAATGCCTGGATATCGTGGGTTATATCAATAATATTAACCTCAGGATTTAGAGACAGGATTTTGCCCTTTACAGCAGCAACTCTGTAATCTAAATTTCCGAAATCCGAAGTAAGGGTAATAATTGACATGAGCAATGTATAGAATAGTGTAGTATTGCAAAGTTATTTAAAATAAAAAGAATGCCCGAAAGATTGTTGAAAAGAATTTGATATAAATTTGAAAAAAAGCTTTAATTTTAAAATCTAAAAATAAAAATACTGCATGTTTGAATTGACATATGATTTGGAAGATATTGATGCGAAAATCTTCTATGGAGTTAATAACCAATATTTCAACTTAATAAAATCAACCTTTCCCACTCTTAAAATTACAGGAAGAGATCATTTCATCTTTGCGATGGGAAATCAGGAAGCCCTGGATATACTGAAGCAGAAACTGGATGATATCTTAAAATTTATCTCTAAAAACAACTCGATAGAGCTGAAAGATGTAGAAAATATTCTGAATATTAAGGACGAAAATGAGAAACAGCTGATCTTCGACCAGGATATTATTGTAAAAGGAGTCAACGGAAAAATCATTAAAGCCAAAACCACCAATCTTAAAAAACTGGTAAAGGAAACGGAGAAAAAAGATATGGTTTTTGCCATTGGCCCTGCGGGAACGGGTAAAACTTACACCAGTGTTGCTTTGGCAGCAAGAGCTTTGAGAGATAAGGAGGTGAAAAGAATCATTCTTACAAGGCCTGCAGTGGAAGCAGGGGAAAGTCTTGGGTTTTTACCGGGAGATCTTAAAGAAAAGCTGGATCCGTATTTACAACCATTATACGATGCCCTTCGTGATATGATTCCTCATGAGAAGCTGGAAGGCTTTACGGAGAAGAAGGTTATTGAAGTGGCACCTTTGGCATTTATGAGAGGGCGTACCCTGGATGATGCTTTTGTAATTCTTGATGAAGCACAGAATACTACTCATGCCCAGATGAAAATGTTCCTGACAAGAATGGGGATGAATGCAAAGTTTATCATTACAGGTGACCCGAGCCAGATTGACCTTCCGAAAAATCAGCAGTCCGGACTGAAAGAGGCTATGAGGATTTTAAATGGAGTGAAGGAGATCGGGTTTGTACATCTTACAGAGGAGGATGTTGTGAGACACCCTGTTGTAAGAAAGATTATTCTTGCTTATAATGATGAAGAAAAGAGATTGAGAAACGAGTAATCCATAACACGTAAAAGTTTCTGTTAACCTTTTATTAACCTTGAATTTTAAGACAAAATTTGGTGTTTTAAAAAAAATAATTAGTTTTGCAGTCCTTAAACTTAGAACTAATAACAATGAAAAAACTTTTACTTACTGCAGCGATCGCTGTACTTGGGATTTCTGCAAACGCTCAGGAATTTAAATTTGGACCTAAAGCAGGTTATTCTTTATCAATGCTTAAAGCAACTGGTGAGGGTCATACTTACAATTTTGATGCAAAATCTACTTTTTATGTGGGGGCAATGGCTGAATATAAATTCAACGATAAGTTTGCTGTACAGGGAGAAGTATTATACTCTCCAATAGGAGGTAAACAAGAAGAAACTGTTTCTTATAGTATGATGGGAGCTACTGTTACAGGTACTGAAAAATCTGACTGGAAAATAGGAACTGTACAGATCCCTGTGAGTGCGAAATATTATGCTACAGAAAACTTAGCATTTGCAGCTGGTCTTAATGTGGGAATTATTACTTCTGCAAAAATAAAAGTAACAGCTGATTTAACAGGATCAGCAGGAGGGCAGACCGTTTCTGATTCTACAAGCGAAACAGAGGATGTGAAAGATCACATGAATAAACTGAATTTAGCTCCGTTTGTGGGTGCTGAATATACCCTTGAGAACGGATTGTTCTTTGATGCAAGATATAATTTAGGCGTTTCTAACCTGATGAAAAAACAGGATGGTGAAAACGGAACCCTTAAAAACAGCTTCATTCAGGTAGGGGTAGGTTTCAAATTCGGAGGAAACTAAAATTCTGAAAATATTGTAAAATACAAGAACAGGACAGTTTTTTGTCCTGTTTTTTATTAAGGATTGCCGGTCTGGAAATAATCGGCGCCGCAATCCTTTACATAAGATTATAACTAATAACTATGAAAAAACTTTTACTTATTACAGCGACCGCTGTATTGGGAATTTCTGCAAATGCCCAGGAATTCAGATTCGGACCTAAAGCAGGTTTTGCAATGTCTACCATCAAAATGGATAATAAACAGGATGATTTGGAAGCAAGAAAAATGAGTCCCAAGTATACGTTCTATATCGGTGGTATGGCAGAATACAAATTCAATGATCAATTTGCCCTTCAGGGGGAGGTTTTATATTCACCACTGGGAGCCAGAGAAAAGATAGATGGAGTGAATGCCGGAGGGATATTCGTTGGCGAACAGACCAAGGTGACGTTTGGGACACTTTTGGTGCCGGTTTCCGCAAAATATTTTATTACGGAAGGATTTTCCGTTGCTGCGGGTCTTAATGTAGGGATCATTCTTACTGCCAAGCAGAAAACCGTATTGGGATCAGATTTTTTTGATGTGGAAGTTGAAGGAGAGGACACAAAGGATGGCGATATCAAAAAAGATATCAAGTCACTGAATCTTGCTCCTTTCCTGGGGGTAGAATATGCTCTTGAGAATGGCCTTTTCTTTGATGCAAGATACAGTCTGGGAGTATCCAACCTTTCTAATGATAACAGTGGAGGGACGATAAAGAATAGTTTTGCTCAGGTTGGAGTAGGTTTCAAATTCGGAGGAAACTGATTCTGAAAATAATATTGAAAATAGAAAAAAGGCAGGACAATTTGTTCTGTTTTTTTTATTGTCAGGAAACAGATTCCTGTATTTTACTTTTACGATGAAAAATAATTAGTACCTTTGCCCCGTAATTTAAAGCTACTAAAAAAATGAAAAAACTATTATTACTAGGTGCTTTTGCACTTTTAGGAGGTGCTGCCCAGGCACAGGAAGGTTTTAAAATTGGTGGACATATCGGTGTTCCGGTATCTGATGCAAGCAATGTATCTTCATTTACATTAGGAGTGGATGCTGCTTATATGTGGAATATCGCTAAAGGTCTTGACCTTGGGGTAACAACCGGATATTCTCACTTTTTCGGGAAAGATCACTTTGATGATTTCGGATTTATTCCTGTAGCTGTTTCCGGTAAATATAAGTTTAAGGGAGCTCCTATCTTTGTAGGATTAGACCTTGGATATGGTATTTCTACCAAAGACGGAGTAGACGGAGGATTCTATGCACAGCCTAAATTCGGATATCAGATGTCTAAAGGAGAGTTGTATATAGGATATCAGTCTGTCAGCAACAGACGTGACTATGGCTGGTACAGAGACAGCTGGAACGTAGGAGCTGTCAACTTAGGATATAACTTCTTTATCAAATAAGAATAGTTGAAAAATAACAGGACTCCGGCCGAAGGCCGGAGTTTTTTGTTGATATAAGGAAAGAAAAGCAGGGATATTTTTTCACAAAACTTTTCTATTTACCTCAATTAAAGCTATTCGGAAGCGAAAAAACCGTCTGAATTATAAACGATTGTTTAAATTTTAAGACTTAATAACTTAAAAATTAACAATTTAAGTTGGGTTATTTTAGTATTTGCCGGGGATTTGACCGGATTTTTAGAAAAAACAAAAATTTGAAAAACCAAGTATATCGCGCTCTCATTAATGATTTGTAATTTTTTTATTCATAATATTGTGAAAAACTCAAAGACTTCTCTTTAATATGAATTATTTTTACAAAGCCAATAATTTTAACAATGATATTAATCACATTAACAAATTTTAATATTCGTGAGGACGACTGTAAATTTGCCTCCAGAAAGTATTAAAATTTTTTAAAATGAAAAAAATATTATTAGCGGGTGCTGTTGCACTTTTTGGATTATCAAACGCTCAGATTGCTAAAGGAACTACATATTTATCAGGATCTGTTGGGTATTCTCAAGTAGAATCTAACAACGGTAACGATAAAAAAGAAAACTTCAACGTATTACCTAGAGTTGGTTATTTCGTTAACACAAACCTAGCAATTGGTTTAGGTCTTGGATACGAAACTGAAAAAACAACTAAAACTACTACAACTACATTAGGTAACACAACAATCGTAACTGAGAATGTAAACAAAACTCCTGCATTCGTAGTTGAGCCTTTCGTAAGAAAATACTGGACTTTATCTGACAAATTATATTTCTTCGGACAATTAGCTGTTCCAATGAAATTTGGTAAAACTGAAGATGAGAACAGTACTGTAGCTACTTCAGGTAACTCTGTAGTTACTAACTCTACTTCTACTGAAGCTAAATACACTAAAATCGGTGTTACTGTGAAGCCAGGTTTAGATTATTTCCTAAACAAAAACTGGACTATCGAAGCTACTATCGGTGAATTCGGTTATAGCAACTTCAAACCAAAAGATGGTGATGCTACAAACAACTATAACTTCGGTTTGAACTTAGCTTCTGTAACTTTCGGAGTTAAATATGTATTTGCAAAATAATAAACAAAGCATATAACAATAGAACCCTGAGATTTTCTCAGGGTTTTTTTGTATTTTTGGAAACATTTTTTTTAAATAATAACCATGAAAAAATTACTATTAACGGGTGCAATAGCCCTTTTTGGATTATCAAACGCTCAGATTGCTAAAGGAACGACATACTTATCAGGATCTGTTGGCTATTCTCGAGAAGAGAGTGATATCAAAGATTATAAACAAGAAAACTTTAATGTATTGCCTAGAATTGGATATTTCGTGAACACAAACCTAGCAATTGGATTAGGCCTTGGATACGAAACTGAAAAAACAACTACTGAAACTTCAGACTCACATACATTGACCAATAAATTAAATAAAAAACATGCATTTGTAGTTGAACCTTTTGTAAGAAAGTACTGGACTTTATCTGATAAGTTATATATATTCGGACAATTAGCGGTTCCAATGAGATTTGGAAAAACTAAAGATAGGACAAGTTATGCACGTATTTCTGGATATACTTATACTACCTCTGAAACTATTGAATCTAAATACACTGAAATTGGCGTTACTGTAAAGCCGGGCTTAGATTATTTCCTAAACAAAAACTGGACTATCGAAGTTACTATCGGTGAATTCGGTTATAACAATTTCAAGCGAGACGATAGTGATCGTATAGTTCACGCCGGCGACTTCAAACAAAAAGACGGTTATACTAAAAGCAACTATAACTTCGGTTTGAACTTAGCTTCTGTAACTTTCGGAGTTAAATATGTATTTGCAAAATAATAAACAAAGCATATAACAATAGAACCCTGAGAAAATCTCAGGGTTTTTTTGTATTTTTGGAAACATTTTTTTTATATAATAACCATGAAAAAACTATTATTAGCAGGCGCTGTGGCGCTTTTCGGGCTTTCTAATGCCCAAATGACTAAAGGAGACTGGGTGATCAGCGGAAACACAGGAATGGGCTTCAACAACACTACAACGACAGTAAAAGTAGGCAGTAATTCTGTTGACGGACCAAAAGTAAATACTTTTTCAGTTACTCCTTCCGTAGGATACTTTGTTATTGATAAATTAGCAGTGGGTATCGACCTGGGATATATTAGTACGACCACTAAATATCAGGGAGTAAAAGTGGCCAATTCCACATTCTCTGTAATGCCTACAGCTACTTATTATTTTACTAATTCCAGTAAGCTTGTACCGTTCTTAGGTGCAGGGATCGGATATGCTTCCGATAAGACTAAGTATACTTTTAACGGTAACATCAATAATGAAGGGTTTGATCCTTTATTAGCGCAGAATACAGAGACCACTACAGATGGTCTGGCGTGGAAAGTAAAAGGGGGAGTGACGTATATGGCTACTTCGTCTTTAGGGATCAATTTAGGGGTTTCTTATGACCAGTTTTCAAATAAACAGACGATCATGAATACAGATGTGAAGACGAACGTTAAGACTTTCGGAGTTAACGTTGGTTTCTCTTATTTCATTAAAGGGAAATCCCAGAAATCTGATAAGTAATCAGTTTATTGAAAGATAAAAAAACAAAATCCGGCTCAGAATTGAGCCGGATTTTATATTTTGATATGATCTCTTTTTGAATTATTTTCCGAACATTCCACCCATTCCAGGCATATTCGGCATCTTGCTCATCATCTGCATCATCTGCTTCCCTTGAGGTCCCTGCATCATTTTCATCATTTTACCCATCTGATCGAATTGTTTCATCAGTTGGTTGACATCTTCAATCTTTCTCCCTGCACCTCTTGCAATTCTGTTTTTTCTCTGTGTATTGATGATAGAAGGCTTTCTTCTTTCTTCAGGCGTCATCGAGTAAATAATAGCTTCAATATGCTTGAAAGCATCATCACTGATTTCTACATCTTTGATGGCTTTTCCAACCCCCGGAATCATTCCCATAAGATCTTTCATGTTACCCATCTTTTTGATCTGGTTGATCTGCTTTAGGAAATCATCAAAACCGAATTCGTTTTTAGCGATTTTCTTGTGAAGTTTTTTAGCTTCTTCTTCGTCAAACTGCTCCTGAGCTCTTTCTACTAAGGAAACAACGTCTCCCATTCCCAGGATCCTGTCTGCCATCCTTTCAGGATAGAAAAGATCCAGTGCTTCCATTTTTTCTCCTGTAGAGATGAATTTGATCGGCTTTTCAACTACAGAACGGATCGTTAATGCAGCACCCCCTCTTGTATCACCATCCAACTTGGTTAAAACAACCCCGTCAAAATTCAAGGCATCGTTGAATGCTTTAGCGGTATTCACAGCATCCTGACCTGTCATGGAGTCTACTACGAAAAGGGTTTCCTGAGGCTTGATGAAGTAATGTACAGATTTGATCTCGTTCATCATCTGCTCATCGATTGCCAAACGCCCTGCGGTATCCACAATGACAACATCGTGACCGTTTGCTTTTGCAAAATTGATTGCATTTTCAGCAATAGTAGAAGGGTTGGTTGCGCCTTCTTCAGTATAGACAGGAACTTTGATCTGTCCTCCCAATACTTTCAGCTGGTCGATTGCAGCAGGACGGTAAACATCACACGCTACCAGTAATGGCTTTTTATTTCTTTTGGTCTGTAAATAATTGGCAAGCTTTCCGGAGAAAGTCGTTTTACCCGAACCCTGAAGACCGGCGATAAGAATTACAGAGGGTTTTCCTGAAAGATTAATTCCTTCCTGAGAACCTCCCATCAGATTCACTAATTCATCGTGAACAATTTTCGTCATCAGCTGTCCCGGAGTAAGGGAAGTAAGAACGTTTTCGCCTAATGCCTTATCCTGAACTCTTTTGGTAAGATCCTTAGCAACTTTATAGTTAACGTCTGCATCTACCAATGCTCTACGGATCTCCTTTACGGTTTCCGCTACATTGATTTCGGTAATTTTTCCACGTCCGGAAATATTATGTAATGCCTTGTCTAATTTATCCTGTAAACTATTAAACATATTTATTGTAAATTATAGGTTTGCAAAAATAAGGAATTTTTAAGAAACATGGGAATTATAGTCTTAATATTATAAGGATTTGATTAAAGTTGGAAGAGAGGGGTGTCTTTTGAGGCTGATAAAAGGAAATAAGATTCCTGATAGACTATTTTTTAAAATAAGAATTGTAGATCATATTTAATAAAACGTGTTGAATGGCGGTTTTGCAGAACCGTAACTTTTATCATCCGGCTTCCAGCCTCCTTCCTTTATATAATAATTCTTTTGTTTCAAAAATTATAATCCTATTTTTGCAGCATGAATTTTCTTGATGTTTTTATTATTATAACATTGGCTGTTGTTCTGAATACGGCGGTGTATATAATTTTTAAAAAGTTTTTATACAAAAGGCAGGATGCAGCTCTTAAATTTCTCACCTTTAATATTCCTAAAGATATTATATGGCTGCTGATTTCATTACTGATTATTGACAAAACAAAAGAAAATTTTCTGTTTTTGCTTGCATGCTTTGTGGTAGCGTCTTTCCTTATATATTTATCTATAATAAAACTCATTAATAAATCTTGATTTTTTTGATGATAAAAATCAATTTTTAATATTGGTAAAGTTTAATAAAATCGATATATTTGCACACGATTAAAAAAGAGATATGAACAGAAAAATTTCTTCGTTATTTTTCGCATTTTTGTTTGTGTTTATTAGCAGTTTAGCTGCTGCACAGCACGAAACTGAAGGGGAAAAAGTAGCTGAAAAAGTAGAGCATAAAGAAGCGGAAGGCGACTTTAATGCGACTAAAGTGATCATGGAGCACATCGGTGATTCTAATGAATGGCATTTATGGACTTCAAAAGATGACAGTGGTGAGGAGCACCACGTTTCTATCCCTTTGCCTGTTATTATTAAGGATAACCAGGGGTGGCATACTTTCCTTTCAAGCAGCATTGCTCACGGGCATGAACACGATGGGTATACTTTAGAACACGGACAGGTAGTTTCTACTAAAGGTGTTGAAAAAGCAACTTTATTTTCAATCATCAGCGGAAAGCAAAAATCAAACGAAGTGTTTTTTGACCTTTCAATAACGAAAAACGCAGCTTCAATGTTCTTGTCAGTAATTTTTATGGCAGTAGTGTTCATAGGAATGGCAAGAAATTACAAAAAATCACAACTTCCAAAAGGAATTGGAAAAGTAATGGAGCCGGTAATCGTATTCATCAGAGACGAAGTGGCTATCCCGAACATCGGATCAGTAAAGTATAAAAGATATATGCCTTATTTATTGACGGCGTTCTTCTTTATCTGGATCAATAACCTTTTCGGATTAATTCCTTTCTTTCCGTTCGGAGCTAACCTTACAGGTAACATCGCAATCACTTGCGTATTGGCAATCATTACATTATTAATTACATTATTCAGTGCGAATAAAGATTACTGGAAACACATCTTTATGCCGCCGGTTCCGATCTTATTGTACCCAATCATGGTTCCAATCGAGATTATCGGGATCTTTACAAAGCCTTTCGCTTTAATGATGCGACTTTTCGCTAACATCACTGCGGGACACATTATGATTCTGGCAATCATTTCATTGATCTTCATCTTCAAGTCTCCATTGTTAGGATTTGCATCTGTACCATTAGCATTATTCGTTTCAGTACTTGAGTTATTGGTAGCAGCACTGCAGGCTTATATCTTTACTGTATTATCCGCACTGTTTATCGGAATTGCAGTTGCAGAACACGACCATGAGCACGGTCACGAAGAACACGCTCACTAATTAAAAGAAAAAAATAATTTTTTAACTAATATAATTTATTTATCATGGATTTATCAACAGGAGTAGGTTTAGTTTACGTAGGTATCGGTTTAGCAGTACTAGGTGTAGGTCTAGGTATCGGTAAAATCGGTGGTCACGCTATGGACGCTATCGCTAGACAGCCAGAGCAAGCTGGTAAGATTCAGGGAGCAATGCTTATCGCTGCTGGTCTTATCGAAGGTGCTGGTCTTATCGCGATCATCTTTGGTGCTTTCATCAAGTAATCTATCCTCAAAAAAACATTCTTAGCAGTGAAGCGGTTGGCTGCTGCTAAGAATTTTAAAAACAATCCATAAATAACATTTTAAAAAAAGAATTTACAGATATGGGAATTATTGAACCTGGAATTGGACTTTTGTTTTGGATGACCCTTACGTTTGTTATCCTATTGTTTCTTCTAGCTAAATTCGCTTGGAAACCAATCGTAAATGCTGTTAATGAAAGAGAAACTTCTATCGTTGATGCATTGAACCAAGCTAAATTGGCTAAAAAAGAGATGGAAGATCTTAAAGCTGACAACGAAAGAATCATTCGTGAAGCTAAAATCGAAAGAGACGCTATCCTTAAAGAAGCCAGAGAAATTAAAGACAGAATCGTGGGTGAAGCTAAAGATGTTGCTAAAGCAGAAGGAGACAAACTTATCGAAGCTGCTAAACAAACGATCAACGCTGAGAAAAATGCTGCCATGGCAGACATCAAAACTCAGATCGGCGCTTTATCTGTAAACATTGCAGAATCTATCTTGAAACAAAAGTTAGATAACACGGAAGCTCAAAACGAATTAGTTCAAAATTATATCAACAAATCTAACCTTAACTAAGAATGCTTACATCTAAAGTAGCGAAAAGATACGCACAGGGCTTACTTGATTTCACCAATGAATCAGGTCAGACAGCTGCCGTATTTTCTGAAATGAAAGATGTAGTGAAGATCATGGCTGAATCTAAGGATTTGAACAAATTCTTCCTTACACCTTACATTGATGCAAAAAAGAAAATAGAGGTAGCAAACGAAATTTTCAAAGGTTTATCAGCATCTTCCCAGAATTTGATCAGATTGGTTATTAAACACGGACGTGAGAACCAATTGAAAAATATCGCTCAGGAATTCATCAACAAAGTTGAAGATATCAACGGAGTACAGAGAGTAACGCTTACTACAGCTACTCAGCTTTCCAAAGAGAATATTGATCAGATTCTAAGATCTACCAACCTGGTGAATGCCAACTCAAACTTCGATTTGAAACTGATCATCAACCAGGACATTTTAGGTGGATATATCCTGAGAGTAGGAGACCAGCAGGTAGACGCATCTGTGAAGACCAAATTGAACCAAGTTAAAAAAGATTTCCAATTAAATTAAGAAAAACAACCATACAATGGCAGAAATAAATCCGGCAGAAGTATCTGCGATCTTAAAACAGCAATTGGCCAACTTCGATACTCAATCCAACGTTGAGGAAGTAGGTACAGTTTTAACCATCGGTGATGGTATTGCTCGTGTATACGGGTTAGAAAACGTACAATACGGAGAGTTGGTGAAATTTTCTAGTGATGTAGAAGGTATTGTACTTAACCTTGAAGAAGACAACGTAGGTGTTGCTCTACTTGGTGAAAGTAAATTAGTAAAAGAAGGTGATACAGTAAGAAGAACTAACAGAATCTCTTCAATCAAAGTAGGAGAAGGTATGCTAGGAAGAGTAGTAGATACTCTTGGTAACCCTATCGACGGTAAAGGTCCTATTACTGGGGATTTATATGAAATGCCACTAGAAAGAAAAGCTCCTGGAGTAATCTACAGACAACCGGTAACTGAACCATTACAGTCAGGTATCGTTGCGATCGACTCTATGATCCCTGTAGGTAGAGGTCAGAGAGAGCTTATCATCGGTGACAGACAGACAGGTAAAACTACTGTTGCGATCGATACGATCATCAACCAAAAAGAATTCTTTGATGCTGGTAAACCAGTATATTGTATATATGTTGCTATCGGTCAGAAAGCTTCTACTGTAGCACAAATCGTTAAAACCCTTTCTGATAAAGGAGCTTTAGCATATACTGTAATCGTTGCGGCTAACGCTTCAGATCCGGTTCCAATGCAGGTATACTCTGCGATGGCAGGTGCTGCTATCGGTGAGTTCTTCAGAGATACAGGTAGACCGGCGCTTATCGTTTATGATGATTTATCTAAACAGGCTGTTGCTTACCGTGAGCTTTCCCTACTATTAAGAAGACCACCGGGCCGTGAAGCTTATCCTGGAGACGTTTTCTATCTTCACTCAAGACTATTGGAAAGAGCTGCTAAAGTAATCGCTGATGACGAAATTGCGAAGCAGATGAATGACTTACCGGAGTCTCTTAAGCCAATCGTGAAAGGAGGGGGTTCATTAACTGCTCTTCCAATCATCGAAACTCAGGCAGGTGACGTTTCTGCATATATCCCAACTAACGTAATCTCTATTACAGACGGACAGATCTTCCTGGAGTCTGATCTATTCAACTCAGGGGTTCGTCCTGCGATCAACGTAGGGATCTCTGTATCAAGGGTAGGAGGTAACGCTCAGATCAAATCAATGAAAAAAGTATCTGGTACATTGAAACTTGACCAGGCTCAATATAAAGAATTGGAAGCGTTCGCTAAGTTCGGATCTGACCTTGATGCTTCTACTTTAGCTGTAATCTCTAAAGGAGAAAGAAACGTGGAGCTTCTTAAGCAGCCGGTTAACTCTCCGCTTCCGGTTGATAGCCAGGTTGCTATGATCTATGCCGGTACTGAGAACTTATTGAGAAACGTTCCATTGAACAAGATTAAAGAATTCCAACACGAGTATATCGAGTTCCTGAGATCTAAGCACCCAGACACTATGGCTGCTATCAAAGCTGGAAAAATCGATAACGATATTACAGGTGTTCTTAAGCAGGCAGCTAACGATTTAGCTTCTAAATACAACTAAAAAAATTCAATGTTTAAGGTTTAAAATGTAAGTTTTAAGCCTTAAACTTTAGACCTTAAACTTTGAACCCAAATTAATGGCAAACTTAAAAGAAATACGAGGCAGAATCACGTCAATTTCATCTACGATGCAGATTACCCGTGCTATGAAAATGGTTTCCGCTGCGAAACTTAAAAAAGCACAGGATGCAATTGTAATGTTAAGACCTTATTCTGAAAAATTACAGGAGCTTATCCAGAATGTAAATTCTAGCTCTGATCCTGACCAGATTTCTGTATATGCTCAGAAAAGAGAGGTTAAAAGAATACTTTTCATCGCTGTTACTTCAAACAGAGGTCTTGCGGGAGCTTTTAACTCTTCAATCGTAAAAGAGCTTAACCTTCAGTTTCAGGACAAATCTCGATATGAGATTGAAGTTCTTCCTGTAGGTAAAAAAGTATATGATGCTGTAAGAAGAAATCGTTCAGTATATGCTAATGGAAGTTCTGTATATGATAACCTGAACTTTGATACAGTGGCTCATATCACAGAAGGAGTAATGACCAGCTTCAAAGAAGGTAAATTTGACGAAGTTTACGTTATCTATAACAAATTCGTTAATGCTGCTACTCAGGAAGTCACTACAGAGCAACTTCTTCCGATCTCAATGCCTGAAACTACAGAACCACAGGTTGAAACAGATTATATTTTCGAACCTAACAGAGCTGAGATCCTGGATAATCTGATTCCTAAATCAATCAAAACTCAGGTTTTCAAAGCCATCCTTGATTCAGTAGCATCTGAGCACGGAGCGAGAATGACTGCAATGCACAAAGCAACAGATAACGCTCAGGCTTTAAAGAATGATCTTGTGATCTTCTACAACAAAGCAAGACAGGCTGCAATTACCAACGAAATCCTGGAAATTGTTTCCGGAGCAGAAGCTTTAAAAAATTCGTAAAGAATTATTTTACATACCATCAGAAGCATCGATATTATCGGTGCTTTTTTTGTTTCAGAAAGCCGGAAACTCAAAATGAGTACCCAAAAATCCTGTTTTGACATGAAAAAGATATAAGTACTTCGATTATTTTTATTAGTGGAAAATAAAGGGGTTTTATAATGTCATTTTTTCCTTTCTAAAAATCCTGCACTGAAATAATTTTATCTTTCTCACATTATTTTTATTTTGTATATCTTTGTACCTAATAAAATATATACAACTTCTAAATGGACTCGGACATAGTCAGGCTTTTGCTGGCCTTATTTCTTGTTTTACTAAATGGCTTCTTCGTAGCCGCAGAATTTTCAATTGTTAAAGTTCGTTATTCTCAGATCCAACTAAAAGCCGCAGAAGGTAATTCTATGGCAAAGCAGGCAGAACACATCATCAAACATCTTGATGAATACCTTTCTGCAACCCAGTTAGGAATTACATTGGCATCCCTTGCCCTGGGTTGGGTAGGAGAAAGCGCCTTGCATCATATTGTGGAAAATATCTTTACTTCCTTGAGTATTGATCTGACCCAGACTACCATTACTACAATTTCAGTAGCGACCAGCTTCGTACTGATCACCGTTATGCATATTGTGTTTGGTGAGCTTATCCCGAAATCAATTGCCATCAGAAAGTCAGAATCCACAACTATGGCCACTGCAGTACCTCTGAGAGTTTTTTATACGGTATTCAAACCGTTTATATGGTTGATGAATCTCATGTCCAATGGCTTTTTAAGATTAATCAAGATTCATCCTGCCTCAGAACAGGAAATTCACTCTACAGAAGAACTTCAGCTTTTGGTAAAGCAGAGTGCAGATAGCGGTGAGATCGAAGAAGAAAACTACGAAATCATTAAAAATGCATTTGACTTTACGGATCACTCTGCCAAGCAGATCATGGTTCCGAGACAAAATATTACTTCCATTGACTTTGAAGAAGACGTCAATGATATTATCAATAAGATTATGGATAGCGGCTATTCCCGTATCCCGGTCTATATTGACTCTATTGACAACGTTATCGGGATTTTCTATACCAAGGAGATCATAAGAGAATTTGTTAAAAGAAAAGGACAGCTGGATCATGACGACCTTAAAGAACTGATGCGTGATGCCTTTTTCGTGGTGGAAAGCAAGAAAGTATCAGACCTATTGAAAACTTTCCAGCTTAAAAAACAGCATATAGCGATCGTTATTGATGAATTCGGAGGAACTGAGGGGATCATTACCCTTGAGGACATTCTGGAAGAGTTGGTAGGAGAAATTCAGGATGAAGAAGATGAAGAAGAAAAAATCGTTGATAAAATTGCTGATAATACCTACTGGGTACAGGCAACACAGCCTCTGGACGAAATCAATGAATTTTTACCTAAAAAACTCCCTCTTTCCGAAGAGAGTGAATACAACTCATTGGCAGGATTTATTCTGTACGAACTGGAGGAAATTCCGGAAGAAAACCAGGAGTTTGACCTGGATAATTATCATTTCAAAATTCTGAAGATGAATAATAAGAGCGTGGAGCTTGTCGAGCTGGTATATGATGAGCCCAATGCTATTGATAACTTGGCAGATAAAATTGGTGAAGTTTAAAACATAAGAATGAATTTTTATAATACAATAAAAGACTACGAAAACCCGAAACGTCAATACGAGGAAGAAGTTCTTGTTCTTGATGATACGGATGAAGTTTATAAACTGGTGCTTCATAATGATGACGTTCATACATTTGATTATGTGATCGACTGTCTGATCGAAATATGCAAACACACACTCGAGCAGGCCGAGCAATGTACCATTCTTGTCCACTATAAAGGTAAATGTACTGTAAAAACCGGCTCAATGGATATTTTGAAACCCATGCACGAAAAATTATTATCACGCGAATTAACAAGCGAAATCGTATAAAATATAGAGGTTGGCCAAAAGGTCAGCCTCTTTTAAATTTTGTCCACTTTACCTGTACCTCCTGCAGCTGTTATTGCGTACTGTTCCAACGCAGAGTTCACAAGGTTTGACGGGAGGTTAAAAATTACCTTTCCAGAGGCGTTACGACTTAACAGAAACTTTTTATTCTTTACATTGTTGTATGAAATATCCTTCCGGACAAAACATCCATACAACTTATACCTTCTTTGCGCACTCTTAACGTTTTGAAAATTGTATTGCAGCTTTAAACAAATCGTTTTATTATTTTATAAGACATTGATCATGTTTTTTAAGCTTTTTTGTTAAAAAGATCTAAAACTTAAAAATATTTGTTATTTTTAAAACAAAACCACAAAAAAAACATTATATGACATTAAAAATTACTTCGCTGATTTTGGGCAGCGTTCTGTGCTGTAGCAACTTATTGGCTCAGGAATCAACTTTTGAAGCACCTGCAAACCGGTGGATTAAAGAGAATTCCAGAAACCTGGGAATTCAGAATTTCAGTAAGCTTAATTTATATTCTGTACGTAAAGGGCATACCGGAGAAACACTCCGGTATCAGCAGTTTATCAAGGAGGTTCCTGTTTTTCAGTCCGAAGTTCTAGTCCATTTCAATAAAGAAGGTAAAATAAGTTATACCTCTTCCGAAAGCTTAAAGAAAAACCTGAAAGAAATAGATATTACACCCGCTATTTCTGCAGTCGACGCTTTTCAAAAGGCATATGTTGCTTCTAAATCCCAGGGGGAAATTACTTATCAGGAAAATAAACTGTTCGTTTACATTACAGACGGGGGAAATACAAAGCTTGTATACAGAGTGGTCATCAACTCTTATGATAATTCCGGAAGCTGGGAGACAATTGTTGACGCCAAAACAGGAGAAATCATCAGTGTTAAAGACATTGCCGTATATCACAGGCATAAAGATGAAACCTCGGAATCTCCCAAAAAGAAAACAAAACAATCCAATAAAACAGTCAGTTTTAAAGCTTCAGGTTCCGGCTATGTATATGACCCGGATCCGCTGTCAAGAACCGGATCAACATATGGAGGCAGCTATGTGGACGGTAATGATGCCACGAATGCCAGTTTAGACAATGCAAGAAGCCTGGTAACATTATCAGATATAGAATTTGCCAATAATGTCTACAAACTGAAAAATTCTTATGTAGAAATCAGAAATATCACCGGACCCAATACCGGTTTATTTACCCAGGACACCAACCAGTTTTTGTTTAACAGAAGTGAGTTGGGATTTGAGGCTGTAAATGCTTTCTGGCATATAGATAAGAGTTTAAGGTACATCAACGAGACATTAGGAATCATCTGTAAGCCGGCTACAAATGGTGGGGTTGTTCTTTATGATCCCCATGCGCTGAACGGGCAAGACAACTCAAGATATAGCACTGCAGGTACTCTGGAATTTGGGCAGGGAGGAGTAGACGATGCTGAAGATGCTGATGTGATCCTGCATGAATTAGGACACGGAATTCATCACTGGCTATCCGGTGGAGTTTCCAATGCTGACGGGCTGAGTGAAGGTTCCGGTGATTATTGGGCACAATCCTACAGCAGAAGCCTGAACCAATGGGCTTCGTCTACTCCTCAGTATAACTGGGTGTTCAGCTGGGATGGGCATAACACGATATGGGACGGCAGAATTACCAATACAACCATGACATACCCCGGCTCCGGATCGTTCTATGATAAAGCTCAAATCTGGTCTACCTGTCTGATGAGAATTTATGACAGAATCGGGAAAGAAAAAACAGACCGGGCATTTTTGGAAGGTCTGGATTTAACAACTTCATCAACCAACCAGCAGGATGCTGCTATTGCCGTAAGACAGGCGGCTATTGATATGCTCGGGCAGTTTGGCTTTACATGTAATGATATCAACATCATGACTGAAGAGTTTACCACTTCAGGTTATATACTTCCGGAATATGCCTGTCAGGCCCTAAGCACAAAAGAAATTAAAAAAGAACAGCCGGTTTCCATTTATCCAAATCCGGTTTCCGACTTCTTAAACATATCGCTGAAAGGAAATAAAGAAGAAAAAGTGGAAATTTACAATATGGAAGGAAGAAAAGTGATTGATGCAGCAGTAGGAAACGGAAGAAACCAGATCAATGTATCAGGGCTTCAGCCGGGCAGTTATATCATCACCATAAAAAACCTGGAAATATCTGCGAAATTCATTAAGAAATAATCATTAAAAACTTTAAACCCGGTGTTTCAACATCGGGTTTTTTTGTAGAATTAAGCGTTAAAATACCGTTTACAGATATAAATGACAAACAACGATACCATTGCGGAGAATTTTTTAATTTTTAAGTCCTGTAATCTTTTAATTTCTCAATATTCTTACATTGTTATATCTTATCTAAAATAGTATATTTGTACCAACTATAAAGAAACAAAAAAACAATGCTTGTAATAGGAATTGCCGGTGGAACAGGATCCGGCAAAACTACAGTTGTTGATAAGATACTTCAGCAGCTTGATATCGAAGGAATGAACATCCTTTCTCAGGATAATTATTATCATGACAATCAGGGTCTTACACTGACGGAAAGAGAGGCTTTAAACTATGACCATCCCAAGTCTATAGATTTTGAATTACTGATAAAACATGTGAAGGCTTTAAAGAATAATCAGCCGATTGAGCAGCCGATTTACAGCTTTGTCACTCATTCCAGAACAGGAGATCATGTCACTGTAGAACCTAAGAACGTATTGGTGGTAGAAGGAATTCTGGTACTTACCAATAAAGAATTGCTGAAAGAATTTGACCTGAAAGTATTCGTACATGCAGATTCAGATGAAAGGCTGATCAGGAGGATCAGAAGAGATACACAGGAAAGAGGAAGAGATCTGGGTGAAGTGCTGCACCGTTACCAGACTACCCTGAAGCCAATGCACCAGGAATTCATTGAGCCGTCTAAAAATGAAGCGGATCTTATCATCCCGAATATGAAGCAGAATTCCGTAGCAATTGATTTTTTAACTACTGTTATTAAAAACTCGTTGAGAAAACATTAAGAAAATGGAAGAAAACAAACTTATCAAAGACATTCAGCCGAAATCTGAAACATTCAAACTTATCCAGAAATATGTTTTGAATAAGTATACCATTACGATCTGTCTGTTCCTGGTATGGATGATTTTCTTCGACAAAACCTCGTTTCTGGTTATCAACGAACTGAATGGGGAGATCCACAAATATGAAGAGCAGCTTGAGTATTATAAAAAAGAATACCAGAAAAATGATGCTTTTTATAAAAAACTGATGAACAACAAGTCAGAAAAAGAAAAATACGCAAGAGAAAATTATTTTATGAAAAAGCCGAATGAAGAAATCTTCATCCTGGTGGTTGACAGTACAAAAGTCGCTAAGAAATAATACAACTGAATAGAATACGTCAATGGTGAATAGTAAGCTCCTTTGCTGTAAATTCACCGGTAAAGTAAATTCACTATTGGCCATTCATAAACAAAATAAAACTGATGTCAAATACAGATACATTTTCAAACTGGGAAAATTTAGTAAAAAAGCAGCTTAAAACGGACGATATTTATCCGGTTTTACAAAAAGAAAACCTTGAAGGAATCGAAGTAAAGCCTTTTTATACAGAAGTTCACAAGCCTTTGGCCAATCTGCCGAGAGTGGAAGAAAGCACCCATTTGGTTTCCAGGTATCATGAAAGCCTGGAAGATGAAGTATTTGCATTTTTGCTTGATCAGAATGTGGAAAACCTGAGCAGGAAAACCATTTTTGTTAATAATAAAGAGCTTGCAGGCCACATCAGCCCGCAGGAAGAAGATCAGTATTTCTCCCTGATTGATGTTTTTAATGAAAAAGAGGCTGTTATTGATGATCAGCTGGCAAAAGAATTATTGGCAAAAGAATTCAGAAGAAGTATCTGTGTAGACGTTTCCCTTCACCAGAATGCCGGGGCAGCAATTGATCAGCAGCTTGGTATTGCTCTGGCAAAAACCAAAGAACTGGCAGAAGTATATGGAGCGGAAATCTTAAATAAACTGATCTTTAGAATGGCTGTTGGAGGAAATTATTTCTTTGAAATGGCTAAACTGAGAGCATTCAAAATGGTTTTCAACCAGCTTTCCAAAGAATATGGACTGGATGAAGTTCCTTATATCTTTGCAGAGACTTCCCTTAGAAATAAAGCTGTTTCTGATAATGAAAATAACCTGATCCGTTCCACACTGGAGCTTGCTTCTGCCATGATAGGAGGAGCAGATGCTGTCTTTTCCAGTAACTATCTTGTAGACAGAAGTACGGATAACTCTGAAGAGATTTCTTTCAAACAACAGATCGTTCTGGCGTATGAAAGCATTATTAATGTATTCGAAGACGCTGCCAACGGAAGCTATTATGTGGAAGATATCACGCAGCAGATTGCCGATAAGTCCTGGGCTTTATTCGTTGAAACGGAAGAGGCAGGAGGCTATCTTGAACTGTTGAAACAGGGAGTGATCCAGAAAAAGATCTATGATCACGCCATTGAAGAGCAGCAGTGGATAGAAGAAGGAAAAATTAAACTGATCGGAGTTAATTTATACCCTAAATTAGACGTTAAAAAGTCAATTGCAGACCTGTACAACGAAAAAGAAATAAAAGCCGTACGCTGGGCAGAAATGTTTGAATAATGAAAGAAAAACTGATCGACTTATTTGAATATACTTATCATTTCAATAATGAGATGATCAAAATTATTTCAAAAAATAAGGATGTTCTTGATGAAAGGACCGTCAGTTTGATCAATCATACCCTCAATGCACAGCAGATCTGGAATGCAAGAATATCAGGGGAAGAAACCTTTGAAGTCTGGCAGATCAATCCGTTTGAATCCTTGGAAGAGATCAATCATCGGAATTTCCTGAAAAGTATTGATATTGTTCAAAGCTCTGACCTTGATAAACGGGTAGAATACCAGAATTCAAGAGGAACAAAGTTTGAGAACAGTATTTTTGATATGCTTTTTCATGCCGTTAATCATTCTACCTATCACAGAGGACAGATCAACTCTTTGCTTAAGCAAAATAATATACAGCCTGTATTGACGGACTATATTTTTTATAAGAGATAGCCTGTTGATTACTGATCCTTCAAAAAAAATTAAAACTGTTCAACCTGAAATCAGGAATGCCGGTTATCCGGAAAATAAACGGAAATATTGAGTAAACATAGTAATCTGTGTCATCTGTGGTTAAAATATTAAATAAAGAAGTTCAAAACTATATCAATGCAAATCTTCATACGGATTTACATTCATTACTCTTAAAAAAATCCCCCTTTCCCGAAGTTTCTATGCAGGAAATTGTCCAGCAGATCAAAGGAAGACAGGTGGCAGAGAAGAAATTTCCTTTTTTATTGAAAGAAGGAATTGTTTTTCCTCCGCAATTGAGCCTTGAGCAGTCTTCATCAGAGAAAGCGGCACTTTATAAATCAGAAATCTTAACAGGAAAGACGTTTATAGATCTTACCTGTGGTTTTGGGATTGATGCTTATTATCTGTCACGTAATTTTGAAGAGATCACTTTGGTAGAGCAGAATACAGAGCTTTTAGAAATTGTAGGACATAACTGGAACGTTCTCGGCAGAAAAGCAAGGCTGATCAACAGGAAACTGGAAGATTTTTTAAATGAAAACCGGGAGAAGTTCGATACCGTTTATCTGGATCCGGCCAGAAGAGATCAGAATAAAAACAAAGTCTTTCTTTTAGAAGATCTGTCACCGGATATTCTTGCCATTCAGGAAACATTGCTGTCAGTGTCAGATCAGGTGGTGATCAAGCTTTCTCCTCTGATTGATATTAAATATCTGGTTTCGGTTCTACCTCAGATATACAGGATCGATATTGTTGCCCTTAAAAATGATGTCAAGGAAATTGTAATCTTTTTATCCAAAGAAAAAAAAGAAGAGATCATCTGCCATTGTGTGAACCTGGAGAGCGGAGAATCAGCCTTTACTTACCGTTTTGGGGAAGAAGAAAATGCTGAAGCAGAGTATTCTGAGCCTGAAAAGTTCATTTATATCCCTGATAATACTATTTTGAAGGCAGGAATCTTCAATCTGATTTCAAAACAGTTCGGATTGAAAAAACTTCACCCAAATACCCATCTGTATACTTCTCCGGAAAAACTGGAAAACTTTCCCGGAAGAATTTTTGAAATGGATGTGGTTGATTCTAAAAGTATTAAAAAGAAGGAACAATTCAATATTATTTCAAAAAACTATCCTTTAAAACCGGAAGAAATCAAAAAGAAATACGGACTGAAGGATGGGGGAGATCAGTACCTTATTTTTACACAATCCAAAAAAGGAAAAATTATATTAAAATCAGTATAAAAATGTTGCCGAAAAAAGCAGGATTTCTTACTTTTGGGCAATTAAAAATTTAAGCATGAAATCGCTGACTGTTTAGATAATCAGAATAGACTGAAGGTGCGGTTTCATAGGGTCTTTATTAAAAATAAATTTTACATATGAAAAAATTAGTTATATGTTTAGCGATTGCAACCGTAGCGGTAAGCTGTAAAAAAGTTCCGCAAGGTGGAAACAAAGCTACTTTGAAACTTGAAGAAGGAGTAGAGAGGTATTCTGATGACCATCAGGGAGGGGAAGCTCACGGTGGACATGAAGCTGCTGCTGAACACAAAGAAGAAACTGCAAAGCCTGAAGCTGCAGCTCCTAAAACCGACAGTACTGCTGCTACAAAGCCTGCTGAAAAAGCAGAAGAAGCTCCGAAAGCTGAACACTAATTATCAGTATAAGATATAGAATGCCCTGTTTTTCACAGGGCATTTTTATTTGAAAAAAATGGCAGAAAGGTCTTATGAACGGAAAATAATGGGTTTCTTCAGAAAATCCTGGCTTTTTGCTTGGCCCAGCGGTCCATTTTTTTTAATTTTAACAAAATAAAATTTTACAATGCAAGAGACATTAAATTACATTAACGAAAACAAGCAGCGTTTCGTGGATGAATTATTTGAGTTATTGAGAATCCCTTCTATTTCCGCAGATCCGGCATATAAAGAGGACGTATTGAAGTGTGCGGCTGTATGTGCGGAACACCTTAAAAATGCAGGAGCAGACAATGTGGAAATATGTGAAACAAAAGGGTATCCTATCGTTTTTGGAGAAAAAATAATAGATACAAACCTGCCGACCGTATTGGTATACGGACACTATGATGTTCAGCCTGCCGATCCGTTGGAACTGTGGAGAAAACCTCCTTTTGAACCCTATATTGAGAAAACTGAGCTTCACCCTGAAGGAGCTATTTTTGCCAGAGGGTCAGCAGATGACAAAGGGCAGTTCTTTATGCACTTAAAAGCTTTCGAAGCAATGATGAGAACCAATACTCTTCCTTGTAACGTAAAATTTATCCTTGAAGGAGAAGAAGAAGTAGGATCTGTAAGCCTGGGCGACTTTGTGAATGAAAACAAAGAAAAACTATCCTGCGACTGTATTCTGATTTCAGACACTCATATCTACAGCAATGAGCAGCCGACTGTTACAACAGGATTAAGAGGGCTAAGCTATGTGGAAGTAGAGGTTGAAGGACCCAACAGAGACCTGCATTCAGGACTTTACGGAGGAGCAGTTCCTAACCCGATTCACGTCCTTTCAAGAATGATTGCTGACCTGATTGATGAAAATGGACATATTACAATTGACGGGTTCTACGATAATGTTGAAGTTGTTTCAGATGCCGACAGAGCCGAAATGAATAAACTGAAGGATAATCCTGAAGAATATAAAAAATCGATCGGCCTGAGTAATATCGAAGGCGAAAAAGGATATACAACCCTTGAAAGAGCCTCTATCCGTCCTACTTTAGACTGTAACGGAATCTGGGGAGGGTACACAGGAGAAGGAGCTAAAACTGTAATTCCTTCAAAAGCTTTCGCTAAAATCTCAATGCGTCTGGTTCCTTATCAGACTCCGGAAGAGATCACTGAGAAATTCACTGCATATTTCAAGAAAATTGCTCCGGATACGGTAAAAGTAAAAGTAACCCCTCACCACGGAGGTATGCCTTACGTTTTACAGAGCGATACCAAAGAGTTTTTAGCAGCTAAAAAAGCCATGGAAACAGCATTTGGTAAAGAAGTACTGCCATACAGAAGCGGTGGAAGTATTCCGATTACAGCTATGTTTGAGAAGGTGTTGGGAGCTAAATCAGTATTGATGGGCTTCGGATTGGATTCTGATGCCATCCACTCTCCTAATGAACACTATGGATTATTTAATTTCTATAAGGGAATTGAAAGTATTCCGTTATTTTTTGAAAACTATTCAAAGTAATTATTGAATTTTTATAATATACTGTACAAGGCGTTTCTTAATGAGACGCCTTGTTTTTTATTACTGATTGTGAAATGAAAAATAAATCTGTACTTAAATCCTTTTTAATGGGGAGTTCATAGAGTTTTTATTTTCGCTGAATACCGGTTTTTTTGTTTGCGGGGAGTATAATTGTGGATGAATAAAATTAAATCCTCTGAAAACAAGGGTTTTGTTTGGAATATGTTAAAATTTATTTCACTATTCATGGAAAGTTTATATTTTTAATACAAAACTTGACTTAACCATGAAAAAATACTACTCAATTGCATTTTTGCTGTTTTCAGTGCTTTTCTTCGCGCAACAGCCCATATCTTTTGAATCTGATGAAGGTTTTACAACAGGTAATATCAACGGCCAGGGAGCGTGGATCAGTACGCCTACGGGAGGAATGCCTCAAAATGTAGAGCTTCAGACCATCAGTTCCGAAAAATCCAGTCATGGCAGTATTTCTTTGAAAATTGTCAGAGAACCTGTTTACGGAACCCAGTCAGAGCCCATTATCGGAGGTTTTTACAATCTTCAGGATCAGCTGTCTTCTACCGGTTTTTCAGTTTCTTTTGATATCAGTATCTCACAGCTCAATGGTTCGGATTTTGGTTTCCAGGCAGTAAATAGCATTAGTGAGCAGTGCATTGCCAGAGTAGATTTTGAGAAAACGGGAGTATTAAAAATCCTGAACACAATTTCAGGAGTACAGAATATGGTCTCCACTTCCGGAAACTGGTCCTCCAATAACTGGTACAGGTTTAAAGCGGTAGGAACTGCTGCAGGGATCAGCTATTACCTTAATGGGATATTGATTTACACGGGGCCTGCAGTACCTCAGTTAACAATTGATCAGCTCCGTTTTGTACATAATAATACCTCGGGAACAGCTTATATTGATAATATTCTGGTCGACAGCGGATTTTCTATGGCAGTTAAAGATGCTGAGACAGGAAATAAAGTAACATTATACCCCAATCCGGTTATAGATTTTATAAAAGTAACTACCACGGATATCATAGAAAAGATTGAAATTTATGATGCTGCAGGAATGAAAATGGATGTTAGGGTAAATAAAGGGATGGTTGATGTAAGGAGCTTTGTATCAGGTGTTTATTTTATGAAAATTAAGTCAGGGAAGAGAATAATTACTGAAAAATTTATAAAAAGATAAGAATTGTCAGAAACTAAACTATGTTGAGTATGTTTATAAAATTATCTTAAAATTGTATTTTAATTTAAATTTTACTGTTTAATATTGTTATTTTATTATGTTAAATTTGTAAGCTTATTCGTTATTTCATTGAATTTTATTCATTTTATTTATGTTTTTATTTTTTTATTTAGACTATATGTTCTATTTTTGAAAAAAATATTAAAACTGTAATAACATGAAGAAAAAACTATTTTTTGCTTTAGCGTTAGTGTCAACAATTTCAATTTCTGCTCAGGTTTTGGAAGCAGATAATTACAACTCTTATACTGCAGGAAATGTGGGAACCAATGTTACAGGAACTGCTGCTGGACAGGGAGGAATGTACCTTGTAGGAGGAGCAACTTCAGATTATCAGATTGTAACGGCTACAGGCGCAAACGCGGCTCATGGAAACTATCTGCAGGTTATAGGTGGAAATACTGCTACCAATGCAGCGGTAAGAACGGTAGTTAAAAATGGTTTGGCAACAGCTTGGGCCGGCAGAACAGCAGGGAATAACATCATTAAAGCCGTGGCTGAGATTTATACAGGAACTTCCACAAACCAACATGGTTCAGGAGTGTCTGTCAGTGGAGCTGATGATGGCATTGTGGGTATTGTATATAACTCACAGTCAAAAACGATTAACGGACTTGCTTATTTAACTTTTGCTGCTAACCCAAACAATAACGGATACTACTTTATAACAGGTCTGACTCAGAATACATATCCTGCAAATACCTGGATTAGCCTTGGTTTCAGTTATAATAAAACAACTGGGCAGATTACCTACAATATCGGAGGAGTGACTACAAACCTGGCAGTTAACCAGGCAACTATACCTGCAGGGATTGATCCTGTATCATTTGAAGTGACCAGTAGCCCTGTACAGGAAAATGGAACCGGAGTACCTGTAAATACAGGACCAACTACTTTTGGTATTGACAATTATAGAGTAGAAGCGGCTAATAATGCAACATTAGGAACAGCTGAAACAAAAAATTCAAAATCTTCAACCATTATCGCGATCGGTCCTAACCCTACTGTAGATTACCTTAATCTTATTACAGATCTGAAAATCAACAAAGCGGAAGTTTATGATATGAGCGGAAGAAAGATAGACGTTAATCTTGAAGGAAACAGAATCAACGTTAAAAACCTTAATGCAGGAAGCTATATCATCAGCATCGAAACGAAAGACGGTAAAACTACCGAGAAATTCATTAAAAAATAATTCCTGATAAATCTTAGGATAGATAAAACGCTCCAATTGGGGCGTTTTTGTTATTTTAGAGCATTAAATTTCAGATGCTATGTCAGAGAATAAAACGGCTTATATAACAGGAGGAACCAAAGGAATTGGTTTCGGGATTGCTAAAATTTTACTTGAAAACGGTATTTCAGTAGCATTTTCAGGAAGGAAAAGAGAAGATGTGATGAAGGCAGAACAGGAGCTTCAGCAATATTCCGAAAATGTGCTGGGAATTGTTTCTGATGTCAGAAATCTTGAAAGCGAGCAGGAAGCGGTACAATATATCCTGGAAAAGTTCGGAAGGCTGGATTATGTAATCGCCAATGCCGGACTGGGAATATTTAAACCTGTTGATGAGCTTACTGCTGAAGAGTGGAATGATATGATTGAAACCAATCTTACGGGCGTTTTTTATACCCTTAAAGCCTCTGTGGAAGAACTGAAAAAGACGGAAGGATATTATATCACCATTTCAAGCCTGGCAGGGGCCAATTTCTTTGAAAACGGAACAGGCTACAATGCCTCAAAATTCGGGGTGGTGGGATTTACACAGGCAGCTATGATTGATCTGAGAAAATATAACATTAAATCCACAGTGATCATGCCGGGATCAGTGGCTACTCATTTTAATGGAAATGTTCCTTCTGAAAAAGACAGCTGGAAGATACAGCCTGAAGATATGGGGAATCTGGTGCTGGATATTTTAAAGATGAATCCAAGGGTTTTACCTAGTAAAATAGAGTTTAGGGCAACACAGCCAGCCAGATAAGTACATTTAATGTATTGAATAATAATTTAATAAGTATTATGCATGCATAATATATTTTTTATTTATATTAGCAAAAATTAATTCACACAAAATCTCTGCATAAACAGCTTTGATTTTGCGTCCGAAAAGAGAAAAATAAAATAGTACACCTGAAACCTTAAGGTTACCTATAACCAATAAAAAAATTAAGAACAACATATGAAAATATTAGTTTGCATTAGTAGTGTTCCGGATACTACTTCCAAAATTAACTTTACAGCAGATAAATCTGCTTTCGACAAGAACGGAATTCAGTGGGTAATCAATCCTCTTGATGAATTCGCATTGACAAAAGCGGTTAAACTTCAGGAATCTCAGGGGGCAACTGTAACTGTAATCAACGTAGGAGATGCAGCTACAGAACCTGTAATCAGAAAAGCTCTGGCAATCGGTGCAAACGATGCTGTAAGAGTAAACCTTGATCCTAAAGACAGCTATTCTACAGCAAAAGAAATCGCTGCTGTTGCACAAAACGGCGGGTACGACCTTATCCTTTGCGGTAAAGAATCTATTGATTATAACGGTGGATCAGTTCCGGGAATGGTAGCCCAGCTGCTGAACCAGCCTTTCGTAAACGCTTCTGTAGGATTAGACGTAAACGGAAGCGAAGCTACTGCAGTAAGAGAAATTGAAGGCGGAAAAGAAACTATTTCTGTAAAATTACCGGCAATTATCGCAGGTCAGAAAGGATTGGTAGATGAAAAAGACCTTATCATCCCGAATATGAGAGGAATTATGTCTGCAAGAACAAAACCTTTGCAGGTAGTAGAACCTACTTCTTCTGAAGTAAAAGTTCAGGGAGTATCTTATGACAGCGTTCCGCCAAGAGCTGCTGTGAAAATGGTTTCTCCTGATAACCTGGATGAACTGGTAAGATTACTTCACGAAGAAGCAAAAGTAATCTAATCTTTTAATTCTTTAATTTTTAATCTTTAAATTTAAAAAAATGGCAGTATTCGTATACGCAGAAAATATAAACGGAGTTTACAAAAAAGCGGCTTTCGAAGCAGTTTCTTATGCTAAAGCGGTTGCAGATAAAGCAGGAGATACCGTAACGGCAATCTCTGTAAACCCGACAGATTCTTCAGATTTATTATACAAATATGGAGCATCCAATGTAATCAACATCAAAGACGAAGGTCTTAAAAGCTTCTCGGCAAAAGCATATGCTCAGGCTGTCAATGAAGTCGCAGACGGAAATATCATCGTTTTCCCTCATACTACAGACGCTTCTTCAATTGCTCCGATGCTTGCGGTAATGAAGAATTATTCTTTAATTACCAATGCGCTGGAAGCTCCGGAAAGCCTTTCTCCTTTCCAGGTAAAGAGAAAAGCATTCTCAGGAAAAGGTTTCATGCATGCAAAAGCTGAAGGGAATGGAGTAATCGTTACCGTTTCTCAAAATGCTTTCGGTGTTAAAGAAAATGCAGTATCAGGTTCAGAAGAAGTTAAAAACCTTTCTGTAGCCAATGAAGATACCAAAGTGATCTCTCATGAGCAGAGTTCAGGTAAACTAGACCTTAAAGAAGCGGAAATCGTTGTTTCTGCAGGAAGAGGTATGAAAGGACCTGAGAACTGGGGAATGGTTGAGGATCTTGCCAATGTATTAGGAGCTGCTACAGCATGTTCAAAACCGGTTTCTGACATCGGATGGAGACCTCACACAGAACACGTAGGACAGACTGGTAAGGCTATTGCACCGAACCTTTATATTGCCATAGGTATTTCAGGAGCAATTCAGCACCTTGCGGGAGTAAACTCTTCAAAAACAATCGTAGTGATCAATAACGACGCTGAAGCACCGTTCTTCAAGTCTGCAGACTACGGAGTAGTAGGAGATGCTTTCCAGATTATTCCTGCACTGACAGAAAAAATCAAAGCTATTAAAGGATAAAAAAAAGTGAATTGTGAATAGCAATCTGCTGCGTCTGGCAATTTTTAATCATTGACCTGCAGGCAAATTCACCATTGACGATTTGACCATCATAGACAATACCATAAAAGCTCGGCTTTCCGGGCTTTTATTTTTGCGTAAAAAAGTGAAATCACAACAAAAAATTAATCTATATTTGTAGCTATGGATTATAAACAGCTAATTATTCGCGGAATATCGTACAGCCAGACCCAATCGGGGGCGTACGCATTGTTACTGGAGCATGAAGAAACACACATAAAATTACCTGTTGTTATAGGAAACTTCGAAGCTCAATCAATCTCTCTCGGACTGGAGAAAGATATTCATCCGCCGCGTCCTCTTACCCATGACCTGTTCACAAAATTTATAGTCTCAGCCAATTATGAGTTGGTTTCTGTAATCATTTATCAGATTGTAGACGGTGTATTCTTTTCAAATATCAACTTTAAAAATAAAGTGACGGAAGAAGAACTGATCCTTGATGCACGAACTTCCGATGCCGTTGCGATGGCTGTAAGATTTGATGCCCCTATCTTTACTACCCAGCAGGTTCTGAATGAAGCGGGAATCTTATTGGAACTCGAAGATGTTTCAAAAGAAGAGCAGAGCTTTTCAGAAACTGTACAGACAGAAGAAAACCTGAAATCTCTTTCTATGGAAGAACTTCAGAAACTATTAGATGATGCCGTGAAAGAAGAAGATTACGATACCGCCCTTGAAATCCAGGAAGAAATCAAGAGGAGGAAAAAGAAAATTGACTAAAGAGATACTTTTTATATAAACTATGAATTTAAAATTACGACTGACCATCCTCAGTTTTCTCCAGTTTTTTGTCTGGGGAGCATGGCTGATTACGATGGCAAACTTCTGGTTTGGTACAAAACATTGGGACGGAACTCAGTTTGGAGCTGTTTTCGGAACAATGGGAATCGCTTCCATATTTATGCCAACCATTACTGGAATCATTGCTGACCGCTGGATCAATGCGGAACGTATCTTCTCAGTACTGCATATTCTTTACGGGGTTATTCTTTTCATATTACCTCATTCCGCAGATCCGAATTCTTTCTTTTCGGTGATGCTCGTGGCCATGTGTTTCTACATGCCTACTATCGCACTTGCAAACTCAATTTCTTATACAATCCTGAAAAACAATAATCTGGATGTAGTAAAAGACTTCCCACCCATTCGTGTTTGGGGTACTATTGGCTTTATTGTGGCCATGTGGATCACCAATCTGAGTGGAAATAAAGATACGGAAGGACAATTCTATATTGGAGGGGCTGTAGCCATTTTCTTAGGTATTTATGCCCTTACATTACCAAAATGTCCTCCACAAAAGCTGATCGATAAAAATTCGCCTCTGTCTGAGCAGTTAGGATTAAATGCATTCAAGCTTTTCGGAAACTATAAAATGGCGTTGTTCTTTTTATTTTCAATGCTTTTGGGAGCTGCACTTCAGCTTACCAATGCCTATGGAGATGTTTTCTTAAGTGAATTTGCCCATTTCCCCAAATATGCTGATTCATTTGTAGTAAAAAGATCTACGATCATCATGTCAATTTCTCAGGTTTCAGAAACCCTGTTTATTTTAGCGATTCCTTTCTTCCTGAAGAAATTCGGAATCAAAAAGGTAATGCTGATCTCTATGCTGGCATGGGTTTTAAGATTCGGATTCTTTGCTTACGGTGTTCCGGATGGATTTGGACTTTCATTAATCATCCTGTCATGTATTGTATACGGAATGGCTTTCGATTTCTTTAATATCTCAGGATCACTTTTCGTAGAAACGACTACCGATAAAAAAATCCGTTCTTCAGCCCAGGGATTGTTTATGATGATGACCAATGGTTTCGGAGCCGTTTTTGGAAGCTATATCGCAGGATGGGCTATTGATAAGTTCTTTACGCACAAATTTACGACGGCTTCAGATTTATCTGCCTATTTGCAGACAACACCTGATAATCCTACTTTTCTCGGGATTCTGAAAAAGAGCTTCAATGCTGTTGTTAATACAGACGGAACCCTTTCTTCTGTAGTAATGGTAAAAGACTGGCAGCAGATATGGCTTTCTTTCGCAATCTATGCGCTGGTGCTGGCGATATTCTTCGGACTATTGTTTAAGCATAAACATAATCCTGAAGATGTTTCATCAGTAAAACATTAATTTAAAATCACGATTCTTAAAAATATTAAATTGCACTTTTGAAAAAAAGTGCAATTTTTTTTGTTTCCAGGCAACCTTTTGAAAAAGGTAACGTCTTATAGATAGAAACTCATCCATGAAGAAACTCGAAGAGAATTTTTTACTGGCAAAAAAGCAGGACCGGAAAGGGCAAAAAGCTCTTTACGATATGTTTTCGGCAAAAATGCTGGCCATTGCGAATTCTTATGTCAACAATCTTCATGATGCAGAAGATATCCTGCTGAATGCATTTATGAAATGCTTCACTAAGCTGGACGGGTGCCGGGATTGGAAAAGTTTTCCGTTCTGGCTCAGAAAAATTGTCGTAAATGACTCCATTAGCTTCATCAGGAAAAATAAAAATATACTCTATGCAGATATGGAAATGGTAGATGATTATAGTGAGAATGAAAATGAGGACTATCCGGAAGAAATCAATATTGAAGAAATCTTTACTCAGATGCCGGTAGGATACAGACTTATTTTTAACCTGTATGTCTTTGAAGAAAAAAAACACAGTGAGATTGCTGAAATTCTGAACATCTCCGAAGGAACCAGCAAAAGCCAGCTAAGCAAAGCAAAAAAATGGCTTGCTGAATTTTTAAAAGCAAAAGAAAATGAAAAAAGAACTCCTGAAACAATTAAAATCTGACTACGAAGCGCTTGAAATAAAGCCTTCTTCAGATCTTTGGGACAGAATAGAGCAGGGAAGCCCGGAAAGCCCTGTTGTACGCTCTGGAAAACGTTTTCAGTGGTTGAGGTATGTTGCGGTGCTGATCTTGCTGTTTTCGGTAAGTATGCTGCTCTATTTCAATAAAACCGGTCAGGAAAGTAAAACAGATAAGATAGTTCAAAGAAATCCTGTAAAGAAGAGCGTTGAAACGGACGGAAATTCTTTGCCGGTACCAACAATACAGATTAAAGAAGTTAAAAAGTCACAGGATAATAATTTCACAAGAACCGTTGCCTCTAAGCCCTCAGAATCTGGATATATCTGGAAAAAGAAAGAACCGGAATTGATTGAAAAAGAGGATGTAATTCTTAAGCATCAAGAAATAAATGCTCCTGTGCCGGAAAGAAATTTAAATACCCTTCCGGATCAAAAAAATATAGCTAAAACTGATTATATCAAAGCCGATGAATTGCTGCTCGGAAGAGAATTTGACAAGAAGAGGGAAGAAAACAGGACGGATATCAGAAAATTCGGAGCCCTGGATATGACAAAGATTAAGATCAAAAGTCCGAACAGCCTTAAGATATTGGGAGTAATCGTCTATTCCGACTCTCTCGAAAGTAAATAACAAACATTTTTTTTGATCAAGAAAAACTGCCCAAAACAGGGCAGAGAACCAATATGTCTGAAAATAAATCAATGATATGAAAACAAAATTAATCTATATAGCGGCTGTCATGGCATTTAGCTATAGCTTCGCTCAGGAATCTCCGGAAAATAATCTGAGCCTGTATTCTAAAAAAATTGACAGTATCGTCATGGCGGAAAAAGATAAAATGAATATCGAGCTGGACAAAATAGATAAGAATTTCAGAGAAAACAAGATTTCACCTGACGAAAAACAGAAACAGCGTACTGCCGTTGCTTCAAAATATGAGCAGATCATCAATGAAAAAGTAGAAGCTGAAAAGCAGGACCTTGAATCGGTAACCAAAGAGCTGGTGAAAGATGCTGTATTTAAGTCCCGGGACTCTGCAAAATCGGCAAAGAATCAGTTCTGGTTTGGATTGAATGGATTGAATATGAAGCTCAATGAGCAGAAGAAAAATAATAATCCTAAAAACTATCTGGAAACTTTTGAGGTGACTATCGGTATGGGAGGAGCGGGCCTTACGTCCAAAAATGAACCCTTTGGTTTTTATAACAGAGGTTCTGATATGAGAAATACCATCATAGATTCCTGGCAGTTGGCATTATTGTACGGAAACCAGATCGGAGGATATACAAGTCCGTTTTTTTACCGTTTCGGATTGGGGATGAGGTCAGATCTCTATACTCCAAAGTACGGATTGTCTTTCAGACAGGAAAGTAATATGCTGTTTATACAGGAGTTTACCAGGGGAAACCTTAAAAAGAGTACACTGTACAATACTTACCTGACCATTCCCGCAGATTTGAAATTTGTTTTAAATCCTAAATATAAAGACTTTGAAGGCGTTAAATACCTGGACAGCAGAAAACACCAGTTGTGTCTCGTTTTAGGGGTATATGGAGCGGTAAGGGTGGGAACCGTCAATTATTCAAAATACTCCAATGAAAATTCCGGAAGAATCGTTGAAAGGGAAAAAGTAACCCATGGGGTGAATGATTTTATTGTCGGCGGGAAATTTGGAATCAGCTATTACGGTTTTAATCTCTTCATCCAGAAAGACTTTACCCCGGCGTTTAATAACAATGCTTTGCTGAAGAAAAAATATGGACTTCAGATTGGGATAGAAATCGCAAACGTTAATTTTTAATTTGACAATAAATAAGTATTGTTTTTGATTATTAGATAATTTTATTTGATTTTTTTTATAACTAACGAACGTTTGTATAGCAAAAACCTAATTTTAAGACACACTCTTTAAAAGTGTGTTTTTTTTTGTATTTTGGCACTTTAGTAAATATGAAAAATATTCAGTTATTAGGATTGTTATTCGTGATCGTAGGGAGTTTTTTACCTTTGGTGAATGTTCCTATTATAGGGAACTGGAACTACTGGAAACTCGATCACTATCTGGCTATTGCGTGTTGGATCTTTGCTGCCTGCGCTGTTTTCGGAATTGTAAATAGCAGTACAAAAATCGTAAGGTTTTTCGGAATCCTGCTGATTCTGTTATTTGCATTTACCCTTGTAGCAGTGAAGATGCAGTCTTTGCAGTATTTCAGCTTTTTACCTTTCAAATCCTGGAGAGAAACGTTTGCCGGAGTGGTTAAACTGAGATGGGGATGGATCGTAGAATTTTTAGGAGCATTCATGATGGTTTTTGCCGGGAGCAATAAAACAGTAAACAAACGGACACAGATATGAATATGAAGCATTTAAAAATACTAGCGGCAGGAGTGTTGTTTTTGATGACCGCTGTACAGGTTCAGGCTCAGAAAACAGAAGAGAAAAAGCCGGATAATCCTGCTAAATGTGCCCATATCAGAGAAGGAAAATTTTTACGGGCCAACTATCCGGAAGCTATATGGCACATGATCATTAAAGACAATGTGCAGACCGAATATTTCAACAACGGAAAAGATTATATAAAATCTACATTGGTTTTTGTGGACGACTGCAATTACAAAGCAATCGTGTTGGAAAAGTCTGATAAGAATGATCCTGCACAGATAGGAGATGTCTTCAATAATAAAGTCGTAGCAACTCAGGACAACCTCATTAAGGTCAGTTCCAAGATTGAAGGATCTGAGTTTGACATGGTCTACATAAAAGTAAAATAAATTTAAATATACAATGGAACAGCCGTTCCGTTTAAGCTAAAAATAAAAATTATATACATGAAAGAAGTATTCATTGTTTCCGCAGTAAGAACCCCTATGGGAAGTTTTATGGGAAGTCTGTCAACAGTTCCGGCTACAAAATTGGGAGCTACTGCTGTAAAGGGAGCATTAGATAAAATCGGTTTAGATCCTGCGAATGTTCAGGAGATTTATATGGGTAATGTTTTACAGGCAGGAGAAGGGCAGGCGCCGGCTCGCCAGGTAGCTTTGGGAGCAGGTCTTTCAATCAATACCCCTTCTACTACGGTCAATAAAGTTTGTGCTTCAGGAATGAAGGCTGTAACGATGGCTGCTCAGGCAATCAAAGCCGGAGATGCAGAGGTAATTGTTGCAGGAGGTATGGAAAATATGTCTTTGGTACCCCACTATTACAACGCAAGAGTGGCTACAAAGCTAGGAGATATCAAAATGCAGGACGGAATGGTACTTGACGGTCTTACAGACGTATACAACAAAGTACACATGGGTGTTTGTGCAGAGAAATGTGCTGCTGACTATAATATTACAAGAGAAGACCAGGATAACTTCGCTGTAGAATCTTACAAAAGATCTGCAAAAGCATGGAGTGAAGGAAAATTCAATGAAGAAATTGTACCGGTTTCTATTCCTCAGAGAAAAGGGGAGCCTGTAATCTTTGCTGAAGATGAAGAGTACAAAGCAGTAAACTTCGACAGAATTTCAACCCTTCCTACCGTATTCAAAAAAGAAGAAGGAACAGTAACGGCTGCCAATGCATCTACTTTGAACGACGGAGCTTCTGCATTGATCCTTGTTTCCAAAGAAAAAATGGAGGAATTAGGTCTTAAGCCTTTGGCAAAAATCGTTTCTTATGCAGATGCAGCACAGGAGCCTGAAAACTTTACAACGGCACCGGCAAAGGCATTGCCAATTGCTCTTAAAAAAGCTGGTTTAGAACTGTCAGATATCGATTTCTTTGAATTCAACGAAGCGTTCTCGGTAGTAGGATTGGCCAACAATCAGATCTTGGGACTAGACGCTTCCAAAGTAAACGTAAACGGAGGAGCGGTAGCTTTAGGACACCCACTGGGAAGTTCAGGTTCAAGAATTATTGTTACCCTGATCAACGTATTGAAACAAAACAACGCAAAATATGGTGCTGCTGCGATCTGCAACGGTGGTGGAGGTGCCTCTGCGATTGTGATTGAAAATATCTAATATTCTGTTTCAGAATATATTGCCATTAAGGAATCGATAATTTTTTTAAAAACTTATCCATTTCTTAATGGTTTTTTTATTTTTGTGCTACTAATATATATTTGAAATGTCTGAAACTGAGAATCGACAGCCTAAAAACATAAAGAATAATCCGAAGATTATGAAAGCCTGGGCTGTATATGACTGGGCAAACTCCGTGTATTCCCTGGTCATTACCTCCACCATTTTCCCTATTTATTATTCCATTCTTACCACAGCGTATGAAAAGAAAGAATATGTAGCAGAAACCAAAACATGGATTGATGTTCCGGTAAGGCATATGATCAGAATTTTTGGGGAAGAATACCAGCCGGATGCCGTGTATGGATATTCACTGACGATATCATTCTTTATCGTAGTATTATTATCCCCGTTTTTATCTTCCCTGGCAGATACCATCGGAAACAAAAAATCATTCCTGCAGTTCTTCTGTTACCTGGGAGCTACATCCTGTATGGGATTGGCAATGTTTACAGGAATGCATAATGTATTTCTGGGGCTTCTCTTCAGTATTACAGCCAGTGTCGGGTTCTGGGGAAGTTTGGTGTTTTACAACTCATTCCTTCCGGATATTGCCACTCCGGACCGTCAGGATGCCCTTTCTGCGAGAGGATATGTCTACGGATATATCGGTTCTGTAGTATTGGTGGTCATCTGTTTAGTCCTGATCCAGGTTTTTGCCAAAGGAGCGGCACAGCAGCTTTTATTCACAAGAATCAGTTTCCTGTTAACAGGAGCTTGGTGGTTCGGATTCTCTCAATATACGTTTAAACACCTTCCTCAGTTTGGGGATGTGAAAGACAAACTTCCTAAAGATCTTGTACTTCTGAATTACAAGAATATCTTCAAAAAACATGAAGAGCAGGGAGGTTTCTTCGAAGTATTGAAAGACAATATGAGCTTCTATAAAGATATTGCAAAAGAAAGCTTCCATGAGCTGTTCAAAGTGGGAGGTGAGCTCTTTAAAGACAGAAATCTTAAATTTTTCCTGTCGAGTTTCTTTTTCTACAGTGTAGGGATGCAGACGATATTTCTGATGGCAACCCTGTTTGGCAAAAGTGAGATCAACCTTGCTCAGGATAAGCTGATCGGGACCCTTTTGGTGATCCAGATAGAAGCCATCATCGGAGCTGTTATTTTCTCCAGATTATCGAAAAGGATAGGAAACAGAAACGTGATCTCAATTGCCATTATACTATGGATTGTAGCCTGTGTATGGGCTTATTTCTTAAATAAAGAAAATCCGACCGTAGAATATCAGTTCTATGGGGTAGCTGCCGTTGTAGGTTTGGTAATGGGAGGCCTTCAGGCAATGTCGAGATCCACTTACTCAAAGCTGCTTCCGGAAAACTCTATGGAAAATACAACCTATTTCAGCTTCTATGATGTACTGGAAAAGATCGCCATCATTATCGGTACATTTATCTTTGCAACGCTGATTGAGCATTTCAATAATATGCGGATTGCAGCATTGTCAATGACAGTATTCTTCGGGGCGGGATTGATACTCATCAGATTCCTGAAAGTAAAAATGCGAAAAGACAGAGAAACTTTATAAAAATGAAAGACGTTATTTTTTAACGTCTTTTTTATTTTCTAAGAATTAAAATCAAATATTCAATAGGTTAGCTTTATCTGTTATAAGGCCTATGGTGGTTTTGGTTAAATAGTAGCTATTTTTCACTATGTTTTGATTTTTTTTGTTTATTTGTGAAAAATAAAACCTAATTATTAAGACTATGAAAAAAATTCTATTGCTTTGCTTTCTGCAATGCTGTATTCTCTGTTTTTCTCAAAAATTGAGACCGGTAGCTCAAAAAGTATCAGACTACCATGCCGGAAAAACTGAAATAAAAAAATATGATTTGTTTGAAGTCAGTCAGGCTCCTGATAAATTAGCAGAATACAGACGGGCTGCAACAGATATTACTGTTATTTCTCTTAAGTCTGCCGAACTGAAAAGACTGATCAGTGAAAAACCTGAATTTATTGAAATTTCATTTCCTTTTAACGGAAACCAGCAGATCACTGTTGAAATGTATAAGAATCAGATTTTCACCAGCAATTTCAAGGTAGTAACCAATAAAGGAAAAACAGTAAATTATACTCCGGGAGTGTATTATCAGGGAATTGTAAAAGGAAACAGCAGCTCTGTGGTGGCTTTCAGTTTCTTTGATAATGATGTGGCAGGAGTGGCTTCTACCCCAGAACTGGGAAATATCGTACTTGGAAAAGCCAAAAATGCTAATGACTTTGTAAGCTATTCAGATTCAAAGCTGACCGGAACAAACCCTTTTATCTGCGGCATTGATGAACTGAAAGAAAATCAGGGAGAGAAAATTTCCTATGATCCCGGATTAGCCCAGAAAAAGACTTTAACACAAAACTGTGTGAGAATTTATTATGAAATCTGCTATAAGCCCTATCAGAATAATGGTTCCAATACCACAACAGTTACAAACTGGATTACAGCGATTCACAATAACATCGCTACCCTTTATACGAACGACGACATAAGAACCGCTCTGAATGAAGTTTATATCTGGACCACAGCAGATCCTTATACCGGAAATCCGAGCAGTAATTTGGCCAAATTTTCAGCTAACAGACAGGTTTTTAACGGAGACCTTGCTCATTTGATCAATGCTCCGAGTACAACAAGCGTGGCCTACCTGAATTCACTGTGTAAAACGTATGCACACGCTTATTCTGGAATCAATCAGACATATAACAACGTACCGGTATATTCATGGACCATTCAGGCAATGACCCACGAAATGGGACATAGTTTGGGATCTCCGCATACTCATGCCTGTGCCTGGAACGGAAACAATACCCCGATTGACTGGTGTGGGCCCACAGCAATGCCATCGATCATAACAAACGAAGGATTGATCTGTACGAGCAATGTACTGCCGCCTTCAGGTACCATTATGAGCTACTGCCATCTGATGTCCGGGATCGGAATCAACTTCAGTAACGGTTTTGGAGACCAGCCTGCTGCCCTGATCAGAAATACAATTGATTCCAAGCCTTGTCTGGGAACGAATTGTACCACTTCCTGCGTACCTAGTATCTCTTCTGTTGCCGCTACTTCTACCACGCAGAATTCAGCCAGTATACTGATCACAGATGCTATATCTTCTTCATGGAAATATAAAGTGACCCAATTGGACGGAACAGCGGTGACCGCAGGAAATACAAACACTGCAAATTTCAATATTGCCAACCTTCAGCCGGGAACTTATTATAAAATAGAAGCGGTGGGGCCATGTGCCAACGAAACATATTATCAGAAATCGGGATTATTCCTGACAGATGCAGCCTGGTGCGAGGGAGTCCAGTTCCTTGATACAGGAGGTGCCAATGCAAACTACGGAAATAATCAGGAAATTGTAAAAACATTCTATCCGGCCTCCGGTTCATCCATGACCATGACGTTTACAGAATTCGGGACAGAGCAGGATTATGACTTTATGTATGTGTATAACGGACCTTCCACAGCTTCACCATTATTTCCCAATGGGAATAAATTGTCAGGAACTACAATCCCCGGGCCGTTTACCTCTACAGATCCTTCAGGGGCCATTACCGTAAAATTTGTGTCAGATCCGGAAGTAAATGGCATCGGGTGGAAAGCAGGTTTCTCCTGTGCTGTTTTAGGAGTTGAAGATGTAAATGTGAAAAATAATACAGTAGGTATCTATCCGAATCCTGCCGGAAATACACTCACTATTTCGTCAAAAGAAGCATTAAAGGCATACAGAATTTATGATGAATCGGGAAGAATGGTAATCTCAGACATCTCTTTAAAAGGAAATAAGCAGGAGATCAGTCTTTCAGCAATCCAGACCGGAAACTATGTAATAACGATTGAAACGGAGAAGCAGACCGTCAACAAGAAACTGATCAAACAGTAAATCCGAATAATAATGATTAAAAAGCCTGAAATTCTCAGGCTTTTTTGTTATTTTAGAGCAGTAATCAGTGCTGTAAAATAAAAAAGCTGATATTCGGCCTGAGTTTTGCTTATATTCAGCGGAATAATTTTTAACTTTGCAAAAAGATTTATTGTCAATATGACCAACCCTTTATTTTATGCAAAAATAATCCTGTTTGGAGAATATGGAATGATTGAAGATTCCCAGGGGCTTGTAGTACCTTACAGCTTCTATAAGGGAACTTTAAAATTTTCAGATCTGAGCTCTGAATTTGAGCTGAATTCCAACAGACATCTGCAGAAATATTCAGATTTTCTTATGACGCTTGATCTTTCCGACGATTTTAAACTGGATATTGAAAGCTTCAAAAATGATATTTCAAACGGACTTTTCTTTGATTCCAACATTCCCCAGGGATATGGAGTAGGAAGTTCCGGAGCTCTGGTAGCCGCTATTTTTGAAAAATATTCTATCAGCAAACTGAATCCTGAAAATATTTCAAAAGATAACCTTAAGAAATTAAAAGCTGTTTTCGGTGAAATGGAGAGTTATTTCCATGGTAAAAGTTCAGGGATGGATCCTTTGATCTGCTATATGAACCTCCCGATTCTTATCGAAAATAAAGAAAATTTAGACAGGGTTTCTATTCCTGACGGAGAAGAGGGAAAAGGAGCCATATTCCTGATCGATTCCGGAATTACCGGAGAAACGGGGCCTATGATCCAGATCTTCTTTGAAAAAATGAAGACCGAAGGTTTCCGCAAAACCCTTAAAGAAGAGTTTATTCGCTATAACAATGCATGTATTGATGCATTCCTTAAAAAAGATATGAATCCGTTTTTCAGAAACCTGAAAAAGCTTTCCCATTGGGCCTATGAACATTTCCGCCCTATGATTCCTGAAAGCATTTTCAAGATCTGGAAAAAAGGTCTTGATTCCAATGCATATTACCTGAAACTTTGCGGAAGCGGAGGGGGTGGATATATTCTGGGATTTACCAAAGACTACGAAAAAGCTGAAAAAATGCTTGACGGTTTCCAAAAAGAGGTGATTTACAGATTTTAAACAGATTGGAATGAATTCTGAAAAGGAAACTTTCCAATCTAAAAACTATATTTCAAAATCTCTATTTTACAGATTTTCACAATTCGTGGGCTTTCTGCTCGGAGCACGTTTTTTTGTAGCCGCTCTGTTGACATTTGCCCTGTACGTTTCCACATTTTTCCTTTTTAATCAGGATGAATCTTTCAGAAACTTTGTATTCGATTTCAAGGTTCACGGGATTATTTTCTGTACGGTTCTTACCATTCTGGCCGGTGGGATTATCAACCAGTTCTATGATCTGGAAAAAGACCATATCGTAAAACCTTTCCGGACAAGAGTTCAGAGCTTCATCAAGCAGAAATATTTTTTATACGCTTACCTGGGATTAAGTGCTATTTCTCTTGGGGTAGCATGGGCAATTTCCCATAATGTTTTTGTTTTTTTTGTAGTGTATCAGTTCTTTATGTGGTTTTACAGCCATAAGCTGAGCAGGATTCTGATTTTAAACAATCTTACCTTTGTAAGCCTTACCCTATATCCGTTCTTCGGAATGATGGTGTACTACGAGACCTTTTCCAAAAAAGTATTCCTGATGGCGGTTTTCCTTTTCCTGATCCTTTTATGCATCGATATCGTAAAAGATACCCTTACCAGAAGTGTTGACAAAGCATTCGGATATACTACCATTCCCAATTATTTTAAAAGCAGGAATACGAAAATCATTCTGATCTCTCTTTTGCTGGTTACCATGGCCGTTTCGATGAAAATCATTACCAAAACAGGAGTTTCCGGATTCATGGCCTATTACTTTGCAGGTGGGCTGTTTGTTATGATCCTTTGTATTTATCTTTTTCTGAATGCTTCCAGAAAGAGCAACTTCCTTACTCTGAATCTATTACGGTTCTGGGTTTTTGTAGGAATCATTGCAATGCTTTTAAACGGAATAGAGCATAAATTATAAAAAAAATTCTTTAAATAAACTGAGGTTATTATTACCTTTGCATAACTAAATTTAATAAATAGGAATGCCCATTTTTAATGATACCAAAGTTGCATTTGCAGACAAGTCTGATGCACAATTGAGAAAGGCTTACTGGATGTTTAAAATGATTGAACAGCCTGCTCTTACCAGCCTTGGAACCTCTGTTCTTAATTTCACTGTACACAACAATTTTCCGTTCGTTACAGGAATTGTGAAAAAAACTTTATTTGAGCAGTTCTGCGGTGGTGAAACCCGTGAAGAAAGTATGAAAGTCGTAAAACAGCTTTTCAAAAGAGGAGTTGGAAGTATTTTCGATTATTCCATTGAAGGGAAAGAAGATGAGGAAACATTTGATGCAGTATGTAAGGAGATCAAGGATATCGTGAGGTTCTCAGTAGGAAATCCGGCGATTCCTTTTATTGTATTTAAGCCTACCGCTTTCGGAAGAATAGATCTGTATGAAGCTGTTGGAAAAGGAGCAGAGCTTACGACAAGCCAGAAAGAAGAATGGGAAAGGGTAGTAAGAAGATTTGATGAGGTGTGCAGCCTTTGCCATGAAAATGATAAAAAAGTAATGGTAGATGCTGAAGAAACCTGGATGCAGGATGCGGCAGATCACCTTTGTGAAGAGATGATGGAGAAATACAACCAGCAGAAACCTATTGTTTGGAATACCATCCAGATGTACAGAACCAAAAGGCTGGAATATATGGAAGCCCATCTTCAGAGAGCAAGAGAAAAAAATTATTTCATCGGATATAAGATCGTTCGTGGTGCTTATATGGAGAAAGAAAGAGCCAGAGCAGCAGAAAAAGGATATGAAGATCCGATTCAGCCTACTAAAGAAGCATCTGACAGAAACTATAATGCTGGGATTGACTTTGTAATGAACCATCTGGATAAAGTATCTGCTTTCTTTGGAACTCATAATGAAATTTCTTCAGAGCTGATCATGGATAAAATGAAGGCCAAATCTCTGGAAAATGATAATCCGCACGTGTATTTCGGGCAGCTTTACGGGATGAGTGATAATATCACCTTCTATTTGTCAGATAAAGGCTATAATGTGGCTAAATATCTTCCATACGGACCTGTAAAGGATGTGGTGCCATATCTTACAAGAAGAGCCCAGGAAAATACCTCTGTAGCCGGACAGACCGGAAGAGAGCTTGGATTGATCAAGAAAGAACTGGAAAGAAGAAAAAAACAATAAATATTGTTATAAAAAATGATCAGACCCGCAGAATTTGCGGGTCTTTTTTGTTGGAGTTAATGGGATGAAATGTAATGTTTATTATGGGTGGAGCAATTTTTACTTTTTTAATCGATATTATCAATGATATGTTTAATTGCTAGTATTGTTAGTTATTTGATAAAATAAATTAATTTTTATTGTTAATTTGGTTTTAATTTTTTATATTTGATTAAACAATAAAAAACTAAAGACATGAAAAAAACTTTACTTCTCGCTGCCTGTATGGCAGCTAATTTCTTCCTCTCACAAACCTACATGAATGGAGGTTTAAGTACAGGAGCTACTTCTAAAAGCGGTGCAGCTGCACCTGCCGGCTACACCTGGTCTGAATTACAGAATAACACTGGAAATACTACGGAAACAAACACAAGCTTAGGATTGGGAGGAACCTTTATTTCAACTGCATCCAGCCTTTTCCTTGCTGATGATTTTACAATCCCGGCAGGTAGTAACTGGCAGATCACTTCGATTGATTTTTTTGCGTATCAGACAGGTTATACAGGAACCACGGCACCATTTAATACGGCAAGGGTAAATATATACAGTTCAGACCCGTCTGTGGCTGGCGCGGTAAGCGTTTTTGGTGATGATACCACCAACCGGTTCAGCGCAGGGGCGGATGGAGGTATGTACAGAATTGGAAACTCCAGTGTTCCTACTCCGGTTACCAGCCCTCTCACCAACAGGAAAGTATGGAAAATAACGGCTAATACACCTGTTACATTAGGTCCGGGAACATATTGGGTGAAATATCAGCTTCAAAATGTAGTGCAGGCAAGCGGAGGATTTTTTCCTCCTGTCACAATTGCTGATACACGTGGATTATCTTCTTTTAATGCGAAACAGTTTAATGCAGTAGCAGGAACATGGATTTCCATTATAGATGACGGACTGCCTGCTACGGCCCCGGATTATCCATTAGATATGCCCTTTGTGATTACTTATACTTCAGTTTCTTTAGGAACAAAAGAAACTATGCAGTATGACAACAGAGTACAGGTATATCCGAATCCGGTAAAAGATCATTTTAAGATCAATAATCCTGAGAGAATGAAAATAAGTAATGTAGATATTATAGATGTTTCCGGTAAAGTGATCAGAACGATGCAAGGTTCGCAAGAATACAGTGTATCAGATTTACCAACGGGAAATTATATGCTCAAGATATATAATGATGGCGGACCGGCCAAAGTTACAAAATTAATAAAGCAATAGCTTTAGTTTTCTTCTTCAAATATTTTTTAGCCTGACCAAATCTTCTCTGGTCAGGTTTTTTATGGTTCAAAACTTTCGAATTTTCCGTTTTCATAGAACAGAACGATACGCTTTATCTTACCGGATTGATTTCCAAGTGCTTGCATAAGTATATTTTCATGAGCATCTGCTAATCGCTGAGAATCGGATATTTGCTCCGGAGCTTTACCCTGGGACGGTATAAACGATTCTCCGGAACCTGTCTGAGGGACTTCAATCTCTGTTTCATCAGCTCCGAATTCCTGGTCCTCATTGATCATCGTAAACAGATCTGGCAGAGGAGTAGGCTGGGTCTTTTCTTCTTCTGCTGATTTCCCCGGCATTTCAGTTTCCGGTAATTCCTGTTTCAGCATTTCCCCTTCGCCGGTAACCAGCCAGTCCCAAAGAAGCTCAGGGAAACGGGATTTTATTTTTATGATAAATTCCAGAGAAGGCTTATTTCTTCCCGAAGTAATATGCGAAATGGAAGAACGCTGCACATCTATTTCATCCGCAAATTCTGAAGGCGTAAGATTGGAATACTCTATAACTTTTGAAATTCTTTCGTTTAAACTCATCAAAATAAGTTTTTAATTACGTTACAAATGTAAAACAATAAATTTACAAATGCAAAATACAAATGTAAATAAATGAAATATAATTGTGTATACAAATGTAAAGTCATATTAAAACATTATAAAACAGAATTTTACAGATAAATTACAAATGTTTCATATTGTTCAATTGAATAAACAACAGATTCTTCCCTTAAATTTCCAGGATAATACTCAGGGATTATTTCTTATTAAATTTTGATGATCAATGTAGAATATGACTCTTAAAGGGCCATATTTTCATGGTAAACCTTCTTTTTCTGCAGTTTACATTGGTAATTTTCATAAAGCATTCAAAAAAGAAAATAAAAAGGGCAAATATTTTATAAAATACTTGTATAAAAGCTATTATAGTGGTTTATAAAGTTAAATTACAGATGTAAATCATACGTTTTAAGGCGCTTTATAAACCATTTTGTACATGATCTGATTTAATTTGATGTAAGCTAACCTTTACACTTTAAAGAATGATTATTAAACTTGTTTTAAAGCCAAATTTAGCAAGTTTCAGTGATTTACATTTGTTTAAAATCATAAATAACCAAAGTTTTCCTCATTCCATATGTTTAATAAAATAATGCCTAAATGTCCTGAATTACGCATTTTAATACTTCAAGTAATCTTATAAATATGATTGAATTAAATTTCGTAATTTATTGATTACAAATTATATAGATATTGTAAATTAAATTATTCGCAATTCACAATTTTATCCACAGACATTTTGGCAAACTGTAGTGTTTAACAATGTTACACTTGTTAATTGCTGTTTTTATTTTTAAAATCAAGTATTTAACTTATGTAAACGAATAAAATTTTGTTGTAAATTCTAAAATTTGCCCGTTTTTCACACTGTTTACATATGTTAATTTCGTTTTTCTGCCTTAAAATGGTTACATTTGATTCCTGTAAATTATTTCTACCAATGAACTTTGAACAGATCTATTCTCCAAACCCTGATTTCTCAAATCGTTATATTTCCCCTGAAAAATTATTTTCTTATCTACAGGCCAATCTCAGCGATTATATTCAGGAGATCGGAACTTCCTATTTAAACAAACCGATTTATCAGTTAAGTATCGGAACCGGAAATATCAATGTGCTGGCATGGTCACAAATGCACGGAAATGAATCCAATGCCACCCACGCCATGCTTGATCTTTTGACAAGTCTTGATAAAGCTCCTGAAATGAAAGAAGATTTGTTCAGTAAAATAAAACTGGACTTTATCTTTATGCTGAATCCGGACGGGTCTGAAAGATGGACAAGGCTCAATGCAGCAGATATTGACCTGAACAGAGATTTTCATAATGAGGCGAGTAAGGAAATTAAATATCTTAAAAAAGCAGCTTCCTCAAAGAAATATGATTATGCGTTAAATCTTCATGAGCAGAGAACCATTTTTACAACAGACGGCGTTCACCCGGCCACCCTTTCCTTTCTGGCGCCTTCCGAAAATGTAGAACGTACCGTTACTGAAAACCGTAAAAAGTGTATGGCAGTGATCGGAAGCGTTTACCATCACCTTAAAGAAATGATCCCTGATCAGATCGGAAGATATTCTGATGAATTTTATCCCACTTCTACCGGAGACAACTTCATCAAAGCCGGTATGCCTACTATCTTATTTGAAGGCGGACATTTTGTGGATGACTATACCCGAAAAGGAACCAGAAAATATTATACGATTGCCCTTTATTATGCACTGAAAGCAATCAGCGAACTGAATTCCGATAGTACAGGATGGGAAACTTACCTTGAAATTCCGGAAAACAAAGAAACGCATTATGATATTGTTTACAGAAATGTAAGACTCAACACAGAGCATGAGTGTATTTTAGATATTGCCGTTCAGTACAGGGAAATGAAAGAAGAAGGTAAGGACGAGATTTCCTTTATTCCTTTTGTAATGGAAGCCGGAGATGTAAGAAGAAAAAAAGGCTGGCTGGAGATAGACTGTACCGGAAAGAAATTTATCTCTGCTACCAGATATCCGAAACTGGATGCTGTAGCAGATTTTAAAATAGAAGACTAAATAGTATCGGCAATCCAAAGGATTGCCGATACATTTTTTATCAGAGATTGCTCTTCAATATATTGTTGTTGAGATATCATTCAATAGGAGCGGACTTCAGTCCTCCATCATAATTATACAATACCAAGCCAGGTTTTAGCCCCTAAAACCTAAAAAACAAAACTCCGGAAAAATCCAGAGTTTCTATTATTTTTTGTCATTCCATAGGAACTTCAATAATGGTAAAGTAGGAATTTGAGAATCTTTTAATTCACCACTTTAATTCCGTTCGCTACAAACCTGATCTCTTCCTTGGGCTGCGTGATGGCATCAATCTCAGACTGAGGCTTTTTAGCATCTTCCGCATAATGTTTCTGCTCATTGACAGAAATAACTTTTCTTTCCGCATTGCCTTCCAGTACAACATTCTTACCTTTTAAAGCTGTAGGTACAAAAAAAGCATAGTCTTTCATTTTTACAAAAAACTTAGAGTTGTCTTCGGTCTGAATGGTAAGCCAGCATCCTTTTTTATCACAGACATCTGTTACTTTTCCTTTAACCGCAATATTTTCAACTTTTTTGTTATCTTTTTTAAGCTGCCTGTTCAGTTTATCTACCGTGATGGCTTTAGATTCAACGGATGATGAGACTTCACCTCCATAAGTATCACCCAGTGCAGCATTTCCGGGTGGCGGACCACTTTGCTGTGCAAATGCTAGACTTGAAGCAGTAACAGCTGCGGCGAATAATATTGTTTTAAATTTCATTGTTAATATTTTTCCAAAAATACTAATTAATCCTGAATCATAACAGAATAAGAGATGACAAAAATCAAGTGATTGTGCAAAATTTTAATAAAATTCAAAATCAAAGCCAGATTTGTTTATATTTGAACCCTATACTTGACTATGCAGAAAAAACTGAAACTATGGGATGCCATCATGCTCGTGATGGGATCTATGATCGGAAGCGGGATCTTTATTGTAAGTGCTGATATGATGCGGAATCTGGGATCCGGATTCTGGTTAATTGTAGTTTGGATCATCACGGGGATCATGACTGTAGCTGCAGCAATCAGTTATGGTGAGCTTTCCGCACTGTTTCCGAAAGCCGGAGGTCAATATACTTATCTGAAGGAAATTTTCGGTAAGAAGATGGGCTTTCTTTATGGATGGGGACTGTTTACGGTGATACAGACCGGAACAATTGCGGCAGTAGCAATGGCTTTTGGTAAATTTACAGCCTATCTGATACCTTCTCTCAATGATGCGGCACCTATTTTTCAAAGCGGGGAATTTAAGATCACCTGGATTCAGGTGCTGGCAATAGCAGTTATTCTTTTGCTTACCTATATCAATACAAGGGGAGTTCAAAGTGGAAAAATTCTTCAGAACATATTTACAGGATCTAAGATCATAGCATTATTGGGACTGATTGCATTAGGTTTTATATTGGTTGATTTCTCTCATCTGTCTGAAAATTTCAGCTTGGGAACAGATTCCTTTAATAACCTTAAGAAAGATCTGAGTGGTAATTTCCTTAAAGAAGGCTGGGAGCCGATTGGAGGAATGACTTTGTTGGGAGGAATTGCTGCTGCGATGGTGGGCTCGGTTTTCAGTTCGGTAGCATGGGAGAGTGTAACGTTCGTTTCAGGAGAAATAGATAATCCGAAACGGAATGTAGTAAAATCTATGATTTACGGTACGTCTGCCGTAATGCTTCTTTATATTGCGGTCAATTTTGTCTATCTGAATGCACTGGACAGAGACGGAATTGCATTTGCCACCAATGACAGGGTTGCTGTAGCGGCTTCACAGAATATTTTCGGAAGCGCAGGTACCATTATTATCGCATTACTGGTAATGGTCTCTACATTCGGATGTGATAACGGACTGATTTTAGCCGGAGCGAGAGTTTTTCAGACCATGGCCAAAGACGGAATGTTCTTTACATCTGCCATAAAAAATAATAAGAATGAGGTTCCGGAAAATGCTTTGTGGATGCAGGGGGTATGGGCTTCAGTATTATGCCTGAGCGGTCAGTACGGCAACCTGCTGGATATGATTTCTTTTGTCATCGTATTATTTTATATGATAACGGTTTTTGGAGTTATTTACCTGAGAATTAAACAGCCGGCACTGGAAAGACCTTATAAAACATGGCTTTATCCGGTGACACCCATTATTTATCTGCTGATCGGAACATGTTTCTGTATCCTGCTTTTAATTTATAAGCAGCAATATACATGGCCGGGCTTTGTAATGGTGCTCCTGGGACTTCCGGTATATTATTTTATCAACCGGAAAAAGGCAGACCGCTAAACCTGCCGGAAAAATTTAAGAGATATAATAGTTCAGGGCTTTCAATTCAGTTGGAGGCCCTGAATTTTGAATAATATTTTAATATAAATATGGCAATTATTTAGTGAAAATGTGTATTTTGGTATTTCGTTTTTAACGACAGACCATGAAGTAAAAAATTAAGAAGTTATGGATACACCAAATTACAGAATGCCTTTCGTTCCGTCTACTTTAATGACCGAAGGCGGAAGTATCGATACCTGCGATATGGGGGAAAGTATTGCTCACAATATCATGCTGCTGATCACCACTAAAAAAGGAGAGAACAGGTATGACGAAAACTATGGAAACGACGTCTGGAACCTGGAATTTGATAATGGAGTGACCAGTGCCATCTGGGAAAGCGTTTTTATCAAAAGTCTCAAAAGACAGATCCAGGAGTATGAACCCCGCATTGTACAGCCGCAGATTGATGCTCATATCCAATTTGTAGAGCACAGCTACGATACCAAAGAACACACAGAAATCAAAAAGAAAGTAAGAATTGCCATCAATGCCAAGATGGAGGAAACAGGAGAACGTTTCAGCTTTTCAACAGAGCTGTTCCTGAGTCCGATGTCTATTGATTAATATTTTTAACAGCGAAAAAAAATTATGAATTTAGATCAGAATATTTATTCCAAAGAATCTGTAAAAGCAAGAATGCTTCAGAATGCAACTAAAGTATGGGGACTGAAAAGCCCACAATCTTTAGATCCTTTTGTAAAGCTATTGATTGACGCATTCAGTACAGAAGTTTTCAAAGCGAATAATGAGATACAGACGGTGAATGCCCGCATTCTGGAAAAACTGGCGAAACTGCTTACACCGTCTATTTATACCCATCCTATCCCGGCTCATGCTGTTGCTTTTACACAGCCTTATGAGTCTTCAGAAGTTTTATTGGAGCATACGGAGTTTTTTTTCCGTAAGCAGATGACCTCTACCGTAAAGTCAGAGTCAGACAAACAGCTTAATATTCCTTTTACCCCGGTAGGGAATGTGAGAATCAATAAAGCCCATACCTCCATCATGTTTGTAGGAAATACCTGTTACAGCATTGATGACAGGTTCAACAAAATTCCTATTGCAAGATTTCCGGGAAGGCCGGAAGATTACAGAAAGATTACCATAGGAGTGGACGTGAGCAAATATGTAAGTGAAAACTTTCCTAAGTACATGAGCGTATTCTGCTCGAACCCGGCTTTCGAACATCTTGACTTTGTTTATAAACTACTGCCTTATATTACTGTTTCCAGCAACGGAAATCCTTTGTTTGTAAGAGAAGGCCTGAGTTATCTTACGGAAAATCATACGGATGGCTATGAGCAGATGTTCAAAGAACAGTCGATCAGAAATAAAGTGATTGAAGATATTAAAAGTATCTACCGTCATAAATTTATTGAAATCACAGGCCTGTCTCAGAGCTTGTTCTCAGAACCCGGTCAGCTTCCGCAAAACCTTGAATTTCTGGCAGGAAAAGAAGAAATCCGTAAGTATATAGAAAACAAAAGGTATTTATGGCTCACTTTCGAATTTCCGCCACAGTTTTCCGCGGAGATTCTCGATAATTTCTCGTTTGTACTGAATGCATTCCCTATTTATAACCGGGGATGGAAGAAAACGGAATACAGCCTTGATATTATGGGAAATAATATTCCTTTGGTAACAGATGAGGGCGAGCATTTCCTTTATGTAGATGAGGTTCAGGATGGTGATGGAAGAAAGTACAAAGAAATTCCTTTCACTCCCGCAGACGATCTGAAAAAAGGACTATATACCGTAAGAAAAGGAGGAATGGAGCGTTTCACCAACAGAAATGCAGTAGATATGATTGCAAATGTTCTGGAGCTTACAAGAGATGAGATTGCAGCATTTTCCCTTCTCAACAGGGATAATGTAAAAGGTGTTCTCAGTGAAATGTCTGATAAGATGAAATCTATGGTGCAGAAAGTAAACAATGCCAAAAGAAATATCAGACAGGAACTTAATTATGTTATCATGGAACCTGTGGAGAAAACAGACCATACCTATGCCGCTTTCTGGGTTACCCACTGTACGCTGGCCAATCATATGCGTCCCGGTACAGAACTTTCAAACCAGCTGAAATCACAGACGGTTGTACTGCTTACTGAAACATTGGGCGGTTCAGAAGAGCAGAAAGGTACAGACAGTATTCAGGCTTATAAATACGCCCTTACGACCAGAGATAAAATTATTTCCCTTGAAGACGTCAAAAACTATTGCAGAATGGTGCTGAAAGATGAATTGAGAGAGGTAAGGGTAAGAAGAGGAACCATGATTAGCAATAAACCTAAAGAAGGTTTCGTGAGAACCGTAGAGGTAGAAATTGTTCCGCAAAACTATTCTTTTTATGGAAGGGCCTATTGGGAAAATATGGCCAATATTCTCAGAAACCAGATCATTGCAAAAGCAATAGACGGAATTGAATATCTTGTGAAAATAACCAATGAAGATATTGAGTTCCAGGATATGTAAAACTCCTTTGAAACTGATCATTCGTTACAATATAAATGCCGTATTTTCTGCGGCATTTTTAATTATCATAACCTGAAAAACATACAACTTTATTTAAATGAAGAAAATCTCATTGTTAATCATTCTTTTTATTTCTTGTATTCAATTAAAGAGTCAGAGTATAAAGGATTTAAAAAATAAGATCCACGAAATTATATCTGCCAAAAATGCTACCGTTGGAGTATCACTGAAAGGAATAGAAGATCAGGATACCTTAAGCATCAATGGAAATAAGAAAACCCCTTTGATGAGTGTTTTTAAATTTCATATTGCTTTAGCCGTTTTAAACCAGGTTGATAAAGGAAAGCTGAAACTGGATCAGAAGTTCTTCATTAAAAAAGAAGAGCTTCTTCCTGACACCTGGAGCCCGATCAGAGATCAGTATCCAAAGGGAAATATGAATCTTACCTTAGATCAGTTACTGAGGTATACCGTTTCGCATAGTGATAACAATGGATGTGATATCCTGTTGAACATCATTGGCGGAACCGCGGCAGTGCAGAAATTTATCAACCGGCAGGGCATTAAAGACTTTACCATTCAAGTGAACGAGCAGCAAATGTCATCTTTTGACAAATTCTATCTGAATACAACAACGCCTCTTGCCACCACAGAACTTTTGGAAAAATTCTATAATGGAAAAGTATTGAAAAAAGAAACCACAAAATACCTGTACCAAATCATGGTAGAAACCTCTAGAGGATTAACCTGGATGAAGGCAGGTCTTCCGGAAGGAACTGAGCTTGCACATCGTACGGGAATTTCAGACAGGAATGAAGATAATGTTAGAGCCGCAATGAATGACGTAGGGATTGTGAAGCTTCCTGACGGGAAACATTATATCTTATCAGTATACCTGAAAAACATTAACGAAGAAATGGCTGATACGGAAAAGATCATTGCAGACATCAGCCGTGCGGTCTGGGAGTATTATGTGAATAAACCCGAATTGAAATTGTAAGTTTCACATCCTGTTTTACCTCCGGTATTCAGTATTATGGATAAATATCTTTAAAAGCCGGTGCAATCCCTGGCTGAAAAATTCAATAGAAACGGGCTTTAGCCCGTTTTTTTAATAACAATACATCCATAGGCTTCAGCCAAAACCTATAATTAAGCATTGTTGCAAATACACAATCGTAACCGTTAGAAACAAAGCTTTATTATAAAAATTTTAACCCTTTGAAATTCGAAAAAATTCCATAAAAATCCGTAATTTTGCACGTTGTGATTTTCAGACAAAGTCACTCCGAATTATGAGCAAATCAACAGAATATATAGAAGTTTACGGAGCACGTGAACATAACCTGAAGAACATTAACGTTAAGATCCCCCGCAACGAACTTGTTGTGATTACCGGGCTTTCCGGAAGTGGGAAATCATCACTCGCTTTTGATACAATTTTTGCAGAAGGACAGCGCCGTTATATCGAAACATTTTCAGCATATGCACGCCAGTTCCTGGGAGGATTGGAACGTCCGGATGTAGATAAGATCGAGGGGCTTTCCCCGGTTATCGCCATTGAACAGAAAACGACCAATAAGAACCCCCGTTCCACTGTAGGTACGGTTACAGAATTATATGACTTTTTACGTCTTTTATATGCAAGAGTGTCAGATGCGTACTCGTTGTCTACAGGCCAGAAGTTGGTAAGTTATACCGAAGATCAGATTCTGGAAACCATCAAGCAAAACTATAAAAAAGAAAAGATCATGCTGCTGGCCCCTGTGGTACGTTCCAGAAAAGGGCATTACCATGAACTTTTTGTGCAGATGGCCAAAAAAGGGTACGGACAGGCAAGAATTGACGGCGAATTGCAGGACATTGAATATGATCTGAAACTTGACCGTTATAAAACCCACGATATCGACATTGTGATCGATCGCTGGATTATCGGGGAAAGCGCTTCAGAAGGCAGAATGGAAAAATCCCTGCGTACAGCGATGGAAATGGGCGAGGGAATTATCGGAATTCAGAAGCTGGGGAGTACAGATATCGAATATTTCTCAAAAAATCTGATGGATGCTGAAACCGGGCATTCATTAGCATTGCCTGAACCTAATACTTTTTCGTTCAACTCACCCAAGGGAAGCTGCCCGAATTGTAAAGGACTGGGAACGATCAAAAAGATCAATACGGATTACTTTATAGACAACCCGAAACTGTCAATCAATCAGGGAGGTTTACTCCCCCTGGAAGACATAAAATCCAATAAATGGATCCTGTCACAAATCAAGAACATTCTTGAAATCTTTGGTTTGGGGCTGACAACTCCGCTTCAGGATATTCCGGAAGAAGCATTGGATTATATTTATAACGGTTGCCATAAAGAATTTAATAAAGACCTGAAATATGCAGGGATTACCAAGAAAATAAAGATCAGCTTTGACGGATTAATCACTTTCATGGAGGAAATCATTGATGAAAGAGAATCTTATGAAGCGATCTTACTGGAAAGACACTTTACTACAGAAGAGACTTGTCCGGAATGTAACGGGACCCGTCTTCAGTCTTCAAGCCTTAGCTTTAAAATTGATGGAAAAAATATTGCTGAGGTAAACGGATTGAGCTTAGCCGATTTAAAAGAATGGCTGACGGATGTGAAAGATAAATTCTCAGAAAAAAATAAAATCATAGCTCATGAAATTCTGAAAGAGATCGAAACCAGGCTTCAGTTCTTACTGGATGTGGGATTAGATTATCTGAGCTTAAGCAGAAGCTCCAGAACCCTTTCAGGAGGAGAGTCCCAAAGGATTCGTCTGGCAACGCAGATCGGTTCTCAGTTGGTGAATGTATTATACATCCTTGATGAGCCAAGTATCGGGCTTCACCAGAGAGATAATGAAAGACTGATCCATTCCCTGAAAAACCTGAGAGATATCGGAAATTCCGTATTGGTGGTGGAGCATGATAAAGATATGATCCTGGAAGCCGATGAGGTATTGGATATTGGCCCGAGAGCCGGAAAATTCGGTGGAGAAATCCTTTGGCAGGGGAAACCGAAAGATCTCCTGAAAGCTGATACCATCACCGCTCAGTATATCAACGGAAAAAGAAAAATAGAAATTCCTGCAGAAAGAAGACCAGGAAGCGGAAAAAATATCATATTAAAAGGCGCTACAGGAAATAACCTTAAAAATGTAACCCTGGATATTCCGCTTGGAAAACTGGTGGTGGTAACAGGAATTTCAGGAAGTGGAAAATCTTCACTGATCAACGGGACTTTGTATCCTATTCTTAACAAACATTTCTACAGAGCGGTTCAGGAACCTTTGCCATACAAAAAGATTGAAGGCCTTGAAAACATCGATAAGATTGTAGATGTAGACCAGACTCCGATCGGAAGAACACCACGTTCCAATCCGGCTACCTATACCGGAATGTTTACAGATATCAGAAACCTTTTCGCAGAACTGCCGGAAAGTAAGATCCGTGGATACAAACCGGGAAGATTCTCTTTCAATGTAAAAGGCGGAAGATGCGAAACCTGCCAGGGAGGCGGGTTGAAGGTCATTGAAATGAATTTCCTTCCGGATGTATACGTTCACTGTGAAACCTGCAACGGAAAACGTTTCAACAGAGAAACCCTGGAGGTTCGTTACAAAGGAAAATCAATCTCTGATGTTCTGGATATGACCATTGATGAAGCAGTAGATTTCTTCCAGCCGATTCCTAAGATTTTTGCGAAAGTGAAAACACTACAGGATGTAGGATTGGGATATATTACCCTGGGACAGCAGTCAACAACCCTTTCAGGAGGAGAAGCACAGCGTATCAAGCTTGCAACCGAGCTTGCGAAAAGACAAACCGGAAATACCCTTTATATCCTTGATGAGCCTACAACAGGACTTCATTTTGAAGATGTGAAAATCCTGATGGATGCCATTAATCAATTGGTTGAACTCGGAAACTCATTCATTATCATCGAACATAATATGGACGTAATCAAATTAGCCGACCATATTATCGACGTAGGTCCGGAAGGAGGGAAGCACGGCGGCCAGATTGTAGCCCAGGGAACTCCTGAAGAAATTGTGAAATCTAAGAAAAGCTTGACAGGGAAGTTCTTGAAAAGAGAATTGGAATAATAGCTTTATATGAAAACACTGGTGCAAAAGAACGGAAGAAACTCAACCTATTTTGAAATTAAGGAAGATGGTGTCTTTGTAAAGAACAATTTTACCAAAGAACTTCATGAATATAAGGTTCATTTTGAAGATATTTATGATGACGAGACAGTATTCCGAAAATCAAAAGATTGGGTACTTTTGGCCATTGCTATATCCGCAGTCTTCAATTCTATATTGCTAACCATAGTTATCAATGAAAGTTATAAGCTCTCAACATCATCGGGAATGATTGTTTTTGTACTCGCTATGATACCATCTCTTATTATAACTGCATTATGTAACAATGAATTCAAAGTTGCAAGCTCTAAAAGTCTTGCTGCTGCAAAACCAATTATTTTCTCTTATTTTAAAAAAGAAATGGAGGAGGTTGATTCTTTTATTGCCGAAATCAGAAAATGCAAAAGAGATTATTATCTGAAAGAATATTATAAGGTTGATAATCTGATTCCTATACCAACACAAATAGCAAGGATTCACTGGCTGTATGAAAGTAAATATATTTCTGAAAGTGATGCCCAGTTTATTATTGATGAACTTGAAACCAAAAGAATTATAAAAGGACAGTAATAGATCTGAATAGATCATCATTTATACAAAAGAATTTGCGAAAGCAGATTCTTTTTTTATTTTTATGAAAACATCAGTAATGAAGCCCAAGGAAATTTTAGAATTAGAAAAAATTTACAATATCCAGATAGAAGAGACACACAGCAAAGAAGAAATTGTAAGCTTTGATAAAAGGAATGTATATCTTGTCAATAAAGGAAAAGTAGTTGGTCTTAATCTTTCCGGTAATAAAATTAGCTCGATAAAAGGATTGACCAATTTTAAGAGCCTTTTATATTTAAATCTCTATAAGAATTCCATTGAACTTGTAGAAAATTTAGAAAACCAATTACAGCTGGAAGTCTTATATCTAGGCGAAAACAGGATTGTGAAAATTAAAGATTTGAATAATACAGCGCTAAGAGTAATAGATCTGCACAATAATAAAATCACTAAAACAAAAGGACTGGAAAAGCTTAAGAATCTGGAAGAAATATATTTGATGCAGAATCAACTCAAAGAGATTGATCATATTCAAAATAATAATCAATTAAAAACCTTAGATCTTTCTTTTAATCATTTAATGGAAATAGATTTTTCCTTATTCAAAAATATGGATTTGAAAAAACTTAATATCAGAAATAATTGGATTAATAGAATGAAAAATATTCCTGACGGAAAAGGAATAGAATATATCAACTTGAAACATAATCAAATAGAAGATCTGAGTAGCATTCAATCAATTATGGAAAACTATGCTTTATATTTTATAAATGTAGAGGGAAATCCATTTCTGGAAGCAACAGATTTGCATATTTACGGTTATGGATATGAGAATCATTTGAAGGAAATGAGAGGATTATTTAATCTCTAATATTAAATTTTCAATTATTTTTAAATTTTATAGCACTGATAATCAATTATTTAAATTCCAATGTTAACTCAATGTTAACTCAATGTGAAATTAATATGAATTATTTTTAATAACTTTGGGTAAGAGATACAAAATAAGTTAAGTATAATTCTTAAAACCAGTTAGTTATGAAAAATAAAATTCAAATATTGTTGGCTTCATTTTTCGTTTGCGGATTTGCAGCTGTACTGAACACTGTTAAAGCACAAACTACAGATCATAATACCATCCAGGAAATTCAACTGAACAGGAACGAAACTTTTAATGATATAAGAAACAGATTGGCCGCCAATTTTGATCTTACCAATCCTGACTATAAACAGGGAACTGTCAATTCGGTAGTAAAATTTGATATTGCAAAAAACGGAAAGATCGTAAATGTACACTCAAATGGAGACTGTAAAACGGTAAGTAAAGAAATTGAAAGCGTTTTAAGCGAGCTGGATTATAGAGTAGACCGTAAAAGTCTGACAGATAATATGGTAGCCTATACATATGTAATGCCCGTAACCGTCGAAATTCATAACAGATAGTATCCAATACGGAATGGTGGTGAAATTTTCATAGATATTTTATCAAAAAAGTGTGAATAATGAAAACATAAATCATTAAATTGTAAGAAAGCTTAGTGGTATTCGTTTTAATTTTATCACACCATAAATTAAAACTATATGAAAAATTTAAAGAAGCTGACTAAAGTAGATTTGAAGTCAGTGTACGGAGGGCAGCCTAAACAGTATTGTACGTATTGCGAATGGGCAAATAAAGTATTTTGCAGCGAAGTTCCAATCGTTCAATGTCCATAAAAAGATAAACCGCTTCCAGGAAGCGGTTTTTTATTGTTGGATAACCTGAGTAAAATCAGTCAGACTTGTTTTAAGATCCTTTGAGTTTGCTATTTTTTGATCAAAGCTGATATTGTCTATTCTCCATCCTTTGTTTTCCATATTCACAAGATGTATCCTGTCTTTCCACAATATTTTGGATGAAGCTGCCGGATTATCTGTAACATCTGAGTGTTCAAAATCTATAACTGCGTCTGCTGTATTACCTTTTATATCGATCGATTGTAGGGTGTAGCTGCTGTAACCTTCATACAAACTTGAAAAAATAGCCCCTTCAAATAATAATGGTTTTTCATCCGGATGATCGCTGTTTTTCACTTTTTCTATATCGGCTTTGGAGGTATTTATAGCGGTTTCCAGTAGTTTTTTCAGTTCCGGAGAAAATAAATCATCCGGTATAGGCTGATTGTAGACTGCTTCATTGGATGAACCATATTGATCATACAGGCGGTTAATTTTTTCAGTGATGGCTTTTCTGTCCGCAGATACCGGCTCTGTTTTGCTGCAGGCTGTAAGGCAGAGTATGAGGCTTAAATAAAGAAATAGGGATTTTATCATTCTTACAATATTCTTCAGACTTATTTCCAAAACCTATACCAAAGAATCGTAAAACAAAAAAATTATAATAATAAGCAACCGTTGATTTTGCTGATTTGTCTCTGTAATCTGTCATAAACACATTTTACATAAATCCATTCATACAATAGTAAAAAATCAATACATTTGAGGAGATAAAAAAATGGTGGATCCTATTCTTAACGTTGCTGTTCGTTCCCTTTGCGTTTACCTGTTTATGGTGATTGCCATCCGGTTATTCGGCAAAAATCAGCTTTCCCAGCTTAATGCAGGAGATGTAGTGCTCTTGCTTCTGATCTCTAATGCGGTTCAAAATGCTATGGTAGGACCGGATACCTCTTTGCAGGGAGGAATTGTTGCGGCATTGGTTTTGTTTGTAGCTAATTTCCTTTTGAAGAGATTCATGTTTTCCAGCCGTTCCTTTGAGAGATTTATGGAAGATGAACCGGTAGTGCTTATCCGGGATGGCGTTGCAGACCAGTCGGCACTGAACCGGGTAAAGATTACACAGGGAGAATTGGAGGAAGCAATAAGGGAACATGGGATTGAGGATATAAAGAATGTGAAAATATCCGTTCTGGAGGTTGACGGCAATATCAGTGTCGTTTCTGAAGATGAAAAGAGCAAACAGACCCATTATTCAAGAATTAAAAGAAAAAACAAAAGAAAATACCATTAAATTGATGAATTACGAATTAAGAGAAATGCTTCCCAGTGATGAAGCCAGAGTGCTGGAGATTTTCAAACAGGGAGTGGATAGCGGGATCGCTACTTTAGAAACAGAAGTTCCTACCGCAGAGGCCTGGAGTATGGAATATTTCAATGACTGCCGCTGGGTACTGGAAAATGAAAATAATACCGTCGTAGGATGGTGTGCCTTAAAACCGGTAAGCAAAAGAGAATCTTTTAAAGGAGTAGCTGAAGTAAGCATTTATTTTGATAACGAATATCAGGGAAAGGGACTCGGTTCCATATTACTGAAAAAAATAATCCTGGACAGTGAAGATCATGGATTCTGGACCTTACAGACCAATCTGTTTTCTGAAAACGAAATGGCCATCAAATCGCATCAGAAAAATGGATTTAGAATGGTAGGCATTCGAAAGAAAATAGGAAACCTGAATGGGCAATGGAAAGATCTCGTTCTGATGGAAAAGAGAAGTGAAAGAATATAATCAGACCTTAGGATTTGAAAACAGGCTTTAAATGATCAATACTCTTTGGCATCAAGCTTGATTTACTGAATAACTAAGTTTGAAAAAGTGAAATAATGAAAAATATGTTTAAAATTACAGGAGCTCTTATCGTGATGTTTATGCTGTCATCATGTATTGTTCATGATCATGGAAGAGGACCTAAGAGAATTCCGCCGGGTCAGGCTAAAAAAATATATGGTGGAAGCGCAAAAGATTATGCTCCGGGTCAGGTGAAAAAAAGGCATCGTTACTAGCAGGATAAGAATTTAAAGTTGCATTTACCCACGCAATGTTTATTTTAATATTTTTTTGGCATTATCATTGATATATTTCGCTATCGAAATTGAAAAAGTGAGAATAATGAAAAGTATGTTTAAAATTTTGGGAGCTGGGGTGGTAATGCTGATGCTTTCTTCTTGTGTTGTTCATGAGCCTTATGGAAGAAGAATGCCGCCGGGACACGCCAAAAAGTATTACGGAGGAAGTGCAAGATATTATGCACCGGGCCATGTAAAAACAGTATACATCTATGAAGATCGGGGCCATCATCACAAAGGCCGTGGTCACAGACATCACAGATAAAACAAAAGCACTGAACTCTCAGTGCTTTTTTGTTTATATATTACAGCTTCGATTTTTTCGGATTCAAAAGTGTATCAAAGATCAGGACTTCCTGCCCGAACCTGGTTTCAATGCGCTCGGCTATATTTTTAAGCTCGCTTTCAAGAAAATCATGTCTCAGTTCATCATTATCAAAGACCAGCAGGAGATTATAATTTTTTCCTTCATCAATATAATCACTGTGAACTTCAGATAAAATATATTTGTTGACATCCATTAGATTTTCAGTCATTAAAATCAGGGTTTCATCAATATAATTTTCCCATTCTTCCAGATTATTTTTCGTGCAGTGGAAAGTTATACTCAATACGCTCATATTTTATGAATTTTTAAGATTTTGTGGATAAATTCTAGCGCAAAAATCGGCATTTTTTTCGTAAATTAGCCCGTTAATAAAAATTCAAAATAAATAATTTTCAGACTTTCAGCTAAGGGTCTGACTATCATTATAATAAAATTTGTTTATGCAAAAAGAAGGAGAAAGACTGATTCCTATCAACATTGTTGATGAAATGAAGTCGTCTTATATCGATTATTCGATGTCGGTTATCGTTTCAAGAGCGTTACCGGATGTAAGAGACGGCTTGAAACCCGTTCATAGAAGAGTGCTTTATGGTATGTATGGATTAGGGGTTTTTTCTAATAGAAAATATTTAAAATCTGCTAGAATTGTTGGGGATGTTTTGGGTAAATACCACCCGCACGGAGATTCCTCTGTATATGATGCAATGGTAAGAATGGCCCAGGACTGGAGCTTGCGTTATCCGCAGGTAGACGGACAGGGTAACTTCGGATCTATGGACGGTGACCCACCGGCAGCAATGCGTTATACCGAGGCAAGATTGAAAAAAATCTCTGATGAGGTTCTTTCAGACTTAGACAAAGAAACAGTTGATTTCCAGAATAACTTCGACGACAGTTTGCAGGAGCCAACAGTAATGCCTACTAAAATTCCTAACCTTTTGGTAAACGGAGCTTCAGGTATTGCAGTAGGGATGGCAACCAATATGGCGCCACATAACCTTTCAGAATCTGTAGATGCCATCTGTGCTTATATTGATAATAAAGATGTTACCATCGATGAATTGATGCAGCACATCGTTGCACCGGATTTCCCTACAGGAGGGATCATTTATGGATATGACGGTGTAAGGGATGCTTTCCACACAGGTAGAGGAAGAGTAGTTCTGAGAGCGAAAGTAAACTTTGAAGAGATTGGAAACAGAAACGCTATTATCGTTACCGAAGTTCCTTATCAGGTAAACAAAGCTGAGATGATCGCCAGAACGGCAGAGCTTGTAAAAGATGAAAAGATTCCAGGTATTCACGAGATCAGAGATGAATCGGACAGAAAAGGATTGCGTGTTGTTTATGAATTGAAAAATGACGCCATACCTAATGTTGTTCTGAATCTTTTATATAAATATACAGCACTTCAGACCTCTTTCAGTGTCAACAATATTGCATTGGTACACGGAAGACCGGAGCAGCTGAACCTTAAAGATATCATCCACCACTTTGTAGAGCACAGACATGAGGTAATTGTAAGAAGAACCCAGTTTGAGCTTAAAAAAGCAAAAGAAAGAGCGCATATCCTGGAAGGATTCATGAAGGTGATCGGAACTCAGGATGCTTTAGACAGAGCCATTTCCATTATCCGTCACAGTGCTAACCCTCAGGCTGCGAAAGAAGGACTTATCGAAGCATTCGAGCTGTCTGACATTCAGGCACAGGCTATTCTTGATCTCAGACTGGCACGTCTTACCGGAATGGAGCTTGATAAGATCCGTGATGAGTACGATGCCATCATGAAAGAAATTGCTAATTTGGAAGATATCCTGGCCAATGAGCCTAGAAGATTCCAGATCATCAAGGAAGAGCTTATTGAGATAAAAGAAAAATACGGTGACGAAAGAAGAACTGAAATCGATTACTCAGGAGGAGAAATGTCTATTGAAGATATTATTCCGAACGAATCTGTAGTTCTTACCATTTCTCACGCAGGATATATCAAGAGAACATCCCTTTCGGAATACAAAATCCAGAGTAGAGGAGGTGTAGGAAACAAAGCTGCAACAACAAGGGATTCTGACTTCCTTGAGTACATCGTTTCTGCAACCAACCACCAGTATATGCTGTTCTTTACAGAAAAAGGAAGATGTTACTGGTTAAGAGTATTTGAAATTCCTGAGGGATCCAAAACGGCAAAAGGTAGAGCTGTACAGAACCTTATCAATATTGAGCCGGATGATAAAATCAAAGCATACATCAGAACCAATAACCTGAAAGATTCAGAATATGTAAATCAGATGAGCGTTGTGATGGTAACCAAAAACGGTACAATCAAGAAAACTTCACTGGAAGCATACTCCAGACCGAGAGTAAACGGGGTGAATGCTATTGAGATCAGAGATAATGACCAGTTGTTGGGAGCTTACCTTACCAACGGGACCTCTCAGATTATGATTGCTACTAAAAACGGTAAATGTATCCGTTTCCCTGAAGAAAAAGTAAGAGAAGTAGGTAGAGGATCTATCGGGGTGCGTGGTATAGCTATGGAAGATAATGATGAAGTTATTGGTATGATTGTTGTGAATGACGTAGAGAACGAAACAGTACTTGTAGTATCTGAAAAAGGATATGGAAAGAGAACTGCAGTAGAAGACTACAGAATTACCAACAGAGGAGGAAAAGGAGTTATTACCCTCAATATTACAGAAAAAACAGGAAATCTGATCGCTATTCAGAATGTAACAGATGAAGACGGATTGATGATCATCAATAAGTCCGGTGTTGCCATCAGAATGGGAATGGACGAAATGAGAGTAATGGGTAGAAATACACAAGGGGTAAAACTGATCAACCTTAAGAAAAATGACGAAATTGCAGCCATTGCAAAAGTAGAAATGGATAAAGATGTAGAGGAGGATTCCGAAGAACTTGAAGATGCTGAAGGCACTGAAGGTGTAATTCAGGAAGGAACAGGAACACTATTTGATAACCTTGAAGACGATAATGCAGCCCCTCAGGGTGAGGAAACTGAGAACTCTGATTCTGAAGAATAAATGTACAATTAATATAAAATAGTTATTATGAAGAAACTGATTTTAGGAATGGCTATCGTGGCATCTGCTTTTGTTTTCGGACAGAAAGATAAAGATGCAAATGCTTTGAATGCGCAGCTTCAGGCAGCAAACAAAACAGCTATGGATGCTTATAATGCAAAAAATTATGCAGCAGCAGCTCCTAAGTTTATAGAGGTTTATGACCTATTGAAATCTACCGGTCAGGATAATAAAATATATATGTATTATGCAGGACTTAGCCACGCATTGGCTAACAACAGTGATGCATCTATCAAAATATATACAGACCTGGTTAATTCCGGATTTACAGGAGTAGAAACTACTTATACAGCAAAAGAAAAGAAAACAGGTCAGGTGGTGAATCTTGATAAAGCTACATGGGAGCTTATGAAGAAAAACCCGGACTATACCGATTTCAAAACAGAGCAGACAAAAAGTGTAGAGCCTGAGTTATATGAGACTTTGTCTTCATTGCTTCTGAATGCTAAGAAGTCAACTGAAGCGCTTACAATCATTGAAAAAGGATTGGCAAAATATCCAAACAATGCTAAGCTTAAAGAAGCTCAGACTACAGCATATCTTCAGTCTGGAAATACGGATAAATTCGTTTCAGGTCTGAAAGAACAGTTGGCGAAGAACCCTAATGATGCTACAAACTGGTACAACTTAGGGGTAATGCAGGCTAAAACTCCAGCGACGGTAAACGATGCTTTGGCTTCATTCAAAAAAGCAATCGAGCTTAAGCCGGATTTTGCTGATGCACACCAGAACCTTGTATATACTACTATTGGTGATGATGCTGCTATCGTTGGGCAGATTAATGCTTTGAGAAAAGATAAGCCGGACGAAGCTTCCAAACTGATCGATGAGAGAAGAGAAAGGTTCAACAAAGCTTTGCCATATGCTGAAGGTTGGTACAAGGCGGCACCAAAAAGCCTTGATGCGGTTACTGCATTGAAAGAAATTTATATCGTAACCAAAAACATGGATAAAGTTAAAGAAATGAAAGCGAAAGAAGCTGAATTGACAGCCGCTGGAGCAAAATAATCATTTTGATAATCCAAATATAAAGACCGGAACAGAAATGTTCCGGTTTTTTGTTTTAAAATTAGTATGATGACAAAGGCGCTTACCCCTACAAGCCTAACAGGTTTCAAAAACCTGTTAGGTTAAGCCGGGAGTGACTGAATAGGCTGTTTCTGCTGAAAATATTTACACCGGAATTCTTCATTCAAAATTTCTCTCTTTTATAGAGGTGAACCTTAAATTTCACCCTCGGAAATTCTCTGTAATTCCGTATCTTTGAGAAAAATTTTTATAAGATGATCGAGTGGAAAACCGCTAAGGAATACGAAGATATTACCTATAAAAAATCTAACGGAGTAGCAAGAATTGCTTTCAACAGACCGGAAGTGCGTAACGCTTTCAGACCAAAAACAACTTCAGAATTATACGATGCCTTTTATGACGCCTATGAAGACCCTTCCATAGGAGTGGTATTGCTTTCAGGAGAAGGACCAAGCCCTAAAGACGGTGGCTGGGCTTTCTGTAGTGGAGGAGACCAGAAAGCAAGAGGGCATCAGGGATATGTAGGAGAAGACGGAAGACACCGTTTGAATATCCTTGAAGTACAGCGTCTGATCCGTTTCATGCCGAAAGTAGTGATTGCTGTGGTTCCGGGATGGGCCGTTGGTGGCGGACACTCTCTTCACGTAGTGTGTGACCTTACTTTAGCAAGTAAAGAACATGCGATCTTCAAGCAAACTGATGCTGATGTGACAAGTTTTGACGGTGGGTACGGATCTGCTTACCTTGCTAAAATGGTAGGACAGAAAAAAGCCCGTGAGATCTTCTTTTTAGGAAGAAACTATTCCGCTCAGGAAGCTTATGAAATGGGTATGGTAAACAAAGTTGTTCCTCATGCGGAACTGGAAGATACAGCTTACGAATGGGCTCAGGAAATCCTTGCAAAATCACCGACTTCTATCAGAATGCTGAAGTTCGCCATGAACCTTACAGACGATGGAATGGTTGGTCAGCAGGTATTTGCAGGAGAAGCAACCCGTCTGGCATATATGACCGAGGAAGCTAAAGAAGGAAGAAATGCATTCCTGGAAAAAAGAAAACCGAACTTCGGAGACGATCAATGGATTTCATAACATTGGTAATGAGTAATAAGTAATGAGCAGTTCATTACTTATTACCCATTGCTTATTACTTATAAATTATGACTGATTGGATAAAAGCCGCAAGGCTCAGAACTTTACCGCTGTCTTTAAGCGGGATTATTATGGGAGCTTTCATTGCGAAATGGAGGCTGTACAGGGAAGGCGGAACATGGGACTGGAAGATTTTTGCACTCGCACTTTTGGTAACGCTTTTGTATCAGATTTTATCAAACTATGCCAATGATTATGGCGATGGGGTAAAAGGAACCGATGCAAAGAGAATCAATGAAGCAGAAGCAAGAGCGGTAGCATCAGGCAAAATTACGGCGAAGCAGATGAAGAATGCAGTGATTCTTTTTTCAGCATTGTCTTTCATCGCTACCATTGCGCTATTGTATGTTGCTTTCATTCCGGATTATATGAATGAGTTTTACATTTTCATCGGATTGGGAGTTGCCAGTATTTTAGCAGCAATCGGGTATACAGTAGGGAAGAAGCCTTACGGTTATATGGGATTGGGAGATATTTTTGTCTTTATTTTCTTCGGATTGGTTTCAGTATGCGGAAGCTATTTCCTGTTTACAAAAACATTCAGCTGGGATATGCTATTACCGGGAACTGCTGTAGGAATGATGAGTATGGCGGTTTTGAACCTGAATAATATGAGAGATATTGAAAGTGATAAATTATCAGGAAAGAACAGCTTTGCATTAAGAATCGGATTCAAAAATGCGATGATCTATGAAATGATCCTGTTGCAGCTTCCATTGGTACTGATCCTTATCTTTTTAGGAGTAAACGGATTTATACAACAGCAAAACTACTATGTTTTTATGGTAATGATCCTGCTGTTCCCGTTAGCAAAACTGAGAAGGAATATCATGTCGGTAAAAGAGCCGAAAGAATTAGATCAATATTTAAAGCAGGTTGGGATTATGACGTTTGTAATGGCGATTCTTACCGCAGCCGGACTTAATTTATTTAACTAAATCTAAAATATTATATCATGGATTCTAATGTGTATGTGGAAGCTCAGATGCTTATCAGAAAACCGGTTGAAGATGTTTTTGAAGCATTCATCAACCCCGAAGTCACTACTCATTTCTGGTTTACAAAATCTACCGGAAAATTGGAAGAAGGAACAGAGGTAACTTGGGAATGGGAAATGTACGGTGTAAAAAACGTAGTGAAAGTTCACCAGATTATTCCGAACCAACTGATCAGGACAGAATGGGGCGAGCCTTCTGTAAACGTAGACTATGAATTCAAAACGATGGAGAACGGGACTCTGGTTGTCATTAAAAGCTACGGATTCAGTCAGACGGGCGAAGACCTCCTGAAGGAAATTAATGACAATACAGGTGGTTTTACGACGGTTTTAGACGGTTGTAAGGCGTATCTGGAACATGGGATCAATCTGAGACTTATTGAAGATAAATTCCCGTCGAAATAATAGATTATCAATCAATAACGCTTTTGCGTTTTTAAAAACACGGATGGCACAAATGCTTTCACGAACGCCGCTCATCGTAATGGCCTGTTGGTGAAATTATTTGAGTCATTTGTGTTTAATCATAATTGAAATTAAATTTACAATGAAAATACAATTCTTAGGGCAAAATTGTTTCCTGTTCACGTACAAGGACAAAACAATTTTAAGTGACCCTTTCTACAATTACAAAAAAGCGGAATCAGGTTTTGATATTACCGCTCAGAAAATCGATTACATCCTGTTGACCCATGCCCATGGAGATCATATTGCAGATGTAGCGGAGGTATTACAGCATTACCCGGAAGCAACCGTAATCGGAGTACCGGAAGTATGCGGATATTTTACACAGGCAAAAAATACAGATGATGTGAACTTGGGAGGATCGGCAAAAATCGACGATCTTAAAATTTCCATGGTTCCGGCTCATCATACAAGTTCTTTCCCGGATGGAAGCTACGGAGGCGTTCCTGTAGGGTATATTTTCAGACTTCCTGAAGGTAAGAATATCTATCTGGCAGGAGATACGGGAGTAATGGCAGATATGGAGCTGTTTCCAAGGTTATACGGGAATATTGACCTTTCTATCCTTCCTATCGGGAGCCATTACACAATGTGCCCGAGAAAAGCGTCTTTTGCAGCTGCAGAATTATTAAAAACACCTAAGGTAATCGGATGTCATTTCGATACTTTCCCTGCCATTGAGATCAATCATGAAAGTGCATTAAAGCATTTTGCAGATAAAAATGTAGAACTTGTTTTACCAAAACTAGGGGAGACCTTCGATTTTTAATCGATTATAAGACTGAGGTAATCTGAAAATTAGAAAATGAATATGATGCGTAAGGTATTAAAAACAAAAAAAGATAATTATCAAATTACCTCTCTTCTCACTTTAAACCAAAAAAAAATGGCAAGCTACCTAAATCACACCGCTACGACCGATTACCTTTGCTGCGTTCCCACCCTGGAGGATTCTCAGGAGCTGGTTGTTTAGGACTTGCCGTTGCAAAGGTAGGAAATATTTGTTAACTTCAAAACTTTATTAAAGAAAATTAGTCGAAAAAATGCAGTGGTAGAGCTAAACAGCTGACATTTAGAGGAATAATTTTTCAACTTTTTTCTAAAAAATTAAATATGACGAAAAGTCCATCAACACTAGGAATTATACTTTTTATTGCTACAATGATCGTTTTCTTTGTAGTATACACTTTTTTCTCAGGGATCAACTATTTTGATATCTCTCTGAAAGCCAATGCATTTGTTTTGCCCGTTTTATATGCCGGAGCCGCTTTCTGGTCCGTAAAATCATACTGGAACAACCATAGAGTAGTAAGTTTCAAAGAAGCTTTCAAAAGAGCATTTATTCCGATGTTCATCGGGGGAATTCTTTCCATTTTCAGTATTTATGCCTTTTTAAACTTTGCAGATACTGATGCCAAAAAACTGCTGAACTACCAGTATGTTCAAAGACAAAAATCAGAATTGGATACAGAGTATACTAGTGCGAGAAAGATCCTGAAGCATCAGAAAGATATTGATGAGCTGGATCAGAAGTATAAAGAAAGGCTTCAAAGCTTTACTCCAGAGGCTGTAAAAGGAAAAGATATGCTTACCGCAAGTCATTTTTCAGGATATTTTGCAGCAATTCTTATATTTTACGTAGTTTTGTCGGTGTTTTTCGGAGCGTTTTTCAGAACAAGAACCATTCATCAGCCCGAAGAAACAAATCAAGCCTAATTTTTATTAAAATTAAATGAATTTATCTATAGTTATTCCGTTACTGAACGAAGAAGATTCTCTGGAAGAACTTTTTTCAAGAATTGACAACGTTTGCAAAATCAGCAATTTATCTTATGAAATCTGGTTTGTAGACGATGGAAGTACGGATTTGTCGTGGAGCATTATTGAGAACTTAAAAGTACAGCATCCTCAGGTCCATGCCATTAAGTTTTCCAGAAATTACGGAAAATCACAGGCGCTTCATGCAGCCTTTTCAAGAACAAACGGAGATGTGGTAATCACCATGGATGCCGATTTACAGGATTTCCCTGAAGAAATTCCGGAGCTGTACAATATGGTGATCAATGAAAATTACGATATTGTTTCCGGATGGAAGAAGAAGCGTTTTGATAATGTAATGACCAAAAATATTCCGTCAAAGCTATTCAATGCAGCAGCAAGAAAAGTTTCGGGGGTGTATCTTCATGACTTCAACTGCGGGTTGAAAGCGTACAAAAAACAGGTGGTGAAATCTGTGGATGTATATGGCGATATGCACCGTTATATTCCTGTATTGGCGGCCAACGCAGGTTTCAGAAGAATCACAGAGAAAGAAGTACAGCACCAGGCAAGACCTTACGGAACTTCAAAATTCGGAACGGAGAGATTTATCAGAGGCTTTCTGGATCTGGTAACCCTTTGGTTTGTAAGCCGTTTTGGAGGAAGGCCGATGCATTTCTTCGGAGCTGTGGGAACTTTAATGTTTATTTTCGGTTTCCTTTCAGCGCTTTGGCTGGGAATTTCAAAGCTGATTGATGTTGCGAGAGGAATCTACGGACACTTAATCACCAATAACCCATGGTTTTTCATTGCCCTGACGATGATGATTCTGGGAACACTTCTGTTTGTGGCAGGATTCCTGGGAGAAATGATCATCAGAACCAACCGTGAGCATAAGAATTATAATATTGATGAAGTGATATAAAAAAAGATTGATTTTTCATTTGAAACATTTTGAAAACCGGTCTTTTTCACAATATGCTTCATCGCATAATACATACCTTAGAAAGTCTTGCTTTCTAAGGTATTTTTTTATTTTAATATTCATTACAAGCTGGGCTTACCGTTGTTTTTTATCTTTGCAAAAAACAATAACTCCTGTTTATGGTATTCAAATTCAGATATTTTTTCCTTTGTTTTGCTTTGCTAAACGTCTTTTCCTGTTCATCCCGTAAACTTGTAGGTTCCTGGGAGTTCATAGATATTTACGATGGAGAAATCCGTCAGACCGACACATTGAAAACCAGGACAGGCAATTCCAGATACGGAGCAGGAATTCTTACTTTTTATCAGGATAAAACCTTTACTTCAATAGGGAATAGCGGGACGTACCAGGCAGAAAATGCCCTGCTGAAAATGAAATATAGCGATGCAGAAGATACGGTCTCAATGAAAATATCCCATCTCAGTAAAGATGAGCTGCTTTTATTTTCAATTACCGGAAGCCCTAAAACCTGGTTTTATAAAAAAGTGAAAGAAAAGTAAAACAGTCTTTTTCCGTAAACTCAAAAATTGAAAATTATCAGGTATTTTATTGTCAAATGACAAAGTTTTTTACAAATTTTAATCCTATTTTTGTTAAACAATAGTATTGAAAGTTTCTATGGCGGGAATACAAACCGTTTCAGAAATTTCAGTACCGGATCATTATGATTGAAATAGAATATTTAAAATTAAATATGAAAAAAGTATTGTACACATTGATGCTGGCAGCGGTAGTTTCCTGCGGAAAAGTTTCTCCCAAAGGAAATATTGAAAAGAAAGATGTGGATGTTTCAGAATTTGTAAATCTCGATCTGAGCGGTAAATTCAGGGTATTTTATGCCAGAGGACCAAAAAACTTTGTGGAAATAGAAACTTACCCGAATGTTGCCGGTAACCTTGATGTGGATGTAAAAGACAAAACACTTTTCATTAAAGAAAAAAGAGGAACAAAAGGGGTAGATTTTTACAATGTAACGATCTATTCAAAATATAACCTTGAAAAAGTGGCGGTCTCGGATTCTGTAGAAATGAATATTTCAAGCGAAATTAAAACCGATAATTTCAGACTTAATCTGAAAAATTATGCTACCTTCATGGGATCTGTCAATACCAGAAGAGCAGAAGTGGAAATGCAGAACAGAAGCCGCGCCAACTTCCTGGGACTGACAAAAGATGCCGTGATAAAAATTTCAGACACAGCAAGTTTAATTGCTCCTTACTGGAAAATCACCAACCTGAATATCGATTCCAAAAACGGAAACTATGCAGAGGTTAATGTAAAAGACTCTTTGAAAGGAAATATTCAGAATACGGCAAAATTTATCTATTACAACGATCCCATCAGGGCGTTTAAAGTAGAGAAGACAACAAAGGTGGAAAACAAAAAACTGGAGTAGAAGAGGTTGGAAGAAGAGAAAAAACAGTACGAGATTGAATCATTGATTATGATTGATTATAAAGATCATGTGAGGCTTCGTCCTCATATGTACTTTCAGGATTGTTTTGAAAAGAATAATTTAAATTCAATTGTAATAGGAGCATTATGTCATGCAATTGATGAATATCTAGATTATCATTGCGATACTATTTTCATTAAAGTAAAAGAAAATTTCTTCGAGATAAGCTACAACGCAGGAATGTCACTTGAATCAGTGAATGATATTACTAAAGCAGAATGTATCATGACTAAAATAGGAGCCTGTAGCAATGAAAAAAAACATTTAGAAGTTGGTGCAGAGTTTTGCCGTATAGGCATGGCATCAATTAATGCAGCAGCTAAAAAATGTGAATTAAGTACAGTATGGAAGAATCAAAAAGGAAATTTTATTTTTGATCATGCAGATATTATTTCTAGAAATATTTCTTTTATTGAAAGCCCCGGAGAGTTTACCATCATAAAATATGAAATGGATAAAGAAATCTTTGGAGATTTATCATTCGAAATGAATGACCTGCAGTTAGAATTAAATAAATTGAAAGAAAAACTGCCTAATTTAAAAACGGAACTTTATAAACTATAAAAAGAACAACATACAAATATGGATACAGTTGAAAAAGCGAAACTTTGGTTAAGTGAGACGTTCGATGAAGAAACGAGAAATGCAGTACAGCTATTAATTGACAGCAATTCTCCGGATCTGGAAGATTCTTTCTACAGAGAACTGGAATTCGGAACAGGAGGAATGCGTGGGATAATGGGTGTAGGAACCAACCGCTTGAATAAATATACATTGGGACAGGCCACCCAGGGGCTTGCGAACTATATGTTGCAGCAGTTCAAAGGAGAAGAAATCAAAGTGGCCATTGCTTATGATGTCCGCAATAACTCAAAAGAATTCGGAAAACTTGTAGCAGATGTTTTAACCGCTAACGGAATTAAAGTATTGCTTTTCAAAGATCACAGACCGACTCCGGAATTGTCTTTCACAGTTCGTGATAAGAAATGTAACGGGGGAATTGTATTGACAGCTTCTCATAACCCACCTGAATATAATGGTTACAAAGTATACTGGAATGACGGAGCTCAGATTGTTCCGCCCAACGATGAAGCAATCATCAATGAAGTATATTCCGTAAAATTCGATGAGATCAGATTCGATGGAAATGATGACCTGATCGAATGGATCGGGGAAGAGCAGGATGATGTTTATATTGATGCTTGTATCGAAAACTCTACTTACCAGAATGTGGGTAAAGAAAACCTGAATATTGTATTTACTTCCATCCACGGAACTACTTATACCACCATTCCAAAAGCATTGGCGAAAGCAGGGTTCAGGAAAGTTGACCTTGTTAAAGAACAAATGATCCCAAGCGGAAATTTCCCGACTGTAGACTCTCCGAACCCGGAAGAGCCGGCAGCACTGGAAATGGCCATGGATCTTGCAAGAATCACCAATGCAGACATCGTAATCGGAACCGATCCGGATGGAGACCGACTGGGAATTGCTGTAAGAAATCTTGACGGTGAAATGCAGCTGCTGAACGGTAACCAGACCAATACGATCCTTACGTATTACATTCTGAACGAATGGAGAAAACAGGAAAGAATTACAGGAAAAGAATTCATTGGTTCTACCATCGTAACTTCCGATATTTTCTATGATATTGCTCAGAAATTCGGTGTAGAATGTAAAGTGGGTCTTACAGGATTCAAATGGATTGGAAAAATGATCCGTGAAGCAGAAGGAACACAGAAATTTGTTTGTGGTGGCGAAGAGAGTTTCGGTTTCATGACCGGAGATTTCGTACGTGATAAAGACTCTTGCGGAAGTATTCTTTTGGCATGTGAAATTGCAGCGTGGTGCAAAGCCAATGGAAGAACGATGTATCAATACATGATAGAAATTTATCAGGATCTTGGAATGTATTATGAAGGACTGATCAATATCGTAAGAAAAGGAAAAGAAGGTGCTGAAGAAATTCAGAATATGATGAAAGATTTCCGTGAAAATCCTCCAAAAGAATTGGCAGGTTCATTAGTGGAAGAAGTGAAGGATTTTAAAGAACAGACAAGCCTTACCGTTTCTTCGAATGAGAAAAAAGTAATGAATGATATTCCAAAATCCAATGTACTGATCTATTATACACAGGATGGAACAAAAGTTTGTGTACGACCTTCAGGTACAGAGCCGAAGATAAAATTCTACGTTTCTGTAAAAGATTCAATCACCTCAGAAGCGGATTTCAGAGATAAACTAAAATCACTGGAAGCTAAAATTGCAGCTGTTAAAACAGATTTAAAGCTGGATTAATTTCTGAAAAAAAGCAGATGATAAAAAGTAACAGCAGTCTGTCTGCTGTCTGCAGCCGGTACCACCAAAAAACTAAAGAACTAATATCCGTCTGCGATATCCACATCCCTGTGGGTCAGCAGGAAAGAAAATCAATTTGAGTAGAATATATTAGTAAATTTTTAAATAAAAAATAAAGTGAAAGTTTCAAAATTAGCAGCGAACCTGATCGGTTCTGAAATTGTAAAAATTGGTAACGAAGTAAATGATCTAAAAGCAAAGGGAGCAGAAATTGCCAATCTTACTATTGGTGACCTGAATTCTAATATCTATCCTATTCCGGCATTGCTGAAGGAGGAGATTCAGAAAGCCTATCAGAATAATCTGACGAACTACCCACCTGCGAACGGACTTTTATCTTTAAGAAAAGAAGTTTCCAGAGACTTAAAAAACAGATGGAACCTGGATTACTCTCCAAACGATATTTTGATCACAGCAGGATCAAGACCACTGATCTATGCAGTATACAAAACAATTGTAGATGAAGGCGATAAAGTGGTATATCCTACACCATCATGGAACAACAATCATTATGCTTACCTTACTTCAGCCAATGCAGTAGAAGTAAAGACAAAACCTGAAACCAACTTCCTTCCAACAGCAGAAGATTTAAAACCGCATCTGGATGGAGCCGTTTTATTAGCACTTTGCTCACCGCTGAACCCTACAGGAACAATGTTTACTAGAGAGCAGCTTTCAGAAATCTGTGAACTGGTAATTGCAGAAAACAAAAAGAGAGGTGCAGATGAAAAACCTTTGTACTTAATGTATGACCAGATCTATTCTAACCTTACTTTCGGTGCAGAACACGTAGATCCGGTTTCTCTTTTCCCTGAAATGAAAGAATATACGGTATATATTGACGGGATCTCAAAATGTCTTGCTGCTACAGGTGTACGTGTAGGATGGGGATTCGGGCCTGCTCATATCATTGATAAAATGAAAGCGCTTCTTACGCATGTGGGAGCATGGGCACCGAAACCGGAACAGGAAGCCACCGCAAAATTCTATGAAAACCCTGAAAATGTAAATGTTTTCGTAGAGGATTTCAAAGGAAAACTGGAGGAAAGTTTAAAAATTCTTCACGGAGGAATTCAGGATTTAAAAGGAAAAGGATTAGCTGTTGACAGTATTGAGCCAATGGGAGCTCTTTATCTTACCATCAAATTAGACTATATCGGGAAAACAAAACCTGACGGAGCAGTTATTGAAAACTCTTCAGATCTGGTATTTTATCTGATCAATGAGGCAGGAGTGGCTCTGGTACCATTCTCAGCGTTCGGAGAAGAAAAATCTGAACCTTGGTTCCGTGCTTCTGTAGGTGGACTGGCAACTGATGAGATCAAAGTAATGCTTCCAAAACTGGAAAATGCTTTGAGTAGCCTGAAATAATTGTAAATAAACAGAGATGCTTCGGCTTCGCTCAATATGACATCGTCACAATACACAAATAGTATCAGGACTGTCACGCTGAGTAAAGTCGAAGCATTTTTTATATAAACTAATTATTACATGAAACTTACCCGGAAATACTTTCTTGAGACAAAATATTTATTTTTTTCAACATTGACCATCATAACAATAGTGATTGTAAGTGTTTGGCTTTCTGGAAAAGCAGACCACCGTTCACTATTTCAGAATTCCATTGTATCAACCTCTGTTTTGGCAGGAAGTTTTTTACTGTTTATAACTACCGGGTTGTATTTTGGTTTAAAACTAAAAGACAATGTCGGAAATATTTTAAACAGAGAACGGTTACAAAGATACGCTGATAAAACCCCGAAATTTAACGGGTTCGATTTTGATCCTCCTGCTGTAGGAGACGGAATAGGAGGCGTTATTCTTTCTATTCTTTTATGGATTGTCTTTTCCATTTTGCTTATTTTTCTCTCTTATTTCTTTGGACTTTTCTTTTGGTCAGCTGTATTATTGCTCGGAGCTATTTTATATTGGCTATTTTTCAGAGCATTGCGTTTGGTTTTTAAAAATTCACGAAAATGTAAAGGAAATCTTTTAAAAAGTTTTGGTTTCGGACTCTTTTACTCCTTTATATACATTTCCTGGATCTATGGGATTATTTTTGTGATTCAATATTTGAACTGATCATGTATTATTTGAAACTTAAGTGGACTCAAGTGTTTAAAATAAAAGCTTTTGTGACTTTTGTGGTTTATAATTTCAGGCAATTTTAAAAAAGTCTAAACAGTTCTTGACAAAAAAAATTAAATAAACCTTAAAAATAACACAAACATTTTGTACTACGGGTAACAAGGAATTACCTTTGGGTTTTTACACACCCAAATATAATAGAGTTGAAAACAACAACGATGAAAACGCTGAGATTTCTGCTGCTGCCGGTATCTGTATTGGTATGTTCACAGGAAGTCGATACTTTGAAAGTCAGTGAATTATCAAAAAAATCCGTGTTGCCTGAAACACAGACTTATACTTTAAAGGATGGCTCGGTCAGGACCTATCCCAAACCAAAACTCCTGGATTTTGTGACCAAATTGCCCCGAAACTTTATCAATACCAATAAAGACTTTGTCGCAAAAGATCATGCTTATTATTTGGGAGGTGCGGTAGCCGGTACACTGATCCTTCTTCCTTTTGATCAGAAACTGATTGACAACTCAAGAGAACTGGGCGAAAGATGGGGAATGGATAAGGATAATAATTATACCAAAGTGGGGGGTGTCTTTAAAATTCCTAAAGATATCGGTTCTGCAATCTACCTGATTGGAAATGGCTCTACGTTGGTACTGCTTGGGATTGGTTTCGGAACCTATGGTCTGATCAAAAATGACTATAGGGCACAGGCTACTGCAAGCGGATTGATGGAGAGTTTAATTCTTTCCGGAGTATTTACCCAAACCATTAAAAGAATTACCGGAAGGGAAAGCCCGTTCATTGCTGAAGAATATGGTCATAAAGGCGGTGCATGGAATCCTTTTCCGAGCTTTTCGGCATTCAGCAAAAATACTTCGAATTATGATGCGATGCCATCGGGCCATTTAACGACGTTTATGGCTGGTATTACGGTAATTGCGGACAATTATCCGGATGCACGATGGATCAAGCCGGTAGGATATACCTTGGCAGGGGCTTTATGTTTTCAGATGATGCAGAGTAAAGTTCACTGGGCCTCAGATTATCCGTTAGCATTGTTAATGGGTTATTTTATCGGGAAGACCATCTCAAAAAGCAGATATACTTCTTCAGAAGGCACTATAGGAAAAACCAAATACAAATTTGACCTGATGGCATCCCGCCAGTGGGAATACAATATGGTAGGAGTAAAACTATCATTTTAATTTATTGACTCATTTAAAAATCTATACCCAATTCTCACATTTTCATTTGAAGATGTGGGAATTTTTCTTTTTTAAGACCGGAAATGATGTGAGATAAAGTCTCAGTTTCAATAAAATGTTAAATATTAAACCTGTAAAGGTTTTTATCCTGAAAATACGATAAATACAAATTCGTTAACGCTTAAAGACCAATATACTTTCGCTGAACGAGTGCCTTTTGCGATCCTAAAATATTCACAGCTCAAAAAGATATTCTTTGCGAACTTTGTGATTAAAAAACTTATTCCGGGTTCACGTTAAAATAGTTTTCACTACATTTGGTCTGAATAAGCAGTATCACCTGTCTGAAGATGATAATGCCCTAGAAAGACTTAATAAATTTTTTACTGAATGAAAATAATTGCTGTCATCCCCGCACGCTATGAAGCAAGCCGCTTTCCGGGAAAACTGATGCAGATCCTAGGAGAAAAAACCGTTATTACCACCACTTATCAGAATGTTGTAGAGACAGGACTCTTTGATGAAGTTTTTGTGGCTACAGACTCAGAAATCATCCTTGATGAAATTGTAAAAAACGGCGGAAAAGCAGTAATGACCGGACAGCATGAGACAGGAAGCGACCGTATTGCAGAAGCGGTACAGAATATTGACTGTGATATTGTGATCAACGTGCAGGGAGATGAACCTTTCCTTAAGCTGGAACCTTTGCAGCAGCTGATTGAGGTTTTCAGACATGATACCAGGCAGGAAATTTCATTGGCATCCCTAAAGATCAGGCTATCTGAAAAAGAGGAAATTGAAAATCCGAATAATGTAAAAGTGATTACCGACAACAATGGATTTGCCCTATATTTCAGCCGTTCTGTTATTCCTTTTCACAGGGAAGTTTCCTATGATATCAGCTATTTCAAACATATCGGAGTGTATGCTTTCAGAAAAGAAGCTTTATTACAGTTTTCAAAATTAGAGATGAAACCTTTGGAAATTTCAGAAAAAATCGAATGCATCCGTTATCTTGAATATGGAATGAAGATTAAAATGATTGAAACCAATTTCATCGGAGTAGGGATTGATACTCCGGAAGACCTTGAAAAAGCTAGGAAATTAATTTAAAAACAGTTTAAAGCGGTTTTTGAAATGAGAAGAACAGGCAAAATTGATCCTGCCGGACTTCTCGGCAATCTCCGTCTTTTGCATTTTATCTCAAATCCCCTTATATTTGAATTTATAAATAAAATTAATGAAGAAGTTATTATTAGTATTCGGACTGATATTTTCACACCTTACATTTGCACAGACGGCAAAGGAAATTATTGATAAAAATATTGAATTATCCGGTGGCCTGACCAACTGGAAACTTTTAAATTCAGTATTGCTTCAGGGAAAAGTGGTGTTGGGAATTAAAGATGAATATCCGATAAAAATTTATCAGCAGCGTCCGAATCTTACCAAAACACTCATTACTACAGGCGGAAAAGAAACTGCCATTGAAGGTTTTGACGGAACTAAAGGGTATGCCATGAATTATGCTGCCAACAAACTGCAGGAATATCCTGAATACGTTCCTGAAAGTTTTGATAATGATTTCATTGATTGGGAAAACAAAGGTTTTGATGCAAAATATCTTGGAAAAGAAAAAGTAGGTGAGATCTACTGTCACAAAGTAGAACTGACTAAAAATGTCAATAAGAACATTTATTATTTCGATACCAAAACATATATGCTTCTGAAGGAAATCAAAAAAGATGAAACATTGGTCTATTCCGATTATAAAAAAGTAGGAAACCTTGTAATGCCTTTCAGAATTGAATCCTCAAGCCCTAAGAAGGACGGAGACTATGTGATGTTACTCAATAAAGTGGATGTCAATAAAGTATTTCCTGCCAATATTTTTAAGTTTTAATTCAACGGCGGCACAGGCTGCATCAAATTAATAAAAAATGAAAAAGATTTTTTTACTGCTGCTTTCCTTTATGGCATTTTTACAAAGCTGCACCAATCAAAAAAGTGAAATTTCTAAAGCCAAAACCAAAGAACTTATGGGAAAAACAATATATGATTTTACAGTAGAAAGCCTTGAAGGTAAGGAAATCAATTTTGCTGATTTCAAAGGGAAAAAGATCCTGATCGTCAATACCGCTTCAGAATGTGGATTTACTCCTCAGTATGCTGATCTTGAAAAAGTGTATGAGCAGTACAAAGATAAATTGGTAGTGGTGGGCTTCCCTGCAAATAATTTCGGAGGACAGGAACCGGGAACCAATACTGAAATCGGAGCGTTTTGCCAGAAAAACTATGGCGTAACCTTTCCATTGGCTGCAAAGGTTTCTGTAAAAGGAGATGATATGGCACCGATTTTCAAATACCTGACAGAACAGGAACTGAACGGAGTAAAAAATACAACCATTCTATGGAACTTTACCAAGTTCTTACTGGATGAAAACGGAAAACTGATCGATACTTTTGTAAGTACAACAAAGCCTACTGATGAGGCCATTACAAAATATCTGAAATAATATAACGATACAATTGGTATACTTAAAGTGGATTCCCGGAATCCACTTTTTTATTTTTAAAGATATAAAGCTTCAACTCTAATCGTTACTTTTTTCAGCAAAACAAAATATATTTCCGAGCTTAATACTGGAGTAGCCGTTGCTTTTTATTTTGGAAGAATTGATCATTGCCTTGGCAAGAATATCTGTGGGTAAAGGTTTCTGACTTTCCAGAAGACCTAATTTATTGGCAAATCTGATGATACGGCTGCCCAGAACCTCTCCGGTTCTTTCAGAATTTTTCCGCTCAAGCATTCCGGGTTTGAAAATCGTGATTTTATTAAAATGCAATTGTTTTACGGCTTCTTCCAGCTCACCTTTCATTCTGGAATAAAAAATCCTGGAATCCGGGCTTGCCCCATAGGCTGAGACCAGAATATAATCTTCCACATCATTTTCTCTGGCTGCTTTTGCAAACTCATACTGATAATCAAAATCTACCTTGCGCTGGGCTTCCTTACTTCCGGCATCCTTTAAGGTGGTTCCCAGACATGAAAACGCCACGTCTCCCTTCACCATTCCTTTCCACTCTTCAGGTTTTTCAAAGTTGACAACGTGTACATGAAGCCTGTCATTCTGAATATCAACAGGTTTTCTCACAAAAATATCCACTTCCTCAAAATCTTTGTCATTGAGCAGCTGATTCACTAAATCCTTTCCTGTAGCGCCTGTAGCACCGATTACCAAAGCTTTCATAATAATAGGGTTTGATGAGATGATGATTTCTTTCTTAAATTTACTAAATTTGATTTAAAGTTTAAACATTTTATGGGATTAAAACAACCATATAAAATCCGGGTTTCTTTTGATGATATTGGACACGGAGAAACAGCTGCAGAAGAATTTTTTTATAATAATGAACATTTCAACGGTTATCTTGTCTTTGATTATCATCCTAACGGAACGATTATGTATGAAGAAGAAATCAGGAATGGGGTTGTTATGGGATGGGTGAACGAATACTATGACAACGGAATCATGAAAAGGGAAAAAATATGCGTGTATAGCATACAGAACTCTATTATGTTCAGAACGTTTGACGAAGATGGAAAAGAAACGGATTTTGGTTTGTTAATCTCCCCTGAAACCTATGAACAATATCTTTCAGAATACCATCTTTTAGATTGAAATACACTCATTACCTTACTCAAAAAAACTATGGACGCTAACGAAATATTAGATTATTGTCTCGCCAAAAAAGGAGTTACGGAAAGTTTCCCTTTTGATAATGAAACACTTGTACTGAAGGTAGATACTAAGATGTTTCTGCTGATGGCTCTTGAGAAGCAGCCCTTATCCATCAATGTAAAAACAGATCCCGAATGGAGTGCAGAGCTTCGTGAGCAATATCCTCAGATCACAGGAGCTTACCATATGAATAAAACCCATTGGAATTCTGTAATGACCGACGGCCTGAAAAGAGAGCTGATTTTTAAACTTATTGATCAGTCATATGATCTGGTTTTTAAATCTTTGACTAAAAAAGCGCAGAATGCAGTGAACGGTTCTCTATAAATGCTTTAAGGTACGGAATTTGTTATCCATTATCAGTGAAATATCTAACCCAATAAATATAATACAAATGCGAAATCACCTTTTATTATTCATGGCAGCAGGTACACTGATGGTATCAAGCTGTACCCAACCGGAAAAGAAAAATCAGCCGGCACCAGAATCCGGCGCTACTACAACTGCAACAGAAAACACAACTTCAGAAAAAGTGCCTGAAAATCTTAAACTGGAATTTTCAGGAACAGACAATTTTACCATTAAAAATGCCAAACTGAAGGTAAGCCTGTACGGCGTTGATGAACATTTAGCTGATGCTCCTGCAACTTTAATTGCCGAACATGAATACGAGAAGAAATCAATTCCTTTTACCATTGATTTTCCAATGCCTGCGGATGCTGCAAGCAAAATTACCCCTAAACCTATGGGACCGGCGAAGTATTATGTTGCACTGACCTGGGATTCAGACGGTAACGGAAAGGCTGGAGAAAAAGGAGATATCTTTATTGATCACGATAAAGCATTTCCTAATGTGAAACTGACTGATGAAACTCAGAAGATCTATTTAAAAGTATTGAAATAAACTGAAAAGGGCTATTCAGTGATGAATAGCCCTTTTTATATCTTAAAAATTAAATTCTTCTGTCAACCGTTTATCTTCATCCAGTCTTTCAATCAGTTTTTCAAGACCTTCAAATTTAATTTCATCATGAAGGAAATCTCTGAACCTCACGGTTATTTTTTCATCGTAAATATCATCATCAAAATTCAGGATATACACTTCCACCGTTAGCTTTTCTCCATTTACGGTAGGGTTGGTACCTATGCTCAGCATTCCTTTGTATTGCTGGCCTTTTACCAATACTTCTACAATATAAGCGCCTTTTTTAGGTAAAAGCTTAATCGGTTCCGTATCAATATTGGCAGTAGGGTACCCAATGGTTCTGCCTATTTTTTTTCCGTGAACTACAGTGCCTGATACTGAGTAGGGATACCCCAGCATTTCGTTGGCATCTTGAATATTCCCGGTTAAAAGGGCATTGCGAACTTTGGTTGAACTGATATTGTTTTCATGGATATTGATCGCTTCCATTTGTTCTACTTCAAAGTCCAGCTCTTTGGACAGTTTCTGAAGAAGCTCAAAATTTCCGCTTTTATTTTTTCCGAAAGAGTGATCGTATCCTATAATAAGATACTTTACGTTAAGTTTTTCAATTAGAATCTGACGTACAAACTCTTCTCCGGTAAGATTTCTGAACTCTTCATCAAATTCTTTAAGAAAAAGATTATCAATACCATATTTCTGGATTAATTGCTTCTTTTCTTCAATCGTATTCAGAAGTTTCAGGTCTTCATTAGGATTAAAAACAAATCTTGGGTGCGGCCAGAAAGTAAGAATCGCAGTTTCCAGATTATTTTCTGTACCTACATTAATCAATTCATCAATAATACTTTTATGCCCGAGATGTACTCCGTCAAACATACCTAAAGACAGTGCTAGAGGCTTTTGGGAGGAATAATCTGTAAAATTCTTGAAAACTTTCAAAACGGAAAAATTTTGATTGCAAATATAAAGCCTTTATTTTGATTCTGACGATTGATAGATCAGCGAATTTGAAAAAATGAAAATGAAAAAATCTGAAAAAATATCAGAAGAAATAATAAAATATAGTCTTAAATCGCATAAATATTATAAAAACCGTATTTGATTCTGCTCTCTATTCCGTAAATCCTAATGCCTGCTGTCTTTACAAAAAGCATGATAAAAATCTTTTTTTTACCAATTGCGGGTTTATGAAGAATCACTATATTTGCACCAAGAAAAAATTTAGCAATGGCAAACCAAATTAAAGGTAAAATTTCTCAAATTATTGGTCCGGTAATCGACGTTGTCTTCACAGATGTGGAAGCAGTTCCTGCAATCTATGACGCGTTAGAAATTACAAAAGAAAACGGTGAAAAAGTAGTTTTAGAGGTAGAACAACATATTGGCGAAGATACAGTAAGATGTATTGCAATGGACGCTACTGACGGTCTTAAGAGAGGTCAAGATGTAATCGGATACGGAAATCCTATTACTATGCCAATCGGTGAGGCAGTAAACGGAAGACTATTCAACGTTGTTGGTGATGCTATCGACGGACTTCAAGATATTTCTAAGGATGGTGGTCTTCCAATTCACAGACCAGCTCCAAAATTTGATCAATTATCAACTTCAGCAGAAGTTTTATTTACAGGTATTAAAGTAATCGACCTGGTTGAGCCTTACGCAAAAGGAGGTAAAATCGGTTTGTTCGGTGGTGCCGGTGTAGGTAAAACAGTATTGATCCAGGAGTTGATTAACAATATTGCAAAAGGACACGGAGGTCTTTCTGTATTCGCCGGAGTAGGTGAAAGAACGAGAGAAGGAAATGACCTTTTGAGAGAGATGCTTGAATCAGGAATTATCAAGTATGGTGATGATTTCATGCACTCTATGGAAAACGGAGGTTGGGATCTTTCTAAAGTAGATTTAGAAGCTATGAAAGATTCTAAAGCTGCATTCGTTTTCGGACAGATGAACGAGCCGCCAGGTGCGAGAGCGAGAGTAGCCCTTTCCGGTCTTACATTAGCTGAGTACTACAGAGACGGTGGAGAAAGCGGACAAGGTAGAGACGTACTTTTCTTCGTAGACAACATCTTCCGTTTTACACAGGCTGGTTCTGAGGTATCTGCACTTCTTGGTCGTATGCCATCTGCGGTAGGTTACCAACCGACTCTTGCTTCTGAAATGGGGGCGATGCAGGAAAGAATTACTTCAACTAAAAACGGTTCCATTACTTCAGTACAGGCAGTATATGTACCTGCGGATGACTTAACTGACCCGGCTCCTGCGACTACGTTTGCTCACTTGGATGCAACTACGGTACTTGACAGAAAGATTGCTTCATTAGGTATCTATCCAGCGGTAGATCCATTGGCTTCTACTTCAAGAATCCTTGCTCCTGAAGTTATCGGTCACGATCACTACAACTGTGCTCAAAGAGTAAAAGAAATCCTTCAAAGATACAAAGCACTTCAGGATATCATCGCAATCCTTGGTATGGAAGAACTTTCTGAAGAAGATAAAGCGGTTGTTTACCGTGCAAGAAAAGTACAGAGATTCTTATCTCAGCCTTTCCACGTAGCAGAGCAGTTTACAGGTATCCCGGGATCTTTGGTAGACATCAAAGATACAATCAAAGGATTCAACATGATTATGGATGGTGAATTAGATCACTTACCGGAAGCAGCTTTCAACCTGAAAGGAACTATCGAAGAAGCTATCGAAGCTGGACAAAAAATGTTAGCTGAAAACGCATAAATTATTAACAATTTGAGATTTGAAATTTGAAATTCGATGAGTAATTTCAAATTTCAAACATCAAATTTCAAATTTGTTTCTATGAATATAAAAATATTAACACCAGAATATGTAGTTTTTGAAGGAGAAGTAAACTCTGTATTACTGCCTGGAAAAAATGGTGAATTTCACATCATGAAAAACCACGCAGGAATTGTTTCTTCTTTAGTTGGTGGGAAAGTGAAGCTGTTTACAAACTCTGTAGATGAAGCTTACGCTAAAAACCTTACCAAAGAAAATGATAAAGACTCTGTTTTTTCTTATTCTATTAAAAGCGGTGTTGTAGAATTTAATCATAATAAAGGAATTATCCTTTGTGAATAATTAAATGAAAAGCTAAATATATTTTCAAGAAAGTGTAACTTTGTGTTACACTTTTTTTATTTATGTAAAAGTCTGGTTCTATGAAGAAAAGTATAATCATATTCTTTACAGTGCTGGGCATCTTCCTCCATGCCCAGAACATTAAAACGAAAAGAGGAATCATCAATCTGGACGGAATTCCGGTAGCGAAAATTTCGAATAAATCCAACGAGTATACTTTCATGGACCTGAAAGAAACTCCGCTGTACACGATAAAATTTATTGATAAAAGTATTGTGGATTCTGTCAGGGACAGCTACATCCAGATCAATAGAGTATATAACAGGGAAAAAACGATCGAAGTAGACTATTCTTCACCTTCTGCATTCTCCGGAGAAGAAAAATCTGCAGTGTATACTTCGGTGAAAGATTTTAAGATCATTGACAATAAAGGGATCAATGTAAAAACGCTGGATGAGCTGTTCTCCAATGTTCCTAAAAGAAAGCTGGATACTAAAACCAAGGATGCCTATACCATCAGAAAAAAGATTGATAAAATGAATCTTGAAGTCAATAAAGTAGGTGAGATCTTAAGCAATGGTGTTCCTGTAGGCTACTTTACCAATCTTCCGGTAAGTTTTGGTTCGGAAGATACAATAATGGATAAAACTCCTATTGATATTGAGATCTATGATGCGAAAAGCAAACTTATCGGACGGTATATTACCACGACCAAACAGTTGAAAACGGCAGGAGGAAAGTCTTTTACCATTTATAAGGAAATGTCCGGAAGAGCATCTATTCTCAAGTTTCCCACTTATAAAGCTCTTGCAGAACGTATGGCAATCATGGATCCGAACTTTATTAAAGTTCAGGAAAAGGTATCGGTAGGACCGGTTACGAAAGATACGCCTAATTAATCTTTATCGTTCCAGGTGTTGCCAAGACCTAAAAAGGACAGCCCGATCTGAATACTCAGAAATAGTCTGTGTCATCAGTAAAATCAAGAGAAAAAATTATCCAACAGGAAAAATCTACTATTGCAAAATCCCTGCGAAAAAATCCGAAAATTTTATAAACTCAAAATAACCCCGTTTTCTCTCAATTGCTGCATCGGTTTTGAGAACCAGAACAGTTCGAAATCCTCAAAATTCTCCTCGAATTGATTCTTAAGTTGTTGAATAGTAGGTTTTTTCTGATTTTGTATAGCATTTTCATCCAGAATTTCCATCAGCCATTTCGCCTTGTCTTCTTCCAGCTCAACCTTCACAATATTGGTTTTTAAGTGGAATGTGAGAAGCGTATACGCACCGGAATATTTCTTTTTATTTTTTATGCGATTCTCAGCGATTACATTTTTGGTTAAAAAGATCACTTTTGAGTTAAGCTTAAGATTAAACTGGCCGTCGTCCAAAAGACAGTCATGAATATAGTCCGGATGAATTTTTGTTCTTGGAATTTTAAAATCAAACCATTCCTGAAGAGGCAGTTCAAAATTAATTCCGTGCATATAATTGAAAAGAGATTTTTTTAATCCGAAACTGAATTTATTATGATCAATTCCGGTACTATCTTTAAAATCTACATCGTTGTTGGCAAACTGTATTTCCTGTTTTATCGGGATCACTCCAAAATCTTCAGGGCTCATTCCAACCGGTGAATGGGCGGTCATGGCAAACTGGTGCCAGAATCCACTTTGAAGAATTCCCATTTCAAACATCTGACGGACCATTTCCAAAGAGTCTACGGTTTCCTGAACGGTTTGGGTAGGGTAGCCATACATCAGATAGGCGTGCACCATGATCCCTGCTTCCGTGAAATTTCTTGTCACATTGGCAACCTGTTCAACAGATACTCCTTTGTCAATCAGTTTCAGCAAACGGTCGCTGGCCACTTCCAATCCTCCGGAAACGGCAACACACCCGGAAAGCTTCAGAAGATAACACAGATCCCGGGTAAAGCTTTTTTCAAAGCGGATATTCGTCCACCAGGTAACAACGAGATTTCTTCTAAGGATTTCTAATGCAACTTCCCGCATCAGGGCAGGAGGAGCTGCTTCATCTACAAAGTGAAACCCGGTTTCGCCTGTTGTCCGGATCAGTTCTTCAATCCGGTCTACCAGTATTTTTGCGGAAATAGGTTCATAGATTTTGATATAGTCTAAAGAAATATCGCAGAAGGTACATTTTCCCCAGTAGCAGCCGTGGGCCATAGTCAGCTTATTCCATCGTCCGTCACTCCATAGGCTGTGCATGGGATTGGCGATTTCAATTACAGAAATATATTCGTCAAGTTTCAGATCCGTATAATCAGGAGTTCCTATTTCAGCTTGTTTATAATCATGCCTTTTGGAATTATTTTTATAAACTACTTCCTGATCTTCAAGTAAAAAAGTTCTTTTATATTGCGGTTCTCCGGTTTGCGCGGAATGACAAATATTTTCACAGAGAAGCTCAATAGGAAGCTCGCCGTCATCCAGGGTAATAAAATCAAAAAATTCAAATACCCGCTGATCTTTAACTTCTCTAAGTTCGGTATTCGGAAAGCCTCCGCCCATAGCAATCCTGATGTGCGGATAATGCTTTTTGATAAACCATGCAGATCTGAAACCGGAATATAAATTTCCCGGAAACGGAATGGAAAAGCAGATGAGCCTGGGCTGTACCTGTTCTATTTTTTCACGGAGAATTTTTAAAGTAAATTCATCGATAAAAGTAGGTTCACCGGATAATTTTAAATATAATTCGTCAAAAGAATTGGCACTTTTTCCAAGACGCTCTGCATACCTGCTGAAACCGAAATCAGCATCAATATTTTCAACAATATAATCTGAAATATCTTCTAAATAAAGGGTTGCCAGATGTTTTGCCTTATCCTGAAGTCCCATATTCCCGAAAGCAAATTCCATATCATCCAATTGGTTGAAACGGGAGGCTTCCGGAAGAAAATTCATACTGCAGATCTGTCTGGCCAGAGTAGGAATTTTCCCCTGTAAAAAAGGAATAACCTGATCAATTGTTTTAAGATATTCTTCCCGCAGTGCAAAAATCCGCCGGGAATTTTCAGATGCATTCTGAAGATCAGTTTTTTTGCCGAAAACCTTCTCTAATCCACTTTTTGAAAATAATTCCAGAATGACATCAATACCCAGATCTACCTGATAAGCGGAAATATTTTTGGTATTCAGGAATCCTTTAATATAGGCCGTTGCAGGATAAGGAGTATTGAGCTGGGTAAAAGGCGGAGTAATAAGAAGCAGGTCTTTCAACAGAAATTTTTTGCAAAGTTATTCTAAAGTTTTTTCAGAAAAAAATTTTTTGTTCTGATTATAAACAGGATTGAAATATTGGTGGGAACTCTTTCTTTTCACAATAAATCACTTATTCTCCACTACTTAAGCGTGAACCGTACTTTTTCTGTCTGAAATTACATTCAGGATAACTCCCAGCAAAATAAGGGTAATTCCAATGAATAAATTGGTGGTAAACTTTTCATGAAACATAAATACACTTACCATCACAGCAACTACAGGTTCCAGTGCCCCTAAAATAGCAACCGGAGTTGAGCCGATACTTTTAATAGCATACACCAGACACAAGCTGGAAATAACGGTTGTAAGAAATGCAAAAGTGAGGAAATTAATAAAAAGGGTTGTTGATGGAATTACGAATGATTCATGTCCTATCACTGACTTGGTCATGAAAAATAAAGAGGTAAAAAGCATCGAGTAGAAGGTAAGCTTAAACCCTGAAACTTTTAATTTTGATTTATTGACAATGACCATATAAAGGGCATAAAACAATGAACTGAGCATAACGATACCTAACCCAGCAAAATTAATTTCAAAACCGCTTTCTTTGAGGCATAATACAATAACTCCTGCAAAGGCAAGAAATAATGAAACAATAGACAGTTTGGTAAGTCTTTCCTTGTAAAAGAAAAACATGATCAACGCTACAATTACGGGATAAATGAACAAAACCGTAGAGGCAATTCCCGGGGTGAGAAAATCATATCCTATAAACAGAAATTCAGAGGAAAGGGCATAGCATATTCCCAGAATAGCCAGTATCAGCGCTTCTTTTTTATTAATCTTAAAATTTTGCATGGAATACATAAGATATCCGCCCACCATGATAGCTGAAAAGAAGAACCTGTAAAACAGGGTGATATCCATTGAAAAATGAGCCTGCTTGATCGGCAGGATAAAAATCGGAATCAGTCCATATGAAACAGCCGACAAAACGCCCAATATATAGCCTCTGAGTTTCATTTGTTGTATATAGTTTTTAATAGTTTTTTCAACAAAAAAACCACTGAATGAATCAGTGGTTTTTTTTATTTTTTCAAGATTAAATCGGTTTAAAACTTAATCCCTGTTCCTGCAGTATCAGTTGTTCCTGCTCTTTATAGTAACCACCTACTAATTTATCATGAATTGCTTCAAATGCTGCGAGAGTTTCATTGATCTCAGCATCTGTGTGGGAAGCGGTAGGAATTAATCTTAAAAGAATCATTCCTTTCGGAATTACCGGATATACCACCACCGAAGTAAAGATTCCGTAATTCTCTCTCAGGTCTTTTACCAATAGAGTAGCCTCTACAGGAGTTCCCTGCATCATGACCGGAGTTACACAGGTATTGGTATCACCAATGTTGAATCCTCTGTCTCTTAATCCGTTCTGCAGTTTATAAACATTCTCCCAAAGTTTAGCTTTGATCTCTGGTCTTGTTCTCAGCAATTCCAGTCTCTTTAATCCTCCGATTACCATTGGCATCGTCAGAGATTTTGCGAAGATCTGCGATCTAAGATTGAACTTCAGGTATCTGATGATCTCTTTGTCACCCGCAAGGAATGCTCCGAAACCGGCCATAGATTTGGCAAAAGTGGAGAAATATACATCGATCTGATCCTGGCATCCCTGCTCTTCACCAGCTCCGGCACCTGTTTTACCAAGCGTCCCGAAACCGTGGGCATCATCTACCAAAAGTCTGAAGTTATATTTTGATTTAAGGTCACAGATCTCTTTCAGTTTTCCCTGCTGTCCTCTCATTCCGAAAACACCTTCTGTGATCACAAGGATACCTCCGCCGTTTTCTTCAGCCACTTTAGTCGCTCTCTGAAGGTTTTTCTCAAGGCTTGCCATATCATTATGCTTATAGGTAAACCTTTTTCCTGAATGAAGTCTTACCCCATCTACGATGCAGGCATGGGAATCCATATCATAAACAATAACGTCATTTCTGCTTACAAGGGCATCAATAGTAGAAACCATTCCCTGGTAACCGAAATTCAGTAAATATGCTGATTCTTTTTGTACAAAGTCTGCCAATTCTCTTTCCAGCTGAAGGTGCTGATCTGTTTCACCAGACATTGCTCTTGCTCCCATTGGGTAGAACATTCCGTATTCTGCAGCCGCTTGCGCATCCGCTTGCTTTACTTCAGGATGATTACACAATCCCAAATAGTCATTGGCACTCCAGAAAATTACTTCTCTACCCTGGAACTGCATCCTCGGGCCGATAGGTCCCTCTAATCTCGGGAAAATAAAATAGCCTTCACCATAATCTGCAAATTGTCCAAGAGGTCCTGGATTTTCTTTTATTCTTTCAAAAATATCCAACATTGTATCGTAATTTTTAAGTAAAAAAGCCTTTCTTGTAGAACACGCAAAAGGCTTTATTTATATCGTGATTTTATTTTGTTCTTATTTGATAAACTCCGTTTTGAAAACTTCGTCGTAGTTGTGAACACAGTTGTTGACAAACCCCTGTTCAGCCATCCACTTATCACTGTACACTTTGGTAATGTATCTTGAGCCGTGGTCAGGATAAATTAAAACGATTACATCATTTTCAGTCAGCTCATGAGACTGTGCATATTGTATCAGCCCCTGAGTTACTGCTCCGGTGGTGTAACCTCCCATGATGGCTTCTTTCAAAGCAATCTCACGGGTCCTGTAGGCGGACATTTCATCATTTACCCTTACAAACTCATCTACTTTGTCGAAAAGAAGGGCAGAAGGGATAAGATTTTTTCCCATTCCTTCAATTTGATAAGGATGTACATCTTCTTTATGGATTTCTCCTGTCTCGTGATAGCTTTTCAGTATCGATCCGTCTGCATCCACCCCGATAATTTTAATATCCGGATTCTTTTCCTTTAAAAACTTCGCTGAACCTGATAAAGTACCTCCGGTTCCCGTACATGCAAAAAGGTGAGTGATCTTACCTTCCGTCTGTTCCCAGATCTCAGGACCTGTGGTTTGATAGTGGGCATCAATATTCAGCTCATTAAAATATTGATTGATGTAAATGGAATTTGGAGTTTCCTGGGCAATTCTTTTAGCCACTTCATAGTATGATCTTGGATCATCCGCTGCTACGTTGGCAGGACAGATATAAACCGTTGCACCCAATGCTTTCAGATAAGCGATTTTTTCAGGCTTGGTTTTATCGCTTACCGCAAGAATACATTTATATCCTTTGATGATACATACCATCGCAATAGAAAACCCAGTATTTCCGGAAGTAGTTTCTACAACTACAGAATCTTCTTTAAGTAAACCTTTCTTCTCTGCGTTTTCAATAATATGAAGTGCGATTCTATCTTTGGTGGAATGTCCAGGATTATATGATTCTAACTTGGCATAAACGGTTGCTGGAATATCTTTTGTAACAGTATTTAGCTTCACCATAGGAGTATGTCCTATCAGGCCAAGGATATTATCGTAAACATTACTCATTATTTGTTATTTTCAATAAAAATCTGACTGCAAAAATACAAAAAAATAAATAATTACTAAACTTTTGTTTGATTTCTAGGCGTGTTTCAGTAAAAATCTATTTTGGCATTTATAGTTTTATCACGACTATCGTCGCAAATACTATTCCAAAATTTTTAAATTTTGTTAAAACCCGCATAAAATAATATAAAAGCCTTATTTTCGCATAATTGATTTAATACTATGAAAAATTGGACTTTTAGGCAATGGAACACCGTTTTAGGATGGGTGATTTTCGTCATTGCGTTTTTCACGTACTTGTCCACCATAGAACCCAATTTCAGTTTTTGGGATTGTGGCGAGTACATTTCTTCTGCAGTAAAACTTGAAGTAACGCACGCTCCCGGAGCGGCTTTATTCCAGATAGTGGGTGCCGTGGCAGCCATTTTTGCATTAGGGAAAGGCGAAAATTACTCCATCGTAATTAATGCGATGTCTGCATTGTTCAGTGCGCTGACGATTTTATTTTTATTCTGGACGATCACGCACTTTGTGAGACGACTCTTAAACAAAGATTTCGAAGAAATTACCAAACACCAGGAAATTTCTATTTTATTTGCAGGAGCAATAGGCGCACTTTGCTTCACATTCTCAGATACATTCTGGTTTTCTGCAGTAGAAGGAGAGGTGTATTCAATGGCATCAATGTTTATCGCTCTTTTGGTCTGGTTGATCACAAAATGGGAAAATGAGTACAAAGCGGCAGACAGTGAAAGATGGATTATCCTTATTTTCTTTATTTTAGGACTGTCTGTGGGAGTACACATGATGTGTATGCTGGCAACACCTGCGGTATGTCTGGTATATTACGCAAGAAACTACAAGTTTACCTGGAAAAACTTTATCTGGGCCAACCTTATAACACTGGGCATCCTGATCGTAGTTTTCAAGATTATTTTCCCATTGATCATGACGATGTTCGGAAGACTGGAGATTTTCTTTGTAAACGGTCTTGGGCTTCCTTTCCACTCAGGAACTATTGCAGCATTTATCCTGATGGCTGCGATCTGTTATTTCATCATCAAATATGCCAGAAAAACGAAAAGAAACCTGTATCAGACCATCGCTTTATCTGTGGTATACATGATCATCGGTTTCTCCTGCTGGATGGTGATCCCGATCAGAGCGAATGCTAACCCGCCAATGAACCTTAATGATCCTGATACTGCAATCGGTATGCTGGATTACTATAACAGGGAACAGTATGGTGACTGGCCAACGATCTACGGGCAGAATTACACCGCTTTCCTTGATGCCAACGGAATTGAAAAGAACGAAGACGGAAGCTTTAAAACAAAAAAGACCGGGGAAATCTACGAAAAAGATGAAAAAACCGGAACTTACAGAAAAACCGGAGACCGTTTCAACTATGTTTTCAACAAATCTCAGGTAAGCTTAATGCCAAGAATGTTCAACGAGGACAAAGATGTAATGGCCAACTATATTTCAATGTATGGAGCTCCTGATTTTACCTTTAATTATGCTAATGAAGATGTGGCAGACAATCCACAGGCTAAGCAGATTTTTGATGAATTGAGAACGAAATATGAAGATAAGTCGATTACTGCTTCAGATTACCTGAAAGTGAAGCCTTATAACCTGATCAATGTTCAGAAGCCTTCATTGCTACAGAATATGGATTATTTCATTTCTTTCCAGAACGGATATTATTTTGTAAGATACCTGATGTGGAACTTTGTGGGAAGACAGAATGACCTTGAAGGTAATATGGAAAGCACCAAAGGAAACTGGATTTCCGGAATTCCTTTCATCGATAATGTTATTGTAGGAAACCAGGATAAAATGCCTGCTAAATTTAAAAATGAAAGTACGGTTACATTCTTCTTCCTTCCGTTAATTTTAGGACTCATCGGATTCTTTTTCCAGCTGAATAGGGATTTCGGAAGATTCTATGCTTTGCTATCCTTATTTATTATTACCAGTGTCGGAATTATTTTCTATACGGGAGTAAAACCTTTCGAACCAAGAGAGAGAGATTATGCAATGGTAGGATCTTTCTATGCTTTTTCTATCTGGATCGGATTGGGCGCCGGAGCTATTCTGTGGTTCTTACAGTCTAAAATTAAATCCAACGGTGCCAATATTGCACTAGGAGTTGTTTTGTTGGGCGTACCTTTTATGATGGGCTTCCAGAACTATAATGTTCACGACAGAAGTAACAGATATACAGCATATGATTATGCATATTCCGTATTAAAATCATTACCGAAAAACGATATCCTGTTCGTTTATGGTGATAACGATACCTATCCGGTTTGGGCTATCCAGGAAACGGAAAGATTCAGAGATGACGTAAAAGTGGTGAACTTTACCCTTGCTTCCACGCCCTGGAACCTTGACCAGGTGAAAAGAAGAACGTACAACGCAATGGGAATTCCTAGTCAGTTAACCCATGATGATTACAGAGACGGGGTAAACGACCAGATCTATATGATGAAGAAAGAAGACTGGGAAGGGGTATTCTCTATGCTGAAAGAGCAGGGAGCTCCTGAAACTGAATTCCAGGCGTTCAGAAAATATCTTACTCAGGATTCTTTAACACTGAAAGAGGCGATTAATTTCATCAAATTCAAATCTCCTGAAAAAGATGAGCTCCTGAAAATGTACTTCGGAGAAGAGAAATATGAGAAATACAATATTCTTCCGGTAAACAAATTCATTCTTCCCGTTAATAAGGAAAATGCACTGAAAGCTGGAATCATCAACCAGGCAGATCTTCCTAACGTAGCCAATCAGATCATGATTACCTATAAAGGAAACACGCTTTATAAAAATAACCTGATCCTTATGGACCTGTTGGCGAACTTCGACTGGAAGCGTCCGATCAACTTCTCATCAGGAGGAATTTATGACAGCGAAAACATTTTCTATCTGAATGACTATCTTCAGTTTGACGGCTTCAGTTACAGGCTGATCCCGATCCAGACTCCTCCTACGGCTGATGGAGATATGGGAAGAGTAGATGCCGACAACCTTTATAATGTAGTGAAAAACTTCAGATGGGGGAACTTTAAAGATCTTAATGCTCACTTTGATGAAACGGCTACATCCAATATTATCAGCTACAGAATGTCAGCAAGCAGAGCTGCAGCAGCCCTTGCATTGAGCGGACAGAAAGCAAAGGCATTGGAAATCCTTGATCTTGCCGCTAAGGAAATTCCTGCGGAAAAATACAATGATCCACGTTCATTAAGCTCTATTGTATCAGGATACATTATTGCAGGACAGGAGCAGAAAGGTCTTCAGCTGGCAGAAGTACTGAAGAAAGGAATCTTTGAAGAATATGATTATTATCAAAGCCTTTCCAAGGCAGACCAAAGCTATCTGAGAAGACAAATGAGAACGAAGCCGATGGAATATTCTCTTGTAGTAGCCGCTGTTACCGATGCTTATACAAAGATAGGCCAGAAAGAAAAAGGATATGCTTACCTGGTAAAATCCATTGAGCCGATCGATAAAAAGTTCAATGCTTTTGTAAAAGATCTTCAGCAGATGGGTAAAGAGAAAGCAATGAAAGAATCTGAAGAAGTTCAAAAGATCACACCATTCTATCAGTATCTATTTGATGTCATGGAACCTTTTGATTCTACGTATTCGAAAGAAAAAGAAGATCAGATTACTTCTGCGATTATCAAAGCAACACAATAAAATATTTTTAAAAACGGAACTTCGGTTCCGTTTTTTTATTATTGGGAATCCTGAATTTTAAGGTTATATTTGTGAAACTAAAAATACATAATGGCTGAAGCACAAAATAGCAAATTCCCAATTTATGCCGTCATCATTACGGTTCTTTTTAAACTTCTTTTTTTATTGACGCATTATATCCAGGAAGATGCTTTTATTACCTGGAGAGTTGCCCAGAACTTATTGGATTACGGAGTGATCGGTTTCAACGGAGATACCAAAATCTCTGCATCCACCACTCATCTGTACGTTTTTGTGTCCTATATTTTCAACCTTATTTTGGGTAAAGAAAACTTTATAGAGCCGCTTCTGATATTTAATTCCATATTATTCACGACAGGAACACTGTTTCTCTCTCATCTGGTTCTTAAAAATCCCTGGCATAAAGCTATTTTTATCTTTCTGATCGGTATTCTACCTCCATCCATTAAAATTTCAATCCTTGGTATGGAATACGGACTTCTGTTTTTCCTGGAAATGGTCTTGCTGTATTATGGATTTTATAAAGGAAAAAAATGGGTTCTTATCTTACTGCCCGTTTTCATTATGTTTACAAGAATCGATACCGTTATATTTTTAGGAATTGTGTTCCTTGTAGATGTATTCTGGAATAAAAAAATCAGATGGAGTTATGTTTTTGGCGGAATTCTGGGCGTTTTATCAACATTAGCATTCAACTGGTTCTATTTCGGTGAAGTGGTGAATAATACCATTACTGCAAAAAAACTGCTTTATGAAGACCATTTTACCTTTCAGCAGCATATCGGTTATTTCCTTAAAAGCTTTGGAAACTTCTGGGGAATGCTCAAATTTCCCGGGGATTTTAATCCGCTTACCATAGTAGTCCTGATTTTTGAGCTTCTTTGTTTCATTTACCTGATCAGACAGAGGGGGACAAGAAACTTCTTTCTCTGGATCATCTTTATTTTCGGATGGGCAAAACAGATCATTTTTATCTCTCAGAAAAGTCTGTTCGACTGGTATTACTGGGTACCACAGCTTTTACTTTTTGTTCCGGTTCTTATTTTCGTTCTGGAGCAGAAAGAGAAAAGAAATTTGTGGCTTTCTCTGCTTGTTGTATTCTATATCCTTCCGATGCTGGCTTTTCAGACCGTGCATTCCATTGCTACAGGAAACGGAGAATGGAATTACAGAAGAACCATCGGCTTATTTTTACATCAGTATGAAAAAGATAAAAAACAGTGGATTTTATTGGAGCCGGCCGGATATGTACCTTACTTTTCAGGGTTGAAAACGATAGATGAAGTAGGACTGGTAGACAAACAAATTCAGGAAGAAATCAAAAAAGATAAAGCCAACTACTGGATCAATACGGTAAAAACCAGAAAACCCAAATACCTGCTTTCTTATCAGAATTTAGAAGAAGGGAAAAATGCGGAATACTATAAAACCCATTACAGGCTTCTGAAGGAATTCAGGGTAAAAGATCACCTGAACAGCAATAATAAGATCCTTGAAAGAATCTATCATCTGAAACCTTCAGGAACAGATTATAATTTGTACATTCGGGTTGATTAAAGATTAAATAAAGAGAATTTAAAAACAGAAACAGTGAGCTCAGCAAATGCTCATCATTCACTGCAGCCTGACAACTAAAATCGATTACCTTACTATGAAATACTGTGCTTTTCTCCGTGGCGTCAACGTAAAAGGAACCAATATGAAAATGGCGGATGTCTGCCTGGTTTTCCAAGAGGCCGGAATGACAGAGGTAAGTTCTGTTCTTGCCTCCGGAAATATTGTTTTTTCTTCAGATAAAAAGGTTGAAGATTTGAAAGTATTGCTGGAAAAAGCAATGTCAGAACATTTTTCTTATGAAGCATTTTTGTTCATCAGATCTCAGGAAGAAACGGAGGTACTCTGGAACAGTATTCCCTTTGAAAAAAATGACGGGTTGCATATCTATGGTTTTGTAGGAATGGCGGGAGTGGAAAAGGTCTTGATGGAAGAATTTCAAAAAGCAACCCAGGCGGAAAATGAAAAAGCTGAAATTGTCAATGATATATTTTACTGGCAGGTTCCGAAAGGTAATACCTTGGATTCTACTTTTGGGAAGGTTTTAGGGAAGAAAAGCCTTAAGGATCAAATGACCAGCAGGAATATCAATACGTTTGAGAAAGTGTTGAAAAAGATGGAGTAATTTTTATCTACAGTACAAAAATATAATAGGAACGGGCTTTAGCCCGTTTTTTTATAAATCCAAATACCATTGGCTTTAGCCAAAATCTGAGCTGTCTCCTATATTATGTTTAGGTTCTTGTACAATAACAAACCGGACGTTGAAAAGCATGAGGTGAAATGATTTCAACTTTTGTTCTTATTAAGTATTATGCTCTCGCAGATCTTGCTGATCACGCAGATTCTATTAAAACCATCCTTAATCTTTGTCATTCAATCAGAAATCCGGCTTCAGTTGAATGTGATGTTAAGGATCTTTAGAATGATAAACCGGGTGCTGAGACACAAAAACATTTTAGCATTGAATTTTCTTTGGAAATTTAATTAAAACTTAATCAATAAAATGTAGCCTAATCAAAATATAGCAATTATCTTCTCTAAAACTCTAAAACTCTAAAACTCTAAAACTCTAAAACTCTAAAACTCTAAAACTCTAAAACTCTAAAACTCTAAAACTCTAAAACTTTAACCCTCTAACCCCAAAACCGCACTTCTCCTCAAATAATTTCCAAGTCTGAAACTTTCTCAGTATTTTTACTGAACTTTTTAATACCAACAAAATGATTCAGTATTTAGATAACATTCAGCACAAAGATTCAAAGAACTTTTTCCTTATTGCCGGCCCATGTATTATTGAGGGGGAAGATATGGCACTTAGGATTGCTGAAAAAGTAATCAACATTACAGACAAATATAATATTCCTTATATTTTTAAAGGGAGTTTCAAGAAGGCGAACAGAAGCCGTGTAGATTCTTTTACGACGATTGGAGAAGAGAAATCACTCGAAATCCTTAAAAAAGTTGGAGAGACATTCAACATTCCTACCACAACGGATATCCATGAGAACGAGCATGCAGCATTAGCAGCACAATATGTGGATGTATTGCAGATTCCTGCATTCCTGGTACGTCAGACCGATCTTTTGGTTGCTGCAGCAAAAACAGGAAAATGTGTTTCTTTGAAAAAAGGGCAGTTCCTTTCACCGGAATCGATGAAATTTGCTGTTCAGAAGATTACAGATTCCGATAACCAGAAGGTAGCGATCATTGAAAGAGGAAATTCTTTCGGATATACAGATCTGATCGTGGATTACAGGGGAATTCCTACCATGAGGGAATATGCTCCGGTAATTTTAGATGTTACGCATTCCCTGCAGCAGCCTAATCAGAGTTCAGGAGTGACAGGAGGAAGACCGGATCTTATTGAAACCATAGCTAAAGCAGGAATTGCAGTAGGAGCAGATGGAATTTTCATTGAAACACATCCTACACCGGAAACAGCATTATCTGATGGAGCCAATATGTTAAGACTGGATTTATTAGAAGATTTATTACAAAAATTAACAAGAATTAGAGAATCGATTTTGTAATTGTTAAAAAAACATTAATTTTAGAAATTCTAAAATATTTCTTTTGAAAAAACTAGTTTTACCGCTAAGCCTTATGGTCCCTGTACTGATTTTCTCGCAACACAGAAAAAAGGATACAACGACCGTTAAAGTGACCGATATAGAGGAAGTAGTCTTCCAGAAAAAAGCAGTAGGAAGTACCAAAGACATTACCAATGTCCGGATTTCAGCAAAAGATGCGAAAGCTGCTGCTACCATAAGTGGAGGAATTGAAGGATTGCTCAAAACACTTCCTTCCGTAAACTCCAATACTGAGCTGTCTTCCCAATATATGGTTCGTGGTGGTAACTATGATGAAAACCTTATCTACATCAATGATATTGAAATCTACAGACCTTTCCTGATCAGAAATTCTCAGCAGGAAGGCATGAGTATCATCAATCCGGATATGGTTTCTACAGTGAATTTCTCAGCAGGAGGATTTGAAGCCAAATATGGTGATAAAATGTCTTCTGCTTTAAATATCTATTACCGTGAACCTGAAAAATTTGAAGTTTCAGGAGAAGCGAGTCTGATAGGAGGAAGGCTTACCACAGGTCTGGCTTCAAAAAACAAGAAATTTACCGCTTTATTTTCAGGAAGATACAGAAATACCAACCTTGTTCTTAATACTTTAAAGGAAGATACGGATTTTAACCCTACCTATTGGGATTTCCAGTCTTACCTTAATTACCATGTCAACGATAAACTTTCCATGTCGTTCATCGGATATTATTCCAAGAATGATTATGAAATGATTCCAAGGCAGAAAAGTGTAACGTTCGGAAGCCTTCAGCAGCCTATTACGGTAAATATAGGATATGGAGGTAAAGAAAATGACCAGTATAAAAATATGATGGGAACATTTTCTGTAAATTATAAACCGGCGGATAACTGGAAGTTTACCTTGGATGCTTTTGCCTACCAGAACAGGGAAAAAGAATATTATAGCATACAATCGGCATATGAGCTGCAGACCTTTGATCCTAAAACGCAGGAACCTGTTGCAACCTATGACCTGGGCGGGCAGATAGATCATGCAAGAAACGATTTATTTGTAAGAACTTACGGAACCCAGTTCAGAGCAAAATTTTCTCCCAACGTCAATACGGATTTTGAAGTAGGTTTTAAATATGAAAAAGAAAACCTGAAAGATAATACCAACGAATGGAGATTGGTAGATTCTGCAGGGTACAGTATTCCAAGACCTGATATCGATCCGAGAACAGGGGCAACGGGAGACCTTAAACTGGCCTATTATATTGCGGGACAGAATAATATTGAACCTTCAAGATTATCAGCATATGCCCAGTATTCACAGAAATTCTACTGGGGAGCCAGCAAAGTATTTGTGAATGCCGGAGTGCGAGTGGCCAACTGGAGTTTCAATAAAGAAACCATATTCTCACCCAGGGCCCAGTTTGCCATCAAACCGGATTGGGATAATGATATGTTGTTCAAACTTTCGGCAGGGATCTATTATCAGTCTCCTTTCTATAAAGAGATTAAAGACCTTGACGGAAATTTCAACTCCAATATAAAATCACAGCGTTCCATTCAGGTCATTCTTGCGAATGATTATGAATTCCAGATGTATGACAGACCGTTTAAGCTGACTACGGAACTTTATTATAAGAAAATGGATAACCTGATTCCGTATTATATGGATAATGTGAGGATCCGTTATTCCGGAGCCAATAATGCCAAAGGATATTCATATGGTATCGATACAAGATTATTCGGTGAATTTGTTCCGGGAGTAGATTCGTGGCTTTCTGCGAGTTATGCGAGAGTGTACGAAAATATTGGCGGAAGGGGAGATATTCCGAGGCCTACTGACCAGAGGTTCAGATTTGCCATGTTCTATCAGGATTATATGCCGCAGTTTCCGTCTATGAGGGTAAACCTTACTTTGGTGTATGCGATGGGTCTGCCAACAGGCGCACCTGTAATGTTCGACAGCAACGGGCAGCCTGATTTTAATTCTGCTTACAAGTTCCAGAAAACACTTCCGGCTTATAAAAGGGTAGATATCGGATTAACCAAAGTATTTATTGATCCTAAAGATAAAAAGAGCAGGTCTGGATTCTGGGGGAATTTCCAGGAGCTGACATTAGGTGTTCAGGTTTTCAATGCATTTAATATCAACAATACAGTTGCGAATCAATGGATCACAGATTATAACTCTTCCAATACCAATCTTTATCCGGTTCCGGTACGTCTTACAGGGCGTTTCTTTAATGTGAAACTGGAGTTTAAGCTGTAAAACCTGCTTAATCAGCGAGAATAATTAAAAATAAAAAATCCTCTGAATTATTTCAGAGGATTTTTATTTACCTTAATTTTATAACAATAATTCCGAATTTTATAACAACGGTTTCACGGATATTTTTATCTTTGCTCTATCAATGAAAAAGATTCTTGCCATACTATTTTCTATTTTCTACTTCGGATTCTCTTCCGGAGCGGCATTTAGCGTTCATTATTGTATGCAGGAATTTGTTTCTGTAAGCCAGAAAACAGATGATATCTGTGGAAAATGTGGGGTAAAAGATAAAAAAAGCTGCTGCAAAACAGAGATCAAAGTTGTAAAGGTGGATGATTCCCAGAAATCTGATCTTCTTAAAATTGATTTTTTAAGTTCTGTATCAGAAATTCCGGTGAAGCATCAGTTCGCCGTTATCGACAAATCGTTTTCAGCCACAAAGTTCACACAAATTCAGATCAATGCACCGCCGGAGTACAGGCCGGTGCCTATCTATATCAATCATTGTAATTTTAGAATCTAGAATCCGTCAGTCGTTTTCGGTGTGAGATAACATCGTTACCAATGACATGTCTTAACGCATTACCTGTGCGTTACCTTTATTCTTTATAAAAAATTAATTCTAAAATTTAAAACAATGAAAAAGTATATCATTACAGCAGCGCTGTCTTTATTCTCTATTATTTCACTTTCAGCACAGTCTAAAAAAGACGCCCAGGTTTCAAAACTGTATCAGAACTATATTGCGATCAAATCGGCTTTAGCTTCAGATGATGCAGACCAGACTTCGAAAGCTGCTACGGAATTCATTAAAACAGCTTCTACAATCGATTATAAATTGGTTTCAGAAGGAAACCTTAATATTCTGAGAAAAGATGCTTCTGCCATTTCCGAAGCGAGAAATGTGGCTGCTCAAAGAGAAACTTTCTTCAATCTTTCAGACAATATGATTGCTCTGACCAAAGAGTTCAAGCTTTCTGAAAAACCGGTTTATGTTCAATATTGTCCAATGGCTGACGGGAATTGGCTAAGTGATGAAAAACAGATCATGAACCCATATTACGGAAAGGCTATGCTTTCATGCGGAAGTGTAAAGTCGGAAATTAAATAAGTATCGTATCAATCTTTAAAACAATAAGTTGTGGAGTTTAATTTGTTTTAAACTTTAAGCTCTGCAACTTCTAAAAGTTCGGAATATTATGAAAAAAATAATGATGTTTCTGGTACTTTTGTTCTCTGTTTTTACCTTCGCACAAACCACAAAGACCTATTATACCTGCCCGATGCACCCTGAAGTAGTTTCTTCAAAACCTGGAGAATGCCCGAAGTGTAACATGACATTGGTAAAGAAAACGGCTGTAACAAAGTCTGTGGTAAAACCAACACCTGCAACAGAGAAGAAAACAAAACCGGTAGAAGCAAAAATAAATACCTCCAAAACTGACAGTAAAAAAGCAGAGAGAGCTGGAGAACCTAAGAAAGTAAATACAGCAGCTCAATCGGAATCAGCTTATACCTGTCCTATGCACCCTGAAGTAATTTCGGATAAACCCGGAAAATGTCCTAAATGCGGAATGGAGCTGGTAGAAAAAGAAAACCATCAGCATACTGCAGTTGAAAATTCAAAAGGAGAAAAGTCTGTTTTAAAAAGAAATTCAGAAAACGGAAAAGTTACTTTTGGAGGGAAAACAGTTCGTTATGATCTGTATGTAAAAGACACCATTGTCAATTTTACAGGAAAAAACAGAAGAGCAATTGCGATCAACGGTAAGCTTCAGGCTCCTACACTGTATTTTACAGAAGGCGACACGGCTGAAATTTATCTGCACAATATGCTTAAAGAAAATACAGGTCTTCACTGGCATGGGGTAATTCTTCCCAATGAACATGACGGTGTTCCATACCTTACCACAAAACCTGTAAAACCGGGGGAAACGCACCTGTATAAATTTAAAATCTCTCAAAACGGAACCTATTGGTACCATTCTCATGAAGCGCTGCAGGAACAGATCGGGATGAACGGGATCCTGGTATTTAAAAAGAGAGAAGGTGAGCCAAAAACCGGATATAATGCAGAAATACCGGTATTATTGGGAGACTGGAGTGATGAAGATCCTATGCAGATTGCCCGCAGGCTTCACATGGCCAATACAGACTGGTATGCTGTGAAAAAAAATGCAGTGCAGAGTTACTGGGAAGCGATTAAATCCGGAAACTTCGGAACCAAAGCCCTGAATGAATGGAAAAGAATGGAAGCCATGGATGTAAGTGATGTATATTACGATAAATTCCTGATCAATGGCGCTCCTAGCTCGGATTATTCAAATCTGAAGGCTGGGGATAAAGTAAGACTGAGGGTTGCCAATGGCGGTTCATCCACTTATTTCTGGCTGAATTATGGCGGCGGAAAAATAAAAGTAGTTGGTAATGACGGAAATGATGTGGTTCCTGTAGAAGTAGACCGGTTGATTGTAGGGGTTTCTGAAACCTATGATATTGAAGTTACGATTCCTGAAAATAAAAGTTTTGAATTCAGAGCAACTTCGGAAGACAGAATAGGGCATGCGTCCCTTTGGCTGGGTTCAGGTGATAAAGTAGAAGCTCCCAATCTGCCAAGGCTTATGCTTTTTGAAGGGATGAAAATGATGAACGGAATGATGGAGATGAGCGGAAATATGAAGCCGATGAATATGACGATGGGGAACCAGATGATGGATATGAACGAAGTTATGTATCCTGAACTTCCGGAAAGCCAGAGAAAGCAGACCATGAAGCATATGAATGAAATGATGGGAATAAAAACGAAGGAAGAGAAAAAGACTGAAGATCATTCTCAGCATGCCGGAATGGATATGAAGGAGGAGAAAACGATCAAAAGGTTATCTTACAATATTTTAAAATCACCTGAAAAGACAATTCTCCCAACAGACAGTGTTAGAAATATGAAATTTACGCTGGAAGGAAATATGAATCATTATTTGTGGACCTTAGATAACAAAACCGTTACAGAAACAGATAAAATTCTGATTAAAAAGGGTGAAATTCTAAGGATCAAACTGTACAACAACTCTATGATGCGTCACCCGATGCACCTTCACGGGCATGATTTCAGACTGATCAATTCAAAAGGAGAATACTCACCACTGAAAAATGTGGTGGATATCATGCCGATGGAAACGGTTACAATTGAATTTGCAGCCAATCAGGACGGAGACTGGTTCTTCCACTGTCATATCCTGTATCATATGATGGCGGGAATGGGCAGAATCTTCAGCTATGAGAATTCTAAACCGAACCCACAGCTTCCGAACAGAAAACTGGCCTGGAAAAACTTCCTGAAAGACAATAAAATGGTAAGCTCCATGGCTATGCTGGATGTAGCAAGCAACAAAATACATGCAGAAACCATGACGATGTTCGGACCAAGATGGGCGAACCTGAATGAGTTTCATTCCAACTGGAACTTCGATCATTTCGAAGGAAGTGCAAAAGTAGGGCGGTTCTTAGGAAAATTCCAATGGGCATTGCCTTATGCAGGAGTAAGGGTTCAAAAGAATCATGAGATCATGGAAAGACAGATGGCGGAAGATATGGGCAGGGATTTTCATGGCAAGAAGACCTGGTTCGGGCAGCAGAAAGCTTCCAAAAATAAACTGGCTTTCATGGTGGGGATGCAGTACGTTCTGCCCATGCTCATTACTGCGGATGCAAGTATTGATCAGAATGGTAAAGTTTTACTGGAGCTGAGCAGGGAAGACATTCCGCTTTCCAGAAGACTGAGAGGAAATTTCACGGTCAATTCTGACGGGGAATTTTCAACAGGAATAAGATATATTGTTCAGAAATGGTTATCTCTTTCCGGAAACTATGATAATGAAATGGGCTGGGGTGCCGGTGTAACCTTAACGTATTAATTTTTAAGCATATTATAAAAAACAATGAAAAATATAATAACCGTATTGTTGGCAGGAGCTGCATTATACTCCTGTAATAAACCCGAAAATAAAGTCTCTGAAAAGAAAACAGCAGAGCAGGAAATCAAAACTGTAGACACAACTGAGCTTGCTCAAGCTTCAAACCAAGAGGTAAAAGAAAGCCCGGAAGACAATAAAAAAGAAACAGTTGAGCTTTCAGCTTTTCCTGTTCAGCAGATTATTAACGGCTATCTTCCTCTGAAAAATGCTCTTGCACAGGACGATTCTAAAAAAGCTTCCGATGCTGCTAAAAGCCTGTTTTCTGTATTAAAGAAAATAGATATCAGTAAGACCGTTGCCAAAAGCAATTCTGAACTGCGTGATATTCTGGAAAGTGCATCAGAAAACGCAGAGCATATTGGGGATAATGCTGATGATATAGTACACCAGAGAGAACATTTGCTTTCGTTGAGTAATGATATTACAGATCTGATAGGAGAAGTGGGAACCGGTGGCTTAAAATTATATCAGGATTTCTGCCCTATGTATAATAATGGAAAAGGAGGAACCTGGATCAGTGAGACAAAGGAAATCGTAAATCCTTATCAAGGAGCAAAAATGCTCAGCTGTGGATCTGTAAAAAAGGTTCTGTAGAAAGATGAGCCGTTCTTTCACAAGGATATTTTCAGCTGGTATTCTTATCTTTTTAATCATGCAGTTGATTCAGCCTGTCCGTAACATTGATTATGGACAGGTACCTACCTCTGATATTTCAAAAGTATATCAGATCCCTGAAAATGTACAGTCAATTTTAAGAACTTCATGCTACGATTGTCATAGTAATTCAACAGATTATCCTGTTTACGGATACATTCAGCCCTTCAGTTTTTTTCTTGAAAATCACATCAGGGAAGGCAAAAAAGAACTGAACTTTAATGAGTGGGCGCACTACAGCCAAAGGAAACAGTCTAATAAATTGGATGCTGTTGGGAATCAGATAAAGCAAAGAAAAATGCCGCTTTCTTCATACCTTTATCTTCATCACGATGCGAAGCTGTCTGATGAAAAGATCAAAGAAATTGTTGACTGGATAGAATCTGTCCGTACAGAAAACCAGTAGAAGAATAAATACAAAAACCATCTCATTCCTGAGATGGTTTTGATTTTTTAATAAGGTATTTTTATGGAGTAACTTTGGCTGCTTTTGCTTTTTCAGCTGGTTTGTAAGTTACTTTTGTAATATCTACGGTCATTTCCTTCAGACGCTTCGCTACGTTTTCAGGCATATCTTTCTGGTATCTTCCGCCAATAACTTCAGAAAGGAACTTCTCTGTTTCAGCATACATGGCCATATTGTTGACCGGTTTACGGAATCCGTGGCCTTCATCATCCGCCAGAATATAATTCACTTTTTTACCTTTGTCACGCAATGCAATGACAATCTGATCTGCTTCAGCCTGTTTTACCCTTGGGTCATTGGCTCCCTGAACAATCAATAACGGTTTGTTGATTTTATCCACACTAAACAACGGGCTTGCTTCCTGCATTCTTTTTTTACCCTCTTCAGTTCTCGGATCACCTACCATACCATAGAGGAAGGCCCGGCCTGATTCCCAGTAAGCAGGTACAGAATCCAGCAGGGTGAAAAGATTGCTTGGTCCCACAATATCTACTCCTGCAGCATATACATCCGGTGTAAATGCCAAACCTGCCAGTGTTGCATATCCGCCATAGCTTCCGCCCATAATGGCAACTTTATTTTTATCTGCAATTCCCTGATCGATCAGGTACTTTACGCCCCAGGTAATATCATCCTGCATCAGTTTTCCCCACTGAAGGTCTCCTCCGTTCTGGAATTTTTTACCATAGCCGCCGCTTGCCCTGAAGTTAGGCTGCAGTACAGCATATCCTCTGTTGGCTAAAAACTGTACGGTTGAATTGTATCCCCAATAATCTCTGGGACCTTTCGGGCCTCCGTGCACCAGAACCACGACAGCCACATTTTTCCCATTCGATCCGGCCGGTAGAGTCAGGTAAGCGGGAATTTCAAGTCCGTCGCTGCTTTTATAGGAAACAGGAGTCATGGCTGCCAGATACTTTTCAACTTTTTTCAATTCTGCTCTCGGTGTATACTGGAAGACCAGCTGTCTGGTTTTAGCATCAAAAAAATACGCTTCTGAAGCATATTTATCGCCCCATACTGAGATCAGAAATTTAGAATAATCCTTTGTTGAGCTGGCAAAATTAACCTCTCTTCCCGGAAATTTGCCCTGAAGGAATTTATAGTTATCCTCCCAGGTTTTATCTTTCCAGTAATATTCTGTTTTATCTCCCGTGTAAGAAGTAGAAATGATCTTTCTCGTATTTCGGTCCATAGAAAGGCCTCCGAAATCTACTTTTCCTTTAGGGTCTGCTTCAACTTTTGAGATTTGCTTTGTTTTCGGATCCATCAGGAATAGAGCAGACTTATCCAGGTCTCCTTTATTGGTAACCAGGTAAAATTTGGAATTATCTTCATTCCAGTTTGAGATGTAGGCATTTTCCGTCACCAGGGTTTCATAGATAGGGGTCAGCTTATCTCCATCCTTGTAAAGGAATTGTGTAGTTCCCTTATCATCGGTTTTGGACAATACTCTCAGTTTTTCATCCCAGTCGAAGTCATACCCTGTAACACGGTCTGTATTTTCATAGATCTTTTTCATTTCTCCTGTTGAAATCTTCAAAGAATACAGGTCATGCCAGGCTTTATCCCTGTTATTTAAACCTACCATCAGCAAATCGGGATCTTTTCTGCTTACCATATAGATCTGGGCAGCAACTTCTTTGAGAGGGGTGATATTCCTTGACGCCGGAACTCCGCTTGTTGCTTTAGCCATAGGATCTACAGCGAAAATATTCATGTTTTCATCCCCGTTATTATCTTTTACATAGAGAATATATTTCCCGTCTTCTGACCAGAAATACCCATTCAAAGGACGTTTACTATCAGTGAGCGGACGGGCTTTATCAAAAGGATCATCAATCTTTTTTACCCATATATTCATGATTCCTCCGTACTCTTTTGTAAATGAAATCCATTTTCCATCAGGACTAAGCTGCCCTCCTGAGATCTCAGGGTTGCCGAAGAACAGTCCTCTGTCCAGTAACGGAACCTCCTGTGCCTGCGCTGTATTGATTCCTATCATCAGGAGCAGCGCATAAAAGATTTTTTTCATGTTTTTAATTTTTAGTTGTTATTAATATTTCGGATATTTTTTATACTAAAGATAGTTCTTCCTGATCTTATAAAAGTATTGAGACCATCATTTTATAATGTTAAAATATAACTCTCCGAAACCTTTTTAAAACCATATTTACTGAAAAAATGATGTGCTCCATGATTATTGACTCCACTTTCCAGCAGAATGAAACTGATGTTCCAGTTCTTGGATTCCAGAATGGCTTTTTCTAAAAGCTGGCTGCCCAGAGACTGTCCTCTTACCGACTGGTCCAGAAGCATATCCTCTAAAATGGCATATTTTTTAAAAGGGCCGTTGATCACATTAAAAACCATCATTCCCACAATTTCGCCATGTTCATTTTCCGCAATTAAAATATTGAGTTTGGAACTTCCGTCGGAATTGAAATCTGTGAGCAGCTGCTCCGTAAGGATCACTTCCAGATCGGGATTCCAGTGATGAGAGTCCAGTGCTCTGCCGGACATCATTTCACCATGGGAAATATAGGAGTCTGTTTTATGGGTAATAAAGAAATCTACGAGTTCCTTAATGCGGGCTTTATCGGTGAGCCATTTTGTTGTATATTTCATGAGATATGGTGTAAAGTGTTATTTTAAAATTTTAATTTCTTCAATCAGTTTATTCTGCTTATTGATAAAATCGTTCAGGCTATCGGTTTTTAAAGGATTGGCATTTTGATATTTTTCAATTTCAGGAAGGGTTTTTCTGATTTTGAAAGCATTGTAATAGCTATAGATATATTGTCTGTTTTGATTGATCTTATGTTTAAGATCTTTAATTTTCTGAATTTTCAGAGAATACTTATCTGAGCTGATCTTTAAAATATTAATGATTTCCTTTCTTAAAACTGAATCATTGATGCCTTTTGCTTCATTGTATGCTATTGAATAGTAATCTTCTGAATTGGAAATAACATTGCTATAGATATCCTGGATTTTATGAGCATCTGTCTGCATGGAAGAAATTTTTTCATCAAGTTTTTTCAATCCATCATCACCTTTAATTTTTTCATCATAAATACCGTTTAATATATCCTGAGCCGTACTTAACCTTTTGATCGGGATACTGGATTCTGTATTTTCAGCCGCCTTTCCCACAAGATCATCATCCTTAGGCTTATTTTCTGCGCAGGAAGCTACAGATAAAATCAATGCGGATGCGAAAATTGTTTTTTTCATAAGTGTTTGGTTTAAAATTGCTTTTTGTGTTTTGGGATCAGCAGATCTCCCTGGCTTATCGTATAATTTAAATCCGGATAAACAAAATCCAACGAACGGTTTTCCCGTCCCCGGAGCTGAAAGAATTCTGATTCCTGTTCCTTATCAGCTAATTTAAATAATTCCCCGGTAGAAAAACAGGGGAGTGTATCGCTGAACCGGATATAAGTTTTTGACTTTCTGAAGGTAATGCCCAGCCATTTATTGTCATCAGCCTTTATTTTGGGATCAGGTAAAGAATTCAGGACTATTTTATGCTGAAATTTTTTGTTGGTTTCCAGTGAAAATAAGACAACAGAATTGTGATGCAGCATTATTTCAGATTCTTCCTCTGTAGTTTTATTTTTAATAACAAGTTTTCTCAGCTGAAAATCTGCAAGTTCATCCGGCTTTTCATAACAGCTGAAAAGAGCTATAAAGGAATGGTCTTCCAGATCTAAAGCCTGATCAGAATGAAAACCCATTTTAGAGTACACTGCATCATAAACTTCAATCAGTGCGTTATTGAAATCCTGGGAAGGAATATCCTTCTTTTCATCGGAAAGAGCCTTGTTAATCTGATCAACAAGGCTTTGATGAATTCCTGAAAAAGCAGTGGCAGGAATCGTATATCGGGTAGTGGTTCTTACCACCGGAATATGCTGTCCATCCCATTTTACGAGGTGGTTTCCAAGTCTGCCTTTGCCGGTAGTTTCAAATTCAGCAGAATGAAACAATTCATGGAACAGGTTTCTTTCTAAGGGAAGAACTATTGGGTGAAATGCTGTGCTGGTCATGTTTTCAGATAATTAAAAAATTGGCTTTTCGTAATCTCCTGAATTCATGCTGAAATGTACTTTCCCGTATTCCACACTATTTTCAGTGCTGTTTTCTTCATAGTAAGAACTTCGCAGCTGCTCACGAAGCTCAGGAGTCATTTCTTCAAGCTGAATATACCGGCCGTTTTCTTTGATATAAGTCTGGCCTTCTGTATGCATGGCTTCAAGATTAGAGCATCGGACTACATATCCCATTCTGACAGGAATCTGATCTACTCCCAGAATAGATGGCCTGATTTCATGAGTATATAATCTATTGGTAGAAAGTGGAATCAGGAATGCGGAATCAGGATACAGGGTAACACTGAACTCTTTTTCAAGGGAGTCATCCTCAACTGTTTTCTTTAATTTAAAGTGAAGCCTTGTCAGTGCACTGGTCTGTTTATAGCATATATCGAATCTGTCTGTATCTGACGGTTTCAGCAGTTCCGTATTGCTGTCGTCATAGAACGTACAAAATGCGATGAGCCCTTCTTTGGGCATATCTTTGGTTTTATCAGAATGTGCTTTGATCTTTGCTTTTACCTCCTTTGGAGATTCGTCTGTTTTCTTTCTGTTCTCATAGATCTGTACCAGCGCATGGTTCATGTCTGTGCTGTATTCAAAAGTATCCTTTACACAGTCATTGAGCAGATGAACGATCTGCGTATCTACATCCCTGAAGTTATCAGTAGGTCCCGTGAGATTACTTGAGCATCTCAAAAGATGATAATGAAAAGCTTCCTGACCTGCTTCTGTGGTCTCTCTGGTAATTTTACTCAGATAAATTCCTTTTCTGAATGCTTTACTTTCTTTATTGGATTCTGTGAGTTCCTGAAAGTCATGTTCAGATTTAATTTTCTCAAAGTTGTGGTCACCGGTAAACAGTTTTCTGTAATAGACTCCTGCATTGCTGACGATCACCGGAACTTCTCCCAGACTTACAATTTTTGAATTTTGCAGATGATCATCATAATGTACAGACAATTCTTTTATGATGTGTACCTTTTGAGTATTGCTTTTAAATAAGCTCAGATCTCCGCAAACGTAAACTTTTTTATCGGTGCCGGTGCCCAGATCATCCGGATTGCCGGTTACTGATCCGCAAAAATGATCCGTGAGATATTGAAGTTCTGCATGGGGATCTGGGGCGTTCTGCAAAACAAGAAGAACGTTTTTATCTTTTGAGATTTTATTTTCTGTAGGTAGTGTTGTCATGTTTATTTTTCAAATAGAGTGTTAATGGTATTAGTTAAAATTATTTTAAAATGGGTTACCAATTGTTTTAAAACCGGATAATTATCAAAGGTAAGGAAAGAAATATAATATTCCGGGCTTCTGTTGTGGTTCAGGTGGGAAGGCTATACAAAATAAAAAAACGGAGCCTGAAAACAGACCCCGCCTATACAATTGTTGCGCTAAAATTATTTACCCAGATAAGATTTAAGGATCTTACTTCTGGTGTTGTGTTTTAGTCTCTTAATCGCTTTTTCTTTGATCTGACGAACTCTCTCTCTTGTAAGATCGAAAGTCTCACCAATTTCTTCTAAAGTCATTGGGTGTTTTCCGTTCAGTCCGAAGTATAGTCTTACCAGGTCAGCTTCTCTTGGAGTAAGCGTGTTCAATGCTCTTTCGATCTCGATCTGTAGAGATTCAAGCATCAGATCTTTATCAGGACTTGGTGATTCTCCTGAACGTAATACATCATAAAGATTGGAATCTTCACCTTCTACTAAAGGCGCATCCATAGACAGGTGTCTTCCGGAGTTTTTCATTGATTCCTTAATATCTTCCTCGCTCATGTCAAGAACTTCAGCCAATTCTTCCGGAGAAGGTGGTCTTTCATTTTCCTGCTCAAGGTGAGCGTATGCTTTATTGATTTTATTGATGGAACCAATTTTGTTCAGCGGAAGCCTTACAATTCTTGATTGTTCAGCCAATGCCTGTAAAATTGATTGACGGATCCACCATACTGCATAAGAGATAAATTTGAAACCTCTAGTTTCATCGTACCTTTTTGCTGCTTTCATCAAGCCTAAGTTACCTTCATTGATCAAATCGGGTAAAGAAAGACCTTGATTTTGGTATTGCTTAGATACAGAAACTACGAAACGAAGGTTGGCTTTGATCAGTTTCTCAAGTGCGGCTCTGTCGCCAGCACGTATTCTTTGTGCCAATTCTACTTCCTCGTCCGCAGTGATCAGTTCTACTTTACCAATTTCCTGCAAATACTTGTCTAATGAAGCAGTTTCCCTGTTGGTAACCTGCTTAGTGATTTTTAATTGTCTCATTTATTTTTATCCTCAAAAAAGAGTTACTATATAATATACGTTTGAAAACATAAAAAGGTTACACAAGTTTTATTTTTTTGTAAAATTTATGATTGGGACTGGAATAAAGAAGGGGACCGGAAAAGCATACAGCGTAAAAAGAATGGAAATTAATACCTGTGTTATTATAATTTTTAAAAAAACCAACCTCCATCATTCACCTTCGCCGGAGAGTGTCATAGATTTGACAGATGGTCATTCTAAATTCCAACAAAAAAACGGAACCGAAGTTCCGTTTTATACATTTAAAGTTGTGATATCAACCGTAGGCTGGTACCTAAAATAAATCATTCAGTACTTTTGCCAGTCTCAATCCTCCGTACAACAATTGTCTTTCCAGAGTTTCGTTGAATTTATATTGGTAGTCATATGATAACTTGGAGCCGTCAGGAGTCTGTGCATAGATCCTGTTGGCAATTTTATGAGAATCATACAGCCAGTCTTCCAGGGTTCCGGACTGAATCTGTGCTACTTCTTCCTTAGATTTGATATCTAAAAGTTTTGAGTATTCTGTATAGCTGTATTTTTGAGAATCTACTAATTTCCCGTCCCACACTGAGTGTAAATTGGTTTTATCCCCGAAGTAGGTAACATTGATCTTGTTTCCGCCCAAATCCTCTGCTCTTCCTACGTGAAGGGGCTGTGCCAGGTCTCCCATGATATGGATCAGGAATATCAAAGCAATTTTTCTGTCTTTTGCAGAAGTTTTTTCATCTTTGATCTGGCTGGACAGGGTGTTGACCTGAGTATAAAGACTTGGCCCCGCCTGCATTTTCAGATTCTGATCAAAAGCTTTGAAATCTGCCTGAGGATCAATATTTACATAATGCCATGAAGAAGCCTGCTTCCATACGCCGGTGGTGTCGGATTTGATGAAATCCGGCCAGTTGGCCCAGTAAGCCAGACGTTCTTTACCCATTATTTTTTTGATTCCTCTTCTTGCCTTTCCGGAAAGGTGGTTCTCTGCGATGTCTGCAATCACTCTGTGACCCGTCAGTCCCCATGCATAAGAATAAAGTGAAGAGGAAATGAATGCTAAAATCAGAATTTTAGAATAAATACTTTTCATTTTAAATAACAATTTTCAGTCTGCAAAGATACGGCCCGCTTTCCGAATGAGCATACATTATCCGGAATTTATTCCATAAAGATGATGTTAATAAAATTTAATTCAGATAAAAAGGGGAATTGTATTAGGTTTGGGGCTGAAATGCGGGGGAAGATTGTGGGAATAAGGGATAGAAAGGAAATATAATCAGAGAATACTATAAAAAGTAGTGGCTATGCACTTCCGATAGTAAACTTTGAATTTTGGAATCTTTCTTCATAAAATCCTGATACTGAACCTGGAACTTTCAACTCCACATCTTGAAGAAAATTATTTATTACCGTATTTTTACGGAAATTACTTAAAATTATTCCTTTTAATGTCAATAAATTAGTATTTTTAGGATAAAATTATTAGTAAAATATTTTTTCAAACTTACGAGATATATTATCTTTACAAGTCATAATCAGAGGAAACACTATGTATGAGAATAATATTGTAGATATGCATTACAATAAGCTGCAGACAGACTTTAAGGCTGAAGCTGTGGCTGTTAATCTTTTGAAATACCACCGGACGGTAAGCAATATATTTATTGACAGGGTGGGAGTGAACGACCGTGCTTACCTGAAGGATATCAAAAGTATTTCAAGCAGCTATTTAGGATTTGACGAGGAAGTATTTACCATAGAAAGCTACAGGGAGGGGATTTATGACTACCTTCCGGAAGGGCTTTTCCATCCGCCTTCTCTTGGAGCATCAAGAAAGAATGTGGATACAGTGGTAAGGGAGATCCGGAAACAGAAAAAGGTAGAAGAAGATGCCCGTAAGTTTTTCCGTCCTTTTGAGCTGGAAGTTTTTTTTACGGAAATCAGTGCTTTACTGAAAGAATCTGAATTTGATATTACAAGCAATACGGATGCATTGCTGGATACAGTGAGTGAGCTATGGCCGCTGGTCAGAATGCTGGATAAGCAGAGTGCTTACATCTTTATGCATATCTTACCGTTTTTCCATCAGATCAGAGGAGACAAAAGATGGTTTGAAAGATGTATGACTGCGTTTCTGCAGGTACCGGTAGAAGTTACTTTTTCTCCGAATGTTATTGATGAAATTGAAAAGAACGACGATTCTATGCTACTGGGTAATTCAAGGCTGGGCGTTACCTATATTCCAAGCGGAAGACATATGGACGGGCAGCGGAACTGGGTAGTGAATATAGGACCTATCCCTTATGAGGAAATGAAAAAATACATTCCGGGAAGTCCGTTCAGAAAAGTTCTTCAGGCTTTGTATGACTATTTCCTTCCTGTGACTGTAGATGTGGAAGAAAATTTTGTTACAGAAAAGGTAGAATATTCATTCAGCCTTGAGGATGACGACAGAAACGCAAGCCGCCTTGGATACTCTACATTCCTCTAAATTATTTTATTATATTTACAACTACCAACACAATATAAATTCGAAAAGAAACAAATGGAAATTTCTTCAGTAAAAGGTATTTTTTTAAGGTATATCTTAATGCCTTTGATCGCAATTATTATGATGTTTATACTCGGTATAATCAGGCGGAATAAACCTGCGATAAAGATTAAAGTAATTATTGTATACGTTCTTCTGTGCAGTTTGTGTCTGGCCCTGCCTGGTGTTTTTGGGTTTGCCGGAAATCTTTTTAATCCGGAGTGGTATCTCGTAGCACAGGTGATCTATCTTATTTTGGGGATTATCCATGTCAATTTATTACACAAATATTTCAAAAAGCATTTCGATTCTCTGGCGATGAGCATTTTGTTCGAGTCTATTCTTTCAGTAACGTGTATCGTTTTGGGAGGTTACCTGTTTACCCTTCTTTTCAACTGGATGAGTAAAGGGCTGGGAAATCCGGTAATGGCAGCGACAAGTATGCTGATCTTTGTGGTTCCTATGGTATTTTATTACTGTTATATTCAGTTTATCAGTATTCCTTTTGATATTTATAAAACATGGAGATATTCTCCTGAGCAGAAGCTTCCTGATTTTGAAGGAGCAGACTTTGACAGACTGATGGTTTTGAACGTTGAGCTGAGCAAAAAGCTTGAAGATGCCAACCGTTTCAGAATTAAAGCAAAAACACTTCCAACGGGCGTTACTTTCGGAGACTGGTTCTACAGAGTGGTGGATGATTACAACCACAAGAATCCGGGATCTGTTATTCATCTTTCCGATGAAGGCAATGAACCGTATTACTGGATCTTTTATACTAAAAAATCGTTTTTCAGTTTTAGAAAATATATAGATTTCGACCAGGACATCACTACAAACAGCATTTCTGAAAATGAAGTGGTGATTTGTAAAAGGGTCATTCAGCATGAAGAGGAGGGAGTCGCAAGAAAAGCATAATCACAAAAACTTTAAAAGTATTTTAACATGATACAACCTATTAAACATTTTGCAATCAACTGGGTGGACGGGATGAAAGTTTCCCAAAGACACCTTAATGATCAGGATAATTTCTTAATTGATACCATCAGAGATTCCAATTCACTTGGGATTACTACATATAACTACGGGCTTCTGCCAATCTCTACTGAATTTACAGACCGAACGATTTTTGATGTTCATAACACCGCAACCAATGATGTACAGCTTGTTATCAAGCGTTGCAGTGCCGTGACCATGGCAGGATACCGTATTGAACTGACGGACAGAAGGATCAGCGTAAAGTCTTTGGCGAAATCCATGAACGAAGAGCAGGCAGACGGAGAATATTATATTTTAATCTCTGTAAATCCTTTTGACAAGGTTCCTTTCGGAGATATTGACCCGGAAGAAATTCCGCCACGCCATCCAAGCGCACAGCCGAATCACCATATTGAACTGTTACCTGTAACTTCTCTGAACAGCAGCTATTCCGGAGGAAATTATCTGATTATCGGAAAGGTAGATTTAAAAGCAAATATTGCCCAGGTAGATTCAAACTTTATTCCGCCCTGTACTTCTATACAGAGTCATCCGGCACTGGTAGATTATTACAGCAGTTTTGCTAAGTCTATAGGGAATCTTCAGCAGTATGCGTTCAAAATCATTCAGAAATCATCACATAAGAATCAGAACACAGCTCTTGCACAGAATGTTAAGTTCTTATGTACTACCATGGTCAATACGTTTGGAGATATGTATTTCCAGTTCAGAAACATCACGCCATGGCAGCCACCTGTATTTTTGATCGAATCTTTTGCAAGACTGGCACTTCATTTATACAATTCCACTCAGCTTCTTGTTCCTGCCGAACTGGAAGAAATGCTGAACTACAGCCTTGAGTGGAGTGAGATTGCTCCTCATACTTTACTGAACCAGCTTTCTATTGTAGCGGAAACCAATTATGACCATCACAACTGCGGAGAACCATTGGTTTATATTCAGCAGATGCTGAGAAGCCTTGAAACTATTTTCGCTAAACTGAGTGAACTTGATTATATCGGTCAGAGAAAAGAAAATATCATTGTTAATGAGCAGGAAGTTTCTACCAACACGAATCCTAGAAGAGGATGGAGTGTATTGGATTAATACAAACTGCTTTTACAAGACAGGTCCCGGATGAAAATTCGGGATTTTTTATGAGTAATAGCATGGAAAATTAACATTAGATTTGTTCCACAGATTTCATACTATGGATTTAAATACAATAAGACAGGACACGATCGGGTGTTCTGATAAAATATTCTTAAACAGCGCAGGTTCATCCCTGATGCCTAAAATTGTGGTGGAAACCATTACCAATTATTTATACCATGAGCAGCAGATCGGTGGTTATATGGCAGCCGGGAGAAATGCTGAATCAATCGGTCAGTTTTATGAAGAAGCGGCAAAGCTCATCAATACCCGTCCTTCCAATATTGCTTTTGTCAACAGTTCAACGGACGGTTATGCCAAAGCACTGTCCAGCATTCCATTTGAAAAAGGCGACTGTATCATTACTACCAATAATGATTACATCTCCAACCAGATTGCTTTTATTTCTTTACAAAAGCGGTTTCAGATTAAGATTATCAGAGCTGCGGATTTGCCTGATCATGAGCTGGATCTGGAGGATTTTGAAAAACTGATCAGAAAGCATCAGCCTAAATTAATTGCCGTGACCCATATTCCTACCAATTCAGGTTTGGTACAAAATGTAGAAGCGGTCGGTAGGCTATGCAGGCAATATGACATTCTTTATCTTGTAGATGCCTGCCAGTCTGTAGGCCAGAGGGTAGTAGATGTGGAGAAAATCAATTGTGATTTTTTAACGGCAACAGGAAGAAAGTTTATGAGAGGGCCAAGAGGAACCGGTTTTTTATATGTTTCTGACAGGATTTTACATGCTGAAATGGCACCTCTGTTTTTAGACAGTAACGGAGCACAATGGACAGAATTTGACCATTACCAGCTAAACGGAACAGCCAGACGTTTCGAACTCTTTGAAAGGTCTAACGCTTTGCTGATGGGATTTAAAGAAGCCTTACGATATGCGAATACCATTGGAATGGCTGCCATTGAAAATTATAACCGGGAACTGTCCGGAAAGCTCCGGGTAAACCTTCAGAACAGCGGTTACAGGATTCTTGACCAGGGAAATCAGCTAAGCAGCATTGTTACGTTCTGTCAGAAGGATAATAAAATTGATAAAATTCAGAAGGTCCTGAATGAAAACAGTGTATTTTTTACGGTAAGCAATAAAACGAATGCATTGATAGATTTTACGTTTAAAAATGTGGATCATGCTATTCGCCTGTCACCTCATTATTTCAATACTGCGGAAGAGATTGAAGTGGTATCCGGTCTTTTAGCACGATAGACATCCATTGATCATTTAAATTTTTCAGCCCCGGCATTCGCCGGGGCTGAAAAATTTATTTTTTGTTAAGAAGTTCAAGAGTATGTTCTACATGGCCTCCACCTTTCCATTCATCATGTCCGGGAATAACCAGGCTTGCTTTTGAATATTTGGATTTCAGTTTATTGATGGTCTTGGGCCATTGCTCTACATTGGCTTCCTTAATATATCCAAGATCGGTTGCAGCTTTACTTTTTACAAGGCATCCGCCATCCAGGACGTTATATTTGGGAAACCATACCACTACATTATCAGCAGTATGCCCTTCTCCAAGAAAATCAACCACAAATTCCTCACCTCCTATGCGATAAGGCTTTCCGGTCTTAATGATCTCTGTGGATGTTGCTTTTCCGTCTTTTTTCAGGAATTCATTGGTTTTGGCAGTAGCGTAGGTTTTAATTCCTTTGTTGTTAAAAAAGCTCAGATCTCCGGCACGGTCATCATGGGAGTGAGTGGCAAACACAGCTATTACGGGTAAATTGTGGCGTTTTTGGATGGTATCCATTAGGCTTTGGTACTGTACCTTTTCCCACGGAACATCAAATAAGACAACTCCTTTTTGGGTAACAAGATATACTGAGTTGGCAGAATATTCTTTACCTCCGAATACACCAAAAGTTTTGTAAATATGTAAATTCTTTTTAATCGGTGGTTCGATGACAAAATCTTTTACCTGGGCACTGAATAATGGACTTAGCATCATTGAAACCATAAAGAACTGAATTCTTTTTTTCATAATTTAAAGCAGTAATTAAAGTTAGGACTTGCTGGGATATGGAATCTCCATAGTAGATTTTGCAAACCTAGTAAAATTAATGCCCGGAGTTATTTTTAGAAAGAAGTTTAACCGTTTTTTAACAGTTGCTGGACGGGAGGGTTTCGTCAGCCGTCACTGTACAAATAGAAGAATATCGTGCATAAGTGGCAAAAAAAAGCTGCCTCACATCAGGCAGCACTTATTTTAATTATTTTTTTACCAGTATTTTTTCTGTGGCTTTCTTGCTGAGGACTTCCTTTTTTCCACTGATCTCAATGGTCATCGATTTATCAAAGCTTTCTATTTTGACAATTTTTACTTTGGTGTTCAGCAGAAGTTGCCTGTCATTCAGGTAGGTTAAAAAAGCATCATCAGACAAGGTGACCGAAGCAAAAACTACCGTTTCCCCAATTTCACAGTTGCTTAGCTTCTGGAGATCCTGAGCAATGATATTTCCGTCTTTGTCAGGAATAGGTTCTCCATGCGGATCGAATTTCGGGTAATCCAGAATTTCATCCATTTTATCAAAAAATATCTGAGAATGTACATGTTCCAGCTGTTCTGCAATTTCATGGACGTTTTCCCATCCGAAATTCATTTTTTTCACCAGAAACATTTCGGTAAGTCTGTGTTTGCGAACCACAAGAGCAGCTTCACGTCTTCCGCTTCCGGTAACGATCAGAGGTTTGTAGGTTTCATAAATGACCCATTTTTTTTCTGCAAATTTCTTCATCATATTATTAACGCTCGGCATTTTTACGTTTAAAAATTTGCTGAGTTCATTAATCGTCACCTTTCCTTCATTGTCAACTAAATGAAACAAAGCTTTCAGGTAATTTTCTTCTGTTAGGGTTGTTTTCAAAATGTTAGATGATTTTCAATACAAATCTAACAAAATAAAATGGAAAGATTACTCTTGTTATTTTAACTTTTTTTAATTTTACTCTATGAAATTTTCATTCAAAAACGATTATTCTGAGGGATGTCACCCGAATATCTTACAAGCACTTTTACAATATAATCTTGATCAGCAGGCCGGCTATGGTGAAGATGAATATTCATTGAAAGCCAAGGCATTAATTAAGGAAAAAATGAACAGCAAACATGCTGATATCTATTTCGTTTCCGGTGGAACCCAGGCGAATCTGATTGTGATCTCTGCTATTTTAAAACCTTATCAATGTGTGATTTCTGCTGCTTCAGGGCATATTCTGAATAATGAAACCGGAGCGATAGAAGCAACCGGCCACAAAGTGCTGAGTATTCAGACAGAAGATGGGAAGCTGAGCCCTTCAGATATTATTCCGGTACTGGAAGGTCATAGAAATGTTCCTCACCAGGTAATGCCTAAGCTGGTTTATATTTCAAACTCTACGGAATTGGGAACCATATATCAAAAGAAAGAACTGGAAGAACTTTCAGCGTTCTGTAAGGAAAATCATCTGTATCTGTTTATGGACGGGGCAAGGCTTGGGCATGGTCTTAGTTCTGAGATCAGTGATCTTGATCTGGAAAATATCGCTGCTCTGACAGATGTGTTTTATCTGGGCGGTACTAAGAACGGAGCATTGATAGGAGAGGCCATCGTGATTAATAATCCTGTGCTTCAGGAAGACTTTGCATTTAATATCAAACAGAAAGGTGCTTTGCTGGCCAAAGGAAGACTGTTGGGAATACAGTTTCTGGAACTCATGAAAGACAACCTGTATTTTGATCTGGCCAAACATGCCAACCAGCAGGCGATGAAGATCAAAAAAGCAATGCAGGAAAAAGGAGTAGAATTCCTTTCAGATACCTATACGAACCAGATTTTTCCTATTTTACATCATGATCTGATCCAGGTATTATCTGAAGATTTTGAGTTTTATGTGTGGAAGAAAGTAGATGAAAATTCCTCTGCGATTCGTCTTATTACCTCCTGGAATACAGCTGATGAAGCTGTAAATCGTTTTATTGAAATTATTCAGGCAGAACTCTAGGTGAGCTTAAACCATTAAGGCATCACTGATTAAAAAACAGGTAAGATCTGCATATAAAGTTACTACAGAACTTAAACCTATAAAAAATGCTGTTTCCGGACTTCAGGAACAGCATTTTTATTGTAATATTTTGAAGAATATTTATTTTACTGCTTTAGCTACAACCTTGCAGTCGGCTGCGGTCAGCTGTTGTCCGTCTTTATAGCTGATCTTTTTTTCGTCAGCATATTTAGACTGTCCGTCTTCTTCTTTGTGATCGCCAATTCCCTCTGTCAGGACATTGTCTTTTTGAAGGAAATAAATATCTCTTTTGCTTTTCTTGCCTTCTGAGGTAAACTCATATGTCAGTTTCAGGGTATCTCCGGATTTAAAACCGGTTACATCTCCCTTAGAACTGTCTTTTTCGCTGTTTTTATAAGATAATTTTCCGGTAATTGTCCCCAGGTTGTCGTCAATAGAAGCGAAAACACTGTCTTTTCCGGTTGCCCCTACATAGCAATATGATTTTGGTCCTAATGTGTCTACTACCGGTTCATTAACAGCGATTGTGTCAGTATCAGCTTTTGGAGCTACAGTTTCTGTTTTCTTATTACAGTTGATTAAGAAAGCCGAAACAGCTCCCAGTAAGATTAATTTTTTCATATCCTTAATTATAATCAAATTTCTATTTGCTAAATTAATAATAGTATTTGTATATAAAAAATAGGATATCAGGTTAAAAAGGTTTTATTTGAGGATTTAGTTTTGAAATTTATATTTTGAAAGAAAAGTATAATTTTATATTCTGCTTTTACACGGCAAAAGTCACAAAAGTTTTTGAACAATTAAGTATTTTTAGTGACAAGCAAACCGTTGAAAAGCGCACAGAAGTCTCATGAAAATCTTTGATTTTCATCTTAAGTGTACTGAACTTATGGAGGATCATTTTTAAACTTCTCAAGTGAACTAAAGTGTTTTTTTAAAATCAAAAGTTTTGAACACTTAAGTATTTTTAGTGACAAGCAAACCGTTGAAAAGCGCACAGAAGTCTCATGAAAATCTTTGATTTTCATCTTAAGTGTACTGAACTTATGTAGGATCATTTTTAAACTTCTCAAGTGAACTAAATTGTTTTTTAAAAATCACAAAAGGTCTGAACACTTAAGTTATTTAAAGTGACAAGCTTTGCGTATAGAAAGTACACCTAAGTTTTGAAAATCTCTGATTTTCTTATTGTATAGTACTCCTATTACACTTTTTGTCATTCCGTTAGGAATCTTGATTTGAATATTAAAATATAGCTTAACCACAAAAGTCACAAAAGTTTTTTGAACACTTAAGTATTTTTAGTGACAAGCAAACCGTTGAAAAGCGCACAGAAGTCTCATGAAAATCTCTGATTTTCATTTTCACCCTAACACTCTCAAACCCTCAAACCTTCAAACTCCCCCTAAACCCTCTCGCTGCATAATAAGAATCTGCACCATTATGATAATAGAAAACGGTATTGTAACGTCTGTCACAGAAAACAGCGCCACCCAGTTCTCTGATAGAAACAGGTGTTTTTACCCAGCTTGAAGTTTTCTGATCGAATTTTCCCAATTCCTGAAGCTGGCGGTATTGTTCTTCGGTTAGGATCTCAATTCCCATTTCTGAAGCTTTGTCAATAGCGTTGCTTTCCGGTTTGTTGGCTTTTCTTGATTCCCAGGCGGGATAGTCGTAACAAAGGCTTCTGCGTTTCGGACTTTCCGGGGAGCAGTCGAAAAAGAGGTATTCATCTGTTTTTTGATTGTAATCTACCACATCAGGTTCACCCTCAGTTTCTTCCATTTCGTTTAAAGACCATAACTTTTCAGGACTGGCTTTCAGTTTGGCCTGTATTTTCTCCCACTTCAGGCCCTTATGGCGGTTCATGTTTTTTTCAAAACGGGTTTGGAGTACTTTTAAAAGATTTTCGCTTTGTTCCGGGGTTAATGATTTCTTTTTCATATCAAATTTTTAAGTGGTTGATTTTAGGATAAAGTTACTACTATTGAATGGAAATTTTTCTGTCAGCAGGTCTGAAATACCATGAAATAATGACCAGAGCAAGCAGTAAAACAGCAGGAAAGGTTCTTCCGGCAGTATCACCAACAATAAGATGAGATATAACAGCTCCGGACATTACGAAGAAAAATCCAGCGTAAGCCCATTCTTTTAACAGTAATTGTTTCGGGATGAGAATGGCAATAACGCCCAGCAGTTTCCATACGCCGATGATGGTCATAAGATATGCCGGATAGCCAAGATTGGTAAAATTGGCAAGCTCATCTTTATTTTTCATAAGCTGAACGATGGCTGTAGAGACCATGCCTAGTGCCATCCAGAGGGTAAAGATCCAATAGATGATCTTTGTTCTTTTTTCTGATCGGTTAGATGTTTCCATATTATTAAGTTTTGTGGTTAGTCGTTAAGGCCTTTTCCTTCCAGGATTTGTGGAATGCATTTGTCAATTCTTGCTTCCCGGGTTCTGGACTGTTTGGCGGAGGAAAAGTGGAGTAGGTAAGCCCTTTGTCTGCCCGGTGTAAGGGATTCAAAAGCTTCTTTTAATACTGCATCATCATTCAGTTTGTTTTGAAATTCTTCAGCCATTTCAAAATCCCTGGTTTTCTTCATTTCAACTTTAGCCCCGGATTCTTCAATTTCTACAGCTTCAAACATATAAGCCTGAAGTTCTTTTTCAAGATCATTGATCTGGTGAAGGTCTGTAAAACGGATCTGTCTTGCCGCCTGCACATTTTCAGACTGCTGAATTAGAATCTGGTCCGGATCTTTCATCAAAGCCCCTTTAAAAAAGAGCAGGGCACAATATTCTTTAAATCCGTGAATCAGGAAAATATTTTTCCCTTCATAGGTATAACACGGGCAGCCCCATTTTAAATCTTCTACCAGTCCGGTACTTAGGGCAATGGTTCTTAATTTTTCGAATTCTTCTTTCCATTGGGTAGCTTTATCGAAGAAAAAATCAACTTTTGGATTCATGTGTTTTGAGTTTTAGGATTCCAGGGTTGGAGAGTATTAGAGTTATAGAGTTATAGAGTTATAGAGTTATAGAGTGGGAGAGTAAGAGCGTTTGGAGTTGAAGGTTCAATGTTCAAGATTGTTATCCATTCGCAAAACATTGACGATTCACTTGCGAAGCAAAATTGACTATTGACAGTCATAGATCAAACTTTGACCTCATTGTCCATTGTCTCTTATCTTTTTGTTTATTATCTGACAAATCCTTACTTAAATAATTCCTGTAAACGGTTATGCGCCATATTAATTCCCTGTGCGAATGGCATTTTCAGGTGCTGATCTCTGAAGTCTACAGATTTATAGATGGTTTGAATGGTGATTTTGCTGGTCGTATCGGTTAGTTTTTCAAATTCTAAAAACTCGATCTGAGGCGGAAAAGGCGTGTTTTCCATCTGAAAGGTTCTTATAATTTTCTCATTCTGAACGATATCATGAATGGTTCCATTGGCACTGAACATGACTTCTCCCTGAGGATTTGAAGTTTCAAAACGGTAACTCCCATGGGGCCTGTTTTCAAATTTGGTCACTTTGGTTCCCATCCATTGTTCGAAAAGTTCAGCTTCTGTATAGGCTTTGAAAAGCAGTTCTACCGGAAGATCAAATTCTCTGATGATGAAGATTTCCTGTTTTCCGTCTTCTGCGTGAATTTTTGTTTTAAGTTCCATATTTAGGGTTTGAGGGTTTGAGGGTTTTGGTGTTTGAGAGTAGGAGAGTAAGAGTTGTTGTGGTGTGAGTACTCATTGCCATTACTTATTACTTATATTTTGATAGGCTTTCATCACACTTTCCAGCTTATTGAATTTCTCATCCCACATTTTGCGGAACGGCTCTATAAAATCGGCTATTTCTTTCATTTTATTGGGATTGAGGTGGTAAATAATTTCACGGCCGTTCTGTTCAGATCTCAAAAGTTCACATTCTGTAAGGATCTGAAGATGTTTGGAAACGGTAGGTCTTGCGGTATCGAAATTGGAAGCAATGGCTCCTGCAGTCATAGATTGCGCAGCCACCAGCATCAGTATGGATCTTCTGGTAGGGTCTGCAATCGCCTGAAAAACATCTCTTCTTAAATTCATTGTGTAGCTATTTGACTACAAATATATATGTAGTTATTTAGCTACGCAAGTTTTTGGGAAGAAATATACAATAAAGTGAAGTTTTTTAATAAAAATTTATTCGTTCCTTAGTCTTAGTTTTTTGAGTATTTCATTAATATGATTAGGATATTTATCTTCAAAATATTCATATTCTGCATGAATATATCTTACCGGAAAATATTCAACATTATTTTTTATTATTTTAATTTCCTCAGTTTTAAATTCTTCCGCCTGAAAACTTTTAATATTATTTTTGTAGTCCATTTAATATCTAAGGAATATGCATTTCTAAAGAAAGATGAAATATATGTATATTCAACATCCATTGGTGGACGCAGTTTCACTATTCCATCAGGAATTAAATCAATTTTATTATTGAATTGAGCACCATACCATGTATCAAGCTCTAAGCAAGAAGAGCCATTAACATCGATCCTTACTCTATCTTGAAATATTCTTCAGTTTGTACAATCATCCTTAAGGAAAGCCACCAAAGATAAATACCGTAATAGTTTATTTCTAATGGCGAAATTAATCCATGAGATATTTTGTTCCTAAAATTTACACTATTACCGTCTACTAAAAAGCTGTTTAACTCTAATAATAAGTTTTTTTCACAAATACCATCAAGCATCTTCCCGTTTTCCTCCGTATTTAATACACCGCCTAAGGTATTGTCGTTCTGGATATCATCTGAAAGTCTGATAGTATTTCTATTATTTGCTTCTATAATGTACTTCAAACTATTTTCAATTTGAGGGATAAGGAGATGTGATGCAAGTATAAAATTATTTTGAAATCCAGTGTAAATTCCTTCAATAAATAAATATTCTCTATCTTTTGGAATGAATGGACTGTTACATTCACTAATCATTTCTGCCACCCAATCTCTGGACACCTGTTCATCCAAATCCATTATAAATTTAATCTCTTGGATTAATGAAATTGTAATATTTCTATAATGTTCTCTTTCTTGGTTTAAATTAAACTCTCCTGTATTTGAAATACCACTAACAGTTCCTTTATTTGTAATGTGGACACTTTTCGGAAAATATCGTTGATAAAAATTATTGTTTTCTTGTTTTTTAATAAAAGTAGGATTAAAAATAGGATACCATAATAGAAAATTGAAACCACTATAAAAGTCGTCAATATTTTGTTCTTTTATTAGCTGAGGAATATTTAATTTTGATTTGCCAGTAGTGCCAATTATTGATATAATTTCTGCTTCTATTTTTTGTTCCTTTTTTATCTTTTTTTCAAGTCTAGTTTTAAAACTTTTATCTACAACAATTCCTTTTATTTGTTTTAGAGCATCAAGATAAGTTGATAATATGTTTGGGTTATATGTATTTTCGTCTTTTTGAGACTTATAATAATCTGCCTCTTCTTCTAAACATAATGCTGTCTCTATTTTGAGTTGATTATGATTAAAGTACCCTAACTTATTTAATCCCTGAATATAATTAAGAGCATCGTCATACTGATTTGCTTTTAAACTTTCTTTTAATTTAATTATAAAATAATTTTTAAGCTTTTCTGAAGAAACTTCTAGAATTAGAAGATTGATGGAAGCACTTAAAAGTTTTAATTGATAATATGATGATTCTAATCTAAAAATTATTTGTAGTATTTTCTCTTCTAATCGTGTAAGATCTTGTTTAAAAATAGATTTTACTTTTCGTATTAATTCTAGGGAACGAATTAGATAATCTAATTCATCAGTCCTTTCATATATTCTTATATAAGAGTCTACAGCATTTTTTATACAGTTTAATTTGTCCTTGTCCCCGAGAATAAATTTTATATCATTAATCCTAGCTGATATCTCAATATTGTCAATAAGTATTTCAGGTAAAATGAACTTAGGGTCTTTTAAAAGATTTTCAAAGCTGTCCTCTGTAAGGTTGCAGTTAATGAGCTGATATAAGCTATTTATTTGTTTATCTGTAGAATTGTTTTTCCAAAGGTTAAATAATTCAAATCTTAGTTCTTTTGAATACTTGTTGTTCAGGATTTCTTTTGATAATTCTTTCATTTCAAAATATGATAGCTGTAAAATATAAACTAAGGTATAAACATGTATGAATATTGGGTTTATAGTTCTATCATTTGTTCGTTTATTTCACTAACAAATTTAGTTGTTGCAGTAATCAGCTCTTGAATTTCCTTCTTTCCTATATTATGTTCAGTTGATGCTTTTGTTTCCTTATCAATCTTCGTTTTTCCATTTCGATGAACTATATCATGTCTTATTTCAATTGCTTTATAAATAGTTGCTTTATCACTTGGGAATTTGATTGTAAAGGTATCCTTAAACATTTGATTAACTGTAGAAAGATTATGATATATTATTCCTAAAATTTCATCAGTAACAATCTCTTCAATTTTATTATATTTCATAAAAATTTCAGACAGTTCGAATTTTTGTGAATTGTCTTTGCCTTTAAATTTTGGATAAGTTTCCACAAATTTTTTTAAATATAAAGTATTTTGAAAGATAGTATTTATAAAAATATCAGCTAAATAAGTTTCTAGAGAGGTAATAACATTTGCATATAATAGATATGCTACCAAATTGTCTCCGGAAGAATCTTCATTCAACTTATTAGTAACCTCCAGTATTTTATTGATATTATCTTTAAAAGCTATGAAAATACTATTACGATCTAACTCAATATTTAAATTAGGAAATGATGATTGAATTTGTTGAAGATTTCCAGATTTTCTTCTTAGTTCGACTAATTCTGGTCTGTTTAAGGCAAAAGTAGAAATAGTGATTTTCCCTTTCTCTGTTTTTCCTTCTAATAATCCAGAATTAATATCTAAAGTAAGATGCTCTTGCGGTTCTTCTATTGAAGGATTTATAAGCAATGGCATATTGTTTTCATCAAGAGGAAACTTATCCATTTTAACTATATTACAAACCTGGCAACATAATATTAAATTATTCCATTTGAAAGCTTCTTGGGAATATTTATTTTTTGGGTAAAAATTATCAATTTGTGGTAAACTGGTTATATTTAAATCTCCTTCACAATATCCGCATTTATTATTGAATTCTTTAATTAAATCTGGACGAATTCTTTCAAAGTATTTATAATAATTATCTTTATTAAAATTAAAATCTTTAAAATAGTCAGGTTCTTTTCGAGCAATAAATTTCATATATTAGTTTTAATCATGGTTTAGTTATTATCTATTCGTATTGTTCTCTCATTATATCTTCGTAAAAGCTTTCAATTCCATCCACATAATCAGTATATTTAGCAAAAACATCAGCTGTGTATAGAAATAGTGTCATGCTTTTCTCAAGTAATTCAGCAACATCAATTAAATTTATTCGGTCATTATTTTTAAATGATGGATTTTGTTTTTTATCAATTGGATATCTAAAAGCATCAGAATTTTTGTCTAAAATATGAAGAGTATTATTTAATTTTTCAACCTCGTCACATAGCTGTTTGAAAGATTTTTTATCTTCATCCTCAACATCAATATTATGTTTGCTTTTTAAATTTTCAATAGTTTTTTCAACATGCATTTTAAAAGCATTGAATAGTTTTTCAAGGTCATGTGTTCCTGCATTGGTATAATCATCTTTTTCTGAATACTTTGAAAAATATCTAATGTTTGCTTTTAGTCCTAGCTCTAAGCAATGTCTAGCAATGAATAGCATTGGATATGCAATATGATCAACATGAGATTTGGTATTTACAACATTATTTAGTAAAATATCAAAACTTCGTTTATAACTCCCAAGGTAACTAGTAAAGCTTAGATATTGATCTATAAATGCATTGAATTGATGTTCAGTTCTATTATTTCTTTCTATCTGTGTCATATTATAATATTTACTTCTGTTGTAACAACTTCTCCAACTTCTCAATCATCTCCTTTTGCTGCTGAAGCATACGCTCATAAAGCTCTACCATCTTATCAATAGGATTGAAAGTAGGTTGATAGCTGTACAAAGAATTACCTGTAGCATTATCATTGTTATTGACGGTATTTGAAATAATATTCACCGCCTGTTCCTCATCAAAATTCTCAATCGCCTCCGCAGGCACTTTCAAAATCTTCGCTACCTGCGCCAGAATATCAGATTCTACGGTTTCTTTCTGTTCTAAAAGAGAAACTTTCTTCTGGTTCCAGTCGTCACCCAGTTCAAAAGCTAAGGCTTCCTGTTTGATGCCCAGCATTTCACGGAAACGTTTTATATTTCTACCCTGATGTATTTTTTTATTTTGCATATCTGTGTAACTCATAATAACAAATATAAAGTTTTTAGCCTTGAAAAAGAAGCCTGTTTCTAAAATAAATTATCTTCTAAAATAGCTGCTTTTTAGCATAAAATATCCTCTTTATAACTGGTTTAGCCTGCCGGATATTTCTTGCTTGATGAAAAACAACAAAATGAAAGAAATAGTTATCCGGGGCAAATATAAAATAGTGTCCATCAGGAACCTTACGGTTTCCCATAAAGTGTTTGGAAGAGCATACAGAAGGCTGGTTTTCTTCCCGGAAATCCGGTTGGCAGGGAAGTGGCTGCTGGATAGTGGTTTTGAACCGGGAGATAAAGTGCTGGTGACGGTTCGGAGGAATCAGATTATTTTAGAAAAGGAAATGAATTATGAATAGGGTAAAGAAAACAGTTGTTTCTTTTTAATCGCTCGCTGATTTCGGAGATTACGCAGATCATAAAAGATGAAGGTTTTGTAATCTATACGATTGGTGAAAAATATTTACTAATGTACGAACAAGATATTTTGTAAAATTCTGAGGTAAAAAATAGAAGTTTCCTGTATATCTTGAAATCAGCAAACTCTTTCATTGATGTATTCATGGCAAAAAATCTGCGAAATCAGCCTGATCTGCGGGAGATTTATTTTAACGCAAAGTTTATAAGTAAGGCTTTCATATTTTAGGGAGCTAAGAGTGGGCAAGTTCTTGCCTGATGAAGGAGAAGGTAAAGTTTCGGCGGCCGGAGGCCGCCGAAACTCCCTATTATGTGCTATGAGTATTTTGTTTTTGTTTTATTCAAAGATTTTAAATACAGATAAAATTTAAATCAATTTGCATCTGGCATTCGCTTAAAAAATATTTTTGGATATTCCTTAATAATCTATACTTAATATTCTCCTAATGGTTAAAAACGTATTGATAAAAGCAGTAATCATGAAATTACCTTATCTTTGAAGCCCCAATATTTTTTCAACATCAATCAATTATCACCGATGAAATTTGTACTGGACTTTCTATTTCGTGTTTTACAGCTTTTTACAGAACCGTATTTTTTAGTATTTCTTGCAGTAGTCAGCATTGCGCTATTGAAAAGAAAAAATAAAAGGAAGCATCTGAGAACAGGAATTTTGATATCAGCAATTCTCATGGTTATCCTTATAGGGAACGGTTTTCTGGGAAAACTGATCGCCGGATATCTGCAGAAAAATTATATCAGTACTTCTGAGGTGAAGAATACAGCTGTTCAGAATCCTGTTATTGTAGTATTGGGCGGTGGAGTTGTGGACATTGACAATACAGAGAAATTACACACCATGTCGTATTCCAGGATGGTCACTGCTTATCAATTGTATCATGAATACAGGAAAAATAACCAACCCTGTAAAATAGTAATTTCCGGAAAAGGAAGAGGACATAAAAGTGAAGCGGAATTATTCAGTGAGGATTTTAAAAAGATGGGCGTGCCGGATTCTGATATGATCAGGGAAGATCAGAGCATGAATACGTATCAGAATGCAAAATACTCCAGCGGGATATTAAATAAGATGGCTCCTTCCCATATATATCTGGTTACTTCCGGGTTTCATATGAAGAGATCTGTAGCGCTGTTTCAGACATTTGGGGTGAAACCAATTCCAAAGGCATCTGATTTTATAGATACTGAAATCACTGTATTTCCCAATAGCTATAATGCTGCATTTACATTCGTTATGCTGAAAGAGGTCGTAGGAATATGGCAGGTACAGTTATATAACAGCCTGGGAATGAATAAATAATATTTTTACAGTTTGCTGTGTAACCTATTATAAAAATGAAACACCTAAAATTTAATCTAAGTGTTCCATTTTTTTGAAAACCCTGCAAAAAAATAATGAAAAGGCTTTAAAGTTCAAAAAGTTGATAAAAGCCCAAAAAAGCTATGTTTTTTCATTCTCAACCTATGCTATCTTGTTGAAAACAAAGTGGTTTTAACGGCAAAAATGAATTTTAAACAAATTTCAGAATTTTTACATCTTAAAGACATTAAATTTATGTCCGTCCGGATCTGCAAAGACAAAGCCATAATAGTTGTTGCCAAAACTTTCGGGTTCTGAAACTATGGTTCCGCCTGCATTTTTAACTTCTTCAGCCCATTGATCTACCTGTTCGCTATTTTCTGCAGAAACGGTAAATATAATTTCGTTGGAGGTTTGGGAATCACCGAAAGAAACACCTTTTACATTGGTTTCCAGGATATTTTTCAGAAAGAAATGAATCACAAAATTATTCTCTCCGAAAAAGAAACTTACTAATTCATTAGAAGTGTGGGGATTATTGGGAGTACATCCTATCGCTTCATAAAACTTTTGGGTGCGTTCCAGGTTGGCAACTGCCAGATTGGCCCAGATCATTTTTGGTTTCATATAATTCTATTTTTTGGTTAGGGTAAAATTAGTTCCTTTTAAAAAGATAAAGATTGCCATGTGACAAGATTTTGTATTTTTAATAGGCAGAAAGAAATGAATGGAAAAATACTTGAGATATTAGGGCTTTTAAAAAACTATTATCAGGTAATTTAACATAATATATTGAAGTGATATTGATATGATGAAATTAAGAGATGAGATAGAAGCTGATTTTGAAACGGCAGAAAAACGGTATCCGGAAGTTTTAAAACTTATTTTAGACTATACAGACTGGTGTGATGCGCATGGAGATGAGGATTCTGTTGAATATAAAAAACTGGAAGCAAGGCTTCATACAATAACCGGGAAAGAGATGTCTCAGTTTGATCTTTGGGAATGGTGGGAAGGTGATGGAGCGGAAAATCTGGCATTTAGCATCAGCCTGCCTGAACCGGAAATCGTAAAAGATCTCAAAAGAGATGAAGTGGCTGAAATTGTGCGGCGACTGAAGACTTTTGAAATCCCCGATGCTGAAGATAAAACCTTTAAGTCACTGTTTTACAATTATTTATGCTTTGGGAGTGGTTTTTATCCCAAATTTCTGAAAGTGAATGGATTAGCTTATAAAATCGAGTTATTTCAGCGTCATAAAGATAAAAACGGAAACTATTTTGAATTCAGTCAGGAAGAAATTACAGATCAGCTGTGGAATGGGAAATAATTCACTAAAAGGATATTAGAAAAAACAGTAAAATGAACGAACAGATTATAAAGAAAATCAATATTTTAGGAGGAAATGCAGAAGCCGTAAGTGCTGATAAAAGCTTTGCAGAAAACTGGCAGGGCATCCGTTTTGATCATCATCTTTATGATAAAGATTGGGATGTATACGGGATTGACGCATTTTACGAATTGCACAAAGATGTATATTATAATGATGCAGGAAAGTTTTATGAAAATTTGCTGGAGCATTATTTTTCTGATCATGAGCTGCCATACGGGCAATATTTTTTCAGAAACTGGATTTTCACGCCGTTTAAAGAAAATACAGACGATTATGAAGAGCTTGACGGGCTTGTAGAAGAAAATGAAATCCGTGAAGTTGTAGAAGGTACTGAGATGGAATTTATCTGTTTATTTTATTCCTATGGCTATCCGGATCATTTCTTTGTTTGCCGGTCAGATCCTGATCCGTCTAATCCAACCGTTTACAGTACGGATCATGAAGTGTATTTTCAGGAGATTGAAAATGAAGGAAGCCTTGAGAATTTTTTAGACCGGTTCATGACCAAAGAAGAGTTCCAGGAAGTCGTTAAAACATATCTGGAAGAAAAATATAGAAAATAACGGATTCTGAGCGATTAGGTATACTCCATAATGGGCGTATTATTTTTCCTATAATTTATATTATGTTAAATTGTAAATGATCGTAAATTTTGCTCATTTATATCTGCTGCATAAATAATTTAAGATACCCTGAATAAACGATATCCAAAGTATCTTAATTATAACCTTAAATATGTTTGAGTCTTAATAAGCTTAATTAATCTTAATATAGTAAAAAACTGAAATATTTTTCGGTCTTGTTTCGCTGCTTATTCTTGGAGTTCCAAAACCTGCGTCAAATTTACCGGCTGAATTTTGAGGGCTGGCACCGGTTACATTCATTCTTTGTTTGGGTGTATTTGGTGATTCTTTGCCAATATTTTCAGCTAAATTGTCGCTGTTTATATGCCTATGTCCTTGAAAGGCATCAGGTTGAAAACTTCCAACAATACGATTATCAGGATCACCCTTATGAACAGTAATATTTGGAACAGGTTGGAACGGGTCAAATATATTAAGTCCTCTGAGAAACATACCTCGCAGATCAGGAACTTGGGTTTGTGATGTTAAAGTCTGAAACTTTGAATTGGGCACAGGTCTTCCGTCAGCAGGTGCCCATTTACTTTTATTGGATGTCCAGATACCACCTGGACTTTTTTCATTATTTTTTGTTACTGTATTGAATTGTTCAAAATTCAGGAAAGACGAAATAATTGTTCCTAATGGCAATTCTTTATTAGATGTAAAGTTATCCTGTGCTGATGCCTTGCTTGATATTCCACCTCTATCAGTCTGAATTGTCAAAATTAAATCTTTTTCTAATGGCCTTTTGCACGTTATTAATGTTGTAAATCCGCTTAAATGATCCCCAACTTTCAAACCGCCACTTATAATATTTCCTTCTGGAACTACGTTAAATTCTGTAACTTTTGGCATTGGGTCTGTTGGAGAAGAAGGCCGGTAATATATAGTAAAAACTACCGCATCTTCAGTTTCAATATTAGTTCCTTGAACAAATCCGGAAACCCCTTTTCTATCATTAATATCAACACATTTAATATATGCTTCGTAAAGGTTGGTATTAGGTATAGATTGTAATAATACCTGAACATAGTTGGTTTCAACTTTCAGTTCGGAGACAGAAAGTAATTTGGTTCTTAGTTCAGTAAATTTTTCTTCACTATCATTTGCCCCGATGGAAAACGGAATACCTTCAATAGGAATTGACAACGACCCACCCCACTTGCCACTTCTCATATCTGATTTAAATGTTTCTGATAAATAGTAGGTTCGCAAGTCTTTCCCAAAGGATTCTGTCTTAGTCATTTTTGTAAATGAGTAAAGTCCGTCTTGAAGAAGTCTGTTACAATCTTGTGAAAATACATTAAGGCTTACCATCATAAGCAAGCTCAAAATTGTTTTTTTAGTCTTAATCATTTTTTTAAGTTTAATAGGTTGGGTTATTTACGTTATCATGTTGTTAAAGGTAAAATCAAAAACTATAATGTGAAATAACCCTTTTGTGGTATATTATGACTTCTATTAATTCTTATATAAAATGATTGACCTTGATCCACTGTTTGCGGGAAATAAAGCTTTTTACTAGGTTTAAATCTGAAATTGATTTTAAACTTATACTATTGACATCTGTCTCCATACGGCTATAATTACTCATATATCATTATTCCTTAGGATTATAGAATTAATAGTCTTTATAAATTAAAATCAATATAACATATTTAGTATTTGTATAATATTTTATAATTTGGTTAACAATAATTTGGTTAAATTTTAATAAATCAATAGATTTGCATTAAAATTACACAATGGAAAAATATTATTTCTATCCCAACCCCGGGATGCGTCTGGACAAATCTGTCTCCCGAAACCCCTGAAGTATGCTCTTATCTATGTCTTGCTGAGAATAACGGCAACAGGATAATTCACATGTACCTGTCTCATATACAGGTTCTACAAACACAAATTAAAAATCTCCTTAAATAAAAAATTATGAAAAAAAGAATTTCGGCCTTTGGTTTCTTAATCTCTGCTATGAGTTTTGCTCAGGTTGGTATTAACACCACTAATCCCCAAACTGTACTTCATGTAGACGGGGCTAAAGATAATGCTGCAACAGGTGCTCCTACGGCAGCACAGCAGCTGAATGATTTTGTTGTCACGTCAACTGGAAATGTAGGGATTGGGACTATTGCTCCCCAAAAGAAATTGGATATTAATGCCAACAATGCGAGTTTGAGAATCACCAACCTTCCCGAGCAAATTTCTAATGATCAGGATTTCCTGACAATTAATAACGTGAATGGTGATGTGGTAGCGGCAAGATATGTTTATACAGCAAGTATTACAATACAGGCCGGAACCAGCGGTACTGTTACCGTCCCTTCCAGCGCAACGATCCCTAATGGAATGTTGGTAATTAAATCGAATAACACCTGCGGGATCAATATGATCACGAATTTTATTTATTCAGACATTTCGCTGGGGTATGCCACAGCTATTGCAGGAAGTGTTGTAGGCACCTCCTCTATTGCACCTATTCCTGGTGGCGGAGGCGGTTCCGGAGTGTGGTCGGTTAAGTTCGCGGGAGTAGCTACCTGTGGTACGGGCAATAGCACTCAGTTTGATTATACAGTATCCAAACCTACGGCAAGCAGCTATCTGATTGTCAATAATGGAAATGTAGACCGGACTTATTCATTAACTCTTTTCCGTCTCTAATCTCCTGATGTTTAAAGGATCATTTTTTACAATGACCGATTAAAAAATTAAATTATGAAGAAATTATTTATAATATTTTACGGATTTCTCTTTACTGCCGGCTATGCCCAGTTGGGGATTAATACAACGAGGGTGCAGGGAGTATTTCATGTTGATGCCGGGAAAGATAATCCTGCTTCAGGAAATCCTTCAGCGGCCCAGCAGCTCAACGACTTTGTGGCAACATCGGCGGGGAATGTGGGAATCGGGAAAACGAATCCCCAGAGAAAATTGGATGTAGAAGCTGACAACCAGCCTTTGAGCATTCAGAATTTACTGCATCAGGTACCTGCGGATCATAATATCCTTGTCCGGGATGAAATCACCGGAGATGTTCTTTCGGCTAAATACAGCTACACTGTAACCAGTGCCGGTATACCTGCCGGGGGCACCGGTACAGTGACGATACCTTCTAACATTAATATTCCATCCGGAATGCTCATCATCAGAGCAGGTAATTCATGTGGAAGAACGATGATTTCCACCTATATTTACTCCAATATGTCATTAGGACACCAAAGTTCGGTCGCAAGAGATAAAGTAGGAGTTGTCACCAGTTCTTCAGGAGGAGCCGGTGCATCGGTAAGCTGGGGGGTGAAATTTCCCAATGTAACCGGTTGTGCAGATGGAGGAAATGGAACCCAGTTTGACTATACCCTGGTAAAGACCGCTGCTGATACTTATACGATTACCAATAACGGAAATGTTGGCAAAGCATACATTATTACAGTATTCAGGCTATAAAACCTTTCTGTTAAAAAACAAAAATAAATGCCGGGACTTTCATTTCCGGCATTTTTCATAGGAGTTGTAATCAATTATCACTCCACAAAAAAACCGCTCTGAAAAGAGCGGTATACTTTTTTAACTTTAATGGGTCTGCCGACTAGCAAGTAGTACCACACTCCAGTAATCTGATGTGGATCACACCGTTGATTACACACTGTGTCTGGCAAAGAGCGTTTCCTACAACGGTACCTACACCGCCAACTACTCCACCTACTGTAGAACCTACACCGCCAACTACACCGCCAACGATTGTTCCTACACCACCTAATACACCGCCAACTACTCCACCTAGTCCTCCGATCAATCCTCCGATTGGATCAAGAAGTCCTTCACCTGAAATAGTTTTTAGCTCGTTTCTGTCTAATTTTTTTAAGTTTTTCATAACTATAATTTTATATGATTATTACATCACGAATATATGAATAATTATAATAACTACATATTATTTCGAATAAAATAATTAAATATTTTTATAATTTAATATTTCATTAATATAAAGGTATTTTTATGAAAATATCATTATTGTGTATATCTGTTTGATTTTCTAAATGTTAAAAAACATAACTCAATTTGCCAAAATTGGAGTTAATATTTTACACCAAATATTGTTTTTTTATGATTAATCTTCAATGTCTTAAAAAAATGATCTTAAAGGGTATAAAAAGCCTTCTCTCCCACAAAAATTTACCCCGGAAAATTCGTCAAATCCTAAAAATTTTAAAATATCGGGTCAATTTTCCATTGATTAAGATAAAACCTGCTCTGATCATTGATCACGAAAATCAAATTTTGTATTTTTGCTGACATACTTTTATCAATGTCAATTTTTTCAAATAATATACGCTTCCTGAGAGCAAGGAGAAAGCTCTCCCAACAAAATGTAGCTGATGAACTTACCATTTCCCGTGTACGGTATTCTAAATATGAGAACGGAATATCTGAGCCACCCATCGAGCTTCTGATCAGGATCTCCAAATATTTCCATGTAAGTATTGATCTTCTGCTGTCGGTAGATATTGAGAAATATCCGATGGATGAAATGCTGAAACTTCCGGACAACAGAATTGTTCTTCCGGTTGCGGTAGACCATCATGGAAATGACACCATCGAAATTATTCCTCAGAAAGCATCGATGGGGTATCTTGAAGGTTATAGTGATGTAGAATATATTGAGGGCCTTCAGAGAATTGCCCTTCCTTTCCTTACCAATGGGAAATACAGAGCTTTCCCGGCAGACGGAGATTCTATGCCGCCGTTCAGAAACGGTTCTTATATTGTAGGAAAATATGTAGAGGGAATCAATGAACTGAAACCCGGCAAAACCTATGTATTTGTTACTTTAAATGATGGGATCACCTATAAACGTTTTAAGGAACGGAAAGATCATGCTATCTGTGTAAGTGCGGATAACTCCTTCTATGAGCCTTATGACATCCCGTTCGAAGAAGTAGTGGAAATCTGGCAGTATGCTTCAGGAATTTTCCCGGAAGACTTTGAACCGGGAGATTATGAAAGCTATAATTTTAAAGAAATGTTCCGGGAATTGAGACAGGACATCAAAGATCTGGACCGTAAGGTTTCAGGCCGCAGAAAGAAGTCTTAGCTATCCGGATCTATAATATATTACAAGGACTGGTAAATATTACCAGTCTCTTTTATTTTTTCAGCTGAATCCATACAGGAGCATGATCACTGCTCTTTTCCCATCCCCGTACATGCACATCTACTCCACCTGATTCCAATCCCGGACTGAGATAAGGGCTCAATAAAATATGATCAAGCCTCATTCCTGCATTACGGTCATAAGCTTTATATAAATAATCCCAGAATGTGTAGATCTTTTCTTCCGGATAAAGTGTCCGGATAGAATCCAGCCAGCCTTTTTTCTGCAGTTCCTTGAAGGCTTTCCGTACTTCAGTTCGGTACAGGGCATCATTCTCCCATCGCTCAGGCTTATAGACATCCGCAGGTTCCGGAATGATATTGAAATCGCCAATAAGAATAGCCGGAAGCTCCATCGTGATCAACTGATGGGCACGCCTTTTCAATCTTTTGATCCATGAGAGTTTATAATCAAACTTTGGTCCCGGATAAGGGTTGCCGTTGGGAAGGTACAGACAGCAGATCACCATTTGATCAATAATTGCTTCGATATACCGACTCTGAAGATCTTCGGGATCACCGGGAAGTGACCGCTGTACTTCGGTAATTTCCATATTTTTTGAGAGAATGGCTACTCCGTTCCAGCTTTTCTGTCCATGCCAGATGGCCTGATAACCGGCAGCATTGATTTCTTTTAAAGGAAAACGTTCCTGTGGAGCTTTCAGTTCCTGAAGACACACGATATCCGGAGCAGCTTCTTTAAGCCATTGCAGTAAAACCGGAAGACGGCCGTTGATTCCATTGACATTATAAGTGGCTATTTTCATGGTAAAATAAATGGGTTCTGGTATGGAATTCCGGCAATAATTATTCCATATTATCTGTGGAATTATAACTGCTAATCAGATGAATGATATGATGTATTGAATTCTTTCTGTTATAATGGAATGATGAACGTACAGGAAATAAAAAGAGCTGTCCCTTCCATTTAATTTTACAAATGCAGGAGACAGCCTTTCAGCAAATGAACCCGGATGACTGATGAATATCGGATTGTGTGTTTTTTTAAGGTCTGACGATTATTTTGAAAAAAGTCCATTTCCGGATTTGCCGAAAATGGACCCACCACTTCACCATCATCCATATCACAACTAAACTATGAATAGGGAAGCAATAGCCTGTGCATCACTTCCACTTAAAATTTCATCATAAGCTGCAGAACCTGCTGCTGTTCCAAATAAAGTTCCTGTATTATACCCTGCCTGATTCACATTGTCCTCTCCGGCATACACAGGATTGGTTGCTGACGGCATATTTCCTCCGTTGGCCAGCTCAATCCATCCTTTATTGGCTCTCATTCTTCTTACCTGTGAAGCATGTCTGGCTTCAACAGAATGAATCTGAAGGGCTGCCTGAAGTACAACTTTATTCGACATTACATTTCCTGCCTGTCCTTTGTAAGCCCGTACCCCGGTGTCTTCAAAGGCCTGTGCGAGAGTGAGAAACTGACTATAATCTGTAAAAGGAGTAAAACTGCCATTGGCGGTAAAGTCGAAAGTAGGTTTATTTCCCGGAGTGGTTCCTAAAGAAGTCAGTGTACTTTTCAGAAAGCTGACATGGGCTGATTCATGTTTAGAGATCTGCATGAAGACAGTTCTGTCACCATTGGGAATAAGTCCCGGTGTGGATAATCCTATGGCATAATATTCATTTTCCAGATATTCCAGAACCAGTGCCAGCTGTAAAGCATCTGTAAGTGTGCTTTTTAAGGCAGCACCTGTGGTTGCTGTTATCGTGGTTTCTGCTTTGGCTGGAGTTGCCATCAATGTTCCTAATCCAAGCGGTACTGCTGCAACTGCTGCTTTTTTTCCGAATAATGAGATATTCGTAAGGGTTTCAAGTCTTGATGCTTCCGTTGTGAAGAATTTATCATGGGAAAGCTTATCCAGTAATCGAAGAATATTCATAATGTGAGTTTTAAAGGTGAGTGATTAGTTGATACCTCTTTCTTTCCAGGTAAAAGGTGTTTTGATGAATGCTCCGGCAGCCATTACGATATCTTTCGGTTCTTTTGCAAGGTCAAGCCCATTAGCATCTATTACATCATCTCCTGAAAAATCTGCAGATCCGGGATTGATCAGGTTCCTGATTGCGGAAGCATGTCTGGCTTCCACCGAAACTATTTTACCGGCAATCACCAGATAAGTAGGATTGGAAATGTATTTTCCGGCACCATTATAAGCTGCCACTCCTGTATCTTCTAATGCCTTTGCAGTAGCCAGTACTGAATTCCGGTCATTAAAATTCACATTCGGGTACTGAAATTCCAGCTTGGGAAGGACATGGTCTGTAGCGCCGCTGATGGCTACTTTAAAGAAATCCCTGTGTATTACTTCATGATGATAAAGGTCTGTAAAAACTTCCTTTTCAATGCTGGAAATCCCTGTGTAGAAGTTATTGACTACTTTCGTATAAAAGTCCGCTTCCAGTTGTTCGAGTGCATAGGCGTAATTTAGAATACCCACATCTCCCGTACCAAGGTCATACTTTGATTCTTCCATTATCTGAAAGTCATCATTGTCATCACAGCCTATTATGGTAAGGCCTGCGATAGCCAACCCTACGCCGCTTAATTTTAGAAAATTTCTTCTGCTGGTATCAAGGGTTGCTCCCGCGTTAGATACCTGAACTGTTCTTTTCATATGATTATTTTTTTAGTGTTCGGATCAATAGGAAATAAGGTAAACAGCATATTTCAGTATGCTGTTTACCCTGATCAATTATTAAGGCATTAAAACCGTATCGATGACATGGATGACTCCATTAGACTGGTTTACGTCTGCAATAGTTACTCTGGCACTGTTTCCTTTAGCATCTTTTATGTAAAGGTCTTTACCTTTAGTCCAGAAAGTAAGTTCTTCACCCTGTACTGTTTTCATCATGCTTTTTCCGTTTCCAGCCTTTACAGCAGCCCAGATTTCTTTGGCGCTGTATCTTCCGGGAAGAACATGGTACGTTAATATGCTGGTAAGTGTTGCCTTATTTTCAGGTTTTACAAGGTTTTCAACTGTTCCTTTGGGAAGCTTTGCAAAAGCTGCGTCGGTAGGTGCCAATACGGTAAAAGGTCCTGCTCCCTGTAATGTTTCTACCAATCCTGCCGCTTTTACTGCCGCCACAAGTGTTTTATGGTCTTTGGAATTTACGGCGTTCTCAATAATATTTTTGGACGGATACATTGGAGCTCCTCCTACCATTACTGTTTTTTCTTTCATCGTCTGTGCAGTTACCTTCCCATTGAAAGCAAATGATAAGGCTACCATTGCTAAGACTGTGATTTTTGATTGTGTGTTCATTGTGCTGATTTTTTTAATTAATTATATTTAATTGTGCTTTTAATGTCATTTACGAGATAGGTTTTATTTTGGATTAAAAAAAACAAGAAATTATTATATCTGTTTGATTTTCAATTAATTATTTTTTATCCGGAACAAATTCAAGACATATGGAATTCATGCAGAACCGTTTTCCTGTGGGTTTCGGGCCATCATCAAAAACATGACCCAAATGGGAATCGCATCTTCCGCACAGCACTTCAGTGCGCTCCATGTGATAAGAGTTGTCTTTCCGGTATTTTACACTGTTTTTACGAACAGGCTGATAAAATGAGGGCCATCCGCAGGTAGTGGCAAATTTGGAGGTAGAAAAAAAAAGAGTATTCCCGCAGACAGCACAATAATAAGTTCCTTTCTCATCAAATTCATTATACTTTCCTGTAAAAGCCGTTTCCGTAGCTCCTTCCCTGGCCACTTGGTAGAGTTCCGGCTTTAGAATTCTTTTCCATTCGGTGTTGCTTACTTTCAGGTGATTTTCTGCAGTACGGGAGTAGTAAGGATTTTCAGTTTTAAAAAGCCGTGCCTGGGCATTCAATGCGCCTATTGATAAAGCAATATAAGAAGTGAATATGGCCTTAGAAATGAAATTTTTCATATTGGATTTTTTTTAATTATTTCCCTAAAAACATGTACGAAATAAAAGATGTTCCGGATTTTGATGGGTATATGATTTATTTTATTACATTTGAACTGAAAAATAAAAGCTATTAAAACAACCTATTCGGAAGACGAACTTATCGTTTTGCTAAAAGAAAAAAACGAAACTGGTTTTCATTATCTGTATGACCACTATTCCGGTGCGTTGTACGGAATCATTCTCCGGATCGTCCAGTCTAAAGAATATACTGAAGAAGTTATTCAGGATGTTTTTGTTAAAATATGGAATTCTATTCATCAGTATGATGCTTCAAAAGGAAGATTCTATACATGGATGATCAATATTGCAAGAAATACGGCTATTGATTATTTAAAATCCAAAAGCTTTCAGAATACCCTTAAAAACCAATCACTTCCGGATTTCGTATATAATACTGCAGAACTTTCAACGGTTAATAATACATCTGATTATATCGGGTTTAATAATGTGCTTGAAAGTCTGGAAGAAGATAAACAGGAGCTCCTGAATCTTGCTTATTATCAGGGATATACCCAGAATGAAATATCCGAAAAACTGAAGATACCGCTGGGAACGGTAAAAACGAAAATGCGGAATGCACTGATGAAATTAAAAGATTTGCTAAAAGACTATCAATAAATTGAACACTAAAGAATACATATCATCCGGAATTATAGAATCTTATATTCTTGGCCATGCTTCTCCCGAGGAGGCAGGGATTTTGGAGTGTGTGATGAAAAACAATGCTGAGGTAAAAGCAGCTTTTGAGGAGGCACAGAAAACTCTGGAAGACCTTGCTACAGCACAGGCTGTAACCCCTCCGGGAGATTTGAAATCCAAGATATGGAACAGAATTCAGCAGGAACAGGTTGTTGAAGAAGTTCCTCCTGCTCTTTCAGCAGATATTTCTGAACCCAAACAACAGGAGAAAGTACAGAGGAACACCTCCTGGAAAACGTATGCAATTGCTGCATCTGTACTGTTTCTCGTAAGTGTTGCCGGCAACTTGTACTGGATGAATATCCAATCTGACAGTCAGAAAGAAATGGCTGTAATGATGGCAGATAAAAAGAAACAGGACCAGGCTATGGAAAAAATGAACCGGAAGATCGATATGTTTTCCAATCCTGATATGCAGATGGTGATACTGAAGGGCGTGGAAAAACATACAGAAGCTAAAGCCATGGTTTTCTGGGACAAAAAAACAAAAGAGGTTTATCTGAATGCAGAAAAGCTTCCCAAAGCTCCTGAGGGAATGCAGTATCAGCTATGGGCTATTGAAGACGGCCAGCCTGTAAGTGCAGGAATGTATACTGAAGATAAAGACAGCAGGACTGCTCTGGCTAATATCCCGAAAGCGCAGGCCTTTGCCATCACCCTCGAAAAAGAAGGCGGAAGCAAAGTTCCAACTATGGAAAATATGTTTGTAATGGGAGAAATTTAAAATCTTCCATGAATCAAAAAAGCAAGGCGGGCACGATCCACCTTGCAGGTTCCAGGTAAAATCAGATATGGTCAATAAAATATCCATACAGGATAAACTTATGATCCGTTTCTTATCCTATTTTAATTTTCTTCCGGCAAACGGTCCTTATCGCCCTTTTTTCTATTGAAACGGTAGGTGGCGGTCAGGTTGATTATCCTTCCTACTCCATATGCTGTGGACTGTAACTGATAATCCGGTGTATTAAGCTCCTGTCTTTCAATCAGAGAATTGAATATATTGTTAAAAGCAATACTGAGGGTCATTTTCTCTTTAAACAGGTCTTTGCTCACAGCTATATTCAGTTTATATACCGGTCTATTCACAGACTGTATATCCCGGAAGCCGCTTCTGTAAGTAAATACAGATTCTATTGCGAGATTTTTGGGCAGCTTCATCCGGGAATTGAGCTGTGCTGTCCACATTTCATCTTTCGAACCATACTCTTTCCCTTCAAACTGTCCTTGCTGGCTGAAGCCGTAATAATTGAAATTGAGTGCCAGATTCCACCAGCTGAACGGTTTATAAGTAGAAGACACTTCCAGTCCATATCTTTCTTCATGATCCAGGTTGACCGGAGTACGAAGGAAGTTTCCGTCCTCCGTCTGCTGCAGGACATACTGGAAGTAATTGGCGGTGTTTTTGTAATAAACGGAAGGAGTAATCGTAAATTTATTGATTTTACTGAGCACTGAAAATTCTAATGAATGGGTATAAGTGGGATTCAGGTCCGGATTTCCAATGGTAAGGTTCCGCAGGTCTGAAAGTCCTCCGAAAGGGTTCAGCTGCCAGAACCCGGGTCTGTCTATTCTACGGCTGTAGCTGAGCTGTAAAGTCGTATTTTCCTTTAATGCATATCCTAAATGAGCCGTAGGAAAAAAATCTATATACTGCTTATTATTGGTAAAAATCCCAGCCCGGTCATAGATTCTGATCATGGAAAGTTCTGAACGTAACCCTAATAAATAACGCCATTTATTAATTTTATTTCCCCATTGCATATAAGCTCCCAGTAAATTCTCACTGTAATTTAATTTATTATTATACTGCTGTAATAAAACTTCGTCTGATACAGTCTGATAATCACTTTTTATAGCCCGGAAATCTCCTCTCATTCCTATTTCAAGCTTACTGTCGTTTTTTTCCTGTATATAATCACTCTGAACGAAAATATCATTGCTGCTTTCTATATTTCGGGTAACCAGCTCAGGTGATGAAACCCGGGAAGGAAATAATCTGTACTGACTGATATCCTGGTTTTCATCATCATTCCAGAAATCATAGCGCAGGCTTGTGGTCCAGCTTTTTCCTTTCTGTTCGAAGTTTTTCACATAATTCAGTTCCAGCTGGTTGTACTTTTTAGGTTCTCTGTAATGCTCATAACGGTGGATCAGGCTGTCCTGTACATTCGACTGGTTAAAGTAGTTATATACATAATCAATATGATTGTTGATGATCAGGGTGCTGTGATAGAAACTTCCGGTCAGTGTATTTTTATCATTGATGTAATAATCTCCGCCCACATAGAAATTATAAGCCTGGTCACGTCTGTCGGTCATATTGTTCTGGAGGAGCAGATTTTTCACCCCATTCTTCAGTGTGGTCTGGTTTCTGTCTTCTTTAATGTGAAGATTTCTGAAACGGGTTCCTATATTACCGAACAGGTTGAATTTTTCTTTTTTATAGCTGAAATTTATATTTCCGTTATAGTTGGCAGGATCTCCTACTCCGGCCTGTACAGAACTGTTTAAGCCTGATAAGGTGTTTTTCTTCAATACAATATTGATGATTCCTGCATTGCCCTGGGCCTGATATTTTGCCGAAGGATTGGTAATCACTTCCACCTTTTCTATCTGGCTGGCCGGGATTTGTTCCAGACCGTTATTCAGGGAGATCACAGAAGGTTTACCATCAATCAGTATATTTACTCCTGAATTTCCTCTGAGGCTGACAGCACCATTGACGTCTACGCTTACTGATGGAACATTGTTTAATACATCATTGGCACTTCCTCCCTTAGCCATAAGGTCTTTGCCGGCATAGAATACCTTTTTATCGAGATTCAGGGAGAGACTGGACTTTTCTCCTGAAACTGTTACCGTTTCGAGGAGCTGGTAATTTTCATTTAAAAATAAATCTCCAAGATCGAGATCATCTGTTACCGATCGGTTTGCCAGTATAACAGGGTTGAAAGTACTGAAATCTATGGAGATATTCCATTCACCTGTTTCTGTCTGTACTTCAAATTCTCCTTTTTTATTGGTTTTGCTCTCTTGTTTTTTATCCGGATTCTGTGTTGAAGACAGGCTTATTATGGCATTTTCCAGCGGTAACTGAGTTTGCTGGTTCAATACCCTGCCTTTAATGGTGACTGTTTTAATGGTCTGGGCAGTTACTGTATTCTGCAGGATACAAAACATCAGGACAATCATTATTGTAATCTTTGTAGCTTTCATATTTAAGAATTTCATGCTGCGAAGATGTGCTATTGTTGTTTCCAAAATTATTGCTGATGCCGGATAGCTTCCATTGGCGTGCTGATGGTTTCTGTAACGGTGTAAAGCTGTTTCGTCTTCAGTTTTGAGGTATTGGTATTCAGATTCAGAGTATTCATCTTTACTGGTGAATATTATTTCAATGAAATGGTATATTTGATGCGAAATGTCGATTTTAGAAAAAGCAATACGTTACAGTACGGTTTACCGTGTTTCCAGTCATATCCTTTTTTGGCTGGTGGTGTTTATTGTTCCTCAGTACCAGGAAGGAACAAGCTTGCGGGATATGCTCATTGAGAATACATTTTATCTGTCTTTCTATATGATGGCTTCCTATTTTGTGGCATATATCATTATTCCAAAGTTGCTCAGGGGTGATAATTATATTGTTGTCATCCTCTGGTTTATCATCGGGAGTTATGCAATCAGTGCTTTTTCAAGGATTATGGTGGTGCATGTTATGGAGCCGCTTATAAGAAAACCACCATTTGAGCAGGAATCTATTCTGGAAATCCTTACAGATATCAGAAAGCTGGTGGTCATTTATTTTCTTCAGAACTTCTCGCTGGCCTGGATCTTCGGGTTCATTAAACTGGTGAAAGATCAGTATGTAGTAAAGCAGCGAACATTGTGGCTGGAGAAAGAAAAGACCAAAGCCGAGCTTGCCACTCTGAAGGCCCAGCTCAATCCTCATTTTTTATTCAATACCCTGAATAATATCTATGCCCTGTCATTGGCCAATTCGCCTGTAACATCCCCTTCTATAGCCGGTTTGTCAGAAATTTTAGACCATGTATTATATCGGTGTAACGGCAGTTTTGTTCCGGTTTCCACAGAAATTAAGCTGCTGGAAAATTATATTGAGCTTGAAAAGTTAAGGTATGATGAACGTCTGATAATCAATTTTAAACATACTATTGATGAAGATCTGGATATTGTACCTCTCATTCTGCTCTCTATCGTAGAAAATGCATTCAAGCATGGTGCCGGTGAAGATATCGGGAATCCGGTTATTAATATAGAGCTTCTGCTGAATAAAGGAAACTTTCATTTCAGGGTTTGCAATACATTTACCGCTAAAGAACATAATGATTCAGGTGATAAAATCGGTCTGGATAATATTTATAAACAGCTGGAGCTTGTTTATCCCGGGAACCATGAATTTAAAACCTTTATTTATGAAAGTACTTTTGTAACTTTACTGTCAATAACGGACCTTAGAATCAATAAAACTTAGAGGATGAAAATAAAATGTCTTTTAGTGGATGATGAACCTTTGGCTATTCAGTTGTTGAAGGGACACCTTGAAAAACTGGATATGTTTGAAGTGACCGCTACCTGCAATAATGCCATCAAAGCACTGGAAGTACTGAGAACAGAACCCATAGATCTTGTTTTCTTGGATATTAAAATGCCCAAAATCTCCGGAATTGATTTTTTAAAAACACTCAAAAAACCGCCGGCGGTGGTTATTACCACGGCTTACCGTGAATATGCCTTGGAAGGATACGATCTTGATATTGTAGATTATCTTTTAAAGCCTATTACATTTGACCGTTTTTTCAAAGCTATAGACCGTTATCTGAGAACCGTTCAGGTATTACAGCCAGTACAACCGGCAGCTTCCGTTGCAGAACAGTATATTTATATCAAATCCGGTGGGAAATTCCATAAACTCTGTATTGATGATATCTTATATGTGGAAAGTTTCAAAGATTATATAACCATTCACTGTGCCCAGCAAAAAATAGTCACCAAACACAAGATTAGTGATATGGAACAGGAGTTGAAACCTTATCATTTTTTACGTATTCACAGATCTTTTATTATCAATCAAAAGAAAATAACCGCTTTTACAGTGAATGATATAGAAATCGGAAAGCAGGAACTTCCGATTGGAACCAATTACAAAGAATATGTCTTTCAGACACTGAAAAGCAATACGCTGTGAGCTTTCAGAAAAAAACAAGACGGAAAAAAATATCCGCCTTGTCTCAAACCTGTTAAAAATGTAAAATATGTGTATGAAAAAAAATGTGTTTTTATTATCTATGAATAGCTTTCATTATTATATGTCTCTGGCATTAAACTTATTTTAAATATTTTGGGGAAAAGGGTCTTCAAAACTCTGTTTTTTATCAAACAGCTCTTTTTCCCGGTCATTGATTAGACAACCCTGAAGATCGGCTACGATCTGATCTTTATCCAGATTCTGCCCGATAAAGACAAGCTCGTTGATCCTGTCTCCCCACTTCCTATCCCATCTGTTTTCTATCAGTTTCTGATTTTCTATAAATGAAACATACCGTATCCTATGGCTCATTGGCATACTGCACCACCACACTCCTGCTTTTTCCAAACGGAAAGATCCTCCGGCCTGAGAAAAATTCAGGGCATCATCCGGTCTTGAAGCCAGCCAGAATAAGCCTTTCGCTCTGATGATTCCTTCAGGATACCGGTCATTAAGGTATTCCCATAATCTCATAGGATGAAAAGGTCTCTGATCTCTGAACACCAGTGAGCCGATTCCATATTCTTCTGTTTCAGGAGTATGGTGCCCGGCCTGAAGCTCTTTTTGCCAACCGGCAGAAGCCTGGGCTTTATCAAAATCAAAAAGTTTTGTATTTAAGATCTTTTGCAGGTCAACCTTTCCAAACTCTGACTGAAGGATGACAGCATCAGGATTCAGTTTTTTGACAGCAGCTTTTAAAAAGCCCAGTGTTTCAGCATCAATCAGATCAGTTTTGTTGAGGATGATAACATTGGCAAACTCAATCTGGTCAGTCAGAAGGTTCACAATGGTCCGGTAATCCCCTTCCATATCGGTAAGATGACGGTCTGCAAGCAATTCATTCGAGCCAAAATCCTTCATAAAATTAAGACAGTCCACCACCGTTACCATGGTATCTATATAGCTGAAACGGGAAAGATCAATTCCGCTTTCCTCATCAATATAGGTAAAGGTTTGGGCTACAGGAACAGGTTCGCTGATCCCGGTACTTTCTATCAGCAGATAATCGAAACGGTTTTCAAGTGCCAGGCGTTCCACTTCTGTCATGAGATCTTCCCTGAGGGTACAGCAGATGCAGCCATTACTCATTTCCACCAGTTTTTCTTCCGTTCTTGAAAGTGTATTCTGATTTTCTATAAGACGTGCATCAATATTGATTTCGCTCATATCATTCACTATAACGGCTACTTTCAGGCCTTGTTTATTGTGAAGGATATAATTCAGCAGCGTGGTTTTACCGGCTCCCAGAAAGCCACTGAGTACGGTTACAGGCAGTTTTTGAGTCATAGATTTAATGTTGATGATTTTTAAAATTGAGGATATGTCCTGTAATGAGTCCTGCAGCTCCCACATAGATCAGAGGAAGATGGATTTCAAAGATCAGATCTGTCATGACAGAAATGGAGATCAGGAGAATAGATAGCCAAAATAACAGCTTCAGTTGCCGGTTTGCTGTTTTTTTAGTGACGTTGAAAACGACAATGGCTCCAATGATCAGAAAGCCTAAGTCAATATAAGGATTGTGTGATATCCCGAGAGGAACAATCAGCAGTAATGGAAATACAATGCAATGAATCAGGCATAAAACAGCAGCGGAGATTCCTACAGCATCAAGAATTTTTGATTTCATAAACGCAGGGATTTAATTTTCTTATTGTAACTTTGTTGCAAAAGTAAAAATAAAAAATCAAATAACGCAACTTTGTTGCATTAAAAATATGAAACAAGTCAGAAATACCCATGCAAAAACAGAAATTTTAAACCTGATCAATGACTCGGACGTAGCACTTACCCACTCTGATATTCAGAAGAAGTTAGGAGATCTTTGCAACAGAGTGACTATTTACCGGGTCTTGGAAAGGCTTGAAAATGAAGGGGCTATTCATAAAATAGTCAATGTGGACGGTGTGGTGAACTTTGCGAAATGCAGCGGAAAATGTACCCATGAAGAACATTTTCACAATCATGTTCATTTCAACTGTAAAAAATGTCATTCTGTAACATGTATTGAAAATGCGATCCCGGAAATCAGTTTGCCGGAGCACTTTATTGCTGAAGAATATAATTTTATCATCAGCGGTATCTGCCCGAAATGCAGTAATGCTTAGGCCTTAGTCAGCCAAAAGGTGTATTTTTTTGATGAATGATGATGGATAATGCACTTGTTGACCATAAAAAAAACTCCTTACAGATATAAGGAGGTTTTATTTTTTTTATATCTGACTATAAAGGCGAGATATATACTTCTATTTTGGTTCCGTCATAGTTGAAGGTTCCATCCTCATTTTTCTTTCCTAAAACCCATTTCATATCCACAGGCACAGACCATGCAGATCCCAGAGAGAATCCGTTGACAGAACGGATATCATTCATATGCCCTGTTGTAATGGCTGAATGGAAAAATGTTTTATCAACAAGTCTGTAGAAGCCGATAGCTTTTCCTTTAGGGATAATGGAATATCCGTCCCATTTATCGCCTCCGAAATAATTAAACTTGTTTAACCATCCCTGGCCTACAGACACTGCAAGATCTGAAGGGCTTATTTTTGCACCATACATATAAAGTGCATACGCTACCACATCATGACATACTCCGCTGTTGTATTTTGAAATGTTTTCTGATCCTGCAAGCAGTGCATTGGCTACAGGTTTCCTTTCTGATGAATCTAACTGAGCCTTCCTGGCTCCTTCTGGTGTAATGAATGACATATTAATAATTTTTTGGTGTACGTAAAGATAGCGCTTTTAAATTAAATGCTTCAGGAACCGCTTTTTCATCCTATAAAAGGCAGAAACTTAAAGGTTAATGAGTTTCGCTGCGGTTCAGAGAATCCATTTTCCGTTTAATCCTGATCCAGTTGATGCTGTCTAAGGTGTGAAGTTCCTTATCAAAATCCTGCTTCCAGTTCTTTCCCAGTTTCTTTTCAAGACTTTTGAAATACAGCTTGTTTGAAGCCTGATATTGCTTCTTCAGATTTTTGATGCTGTCTGTAATGACACATCCGGCTTCAATACGTTCGTAGCATAAATTCCACTTTTTGACCAGGCTGTCAATGGCATCGTATGCTCCTACGGGAGGAAGTTCACCATACCGGAAATCCTTCCAGCAAAGAGAATCTGTAGTTTTTACAGACTTTTGAGAAGTTCTGGTTACAGGGGCAGGATCAGGTTTACAGGAAACAAAAACAAACCATAAACCGATACAAGAGCTGTTCACAAGCTTAAAAGATACCGGAAACCGGAGCATTTCTTTGATGTTTTGGATATTGAGTTTTTTCATGTTAATACTTTAATAAGTGAAAGAAGATATTCGGTCTGACCAGGTTAAATCGGTGATCGTTCACTGATAAATTCCAAAAGGCGTTTTCTGGTGATGATCTGATTCCCCTGATAAAACTCATCAGCATCCAGCCGGGCCAGAGAGGCTGTGGACTGTTTAGAGAGCCATTCTACAAATGACTTTCTGCTTTTAAATACCAGAGGAAATGAAAAATCGATCCCGTCATATAATTCGCCATAAAGGAAATGCTGTTCTTCATTGTAGCTCATAGCCATTCCGCAATAATCACGATGGCGGTAACCCAGAAAGAAACCTTTTTCCAGCTTATCGGCTACCTGTTCTGCTATTTCGGTACCCAACACTTCCGTATCTGACTTCAGAACATATAAAAAGTCTTCAGAATTTGTCATGCGATGTGATTTGAATTTGTATTTTCTAAATGTAATAAAAAATTAATACCGGATAACATTTAAAATGATATTACTGGTCTTCAAAACTACAGGAAAATAACAGGTATTCCGGGATTATCGTTATTCAGAATGGGTATAAATTCCATCCAAATCATGCTATTCCGTTGGGTAAAGCAAATAAAAATATTATTTTCGCCCAAAAAAAGACAAAGACCAATTATGCCGACTGATGCTTCACACAAGCTGATACCGATGACTACTTTCGTTATTGAATATTATTCGAACGAAGGATATGCCGATCTTCAAATATTGAGTTTGATGAAGAACTATGCGAATTTTCTGAAACAGTCCCTTAGTCTGGGAATGTTTGTTCCTGTAGATGAAAACGGAACCGTATTGAAAGAGCCCAAGAATTACATCTCATGGAAGTCGCTTGAACATAATGACGGAACAAGTGCTACTACAGCCGGTTTTGAAGAATATGCAGAATATCAGAAAGCGGAAAAGCACTGCATGTTTGAAGGCTTTAAAGTAGATTATAATGGTTATTCAAAGGTGAGGATTGTCGCTTCGTATGATCCTTCCATAGAATTGTCTTTCAATAAAAATGATCTGCTGCCGGCCGGGTTTGACGACGTGGAATCGCTTACTGTTTTTGATGATATTTATCTGACATCAAATGCCTTACAATTGATCGGTATTAAAGTGAAATGATCAACTGATCGTCAATACAAATAAAAATGCCTTTATCAGTTTTGATAAAGGCATTTTACATTAATAATTTTATCTGATACATTCTCCGTTACGGCAGGAATAACCGGCAGGACACTGGCCATTGATACAAGGTCCCGCAACATCAGGATAACATCTCTCATCTGCTCTGCAATGTGAATGCGGAGGGCATAAAGAAATAAGGTTTCCCAGGCAGACTCCTACAGGAAGGGGCAGGTTCAGTTCTATCCCCAGCTCTCCTGCAATGTTTTTCAATGATTTTCTGTTTAATTTTTTCATGGTTTTTGATTTAAAGTGTTACGGGTAAAAGTAAGCACTTTTCATTGGATCTGATTCAGTATTTATACGCTAAATACGAAGAATTTGTGAATCAGATAAAATCCTTATTTCTTAATAGCTCTTCCAGTTCCGTGATCAGTGCAAGCTGTGCAGTGTTGATCTTTTTCCTGGCTTCTCCGGAAATAAACCATTCCCATTGGTCCACTTCAGGAACTTCCATTATCTTCCCGGATTTGGGAGGCCACTCCATAGAAAAAGTATTGCTGTGAAGCCCTGCAGTTTCAAGATCCCTTTCCAGAGCCCATGCATATACCGTTTTTCCTCCTTTCTGTCTGACAGGCTGCAATTCGGTGAACGCTCCTTCGGTTAAAGCAGTTCCGGTTTCTTCCTGAAATTCTGTGAGGGCACGCTCTAAGGGATCCTCATCAGGAAGTATTTCTCCTTTCGGAATAGACCATGCGCCTTCATCTTTATTTTTCCAGAATGGTCCTCCGGGATGCACCAGAAAATAATACAGATCATTATTTTCTTTCTTAAACAGTAAAATACCGGCACTTGTTTTCATAGGATTAAAGTTAGACATTTTTTCCATTAAGAAATTGAAGGTAAAATCAAGATTTTCAAATGCAGTTAAACTATATTTTTAAACCATTAAGAAGAGTTAAGGTATTAAGGTAAGTTAAGATGAAAATCAAAGATTTTTTAAGTTGTAATTCTTAAAGCGAAGCTCTGTATCTTCTTAACCACTTCTTAATGGTTTAAAAGAAGAAAATCAGAGATTTTCAAACCTTAAGTGTACTTTCTATACGCAAAGCTTGTCACTTCAAATAACTTAAGTGTTCAAACACTTTTGTGATTTTTAAAAAACACTTTAGTTCACTTAAGAAGTTTAAAAATGATCCTGCATAAGTTCAGTACACTTAAGATGAAAATCAAAGATTTTCATGAGACTTCTGTGGACTTATCAGCGGTTTGCTTGTCACTTAAAATACTTAAGTGTTCAAAAACTTTTGTGACTTTTGTGGTTAAACCATTTATAAAAACAGCGATTTGACAATAGTAACCATACTCATCAGGATCACCACTACTCCAACTACTACAAACATCTTCCTGGTAGGAAGTTTTGAGGTAAGCATTGCAGAAAACGGAGCCGTGAAAACACCTCCCAGCAGAAGACCTAATACAATATTCCAATGGTGGATTCCGATGGTGAAGATAAAAGTGACGGCACTGGTGACGGTCAGTAAAAATTTAGCCACTGTTGAGCTGCCTACCACATAGCGGGGAATCCTTCCCTCTTTGATCAGTGTTCCCGTTACTAATGGTCCCCAGCCGCCACCTGCAAAAGAGTCTATGAAGCCTCCAATGAATCCCAATACTCTCAGATTGGTTCTACGTTTGTTTTTTACAGGATTCCGTTTTTTGTCTTTGAATGCGTTTTTAAGGATATTGAGCCCAAGATACAGGGTATAACATGCAATAATAGGTTTTACGATATGGGCATAATGTTCTCCGTAATGCGATAATGTTAAGGCTCCGATAACAGAACCAACGATAGCCAGCGGAAAGAGGACCCAAACCATTTTTTTATTAACATTTCCCAGTTTATAATGACTGAATCCTCCGGCTGCAGTGGTAAACGATTCTGCAGAATGAATGCTTGCACTCACAACCGGAGGCGGCACATTCAGCAAGAGCAGGATGGTTGTACAGATGACGCCGTAGCCCATTCCCATTGATCCGGCTACAATTTCTGCCATAAAACCGGCAAACAGCATCCAGTAGAAAATATGGCCGTCTTTACTCAGAAACTGCTGAATATCACCGGAAAGATCGAACTGGTACACCACAAACCCGAATATCCCGAAGAAAAGCATCAATCCTATGATTGCCAGGTAGATATTGGCTCTTCTCTGGGCTGTTTTAGTAATATTGATCAGCTTTTCAATCTCAAAATCCGGTTTTGAGGAAGAAGTTCCGTCAGACAGATATTGTGTAGTGATTTTATTCAGTTCCCTGACCTTATAATCAAAGTCTCCTTTCAGCTGATGGCGGATGTTCTGCATATTGTCCAGAACAAGATCCATCTCGTCCGGAATGGCTTCTGTGAATGTTTCTCTTAATCGCTTGGCAATGGTAGGAGATTTTCCGTTGGTAGAAATAGCAATTTTAAGGCTTCCTTTTTTTACAATAGAACCTAAATAGAAATCACATAAATCGGGTTTATCTGCAATATTTACCAGGATATTCCTTTGCTGTGCTTTTGTCCGGATCTCTGCTGCCAATGCAATATCATTAACGGCTATAATAGCCAGATCGGTATCATTAAAGTCATGATCATCATAAGCTCTTTCGTGAAGGGTAATATCCGGAAATTGATTCTGTATCTCCCTGATTTCAGAAATAATTTCCCTGGCTACCAGTTTTATGGAAGTTTCCGGAGAATTGCCAAGTACGGATTCTAATTTTTCAAGGGCTACTTTACCCCCTCCGATAATAAGCAGAGAAAGGTTTTCCAGTTTTAAGAATACGGGATATAATGAATTACTCATTCCGGTCATAATTTTAAGTCATAGGTAAAAGCGAGATAATATAAACCTCCGATTTCAGGTCCTGCGGCATACTGGAAGTAACGCCTGTTGAGAAGATTGGTTGCTCCGGCCTTTATATTGGCATGGATCTCCGGAAGTTTCCAGGTAGCCTGGGCATCAATGGTGTAATAAGCCGGAATTGCTCCCGAAGCTAAAGGACTTTCCCACATAAAACCGCTCTGCCACCTTGCCACTACTGTGAATCCTATATTTTTGACAATCTCTCTGTTTCCCACACTTACATTTACCATCCACTTTGGAGTATTGAATGCCGTAATGAACAGGTCTGAAGTATTGTTGGAAGCAAGATCATTATAAGATACATTGGTATTGATATTGTAGTTTCCTGTCACATTATACCGTATGCCCAATGACGTTCCGTAGCTTTTGTAGGTGCTGTTGCTGTTGGTATATACCCTGTAGCGGTCCTGCTTACTTCTGTCAAGCATAGCAAGAATAGCTGTACTGCTTCCTACCTGACTGTTTTTGGGTACAGCAACTTCTACCTGCCCGAGGAATCCTTCATAGATATTGTAGTAGAAATCCCAGTCCAGTACCAGTTTATTGTTAAAGAAAACAGATTTATATCCTATTTCAAATGAATTGATCTTTTCCGGCTGTAATTTTTGAAGGCTGGCGACGGCTAAAAGCTGTTTATTGTCCTGGGCAGCCTGGCTCTGGCTTTTTCCTCCGTCCATATCAGCATTCACGGCAGCGGTAAACCTGTCAATGGATGCTAAGGTGTATGAATTTTCCAGATACCCTAATCCGTCGTTTACTTTTGAAAGCCCGCCTACTCTTCTTACATTTCCGTTATTCACAAATGAAAGGGCTTCAAACAATGAAGGGAAACGGTACCCGTTTTGAAATGAGGCTCTGAAATTATGCTGATTTACAGGAGAATATACAATGCTTATCCTCGGATTCAGCTTGGCTTCAAATTCCGGATTTCTGTCGATACGCAAAGCAGCGTTTAATTTTAATTTATCATCAAAGAAAAGCTTAGTAATCTGTGCAAAAGCTCCATATTTCTCGTAAATCACATCCTTGCCAAATGTTCCGTTGGCTAAAGGAATATTTCTTTCATTGACCGGTCTGTTGAAATCAACAAAATTATTTCCGTCAGGAGTAATGCTGTACAAACGGTAATCTATTCCGGCAAGGAGGTTGAATATTTTTACAAATCTGCTGAAGTCATACGTTAATTCAGTCTGGTAAAAACGGGATTTCTGTTCAAGTTTAGCTCCTCCTGTTGCGGGAGCTCCTGCAACTCCTGCATTGGCAGAGTCCCAGTTATTGATTCCGGTAATGGTATTTTTCAGTTGCTCAAAGGCAGCTGTTCCGGGTACTACCCTGTTTTTATCGGCTTCCCTGCGGGCAATAATAAAAGCGTCATTAAGGTTTACTCCTGCATTGATGCTGTTTTGTAATGTGGCCTGGAATATATTTCTCCAGTTGGCATTGGAAAGATTCGTCAGATCCAGATTGTCTGCCAACGGCTTTAGATTGTAGGAATCTCCTGTATTTTCAATAGAAACATATGCTCTGAAAGTAAGTTCCTTCCCTGTAAGCTCTACCTTATGGTTTTGCACCGTAGCGTTTTGCAAACGGATTTTATTTCCCCTCTGAAATGTCCCGTCCAATAATCCGTAACGGTAAACGTAGGAGGCTTTCCACTGATCGCCGAAACGATAGTATAATCCTGCGTCAAACTTAATATTTTTAACTTCCGGACTTACAAGATCTTTTTCCAGGTAACCGGTCCTGGAAACATTGAATGTGGTTGCCTTCCCGTTATAGTCTACTTTTACGGCAACCCTGTTGTTTCTTTCATCTCCGTATTTATTCCATAGATCCTCTGCCGGATTATTCTGTAATGAAAAATTCGGATTGGCAGTAACAAGTGAATTGGGGTTCTGATCGGTAAGATTATTGGAAAGCCAGTCTGTCCCATTGAAGTAAGACGCATTGATCTTTACAGCCCAGTTTTTATGAATAACCTTGGCAAACCTGAGGGCACTTTCTCCCAATGAACTTATTCTATGGTTGATATTATCCACATGATTGACTCCTCCCCGGAAATAAACACTTAATCCCTGAGAAGTAAACGGATCTTTGGTCTGAAGACTTGCCAGTCCGTTGATGGCATTCATTCCATAGAGTGCAGAAGCGGCACCCGGAGTGACTTCCATCGACTGAATATCGAGTTCCGTAGGTCCTATGGCATTTCCCAATGGAACTCCCAGCGTTGCAGACTGTACATCTACCCCATCTACCAGCTGCATAAACCTGAAATTATTAGGCGAATTGAATCCTCTGGAATTCGGGATCTTTAAAGTAAGGCTGGAAGTGAGCAGCTGTAATCCTTTTACATTTTCCAGGGTTTCGTAAAAGGAAGCAGCCGGGCTTTCCCTGATCGTTCTGATATCAATCTTTTCAATGGCTATGGGAGACCTCAGTATTTTTTCAGGAGTTCTGGATGCTGAAATGACCACTGCATCAATAATGGTATTCTGAGGATTCAGCCCAACAGATATTTTACTGGAAGGAGAAAGAACTTCAACGGTTTGTGGAGTATAGCCGTCTTTATTGATCACAAGCCGGAACGGAATGGTTACTCTTGTTCTTATTTTAAAATTTCCAAGCGGGTCTGTAAATGAGGTATCTTCAGTATTTTCGATCTGTACTTTTACAGAATCCAGGCCTTTCCGGGTCCCTGTATTTTTGATGATTCCGCTTAATTCTATAAGCTGCTGCTGGGCTTCTGCAAGATTAAAAAATAGAAAGGTAAAGGCAATAATGCCTGTTTTTGGTAAAAGTTTTCCCTGTTTTTTGTTTTTCATTTATCTTCATTTTAAGGTTGAGAATGAAGCTGTCTGAACTTTTACAATTATTTTTTTACCACAAAGACAAAGTTTTTTTAAACACTTAAGTATTGTAAGTGATACGTTCTGTGGAAATGAAGTACACTTAAGTTTCATGAAAATCAAAGATTTTCATCTTCTATGGACTTTATATACAGTATTATTTTAAACTTACTTAAGTGAACTAAATTGTTTTAAAAAAAATTGTGACTTTTGCGGTTTGAATTGAAAAGTTGAAACAGCCTGAAGTATTGTTATCTGAGAATCAACAACACATGCACATTCGTCTGCCTGAAAGAAGAGTTTGAGTAGTTTTATTTTTGTCCGGATGATGAAAATGAACCATATATTTAATTTAAAGTTTGCAGATAACGGTATGAAAAATCACCAAATGTTTCCTCTGTCAGTCTTTTCTCTACATACATTCCGAAAAGCTCATCCAGAGTGGTAAGAATCTCTTCTTCGCCAAGATTTTCTTTATATTTTGTATTAAGACGCATTCCTAATCTGTCGCCACCGATGTGCAGGTTGTATTTTCCATACGCAGTTCCCACAAATCCGATTTCAGCATTGGGAGATCTTCCGCAGCCATTAGGACAGCCGGTCATACGGATGGTAATATCTTCCTGTATAAGTCCGTATTTTTCCAGGATAGGCTCTATTCTGGTAACCAGTGAAGGCAGATAGCGCTGTGCTTCGGCCAGGGCCAGTGAGCACGTGTTTAAGGCAACACAGGCCACAGAATTTTTGCGCAATGCACTTGCTTTTTCAGTATAAACAGAAATTCCGTATTCCTGTAAAAGGGCTTCAATTTCAGGTTTATTTTCTTCACTGATATCTGCCAGAATAAGATTCTGATTACAGGTGAAACGAAAATTGGCTTTACCGGTTTGGGCAATCTTGAGCAAGCCTGCTTTCAAAGGATATTCCTGAGTATTGAGGACTCTTCCGTGCTCTACAAAGAGAGTATAAAACCATTTCCCTTCATGATTCCTGATCCATCCGTAACGGTCTTTTCTCTGTTCAAACTTAAATGCCCTGGCCGGCTCAAAGCTGAATCCGGTTCTTTTCTCCACTTCAGCCCTGTACTGGTTGATACCAAGTTTATCAATGGTATATTTTAATCTTGATAATTTACGGTCACTTCTGTTTCCGAAATCCCTTTGTACTGTGATGATCTCATAGACTGCCTTCAATACTTTTTCTTCTGTATCTACAAACCCGAGTACCGAAGCCAGACGGGCATAGGTGGCTTCATTTCCGTGAGTAGCCCCCAATCCGCCTCCTGCTGCAATATTGTAGCCTATGATCTCATTATTTTCTATGATGGCGATCAGAGCGATATCATTGATGAAGACGTCCACATCATTATTGGGAGGAACAGCGATCCCGATTTTCAGTTTTCTCGGGAGGTATCTGTCCTGATACAAAGGGTCTTCTTCAGCTTTTCTGTCAATAATCTTTTCATCATCTATCCAGATATCGTAATAAGACTGGGTTTTGGGAAGACACATTTCACTGATCTTGCCTGCCAGCTCATACGCCTGCTGATGTAATGGTGATTCGGAGGGATTGGCGGTACAGGTCACGTTTCTGTTGACATCTCCACAAGCCGCAATTGAATCAAGATGCTGAAGATTAAAACTCTGAATGGTAGGTTTTAGATGAGATTTTAAGATCCCATGCAGCTGAATGGTCTGTCTGGTGGTAATCTTTATAGTTCCCGTAGAATGATCTTCTGCGGTTTCATTCAGACCTATCCACTGTCCGGGAGTCAGAAAGCCGCCTGGAAGTCTTAATCTGATCATGTAAGAATACAGCCATTCCAGTTTTTTGGAGACACGCTCTTCCCTTCGGTCCCTGTCGTCCTGCTGGTACATTCCGTGAAATTTGATCAGGGTCTGGTCATCTTCCCTGATGGCGCCTGTAAAGTTATCTGAAAGGCTTTCTTTTAAACTTCCCCTGAGCCCGTTACTGCTGGTTTTGATCCTTTCTACCGGGGAAAGGTTATCTTTATTGCTCATAAATTGTTTTCTTTTTTTAAATTTTTACAAATCTGACATTGTTTAATACACATCTTTTGCATATCTGCCGCTGAGTTCCAGGTCTTCCAGATAATGAACTGCTTCTTCTTTACTGCGTTTTCCTTCCTTCTGAATAATATTAAGGAGGGTCTGTTCCACATCACGGCTCATTGGCTCTTTAGCTCCGCATACATACAGTGTGGCTCCTCCTTCAAGCCAGTGAAAAATTTCCTGGGCTTTTTGTTCCAACCTGTGCTGAACATATATTTTTTCTCCGGTATCCCTGGAAAAAGCAAGGTCCAGATGGGCCAGACTGCCGGTTTTAAGAAAATCCTGAAGCTCCGTCTGATAAAGGAAATCTGAGACGAAATTCCGGTCTCCGAAGAAAAGCCAGTTTCTGCCTTCTGCTCCTGTGGCATCACGTTCCCAGAGAAATGACCTGAAAGGAGCGATCCCTGTTCCGGGGCCGATCATAATAATATCTTTATCTGGTTCCGGCAATGTAAAATGTGCTGCTTCCTGAATGTAAAACTCTATCTCTTCCCCCTCTTTGAATTCACTCAGAAGACCACTGCACAATCCGTTATGCTTCTGATGGTCAATAAAGAATTCCGATTTAGCCACCGTAATATGAATTTCTGTATCTCCGTGAGCTTCCGGTGAAGAAGATATGGAATATAGCCGGGGAGCCTGACCCGTCAGAATCTGAAGGACTTCTTCAAATTCTTCAGCATTTTTCACCGGATAAATTCTCAGAAGATCAAGCAGGCTTAAACGGACTTCCGGGATAGAATGTCCTGTTATTTTAGCGTATTGTGCCACTACGGATTTTAGCAGATAGCTGATGTTGAGGTACTTGCTTAAAAGTTCTTCTACATTGCCCGTAATTTTGGCCGTTTCAATCTGTTTTTTCGGATCAATGCCTGTCAGTGAAATAATTTCATCTACTACAGCTTTTGAATTGAAGGGGATAATTCCTAAAGACGCACCGGGTTGGTAGACCAGACTGTCTTCCGTTTCAATTTCTATGTGATAGGTTTCTTTTTCAGAAGTAATATCGTTCAGGTTGATGATCGCCGAAACTTTTCCGAGGTACTTTTTTCTGCCTTTTGAAGCTTTTGGAGCAACATTATTTTTAGAACTGTTCTCAGTATTTTTATGAACAGCTTCAAATACATGTTCTATCCAGTGGGAAGCCTCTTCCTCATAATCGATATCACATCTTTTCAATGGAATGATACGCCGGGCTCCTAATATTTCAAAACGGTAATCAACTTCTTCTCCTGTCTTACAAAACTGAGGATAGCTGCTGTCCCCCAATGCCAGAACCCCGAATTTCAGATTGCTGAGACTGAGCTCATTCTCATGGATATAATCATAGAATTTTTTAGCTAAAATCGGCGGTTCTCCTTCTCCCTGAGTACTGATAATAACAAAGAAATATTCTTCTTTAGCCAGATCTTTAGGCTTGTATTGGGAAAGATCAGCCAGTTTTACCTGAATTCCTTTTTTCTTTATAATCCCTGCCAGACCGGTTGCCAGTTTTTTGCTGTTTCCGGTTTCCGTACCGTAGGCCAGGGTTATTTTTTTTACGGCATTCTGTACAGGAATATCCTGTTGCTGAGGCGGAAGCGTTGCCGTTAAAGTTCCGCCGGCAAGACCTGCCAGATATCCGCTGGCCCAGATCGCTTCATCACGGGAAAGATCGCCGGATATTTGTTTCAATACATTTAATTTAGTTTCAGACAGCATATTCAAAGAAATTTTGAGTTGTTGGGATCAGACTTCCGTTTTCCACCGATTTAAAATAAAGGCCTTCCTGCTCTGCATTTTCCAGCCACGAAAATTCTTCATGCAGATTCACCACCCTGCCAATCACAACCAATGAGGGGGAAGCAAAGTTTTTGTTGCCAAAACGGGTATTGAAATCATCAAAAGAAGCGGTATACACTTTCTGATAAGGAGTGGTTGCCTGTTCGATCACTGCGATTTTTTTGTCGCCAGAAATTCCAAGTTCATTGAACTTCTCTACGAGAGCCGTAAGATTTCCTTTCGACATATAGAAAACAAGGGTGTCACCGGTTGCAGCAAGCTCTTTCCAGTAATCTTCATCAAGGATTTCCGATTTATAATAGGTCAGGAACCGTACCGAAGTTGAATATCCTCTTGCTGTTAAAGGCATCGCTGCAAAGGCTGCTGCCCCTAAAGCTGCTGTAATTCCCGGGATGATCTCATAAGGAATATGATTATGCTTTAAAGCCTGCAGTTCATCCAGAATATTGGAGAATATGGAAACATCACCTCCTTTGAGTCTTACGATAGTTTTGTTCTGACGGGCATACTCCACCATTAAAGTATTGATATGAGATTGGGGAGTAGATGCATTTTTGCTGCATTCTTTGCCTACGTAGATCACTTCTGTATTGTCATTGGCGTAAGTTTCCAGGATCTCAGGACTTACGAGACGGTCACATAAGATGACATCTGCTTCAGAGATGGCTTTTACTGCTTTTACGGTGATCAGTTCAGGGTTGCCGGGCCCTGCACCGATAAGGTAAACCTTTGGTGATTTTATATTTGTTTTCATTGAAGTCGGTGTTAGTTAAGGATTTAGAAGAGTCCTTCTACAGAAAGATACCTTTCGCCGGTATCATAATTGATGGTAAGGATTTTAGCGTTAGTTGGTATTTCAGGTAAATGTTTTGCGATGGCTGCCAAAGCTGCCCCTGTAGAAACTCCTACAAAAAGGCCTTCTTTTTTTGCAGCATCGATGGCATATTTATAGGCTTCGTCCTTTCCTACTGTGATGACTCCGTCTAAAAGGGTAATGTCCAGTATAGAAGGCACAAATCCGGCTCCCAGTCCCTGTAGCGGGTGTGGTGCAGGGCTTCCTCCGCTCAGTACGGGAGATAGCTCCGGCTCTACGGCAAATACTTTTACGTTGGGATATTTTTCTTTTACTGTTTTTGCAATTCCTGTGATATGGCCTCCGGTTCCTACCCCGGTAATGATATAATCCAGTCCGTCAGGGAAATCATTTAAAATTTCACGGGCAGTGGTTTCCGTATGCACTTTAACGTTGGCAGGGTTGTCAAACTGTTTCGGAATCCATGAATTGGGAGTTTCTGCAGCGAGTTCATTGGCCTTTTCAATAGCTCCTTTCATTCCTTTTTCTCTTGGAGTAAGGACAAATTCAGCTCCGTATGCTTCCATGATCTTGCGGCGTTCGATACTCATGCTTTCCGGCATTACCAGGATAAGTTTGTACCCTTTCACTGCAGCAACCAATGCCAGTCCTATTCCTGTATTTCCGCTGGTAGGTTCTATGATGGTACTGTCTTTATTTAAAAGTCCTTTTGCTTCTGCATCTTCAATCATTGCCAGTGCAATTCTGTCTTTAATGCTTCCGCCGGGATTGTTTTTTTCCAGCTTGATCCAGATTTCATGATCTGAACTGAACAAGGTATTGATCTTTACAATGGGAGTATTTCCTATTGTTTCTAATGCATTCTGAAATTTCATATCAATATAATTTTTATTTTTTTACTGTTTTAAATAACAAAGGTTAAAGATTCCGGTAAGGAACTGTTATCCTTTATTTTTATTTCACTTTTATGATAGACCAGAGAGTTGGGCGGAACATCCTGGGTGATCCATACATTCCCTCCGATGACACTTTCTCTGCCGATCGTAGTGTTTCCACCTAAAATGGTTGCTCCTGAATAAATGATGACATGGTCTTCAATATTGGGATGCCTTTTCTGGTTGGCCTTTTCCTTAGACACATTTAAAGCTCCCAGGGTCACCCCCTGATAAATTTTAACATGGTTTCCGATCACGGTTGTTTCCCCGATGACGATTCCTGTTCCGTGATCAATGAAGAATGATTCTCCGATTACGGCTCCGGGATGGATGTCTATACCGGTTTTGCTGTGAGCATATTCCGAAATGACACGGGGCAGTATTCTGACCTTCTGCTCCCACAACTGGTGCGAAATCCGGTAAACATAGGTTGCAAAAAATCCGGGATAGGCAAGATATACTTCTTCCAGAGATTCTGCTGCCGGATCAAATTCCAGAATTGATTGGGCATCCAGCACCAACTGATCATACACGGCCGGTAAGGCTTTGAAAAACCGGTTCACCTGTTCTTCCGTATCTTCTTTATTTTCTGCTACAGCACCGATAAGGGTGGAAAATGTTTGCTGAAGGTTTTCAAAACTTTTCTTCAGGTGATCTTCCGTATTGTCATTCTGTGGAAGAAAAAGAACTTCATACAGATCTTTTACCCATTTTTTAGTCTTTACTTTATCAAAGAACCCGTGGGTATTAGTGCTTTTGCTTTGATGAATTTTTTCAATTAAATTATCGGAAATTGCCATTGTTTCTATTGAATTATACAGGCTGCAACAGTTGAATTAGAAGTTTCATCCACCAAAATTGCAGATCCTGTTGTTTTATTATTGATAAAACTGTCATAGACCAAAGGCTGTGCCGTTCGCAACGTAACTTTTACAATTTCATTAAGTTTGATTTCACTCTCTATCGGTTCACGGTTAAGCGTGTTGACATTGATCTTGTAATCTACTTCTTTCACAATGGCTTTTACGAGTCTGCTGTTTTGCTGCAGCAGGTATTTGTTACCGGGCTGAAGTGGTTTCTGATCAAGCCAGCACAGAAGAACCTCCAGCTCTTTTTCTACTGCCGGAAGCTCTTCTCCGGTCGCAAAAAGATCTCCCCTGCTGATATCCAGATCGTGAGCAATATGAATGACAGCCGGTTGACCTTCGAATGCTTCCTCCTTTTCTACCCCGTGGATTTCAATTTTGGAAATCTCACTGGTTAAGCCCGCCGGAAGAATCTGAATCTCATCTCCTTTTTTGAATGTACCACTCAGAATCTGCCCTGCATATCCTCTGTAATCATGCAGGTCTTCTGTCTGAGGGCGGATGACATACTGAACCTGAAAACGGCTTCCGTTATTTTTTTCTTCGTGTAAAGTGACCTGCTCCAGATATTCCAGAAGAGATTTCCCCTGATACCATTCTGTTCTGGATGAGGGGGTAACGATATTATCTCCTTTCAGTGCAGAGATCGGGAAATAGCTTACATCATTCAGCCCAAGGTTTTCCGCTATTTTGGAATAGTCAGACTTTATGGTTTCAAAGACTTCTTCCGAATAGTCTACCATATCCATTTTGTTGATGGCTACGGCTACTTTTTTCAGTTTTAATAATGAAGCGATGATAGAATGTCTTCTGGTCTGCTCAATCACTCCTTTCCGTGCATCGACAAGAATGACCATCAGTTCGGAATTGGATGCTCCGGTAATCATATTCCGGGTATACTGTACATGGCCCGGAGCATCGGCAATAATAAACTTTCTTTTTGGTGTTGAGAAGTACCGGTAAGCAACGTCTATGGTTATTCCCTGTTCTCTCTCAGCCCGCAGTCCGTCTGTTAAAAGAGCGAGGTCTACGCCATCTTCATTTTTGTTTTTAGAATGTTTTTCAAGGACTTCCAGTTGATCCTGTAAAATACTTTTGCTATCGTAAAGCAGTCTTCCGATAAGGGTACTTTTACCGTCATCTACACTTCCTGCTGTTATAAATCTTAATATATCCATCCGTTTTTAATTATAAGTAATGAGTAATAGGCAATGAGTAATATTTTACTGTTTAATAAGTAAATGCGGTATATCCGATTACTCATTGCTGATTGCTTATCTAAAAATAGCCTCCTTTTTTCCTGTCTTCCATGGCAGCTTCCGTTACCCTGTCATCAATACGGGTTTCACCTCTTTCGGAGATTCTGGTGGCAACAATTTCTTCGATTACGGCATCTATTGTAGCTGCACTGGATTCTACCGCTGCGGTGCAGGTCATATCTCCCACGGTTCTGTAGCGTATTTTTTTGGTGGTGACAATATCTTCCGGTTCCAAAAGCACGTAAGGCGAATTGGCCAGCCATTGTCCGTTAAGGTCTACCACTTCCCTTTCATGCGAGAAGTAAATGGAGGGCAATGCAATCTTTTCTTTGCGGATGTAATTCCAGATATCAAGCTCCGTCCAGTTACTGATCGGGAATATCCTTACATTTTCTCCTTTATGGATTTTTCCGTTGAAAATATTCCAAAGTTCCGGGCGCTGAAGTTTAGGGTCCCATTGTCCGAATTCATCACGCACGGAGAATATTCTTTCTTTGGCACGGGCTTTCTCCTCGTCTCTTCTGGCTCCTCCGATGCAGGCATCAAATTCAAATTCTTCTATGGTGTCCAGTAAAGTATAGGTCTGAAGCCAGTTTCTGCTGGGAAATTTTCCTTTGGCTTCGGTTAATTTTTTGCTTTTTATGGTATCCTCAACTTTTCTTGCAACGAGATTCACATTGAGCTGATCAACCAGCTGATCACGGAATTCCAATACTTCAGGGAAATTGTGCCCAGTATCTACATGTACAAATGTAAAAGGGATTTTCCCATGAAGAAATGCTTTTCTTGCCAGGTGAGCGAGTACAATACTGTCTTTTCCTCCACTGAATAGTAAGGCAGGGCGCTCAAACTGTCCCGCAACTTCCCTTAAAATATAAATGGATTCTGACTCCAACTGATCTAGGTAGTTTAATTGTTGTATTGACATTGTTTCTTTTTTTATTGATGAATATGTAGACCGCATTCCTTTTTGTTGGCATCTTCCCACCACCAGCGGCCGGCTCTGAAATCTTCCCCTTCTTTGATCGCTCTGGTACATGGAGCGCATCCTATGCTGACAAAACCTTTTTTGTGAAGATGGTTGTAAGGCAGGTTATTTGACTTTACATAATCGGTTACCTGCTCAGAAGTCCAGTGAAGGAGCGGATGAAATTTGATGATTTTATTGTCAGGATCCCACTCCAGCTGTGGCATATTCTGCCTGTTGGGAGAGTGTTCCGCTCTTAAACCGGTGATCCATACCTGATATCCTTCCAATGCTTTTTTCAGCGGATGTACCTTACGGATGGTGCAGCATGCTTTCCTCTGCTCTACAGACTGGTAAAATGAATCAGGTCCGTTTTCTGTGACAAATTTTTTCAATTCTTCCGTATCCGGGTAATATGCTTTGATCTCTTTTTTGAAAAAGGCTCTGGTGTTGGCCCATGTTTCGTAGGTCTGTTCAAAAAGACGGCCTGTATCAAGAGTAAAAATATCAATATCCAGGTTTTTGATCAGATGAGTGATCACCTGATCTTCATAGCTGAAACTGGTGGAAAAGATCACCTTACCCGGGAATCTACTGGCTAATACCTCTAATCCATTGTCCTGAAAATCGCTTTCTGAAGCATCTTCCAGAAGTTTTTCAAATTCATTTTTCAGATTGTTTTCCATATCCTATTGAAATTTAAGTCTTGCAAATATATACAAAATTCTATAACTCCTATCAAAATAGTAGAATTTAAATGAAAAAAAATTAATCTTTATTGATAAACTTAGTTAGAGTGGCCTCCATCATGCTTTTTCTGGTCTTTTCACGAACGATCATTAATTCTTTTCTCAGGTAACAGACTGCTTCATCCACGCAGTCGTCACAAGCTTCATAGAAATTTAAAGATACACATGGGGTAAGAGCAATGGGACCGTCAAAAATACGGTAGATATCAGCTAATGAAACCTCATCAGGAGACTTCAGCAGGTAATACCCTCCTACTTTACCCTGCTTACTGTTGACGAGTTTAGCTCTTTTAAGTTCCAGGAGGATCTGCTCTAAAAATTTTTTAGGAATGTTCTCATCCTGTGCAATAACAGAAGTGGGCAGAAAGCCTTGATGATAATTTCTTGCTAATCTGACCATTGCTTTTAACGCATATTTGCACCGTTTCGACATCATAATTCCTGCAAGTTATGATAATTTATCTGATAAATGAAATGTTTTCCGATAAGAGGGTAATTATATTCTCCATAATTTTTTAAACGGAATTTAAATTTCTATATTCCATTTTTTTGAACCATTAAGGAGGAATAAGGAGATAAGAATATTAAGGTGAGCTTCGCTTTAAGAGTTGCGACTTAAAAATCTTTGATTTTTACCTTAACTTACCTTAAAGCCTTCATTATTCTTAATGGGTTAAAATATTTTGAACCACAAAAGGCACAAAAGTTTTTTAAGAACACTTAAGTATTTTTAAGTTATAAGCAAACTGTTGATAAGTACACTTAAGATGAAAACCTCTGATTTTCATCTTAAGTGTACTGAACTTATGCAGGATCATTTTTAAACTTCTTAAGTGCACTAAAGTGTTTTTTAAAATCACAAAAGTCCTGAACATCTAAGGTATTTAAAGTGAAAAGCTTGCGCGTAGAAGTACACGTAAGTTTGAAATTTCTGATTTTTTAATTGTATATTACTTCTGTTGTACTTTTTGTCATTCCGTTAGGAATCTAAATTCGGCTATTAAAATATAGTTTAACCACAAAGGCACAAAGTTTTTTGAACACTTAAGTATTTTTAAGTTATAAGTAAACCGTTGATAAGTGCACAGAAGTTTTATGAAAAACTGTAATTTTCTTATGATTGAACCATTAAGGGGGAGTTAAGAAGATAAGAATATTAAGGTGAGCTTCGCTTTAAGAGTTGCGACTTAAAAATCTTTGATTTTTACCTTAACTTATCTTAAAACCTTCATTATTCTTAATGGTTTAAAATATTTTGAACCACAAAAGGCACAAAGTTTTTGAACACTTAAGTATTTTTAAGTATAAGCAAACTGTTGATAAGTACATTTAAGTTTTATGAAAAAGTTTGATTTTCTTATGATTGAACCAGTAAGGAGGAATTAAGAAGAGCTCAATACAAAATAAGCCAGTTCACGATCATCTCTTACCAGATTGTCTTCTCTCACGAATCCATTTTTTAAAAGGATTTTTTGAGACCCGATATTATCCGGATCTGTAACGGCGACAATATCTTTGTTGGTGTTTAATGATCGGCAATATTCCATTAAAGCTTTGCATACCTCTGTACCAAGGCCTTTTCCCCAGTAGTTTTCGCTTAATGTATAGCCTATTTCAATCTGTTCCGGACGGTCAAGAAAAACTCTTGCCAGGCACATTCCTATGAAATCATTGTTTGCGGTATTGAATACTCCCCACCGGCTGAATGGTCCTTCCTCATAATCCGATAAAGCTTTTTCAAACATTTCTCTGTACTCTTCAGGAGTTTTATAAGGAAGATAACGGGTTATGTTTTTGTTTTCAAAAAGTGATGAGAATAAGGAAAATTCTTCGGGAGTGAATTTGCGGATGATAATTTTGTCGTTCCTGTAATGCATAGAGAGAATGAAATCTAAAGATAATAAACTAAAAATAATAAATAAAGATAGGTAAACTAAACTGAAAAATTAACCATTGATTCAGATAATCTTCTAATTTTAAAGAATAAATGATGATGAACAGTACAAAATCGTAACTTTAAACCTTTAATAAAAAAAGTAATCATACTATGTTTTCAGCATCAACCTATCTTGACAGAAGATCCGTATTACAAGGCAATGTGAACGGCGGAATCTTACTGTTTTTAGGAAATATAGAGAATCCTGTTAATTTTGAACACAATCCTTATTATTTCCGCCAGGACAGTACTTTCTTATATTATTTCGGGATCCAGGAGCCCCGTATTGCCGCTATTATTGATATTGATGAGAATAAGACAATTGTTTTCGGGGACGAACTAAGCATTGATGATATTGTATGGATGGGCAGGCAGGAAACATTGAAAGAGAAATGCCTGAAATCCGGAGTACAGGAAACCTCACCCTATGCAGAGCTTTCCCAGTATCTGAAAAATGCACAGGATTCCGGAAGAAAAGTACATTACCTTCCCCCCTATCAGTCTTCCAATAAGATTTTATTATCTGATCTTTCAGGACTTAAAATCGCAGCGCTGCAACCTTCTGTGGAAATGATCAAAGCGATTGTCAAGCAGCGTTCCGTTAAAGAACCTCAGGAGATTGCACAGATAGAACAGGCGGTGAATGTATCCAACGAAATGCATTTGCTGGCAATGCGCATGGCAAGACCTGGTATTAAAGAATATGAAGTGGCCAACGCTATCCAGTATCTTGCGGCCAATAAAGAATGCCAGATGTCTTATCCGCCGATTGTAACGATAAACGGAGGAATTCTTCACAATCATTACCGCCTTAACACACTGAAAGAAGGCGATCTGTTCCTGAATGATTCCGGAGCAGAAACCGCCATGGGATATGCGGGTGACCTCACCAGGACCTTCCCGGTAAGCAAGAATTTTACAACAAAGCAAAAAGAAATGTATGAAGTGGTTCTGAATGCTTTTCACAATGCCCAGCGTCTGCTGAAACCGGGAATACGTTTTAAAGATATTCACCTTAAAGCTTCCCAGCATCTGGTAGAAGGGCTTATTGACCTCGGACTGATGAAAGGAAATGCTGAAGAAGCTGTAAAAAACCATGCCCATACCTTATTTTTCCAGTGCGGATTAGGGCATATGATGGGGCTTGATGTGCATGATATGGAAGATCTTGGCGAGCAGTATATCGGTTACACGGAGGAAGAACCAAAGGATACCAAAACATTTGGACTTAAATCTTTACGTTTAGGCAAAGCTCTTGAATCCGGGTTTGTAGTAACGGTTGAGCCGGGTATTTATATGATTCCTGATCTGATCGATATGTGGCAGGCTGAAAATAAAAATGCTGACTTTATAAATTATGATAAAGTAAATGAATACAGGGATTTCGGTGGAATTCGCGTAGAAGATGATTTCCTGATTACGGATGACAGCTACAGACTTCTCGGGAACGGACTGATCAATACTGTTGAAGAAATTGAAAATTACAGAGCTGAACATCTGGCTTAACTCAAATAGTATATATGAAGAACATAAAAAAACTAACAGCCATTGCATTGTACTTTCTGTGCCTGTCTCCATGGGCAGCACAGAAGATCCAATGGACCTCTGATGGCAATGCCTATTACTCATTCACCAAAAACGGTGTTGAAATTGTGGATGTACTGGATCCCGGTAAAAACCAGATTTTTTTAAGTACTGATGAACTGATCCCCGCCGGAAGCGCTCATCCGTTAAAGGTACAAAGCTTTCAGGTAGCTCCCGATGGGAAAAGCTTGCTGCTTTTTGCCAATACTCAGAAAGTATGGCGTGACAACACCCGCGGAGACTACTGGATTTTTGATAAAAACACTAAGAAACTGTCTCAGCTTGGGAAAAGTTTACCTGCAGCTTCACTGATGTTTACAAAGTTCTCTCCGGACAGCAAAAAGGTGGCTTACGTATCAAAGCATAATATTTATATTGAAGATCTTACCAGCAACCAGATTACCCCGGTTACCTCTGATGGAACAGACAGAATGATCAATGGTACTTTTGACTGGGCTTATGAAGAAGAATTCGGCACTCAGGATGGTTTCAGGTGGTCTCCCGACGGAAGCAAAATTGCCTATTGGAAGCTGGATGCCCGTAGCACAAAGAATTTTCTGATGATCAATAATACGGATAGTCTGTATTCGTTTACCATTCCTGTAGAATATCCGAAGGTAGGTGAAAATCCGTCGGGATGCAGTATATGGTTTTATGATCTGGCAGCCAAGTCATCAAAGAAAGCAGACATTGCGGGTGATGAAGTGCAAAACTATATTCCCAGAATGGAATGGGTGCTGGATTCCCGATCCGTTATTCTGCAGCAATTGAACAGGAAACAGAATCAGAGTAAAATTATCATTGCCGATGCTTTCTCCGGGAAGAGTAAAACCATTCATACAGAAACCGATGCCGCCTGGATTGATATAAAATCCCGATGGAACAGTAATGATCCGAGTGGATGGGACTGGATTGACAATGGAAAAGAATTCTTATGGCTTTCTGAAAAAGACGGATGGAGGCATATTTATAAAATAGATATGAATGGCAAGGAAACACTGATCACCAAAGATGCTTTCGATGTCATAAAACCTGAATTTTTTGATATCCCGAATAAACAGATTTACTTTTTAGCTTCCCCGGATAATGCCGCTCAGAAATATTTATATAAAGTGAGTATGAAAGGAGGAAAAGCTCAGAGATTAACTCCTGAAGCTTATCCAGGCTCTAACCAGTATACAATATCACCCAATGGTAAAATCGCAGTGTTTAATAACAGCAGTGTGAATGCACTTTCAGCAGGAGCCATTGTATCTCTTCCTGACCATAAGGAACTTGTTGCCCCGAAAAGAACAATTAAAGCTGATCCTTCGAAACCTAAAGCAGAGTTTTTCCAGATCACAACACAGGATGGGGTTACATTAGACGGATGGGTGGTAAAACCTAAAAACTTTGATCCCGGCAAAAAATATCCTGTTGTCTTCACTGTATACGGCGAACCGGGATCACAAACCGTAACCGACAGCTTCTATACAGGCTGGAATTATTTATATACAGGTGATATGGCCGAAGACGGATATCTGTATGTCTCTCTGGAAAACAGGGGAACTCCTGCTCCCAAAGGACGTGAATGGAGAAAATCTGTTTACCGTAAAATAGGACAGCTTAATATCCGGGATCAGGCAATGGGAGCCAAAGCTTTATTTGCAAAATGGCCGTACGCAGATACATCCAGAGTTGCTGTATGGGGCTGGAGTGGCGGAGGATCTTCCACCCTTAATCTTTTAGGACAATATCCTGATATTTACCAGACCGGTATTGCTATTGCTCCGGTGGCCAATCAACTGTTCTATGACAATATCTATCAGGAAAGGTATATGGGACTTCCATAGGAAAACAGGGAAGATTTTGTCAACGGTTCTCCTCTTGCCTATGCTAAAAATGTGAAAGGAAATCTTTTGCTGGTACATGGTACGGGAGATGATAACGTACATTATCAGAATACGGAAGTATACATTAATGAGCTGGTAAAATACAACAAACAGTTCCAGCTGATGTCTTATCCTAACCGGACGCATTCTATTGATGAAGGGGAAGGAACATCGCTGCATCTGGCTACCATGTTCACAAAATATTTAAAAGAACACTGTCCTCCGGGAGGAAGATAAAAATAAACAACCTAAAGTCTCGCAGTAATGTGAGGCTTTTTTATTGGATCTTAAAATTTTTACATTATAAAATAAATCTGATGTTAATAAAAACTCCCCGGATTGCTCCGGGGAATAGAAAGTGTCAAAACCTATATTTTTATAGTGGTGTGAATGATGTTGTGATAAAAATAACAATGGATATGCCAAATACATCACTTATAATTGAAATCTTACTTTTTGTGGTATCTTTTATGTTTCCTTCTCCTGTTTCTTCCTTTTTTTAATAAAAATATCATTAATTTTGATTGAATAACTGTTAAAATTATTCATTTTGAAACTGCCACGCTCCTATTATGCCGATCAGGATGTTCTTTTCCTGGCTCAGGACCTTTTGGGAAAAATTCTTTTTACAGAAATTAATGGTAACATTACCGCCGGGATTATTGTAGAAACAGAAGCCTATTTTGGAGTACAGGATAAGGCTTCGCATGCGTATGGAGGCAGACGGACGGACCGTACGGAAACATTATACAGTCATGGCGGAGTATCTTATGTTTATTTATGCTATGGGATTCATCATCTTTTTAATGTGGTAACTTCGGTGAAAGATGAGCCTCATGCCGTACTGATCAGAGCTGTAGAGCCTTTGATCGGTAAAGAAACAATGCAGCTCAGACGCAGTATGCCGGCTTCCAGAGCTGCTATTTCTTCAGGCCCGGGTTCCGCAGCAAAAGCTTTGGGAATCGATAGAAACTTTAATAAAAAAGATCTGACAGGAAATGAAATCTGGATAGAAGACCACGGAATTCGGTATGATCCTGATGAAATTATAGCAGGCCCCCGTATAGGGGTTGCTTATGCACAGGAAGACGCTCTCCTGCCCTGGCGTTTCTTTGTGAAGGGTAATAAATATGTGAGTAAACCCAATAAAGCCTGAACAATGCTTTCTGAATTAAAAAATAAAAATGGCTTAAGAGCAGATACTCATTAAGCCAGATCATATTCAAAATGAGAATATTCAACCAACTACATTTATATTTCTAATTATTACTGTAGTTTTTAATAATTGCCCACCAGTTCTGCTTTTGTTTCAACAGTATGTTGTGATGTACCCGATCCTTTCTGCCCATGATGGTTTACAGATGATGTTGGGGCAGCACTTTTGTTGTCTTTACAGCTGATAGCCACATTCTCCGCCATCCATAATAAAAAGAATATCACTGCATTTTTCAAAATTCTATTTCTTTCCATGACAGCTGATGATGATTTATATTTCAAATGTGGGGAAATAGCCGGAAATCCTGAAAAAAGAGCTACCAATGAAGATCTGTGATCTATGAACTGATTGGTAAGGATTTTTTGAATTGGCTTTTAAAATCATGATAGCAATGGATGATTATAATAAAAACTGCTTCCTTTAACAGAAGCAGTTACACAATAAAAGTCGTACAAAATTATTGATATGAAAAAAATAAAAAAAATATTAGTGGATGTCCCAGAAAACCCTGGTAGTCAGTTTGTCTCCTCCGATCGCTGTGGATGCTTTGGCATAATTACTCCCGTTAGTTGTTGCCTCTAAGGTTGGATACTGAAGTCTCACAGGGACTTTTCCGTCAGCATTGGCAATGGCTGTAGGAGGCGCCTGTAAAGCCGGATAATCTAACCTGCGGTAAAAGTTCCAGGAAACCACAGGATGGTTATACATGGCAACCCAGGCCTGCTCCCCGATTGATTTCTTCCAGTTGGCAGCATTATAGGGATTCATGGTAAGATAATTCTGGGCTTCCTGAGCTGTAAGTCCCCATTCCCTGAAGGAAGCCTGAACGGCATTCTGATATAAGGTTTCAGGATTTCCGCCAATTCCAAACCTGGCAGCTGCTTCAGCCAGATAAAAAGCCACTTCAGTATGTGTGATAAGATTTCCGGGAGTCGTTGGGGTATAAGCAAAAATCCCTGCAGCAGAGAAGTCTGAAAAGTTTCCGCCGGCCCCAATCACCTGTCCGATGTATTCCCCGTTTACGTCCTGAAAATATTCAGCCACCCTGGGATCTGTGGTCGTATTAAGAAAATCCACAAAAGGTTTTCCCCCGAAAAAATCCTCCCGTCCCGTAACCACAAGGTTTTCAAATATCGGGTTCAGGTTGAATATTTCAGGGAGATATCTGAAAACCCCATTCTGAGACTCATCGGTGATTATTCCACCGGTAATGGCTGCATTAATTGTAGATTGCGCCAGTGTAGGATTGATATCAGAAACTGCAATTCCCAGCTTCAGGAGAAGCGAGTTGCCGAATTTTTCCCATTTTGCTACATCGCCTCCATAGATAATATCCCCGGCTCCAAAAGCACCTTTCCCTTCCTCCAGGTTGCTAATATCTGTTTTCAGACGGCTGATAAGATGTTCATAGATCTTGGCATCATCATCGTACACAGGCAGCGGATACTGTTCCTGGTTGAGAGCCTGACTGTAGGGAATATCACCAAATGTATCTACCAGCGTCTGAAAAGTATATACTGAAAGGATATCTATGATGGCAAGCTGATTTTTTTTCTTAGCAGGCCATGCACTCAATTCCGAAGGAACCGGCTGATACTGTTCTATCAGTTCTTTGGCTTTATTAAGATTATTAAGGACATTTACATAATTATCAGCCCATACGGTATTCGATACGTTTCTTTCCGTAAAGTTATAATTGCTTTCACTTACATAGGTTGTTTCCTGCCAGTACTGCATGATAAGGCGAAAGTTGTTTTCGTTCACACTGGGCGTGCTCATATAATCACTCAGCTCTTTCTCGGCATAGGTGACCAGAGGTTCCGGGCTCATAGAATAGGCAACATGCGGATCCGTATTCACATCGTCTGTTGTACATCCTGCCATGAATACCGTTAAAAAAGAGCCTAATATAAATGTATTTTTCATTGTAATAGTTTTTAAAAATTAACTTTCAGATTGAATGCAAAATTCCTTGTGGAAGGCATTACGCCGGACTGATATCCCTGAATGCTTCCCGAAGAGATTCCAGCCTCCGGATCAGAATAAGGAAGGTTTTTATGGATTATCCACAGGTTACTTCCTGTGAAGCCAACCGTAAGCCCCTGAATTCCTGAATTTTTTAAGAAATTTTTGTTGAAAGTATAAGAAACAGAGACCTGGCGAAGCTTTATAAAACTTGCATCGTAGATAAATGCTGCGGTCGGGGGATCTGTTCCCAAATACTGGCTGGATATGGAACGGTCAAGACGGATCGTGTTGGGAATATAATGTCCGGGATTATTGGGATACTGCATCACTCCGGGTAAAATGACCCCTCCGCCATTGGCCAGGGTATTTCTGACGGGGTTTCCAAGATCATTCAATCCTACCGTTTCAGGATAAAGGCCGGTACCTGTTCCATAGTACTGATCCAGGGAAAATATCTTTCCTCCTTTCTTCCAGTCGATCTGGAAACTGAGATTGAAGTTTTTATAGGTAAAAGAATTGTTCAGCCCGGCAATGAAATCCGGTTGAAAGCTTCCGAAGTTATGATTGGAATCATCCGTATGAAGATATGCCCCGTTTCTGCCCACGATCTTGTTTCCATTAGGATCATAGACATAATCTGATCCCCAGATGCTTCCATAATCTTCGTTGAGTGATGCATTGATGCTGATTCCGCCCTGTAATGCACCAATGGTTATATTTTCAATTCCTTCCCGTAAAGCAGTTACTCTGGTTTTCGGATTAGACCAGTTGAGAAGCAGGTCCCAGCTGAAATCTTTGAATTTCAATGGAGTAAGATTCAGTGATAATTCGACGCCTTTGGTGGTCAGTTCTCCTGTATTCTGAATTTTGGCCCCGGAACCTGTTGACAGGGAAACCGGCAGAGGGAGTATCTGGTCAAATGCGATATTTCTGAACCAGGAAAGATCGATCCCGACCCTGTTTTTGAAAAACTGCATATTGGTTCCAATCTCAAAATTTTTCAGTTTTTGGGGAAGAAGATCGGCATTTCTCAATGTCGTATTGTAGGAATACACAGGAATGTTTCCGAAAGAAGTCTGTACAATAAACCTGTTTCTCAGCTGGTCCGCTGCCGTGTCTGAACCTACTTCTGCATAAGCTGCCCGTAATTTTCCAAAACTCAGCCATTGCTGTTTCAGTAAATTGGAAAATACTACGCTCGCAGAAACAGAGGGATAATAATAGGCATTATTTGCCTTTGGTAATGCTGTAGATTGATCTCTTCTGAAAGTTCCTTCCAGATAATAGGTGTTCTGATAGCCTAAAGAAGCCTGGATAAAAGCCCCGTAAATATATTTTGATGTATCTGTAATGATAGGTCTTGCCGGACTTGCTACAGAATTGGATATCGTGTAAAGCCCCGGAATATAAAGCCCTCCTGTTGTAGTCTGTGCATTGGAGTAACTTGACTGTGCATTGATATTAGCTCCTGCCAGTGCCTGAATACTGAGGTCTTCAGTAATATTGTCTTTATAGGTGACAATGAGGTCATAATTGGTTTCCGTAAAGCGGAGATTGGTTACAGCATACCCTGAAGGCTGTTCTATGATATTGGAACTGAAAAAAGCAGGAACAGACCCCACAGCCCGTCTTTCTTCTAAGATCATGCTATAACCGTCAATACCTACCCTTCCCAGAATATTAATTTTCTTTGAAAGATCATAGCTGAGGCTGAAGTTGCCTGCAAAACGTTCCCTTTTGTCATTCTGATAATTTTCATAGCGTGTAAAATAAGGATTATCCCAATAGGCAGGAGAAAGGTTGACCGGAGATTTGATATTCCATGTATAATTTTTACTGAAGGTATCATACAGGTATTTCTGATACTGAAGATCTACATTGGTTGGCCACCATTGGCGGAAATTTCCCATGATGTTATCTCCGTATCCTGTAGTATTTCTTCCTTTGGTGCTCTGGACAATATAATTGGCAAAAATAGTGGCTGTAAGGTTATCTGTAATTTTATAAGAAGCATTCCCTCCGAAATTATTTTTGCTCAGAGACGAATTGGGCATGATATCCGTTGCATAGGTGTTGGAGTAGCTTAATCTGAAGGTTGTACGGTCATTTCCGCCGTTCAATGCAATATTATTGGTGCGGTTAAAGGCTTTTTCAAAAAAAGTGATAGGACCGTTTTTTGCCATGACCCAAGGCGTCTTTTTTCCGAAGTTCTGAGAGTCCGGGATGAATGCATCATACTGCCAGACCATAAGATTGGAATCATAAGGGGCTCCATAGGAAGCATCCTGAAACGTATGAACAAAAGGAGCATTATTGTACTCCTGAAATACGTTCCCGGCATATCCCTGTCCATATTGGGTCTGATATTCAGGAAATGTAGACCGGTCAATGGTGGAAACTGAGATACTTCCGCTATATTCCAGACCGATACCCTGCGTATTTTTCTTTCCCTTTTTGGTGGTGATGATAATGGCTCCGTTTTGAGCTCTTGAACCGTATAAAGCTGTTGCAGCGGCACCTTTCAGTACATTTACCGTTTCAATATCATTCGGGTTGATGTCAGAAACGGGACTTCCGTAATCATAGCCTGAAAATCCGTTCAGCTGACTTGTGGTATTGATATTCCGGTTGATAATGGGAACACCGTCTACTATAAAAAGAGCCTGATTATCTCCCAGAATAGATTTGTATCCTCTGGAAACAGCATCTACGGAACCTCCGAAATTAGTAGACTGTCTGATCTCAAGTCCTGCTACTTTTCCGGAAAGGTTATTCAGGAAATTAGTTGTAGGAGTCCGGTTGATGTCCTCGCCTTTCACCTCCTGTGTAGAATAGCCCAATGATCTTTTCTCTCTTTTAATTCCAAGTGCGGTAACTACAATCCCTTCTATATTCTGTGTTTTAAGGGTGTCCTGCTTTGCCTGGCTGAAATAGGTTTCGCTTCCTATAAAAAAAGCGACTCCCGCACTTAAAAGCTTTAACTGATATTTCATAATTATTGATTTTCTTGTTGTATGATCAAAATTCAATAATTGGTGAAGATTATCACGAAAGGTATATATCAACGGCGGAATAGCGTCTACTAAAATATGAGTAATAAGCAATCAGTGATGAGCAATGCGTTAACAATCAAAAGTAGAACATACCTATTCTTATTCTAATGAGAAATTGCTCTTTTTATTATCGCAAGATTGCAACCGGAGGAGGAAAATTTCCTTTCACAGGAGTAGTGTCAAAATTTCGATTTGACGGGGTGGTAAAAAACGTTGACTTCATCTATAGTTTTTAATAATGATATTTATTGTAATGTATATCAGTATTTTACAAAATAACAGTTAAAGTTCCAGAGAAGGTTTGTAAGTCCTCCCTATCGGAAGTTTTTTTCCATTGATTTGAATCAGGCTTGCCGATTTCATCTCAATTTTTGACAGGGAAATAATATAAGACTTATGGATACGGGTAAACAGTTTAGGGTTTAAACTTTCTTCTATTTTGCTGATGGGCATTTTAAAGGTTAGGGTTTCTGTTTTTGTATGAATATTAATGTACTCTCTTAAACTTTCGATATAGAAAATATCCTGCAGAATGATCTTGATCTGCTTTTTCCCGCTGCTGATAAAGATATATTCCCGGTCAGCTACTTCCAGCAATGCATCTTCTGCATCCATTAAATATTTGAATTTACCTATTGCAGCGGTAAACCGGTCATAGGGAATAGGTTTCATCAGATAATCTGTTATATCCAGCTCATAACCCTCTACAGCATACTGGTGATAAGCAGTGGTTACAATAACGAATGGAGGATTCTTTAATTTCCTTAAAAAATCAAATCCTTTTACAACGGGAAGATGAAGGTCCAGAAACATCAGATCTACCTCATGCCTGTTCAGGAGGCTGCTGGCATATACTGCATCTGCACATTTGCCTACAAGATTCAGTTCCGGATCTCTGGATATGAAATTTTCCAGAATTTCTGCGGCAATGGGTTCGTCTTCTACAATAAGACAATTGTATTTTTTAGCGGCTGGGTGTTCCATGGAAATCTATGATTAGTTTTACAATATAACGATCGCTTTGATCTTCAACAGAAAGCAGATGCTTAGGATAAAGAAGCTCAAGCTGTCTGCGGATATTCTTCAGTCCTATTCTGGTGGAATGTTCATTGGCTTTTTCCTCTTTTGAATTTTCAATGAAATAGGTAAGAATACCGTTTCTAAGCTGGATATCAATATGAATAAATGTTTCTCCCAGACTCTCAGAAACCCCATGTTTAAAGGCGTTTTCTACAAACTGTATCAATATGAGAGGTGAAATATCCTGTGAAGGATTATCCAGATCTATCGTAAGGTTTACGGTAAGATGATGGTGCCTGATTTTCTGGATCTGTATAAAATCTTTAATATTCTCAATATCTTTTTCTATAGAAATCCTTTTTTCTGCGGCTTCATAGATATTATACCGCATTATTTTTGAAAGCTGGAGGATGACATCGGGAGTTTCATCGGCTTTTTTTAAGGCCATACCGTAAATATTATTCAGGGTATTGAAAAGAAAGTGCGGATTGATCTGCGCTTTCAGCATCGTCAGCTCCTGATCCAGTTTTTCAGATTTCAGCTGTGATATCTGATCTTTCAAAAGGTTTTTCTGTCTGGTAATCTCTACCCCAAATACAAGCCCCACCATAAAAATAAGATCCATAAAAGAGTTGAATGCCACGAAACCATTGATAAATCCGGAAGGCTGTTTACCATCCAATGTTTCAATAGCTTCATAGATATAGGGGTAAATAATATAGTGGGTAAAAAGACGATGCCCCAGAACGGCAATTATGACAATCAGAACATAGAGAAGATATTTAAAAAAAATCCTGAGATGTACTTTCTCATATACATACAATAGAGAATAGGCAAGCGGCATTTTGATCAGAAAATAGCCAAGCTCCAGAATCAGCGTGTTCTGAAGCCGTATTTGCCATTTGAAATCCGGGAACTGATATCGGGACCAGTAAAAGTCGAGATAGGCTTCCAGCAGATAATACAATATCCAGAAAAGCAAATGAACCTGTAACTTGGATGTTCTTTCAGATTTCAAGTCTATAATAATTAAAAATACAAAGTAATATCACTCAGTCAAATATAAAAATATAAAGGCTACAAAAATCCATCAGAGGTCTATAAACTACACGTTTTGTATCAAGCTTTAACTTTTATGGTAAACCAGTATCTTTTTAAACCATTAAGAAGAGTGAAGGTTTAAGATAAATTAAGGATAAAATCAAAGATTTTTTAAGTCGCAACTCTTAAAGCAAAGCTCACCTTAATATTCTTATCTTCTTATTCTTCCTTAATGGTTCAATCATAAGAAAATCAAAGGTTTTCATAAAACTTAAGTTCACTTATCAACGGTTTACTTATAACTTAAAATACTTAAGTGTTCAAAAAACTTTTGTGCCTTTGTGGTTTTTAATAACCCACACATTATAATTTAACGTTGAAAAATTTTCAAACGGATTTCCGGGAACACAAGATTCAGAAAACAGAAGATCAGCAGAAAATTGAATTCAACACCATTCCTGCCCCCGCCTACCACAAACCAGCCATTTTCCCAATGAACATAATAAACCCCGAAAACCAATATCAGGATATTACACACAGCAACAGGCTTAATGAACCGGTCCCACCAGAGAGCCGGCGCAGAAATAAGATGGGTCAGCTTAACTGCCCATGCCAGATAAAGCCCCATAGGACTGAATCCTATCGTATCCAGATACCGGAGTCCGAAATTGTTGACATCCCCACTTACAATGGAGACTACACTATGCATCAGCAATATAACTGATAGCGCAAAACGGAGGAAGAAGTTCTTTTTCATAGACCAAAATTATAGAGAAGGATGGTCCGCTGAATTTTTCTGTATATTAATGACTTTTAAGTGTATATCAATGTTGATTAAAGTCTGAATGTAACAAGGGGAATTTGTGGAAATATTTTTAAATATTAAGAATATATTGTTCTAATATTAATTTTTATATTTTATTTCAACATATAGTGATATTTTAAATATAATTGTTATTTTTATATCGATTAAAAAACTATCAGGAATTATAAATAAGAAGTGATATGATTTCCCTCAGAGTATCCTTTTTATCCAGAATAATGACTTAGTAAAGGTGGTTCTAAATACACAAATCGCAATCAGAAAAAAGAGTGGTATGCCATCATACCACTCTTTGTATTTGTATTGTATAAGAGTTTTTCAGTTCAGATTTTTATTTAAAAACTCTTCGAGTTCTTTACCATGAAGGTTCTTGGCTAAAATGGTTCCCTGTCCGTCTATAATGACATTAAAAGGAAGTTCATCCACTTCATATGTTTTTGCTACCGGGCTTTTCCAGAATTTCAGATCACTGATCTGGATCCAGTTGATTTTGAAACGGTCAATGGCTTTCTCCCAGCTCTCTTTATTTTTATCTAAAGAAACTCCCAGGATTTCAAACCGGTTGTTTTTTACCTGTTCTGCATATGTTTCATACAGGGTTTTCAGTTCAGGCTGCTCCTCAACGCATGGAGCACACCATGTAGCCCAGAAATCAATTAACACCAGCTTTCCTTTCAGTGCAGAAAGAGCAAATGAGCTTCCGTCTGCTTTAGCCATCGTGATTTCGGGAGCCTTCTTCCCTATCTCTATAACTTTCTGGGCAGAAACCCAACCTGATACCATCATCAGAAATAATACTGTACTGCGGATTTTCATATTAATCATTTGTAGGATAATCTTTATCTAACCAGTCTGTTTTGATATTTTTCGGAAGGTTCAGAAGTTTCGCATTTTTAAAGCCCATCTCCATCAGTAAATTAAAAGCCGGACGGATATTAGGGCATTTTACGAAAGGACAGCATCCGCAGTAGATAACCACTTCCCTGTCTTTTGGAATATCTTTCAGGTAATTTCTTAATTTTTCCAGATTTTCAGGTTCACGGGTGGGGCCGATGTCTACAGAACCTTTGATAATAGCTTCAGGCCCTACCGAAATAATGACCAGATCTTTCGTTTTCTTTTTCTCAATTCTCGATGCCAGCAAGGCGGGATCCATCAGCTGGCTTTCTTTCCATGGATCCTGTTTTTGCTGTGCCTGGCTGAATACAGAGCAGACAAAGCACGCAATAATAAGCAAATACTTCATACTTCTATTTTTCACAAAGATAAAAATGTTTTGTTGAGCTTTCTGTAACTGATGACAGGAAATTATCCTTTAGAAAGATTTTTCAGGATCAGAATATTTTAGGAGTTATAAGAATAACATTAAATGTGCCTGGTTCATACCCCAGAATAAGGACTTACTTTTTTTTGCAATAAATCCACTTTTTGTATTTTCGTAGATAAGAACTGCCTGTTGATGGCCTTTTCTGAATTATTTAACCTTATTTCATCTTTATGAAAATCCGTTTTCCCAACCATTGGCTGGAATTTATAAAAGTTTTTACCAAAGAATCTGATGAAGAGATCGTTGCTGGTGTGGTGCGTGTATTCCGGAACCGGGAAGAGGTCCGGGAACGGTATGATACGTATCAGTTTGAAGAATTTCTTCCCGGTTATATTCCCGTAGCTGATGATTCCGGCGGACAGGTCGCTGTCATATCAGAAAAAGAAAATGATCCCAAAGTTTATCTAAGTTCGTATGGGGTTTTACAGAAAGAATTACTGAAGGTTCTGGACCGGGATCTTTTGCATTGGATGCAGCGCAGGTTTCCTTTTGATCAGGCACAGGCCACTTTACCACCCGGAGAACATAATAAAAAAGCCATAGGCAATGATATTCTGTTTCAGAGAATCTCATCTTATCCTGAGATTTTAAAATTTCTTGAAAAGGCTATAATAACAGAAGGACTTTCCCTACCTGAAAACTATGCTGTGCCAGAACAGATCTATTATTTTCAGGATGGTTATCATTACAATTCGGTTGAAAATAAAGACCTTACCGGAAATGCTCCGGGTGACTTCAAACCTGATTGGATTGTATTGGCTACCAATTATTTTGCTGATCCTTTTTTTGTTGATTTAAATGAACATGCTGCCGGGTTTCCGGTATATTTTGCCTATCACGGACAGGGATATTGGGAACCATTGAAAATTGCCGATTCTTTAGAAGACTTTCAGAAAATAATAGATGATGTGCATGCTGTGAGATGGGATAAAAAAGCTTTATCAGACTATTTCAAACCTTATAAAGACTCTGGAAATCCTTTCTGGAAAGAAGTTTATGAAGCGATCGAAAACCAGGAAGAAATGTCAGAAGAAGCTGTTGAAGAAAAGATAAATGACCTGTCAGACTGGAGAGAAGCCAACTTATACATTACAGATATCGGTCCGAATAAAATGAAAATTATTGCTTTGCTTAAAAAAGAGCATCATCTTTCTGGAGCTGAGGCACTGAAACTGAGTAAAAGTAACCGGATTCTCTTTAGGAACGGATATTACAAATGGCTTCAAAAGGATTATGAGCAGCTGATAGATTTAGGAGCCCAGGCTGAATTTGATTTTACAGCATAAAAGTTTTGCAGAGACTGTCTTCTGATCAGAAATTTTATTTTTTTAAACTTCCTTACCGCATTGGTGTACAAATATTTTATACTTTTAGATCAAGTATTATTCAACAAAAACACCTCATAAAAATGGAAGAAAAATTCCAGCCTGATGCCATCATCATAGGAACCGGACTCGCAGGACTTACAGCCGCTATGGAAATTACCAATGCCGGGAAAAAGGTTCTTATATTGGATCAGGAAACAGAAGAGAATATCGGTGGACAGGCATTCTGGTCATTCGGAGGGCTTTTTCTGATCAATTCTCCACAACAGCGGAGAATGGGCATCAAAGACTCTTATGAGCTCGCCCTGCAGGATTGGAAAGGAACTGCCGGCTTTGACCGTAAAGAAGATTACTGGCCCCGTCAATGGGCCGAAGCCTATCTGAAGTTTGCTGCCGGTGAGAAATACAGCTATATCTCCCGGCTTGGGATAAAGCTGATGTTTATGGTTGGCTGGGCAGAGCGCGGAGACGGATCTGCAACAGGCCACGGAAACTCAGTTCCCCGTTTTCATGTCAGCTGGGGTACCGGAACCGGTGTTGTAAAACCTTTTGTGGAAAAAGCGTATCAGGCTAAAGAAAAAGGACTTTTACAGATGAAATTCAGGCATAGAGTCACTGAGCTGATGGTAGAAAACGGAAAGGTCAGAGGCTTAAAAGGAGATATCCTTGAGAATGATAATAAAGAAAGAGGTGCTGAAACCAACAGAAATGTAATTTCATCATTTGAATATACTGCTGAAAATATTATTATTGCTTCCGGAGGCATTGGCGCCAATCATGAGCTTGTACGTAAAAACTGGCCCGAAAGACTTGGAAAAGCCCCTGAGAACATGGTGTGCGGAGTACCGGCTTATGTGGATGGAAAAATGATTGGTATTGCAGAAACCGCCGGTGCTGATATTATCAACCGTGACAGAATGTGGCATTATACCGAAGGTCTGCAAAACTGGAACCCCATCTGGCCCAATCACGGAATCCGGATCTTGCCCGGACCCTCTTCCCTATGGTTTGATGCGAAAGGAAAACGGCTTCCTGCCCCGTTTCTGCCGGGATTTGATACACTGGGAACTTTAAAATATATACAGGAAACAGGCTATTCTTATTCCTGGTTTATCCTTACCCAGAAAATTATTAAAAAAGAATTTGCCCTTTCAGGTTCAGAACAGAATCCTGATATTACCAATAAGGACTATTCTCTCTTCCTTAAAAGAATCTTTGGCAAAAAAGCACCGGGACCCGTAGAAGCGTTTAAGGAGCATGGGAAAGATTTCATTGTATCAGACAATCTGGAAGATCTGGTGGCTAGGATGAATCAACTGTCAGGAGATCATCTTTTAAACTATGAAAAAATAAAAGCACAGATTGAAGCCAGAGACCGGGAACTGGACAATAAGTTTTCTAAGGATACCCAGGTGAACTATATCCGGAATACCCGCAATTATCTCGGAGATAAACTTGGCCGTGTGGCTGCTCCCCACAAAATTCTGGATCCGGAAAATGGTCCTTTGATTGCGGTACGTCTTAATATTCTGACCCGTAAAACACTGGGCGGCATTAAAACTAATCTTAACGGACAGGTTCTGAGGGCTGATGACAGTATCATTGGAGGATTGTATGCGGCAGGAGAAGCGGCAGGTTTTGGCGGCGGCGGGATGCATGGCTACCGGGCGCTGGAAGGAACCTTCCTGGGCGGATGTATCTTTTCAGGAATGAAAGCCGGGAAATATATTGCCGGACTGAAATAAACTTAATAATAAACATACTCCTATGAGTCATTATTTTAATGATAAAGTCATTTGGATCACAGGTGCTTCTTCAGGAATAGGTGAAGCTCTGGTAAAAGAACTGGCATCAAAATCTACGGCCAAAATCATTCTTTCATCAAGGAAAAAAGAACAGCTCTTTACTGTAGCAGAAAAAGCAGGACTTCCCGGTAACAGGTTTGCCGTACTTCCCCTGGATCTTGCCGATTATAAGAATATGCCGGATATAGCTGCAAAAGCAATAGAAAAATTCGGTAAAATTGATCTTCTTATAAACAATGCGGGATTATCGCAACGTTCTTTAGCGATAGAAACGGATATAGAAGTGGATAAACATTTAATAGAAGTGGATTATATCGGAACCGTAGCTCTTACCAAAGCCGTTCTTCCCTATATGATTAAAAATGGCAGCGGGCAGATTGCTGTTGTTTCCAGCCTGATGGGAATATTCGGGGCACCTATGAGAAGCGGATATGCCGGTGCAAAGCATGCCCTGCATGGTTTTTTTGATGCCTTACGGGCAGAGCTGTATGATCATAATATTCAGATTACCATGATCTGCCCCGGATTTATACAAACCGATATTTCTATACACGCCGTCACCGGAGACGGATCACAGCAGGGAACAATGGATAATGCCACACAACAGGGAATGCCTGTAGGTGTTTTTGCAGGAAAAATGCTTCATGCCATTGAAAAGCAGAAAAGACAAAAGGCAATAGGCGGTAAAGAAATATTGGGTGCCTGGCTGAAAAGATTTTTTCCGGGATTACTGGCCAAAGTTATCCGTAAGGCAAAGGTTGTATGATGTAATGAATGATAATCATTTTTATTAAAAAGTTTTCACAATACCTATCCCTACTGTTTTGTTCTGATAGAATGGCATAACCATCGTGGATGTCAGCGCATTTTTAGGCTTGTTTTTTCCAAGCAGCAGGGTATCAATTCTTGGAAACAGCCAGTAAGCAAGCTCTGTGGAAAGAATTCCGAAACCGGCACCTGCTACTACGTCTCCAAGCCAGTGCTTATCATTCAGCATCCGGTATACCGCTGTAAAAATAGCCAGCGGATATCCCGAAAGACTCAGCCAGAAATGAGTGTCTTTATATTCCCTGAACATAAACTGGGCGGAAGAAAAAGCTGTGGCAGAATGTCCTGATGGAAAAGACAGGGTGTTTGACCCATCCGGTCTCTCTTCTTTTACAATATATTTCAAAGGCATTGTAAATGCGGCAACAATCAACTGGGAAGAAGCATAGATAATGGTACGGTCTCTTAAATTGTGCTTTCCTTTGATTCCGATGGCATTGAATCCGTATACCATTGCTGCCGGTGCATATTGGGTATAATTGTCCAGCTTTATGCGGGCAGGCTGATGTTCGTTGATTTCAGTCCTGGTAGAGCTGTTAAGGTTCTTCAGATTATCCATTGCTAACCCTGCTACTCCATAGCCTATCAATGCTGCAGGAATGATCAGGGTTTTATAATTCAGCTTATTTTTTTGAATACCGGCTGCTGGTATACTATCCTGTAAAGGTTCGTGAACAGCAACAGTATCTTTCGTGTTCTGGGCGCTGATCCGGCCTAAAGCTGCGCTTACCGTTATGATACAGATCAATGTTTTTTGAAAATACTTTTTCATCCTAATCACATGTATTAATTTACTTATTCTGTTAAAATTTATAGCTGTAACCCAGCCGTACGACCTGCGTTTCATAGTAATCATTGCTCGTATACGCAAATCCCATCCCCTGAACAGATTTCTTCACAACCATTGTATTCAGCAGATCCGAAGCATTGAAAAACAACTCTCCTTTTCCTTTCTGGATCGATTTTTTTACCCCTGCATCCATTGAAAATCTTGACTGTATCCTACCCTGCGGAATAATGTCCGGCGCCAGATATACAAGGGTACACTGTGCATCCCAGCCTTTTGCAAAATGAAAAACATGATTCATTTTGATATTTCCGGAAATTGCAGTCTGTTTCTCTGCTGAGAAAATATTGGGTTTCGGATACAGGTTCTGGACAGAAAATGCACTGATCTGATTCCGGTAGAGGTTTCCGTTCACATTAAAGGAATAAACTCCGGATATTTTCTGGTTCCAGATAGCTTCCAGCCCTGTATTGTAACTCCTTCCCGCATTCTGGAACAGAGCATAGATAAGGTTGCTTCCTGGAACGGTACTCGAAATTCTGGTGATCGTTCCGTTGGCAAAACGATGGTATAACGCAGAATACAGATATCCGTTGTCCCAGGTATGCTTATAACCCAGTTCAATGGAATTGGTAAATTGTGGACGTAAGGCCGGATTTCCTACTTTGATGATCTCTGCGTCATCATATTTCGGAAAGATCCGGATATCAACCTCATTGGGACGGTCTACCCTTCTGTTGTAAAATACGGAGAACTTATTGCGGTCATCCAGTTTATAGGCCAACCTGAAGTTCGGGAATGGCTGTGTATAATTGTATCCGTCACTTTTATATGTAGGATAATTGGGATTCACATCATATTCAATTCTTACATATTCCAGCCTGAGCCCCAGCTCTGCTTCCCATTTTTCATTTTCAAATACATAGTTTCCATAGACGGCAGGAATAAATTCTTTATAATCTGCTTTCCCTCCTGCAGAAACATCCAGAACGGAATTCGCTCCCGGGATAAAATTCATATTGGTAGGAATGCTTCTGCTTCTGAGCTTTATTCCGGTCTCTATTCTCCCGTATCTTAACGGTTTTATGTAATCTACATTGAAATCATAGACCTGTTCGTCCGATAATAGCTTAAACGCATCCGTTCCCGTAGAAGCCGGAAGATAATTATCATAAAAATATTTTTCGTCCTCTCTGTGAAAAGTATAGTTGAACCCAACATTCAATACATGGCCTGCCTCTTTGAATTTATGCTGATAGGAAGCTGTTCCCATCACAGTAGTCTTCAGTTCATCTTCAAGGAACTGCCACAGACGCAGACGTTGGGAAAGGTCACCGTTAAAGAATGGCTGGTCTCCACGGTCAATGATTTTTTCACTTCCATACATCCCCGAAACCATTAATGTATTTTGTGAATCCATATTCCAGTCGATTCCGGCTTTGGTGGTAAAGAAATTGGTATTTCTGTTTCTTTTTAATTGGGAATTGATCACTGTACCGTCATCATAGGTACGGGTTACAAATTCATTTTTATTAAGCGTTTCCGTATACAGATTATCTGCCTGTAAAAAGAGATTGACTTTATTTTTTCTATAACTGACAGATACTGTAGGATTGATTTTCGGGGTCTGTGTATACTGTGGTCTTATGTCCGGAAGATTTTCTTTTCTTATCCAAAGTGAGCCCAAACCTGTTGTGAATCCTGCTTTTCCGTTCCATCCGCTCTGCCTGTTCTTTTTCATAATGATATTGATGATCCCCGCATTTCCGTTGGCATCATATTTTGCCGAAGGATTATTGATGATTTCAATCTTATCAATGGCAGATGCAGGAATGTTATCCAATCCGGTCTGGCTTCCGAAGCCTGTAAGGGCAGTCTGTTTGCCGTCAATCAGTACCGTTACCTTATCATTTCCTCTCAGCTGTACTTTTCCGTCCTGTACTGTAATTCCGGGAAGATTCTGCATATTTTGCAGCACAGATCCTCCGCTTTGGCTGATGTTGTCTGCTACAGAATATGTTTTTTTATCAAGCCGGCTGTCGATTTCATTCTTTTTGGATGCCGTAATGGTGACTGTTTCTATTTTGGTTTCTCTGTCTTCCTTTGGGGTCAGCTCTATGGCAGGAATTTCCAGAAATTCAGAAAGACTTCCTATAAAAACGGGTTGCAGCTGTGTATTGTAACCGGCAATGGATGTTTCCAGAATATAATGATCAGGTTTTATGCCCGAAAGAGAAAACCTACCCTCTTCATTGGTAATGGTTCCGGCCGTAAAGGTGCTGTCTTTTTCTTTTTTTAAAATAATATTCACATATGGCAAAGCGGCTTTATCTTTATTGATAATTTTTCCCGAAGCCGTTACGGAATTGGTCTGCGCGGAAATCACAGTGGAAATCATCATACATGTTGGGAAAAACAGCAGTTTTGTTTTATTCATTCTGGTTAATCTTTTATTATTGAGATAGAAATTATTCTTTGGAAGCATTGTTATGCCTTTTCTGCGAAATAAAAATCATGAGGATCATAAGGAAAACAGAAATCAGTGAAGCATTGAGTGTACCGAGATCCAGCCCACCCTTCGATAATGGTTTCGTCAAAAGATCTCCGAAGGTAGCTCCAAATGGTCTGGTAAAAACAAATGCAATCCAAAAGAGCAGGACATGATTGATTTTCGTAAAATAATGAAGGGCAATGACGATCAATATGATCAGCCCGGTAATCAGGGCACCTGTCATATAACCCAATCCCAGATTATCACTCAGGAAATCCCCAAAAGCTGTTCCCAGGCTATTGGAAAACAGGATCGCCGTCCAGTAATAGAGTTCTTTATTTCGCTCAAAAACCGGATACACTTCAAGGTTTCCATACTTCTTATACCACAGGAACAGTGAAATCAAGAGCCCTGAAAGCAGGATCAGGCTTCCCACAAGATAACCGGTTTTTAAGGTCCTGTCAATAAAATCCGATATTTCCGTTCCCAAAGTCGTTGTTCCTGTAATCACCAGCCAGTATATCGCCGGTATGTATTTTTTTACATTGAGCTGTACAGCTGCTATGATGACGAAAAATGCAAGAGTAACCAGAATACCCACCACATACCCTAAATTGAGGGTCATGGAAATAAAATCCCCGAGCGTTTCACCTAATGTCGTCGCTACAATTTTCATGAGCCAGAAAAGTATGGTGACGGCTGCTACTTTATTTGCTGTTCTCATCCTGTTGGTCTTTTCTTATTACTTTTTCTATTTTTTTTATCTCTCCGGATAATACTGATGCTTTTGAAAAACTGCGCAGTCTTTTCCAGTCTCGTAAACTCCTGATTATACTTTAAATCTGGTCAGCACATTATTCTTATAACAATAAAACTCATGAGTAATCGCTTTCCCGAAAGCATACACTTTCTCTATACGAACTTCATCATAATGCTCCATCAGAGTATGGTATTTTTCCTTAAGGTTTTCTGACAGATCCTCAGGCTGAATACTCTTTTCAAATTCAAATCCTTTACTCGCCTTATATTCAAGTACCATTTTGGTATCTCTCCAGGACATGGAATACACATTTTTCTGTCGGGTAGATAAATGGTTCACTACAATCTGATCCTGTTCAATGATTTTCCCGGAAGTTCCTGTGAATAAGATAATCCCGGATACCACCATCGCCCCGTATCCTATTTTCTTAAAGAGGTTTTCACTGAGATACGGAAGGATATATTTTACGGTATACGAAGACATGATTGCCGCCACCGCAATAACTATTCCCAGCCACAGCGCTGTATTTGAATACAATCCCAATGAAATGTAAATGATCAGCTTGATAAGGTGGAGACATACTTCATTGGCTGCCCGGGTTGCTACAATTTCTTCCTTTTTAAGCCCGAATTTTAAATAAAAACGGTTAAAAAGAAGTCCGACCGCCCCGGTAATTCCTGAAATGAACCCTGCAGAAAAGCCGATAAGTGCCAATACTGATTTTGGATATTCTTTTCCTGTTTCTTCAGTCTTATTTTTAGAAGCAAAAAGTTGCGGAAGATTGGCAATCAGGAAGAAAGCTACAATAAGCTGTAGATAATTCGGGTTGACATATTTGATAAGACAGGCACCTGCTAATACAGCCGGAATAGAAAACGGAACAAACCACAAAAATATTTTCCAGTTGATATGCTTTTTAAATACCGCAATCCGGGATGCAGAGCTTGTAAATGTCCCTATCGTAAGAGAGAAAGGTACTAATGATGCGGGAAGCAGCAAATTAAGAACCGGAATCAGGATAAGGCTTGCGCCACCGCCAGAGATAGCGCTGATCCAGAATGCCAGTACAGTTCCGGCGAATAATAGCACAATTTTTAAAATCATTTCTAAATCTATTTATACCTCAGTGTATTTTCTTTACAAAGATGTAACCTGATTTAGAAGAAATTTTGAATTGCCGGAGTCTGTATTTTTTTTAACTATAAATTAACAGTGAAGATATGGCGGCTGTTTTCAAACCTATAGCTGACGGTCCAGTGATGAAATCTGCAGATTTCCTGGATGATAGACAATCCCAATCCGCTGCCGCTGTTATCTGTTGAAAGTTTTGAGAACCTCTTGAACAGCAGATCCGGATCCAGTTTTTCTGTTCCTGAATTCGACACTTCAAAAACAGACTTCGTCAGATTTATAATAATGGATCCTCCCGGAGAAGTATGGCGGATAGCATTGATGATAAGATTGTTGATCAGGATTTCGCTCAGGATACTGTTTCCGTTTACCTGTACATCATCCGCTATATTTTGCTGGACGGCAATGTTTTTTTGTTCAAAATGCTCTTCGAGAGCGTTGGTACTTTGCCGAAGCAGATGGTCCAGCGCTATCGTTTCAGAATTATCAAACTGATGGTTATCAATTTTAGCCAGCAGCAAAAGATTTTTATTGATCCGGGAACTTCTGATGAGTGCTTTATTGATGTCTTCTGCAATTCCGTACTGTTTTTCGGTCAGATCCTGGTCCTGGAGCAAAAGATCAAGTTTATTTTTGATGATGGCAAGCGGTGTCTGAAGCTCATGAGATGCATTTTCCGTAAATTCTTTCTGGGTTTTATAGGTAGAAACGTTGCGTTCTATCAGTTTGTAAAGTGATTGATTGAGTTCTTCAAATTCTACTGTATCCGAGGTGGGAAATTCAATATTGGACTGGCTGTTGAGATTAAATGTTTTCAAGCGGTCCAGCGTATCCCTGAACGGTTTCCAGACAGAAGATGAAAGTTTTCTGTTCAGGTACAAAAGACCAAGAACAATAACCACAAAGAAAAATATAGTGATCATGGCAATGACTGCTATGGTTTCGTGAGACTCTTCAATGTTGGTCTGTATTGTAAAAAGATATGGTTTGCCCTGAACGTATACTACCTTTTTCAGGCATCTGTAGCGCTCCTTTTTTTGTTCGGATATAAAAGGTAAGTGTTTTTCGTAGGTATAGGCAGTATCATTTTTAATCTGATCAGCAGTAATTCTTTCAATATTTGTTTCGGGCTGAATGTGATTCCATAATTCAAGGCTTTTATCCAATGCTTCGTCCGAAAGCTTCAGTTGATTGAATTCATAAGCCGTTTTCTCTACAATGATCTGGTTATGTTCATCCAGTTCACTTTGCCAGATCGTATCTACTACAAAATAATACACGGGAATACTGATCATCAGCACAATAAGTACGTAGATCAGAAAGGGCTTGGTGGTTTTTGTTAATAGAGGCTTCAATATAATGATGAATTATGGGTTATGAATTGTCTTAATTATCCTGGCTTTCCCACTTATACCCTGTCCCATATACTGTTTTAAGATAGTGCCCGCATCCTGCATCATATAGTTTTTTCTTAAGGTTTTTCACATGGGCATATACAAAGTCGTGATTGTCAAGCATATCGGCGAAGTCTCCGGAAAGATGTTCTGCCAGAGTACTTTTAGAAATAACTTTATTTTTGTTCCCGATGAAATAGATAAGAAGATCAAATTCTTTCTTCGTTAATGAAATCATTTCCTCATGTACAGTTACTGTTTTGGCCAGCAGGTCAATCTGTAATTCATTCTGGCTTATTACATTGGAGCTGCTGAACTGTTTTCTCCGGATGATGGAATATACCCTTGCCATAAGCTCAGAAAGATGAAAAGGTTTGGTAAGATAGTCATCCGCTCCCAGTTTCAGGCCTTCAATTTTATCATCAAGGGCATTTTTGGCAGAAATAATAATAACGCCATCCTGTTTATGAAGTTTTTTCAATTCTTCCAGAATGGTAAGCCCGCTGCCTCCGGGAAGCATGATATCCAATAGAATACAGTCGTAGTCGAAGGTTTCTATTTTACCCATAGCTTCACCGAAGGTGCCGGCTGTCTCACAGAGATAATTTTCTCCGGAAAGGTATTCTGAGATACTCCTGGCCAGCTCCGTCTCGTCTTCAATGATTAAAATTTTCATGCAATAAAGCTATGATTAAATTTTGAAGAAATTCTGAACTTGAATATAAACTGTCTTAAAAAAGCTTACTCAGGATCGTACAAAATAAATTTACGGATAACCATCTTATTCAAAACAATATATGCTTCCTTTGCAATCAGAAGACCTGTTCTATTCTGTAGGGATTTGTGCCTTTTCATAAATCAGGCCTTCTGCTTTCAGCTCCTGCCAGAAATCGTAAGGAATTTTGGCCTGTAATGCTTCTACATTATCTTTCACCTGTTCCGGCCGGCTGGCTCCGGGGATAATGGAAACAAATTCATCGGAAGCAAGAACAAAATGGAGGGCAGCATCAATCAGACTGATATTGTATTCCTCTGCAATGGCAGACATTCTGGCTCTTTTTTCATGCATTCCTTTCGGGATGATCTCCTTATAATTATAACGTTCCCTTCCTCCTAGATATCCGGAATTGTAGCCTGCTCCTGACACCAGTTTTACGCCTGCTTTTTTTACAGCCGGAAGAAGCCGGTCTACAGCATCTTCATGCTCCAGAATGGAATATTGGGTAGCAGAAAGACAGATATCGGGATCTGCAGATTCAATACAGTCTAAAATAGGTTCTATCTTATTGACGCCCATTCCCCATGCTTTGATGATTCCCTGATCACGCAGCTCGGAAAGTATTTTAAAAGCACCTTTCCTCGCCTGCTCAAGAAAATACGGATAACGGTCTCCTACCTGATCTTCAGAGAGATCGTGAACATATACTATATCTATGTGCTCAAGTCCTGTCCTTTCCAGACTGTCATCAATAGATCTTTTAACAGCATCGGCCGTATAATCATGCCGGAAATCAAAATTCAATGGATTTTTCCACATGGTGGGTGGCACTTCAGATTCAGGAACTTCATGAAACAGTCTTCCTGCTTTGGTTGAAAAAATGAACTGGCTTCTGTCTTTCTCCTTCAGGAAGTTTCCGAATCTTCTTTCACTCTTTGTAAGGCCATACCAGGGAGAAGTATCATAATACCTGATTCCGGCATCCCATGCTGCCTGCAGAATTTCAAAGGATTGTTCGTCTGTTATATTTTCAAAAGCTGTTCCTATGGCTACTCCACCAATTCCCAATCGGTGAAGATCTGTTAAAACCTCTGTTTTCATATCAAAAATATTTAAGTGTTGGATTAATACTACAGGCAGCAAACATCATGCAGACCCGGATAAAAAATAAAAAAAAAGGAGTTCAAACATTACGAAAAGCAGATTGGGCAAAGGATTTTAGAAATGTTTATTTAATGTTAAATGTTTGTTTTATAACTTCTTTGGTCCTGTTATTGAATGAAACTGAATACACCATTTCAATATTCATTCATATGAAAAAGCATATTCTGATCGTAGGAGGAGGATTTGCAGGCATCAATCTGATCAAATCCCTCAAAAACGACAACAGGTTCAAAATTACCCTGGTAGATAAAAATAATTACCATTTTTTTCCACCATTGATTTATCAGGTGGCTACGTCATTTATAGAAGCATCCAATATCAGCTACCCTTTCCGGAAACTGTTTTCAGAAAATAAAAATGTGAAATTTCATATGGGAAGCCTGATCCGGGTGCATCCTGAAAACAAAACCATTGAAACAGACACCGGTAATCTCAGCTATGATTATCTCGTTCTTGCATTGGGAACGGAATCTAATTTTTTTGGAATGGAAAATGTACAGAAACATGCCCTTCCTATGAAAAATATTGAAGAAGCACTGTACCTCAGAAACCATGTATTACTGACGCTGGAAGAAGCAGCAAGAAACAAGAACATCAATGAAGCTGAAAAACTGCAGAATATCGTGATTGCCGGTGGTGGTCCTACAGGAGTGGAACTGGCCGGAATGCTGGCTGAAATGGGGAAATATATTGCCAAAAAAGAGTATCCGGAAATAAAGTTAAATCTCTCAAGCATTTATCTGATTGATGCATTGCCCTCCCTTCTTTCTCCGATGAGTAAGCTGGCTCAGCAAACCGCTTATGATAAACTGAAAGAATTAGGAGTTAAAATTCTTTTGAATGTTTCTGTAAAAGACTATATCAACTGTAAAGTGATATTAAGCGATGGAAAAACAATCGATACGGAAACCCTGATCTGGACTTCCGGAGTAACGGGAAGAGAGATCAAAGGATTACCGGAAAAAAGCATAGGAAAAGGAAGACGGGTGCTGGTGGATGGTTACAATAAAGTTGAAGACACTGCAAATATTTACGCAATGGGAGACATCTGCCTGATGCTTTCTGAAGAAAAATATCCGAACGGGCATCCTCAGCTGGCTCAGGTGGCCATTCAGCAGGGTAAGAATCTGGCGGCTAATTTTAAACGGATAGAAGACGGTAAGGTGCTGGAGCCATTCCGGTATAATGATAAGGGAAGTATGGCAATTATTTCAAAGTTTAATGCAGTGGTGGATCTTCCGAAGACTTCCTTTAAAGGATTTACCGCATGGCTTACCTGGCTTTTTATTCATATTATTCCTCTGGTAGGATTCAGAAGTAAAGTTCAGCTGGCACTGGACTGGTTCCGGTTGTTTATTACCAATAACCCTTCCATCAGACTTATTCTGATGCCGAAAAGGAATACGGGGAACGGATAGCGTTAAAATAGTATCTCAAATCACTCTCAAATCGATAATATTATGAAAAATCACAGAAAACCTCCCTTTTTTGGAGAAACAGTTGTCATCACCGGAGCCTCCAGCGGAATTGGTAAGGCTACCGCAGAAGCCTTTGCAGAGCAGGGAGCAGATCTCGTTCTGGCTGCACGTAATGAAGACGCTCTGAATGAAACGGCAGAACTATGCAGGAAATTTGGAGTTTCAGTTATTGCTGTTCCTACGGATATGTCTGATGCAGAAGAAGTTTCAAGGCTTGTAGCGGAGGCTCTTGAGTTTAGCGGAAAGATTGATTATTGGGTCAATAATGCCGGAGTATTGGCTTTTGGAAAATTTGAAGAAATCCCTACAGAGATTACAGAACAGATCATTAAAACCAACCTTTTAGGTTATATGCATGCCGCCCATGCAGTACTTCCTGTTTTTAAACGACAGAAAAGAGGCGTCTTGCTTAATAATATTTCTATTGGCGGCTGGATGCCTGCACCTTACGGAACCGCTTATACGGCTTCAAAATTCGGTATCCGCGGCATGGTGGAAACTTTGCAGGGAGAGGTCTCTGATTTTCCGGACATTCATATCTGTGCGCTTTATCCCGGATTTCAGAAATCTTCCGGAATAGAACATGCAGCCAACTATTCAGGCATAAAGCTGAGCACTCCTCCACCGGCATTTGATCCCCGTGAGCTGGCAGCTTCTATTGTAAAAACTGCTAAAAATCCGACAGAAGCTTCATATCCGGACTGGTCTGCCGTGGTTTTTAAAAATTTATATGAAATATTTCCAGGTATGATCCGGTATATTTCTTCTGCCGGTATGCGGCTGATCATGAAGAAGGACCGTAAAGATGAAAATACAGCAGGAAACATACTGGCTCCTTCCAGAGGCAATACGGGAATTGATGGAAAGACATTATTTTCTATCCCTTCCAACACACTCATTATGGCAGGGGCAGGAATTGTGGGAGCCATTGCTGCAGGAATGCTGTTTTCGGGGAAAAATAAAAAAGTGGAGTGAGATCATCATCCGGCAAACTGTAGATTTAAAAAGAGCATTTGTCGGGTTTTTGTAAGATATTTCATAAATTTACAGGGCTGTATCAATTTGATAACAGTTTAAAATGTTTCTCCGGTGAAAATTCACAACAAAAAAAAGTACCTAAGTTTCCTTAAATTTAAAAGAGATTTCCAGAAATACGGATTAGAAAAAGCACGCAGCTATGAGCTTATCCTGCACTGGCTGAACAACAGACTGAGCCGGAATCAGTTTCTGGTGCTTTCCGGAATTCTGGTAGGGTGTACAGCGGGTCTTGCCGGAGTCATCCTGAAAACACTGGTACACAACATCCATTATTTTATTACCAATAAAGTTCACTTTGAATACCAGATCTTATTTTATATTGTATTTCCTTTTCTGGGCATTGTACTGACGACAATGATCGTTTTAACCCTTTTCAAAGGCCAGGACAGAAAAGGGATTGGGGCTATCCTGTATGAAATTGCCCAGAATTCCAGTATTGTGGCTTCTGTTAAAATGTATTCACAGGTTATTCAGAGTGCGATTACCGTGGGATTGGGAGGTTCTGCCGGGTTAGAAAGCCCGATAGCCGTTACCGGGGCAGCCATCGGATCAAATTATGCCCAAACCTACAGGCTCAGCTACAAGGAACGTACCCTGTTGCTGGCAGCGGGGGCAACTGCCGGTATTGCTTCAGCATTCAACGCACCTATTGCAGGAATTATGTTTGCATTTGAAATCCTGCTCACCGGGGTTGTTTTTACAGATTTTATTCCTTTGGTGGTGGCGGCAGTCTGCGGGAGTCTTTTATCCCGGATTTTACTTCAGGAAGATGTTCTTTTCAGGTTTTATACCAGAGATCCCTTTAATTATAAAAACGTACCCTATTATCTTATCCTGGGATTGGTTACCGGCCTGTATGCCCGTTATTTTGTGATCATTTCCCAGAAAGTGGAGCATTTCATCAAAGGACTCCAACTTTCAAAGATGCGTAAAGCAATGTTCGGAGGCGCTGTTCTGTCATTGCTCTGTGTTCTTTTTCCTCCTTTATTCGGGGAAGGATATGAAACGGTCAAGGCTTTTACCAATGGAAATACTTATTCGATCATTGAAAACAGTTTCTTCAGGTATTTCGAAATCGGAGACTGGACGATCATTGTATTTCTGGTGCTGGTATTGCTTTTAAAAGCATTTGCAACTTCTTTTACCATATTCAGTGGCGGGAACGGGGGGAATTTTGCCCCTTCACTTTTTGCAGGAGGTACACTGGGGTATTTATTTGCGCTGGTTTGCCAGCATATAGGTTTCACGGATGTGCCTGTTACCAATCTTGTTCTTGTAGGAATGGCAGGAGCAATGAGTGGCGTTCTGTATGCTCCCCTTACTGCAATATTTCTGATTGCAGAATCCAGTTTTGGATATGACCTGTTTATCCCGCTGATGATTGTTTCTGTAATGTCCTATCTTATTGCCAAATGGTTCTCGCCTATTTCTCCGGAACTGAAATCATTGGCAGACGAAGGGAAAATTTTTACAAATAAGCATGATAAAAACCTCCTTTTTGCATTGAGAACAGAAGATTTTATTGATCAATATTCACAGACCATCAATGAGAATGCGTCTATTACAGAGCTTTTTGAGCTTGTGAAAAACGGAAACAAGAATATTTTTGCGGTAGTGGATGATCACAGAAAACTGAAAGGAGTACTTACTCTGGATGATATCAGGCCTTACCTTTTCAATAAAGAAACCGATTCTTTACAAACGGTGATCCAGGTGATGAAAGCTCCTCCAGCGATTCTCCATCGTGAAGATAAACCTCTGGAAATTCTTCAGACTTTTGATAATACCGGTGTATGGAATCTTCCGGTAGTGAGTGAAGCCAATGATTTCATAGGGTTTATTTCAAAATCTTCTATCCTCATGAGCTACAGACAACTGCTGAAAGAGTATTCTGATTAGAACTGCTGAGATTACGAATTATTAAGGCTCCATAAACTATTTAAAAAATTTATTTCTTAAATTTTAATACAAAGGCTGGATTCCTACGGAATGACAAAGGGAGTGATGATTACAAAATAGGATGATATACAAAGGGGGTATGCATTAAGAAAATCAAATATCTAAAAAATTCTGTTTGCATCTTTCTTCAGGTTTTGGCTAAAGCCGTTGGAATTCTTGTTTTTATTAAACGGGCTAAAGCCCGTTCCTGATGAATGGCAGCCATTTACAAATCATAATACTACCTGAAATAATTAATAATCCGTTCAATATTTTACTGAACGGATTTAATTATAATCTATATGAAAGTTGAAAATCAGTTGCTGGCTTTATTCAACAGATCAAGATCTTCCTGGTCCAGTACAAGTTTGGGAGCATTGAACAGTGTTTCAAGCTGTGATGCACTGGTTGCACTTACGATAGGTGCTGTGATCAACGGATTCGCTAATAACCATGCTAAAGCAACCGTGCTTTGAGGAGCTTTATGTTTCTCTCCCACCTGATCCAAAGCTTTTAAGACTTCAAGGCCTTTAGGATTCAGGTATTTTCTTACGCCTTCTCCCCTTGCGCTTTTTGTAAGGTCGGCTTCAGTGCGGTATTTACCTGTCAAAAATCCTGCAGCCAGAGACCAGTATGGGAATACACTCAGGTTAAACTGTTCTGCCAGAGGGGCATAATTTTTTTCAAAACCTTCTCTTTCCATCAGGTTGTAATGCGGCTGTAATGCTACATATTTAGGAAGACTGTACTTTTCTGATGCCTCAAATGAAGCCTTCAAACGTTCCGGAGACAGATTGGAGGCTGCAATATAGCGTACTTTTCCCGCTTTGATAATCTCATCATAGGCAGAAAGTGTTTCTTCTACCGGAGTGGTATGATCGTCAAAATGGGTATAATAAATATCAATATGATCCGTCTGAAGTCTTTGCAGTGATTCATCAACGGATTGTAAGATATGTTTCCTGCTGATATCAAATCCATGTTCTTTCGTTTCCGAACCTACTTTGGTTGCGAGTACGATATCCTTACGGTTGGCACGGCTTTTCATCCATTTTCCGATGATTTCTTCAGATTGACCGCCTTTACCGTTTACCCACCATGAATAGGTGTCTGCAGTGTCTACAAAATTGAAACCGGCTTCTGTAAACCGGTCAAGTATATCAAAAGACTGTTGTTCATCCAGAGTCCAGCCAAACACATTGCCTCCAAAATTGATGGGAGCTACGGCAAGATCTGTGTTTTTGATCTTTCTTTTTTCCATAAAAATAAATGTTACTAAGTGTTCTCTAAGTTAAGGAATATTATGTCTTAAAAGCATTTAAAAAAGCCATTCACATCATAGTTATTATAAATGAAAAAGCCGGTCCTTGCTCGCTTATTTTGAATACTGACTGATTTATATTTGTTCAATGTATGAGAGCATCTCCAGCTGATTTACAGATATCGCAGATGTTTATGGAAAGCCTGAGCAATCTGTTTATTTGCAAGGACATTATAAACCACTAATTTATGTATAAAAAACATTCATACATCCGGTGACAAAATAAAGGGCTTTACCCGGTTAATTATTACAAAAAACAGCCTTTATCCAAGGCTGTTTTTCTTATCTATACAATTAAAAATACGGTTACTTTTCAACCTGTGGTATCTCAATGGCTGAAAGTTCCAGTTGATAGTGCTGTAATTGCAGGCTGATCACCTGCCAATGGTTTCTGAAGAACGGAGATTCTTTGAAAAGATCCTGATAATAGGCTATTCCATCAAGAATATTCTTTTTGAATGCATTCCATTTTTTGGTTTGGGAGTGGGTAATCTGTACTGAATCTGTAATTTCCTTTCTCAGATAATCCACATACATTTTCAGCTCGTTGATAAACATATTCGGACGCCTGTCATCTGAAAGTATATTAGCATTACCATAGATATGCTGCACCATTCTGGAGAGGGAAACTTCTTTATCGAAAAAAGCAATATTAGGCCCGGGACATATCACAACACCCTGCTTCTCTCCTTTTATCTCAAGATTCTGCTCCATATACGCTGCATTCACAAGTCCTACACACAGGCAGGCCTTATCTGTAATTTCAGATTTTTTCCTGTCATAATTTTCTTCCGTTAAAGTTTCCCTGGAAGCATCAAGTTCTTTCAGCTTGATATCCTGGTATTTCTTAGACGCAGTGCAAATGCCTTCAGGAGAATATTCTTTGCTCAGTGCCAGGAGTTTTTTCGGGCATGAGCTTCCGTATCTTCCTTTGGCTTCTTTTTGCTGTTTCAATATTTCGTTGGACGTTCCCCGTACGGTGTTAAAAGGAACACCCAAAGGAGAAATATTACTTAAATAGAAATCCTTCTCTTTAGACTGTAAAAGAAGATTCCTGGTTTCGGTATCTACAGAAGTGGCTTCAGGAACCAGTAAAAACGGCGATCCCCATCCTACACTGTCAGCATGGTAATGCTGAAGCAGAAAATCATGTTCTTCCGATGTACCTACGCCTCCCTGAACGGTTATTTTCATCTCCAGAGGTTGAGTCAGAACAGGTTTTCCTTTCTGTTTCAGGGCTGTCATCATGAGGGTGTGGGCAGATTGTATCAGATCATTTTTCTTTTGCCTGAATTCTTCCATGATCGGGCCAAGGAGCATGCCTTCCGTAGCAAATGCATGGCCACCACAGTTCAGGCCGGATTCTATTCTGTATTCTGAAACCCACAATCCTTTTTTTGCAAGGAAATTCCCCTGGATCATGGCAGAACGGAAGTCACTTACTTTAAGGATGATCTTCTTTCTGATCGTTCCGTTTTCGTCCGGAAAAAAATCTGCAAACTCCTCCATATAGCTGTACAGGCGGGGATTCATTCCGGCAGAAAGCACCACCGATGAAGACAGTTTACTTTTTGCAAATCCGCGGAGGGAGGCATGGGCATCATTATACATTACAGGAAGCTGTTCGTTCCTGCTGTAATTGTCCTTATCCACTTTTGTCATGATATTGACGTCTATACTTCCCGGTTTCAGATTGGCTTCAATAAAATTTTTGATACCGGAGCTCCAGCTGTCTTTCTGGCTGAGAAGGTTCTGAAGACTGTTCTTCAGATCCGAAGTATTCGGAAGCATGGCTATAAAATCTTTTAAAGACTCTGTATTTCTGCTGATTTCCTGTTTGAAAGATTCAAATTTTTCGTTTACAATATCATCCACCATATCCAGATAGGCGGTGATTCTTTTAGCTCTGTAATCTTCTGTTTTGGTTGAGATTCCCAGATAATTCAGATTAAACTTTTTGTTGTAAAAGTTTTTCATTTTTTCCAGGATCTCATCATCAATAATAGAGATTACAGAAGAGATTCCATACTGTGCAACACGGATCGGGCTGTCTATGGTATACGCCAGTCCCATTACAGGAATATGGAAATTGTGCAAAGGTTTTGTTGTCATATTTTCAAAAAAAATTCTTTTCATAAGGCAACTAAAATCCTCTCAAACTATTCATGCTAAAAATATCATTTTAAAATTAATTATGCATCAAATAACATCTGTAATATTGAAAAACATGTCAAATGTCAGCTTTTTTGAAAATTTCCGGCAAATGATTATAAAAAACTGAGGATAGTAAGTCCGGCGGGCTTTTTTATTATCTTTATCCATTAGGATTTACATTTTTGAAAAAGGTGCCAATATAGGGTTGATCTATCCGATTATAGGGTTTATTGATGACCGCTGCAGAAGAAAAATTCGATTAAAATCATGATGCATAAATTATTTATTTCATTCTTCCTCTTAGGCTCACTACCCGTTTTTTCTCAAAACGCAAATGAAAGCCTGGCACAATATCTGAAAGAAGCAGACACGGTTTTGCTGACGAATCATGAAAATCTCAGACTCGATATTGAAAAGCCTGGTAAAAAGACCATAACACAGATCAGACCTTTGCTTAAAAACAACAGACCCAATGGTGATATCATCAAAAAACAGGTTATACTCTCTCCGGAACGAAGACAGGAAATGATTGATATGATTAAAAATCAGAAAAAAGACAAATTCTGGGACGGTGCCCATTGTTTTGAACCCCATCATACCGTATTTATCTGCAAAGGCAATAAATGGGAGAACATTGATCTGTGTTTTGGATGTGATCATTACAGCTTTACTCCCGGTATTCCGGTAAGTACAAAAGAATTTTTGGTTACTTATCAGGACTGGAGAGCCCTGGAAGCATTTTTCACCAGGCTGGAATTGAATTAAGAATACATTGTACCGCTATTTCGCGATCTGTATTTCTGAAAACTACCTGAAAACAGGTGCAGAAATTTCCTGCCATTTCGGTATTGCTGTATAGAAGGAATTAACAGTAATTTTAAGAATCATAAATCATTTCATTTTTTAACATTTAAAGCATAAGAGAAGCTTGTTTTAAAAGAAATTTTTTCATACAAATTTATTATTTTCATAAGGGAATTCTGTTGCTGAATTCCCTTATTTTAATGGTACTGAATGATTATTCTGCTTTGTTTTTCAACATCATCAGAAGACTGTAAGCCCCTTTCTGTACTATTTTTTTATCTTTCAAATAATCTGCTTTTATAATTTCTGTAAACTGGTCATCTGCAATTCCTGTAACCACAGGGATCAATTTGTAATTGGATTTTCCGAGGTCTTCAAATACATAATTTTTATTTTCAAAAGCAACCACGGCTTCGTTGGGTAATCCCTGGGTATAACGGCTGCTGATATTGACTTCGGCATTGATGTACATTCCTTTTATAAAGGCAGTATTCACGGAAGATAATCTGGCTACAGCGGTTGCAGAACCTCCAGTTTCAATACTTGGAGCCACACTTATAATTCTCGCACTGGATTTCACCTCAGGATCCTGATTGTTGTACACAAGGATTTCCTGCCCTGCTTTTATATCATTGACATCATTTTCAAAGACCTTGAGTTCCAGCAGTAATCCGGCCGGATTGATCAGTTCAAATAAAGTATCTGCAGGGTTGATATATTGACCGTTATTGACCAGAATTTTGCTTACAAAGCCACTGAACGGGGCATAAATATTGATCCTGCTGCGGATATTTCCGGTGGTAAGCCCTTTGGCATTGATTCCGATAATGCGGAGTTTCTCTTCAAGCCCTTTTAAGGTAGCATTTAATGTGGCATAGTCCGCCTGAGCTGCCTGCATGGTTTTGTCGCTGCTGGCTTTGCTGGTATTAAGATCTTTCTGGCGGTTAAAGTTCAACCGGGCCGCCTCAAGCTGTGCTTTCGTTACCAGATAGTCCTGCTGAAGCTGTATAAACTGAGGGTCTTCCACCACTGCCAGTACCTGCCCTTTACTGAAATGGCTGCCATTGATCACATTGATTGCCTTGATATGGCCACCCATGATGCTTGAAACAGAGCTGATATGAGAGGGTGCAATTTCCGCTTTCCCGTTCAGCCGTACCAGTTTTTCCATATTTCTGTTTTGAATGGAAGTGGTGGTTATGCCTACAGACTGTACCTGTTTTTCTGTAAGGTGAACGGTATTCTCAGTGCTTTTGCTGAATTTTGTGTTTTCATACACTGTTTTTTCTTCTTCTTTTTTGCTTGAGCATGAGGAAAGAACAAGTACTGAAACAAGGCTTAATATGGATATTTTTTTGAAATGCATTACGCTGTTATTTTGAAATTAAGAAATTAAGTTCCGCTCCGGTCTGGTTAAGCTTTTCCAGCTGATCGATGTAGTCTGCTTTTGTTTTTACGGCCTGATTGACGAGGATCACCCAGTTCAGATAATCAATTTCACCCACTTCCATTTGCTTTTGTGCTGTCTGCAGGATGATTTCAGACTTTGGAAGCTGTTTCTGTTCATAGTTTTCAATGATCCTTTGCAGGTTCATATAATTGCTGATCTGCTGTCCCAATCTGTTTTTCAGTTCAATTTCCTTACGCTGATACTGGTTTTCAGTAATGGCGATTTTTGCCTGAGCTGCTTTAGCCAAAGCCCTCTGTCCTTTTGTAAACAATGGAATTCCCACACCCACCTGAACAGAATTGAAGCGGTTATTGTTGATATTCTTCATACTCTGGTTGGTATACCCTATGAGAAGTTCAGGCAGTAATCTGCTTTTTTCAAGCTGTACTTCTGCCTCACCTACTTTGATCTGCTGCAGCAGATACTGAAGTTCCGGATGCTGTTTCACCCGATCTTCTGAAATCTGAAGTCCTACATTCATCACCGGCTTGTCAGCAACCGGCTGATAAGACTGCTCGGATTGGAGTAACAGCTGAAGCTGAAGCTTTGCAATATTCAGATCATTTTCAAGGGAATTCAGCTGTACCTTTACCTGTTCCTTCTGAATCTCAGCCGTTGATTCTTCAAGGATATTGGCTTCTCCTTTTTTCAATCTTAAAGCTGCTTTTTCGGCAAAATTGTGATACAGCGTGCTGATATATTCCAGCACCTTTTTCTTTTCCTGAAGCACCAGAATCCTGTAGAAAACCTCCGTAACTTCTTTGGTAAGCTGTGTTTTGGTAAGGTTTTGACTGATCACACTTGCCGCCCATTCTGCATCCAGCATCTGCTTTCTTTTGGAATATACCGTAGGAAAGCTGAACCTTTGGGAAATTCCGAAAGAATTGTCCGTTTCTTCTCCCTGAATCTGTCCAAACCCGCCGGTAACTTCCATCTGGGGAATATCCAGATAGCTGGCTTTCAGCTTATCCTGATATTCAGAAATTAATTTTGAATTTTTAAGGGTTCCGTTCTGCTGAAAAGCTTTTTCCAGAGCCTGCTCATAGGTAATGTTCTCCTGGGCATGAATGCCTCCGAAAGAAAGCAGGAGTAAAAGCACAGACAGTTTTTTATAGTTGATTGTTTTAGAGAATTTCATTTTGTCTTTATTAATATGTTCAAAAACGACGTAGAGAATAGGAAGTACAAATAAGGTAAGAAGAGTGGCCAGCATCAGACCGCCGATAACAACCGTTGCCAGAGGTCTCTGTACTTCTGCTCCGGCTCCGTTGCTTAAAGCCATAGGTAAAAACCCTAAAGATGCTACAAAAGCAGTCATCAGTACCGGACGAAGCCTGATTCTGGTTCCCATGAGTACAATTCTGCTGGTATTACTTACTCCGTTACTTTTCAAACGGTTAAACTCCGATATCAAAACAATTCCGTTAAGTACAGCCACCCCAAATAAGGCAATAAATCCTACGCCTGCACTGATACTGAAGGGCATTCCTCTCAGCGCAAGAAAATATACTCCGCCAATTGCGGATAAAGGAATGGCCGTATAGATCAGCAAACTATGCTTTACAGAACCGAAAGCAAAGAACAGCAACAGGAAGATCATCACCAGGGAAATAGGAACAGCAACGCCGAGCCTGGCCTTAGCTTCATTTAAATTCTCAAATGTGCCCCCGTAAGAAATGGTATATCCCGGAGAAAATTTAAGATTTTTACCGGCTTTCTGCTGAAGCTCCTCTACAATGGTCTGTACATCTCTTCCTTTTGCATTGAAACCAACGATAATTCTTCTTTTGGTATCTTCTCTCTGGATCTGATTAGGACTTTCTTTAAGTTCCACCGTGGCAAGCTGGGATAACGGAACCTGTTCTCCGGAAGCAGTAGGTACCAAAAGGTTCTGAATACTTGTAATATCCTTTTTATGCTCATTATCCATCCGGACAACGATATCAAATTTCTTTTCTCCTTCGTATAAAGCACCTGCCGTCTGGCCTGCAAAAGCCATATTGATCACCCTGTTGATCTCTGCCACGGAAATATTATAGCGTGACAGTTCAGGGCGGTTATAATCAATGACTACCTGCGGAGCTCCTTCTACAGGTTCTATATAGAGATCCTGGGCTCCTTTTACCGTATTGATGATACTTCCCAGTTTCTTGGCATACACCGTGAGACTGTCCAGGTTTTCCCCATAGATTTTACAAACCACATCCTGTCTCGCTCCGGTCATTAATTCGTTGAAACGCATCTGTACAGGAAACTGGAAACTGGTGGTCAGCCCCGGAATAACGCTCAGGGCTTTACTCATTTTTTCAGAAAGTTCCGGGAATGAGCTGGCAGATGTCCATTCTTTCTTAGGCTTTAAAACAATGATCATATCTCCGGCATCCATAGGCATAGGCTCTGTAGGGATTTCAGCACTTCCGATTTTAACAACAATTTTCTGTATCTCCGGGAACTGTTTTAAAAGAATTCCGGAAGCCTGGGTGGTCACTTTTTTCGTTTCATTGATATTGCTTCCCTGAAGGATTCTCATTTCTACAGCAAAATCACCTTCTTCCAGAGAAGGAATAAATTCCCCTCCCATTTTAGACAAAGTGAATACGGCGCCTGCAAAAAGAATCAGAACGGTAAGTATAATGGTTTTCTTGTATTTAAGGGCTTTCATAAGGAGTTTCTGATGGCCCGCTTCTACTTTGGTCATCACCCTGTCCGAAATATTGTCTTTTTCCTTTTTCTTTCTGCTCAAAACCAGGGCACTCATCATTGGAATATAGGTAAGAGAAAGAATGAAAGCGCCAATAAGGGCGAATGCTACCGTCTGGGCCATAGGCTTGAACATTTTACCTTCAATTCCCTGAAGGGTAAAGATCGGAAGGTACACGATCAGGATAATAATCTGCCCGAATACAGCACTGTTGACCATTTTAGTGGCTGAGCCCGAAACCTGCGCATCCATTTCCTTTTTGCTCAGCATATTGTCTTTTCCGAAATGCTTTTTATGGGCCAGCTGATGCAGTACGGCTTCTACAATAATGACGGCACCGTCTACAATAAGACCGAAGTCCAGTGCCCCGAGACTCATCAGGTTTCCTCCCACACCAAAGATATTCATCATGATGATCGCAAAAAGCATCGCCAGAGGAATCACGGAAGCAACCAGCAGACCTGCCCTGAAATTTCCCAGAAACAATACAAGAATAAATACTACGATCAAAGCACCTTCCATAAGGTTGGTTTTTACCGTACTGATGGTATTGTTCACCATTTTGGCCCGGTCAAGGAATGGCTCGATGACTACGCCTTCCGGTAATGATTCCTGGATCTTTTCCAGCCTTTGCTTGATATTGGCAATGACTTTATTGGCATTTTCCCCTTTTAGCATGAGCACAATGGCTCCGGAAACCTCTCCGGTATCATTATAGGTCATTGCACCGTATCTTGTGGCAAACCCTATTTTTACAGACGCCACATCTTTGATATGAACAGGGATTCCTTCCCCGGTTTCTGCAACCTGGATGTTTCCGATATCTTCTGTACTTCCCAGAAGCCCTTCACTCCGGATAAAAAGAACTGTTTCTTTCTTCTCAATATAAGCGCCTCCTGTATTCTGGTTATTTTTTTCCAAGGCGGCAAAAACATCATTGATATTGATGTTGAAGGCCTGAAGCCTGTTCGGGTTGATGGCTATTTCATATTGCTTCAGCTTCCCACCGAAACTGCTGACGTCTGCAACTCCTTTTGTACCCAGCAACTGACGTCTTACCACCCAATCCTGAATGGTTCTGAGCTCAGTTTCATCGTATACATTTTCGTACCCTTTTTTGGCTCTTACCACATACTGGAAAATCTCTCCCAAACCTGTAGAAATAGGTCCCAGCTCAGGCTTTCCGATTCCGGCAGGAATATTATCCTGCACAAGCTGTAAGCGTTCCTGAACCTGCTGACGGGCCCAGTATACATCCGTTTCATCATCAAAAACTACAGTCACCAGTGAAAGCCCGAAACGTGAAAGGCTGCGGAGTTCAGTGATTCCGCTGATATTACTGGTGGCCTGTTCAATAGGAAATGTAACAAGACGTTCTATGTCTGCAGCACCATAAGACGGAGCCGTAGTAATGATCTGAACCTGATTGTTGGTGATATCAGGCTGTGCATCAATGGGAAGTTTGGTGGTTTCATAAATCCCAAAAAGAACGAGACCTATGGTAAACAAGGCTATGATGAGTTTATTCTTTACAGAAAACTCAATAATTTTATTTAACATGAAAAATTATTAATTGCTAACCCGGAATGCTTTATACAACTGTCTAAAGTTGGAGTGAGCTACAAAAAACCAAAACATTTGGCAAAAGCCTGTATCGATTAAAAACTTCAGTGTATAGAAACTGGTTTTTAAAGCATGCTAAAGCTTTTTAAATATCCTGGCTGTTTTTGTGGCGGAATGTTAAAGGCACAACGGGTTAATTGATATGTAATAAATGGACTGTTTTACGCAAATAGTAAAACATTGATTATAAATATGATATCAGTTAAGAGTGCCGTGGAGGCTGGAATATGCTGGAAAGATAAAGGTTGGAAAAATCTTTTTCCTGATAGATACTGTTCTTTTGAGGAATAGTAATTTCTTTAGGCTTTTTTATTTCAAAACTAAGTTCCGGAAGCTGGGCATGTACCGTGAGTACAATAGGCGGATTGATGAAAGGAAGTTTCTGATCAAGATCCCAGTCCGCATCTTTTTTATGATTGTCATAGTGCTCCATAACAAATTCTGACAGGCTTCCATGATATTCCATATAATGTTCTACAAACATAGGTACTTTAAGAACTTCCCCCGCATTGGTGGTAGCCAGCACATACATCATCGAGCATAATATGGAAATCCATTTTAACATTGTCCTGCAAATATAAGTCTTAAATTTTTTCTGAAAAGCCTGCCAGTATTAATTTTTTAAGAATTTATACAGTTTAAAAAGGATTTAAATAAACAGTTTGGATTTCCAAAAGAGACTGATCTTTTAAATCATGATAGATGAAAGAAGCTGCCAGAGAATCTCCCAATACATATATTACTGCATTTTGAATATCCTTCCGGAAAGATCTCATGATCCATTCCAGAATTTTTACAGGGTCTGTGGGGGAGATCAAGAAAGTTTTTACGGGGAAGCTTTGGTCAAGGTCCGGGAAAAGATAATCTTCCTGTTCTGCATAAGCAACAGCCGTTACCTTTTTACTTACGGGCAGTGCCCTGTTGATCTCGTAGAGTTGGGATAATGCCTTTACATCACTGATCAGAATATAATGATCCGCAGCCTGGTCCGGCACCCATGATCCGCAAAGCAGCCTGAAAAACAGAGTATCTCCCTGCTGAAGATTTTCTATCCATTTTTTCTCTTCATGATCACAACATATGGTAATGGCAATATCTGCAATATGATGGACAGGCTCATAGTCCCAGAATGTATATTGCTGCACTACCGGCTGAAGATCGTAATGTGGGTCAGACTGATAAATATCTATAGCCGATCCCGTAACGGACTGAATCTGTGAAAAATCCTGACTCTGGATCCTGATGTGGTAAGTGTGGGCTGCTATTTTGTTTTTCAGCAGAATAATTCCTGTGGAAATATTCAGAGCCGGACTTGCGAGACTGTTCATTGTTCAAAAAAATAATTATACATTTGAAAATCACAGGCCCTTACAATACTGAACTGAATTCAGAGCCTGGATTTCAGCCTGCTCAGCGTTTCCTGTGAGATATTGAGATAAGAGGCCACCATTTTGTTGGAAAGCCTTCGCACGATAATAGGATTTTCATCCAAAAGCTGGCGGTATTTTTCCAGAGCGTCCTGAACCAGAAAAGACATCAGTCTTTTGGTATTGGTGACATAGGCGATCTCAAGATAAATCCTGTAAAACTTTTCCCATTGCGGGATAATATCCAGAAGATGATAAAAGTTCTTGTGGGTGATATAATACACTTCCGAATCCTCAACGGCCTGGATAAATTCTTCAGACGGTTCAGAAGTAATAAAGCTTACAAGTGCCGTGGCAAACTGATTTTCAAAAGCAAAATATCTGGTGGAATCCTGCCCTTCTTCATTGATGAAGAATATACGGAGACATCCTGACGTTACAAAAAAGGTTCTCTGGCTGGATTGTCCATTGGTCAGAAGCAGCTCGTTCTTCTTGAGTTTGATCGGTTTGAAATAAGAGAGAATGGTTTCCGTTTCTTCCTCTGTTACCGATATTTTACTTTTAATATATGAAATCAGTAATTCTTCCATTGGGTATAAGATCAGTCGTTGGCAAATGTAGCGATAAATGCTGTTATCTGCCCTTATTTTTCTATGGATTACCCCTTTTCAGAATGTTCATCTTCCGACTGGCCTGCTCTCCAGTACGAACATGCATAGATCCCATGCGGATCCCATTGCAGAGTTGTTCTGAAATAGTGACGAAGCTCATGTACCGTAGTATATTCGGCAGCAATGTATACATATTCCTTCAGTATTCCCTGAGGAAATTCTGTTTTCCGGGCCTGTTCTGCCAGGGTGCTCCCTTTTTCGGGCTGGGGATTATGAAGCCATTCTACAGAAATATCAGCAGCGGAACATACAATAAGTTCATCTTCTTTTCCATGCACTTCCAGTATTATTTTTGCTGTTACGTACGATGGCAGCTGCTCTGCAATGGCACATATTACCGGTAGTGCTGTAGCATCTCCTACGAGAAGACAGAAGTCGGCTTCCGGTACCAGAGGCCTTGCACTCTGCTTCATTCCTATTTCCAGTGTATCTCCGGGAACAGCCTGTAATGCCCATGCAGAAGCAGGACCATTATCTCCATGAGATACGAAATCCACCGTTAATTCCCTGGCTTCCAGGTCGATCTTCCGGTTTGTGTAAGTTCTTACCGATACATCATGTTCTTCAGCACTGTGAGGAATAAATATTTTATTATTGGAACCGGACCGTACATAAGCTAATAGCTCAGCCTGGTGATCATCAATGCCAAATACCGTACGGATAAGATGAGGCGTAAGAAATTTTTTGTCTTTCATTCTGAAAACAGAACGTATTTTCTGAGTTGTCATACAATGTATTTTATTTTTTATTAAACAGTAAGATAAGAAGAGAAAGTGCACAGCTGATCCCACCGAACAGATATACCGACTGATAATCAAGCCATCCGGCGATGAGCCCCGCTATAGGACCGGCAAGACCTAATGAAAGATCTACAAAGGCTACATAGGCACCCAAAGCAGTTCCCCTCATCTGCGGCTTCACTTTTTGTATGGCCAGGACTCCTAAGGCCGGGAAAACCAGTGAAAATCCTATTCCAGTCAGTCCGCACCCGATAATAGCTGCCATTTCAGAAACTGAAGTCCAGATCAGGATCTGTCCAGCTGCTTCGATGATCAGAGAGATAAAGGCAATTTTAAAACCTCCGTACCGATCAGGAAAAGAAGCAAACAGAACCCGGGTTACCACATAACAAATCCCGAAAACCATAAATGCGGGTGAAGCATCTCCCCAGTTTTTTTCTGTAAAAAACAGAGCAATAAAAGAAGCAATACATCCGAATGCCATAGAAGAGAATGCAAGGCTGAGCCCCTGTCCCGAAATAGCGCCGATCACTTTATAAAAAGGAGTCCTGATATGATCTTTATCTACCGGAATTGATGGTAGCTTTGCCGTAGAAAACCAGCTAACCAGAGGAAGTAATATAATAAGGACAAATGCCGGGAGTACTCCATATTCTTTACTCAGCCAGATACTCAGCGGCGCTCCGACGGCAATTCCCGCATACATAGCAATTCCGTTCCAAGTCATTACTTTACCTGATTTCGAAGGTCCTGCGAGGCCGATTCCCCAGGTAAGTGCTCCTGTAACAAGAAAACTTTCGCCAATCCCATGAATGATCCTTGCCAGCAGTAAAAAAGCAACTGCCCAAAAATGATCTGCCTGAAATAATACGGCCAAAACATAAGCAACTCCTGCAATAACAGCTAATACAACCCCGGCCATCTTACTCTTCCTGGCTCCCCTGGTATCTGTTATCCTTCCGGAATAGGCTCTGGTCATAAGGGTTGACAGAGATTGAAGCCCAATGACAAGACCTACGATAAGACTGCCAAATCCTAAGTGCTTCTGAACAAATTCCGGCAATACTCCCAACGCAATTCCTATGGTAAGATATACCCCGAATACTGCAATGATGATAGGAGTCGTTGCCTTATAAAAATTAAGGGTCTGCCCTTTTTCTAATGTTAGATTCATAAATTTTGTTTTAAATAATATCCGGTTGCAAATGTCTTTGTACAGACAATGCCAAACTTTGACTTAGATCAAAAAAGGAATATGACTATTCAGAATACCGGCCGGAAGATTCTATTTCATGCTGAATCGTCGTCGTCCAGAAGTCCAGCTCTGTTTCTTTTTTCCGGATGTTTTCAAGAGAAAATGCTCCCTGATGGTAAGATTCTATCAGGACCTGTCTTTGGCAGTTCGCAAGGCCCAGTTCCAGTTCAAAATAAGCCTTCTTCCATGCTGTATGATCTGAGAATTGGAGATTATTGTCATTGTTTTTTAACCGGATTTCTTCTTTTTCAAGTTTTTTAACCATTGTTTTCAGGGCAATTTCGTCTCTTTCATTATCGGTTTCATAATCATTCAGGAAAGACAGTGATTTTTTAAAGAGAAGCAGATTCAGTTCTTTTTCTTCTGCCTTATCTGATACCGAAGGTTTTATCATGCTGATAAGTCTTGGCAGCGTTAATCCCTGGATAAGTAAAGTGAAAATAATTACGACAAATGATATGAATAAAACCGTGTCCCTCTGAGCTATAACAATTCCCTGATCATCCCGGAACGGTAAAGCAAGTGCGGCAGCCAGTGAAACGACTCCTCTCATTCCGGACCATGACAGAATGATATATTCCTTTTTTGAAGAAGTCAGAAATGTTTGTTTTTTCTCTGCTGTTTTATTGGAAAACAGAGGAAATAAAGCAAGAACGCAAAGCCGTACAGCTACCAGGATAACGAATAACAAAAGTCCATAGCAAATAAGCACAGGCAAATCGGTTTCCGGTATGTTTGAAATAATGCCGGGCAGCTGCATTCCAAGAATAAGAAACACAAGACCATTCAGAACAAAAACAGCTACGTCCCAGAAATGGCTCATCTGCATTCTGCTCTCGGTTCTGAATAATGAAATGGAATTCCATGAAAGAACCATACCCAGAATAACAACTGCCAGTACTCCGGAACAATCCAGGTGCTCTGCCAGACTATAAGCAGCGAAAGGAAGCAGAGTAACGGCGAAAGTCTCAGTACTGCTGCTGCCGTTGAAGTACCTGTGCAGTTTTAAAAATGCAAAACCCATAACAAGGCCAATGATGATTCCCCCAAGGCTGCTGCTGATAAATTGAAATCCTGCCTCCCAAAAGGAAAACACCCCGCTGGTAATGGCTACTACAGCACATTTATAGGCAATCAGAGCGGAAGCATCGTTCAGCAGGCTCTCCCCTTCCAGGATCGTTGTCAGCTTCCGGGGAAGCGGAAGAGTTTTTGTAATGCTTGTTGCTGCTACAGCATCGGGAGGAGCAATAACAGCTCCCATAACAAATGCAACAGGCCAGCTGAATCCGGGAATAATGGCATGTACAATGCAGGCAATAATGGTTGTAGTGAGAAAAACAAGTCCTATGGCCAGAACTGAAATTTTCCGGATCTCCTTTTTGAAATCCGGAATGGAAGTGTTCCAGGCTGCATCGAATAATATGGGAGGCAGTACCACATAAAAAATCATTTCAGGGCTCATGTCAACAGAAGGTACCAGTTGGGTAAGACTCAGAATAAGTCCTGCGATCACGAGTAAGAGAGGAAGGGCCAGTTTTATTTTATCTTTTACAGAGATAATGATGATCAGAATAATAGATATCCAGATGATTTTTTCAAGTTCTACCATAGCTTTACATTAAAGCTGCGAAAATAAAAAGCAGGTTTATCCGGAACTTTGACTTAGATCAAAAAGGAAAGAAGATTTTACAGGACAGTAAGCTTGAGCTGGAAGAGTGAAGAAATTAAAGTTCTAAAGACAAACATCGCTTTATATTATTGAACTTCCCTCTTCCGGCCTTTATAACCTTATTTCTCAACCGCTTTAGTGCTACTCAAAATCCAGAAATCCATCTGTAAGCTGTTTCCATTGAATTTTGGCAATTCCCATGATTCCTCCCGCAGCTACCATGATATTCCTGATAACATCAAACCAGCCGGCATTGAAATTAGGAGTTTCGTTTCGCCCATGTACAGCTGCTTTCAGATGGGTTGCATTCCTTGAAATTATAAAAGTGGACGTAGCACGGGAACTGTAAAAGTGAGCAATATGGCCTTTTTTTCCATGCTGGGGATCCTTAGAAGGCCTGCAGGTCATGCTGACACTTTCAGAATAGGCATCCTGAAAAAAGCAGATATCCGTAATTTCCACCCAGTCATATCCCTTAGCTTCTGTTTCACCCGGCCCGGGAATATTGATCCGTATAAAGTCACCCTTCTGCGGTTCACGTTCTACCGGAGAACCGTTGGAGTCATAGAGCTTAAATGCTGCAAAAGCTTCTCCACAATAGGATTTCCATCGGTTGACAAGACAGAATCTTTTCTTCAGGATTTCAAATTTTAACGGAAGATGTGCCTCATCAAATTGTTTATAACTTTCAGTATCATGAAAACCGCCGGATCTTTGCTGAGGCACTCCTTTTATTGACTTTGGCTTCATGTGATGAATTTTAAAAACAAATAAATGAAAATTACTGCATCTTTTTTATGAGTATAGTCACAAGGGAAAATCCGGAATCATACATGTTTGATTTTTTATCCTGATGACACCCAAAAGAACCTACCTTTCGAAACTAAATCAATTTAAGTTGAAATATTTTTTCTAAAAATGATTTTTTTTTACTTCAGAATATTTTTTTTAAAAGAATTTTTCTGAATGGTAAAATCCGGTAAAAAGGGGCTGTATATAAGTCTAAGGCCGAATTCCGGAATATTGAAGAAAATCTAAAGGAATTAAACGATTATTATTTTTACTTAAAATAAATAATATTTTAAAAAAATGCTCATATAATGCGTTGCATAATATAATTTTTACTTATATTTGTGAATCGAAATAATTTTTTTTCATCATTTGTGTTTTTTTAAGGTCTCCATTCTTGGGGACCTTTTTATTTTTATTGATAGTTTAATTGAAAATTTACCATTTATTTGAAAATTAACAAAGTGTGAATTATTGATATTAAAATGCAAGCCAAACCTCTTTTATAAAAGGGATTTAAAGTTTTTATAATTTTATTAAATCACTTTTAGGTGTTTATTATCATCTGCTTTAGATTTGTTATTGCCGGATATTTTTAATAAAATCAGTAGGTCTGAACTGCATTACCGACTGAAAGCTCCGGGTGTATGCCTGTACGCTCTTATACCCCACTTCATATGCGGTTTCTGAAATTGTATAATTTCCCGAGCTCAGCAATTCCAGGCTTTTGATCATACGGAGCATTTGCTGGTATTTAACTAAAGTAAGCCCCGTTTCTTTCTTGAAGATCCGTTCCAGTGAACGTAAAGACAATAAGGCTATATCACTCAGTTCTTCTATTTTAATGTCCTCATGGTAGTGATGATGAAGATATTCAATTACCCCGGTTAAGCGTTTGTCTCCAGGAAGGCAGATATGAAGTCTCAGAGCGTGTTCCACAAAATGGGGAAGTTCATTAAAAAGAGCCTGCAGAAATATCATCTCATCATGATCTTCAGCGAGATATTTTGACCACTTTTCGGCATATCTGATCATTTCTTTCAGTACCGGAGGCACTGAAAACACATTTACTTCCTGATAAAAATCCCCTTTTCCAGCCATGTCGGCAAACATAATCATCAGCTTGATCTTTTCGGAATGTGAATTGGTCTTATGAATAGCACCAGGCGGAATCCAGACGGCATGGTTTTGTGGCAGAAGATAGATCCGTTCTTCAATGGTGATATACTGGAAACCGCTTTCTACATACACCAATTGTCCTTTTTTGTGCTTATGGAGTATGTCATCATGCATCCAGTTTTCTTCAAACCATACAAAATAGGGTTTCTTCAGTTCATCTACTTCAATACTGTTGTTGGCGTTCATGTCGTTTCAGGTTAAAACTTTGGCAAAATTAAACAAAATTACTGTGCTAATTTTGCACAAAAGATTTTATTATGATGAAGAATGAAGTAAAAAGAAACGCATCGTATGCTTTACTGGTCATTAATATCCTGGTGGTGATTCTGATCTCCAGCAACCTTCGCTCCCCTATTGTTGCCGTATCTCCGGTGTTGGGAGAAGTAAGGGATGCCTTGGGACTGGATAATTTTCAGGTCAGCCTGCTTACGTCTATTCCTCTTTTTATGTTTGCAGCCTGTTCTGTCCTGGTAAGCAGATTTTCGAATACGCTGGGGATCAGTAAACTTCTGATGTATTCCGTTATTATTTTAAGTTTCGGATTATTCCTTCGTATTACAGGATCTCTTTGGCTATTATTCCTGGGCTCCCTGTTTATTGGTTTGGGTATATGCATCGGAAATGTGGTGACTCCGGGATATGTTAAAAATAATTTTCCCAAACAGATAGGCCTGATGACCGGTATTTTTGCTGTATCGATGAATCTTACCGCAGCACTGGCTTCCGGTTTCAGTGTAAAAATTGGTGAATGGACAGGATTGGGATGGCGTGGCTCCCTGGGAATCTGGCTGGTGATTGCAGCTTTGGGACTACTGGTTTTGATCCTCGAACTTATATTCAATAAAAAGAATCCGGAACAGCCTAAAACTGCATTAAGCACTTCGGATTTTAATATGTTCAAATCTTCTCAGGCCTGGAATATCAGTGCTTTCATGGGCTTGCAGTCGTTATTTTATTACTGTATGGTGGCCTGGCTGCCTTCATTTCTTGCTGATTATCATATGCAGGGGGAAAGTTCAGGATGGGTGCTTTTTGTGATCCAGATTACGATGATCCCTATTACGTTTTGCTGCCCGATCATCGCCAGTAAAATGAAAGACCAGCGCATTATGATTCTTTTTATCTGTGCTTTGATGTTTGCAAGCACGATGATGTTTGTATTCCTGAAATCCCAGTGGATCTATGTGAATGCAGTGGTTATAGGAATTTCTAACGGTTTGTCTTTCAGCTTATCTATCCTGTTCTTTTCTGCCCGGACCAAAAGCAGCATCAATGCGGTAAAAATTTCCGGAATGGCGCAGTCTGTAGGGTATCTGATTGCAGCATTCGGACCTCCGCTGTTTGGGAAGCTGCATGACTGGGATGTGTCCTGGAACAGCTCATTCTATTTATTAAGTTTTGCAGTACTGCTGATGCTGTATTTCGGAATGAAGGCTGCGAGAAATAAGTATGTAGAAGATTAGCCGCCATTCTGCACATGAAAAGGATAGAATTTACTTCTATCCTTTTTTCGTTTTGGAGGTATATTTATTCTTTTCGAATGGTTTTCTGTATTCAGAGATTACAAATGAAGTTCCACTTCTTCTCCGTCTTCCAGGATGAAGCATCTGTTCTCAAGTCCATTTTCACTGATCTTTTTTCTGGTATACTCCCGGTCTTCTCTGCAGTGGCTTACTGCTTCCAAATGGGTTACCCAAACAGTGGATTCCGGAGCATATTTACAGACTTTTATAATATCATTACCCGTCATAATAATAGGATCTCCTACATCAAAAGTAGCAGCCCCTCCGGCTACAATGATGTGCTGTGGCTGATGCTTATCTATTTCAAGGGCAATTTCATCATACCAGATAGTGTCTCCTGCAATATAAACGGATTTATTTTCTTTTTTAAAAACGAATCCGTTGACGATTCCCATTTTCTCTCCGATTTCTCCGGTTCCGTGGCGGCCTTTGGTAGTTGATATTTCAATGTTGTTCCATTGCAGCCGGTCATTTACGGTCACTATATTTGTAAACCCCTGTCCCGCCAAGTGATCTGCAATAACATCGGAACAGATGACTGGAATATTTTTGTCTAAAAGTTCAACAGCATCAGCATCCCAATGGTCAGGATGAAGGTGGGTTACAGCAACAGCATCAATCCCTTTTAATTTTTGATGCAATTCTTCCCTGCTGAAAGGCAGATCTACAAGGGGGTTCAGTAATTCACTTTCTGTCATAGGTATTTTTCCCACAGACCCTTTTTCTCCAAGCATTGGATCCACAAGAATGGAAAGTTCATCAATATTCAGCACCAATGTGGCATTACGCCATAATTGTAATTTCATTTTTGAGTATTTTTGTTGAACAAAGATATTATCTGGTAAAAGTAAAACAATCGAAGGTTACCAAAATGTTAACCAATAAATATTCATTTGACTGATGAATTTTGAAGAATTTAAGAACTGCGGATTAAGACGAAGCCTGAATATCCTTTCTGGTAAATGGAAACCTTTGATCCTTCATAATCTTTTTGAAGTGGAACAGGTGCGTTTTGTAGAGCTTTGGCGGAATATGCCGCGTGTTTCTAAGAAAGTACTGGCAGAGCAGCTGAAGCAGCTGGAAGATGATCTTATTATTGACCGGATTGAAGTTTATAATTTTCCTCCGGAAGTATATTACAGGTTAACGGAAAAAGGACAAAAACTGGGGCCTATTCTCTCTGAACTTCACTCATGGGGAAATGAATTGGGATAAAACGATTTAAAAATGAAAAGGCAGGTCAGGAGGAGATTCAATACAGATTTATGACCATGAGCAATATTGAATTCGGAAGCATTTATCTTGAAAAAGTTTCTTCATGGGGGCAATTATATCCAAATTCTTTCTCATGATGTGAATCAGAATGTATTGGAGTTTAATAAAGATGAATTAAAGGAATTGATTCCTATTCTGAAGAAAGCCGAACTGGAGCTGTAAAAATACATGAACCAGCATTACACAGGAAAACCTTACAGGTTTCCGGAAACCTATAAGGTACATTAAAAAAATTAAAAATAATTATTATCTGAAGAGGAGCGGCTTATTTAAACTGATCCAGGACTTCCATAATATTCTGATACACAAAGTCCAGCTCCTCAGCCGAAATGCAGTAAGGAGGTACCAGATACAGAACGTTTCCAAGGGGACGCATGATAATTCCTCTCTGTAAAAATTCATTGTAGAGCTTTTTTCCTATTTCATTAAAATAAGAAGTTCCCTGCACTGTTTTAAAATCAAAAGCTAAAATAGTTCCGATATGGCGGGCATTTTCCACCTGAGGATGACCGGAAAGCGTTTTTACAAACACTGAATTCTGTTGAGTGATACGGTTGATATTCATTTGAGTGTCTTTTTGTAGTAATAATTCCATACTGGCTAAAGCAGCAGCACAGGCTAACGGATTTGCTGTAAAAGAATGTCCGTGAAAAAGGGTTTTATGATGATCATCAGAAAGGAATGCACTATAAATACCGTTGGAGCATGTGGTAATTCCCATGGGCATGGTTCCGCCGGTTAATCCTTTTGAAAAGCACATAATATCCGGCTGTTCAGTAAGATGATTGGCTGCAAAAAACTTCCCTGTTCTTCCAAAACCTGTAAAAACTTCATCCTGAATCATAAGGATCCCCTGTTTCCTGCATATTTTCATCAGACTGTTAAGGTCCTCTGCCCTGTACATCAGCATTCCAGCTGCCCCCTGAACTAAAGGCTCATAGATAAAGCAAGCCACTTCATCAGCCAGTGCCGTAATCTGAGTCTGTAACTGCTTCAGGTTTTCCGGATTGGGAGTGTCTATAAAGATCACTTCAAACAGCATGCTTTCAAAAGGCTGGGTCCAATAGCTTTTCCCGCTCACAGACATGGCTCCGAAAGTATCTCCGTGATAAGCATTTTTAAAAGCGAGGATTTTTGTTTTCTTTTTCCCTTGGTTATGAGCATACTGAATGCACATCTTCAATGCGACTTCCACTGCTGTAGAACCATTATCAGAATAGAATACTTTTTCCTGATCGGACGGCAACAGCTTTAAAAGCCTTTCTGAAAGCTCTACAGCGGGTTCATGAGTGAAACCTGCAAAGATAACCTGTTCCAGTGTATTCAATTGCTCAAAAACACGCTGGGCAATATACGGATGGGCATGGCCGTGCAGTGTAACCCACCATGAAGAAACTACATCCATATATTTTTTTCCTTCTTCATCGTAGAGATAAATTCCCTTTCCTTTTACAATGGGAATGGTATTATTGGCCGTCTTCATCTGAGTATAAGGATGCCAGTTGACCGCTTTGTCTCTTTTCTGCAGGCTGATTTTGTTTATTATTGTATTCATGTAAAATAGGATAATGAGTGATGAATTTTTAAATAGCGCAATGCTCGCTAAGTTTTACTTTGTGTGCTGTTGTCTTAAGTTCACAAGGGCGTTTCACTCAGCAATAAAAAGCATTATACCTTGCTGAATGGAATGCCTTTGCGAACGAATATTTTTACATTTAATCAATATTTTTCTATGAGCTATAGCGTTAAGAATAAAAGATTCAAAAGCTCAGACAATACTAATACGATGCATATTAATATACTGATGATCCAACTTCCCATAATGCTTATCTATATCTTACTATGGCGGTTTCTAACAGCATGTTTCTTTTTTCATCATCGGTTTTAGCCCAAGGGTCTGCAGCATCTGCATATCTTCAGACACTCCGGGATTGGGAGTAACCAGTAAGGTTTCCCTTTCTCCGGTAAAAATTGAATTGGCACCTGCCATAAAGCACCATGCCTGTTCTGTTTCATCCATTTCTATACGTCCGGCACTGAGTCTTACCATCGAAGACGGCATGACGATTCTTGCCGTAGCAATCATCCTTACCATTTCCCAGGTATCTACCTTTTCATTATCCGCTAACGGAGTTCCTTCTACCCTAGCCAGCGCATTGATAGGTACAGATTCCGGATGTTTAGGCATCGTAGCCAGAGTCAGCAGCATTGAAATCCTGTCCCTGTGGGTTTCTCCCAGGCCTATGATTCCTCCGGAACATACTGTGATCCCTGCTTTCCGGACATTATTGATCGTATTGATCCTGTTATCAAAGGTTCTTGTGGAAATAATCTCCTCATAATACTGCTCAGAAGTATCCAGATTGTGGTTGTAGGCATACAGTCCGGCTTCCTGAAGTCTGATCGCCTGTTCTTCCGTCAGCATTCCCAAAGTGCAGCATACTTCCAGTCCCAGCTCATTCACTCCTTTTACCATATCAATTACCCTGTCGAAATCACGGTTATTACGCACTTCACGCCATGCCGCAGCCATACAGAATCTCGATGACCCGGAATCTTTTGCTTTTTGGGCATGGGCAATCACCGTTTCAGTAGGTAATAAGGCCTGTACTTTGATGTTGGTATGATAGCGGGCAGCCTGTCCGCAATAGGAACAGTCTTCCGGACAGCCCCCTGTTTTTATTGATAACAATGTGGAGATCTGTACTTCTGAAGGATCATGCCATTCCCTGTGTACGGTGGCTGCTTTATAGATGAGTTCCATCAGGGGTAAATGATAGATTTCCTCAATTTCTTCTTTGGTCCAGTTGTTTCTGATTGTTGTTTTCTTATCCATTATCATAATTTTGTTATTGTCAGCTGCTTTGCGGCAGCTCTTATATGTTCTCTGTCAGGAGTTTCAATCTCCGGAATCCTGATTATTTCTGTTCCTTTTTCAATGAAGCTGCAGATGACCCTTTCCGTATCTTCGGGAAATTCTCCATTCAGAATCAAATAATCGAGTTTTATATTTCTCTGCTGCAGTGCCATGATTGACAACAGACTGTGATTGATGCATCCCAGGTAGTTTCTGATCACAAGTGCTGCCGGAAGATTCAATACTTCTATCAGATCGATGATAAACCTGTTGTCGGAAAGAGGAACCATCAATCCTCCTGCTCCTTCTACGATCAGAGGTTGATCTGTATCCGGTAATTGAAAACGGTCAAGATCGATATGGAGGTTTTCTGCCCGTGCAGACTGATGGGGAGAAGCAGCTAACTGCAGTCGGTAGGTTTCCGGATAACAGACCGGATGATCAGTCCATGCTTCAATTTTATGACGGTCTGTATCATGCAGGTCTCCGGATTGTACAGGCTTCCAGTATTCTGCTTTAAAATATTGAACCAGAACAGCAGAGCATATAGTCTTTCCAACTTCGGTTCCTATTCCTGTGATAAATAATTTCATATATTCGGTTTCGTGATTCCAGTTTCAGGTCTTGTTTATGTATTTCTTACTTAAATAAATTCTTTGATAATTCCTGTCAGTTTCATAATTTCCTCTTCCGTGTTGAAGCTGTGAAGACATATTCTGAGCCTTTCACTGCCTGCTTTTACGGTTGGGCTGTATACGGCGTAGGTGAGAAACCCTTCATCAGTTAAAGTATTCTGCAGCGTTTTCAGTTTTAAATTATCAGGAATTATAATAGCCTGAACAGGGCTGCCATCAGACGAGGGCGAACTTAATCCCTGATTTATGAAAGTCTTTATATTTTCCTGAAGTCTTATATTCAGATCCTGATGGGTTTCCAGAAATTCATATCCCTTTTTTATACTCATCCATTGGAAATCCTGTACAGAAGTAGTATAAATAAATGGTGAAGCAAAATTGACCAGATATTCTTTTACCGTTTTACTGCAGAGTATGGCAGCTCCGTGTGCGCCTAAAGCTTTTCCATAGGTCACCACTGCCGCAAAAACCTTATCCTGTAACTGATACTTTTCAATCAGTCCGTATCCCAAAACGCCAAAAGAATGTGCTTCATCCACGATGACTCCAGCTCCATATTGGCGGGCCATTTCAACGATTTCCAAAATGGGTGCAAAATCCCCTTCCATAGAGTAAAGGCTTTCTATCGCAATATAGCAGGGGCCGTTTTGTCTCTGCAGCACTTTTTCCAGAGCTTCCAGGTCATTATGTCTGAATTTCAGCTTTTTTGCATTTGACATTTTACATGCATCATGCACCGAACGGTGGATCTGTTCGTCTACAATAATGGTATCATGCCTGCTGAGGATCGATGAAAACAATGCAAGATTGGCATTATAACCTGATGGGAAAAGCAATGCAGCCGGAAACTGATGTTTTTCAGCAATAAATTCTTCTGTCTTCAAAGCGACTGAGCTGTTTCCACTGATGAGCCTTGAACCGGTGCTTCCCGAAAGAAGCTCAGGGTGGTCATTGACATTTTTCAGCAATATCTTTTGCAGCTCTGCATTTCGGGCCAGTCCCAGGTAATCATTAGAATAAAAGTCAATTCCTTCAGATTTGGGTTGTAAGCGCCGCAATCTTCCTTCCTCCTTTCTTTTATTGAGAGATTGCTGACAGTATAAGGTCCCGTTATGCATAATTCAATTGCGCTACTTCTTCTGCAATAGCATTGATCCATTGTTCATGCAATTCTTTTTCAATGGTAAGAATGTTTTCTGCATGGGCTTTCCAGTCAGCAGAAAAACCGTTGAGCTGATTGATCATTTCTTCCAGGTGGCCTTCTTCTTCAAGAATGATAGATTTTACCATAATTTTTGAAGATTCCTGGGTCAGGATATCCTGATATACGGGATATAATTCATCTGCACGGACTTCAATGGCATAGGTTACAAAAAGATAGGCTGCGTATTTCAGGTCTTCTTTATTAAGTTTAAACACCTTCTGAAGGTAACGGCAGGCTTTGATATCAAGGGAATGAAGGTACTGGCGTGTTGCCGTTGCTGCAAGCAGTTCTTCGTTTTCATAGGTTCTGCAAAGCTCCGGATTTATTTTTCCGATTTGTTTTTTCAGGTAATAAGCATGGCGATGCTCTTCTGCAGCATGTTTCAGTTGAATCTGAGTAACCAGAACAGGGTGTTCGCATTTTGATATTTTTCTTGCCCCGGCATTTTCCATAAAAGAAAGTGTATTCAGCCATTTGGCGTGAGTATTTTCTTCCTGTACAATTTTATTTAACAGATGATGAAACTCCATAGATTTTTATTTTGATGTCAAAAGTAGTATATTGCCGGATGGTTCAATGGTGCCAGTTTTGATATTATGGATAGTCCGGTTAGAATTCCCTATGAAAGTTTTATAAAAATTGACAGAAAAACAGAAACTCCGATCTATTTACAGATCGCCAACCAGCTGATCAATGCCATTCAAAGAGGATTTCTTCCGTTTGGGACCAAGCTGCCGGGAACAAGAACTTTCAGTGAAATGCTGGACATTCACAGGAATACTGCTGTGGCCGTATATGATGAATTGTCTGCACAGGGCTGGACAGAGTCTCTTCCGAACAGAGGTACTTTCATTATCGGTAAAGAACAGGAAAAACCCGTGGAAATTAATAATTTTGAGCAGAAAAGCCTTCAGAATTATCCTAAAACTACCGGATTTTCTTTTAAAACATCCAATATCCTGGATAATCCGTTTGAACATTCCAATTGTGATTATGTTTTTAATGACGGTGTTCCTGATATCAGGCTTACACAGATCGGACAGCATTCCAGATTTTACAGTTCTATTCTTAAGCGGAAGTCTAACCAGAAAATATCCGGCCATTATAATCATGACGGAAGCGAGTTCTTTAAAGAGCATTTGTCCCGTTATCTGAACCTGTCCCGCGGGCTTCCTATTTCTAAAAACAATCTGCTGATCACACGAAGTACAGAAATGAGCATCTATATTGTTTCCGAGATTCTTCTTTCTGCCGGAGATGTAGTATTGGTAGGTGCTTTAAGCTATTTCTCTGTCAATATGATCTTCATGAAAGCCGGAGTTCAGATGGTTTCTATTCCTATAGACGAAGACGGCATTATTGTAGAAAGTGTGCGGGAGGCCTGCAAAAAGCAGAAGATCAGAATGCTTTACCTTACCCCGCACCACCACTATCCTACTACTGTGGCCTTAAGCGCCCAGAGAAGGTTTGAGCTTCTGGAACTCGCTCAGGAATACGGTTTTATCATTCTTGAAGATGACTACGATTATGAATTCCATTATGATAAAAGCCCGATTCTTCCGCTAGCCAGTGCAGATACGAGCGGCATGGTTATCTATATCGGTTCTTTTGGTAAGTCATTGGCACCCGGATTCAGAACCGGATTTATTGTGGCTCCGGAAAATCTGATGTCTGAAATGAGAAAATACCTTGGGATCATCGACAGGCAGGGTGATATTCTGATGGAAAGAGCGCTTGGAGAAATGATTGCGGAAGGAGAAATCAACCGCTATCTGAAGAAATCTCTAAAGGTCTATCAGGAAAGACGGGATTATCTCTGTACATTGCTTCAGGACAGTCTGGATGACCTTGTTACCTTCCGGAAACCTTCAGGTGGTCTGGCAATCTGGTTAGAATGGAAAGTTCCGGTTAATCTGATGCAGCTCAGCCGGAATTGTGCCCGGGATAATCTCTTTATTCCGAAAACACTTCTGTACCAGAATAAAGGACTTACGGCCATGAGATTAGGATTTGGCGATCTGAATGCTGATGAAATGCAAAAAAGTGTTGAAGTTTTTTCAAAAAATGCAAAATTGATCAGCTGACTAACGATTTTGGGGATTTTTTTTCAGTCAATTTTAAAGTTATTTTCAGATTTTCCCTGTTTTTAAATATTACATTTTCGTTAATTCTAAAGTTTTTTATTGCTCTATTGCCAGCTTTTTGTCTCATTTTGGGACTGATAAAAAATAAGCTATAGAGCAGAATTTTATATAAAAAGAAGTACCCGTTTGTGGAATTATCCTTAGTCTACTCACATTGATTTGAAATATGTGATAAATATCATTGTTAATTTTTGGACAATTATATTCTATATTTACTCCATTATTTTTAATTGTTCTAAATAAATGAAACGACAATATGTACTTTCAGTCATCCTACTGACTGCCTTTACTGCACATACTTCTGCCCAGAGCAGGCAGGACAGTAGTATTACTGCAAAAGATATCAACGAGATTGTACTCGTATCTTCACGTTCCCCGAAGCAAATCAGCGATATTCCGGGAACAGTCTGGATCATTGGGGAAAAGGAACTCCAGACTCAAATAAAAGGCGGTGCCGGGTTGAAAGAGGTATTGGGAAATATGATTCCCGGGTTTGATTTCGGAAATCAGGGGCGAACCAACTATGCCCAGAATATGAGGGGAAGAAATGTACTGGTGATGCTCAACGGAGTTTCTCTGAACAGTACCAGAGCAGCCAGCAGACAATTTGATGCTATTGATCCTTTCAATATTGAAAGAATTGAAGTTTTATCCGGTGCTTCTGCTATTTATGGAGGAGATTCCACGGGGGGAATCATCAATATCATCACTAAAAGGCCAACTTCGGATAAGCTTGCTTTTGAAACTTCTGCAGGATTAAAAACAGGCTTCCATAAGGATGACCTTGATAAAAGAATTGCACAGTCTGTTGAAGGCGGGAATGATAAGATAAAATTCAGGTTAGGGGCTGCGTTAACTCAAAATGAAGGCGCTTTTGATGCCCATGGAGATCAGATTATTACTGATGTAAAACAGGCTGATTTTCAGTATAACAGATCAATAGACCTTCTGGGTGGAGTAAGCTTCAAACTGAGTCCCGATCAGGATTTGAATGTAGATCTTCAGTACTACAGCTCTAAGGTCAGGAATAAAAAATGGCTTTCTTTCGGTCCGGGATTTACAGGATTTACCACCAAAAACCCTGACCTGATCAATGTACTTGGAGGTGCAGATTCTGATGTAGTTCCCCGTACTGAACGTTTTATGGCTAATATTCAGTACAGTCTCCGCAATATTTTAGGAGGGCACAATCTACTCGTTCAGGCTTATGGAAGACGTGAGGAGGCAGATTTTGGGGCTTCTTTTGCAGAAGTGCCTAAACCTCCGGCAGGTGTTACCCTTCCTGTGTTTCTTTCTTCAGCAAGAGGAAATACAGATGTATACGGAGCAAAGACCGTTCTTTCCAAAAATTGGAATGCTTTCAGTTTTACTTACGGTACAGACCTTGACTTTGAAAACTTTAAAGGTGACCAGGCTATTTTTAACCCTAAAATAAGCAGTGAATCCGGAGGATTGATCAATAAGGCAGATGCTTTTGTAGGCAGATATCCGGATACAAAGATCTTTACTCTGGCAGGTTTTATTCAGGCAGACTGGAATATTACAAAGAAACTGACCCTTTCAGGAGGGGTGAGACAACAGTTCATCAATGTAAAACTGGATGATTTTGTCGGTTTTAAAGAGCAGGTCTATATGCATTTCGGCTATGGAAACTCAGCAGATGTTGTGAAAGGCGGTAAAAATAATTATGATGTAACATTGCTTAATGCGAGCTTATTATACAGATTCACACCGGCCTGGCAGACCTGGTTCAGTTTTTCACAGGGATTTGCCGTTCCTGACGCTGCAAAATCCTACGGTTTTGGAAAATATCAGCTCAGCAACAACCGCTGGAATCTTCAGAATAGCATGAATATTTCAGAACAGCCCTTAAGCGGAATCAAAACCGATCAGATTGAATTAGGATTCAGGCACAACAGAGGTCCGGAGGCAGGGTTGTACGCACAGGGATCTATTTTCTATGCATTATCCAGCAAAACCCTGAAAATTGACAATGCTGCTTTCACGATTTCTTTGCTTGATCAAAAACTTAGAAATTACGGTTTTGAAGGGGCCTTAGGGTATCGTTTCACACAAGGCCTTGAATTGGGAGGAAACGTACTCCTGATGCAATCTGAAACTGAAACCAAAGATAAAGGCTGGCAAAACCAGTCTGTCTATACCACCAACCCGTCTAAGTTTATGGTTTCCACAGGGTGGAATGCCAAAAGATTTTCACTGAGACTGCAGATGCAGAACTCTATGAATTATACTGATCTTGCAGACATGAAAATCACAGGTTATACCCTGTTCGATTTTATGGGAGACATCAGACTGAATAAAGGGACCATTAATTTCGGAGTTCAGAATATTTTCAATAGGCAGTACACTACAATCTGGGGACAGCGTTCCGTATTTTTCTATGGAGCACCCCAGAAAGCATTTGCCTATCAGGGCCGGGGAACAACGTTTTCTGTAGGCTACACGATTAATTATTAAATTCTAACAGCTAACCACAGATACATTTTAAGCCATAAGGTCACAAAGAACTGATAAATACATCTCCTTAAATTTTGACAGGACGGTTTGAAATGTATCATTAATCTTCAACTCTAACCCGACTATTAAAGAGTAAAAGAACACAAACACACCATATCTATGAACACAGTTATTACCGGGCATGCCGCAACGGAAAAGGAGACTCTTTTCCCAAATCTGGAAAATTTATTCTGTGATATCAACATTCACGAATACCGGGATGCCATGCACAAAGCACAGCAGAGTGTCATTGCATTTCTGGAAGACACTCACCAGCCTTTCAGCGGGGTTTCTCCCAAAGAGCTGAGAAAACAGTTTGAGTATATCGATCTGAATTCACCTCCTGTAAGCTATGAAGAGCTTTTCGATGAAGTAAACGGGCTGTATACACAGCACGCTATTGCTTTTCACCATCCTAAATATGTAGCCCATCTCAATTGTCCGGTAGTAATACCTGCAGTGGCGGCGGAAGCAGTGATCAGCGCTATCAATTCTTCCCTGGATACCTGGGATCAGAGTGCAGGAGGAACTCTGATGGAGCAGAAACTGATCGAATGGACCTGCAATGAAATCGGATTTGATACATTCTCAGACGGAATCTTTACCAGCGGGGGTTCCCAGAGTAATCTTATGGGAATGCTTTTGGCAAGAGACCATTTTTCTGCTAAATATTTACATCATAACATAAAAAAAGACGGTCTTCCCAAAGAAGCACACCGTTTCAGGATTTTTGTTTCCGAAGCAGCTCATTTCAGCATTCAGAAAAGTGCTTCCATGCTGGGACTTGGCGAGCAGGCCGTTATTAAGGTCAAAACAGACAGGTCTTTCAGAATGAACAGTGTACTGCTGGAAGATGCCGTAAGGAAAGAAATTGAGATCGGGAATATTCCTATTGCAGTGGTTGCTACGGCAGGAACTACAGATTTCGGAAACGTTGATCCGCTGATCAATATTTCAGGAATAGCAAAAAAATACAATCTTTGGGTCCATGTAGATGCAGCATATGGCTGTGCTTTGCTTTTAACAGAAAAATACCGCCACTTACTCAATGGAATTGAAGAAGCAGATTCTGTAACGGTAGACTATCACAAAGCATTCTTTCAGCCGGTAAGCAGCAGCGGATTCCTGGTAAAGGACAAAAACTATTTCAGACTGATCACCCATTATGCGGATTACCTGAATCCCAAAGATCATGATGAAGATGAAATTCCGAACCAGGTAAATAAATCAATACAGACGACCCGGCGTTTTGATGCTTTAAAGCTTTGGTTTACCCTTAGGATCATTGGTAAAAAAGGACTGGGAAATTATATCGACAGGATTATCATGACAGCCCGTGAAGCCGTTGATGTGCTGGAAAATGATTCTTATTTTGAATTATTGAACACTTCGGATATTTCAGCACTGGTCTTCCGTTACACGGCAGATCCTTTTAAAACATTTGACCTGAACAGGATCAATACTTACATCAAATCACAACTTTACAGACAAGGAAATGCCCTTACAGCGGGAACTAAAGTAAACGGACAGTTCTATCTGAAGTTTACCATTCTTAATCCTCTTACCACCATTGAAGACATTAAATCAGTACTTAACATTATTAAAAAATACGGAAATGAATACATTGAAGTCAACTAATATCTCTGAATACGCAGAAAAGATCAACTATACCTCACTTATCAACTGCTACCTGAAAGAATTTACCAACTGGAGCCGTTATCTTGGAATTCCAAAATATGACAAAGGCATTGCAACCTACCTGAAAGAAACCCCTACGAATCTTCATATCCGCATCGATTTTTCCACAATAGGATGTGATCTGTACATTCCTGTTGTTTATTTTTCAGAAAGCGGAAGACATCTTTTTGATTTTCCTGTTCTGATGAGAACTTTGGAGACTGATGAAGTTTCTGAACTGGATGTTTATGGATTTATGACCCTTACCGCAGAATATGCCAAAGAAATTCATCCCGGAATTGATGCTGTGAATGTTTTAGAAAGATTAAGCAACAGTATTGATAACCTTACTGAATACCTGTATCATTCCCTCCACAGTAAAAAAAAGATTAATGATCTGGAAATGTCTTTTATTGAGGCGGAACAGTCTCTTATCTTAGGCCATATCCTTCATCCGGTTCCCAAATCGAAGCAGGGATTTGTTGGTGAGGATCTTTTGAAATACTCACCGGAAACCTCTGGAAGATTCCAGCTGTTCTATTTCCTTGTCAATCCTGAGAATATGATCGAAAAAAATGCAGACGGGGAGCCTATAAGCAAAGAATTGGCGGAAAAGATCTATCCGACCCTTAATCCGGAACACAAAAGGCTTTGGGACCAGCATCCGGAATACCATATTTTACCCATGCATCCATGGGAAGCAGATTATCTCCTAGGCCAGGAAAATGTACAGATCATGGAGGAACAGGGAATCCTTTTTGCTTTGGGACATTATGGAGACTACTTCACTCCTACTTCATCGGTAAGAACGGTATACAATGAAGAAAACAAATGGATGTTTAAATTTTCCCTGCATGTAAAAATCACCAATTCCGAAAGAATCAACCTGTATCCGGAGCTTCACCGCGGCTATGACATCAGCATGCTTCTGAAAACAGATTGGGGAAAAAGTCTTCAGAAAGATTTCCCGGAAATAGATTTTATGGTAGATCCTGCCTTTATGGCCGTTACTTTCAACGGAAAAGTCATTAACGGGTTCAATATCAGTATCAGAAGAAATCCATTCCAGGGAGAACAGAAAAATAAGAACGTAACGCTTTTGGCTGCTTTATGCCAGGACGGTATTCTTGGAAAACCTTCAAGACTTCAGAATATCATTACCACCACAGCTGAAAAACTTGGCCAGTCTGTAGAAAAAATTGCTGTAGAATGGTTTAAGCAATACCTGCATCTTTGTGTGAGGCCTATTGTCAGAATTCTGAATACCTACGGGCTAGCGTGTGAATTCCATCAGCAGAATGTAATGATAGAGCTTGACAGAAACGGCTTTCCTGCAAAGATTTATTTCAGGGATAATCAGGGATTTTTCTTCAGAGAAGGAAGAAAAGATCTGGTTTCTGCTGCTCTTCCGGGGATAGCAGATGAAAGTCAGTCGATTATTGATGAAGAATCATTAGCTCCAAAATACACCTATTATCTGGTTACCAATAATATCCTGGGAGTTGTGAATGCTTTGGGCTGCAACAGATTAGCAGATGAAAAGAAACTGATTGATCTTGTATATAAAGCATTTAAAGAACTTGAAAACGAAGATGAAACCGGCCTGGTAAGCTATATTACGAATAAAAGGAACTGGTATACAAAAGGAAACCTGATCACCAGTCTTCAGAACATCAACGAAGCAGATGAATCGCTTGAATATCCTGCGGTTTTTCTGGACACACCGAACCCTCTTAATAAATATTTCTACAGCCGGCAACTGATCAAACCAGGTACAACTGGAACAGTATATTCCCGTCATTTTGAGGATAAAAATATAACCATCAGCATCAGGCCTTTTGATATAGACCGCGATTTTGAAATGGTTCACGAATGGTTCAACATGGAACATGCCAAGCCGTACTGGAAAATGGATGGCCCGAAAAGGGATCTTGAACTTTGGTTCAGAACAATTCTTCCCGGTGATGAGCAGCATAGTTTTATCGGAGAAGTAAATGGAGTTCCGCAGTTCAGTTTTGAACCTTACTGGCCGATGAGAGATATTGTGGGCGCTTATTATGACTCGCTTCCTTCAGATTACGGAACACATTTCTTTGTTGCAGAGACCCGTAAAGATAAAAAGTATTCGTTCGAATCCTTCCAGGTTGCTTTAGATTATATTTTTTCACTTCCCGAAGTCGGTAAATGTATTGGAGAAGCTTCCGTAGAAGCAGTTCCTACCGACAGACTGATTACCAGATTGGGGTATACAAGAGAAGGGGTAATCACCATGCCTCATAAGACAGCATATCTTACTTTCTGTACCCGAGAAAATTACTGGGAGAAATGCCCTGAAAGCAGACTTGAGGCGAATAATGCTTAAGCGGAAATAGCCTCCATTATCGCAAATCATCAAGATTTTCCCTAAAAATAATTAAAATCTGCGAAATCTGCCTGATCTGCGAGAGTTAAAAGTGAATATGAAATATGTTTTCAAACTCAAAGAAATTTTTCAACCTGAAAAGCAAGCAAAGAAAAAGCAGAAGCCAATCTCAAAACTTCATCACCGACGAAATCGTCTTCTTTGCCCACTTCAAATAACCGGTCGAATTGAACAAAACTTTGCGTTAAAAAATATCCAATTCTCATTTGAAAAAATAATACAAAGCTTTGACTACGTTCTGCCTGAACTGATTTAAACCTTTTTTAACATTAACTTATAAAAAATAAAATACATTGGAAAATAATAAAATATATGATATTATCGGGATCGGGATTGGTCCTTTTAATCTGGGCTTAGCAGCGCTTCTTGAGCCGGTAGAAAATATTTCAGCCCTGTTTCTTGATCAGGCGGAAGGTTTTGACTGGCATCCGGGGCTGATGCTGGATAATGCTACATTGCAGGTACCTTTTATGGCTGATCTGGTAACCATGGCTGATCCGAAAAGTAAATACAGCTTTCTCAATTTTTTAAAAGAGACTGACCGACTGTATAAATTTTACATCAGGGAAGATTTTTTTATTTTAAGAAAAGAATACAACCTGTATTGCCAGTGGACGGCGGATCAGCTTCAGAGCTGTCTGTTTGGAAAAAAAGTAGAGAGTATTGAATTTGACGAAACGGAAAAGATATTCATCATCAATGTCCTGGACCTTAAAAATAATGATGTAACAAAATATACCGCCAGGAAGATTGTATTAGGAACAGGTACCCAACCCAATCTCCCTTCTTTTATGGAAGGTAAGAATTTCCCGAATGTTATTCACACTTCCGAATACCTGAATCATAAGGAAGATATTCTGAATGCCGGTTCTGTTTCCATTATCGGTTCCGGGCAGAGTGCGGCGGAAATATTCCAGGATCTTCTTCCGGAAACTGAAGACGGTATTTTCATGAGTTGGTTTACAAGACCGGACCGTTTTTTCCCAATGGAATATTCCAAACTAACGCTTGAGCTGACTTCTCCGGAATATGTAGATCATTTTTACCATATGCCGTCTTCACAACGGAAAGCTCTTCTGGCCAAGCAACCACCACTTTATAAGGGGATCAATTTTGACCTGATCAATGATATTTTTGATACGCTCTATGGGATGAGTGTCGGTAATACTCCTTTGAATGTTGCTTTAAGGCCAAGCTGCCAGTTGGATGGTATTGCTCCTGAAGGAAACTCATATGCCCTGAATTTTACCCATGTACAGGATCATGCAACTTTCACCCACATTTCAGATTATGTTATTCTGGCTACTGGTTACAAATATAAAGAACCTCAATTCCTTTCAGGAATTGAGAACCTGATCCGGCGAACTGAGGATGGATTATTCGAGGTAAGCCGTTATTATACCATAGACCAGGCAGAAAATATTTTTGTACAGAATGCGGAGCTTCATACGCATGGCTTTGTAACACCGGATCTGGGAATGGGAGCTTACAGAAACGCCCTGATCATCAATGCAGTTGCAGGAAGGGAGGTGTATAAAGTAGAAAAAAGGATTGCTTTTCAGGAGTTTAATACCCAAAAAACATGGACCGCAAAACATTCATCCTAGAAGGTGATATGAAAAAGGTCATGTGGGAAACTTCATGGCCTGCCGTTGCTGCTATTGTTCTGTATGGAATCAACAATTTCCTGGATGCTGTTTTTGTAGGCTACCTTATCAATACGCAGGCTTTGGCTGCTGTTGGTATGGCCTATCCCCTGTCGCAGATTGTGCTGGGATTCGGAAGGCTGGCCGGAACCGGTGCCGGAGCTGCTGTAAGCATCTGGATCGGGGAAAATAATCAGGATAAGCTGTACAGACTGTTTGGAAGTTTCAATGTTCTCTGTATCTTCTTTTCATTGCTTTGCGCCGTCCCTGCTTATATATTTGCCCATGAACTAATGGCTATGATGGGAGCAAAAGGAGACCTTCAGACCATTGCAGTGGAATACTTCAGGGTAACACTCATCGGGACGGTTTTCTGGATCTACGGCCTGGCTTTGAATATGCTGGTGAGAGCTGAGGGGAAGATGAAAACGGCAGCAGTAATGATCACAGTAGGACTTATTATCGATATTATCCTGAAGCCTGTTTTTATTTCCGTATTCGGATGGGGTGTTTCCGGAGCGGCATGGGCTACCAACTGCGGAATGCTGATCTATTCTTTGCTGGGATTTTATTATTATGCCCAGGGAAAAAGTTCGTTTTCAACCCAGTGGAAATCTTTTTCCTATGATGCTGCTATTGGAAAAAGAATATTAAAACTGGGACTTCCTGAAATGGTTCTTTCTGTGATGGGGGTCATACAGAGTATTATCATATTCAATGCAATTGCAGCGTACGGAACGGAAAAAGATATTTCTTTTTTTACGGTTCTGAACAGGTTTTTCCTGTTTCTGCTTACTCCATTATTTGGTTTGATGCGGGGCTTACAGCCTGTGGTGGGAATCAATTTCGGTGCGGGCCGGTTTAGCAGGGCCGGTAAATTTCTGAGGACATATATTCTCGCTGGTATCGGTATACTTTCACCATTTTTTCTTGTGGCATTGGTTTTTCCGGAACAGTTAATCGGTCTGATGCTGCCCGGTTATTCGGCAGAATATCATCAGATTATTGATTTCAGACTGTTCTTTTCTGTACTGCCATTACTTCCGGTTACAGTGTTGGCACTCTCCTATTATCCGGCAGTAAACCAGAGTAAGAAGGCCAGCTTCCTGGTTTTTCTTCGTCAGGTTATCCTGTACATTCCGCTGATGCTGATTCTTCCGCATTATTTTGGGATCAAAAGTATTTATTGGGGAAGTGCACTGATAGAACTTATAGTAGGAACAGTGACATTATTCTTACTTAAAAACTATAAGATGAAGGCGAATGAAGTAAGGACTTTTTAGATTTAATTTTTTATTAAACAGCTTGATATAACGTTTATATCAAGCTGTTTTTCAAAATAGTGAATTCTTTTACTTCTGCCTGCTAAAAAAATTCCACATATATTCATTAAAATCAATTTCCTTTGAGGTAAGACCAATAGGAAGGCCGATATTAAAATCATCCGTCCCCGGCCAGGTATGCCCCCCGTTTTCTATGGAAATTAGCGTAATGTACTTATCCCCAGCTTTTATTTCCCTGATCTCGGCGGAAGTCTGATCATTTTTATCCTTATTAATGACAGTAGTAATTTCTTTTTCTTTTTTTGCATTACCTGCCTGCCAGAATTGATAAGTTTGCTGTGCAGATAAATAGCCTCCCTCTTTTCCATCGTAATTTACAATAGCATCAGATTTTCCATGTACCATCAGAACTCCCATTTCTTTTCTCCCCTGATGATAATAGGCCACAGAATCCGGAACTGTGGCACCTGCTGTGGCAATTGCAGAAAACCTGTGGGGAAGTTCAGCTGCAATCCGGTGACAGAAAAAACCACCTCTTGATAGTCCGGCTGCATAGACCTTTTGAGAATTAACAGCATAGTCTTTTTGGATCTGATCCAGAAGTGCTTCTACAAATCCTATATCATCTGTTCCTTTTTTATAAGACATTCCGAAACCGACATTCCAGTCCTCTTTGATTCCTTTTGGATATACTGCGATAAAGCCGTGTCTGTCTGCTGTTTTATTCATTTGGGTATAAAGCATATGTTCAGCCGGTGTCATTCCGCCACCATGGAAACTGAAAACCACGGGATATTTTTTTCCAGTTTTTGTTTCATATCCTTTTGGAGTATAAATAATATATTTTCTCTTTACATCATTATGCTGTAGGGTTTTAGTCTGTCCCGGCAAGGCATAAGAAGAACATGCTGCAAAAAACAGCAGTATACATTTTAAGGTCATAGTATATTGTTTTAGGGTTATAGTAAGGAAGTCACGGGCTGGCAGCTGTTGTTTATCCTGAAAGATTTTCCAGCTTACGGAATTTTATTGTATCTCCTTAAGAAGTCTTTCAATGGTGTTGATAAATGCCGTTGAATTTTTTATATTCTTTTTTTCATAGAACGGGCGAATCATTACCCAGACGAGCATATTGATGATTATCAATAACATGGAACTGATCAGGAGGTATTTTTCAGAAGTCAGTAATGTCTCAAAAAAGTAAAGGAAAATAGCAATTGTAACCCATGTGCTGCTGATGCATGATACAATAAGTCTTTTATTTTCACCTCTTATCCGTTCATCCCTGATCTTATTGAGAAATTCGTGGCCGTTAAGCAGATGTTCTTTCTGATGATACCTTATGGATTTCCACGAGTCATAGAGCAGAAAAGATCCGGTAAACAGCAGAATAAATTCTGACACGCTTTTGTAAATACTGTTCAGCTCATCCGTATAGATTACATAGGAAATGATAAAAAATGAAAATCCCACCATCCCTGAATACCAGCGTATCATCTGCTCTTTCTTCTGCTTTCTCAGCAGCAAAATTTCTTTTTTTACAGTTTCAATACCGGGAGCCTGATGATCTCCTGAAAGCCATATATCTTTAATATCATCAAAATTATCTTTCATATGCTTTCATTTTTTTTGATAGTATTTCTTTAATTCTGTAGATTTTCACTCTTACATTTGAGTGGCTTATTCCGATGATCTCTGCTATTTTCTCCTGTGGCAGGTCTTCCAGAAACAATCCGATGATCAGCCGGTCAATTTCAGAAAGCTCATTGATGCAGGTCCTCAGGCGGATCAGTCTCTCATCTTCATGCAGGGTTTCTGATGCTTCTATTTTCGTGAAATTATAATCTTTTACTGCAGGGCGGCGTTTTTCATTTTCAATCTGGCGGAGGCATTTATTGGTAGCAATCCTGAAAATCCATCCCGGAATATTAGTATTGTTTTTCAGGGTATTCAGATGTTCAAAAACCGTAATGAATGTTTCCTGTGTGATATCTTTAGCCTTATCAGCATCATTGAAATATCCATAACAGAGTCTGAATATTTTGGGCGAATAAAGCTGATATAAGTTCTCGAAATCCATATACCTTTAAAATACAGGAATGGCAAAAATGTTACACTCCATTTGAAAAAAGAATAATAAAACAATGAAATTTCAATTTAGATGAAATTTGTAACAAATTTAAAAACAGCTTGATATAAAATTCATATCAAGCTGTTTTTATTTATCTGAAATATTTATCAAATAAGGTTAATTGTTCGGAGAGTGACCTGCTCCAGTATTTATCATCATGAATTCCTAAGGATTCTATATAAAGATGCTGGATCTTTGATTCTGTAAGTTTTTTGTGAAAATTCCTGTTCATTCCGATCATCTGGACATCTTCCGTACCACAATCAAAGATATAATGCTGTCCCGCTTCTGCCATGAGTTTGATCTTAGAATCGGTAAGGAAAACGGGATTCATGGATAATAAAGGTCCTAATACCTTATCTACCATATACTTTGTATAACCCTGTCCAAAAGAATTGAAATCCAAAGCACCGCATGAACTTCCTACAATTCCGAAGGTTTTATTGTATACAACTCCGATGTTAGTAGCTCCGTAACCTCCCATGCTCCAGCCTAGAATTCCCCGGAATTTTTTTTCAGCTTTCACAGGATAATTTTTATCAATAAACTCTACAAGCTCCTTTCCGATGAAGGTCTGATACTGCGAATCTTTAACAGTGGGACTGTCTACATACCAGGAACTGTAATTTCCATCCGGCAAAACATATATTGTCTTATACTCCTGGGCTTTCTGCACCAGATCAGGAATATCCTGTTTAATCGTCCTGTCCGGATTGCCGCTGAACCCATGAAGAATATATACGGACGGATAAGTGGTCTCCGGCTGAATATCCGGGGTAATAATGATTGTTTTGATCTTTTTATTCATCCTGGGACTGAAGATTTCCTGATGAATAATTTTTTGTGCTGAAAGCTGAGTAAAAGCAGTCAGGACAATGACAATGTTGATTAACTTTTTCATGCTGTAATAATGTTTAACGAATGATGGAATCTGATCAAAAACACCTGTATAAATGTAGGATGTTTTATTTTAAAATCAGCCCCATTCCTGTTAATGATCTTTTAATAGAGCAAAGTTGGGGCAGAAAAAAGATAAAAGCCTCAACATATGTTGAAGCTTGTTACTTTATTTTTCTTTATATCTATGGTAAATTTAACTAAGTTCCTTTCTGATTCTGCTCAACTGTGTGGGGGTAATGCCCAGATAAGAAGCGATCTGATTTTGTTTCAGACGGTTGTATAGCGAGCGGTTTTCAAGAAGGAATACATAACGCTGCTTTGCTGTTTCATATTTCAGAGAAACTTCCAGCGGCTCTTTCTTTACCACCCAGTTCTTTTCCAGATAATGAATATGGAAAAGTGCAAGGTCAGGATGTTTCTCAAGCAGCTCCCGGTAGGCTTTTACCGGATATTGGATCACTGTGCAGTCTTCAAGTGCAATAATGCTGAATTCGCTGGGTTCATTTTTAATAATAGCCGCCGTAGAAGCCACAAAGCTGTTTTCTTCAAAGAAAATTTTATAAATGGAATCTCCTGCTTCATCTACAGTATAATATCCTACGAGCCCTGATTTTATAAAATAATAATATCTAGCCATATTTCCGGCTTCCAGAAGATGCTCATTCTTACGGTATATTTTTTCCGTACAGATTTCCAATAAAGCACCGGCTGTTTCATCAGATAACGGATAATACTGATTGATCTGTTGTAAAAATTCTGACACATTCATGGAGTATTCATTCTACAGAACATATAATTATTAAATTTTAAAAAAATCGTAATCTGTACGGTCTGTGGGATATTTTAATTGGTATTGATACCCGGATAAAATCATTAAAGCCGTTATAAAACGTAGATTCAATCCAGTATTTTCTTCATCATCAGATCTGTTTGTTCCTCTTCCCCAAGCCTGAAAATATGCTTGTCAAACTCCACAAATCCGTTCTTTTTATAAAAATTTAATGCTCTCAGATTTTCTTCCCAAACTCCCAGCCACAGATAAGATTTATTAAGATTCCCTGCTGTTTCTACGGCCTGGTCATAAAGAAGCTGTCCTACTTTTTTACCGTGGTGGCTCTTCTTTACATAAATTCTTTCTATCTCAAGACCTTCTTCATCCTGCAGTTCAGTCTGGGCTTTCCCGGAATTTACTTTCAGATACCCTACAGGTTCATCTTCTTCCCATGCAATATAAAACTGTGAATCCGGGTTATGCAGTTCTGATTTTATTTTTTCAGTGTTAAAACTTTCCTCAAGATACTTCTTCATTGCTTCTTCAGAATTGTCGGTTGAAAATGTTTCTGAAAAAGTCTGTATTCCCAGGTTCTGTATGATTTCCAGATCTTCGGATAATGCCTTATTGATGATAATTGATGCCATTCTACTGCTGATTTTTATGAAAAAAGAATTTTTTTAAATGCTTCCGCCGCCAGATGTACCTGCACACTCCAGTCATCTGCCGCTTCACTTCCTGCATCGTCAGAGATATATTTTAAACATAAAAACGGAATATTTTCCTGCTGTGCGATGAGTGCCAGCGGATAAGCTTCCATATCCACAATATTATAATCTGTTTCTGAATGGTTCATTTCAAAGCTGTCACCACTTCCGCAGATTCCCTCTTTCAACGCTTCCATTTTAAGACCATATTCCAAAACAGGAGGAACTCCGGACAGTGGGGTTTCATAAAGTTTAAAACCAAGTCCTCTTACATCCATATCCCTCTGAATAAATTTCGTACAGCATACAACTTCTCCTTTCTGAAATCCTTTGCTTCCGGCCGAACCCAAATTTACGATCAGTTTAGGCTTCCTGGTATGAATTTCTTTGGTAAGTTCAATCGCTGCATTTACCTTTCCGATGCCTGTGATCAATTTATTTTTTCCTTCAAATTCTTTTCCTGCTTCAGAATCCAGCGCGAAAACAAAAAGAGTATCTGCAACCGGATACTGAAGTTCTTTATTAATTTTTATCATTGATAGAGTAGATTTATTCAGGTATTATGCTGAATCACAAAGATACGGCAGTTTTTCTGTGTTTGGAAAAATATTAGGCTGTCTTCTCATTCTGTTTTTTCACAGTAAGAATGACAGATGCGGGATATCCGATGATAAATATTGCCAGAGGAATCTGAAATAACAAGTAATTAAATAGTTCAAACGGCACCTGTATTGTTCTGATTATCAAAGGTGAAAGCATCATAAGAAAGCTTACAATTGCCGGAGGAACACTGTTCTTCCATTTTACCAGATTCACAAGAATTCCAAGTATTCCTGAAACAGCAAAGATCTGATCTGTATTCCCAAAATCAAAAGCCGTAAATAACAACCAGACGATAAATGGAATACCAATCATAGTTCCCATTAACATTATGAATAAATACGCAAGAATTGAAATGATCTTCAGTGTCTTTGCAGTCATTTTTATAAGTTTCTATTCTTAAATATATAAATATTCTGCTGTATTCTAAAATAGAACCAAAAGTGAAACATAATATACTAAAAACCCCAAAACAGGTATATGTTTTGGGGTTTAGATTTTATCAGATACTGCATCCATCTGCATCACAGGAAGCTCCGTTGCTTCCGGAGAGATCTTTGAAAGGACTCACGGTCTCTTTATAGGTCTGCTGAAGGGCATTTTCAAATACTTCTACAGGTTGTGCCCCAGAAACTGCATATTTACCGTTAAGAACAAAGAACGGAACTCCGGAAACTCCGTTATTTCTGGCTTCCAGAATATCCTGGTTCACTTCATAGTCCAATTCATCTGAAGTTACTGCCTGTCTTGCTTCTTCTTTGTCAATTCCTAAATTATCAGCAAGGGAAATCAAAACCTCAGGATCAGCTACATTCTTACCGTCAATAAAATGAGCGATGAATAAAGCTTCTTCCATTTCATTGGATTTACTGTGTTTTTTGGCTAAATGAAGCAGCCTGTGCGCACTGAAAGTATTGGTGATTAATGCCTTCTCAAAATTGAAATCAATTCCGGCTCCTTGTCCCATTTGGGTAACCTGACTGAGCATTTGTGCTGCCTGGGATTCAGGAACGCCTTTCTTTTCTTTGAAATACTGAATGGTATTTTGAGTTTTTCCAGCGTCTAAAGTAGGATCAAGCTGAAAGCTCTTCCACTCTACTTCTACTTCATCTTTAAACGGCAGTTTTTCTAAAGCCTGTTCAAAATTGTTTTTTCCTATATAACAAAACGGACACATTACATCCGACCAGATTTCTATTTTCATTGTATGTATTTTAAATCAAATTGGTATTGCAAATTTACTACATTTTATTAATGTAACAAAATTTATTACAATTTAATTCTGATACGTCGCCCACAGTTGTTTCTTCCTTTCAAAGACTGTTCTTATCCACATCATTATCAGCGCAAGAGTCCCGAATACCAAACCAATCCAGGGAGTCAGCTCTACCCCTTTCGACACAATAATCCAGCCTCCGACTGTAGTTCCAAGAGTAACTCCAAGATTCCCGAATGACGTGGCCAGACTGTTGGCAAATTCCAGTGAATCCGGTGCTGAAGAGATCATGTATGTTGAAGCATTCAGAAAGGTGGGCGAATATAGAAACCCCCAAATTCCTATTACCATAACAGTAGCCCACAGGTTTCCATCAGAAATATATAAAAGTATGGGTATAAGTATTGTTCCTGAAAGAAAAAAGGCCGTTGTGGCTGCAATATTTTTATTGAGCATCTTTCCTGCAGCCCAATTGGCCAACACTCCTATAATTCCGAAAAGAAACATCATATAACTGATCATTGAAGTATCCATTCCTTTGGCCTTGTTCAGATAATCTGCAAAATAACTGTAAGTGGAAAACCATGCGGCAACCATGAAAAAATTAGTCAGTGTACTCAGAATAAATGGCCGTTGTTTCAGTATTTTCAACTGATTTCCATAGGATTTTTTTTCTGTAACAGGCATAGAAGGAAGAAGGGTGTAAATAGTAACTAAAGCAATTAAACTCACTGCGGTTTGTATCATAAATGAATATTCCCACGATCCAAGCCCGGCAATCCAGGTGGCAAAAGGAACGGTGGTAACCATTGCAATGGCCACTCCATTAAAAACAATGCTCATCAGCCCGTTCTTCCTGCGATCATCTGCCTGAGCTACAGCAACAGACAAAGCAGTTGCAATATAGACTGGCTGCAGAAATGCCGGAAGCACTCTTACCAGCATCAGCAGCCAGAACGGAGGTGAAAAAGATGATACAATACCTGTGAGCAGAAACATCAGGATGGAAGTAAGCATTATTTTTTTGCGGTCGATCCCTGAAGTCAATAAGGTCATAAAAGGGCCGGTAAGAGCAATAACCAGAGCAAATGCACTCAGAAGATATCCTGCTTTGTCAATGCTGATCTTATAGTGTTCTGCAATCTGAGGAAGAATTCCGATCACTCCAAATTCTGTTGTAATAACTGCTATAAACCCGAGACACCCGATATATGCATACTTTTTCATAATCTTTTCTATCTTTGATCCAGATTATGATGAGCAAAATCTGCCATTTCATGTATGGCTGTCTGAACTTCATCCAGGATTTCTCCCATATGCATAAAGCCATGCACCATATCGTTATACAAGCTTGTCTGAACGGCAATTCCCGCCTCTTTCATATTTTCAGAAAGCTGTTTTCCATCATCCAGCAATGGATCGTGTTCCGCTAAAATAACCAGCGTTGGCGGAGTTTCTTTAAAGTCTCTGATCAAAACGGGAACAGCAAGTGCATTGTCTGATTCTTCTTTGGGAAGATAAAAATTCCAGGCTTCTATACCTCCCTCTTTGGTAAGAACCGGTCCGTTCTCATAAGTTTCCCATGATTTTGAATTAAGCCGGTTGTCTGCTGCCGGATAAATCAGTACCTGGAATTTCAGGAGATGACCTGATTGTGTGGAAACTGATGTCGCTAATGCTCCTCCTGCACTATCGCCAATAATTCCTATTTTATCTTTATCAATTCCTAAATCTTCTGCATTGTCTGCTATCCAATTTACCGTATCAATACAATCCTGTAAACCTGCAGGAAAAGGATGCTCAGGAGCGAGACGGTAATCGGCAAAAATGATCACTGAACCGGTCTTATTAGCCAGCCTGCGAACCACTGCGTCATGAGTTTCATATCCTCCGGCAATAAACCATCCGCCATGAAGATAGATAATAGCTGATGATTTCTGATCGCTTTTTCCCTGAGGACGGTAGATTCTGATTGGAATCTGATGATTTACCTTTTCTATATTTAATTCTTCAATCATGGCAACTGATTCCTTTTTCCCGCTGAGCTGCAGAGACATGGCTTCAAGGTATTTGCGGCTTCCGTCTAAAGAATCCTGTGCATTGAATGGCTGTATTTTTTCTAAATGATTTAAAATCTGAGTGATTTTGGAAGTTAACTGCATTTTCATTTTTAATTTAAGTTAATACTGTTTTTGCAGTGAACGTAAGCGCTATTGTTCTTTACTGCTGCATATTTTCTGCTTCTGTGATACAAAATTAAAGATCAAGCCTTACATTTGCACTGTACACAACAGATTGTATGGTACGAACAAATTTGTAAGTAATGGGTAGAATAAAAGAAAATTCGACAAATAATATCAACAGGCAATACATACATGAGTGTGATCTCACCTATGCCGTCTGCAAGATTGGCGGCCGGTGGAAACTCCTGATTCTCGATCAGTTAAAAGACGGAAAACTTAGATTCAGTGAGCTTAAAAAATCAATTAGGGGAATCACTGAGCGGATGCTGACCCTTCAGCTGAGAGAACTTGAAAAGGAAGGTCTGATTACCCGCACTGTACATGCTCAGGTACCACCAAGAGTAGATTATGAACTCACCGAAATTACCAGAGAACTGATTCCGTTATGGGGTGAACTGAGTAAATGGGGCGGAAAGCACCGGGAAATGATTCAGGAACAAATGCCTGATGATGTCTGATGTTTTGAAACAACCCGTATTTTCGTACATCGTATATAAATTTTCCGCAGATTCAGATTACCTGTAACAGGAAGCTGAATCTGCGGAAAGTAAGTATTTACAATAACTTTTATTTATAGCTTTTTAAGAACTTTATGCTGTGACTGGTGCACAAGTCTTAATCTGTTATCAATGAACAGTCTGCGGATGAGATGTCTGTTGATATAAATCTTTTCTCCTTTTACCGCTTTATATTCGAAAAAAACAGCTCCTTCTTTTAATGCTCCCAAAAGAAACTCCTTATTTCCGATCCGGAAAGACCGGCTCCATCTTTTCTCTCGGATATCTTCTGTCAGATCTTTAGAAATTGGTTTCATTGCCTACATTTTTGGGTTGTTTTTTCTCATTTTTCTCAGGAGGTCAGAGCTGTTTTCTGCTGTATTTTCTTTTCAGTATCGCTGATCATTTGATAGGAAAACTTCTGATAAAGCTGTTCATGACCTATTTCCTCCACTTTTTCCACGATAGCCTGTTTCAGTTTTCCTGTATTTCTGTCGATATATCTTTCTTCTTTCTGAAACATTGTAAAATTGAGCAGATCAAGGTCTATTCTGTCTTTGAACTGGCCATAAGCGGCATTCAGATACCCTTCAGAAAGCGGCCTTACCGGATAAGTATTGACAAGAATATGAATGTCATCTGGATGGCCTCCAGCCTGTTCACTGATGTTCATATCCCATTCCAGGTTAGCGGTATTCAGGATGTTGGCCCCTGTTATTCTTTTGGTTTTAGGCAGCTCAATGTTGAATACCTGCCCGAAGTACATATGCAGAAATTCGCTGTTCTGGATAGTGTGTGCCAGCTTTTCTTTGTTGGTAAATAAAGAGTCATTGACGGCGATCAGTTTTCTCAGTTCATCGTTATTGGAAAGTGCTGCTGTCATTTCTGCTTTTGTCTGCTGCCATTTTGAAAGTACCAGGTCCATATTCAGTACCTGCAGGATTTCTCCTTTCTGCGATAGTTTCAGATGAAGCTCATTAAACATTCTGTTGAAGGCAGCCGTAACCTGTGCTATTTCTTTTACCAGATCATTATTAGACTGATCCAGAAACAGATCCAGTAAGATGAGACGGCATTCTATTTCGTTCTCATTACATCTGATCACGGTAAAATCATATCTCATGATCGTTCTTGAGGTCATATGATTGTCGATCAGTTTGGAATTCGTTTCGATCACCAGTTCATATTGCTCATTGAATGGCTGGCTAATGATGATTTTATGGTGCAGCATAGTTGTATGATCTTAAATGAATTCTGTGGTATAGGATGTGATATCACCGATTTCACTGTGCTCGAAATAATATTTTATCAGATCCAGTGCTTCCTCTCTGGTCACTTTAGTGACGGCAAATTTGATAATATTTTCATCAACCAGTATTTCTACTTTGATGTCTTTATTGTCAAAAACTTCGTCATTTCTCATCGCTTTTAGCTGCAAATAAGAATCACCAAAGTCCTGATTGTAAAAAGTGTTTTCATCAGTCCAGTCCAGTCTGTTGAATAATTCTACAGCTTCATCATAAGTAAGAGGAGGTTCGTTGTGACTTTTTGATTCACTGTGCAATATTTTTCTTAGCTCCATATTTATTTAATCATTTATTAAAATATAAATCAGGTTATTGGGCTTCCAGCACTTCTATTAAAGGTTGGTAATCTATTCGTTTGGCAAAATCTAAAGCACTTTGTCCGTTGTTTTTGTAGTCAGGATCTGCGCCATATTTCAGATAGATCTTAACCAGGTTGAGATCTTCCGGAGTTTTAACATAAAAGACAGCATACCATAACGGCTGTCCTCCGAAACGATCTGTAATGGTGAGATCTGCTCCATTCTCAAGCAGTAATTCTGCTATCTTTATTTTATTGCTGACACTGGTCCATGCAATGGGCTGATGCTCAGGAAGCAGATGTAAAGCTGTTCTGCCTTCAACGTTTTGCAGATTAGGATCTGCGCCGTAATCCAGCAGAAGCTGTACAGATTCTATACGCTCCATCTTAACGGCAAACATTAATGCAGTATGCAGCATTCCTTTTTCCGGTTCGTTGACGCTTTCTGGATGTTCTTCCAATATTTTTTTTAGTTCCGCTTGGTTTTCTTTTATGGCTGCTTGATGAATATTCATATTTTATAAAATTTTTATTGGTCAAAAGGATATAGCGAAACATCAGATTCATGGGAATGGGAACTGCTGGTCTCAGGTGTTTCCGGTCTGTAATATTGTGGATCATTATAATAATCAAGGAACTCCTGTTCCGTAATTCTTCCTTCTCTTAATGCTCTCACAAGATGCCTGTATTCATATCCGGGTTTATGGCCTTTGTACCAGTTTCCTCTTAATGGTTCACCTGGTCGCCAGACTATTTCTTTACCATTCGGAACAGGGTCATACACTTTTCCATTCGGCCCTTTTGCGTTATTATAAATCTGCTCATTGAGTATTGCTTCATTTCTGAAACTTGGCCTTCCATCATCATAAGCCCTTCCGGAAGGAGGTTTAAAGAACGGATTAGCTTCATTAGGGACCGGAGTTCCGGGTTTTATTCCCCATGGATTATTGCGGGTATAATAAGGTTTTCCACTCGGGCTCATGGCCATACCTTTTGGAAGTGCTCTGAAATTCAGCCCATAAAAAAGAAACATGGCATCTGAAAAACGGAGCCCGCTTATTCCCTGTTCTGCAATACGGCTTCCGAACTCATATTCCGGTAATGCTCCTTTTGCAGCGCTGTTGGCTAATGCTGTGGGATCTTCCTGACCTAAAGCATAATCGCGCCAGGCTGCCTCGCCTCCATGGGTGACCCTGCTTCCGAGTAAAACAGCACCTATGCTTCCGCCTCCTATTCCAAAGGATGCCCCTAAATTACGTAAAATACTCATTCCCGTAGGTCTCGCCAGTGCCATTGCTGCTCTGGAAAAATTGATCCCGGTGCCCAATGTACCTCCGGAAGAAGTTACCCTGCCTAAAACAGAAAGACCTCTTCCCAGCCCCAGCCTTCCCGCAAGAGTGCTGGTGGTAGCTGTTGCAGAACCTGTGATAGATCCTACTCCGATCAATTGCCCGCCTGTTCCGATAAGCGCTCCGGCCAGGAAACATTCTGTGAGTTTGGAACTGTAGCTAACGGCAGCATAGCCAAAGGCGTCCAGCCAGCTTTTGATATTAGGTGCAAACTGGATGAGTCCTCCTGCCTTACACTCCATCTGATGGGCACCTGTAATGGTTTTTGTTCCTGTAGAAATAAAATCAGATTTACTTCCCAGCCATTTTCTTGCAGGTCCCATTTTATGGCCGCATAATAATCCGCCTACGACGGCTCCGATGACGCCTCCTACAAGACCGGCTACGGCTCCCAGGAGCACAAGTCCCATACCGCCTGTTGCTACTGTAAGCACACCTACCGCTACTGCTACAACAACTGCCAGGGCAGCAACGATTGCCAGTAAGAGCATATATTTTTTACAGCCAAAATCAATCCAGCTTACAGTACTTGTATCTTCTACGGTGATGTATACTTTACCATCACTCGTTTTATTGCTTTTTCTGGTGCCTTGAAAAGGAGTCGGCATTGCTCCTTCAGAGCATATCCAAAAATCTTTTTCATTAATAATTTCAACGCCCATAGCCTTTAATTTACAAATACATCACCACCGTCTAATTTGGTTTCTCCTCCTATATGATTTTTAGGAGAATTGATCTCTATTGCCTGTCCTCCTTTTACACCCACTCCGTCAGAGCCATCCAAATTGATCACTTTTCCATTGATAAGGATAGTTCCGTCTGATTTCATTGTCAGCGAACTTTTACCGGTTTTAAGGGTAATATTGGTATTGCACGTTAAAGATATATTTCCTGCATTGTCCATTTTCAGGAGACTTTCACTTCCTTTTCCTACATTAATCGTTTTAGAAACAGCTGCATTGGTTGCGGCATTACCTGCTCCGTCAAAATGCATGTTGGCTCCTCCCTGATCCTGAAGGTTCATAGATCCTGCACCGTTGTCATATTTCAGTTCGGCTCCGCTTCTTCCACTGAAACTCATGATGTTGTTTCCTGCTCCTCCGCCAGCTCCGATATTGCCATGGAATAATCCTCCCATTACAAAAGGACGGTCCGGATGCTGGTGAACGAAATTGACGACGACCTGGTCTCCAACTTCCGGTACAGACATAAAACCACGGTTTTTACTTACTTTATCACTGCTTCCTGCATCAGGAGACATCACTCTGATAAATTCCGTAGTACTTTGCCCGTTCTGCCAGTCAAACTGTACCTGTACTCTGCCCTGGTTCAGCGGATCGGTATTCGAAATCACTTTGCCAAACTGAGGTTCTGCTTTGGGAGTCTCAAATTCCGGACGGGGAATAAAACCGGTATCTGCAGCAATAGCTTCAAAGTTCCCGGTATAATATCCTCTGGCATCTACTTCATGGCTCACTGCTGTGATCATAAGCTTCGTAAAATATGAGGTCTGGTTGGTTTCAGATTTCCGCATCTCAAGATCTGCAATACAGCCGGGATATAAAAAAGGAATGGAGGTATTGCCTGAAGTGATGAATACATTCACGGCCTTACTTCCAGCCGTACCTTTCTGTGAGGCATCAATATCCATAAAGCTGGAAGCCTTGATGGGAGCTACTCTTAAAGAAGGGGTTTTAAAAGTTTTCTGTGAGATCTCGTAGGCTCTTTTTGCAATATCCGACTGATGGTTTATTTTGGAATCTCCTGTAGTCAGTTTTTCATTCTTACTGCTGTTATAGCCATAAAAAGTAGGATTTACATGCTGGGCTTTCATATTGATCCGGATATCCTGGACACTGCTGCCATAAACCAGCTGAACAGGTTTTTCCTGTGGTGGCAGCTTCCCGAAATGCAGGATTTCGCCATCATAATAAAACTGCTCTCCGTAAGCTTCTGCAATTCTTGCAAGATAATTGTAATGGGTTTCTTCATATTGTGAACTGTAAGAAACGTTCCCATGCTGAGCATCTACCCTGAAATCAAATTTATTACCGCCCAGGCCTTCCTTGATTACCTGGTCTGCAATGCTGTTCAGACTTATTTCCTGCCCGCCTCCAAAACTCTGGATATGAGGGGCTGCATCCAACAGGACCGTAGGACTGTAGCCGGTAAGCACAATATTTCCAAGGCTGCCTTTTTCCTGGCTGAAGCCTACTTCTGTAATTACTCCTACAAAGTTTCTTTCAGGGCTGTCTTCCACATCTTTATATTTAAAAACTACAGTAATTCTCTTTCCGAGAAAGTTTTGTGCTTCTTCAAGATTATGGTTTTCTGCATTTCCCAATGTATCATAAGCCAGTATAAGACTGAAATTATGATGTTTTATGGTACTCTGAGTAAGACTGAAATGTTTAAAATGCGGAATCAGTTTCCCTTCTACTACTATTTCGAGTTTTACGACTCTGTTGATCCCCAGAATCTGACTGGTTGGAATGGATGAAGCATTATGTATTTTTGAAGTTGGCTGATTAGACCATAGCTTACCATCCGTCGTCATCGGGGTATTTCGCTGCATACTCTGGTTCATGAACTTCATTGAAGAGTTCTGGGCCGCTTCTGCATAGCTCTTAGCCTGATTAATTTTCTGATCGGCTTTATTGATTGTTTTTGAAACAGCTGCATCCTTCAGATCCTCTGTATCCGGAACTTTGGGTGCTTGCGGTTTTGCAGGTTTATTATCCTTAAACATAACCTTTTTCTTTTAGTACTTTTAAATTGACTTTTCTAATCTGATAATAGATTCCGTTTAAAATTTACATTTCCTGCGAAATGAAAATTCCCTTTGCTGCAATTGCTTGAATGGATATAAAAGACAATTAAAACAAGTAAAGTACAGAGTATTTGTTCCTTTCTAAAATACATGAACAGAACAGGATATATAACATTTTCTCCGTTCTGATATATTTTTTTATTGGAAAAGGATGAACAGTGAGGTTACATTCCGTTAAAAGATGGCTTGCATGATCATTTATTATTTAAAATATATCGGTTTATAACAGATTTTTAATCATGATCTAAGCCCGTCATAAGATTGTATTCCCCAAAGAAGTTCTATTTATGTCGCTTTCGGATTTGCTTTCATAATTCGTAAATTTTAAATATTAATACTTATTGGTTGGTGATTGTAATGTATCAAATTTATACAGAACAATTGTACCGGCAAAATATTTATATTGAATTTTTAATTTTTGTAGTAATTCTACGATCGTAGATTTAAAAACAAACATAACCAGCATATTTACAGTCTGTTAAAAAAAACAAAAATAACGGTTGTTTTTCTGATCTTCCTTTCTGTTTATATCTTTTTCATCCTTTAATAATGGATTAAGATTAAGAGTTTTTACCCGAAAATATTGTAACTCTTTTATGAAATATCAGAAACACAGAAAACACGACCAGAACTAAAAGTAATGGTATGAAAATGAAAAAAATGTTTTGGATTTTCAGTCTAAGACCGGAAACAGATTGCTATTAAGATGGATTGACTTTTCTGCAAAAAAGGATATGGGCAATCAAAGCCAGAACGCCAAATAAAGTTCCTACAACACACACACCACCCCATTGTGCTTGCTGCCATGCAATAGAAGCTAACCATGTGCCCAAAGATCCGCCGATGAAATAGGAAACCATATAGACTGTATTCAGCCTGTTGACCGCATTTGATTTAATCAGGAAATAGTTGGTCTGATTCATAATGTGGCTGGACTGTACTCCCAGATCCACAAGAACAACCCCTACAATCAGTCCCCAATAGGTTTCGCCTGCAAAATAAGTGAAACCCCAGCTGCCTATGATGATAAGCAGAGAATACAGGATAATCCGGTTGATACCCATATACTTCTGGAGCTTTCCAACTTTTGCCGCAGCTAAAGCACCTACAGCCCCTGCCAGTCCGAAACTCCCTACTACAGAAGATCCGGCATTAAAAGGTGGTTTTTCCATATGGAAAACTAAAGTGGTAAACAATGCACACATTGATCCGAAAGCCATTGCTCCACGGAATGAGGCCAGCTGAAGTATAGGCTGGGTCCTTGCAAGATGAGCTACAGAACGCATAAGTTCTTTGTATGTTCCTTTAAAGTTGGGATGCAGCTCAGGAAGCATTTTATAAACTGCCAGCCATACCAGAACCATTAATCCGGCTGCAATACCAAACATCGCTCTCCATCCCCAGACTTCCCCTACAATTCCACCTATAAAACGGGAAAGCAGGATCCCTAAAAGGAGACCGGACATTACAAGTCCTATGTTTGCTGATTTCTCTTTGTCTGAAGAAAGCTCGGCAGCAATGGGAACAAACAGCTGCGGAATGACGGAAGTGGCACCAATCAGCAGACTGGCTGCATACAGCATCCATAGTTGTGTAGCAAAAGTCATCCAAAGCAGTGACCCGAAAACGAGAAAAAGATCCATCAGGATTAGTTTTTTCCGGAAAAATTTGTCCCCAAGCGGTACAATCAGTAATAGTCCCAATGCATAACCAATCTGAGTAAGTACAGAAATTCTGCTGGCTGCACTTTCAGAAACCTGAAGCTCTTCAGATATAAGAGCCAGTAAAGGCTGGTTATAATAATTGTTGGCTACCACCAATCCGGAAATAATGGCCATCAGCCATATCACTGCCCGGGAAATACTGTTGGAAGAAGTCTCCTGCATGCTACAAATAAATTTTAATGAATAAAAAGCTATTTCAGATGATCAAAACGATATCTTTAATCTATAATGCCGATCAGAAACAGGCTGCTTTTTAAGAACTCAAAGGTAGTTATTTTAATACAACAAATTATCCTGAAGCCAAAAGAATAAAGCTGAAATTTTATGCTTACCCAACAACTGAGGCTGTTTTTATAAACAGGTTTAAGAGTGTTTGAAAGTGAACCCAATATTTATTTAATTTTATTGGAATAAAAAATTCCCACCCCGGAATCCTTTAATCTAATCGTTAAGCTGTTGTTTTGTGGATAATTTTCTCAAGATTACCTTTAAATAAGCTATTTTTAAAAGTTTCTGAACGGTTTTCTTTACATTTGTGATACACACTTAATATTATGAATGAAAAAGATTCTAAAGAGCAGATTCTCAGACGGTCTGTGGAAGCAAAAGAAATTTATCTTCCGCACATTTCAGCAGATCCTGTTATTTTCGGTTTTCATCAGAATGAACTGAAAGTTTTACTGGCCAGGATGAACTACAGGAAACAATGGATGCTCCCCGGCGGCTATGTAAAAAAAGATGAAGATCTGGATGATGCGGTACTTCGGATCCTTGAATCCAGAGCAGGAGTTACCAATGTTTTTCTGGAAGAGTTTGGAGTCTTTGGCAAGAAAAACAGAAGCGAATATTATTTCGAAGATTTTGATGACAGCCTTTTTCAGAAACAAAGGTTTATTTCTGTAGGCTACTATGCCTTATACAATTCATCAGAACTTAGTCCGGTTGCTGATGAAATGAGTGAAACCTGTGAGTGGATCTACCTGAAACAGCTGCCGGAGATCAACCTCGCTATGGATCACCGGGAGATTATAGAAAAAGCCTTACAGACCTTAAGAGAAAAGATTTCCCACAAGCCTATAGGATACAATCTGCTCCCTGAGAAATTTACGCTTCCGGAATTACAAAAGCTTTATGAAGCCATATTAGGAAAACCCCTTAACCGTGGTAATTTTTACAGGAAAATCAAAAACCTGGGAATCTTAAAGAAACTGCAAGAGCAAAGGCGTGGTGGTGCCCACAAAGCTCCGGACCTTTATTCCTTTGATGATCATCAGTACAGAAAAGCTCTGGAAAACGGATTGCGCAACTGGTAGAACTTACCGTAACATTGTTTTTGTTGATCATTCAGATTGATGAAAAGCTTTTGGGATTTTGAAAATAATGAAGAAATTTGCAGCATGAAAATCATTCCACTCAAAGAAGGCAATTTCTCCGCAAGCAAAACCAAAGATTTTACGCTTTTAACAGCAGAAAACTTGGATACGGTGCAGGGCATTAAAATGTCTGTACAGCCATTTCTTATTATTACTGAAAACGATCATATCCTTCTGGATGCCGGGATCGGATGGAAAAATGAAGCAGGGATTCCCGTGATTTTCACATTGCTTGAAGAACATAATATTCACCCCGGGCAGATTACTAAACTGCTCTTCTCCCACTTACACAAAGATCATATAGAAGGTGCTGTAACCCTTACTGACAATGGTTTTCAGGCAACATTCCCAAATGCAGAAATTTATATTCAGAAGCGTGAGCTTGATTTTGCCATGGAAAACAGAGGTAACCCTTCTTTTGATTTTGATATTCTGGAAAAGCTGGTTCAGCTTCCCCATATCATCTGGATGAATGACGATAAAGGCAAGATCACCCATGAGATTTCTTACGAAGTAGCGGGCGGTCATACTCCTTTTATGCAGGTTTTCTGGATCAATGAGAATGAAGAAACCGTTTTCTATGGTGCAGACGATCTTCCACAGGCTTCCTACCTGAAGTATCATTTAGCCTATAAAAGTGATTACGATGGCAGAAAAGCTATGGAACTGAGGCTTCGGTGGGAAAAAGAGGCAAGGGAAAACCATTGGAAAATTCTCCTTTATCATGATCTGGATAAAGCGGTACTGGAATTTTAAATCTAAGAAAAAATGGTTTAAATTTCATTAAACCATTTATAGATATCAAATTCAGAGGGGATGTTGAGCTTTTTTCTGATCCGGTTTTTCCGGTTCTGTATCGCTTTTGGCGTAACAAAGATACAGGTTGCTATTTCCTTGGTGGTCATATTGAGCTTAAGGTAAATGCAAAAGATCAGTTCAGAATTTTTAAGCCCAGGCTGTATCGCAGACAACTTGTCGAAAAAATCAGGATACACCAATCTGAATTTATTCAGCAAACGAGGAGAATTTGCTTTGGCAAGTGCTATGATTTCGTCTTGTACAAGAATCTTCTGATTCAAATCCTCTAAGTTGGGTTCAGGTTTTTTATTTTTCATAATACTTTCTCATCTACTCATTTCAGATGCAACGTCTTTGTGCATCAGTACAAATTCTTTTTCTCTTATCAAACGTTTGATAATGTAACAGATAATAAAATAATTTCTATGTATTCAAAATTTTATTAACTTTCTTCAATATTTATCAATAATACACAATATATACACTGTATTTATTGAATGATTATGTTAAAATATTCATAGGTGAATATTATCCCGTTTTTACACAGAGCAAAGAAAGAAAAAATGATTAAAATTTTCTGAAAACCGTATACCACATAGGTACCACGTTATGTTTTTCAGTAAAATATGATAACTGCTTTTATCAACCACTTTCCAATTGGTTTATCTCTGTTTTTAAATGGAAGGTAAATCTAAGGGGTTCCCGCGATTAGTTTTTATGATCTTAATCAATACTTCGAGATTTTGTAGTTCCGCTATTTTCTGAAAATATTAAAAAATGTGGTACATAAAAGATACCACATTATGGAAAAAAAAGATAAAATTTTCGTTATTTTATTGATCTTAATTATAATTATTCAACTATTGAAAAAAATTCGTGTTTAAAGAGATTTTTGAAAATTTACTAAAATAAATCACAAATATGATCATTGAACAGTTATTAATTTCATTTGGAGCTGAAACGAAAAATTATAAAGCAGGAGATATCATTTTTCGTGAAGAAGAGTTTCCTTTATACTATTACCAGATCAAAACCGGGAAAATCAAGCTCAATAATTATACTGAAGACGGTAAAGAATTTATTCAGAATATATTCTCAGACGGGCACAGTTTCGGCGAATCTCTTCTTTTCGTAGACCGGCCTTACCCTATGAATGCGGTGGCAATGGAGGAATCTGTGATCTTCAGAATGCCAAGGCAGAATTTTTTAAATCTGATCAGAGATAATCCGGAAATCTCCCTGAATATTTACCAGTGTCTTGCAGAAAGGATGTATTATAAATATATCATGTTTTATAACCTGTCCTTTCAGAACCCCGTTTCAAAGCTGAAACTGCTGATGGATTATCTGAAAAGCTATCATGAAGATAAGGCTCCCTATTCTTTCCAGGTCCCCCTTACCCGCCAACAGCTTGCTTCCCTTACAGGTCTGTGTGTAGAAACGGTAATCCGCACCATCAAGCAGATGGAGAAAGAGAAAATTGTGAAGATTGAGAAGAGGAAAATTTATTATTAAAAGCCCGCAGAAATAATTCTTTAAACTCTTATATCTATTCTAGAGATCCAGCTGCCTCTGGAACTCCTCCAGATACTTCGCAATGTGAATTCCGTCTGCGAGGCCATGATGAGCTTCAACAGAAACGGGAAGAAACTTTTTACCGTCACGGATATTGAACCTGCCAAAAGCAATTTTTGGTACTGATTCCGTTGTATTAAAATCAGTGGGATGTACAATCGCACTGAAAGAATTCCACGGGATGGTGGTATGTCTTACATGATCTTTTCCTAATCTTTCATTGCTGAGTCTAAGCCCTGTAGATTCATGTACACCTTTTATTTCTTTCTGAAGCGCCGCATTGAACACTTCAAAATCTTCCGAAAAATGGGTAAACGAGAATCCAAAAGTCCCATCTGGTCTTCCAATGGTGCTTCCTGCATGTACAATATCAAACTGAACAACCTGCCCGTCTATGATTCTGAGTTTTAACTCATCAACCGTATTGACAGCAACCATAGATTTATGATAGTAATAGGCAAAGAAAGAATATCCTTTTTCTTTAGCAGTATCATACGCTTTGGTACAGTCTACTTCCGTTGTAAAACCAAAATAAGGACTTGCCATCTTAGAGAAAAATTCAAAATGCTCCTTTCTGTTCCATTGCTCAAGGTCTACGATCTTCATTGCTTTTTATTTGCTGCAAATTTCAGCATTTTTTACCGGTTTTTAATGCTTTTACAAATGAAATTTCAAGAATCAGACCGTACATTTTGCTGATAAAGCACAATTATTGTATTGTATATACCTCTGAGATTAACATAGAGCAGAGCCTGAACATTCCGGGTTTTGCACTTAAAAATAGATGTATTCAAAAAAAACTGTTGTTATGGAAATACAAAATAGTAAAGGTAATCAATGGTCAGCAAGAAAGATTGATCATTCTTATATTGTAAGTATTGACAATCATGCGAATATCGTAGAAACTTTAACGGATTTCGTCAGGAATCAGAATATCCGGGCCGGAGAAGTGACAGGAATAGGAGCTGTAAGCGAGGCTACACTCCGTTTTTTTAATCCTGCAACAAAAAATTATGTTGATAAAACCTTCAAAGAACAGATGGAAGTAACCAATATCTCCGGAAATGTTTCTGAAATTGAAGGAAAGCTTACCCTTCATCTGCATATTACATTAGGAAGAGAAGATTATACCGCTTTGGCAGGTCATCTTCTGGAAGCGAAGATCCGGGGAGCAGCAGAATTTATTTTTTATCCGCTGAACACCAGAGTTGTAAAACTGAAAAATGAAGAAACCGGAATCAATCTCTATGATTTTGAAAAATAAAAAGGTTAGAGAACGTAAAGGCTTGATTAATCTTTACGTTTTCCAACCCTTTTTATCATTGTGTTTTTTCTGTTCGGTTAAACTTCGGTAGTTGTCACCCCGAATTTCTTTTTGAAAGAAGAATAAAAATGGGACAGATTCTCAAATCCCAGATCAAGGTAAATATCCGAAGGTTTTTTATCCTTATTTTTAATTAAATAATAGGCTTCTTTTAACCGTCTTTCTTTCAGCCACTGTCTGGGACTCCTATGGAAAACCTTTTCAAAATCCCTTTTGAAGCCTGAAAGGCTGCGTCCCGTAAGCTGGGCAAAAGCATTCACAGAGACATTGAACATAAAATTCTTATTCATAAACTCTTCAATATCAATCTTATGAGGTTCAGAAAAATCAAAAATAAGATTTTTAAGATCGGGATTACTCAGTAAAAGCAGCTCTATCGCTTCCTTTATTTTTAAGGCAGCCAGTCTTGGAGGTACCGTTTCTGTCTTATTGATATAAGGCAATAATGAGGCAAAATAACTCCTGAAAAAATCATCCGGTTCAAAAAACAGCCGTTGATTTTCCGGGAAAGGAGCGTCTGTTTTTACCCTGTTTTCAGCAGCGTACTGCCTGAGCGTTTCATCATCAAGAGTAATCGCAATAAACTCATACTTCTGATGGGCCGAAGGATGCTTTACTGTTCTGATCAATTGATTTTTCCTAACCAGAACCACAGTATTCTCCCTGATGATCGTTGTACCCTGTTCATGAAAAGCATGGGTTTCCCCAGACAGCTGAAATCCCAGAAAATGATCCGGAATAAATTCCTCATGGCCTCTGTAAGATTCAAAGGCACAGGAATAAACCAATTGGTTGAAGATGATTTCAGAAGTATTTTCCATAATGCAAATATCTGAAATTTAAGCTATAACAGCAGATCCGGCTTCAGCAATTTCCTTATCCTGCTCAGGCGTTCCACCGGATGACCCAATCGCTCCAATGATTCTTCCCTCAGCATCTTTAATCACAACTCCGCCTGCAATCGTTAAAAGCCCGTCATTGGAATTCAGCATTCCGTACCCATGGATACCCGCTCCTGAAATAATACTGCCCATAATATCACTGTTTACTCCGAACATCACTGCTGTTTTTGCCTTTTTGACGGCAAAATCAATCACTCCATAAACACTGTCCAGTCGGGCAAAAGCCTGCAGATATCCTCCCGTATCTACAACAGCAATGCTTACAGGAATTTTCAGGGAAAGTGCCTTTTCTTTGGCGGCCTGTAATGCTTTTTCCGCCAGGTTATAATTCATTTCCATGCGGTTAGCTTTTTATTGTCCACGCTTCAGTTTGCAGCTGTTTTACAAAGTCTTCCGTTTCTTTAGGGTGTACATTTCTGAAGTTGCTGTTATCATCCAGCGCTACATTCACGATCACTTCTGCCATAGATTTCGGATCCAGCTGATGGGCCAGAGATTCCGCTGCACCGTCAAAAGCAGACTCAGGCGTGAAATTCACTTCAGGATTATACCAGCGGAAGATAGAATCCACTCCCCTGTCATTAAAACCTGTTCCAAATACTCCCGGATTGCAGGTGGCAATTTTGATATTAAATGGAGCAAGCTCAGTTTTCAGACCTTCAGCAATAGATTCCAAAGCATGTTTAGAAGCACAGTAAGCTGCAACATAAGGCACCGTCCATAAACCGCCCATAGATGAAGTGAAAACGATTTTCCCGCTTTTCTTTTCAACGAATTTCCTGATAAATCCCTGGGCCAGTTCCAGTGCACCAAACACATTCACTTCAAACATAGAACGGATGATATCAACCGGCTGCTCGGCAATAGGTCCGCCCTCCATGATTCCTGCGTTGCTGATCAGAATATCAATATCATATTTTTTTAAAATATAGGCAATATCTGCCGGGTTGGTCACATCCAGCTTATCAACTGTAAGCTCCACTCCCAGTTCCTGAGCTTCACGTATTAAATCACTCATCTGAGGATATACCTGTGTGGTGGCGATCACCTTATGTCCTTTTCCGGCAAGATCGAAAGCAGCAATTTTTCCGAATCCGCTTGCTGCACCTGTAATTAGAATTGTTTTACTCATTGTATTTTTTTTAAATGATGATACAAATTTCAAGGATTCAGAACTCATGGGTATTGGTGTGCAGTCCAAATATATATTGTCATAAAGTCCATTTTTTTAATATAAATAGCACTGTCATTCAATAGGAACAGATTTGGAACCGTTTAATCAGAACAATCATTCCAACGGCTTCAGCCAAACTTTATTAAGAGCCACATGGATAAAAAGTGATACTGTCTGTTGAATCAAATAAAAGCAAACCCTACCACATTATAAGAGATTAGCTCAAGGTTATAGAAATAAAATCATTCCTTTATCGTAAATTGGTTAAGTTTTTGAAGCGTATTCCATAAAACCAATCACATCATTGAAATTAATCACATTTACCAAAAAAGGAATTTATTGTACTCAGGGAAAATTTTATATTGATCCCTGGAGGCCTGTTGATATGGCTGTTATTACCCACGGTCATGCCGATCATGCACGCTGGGGTATGAAGAAATATCTTTGTCATCATTTTACAAAACCTATTCTGTACCAGAGAATTGGTATAGATATCGAGTGCCAGAGTGTAGAATATGGCGAAAAAATCAATATCAACGGGGTACAGCTTTCTTTCCATCCGGCCGGACACATCATCGGTTCTGCCCAGATAAGACTGGAATATAAAGGGTATGTAAGCGTAATTTCCGGTGATTACAAAATTCAGGATGATGGGTTAAGTACTCCCTTTGAGCTTGTAAAATGTAATGAATTTGTGACAGAAAGTACCTTTGGACTGCCCATTTATAACTGGCTGGAAATTGATGATTTGAATAAAAAACTTCAGAGCTGGGTACTGAAGAACCAGGAAAACAATAAAACATCCGTATTCATCGGCTATTCTTTAGGCAAAGCACAGCGGATTATGAAAGCAATGGAAGGATTGGGCAAAATATATGTACATTATTCAATAGGAAAGCTGAATGAAGCTTTTGAAGCCGTGGGAATTGATCTTCCTGAATATACGATTGCAGATTTCAGGGAACGCCCGAAAGAAATGGAACATCAGATCGTCATTGTTCCTCCTGCATTACTGGACAGCAATATTATAAAAAAGATTCCTGATCCGGCAACGGCAATATGCTCAGGCTGGATGCAGGTACGTGGGGCCAGAAGATGGCGGAGCGCAGATGCAGGGTTTGCCATGAGTGATCATGCGGACTGGAAAGGATTGCTGCAGACTGTAAAAGCTACGGAAGCAGAAATCGTACATGTTACCCATGGGCAGACAGAAGTATTTTCAAAATACCTGAATGAGACAGGAATCCGGGCAGATGTTGTAGAAACACTGTTTGGGGATGACGAAGAAGATAATGAAAAAGAAACCACTGAAAACCGGGAATTATGAGACATTTTGCAGACCTTATCAATGCCCTGGAAACAACCAATAAGACCAATGCCAAAATTGATGCGATCATCGATTATCTCGAGCGGACCCCTGATGATGATAAAGTATGGTTTATTGCCTTATTTACAGGAAAAAGACCCAAAAGAAACGTCAACACCAACTATATGAAAGAGTGGGCTCTGGAAATTACAGGCCTTCCGTTATGGCTGTTTCAGGAGAGCTATTCTTCCGTAGGGGATCTTGGGGAAACACTTTCTCTGATCCTTCCGCCTCCACAGCATAAAATTGACCGAACTCTATCACAGTGGATGAATGATATTGTTGGCTTGAAAGATAAAACAGATGCCGAAAAAAAGGCTTTTGTACTGGATTCATGGAATGGCCTGGATTACACCGAACGTTTGATTTTCAATAAATTAATTGGCGGAAGTTTCCGTATTGGCGTTTCAGATAAGACCCTGATCAATGCATTGACCCGATTTTCAGAGCAGGAGTCCAGCACTTTGATGCACAGCCTGATGGGAAAATGGCAGCCTGGTGAAGTTTCTTTTACAGAATTGATCTCAGCAGAAAATATCAACCCTGACAATTCAAAACCCTACCCTTTCTGCCTGGCCTATCCTTTGGAAAAAGAGCCTGAAGAGCTTGGGGAAACTGATGATTGGCTGGCAGAATATAAATGGGATGGAATACGGGGGCAGATTATCCGGAGAAATGATGAGGTCTTCATATGGTCCAGAGGAGAAGAACTTATCACAGAACAATTTCCGGAGATCACGGAAACAGTACAGGCCATGAAAGGCAACTTTGTGATCGATGGAGAAATACTTGCAGTAATAGAGGGCAAGGTTTTAAACTTCAATGAATTACAGAAAAGATTAAACAGAAAAACTTTAACAAAGAAAATGCTTGCCGAAATTCCGATTAAGGTATTTGCCTATGACCTCCTGGAGCTTGAAAATAACGACCTTAGAGACAAACCCGTTTCGGGAAGAAGAGCAATGCTGGAAGAATTATTACTGAATGAATCTCCCGGGAATATCCAGCTTTCCGGAAGTATAGATTTTGAACATTGGGATGAGCTGAAAATTGCCCGGGAAAACTCAAGATCCGTCAACAGCGAAGGACTGATGCTGAAGCAGAAGAATTCACCCTATCATGCCGGCCGTAAAAAAGGCGACTGGTGGAAATGGAAAATCAATCCGTTTACCATTGATGCTGTTCTGATCTATGCCCAGAAAGGCAGCGGCAGAAGGAGCGCCTATTATACAGACTATACTTTTGCCGTAAAAAACGGAGATGCATTGGTAACCATTGCAAAAGCCTATTCGGGATTAACGGATAAAGAAATCATGGAAGTAAGCCGGTTTGTGAACAAAAATGCCATTGAAAAATTCGGGCCTGTACGAACGGTAAAAGCGGAACTCGTTTTTGAAATCGCTTTTGAAGGAATAGGCTTCAGTAACCGTCATAAAAGCGGTGTAGCACTGCGGTTTCCGAGAATTGTAAGGTGGCGGAAAGACAAAACCGTAGATGAAATTGATCATCTGGAAGAAATAAAAAAATTAATACAGTAGATTTTAAGGTAATTTTTTGCCCGCAAAGGTATTTCGTTTAACTCCTGTAAATATTACTTTGCCACACAAAAACATAAAAGCAATATAAACCCTCAGCGCCTTTTACGTTAAAACTAAATTAAAATAACATTGTCAGCTTTCGAACATACCGACGGATTTAAAATCATTCAGCAATGGATGACAGATAAAGGCATATCCCCTTTCAAATTTCAGACGGATACCTGGCGGAAATTCGGGAACGGATACAGTGGTATGGTCGTAGCTCCTACAGGTTTCGGGAAAACATTTTCTGTATTTCTTGCATTGGTTTCTGATTTCCTCAATCATCCCGCACAATATAAAAAAGGATTGAAAATGCTATGGATCACGCCTCTCAGATCTTTGTCTAAAGATATTGCCAAGGCCATGCAGGAAGCGATTGATGAGATCGGGCTCGACTGGGCTGTCGGCGTAAGAAACGGTGATACAGATCCTAAAGTAAGGCAGCAGCAGGTGAAAAAAATGCCTGACATCCTTGTGGTAACCCCTGAAAGTGTACATCTGCTCCTTGCTCAGAAAAATCATGAAAGTTTTTTCCGGGACATGAAATGCGTTGTGGTTGATGAATGGCATGAGCTGCTCGGATCCAAACGTGGTGTTATGGTCGAGTTAGGCATTTCGCAGCTCAGGAAATATGTTCCCAAACTGAAAATATGGGGCATCACTGCCACCATCGGAAATCTGGATGAGGCGATGGAGGTACTCATTCCGTATGATATTAAAAAAACGAAAATTGCAGCTAAGGAACATAAGAAAATAGATATTATCCCGGTCTTCCCCAATGAAATTGAAATTCTTCCCTGGGCAGGGCATCTGGGGCACAAACTGGCAGATAAAGTCGTTCCGATCATTCTTGAGTCCAGATCAACCATTGTTTTTACCAACACCAGAAGCCAGAGTGAAATGTGGTATCAGCTTTTATTGGATGCTTATCCTGATTTTGCAGGACAGATTGCCATTCACCACAGTTCTATTGACGCCCATTTGCGCATCTGGATCGAAGAAAATTTAAGCTCGGGAAAGCTAAAAGCAGTGGTTTCAACTTCATCTTTAGATCTGGGCATTGATTTTAAACCTGTTGATACGGTCATCCAGATTGGCTCGGCAAAAGGTGTTGCAAGATTTCTGCAAAGGGCGGGTCGAAGCGGGCACTCCCCTTTTGAGACCTCAAGGATTTACTGTGTTCCTACCCATTCCTTAGAGCTGATCGAGGTTTCAGCATTAAAGGAAGCCGTAAAACAGAAGGTCGTTGAACCCAGGGAACCGCAGGTCTTATGTTTCGATGTATTGGTTCAGTTTCTGATGACACTCGCCGTTGGAAATGGTTTTTATCCTGAAGAAACCTTTGAAAGGATAAAAAAAGTATTTGCTTTTCAGGGAATGATGGATGCAGAATGGAGAAGTATTCTTGAATTTCTCACCATTGGCGGCAGCGTTTTAAAAAATTATGAAGAATTCCATAAAATTGTGATCATGGAAGACGGACTGTATAAGGTTACTTCCAGAAAGATTGCCATGCTTCACCGGATGAATATGGGGGTTATTGTAAGTGATGCCATGCTGAAGGTAAAATTTATTTCCGGAGGCTATGTAGGAATGATTGAAGAATATTTTATCTCAAAACTGAAAAAAGAAGAAAAATTTATTCTTGCCGGACGTACCCTTGAAGTGGCGATGATCAAAGATATGACGGTGTATGTAAGGGCAGCAAAAGGTAAAGCCCTCGTACCAAGCTATCTGGGAGGAAGACTGCCTTTAAGCTCAGACCTTGGCCACTATTTAAGAGAAAAACTCTCCCATGCCCTGAACCCGAAGGCTTCCGAAAAAGAGCTGAAGTTTCTGCATCCTCTGCTGATCAATCAGGAAACGAATTCCCATATCCCGCAGGAGAATGAATTTCTGGTAGAAATGATCAGAAACCGTGAAGGATATCACCTGTTCATGTATCCTTTTGAGGGCAGACTGGTGCACGAAGTAATGGCTGCTTTAATTGCTTACCGCATTTCAAAGCTGGCCCCTATTTCTTTTTCAATGGCGATGAATGATTACGGATTTGAACTTTTCAGTGATAAAGAAATTCCGCTCAATGAAGAGAATCTGCAGCAGGTCTTAAGCCGTGATAACCTTATGAATGACGTCATCGCCAGTATCAATTCTGCAGAAATGGCAAGAAGGAAATTCCGTGATATTGCAGTGATTTCAGGAATGGTCATTCAAAATTACGCAGGCAAGCAAAGGTCCAATAAATCTTTACAAAGCTCAGCCGGGCTTATTTTCAAGGTATTGGAAGATTATGACCCTGATCATTTTCTGATCAGACAGGCTTATACCGAGGTTTTCAATATGCAGCTGCAGGAACAGCGGCTTGTAGAAGCTTTTAAAAGAATTGAAAAATCTGATATTATATTGAAGCATTCACGTTCTTTCACCCCTTTAAGCTTTCCTATCAAAGTAGACAGCCTCCGGCAAACCCTTTCCAGTGAAGGACTTGATGCGAGAATTAAAAGAATGCTTAAATTATCGGGCATACAGTAAGTGATGAGCGTTAATAGCGACTTTCCTATATCTTTTAATCTTTGCCAAAATCTGTTTTTAACTGTTAAATTCCTTTGAAAAGTTTAATAATCGCCGTACCTTAGAGTATCTTCTTTGAAGAGTAAATAACATTCACACGATGGCAAAATTATTCTTGGTCCGTCACGGGCAGTCACTCTGGAATCTGGAAAACCGGTTTACAGGATGGCAGGATATCGATATTACAGAAGTTGGAATTGAAGAAGCCAGAAAGGCAGGGATCGCTTTAAAAAAAGAAAGAATAGACATTGCTTTTACTTCCGCACTGATCCGGGCACAGCATACCCTCAATCTTATTCTTGAAGAAACGGGAAATACCCATATTCCGGTAGTAACAGATAAAGCACTGAACGAAAGGTCTTATGGTAATCTTGAAGGGCTCAATAAAGCGGAAACAGCGCTGAAATATGGAGACGAACAGGTTCACACCTGGCGCAGGTCATACGATGTAGTGCCTCCGGGAGGTGAAAGTCTTAAAGATACCTATAACCGGGTCATTCCCTATTTTGAAGCCCAGATTGTACCTCCGCTGAGACAGGGTAAAAATGTATTGGTTGTTGCTCACGGGAACAGCCTCCGTGCACTGATCATGTATCTGGAGCACCTTTCTCCCGAAGAAATTTTAGAAAGAGAAATAGCAACCGGTGTTCCTCTGACCTATTTTTTTGATGAAAATTTTCATGTAAGCAGAGTAGAAAACGAATGATCTGTAAAAATATAATTATAAAAAATCTAACTTTGAACCGTATTGATCATTCAAATAATAATTCCCATTCCCCAAAGTGTTGATAACAGCAAAAAAAATCTCCATTCAAAACGAAACATTTATTCTTACCAATCAGCGGGCCCTGTTTTGGGAAAGAGAGAAAGCATTGATTCTCTCCGACCTTCATATAGGAAAGACCGCTCATTTCCGCAAAAACGGGATTGCATTGGCCAACCAGATTATGAAAAACGATCTGCAAAGATTGTCGGCACTGATAGAATATTTCAGGCCTGAAAAATTTATTGTGGTAGGCGATCTGCTTCATGCAGGTGACAATTCCGATGTGGATGAGTTCTGTATATGGAAAAATCAATATCCTGAAATTCAGTTTTATCTTATTGAAGGAAATCATGACCGGATCTCAAAGGCTCTGGAAAATAAACTATGCTTCCATCATAAAGCTGAATGGCTTATAATGAATCCTGTCACATTTATTCATGATTTTGATACGGCCAGATCCGGATTTCAGATTACCGGACATATTCATCCGGGAATTGTTCTGCATTCTGCTGTAAAAAGGATCAGGCTTCCGTGCTTTGCCATCAGTGATAATCAGTTACTTCTTCCCGCTTTCAGTGAGTTTACCGGATTGGATACCAAAAATCTGCCTGCGAAAAGTAAGTTTTTTGTTTTTACAGATTCGGAGATTTATGAAATCTGACGGATGTGCTATGAAAGTTACCCATGTCAAGGTTCCAAATCCTGACATGGGTAATGAAAACTATATATTTTTCCTGCTTAAACGGATGCTGTAAACCGTAATCAGGACCGTAATCAATAGGAACAAAGCACCTATCCATGGTGTACTTGCCAGTCCTAAAGATGATGTCACAATCATTCCTCCTGCATAAGACCCGATTGCAATACCGATATTAAATGCAGCAATATTAATCCCGGAAGCGACATCCTCAGTTCCCGGAAGTTCTTTTTCCGCGATCTGTACTACCAATAGCTGAAGCCCGGGAACAGAAGCAAATGACAAGGCTCCTAAAAAGAAAAGAGTAATGATACTTAAAACCGGACTACTTACTGTAAAATAAAAGGCAAGCAGTACCAATCCCTGTGCTGCAAACATCCACAGAAGGGCTTTCAAAGGATTTTTATTGGCTACCTTTCCTCCAATCAGATTTCCTATGGCAATGGCAATCCCATAGATTAGAAGAATGAAAGTCACAGTTGACTCCTGAAAACCTGTAATTTTCTGTAATATGGGTGACAGATAGGTAAACACTACAAATGTACCCCCATACCCCATTGCTGTCATTAGAAAAGCAAAAATCAAGCGTCTGTTTCCCAGTACTTTAAATTGGCTTCTTACAGAAGCGGTCTTTCCATTTTTCAGGTTGTTGGGAACCAATAATACACTTGAAATCAGTCCGATAATCCCAAGAATAGAAACTCCTATAAAAGTTGCTCTCCATCCGAAATGCTGTCCTATAAACGTACCCAGCGGAACCCCCGTTACAATGGCTAGTGTAAGCCCGGCAAACATAATTGATATTGCAGTAGCTCTTTTCTCCTGAGGAACCAGAGAAGCCGCAATGGTAGAACCGATGGAAAAATAAACCCCATGGGCAAATCCGGTAAGTATTCTCGCTAAAACCAAAGTTATGAAACCGGGAGCTACAGACGCCAGTCCGTTTCCGATGACAAACAGCAACATAATAGATACCAATAGCGTCTTACGTGGGATTTTTCCTGTTAATGCCGTTAATATCGGTGCTCCGATAGCAACTCCTATTGCATAAAGACTGACCAGTAAACCTGCCGAAGGAATACTGATGCCGAGATCAGAAGCTACTGTAGGTAACAGCCCTACGATTACAAATTCTGTAGTTCCTATTCCGAAAGCACTTATCGTTAATGCCCAAAGTGCTGCAGGAAGACCTTTTTTAGCAGTCTGTGCAGCAGTATTGATCTGTATTTCTTTTTGAAAATTCATTGTCCGTAAATTTTTGATATTGACAAAGCAAATTTCCGACGAATAATTGTATTATAAAAATTATTTAAATTACACTAAACTATCATAATTCTGATAGTTTTATTTTAAAATTAAAATTTGTTCCTTTGTAAAGTAATCAGCAGTTTTAATGAAAAAATCAGAAACAACCCGTCTTACCATTCTCCAGAAAGCGTTCGAACTGATCTATGTAAAAGGTTTTCAGACTACAAGCATTGATGAGATTATCGCAACGACTCAGGTAACAAAAGGGGCTTTTTACTATCATTTCAAGACCAAAGATGAAATGGGACTGGCCATTATCAACGAGCTGATGAAGCCTAACTTCAGACGTAATTTTATTGAATCCCTTCAAAACAACAGTAATCCGCTGGAGACTATTTATGAGATCATCTACAGTCTCCTGATGGAAAATGACTTTCTGAAAGTTGAATACGGCTGTCCTACTTCTAATTTTGTGCAGCAGATGGCACCATGGCATACCGCTTTCACACAGGCTTTACACGAACTTTCAAAGGAATGGGAACAAGCCTTCACAGACAGTATTGAAAAAGGCAAAGAAGCAGGAATTATTAAGAAAGATGTCAATGCCAGGGAAGTGAGCGTTTTTGTTATTTCCGGATATTGGGGAGTCAGAAATCTGGGGAAAGTTGAGAATTCGAAAGAAGTATATCTTATTTATTTAAAAGGACTTAAGTCTTATCTCAACGCACTTCAATAATTTTTTTATCTAAAAACATACTAACTAGTATGTTTTTATTATACCTTTGCTGTATTCTAAAAAGAAATCTATGTATCAAACCCTTACATTTTTACATTCGCAAACCCGATGGTTGGTTTTGATAAGTTTAATTTATGCCATTTTCCGTGCTTTTAAAGGATATTTCTCGGACCGGAAATTTACGGGAACCGATCATACTGTAAGGCACTGGACAGCAACAATTGCCCATATCCAACTCATCATAGGAATGATTTTCTACCTCAAAAGTCCGGTGATTCAATACTTCTGGAAGAATTTTAATGAAGCCAGAGAGTCTTTTGAACATTTGTTTTTCGGATTGATTCATATAATTCTGATGATCACTGCTATTATCATCATTACTATAGGTTCAGCACTGGCTAAAAGAAAGCTTTCAGATCAGGAAAAATTCAAAACAATGGGGATATGGTTTTCCCTTGCGCTGATCATTATTTTCATTGCCGTTCCCTGGCCCTTTTCTCCTTTTGCCAACAGACCTTATTTCAGATAATTATGATAGATTTATTTAAAACAAAAACCGGCAGGCTGAGAATCCTGGCAATTCTGGAAGGCATTTCATTATTGAGTTTAGTATGCATTGCCGTTCCGATGAAGTACTGGATGGGAAATCCTTTATTCGTAAGATTAATTGGCCCTGTGCATGGGACCTTATTCCTGCTTTTCCTGTTCAATACCCTGAGCGTCGGCGTAGAGCAGAACTGGAAATTCAAAGAAATAACCTGGAAAGTGATTCTTGCCTGCTTTATTCCTTTCGGAACATTTTATATAGACAGAAAAATTCTCAGTAAACTATGAAAATCATACTCATCATCTGTGCATCAGCGATTATTCTTTATGCCGTTTACAGGATTTACCGGATTCAGACTTTGGATGATGGATTGCCGGCACTGGTCAGAAAAGGAGCGGTCATTCTTGATGTAAGAACAGAAAAAGAGTATGAAACCGGACATACCGAAGGTTCTGTCAATATATCATTAGGAACAATCCGAGAACGCTATGTTGAATTAGATCCCCAAAAAACGTACATTACCGTATGCTCACACGGACTTCGAAGCGTAAAGGCAGAAAGCATCCTGAAAGAAAAAGGCTTTAAAAAGGTCTATAACGGAGGTGCCTGGAGCGATCTACAGAAAACACTCAGACAATAAACTATCAACTTCCTCCAGGTCAATTCCGGAGGAAGTTTACTTTAAATGTCTTTATCCAGCCACACCACTTTCTGCTCAGAAGAATGTTCCTGTCCTATGATATCTCTGTATAAATCAGGTCTCCGTGCCTGCATATACCGGTACCCTCCTGCCTCAACAAGTTTTTCAGGGGTAATCAGAGCCGTTTCAAAACTATCATCAAATGATCTGCATTCGGCAATGATATCTCCGAAAGGATCTATAATCATAGAAGAGCCGTTTTTCAGCTGATCATCATCCATCCCTATAGGATTTGAAAATACAATATAAGCTCCATTATCGTAAGCTCTCGCCGGAAGCCACTTCATCAGCCAGTCCCGGCCCTTCATACCGTTAAATTCCAGACGTAAGGAAGTAGGATCTTTCTTTCTGTTGTTCCAGAGCGCAGGGTCTACAAAACCTGCACCAGGTCTTGTGGAAGGTGTACACATGGTAACATGAGGCATAAAGATAATATCTGCTCCCAGAAGCTTTGTTGCCCTTACATTTTCGATGATATTGTTGTCATAACAGATCAGAATCCCGCACTTCCAGCCTGAAATATCAAATACACAATATTGATTCCCCGGCGTAAGATGTGGGTTGATGAATGGATGAAGCTTCCTGTATTTAGCTTTCAGTCCGGTTTTATCAACACATACGTAAGCCTTGAAGAGTTTATTGTCCTCATCCTTTTCAAAAAGTCCGGCCAGTATGGTGATATTGTGCCGTCCGGCAATTTCCTGTAATTTTCTGATACTTTTCCCTTGCGGAATAATTTCAGCAATATCAAGAAGCTGTTCCTCAGACAGTTTTCTGGCAAAAGTATATCCGGTAATGGAACATTCGTGAAAAACAATCACATCCGAACCCTGGGAAGCAGCCTGTCCTGATAATTTTTCTATAACGGAAAGATTATAATCCTTATCTCCGCTTTTATTTTCAAATTGTGCTGTGGAAATGGTAATATTCATTGTTTTTTTCAGCAAAACTATACGAAAGCATAGCTGAAAAATTGTATAAATCCGACATGCTGATTACAGCTCAATGAAATTAACGGCCATTTTATTTTCTGTTTTTAGGTACTGACCGGGGGTAAGTCCTATATTATTTTTAAATTCCCGGATCAGGTGAGACTGGTCTGCATAGCCTGCATGATAAGAAAGTTCCGTCATGTTTCCTTTATCTTTACCTTTATTCATAAGACTTAGAAAATAGTGGAGACGGATAATATTGCTGTATTTTTTAGGAGATATACCCATGTAATTTTCAAATTTCCGCTCCAGGTGCCGTTCAGTATATCCGGTGAATCTTTCCAGCTCTTTTGAAGAAACGCTTCCCCTGTTCTGAAGAATATACTGCTGTACAGCTGTGATGAAATGATACTCTGAACCTGTTTCCTTTTTTAAAAATTCAGTAAAGAAAATATTGAGCTGATCAATGATTGTTAAAGGGTTTACACTATTCAAAATACTTTCCTGAAAAGGGTCTAGCTTATTCCTGAATACATCTTCAACAGCAATCACCTGATTTCTCACTTCTTTCGCCGGAGCCTGTAAAAGAATATTTAAAAAGTAAGGCTGAAATACAACTGCAATCAACGAGAAACTACCTTTCGAACAAAAATCTTTATATGAATGTAATGCTCCGTAAAAAAAGCTGAAGGAATACGGCCATCCGAAGTACTGGAATACAGATCCATACCACCGGACAGAATAAGCCCGGTACTGCCATCGGTGAACAGCCTCAGGTTTTTACCGGCCTTTTCAGGATTTTCTAAAAAGATATAGTGCCTGATGAAAGGTGCCAGATGTTTGGGTGGCGAAATCTGCATATTCAAATGTACACAAAATTATTTTCTGCTCAATCAGCGAGCGATACAATGCAAGAATATAAAATCTTGTGATAACTTTTTTAATAAAACAAGCCGGAGGTACCACATTTTATTCTCTTTTGGTCAGGTATTTGAAGGTTCAATTACCAATCACTAAAATATAATAATATGTCAACACAAAATTTAACCCACCTTGAAGCAATTAAAAAGATCAAAGAACTGTCGGAAAGCGCAAGAATATGTATGTTCTGTACGGAGCTGGATACGGTTCCTGTCAATTCCCGGCCAATGACCCTTCAGGAAACCGATGACAGCGGAAATCTGTGGTTTATCAGCAGCGGAACCAGCAATAAGAATTTTGAAATAAAAGAAGACCGCCGGGTACAGTTGTTTTTTATGAATAACAGTGACTCACAATATCTTTCAGTATATGGAGAAGCCTCTGTTTATAAAGATAAGGCTACCATAGAAGAAAAATGGTCTCCTCTGGCCAATGCCTGGTTTGATGGGAAAGATGATCCCAACGTAACCATTATCCGTGTTGAGCCTAAAGAAACCTATTATTGGGACACAAAAGCCGGAAAGCTGGTGAGTCTTTTCAAATTTGTTACGGCCGCCATTACAGGAAACAAAACAGATAACTCTGATGGTGTAGAAGGAAATGCTACCGTATAATTTTCAGATATATTCTGATATTTTTATTTTCCTCGCTGATTCTGCAGATTGAACAGACTTTTAAGCGCTACCTGTAGAACAGAAAATAGTAAAATATACCTATTTGCCACTGTTGCACATTTTTTTATTTGTGAATCAGTGGCAATATATTTTCCCGCAATAAATCGATTGCAGAATTTATTCATAAGCCTCTGCAAACTCTGCGAGAGATAAAATTCCATTTGAAAACTATGCAGCATATAATCCAAAAAAAGACGGCCCAATTTCCTGAGCCGCCTTCACAAGACTAATCATACCATTATTTTTTCACATCTTCCATAGATGCTCCGAAATTAATATGAAGTACATTTCCATTGGGCGTAATCAAAGCCGGTACGGATTTTACTCCCGCCTGTTCTGCTTCCTGAATTTTATTTCTGTCATTCCCCAAATGAACAATTTCTACATTTTCTGTGCCTATAAGGCTGATGATATCGTGTTCTGCACTGATGCAGACAGGACAGCCTGCATGATAAAAGATTGGCTTTTTCATAAATTTAAAGAGTAAGTTTTTTAATGATATTTTTTAATTCTTCCGCTTCTTTTTCGTGAAGAGGCTGTAAAGGGCTTCTTAAATTCCCTCCTTCTTCACCAAGAATATTAAGCCCGGCTTTAACTGCTCTCGGAAGTCCTTTATTGACAATGAACTTCAGAAGGTCAAACTGCTGGTAAAAAAGGGACTTCGCCTTTTCAAGATCACCTTCCTCAATGGCATTGTACAACCCAATATTAAGCTCAGGAATAAGATTCGGAGCAGCAGTACACCATCCTCTGGCTCCTGCACAGAAAGCGCCTAATGCCAAAGGATTTGAGCCATTGAAAAAGGCTACTTCCTCACCCAGTTCTCTCCTTAGATAATGCATTCTCTGGATATCCCCGGAGCTTTCCTTGATCATCGTTACATTAGGAATCTCCAGTAATCTTTTTAAAAGCGCCGGAGACATATCTACTCCACTGGTTGCCGGGTTATTGTAAGCCATAATCGGAATGGAGATTTTACGGGCTACAGCGTCATAATGGGCAACAATCTCGTCATCGGTAAGCTTCCAGTAGCTCATAGGAATGATCATTACAGCATCTGCTCCTGCCTTTTCTGCAAACCTGGCATGGTGTATTGTCTTTTCCGTAGTAAGGTTGGAAACGCCTACCAAGGTAGGAACCCTGCCTTTTACCTGTTGTATGGTAGCTTCTGTAACCGCTTCCTTTTCATCATCAGAGAGATAAGGCATTACTCCGGTACTTCCCAATGGTGCTATTCCGTGGTTTCCGGATGTGATAAGCCTTTCTACAAGGTGTTTGAAAAGAGAAATATCTATTTTTTCATTTTCATCAAAAGGAGTGATGGGATAAGCAATAACCCCTTTAAACGGGACATTTTTCATGTTTGTCTTTGTTTAAAAATTTTACAATCTTAAAGGTCCCTGCCTTCTTCTTCTCTTAAAGCCACTCCTAAATTCTGCAGCTGAGGAGCATTTTCGCAGGCAATATATTTGGCAGGCTCTGTATCACTTAAATTCTGATGTTTGTGCCATGCCCATGATGGAATATAAACGGCGTCTCCGGCTTCCCAGTGCACTCTTTCATCTTCTACTTCCGTCCAGCCTTTGCCTTCAATCACAAACAGTACGGTTTCATAGGTATGACGGTGTCTGTTGGTCTGCTGGCCCGGTAATAATCCGCCGATGGTCATACTGACGTTCTTACTGGGAAGATCCACAAAGAATACAGGATGTTTTCTTTCCGTTGAGAACTGGCTGTGCTCACCTGCATTTTCAACGTTTTTATGAATTAAATGGCTTGGCTTCACATACTTTGGTCTTGCAAATGTTTCGTGAAAGTCTTTTGAACTGAATTGTTTCTTGTCCATGATTTTTAAAATTTATTTGTTCTGTGCTTTATTGCATGACAAAATTATTTTATATTTGGACTATTCAAATGATTCAGTTTTTACATAAATAGATAGTCCAGATGCTCAGACCTTGGAAATTAGAATTTGAGATTGATAAAAATCTTGATAAAGCCGTTTATTTGCAGATTGCAGATACCCTTATTGCTGATATACGATCAGGCAGACTGAAAGCCGGAGATGCCCTACCCGGAAGCCGCAACCTGGCATCCACATTAAAAATCAACAGGAATACCGTTGTAGAAGCTTATCAGGTTCTGATCAATGAAGAATGGGTCATTTCAAAAGAAAGAAAAGGTATTTTTGTCTCTGATCAATTACCTTCCCTGCATGAAAAAAGAACAGAAAGGATACAGAATATTCCGGATCCGTCGGTTAGTTCCAATGGTATCATGATCAATTTTGATGACGGCCATCCTGACAGTAAAATAGCGCCTGTTACGGAACTGGCCAGAGCATACCGGCAGATTTTCAGCATCAAAGCCAAATGGCAGATGATGGGCTATGGCAACGAACATGGCGAAACGGAATTCCGTAAAATGATTTCCCAGATGCTCAATCATCAACGGGGAATGCAGATCCATGAAAATGAACTTTCGATTACCAGAGGAAGCCAGATGGGGATGTTTCTTACCGCACAAACTTTACTTACATCAGGAGATCATATTATTGTAGAAAATCCGGGATACCAGCCCGCCTGGCAGGCTTTTGAATATGCAGGGGCCAAGCTGCTGCCGGTAGACGTTGATGAAGAAGGAATCTGCATTGATTCTGTAGAAAAGCTTCTGGCGGAATATAAAAGTATAAAAGCAATATACATTACCCCTCACAGACAATATCCTACTACCGTTACCTTAAGCCTGGCCCGGAGATTAAAGTTGATTGAGCTTTCCAACCGCCATGATATCACCATCATTGAAGATGATTATGATAATGAATTTCATTTCGGATACCGCCCTATCCTTCCTTTGTCAAGTTTTACGGAGCTTAAAAATTATGTTTATATAGGAACGTTGAGTAAAGTTGTAGCGCCTGCTTTAAGAATCGGCTATCTGGCAACCAAAAACCAGGATTTACTGGAAAAGATCGGAAGCCTGAGAAAGATTATTGACGTACATGGTGATGTGATTATGGAACAGGCCGTGCTTCAGCTGATCAGGGAAGGCGCTGTAAAGAAGCACATTAAAAAAGCAACCGTGCATTATAAGAACAAAAGAGATTTTGTGTTTTCTCTTTTAAAAAAGCATATGAGCGATATTGCAGATTTTATCTTACCGGAAGGAGGACTTGCTTTTTGGATTGTACCCAAAAAGGACTTGGATTGGGATGGGGTCACGGCTTTACTATTGGAGAGAAATATTAAAATCATTCATCCGAAACAGTACAGCCGGGATCGTATCAATGGTTTCAGGCTAAGTTATGGAGCGCTTTCTGAAGAACAGCTTGAACAGAGTATTCCTGTTATTTCTGAAGTGATAACAAAATTATCGGAATCGCTTTAATATTGAAGATTACAATAATCTGAAAATTTACGACTTATTCTTTTCCTTACATTGAATGTTTACAAATGATCTGCGTGGTTTGCGAGAAAATTATAAATGCCACTGATTTACGAATAAAAAGTATTCAGGAACTGGTCGCAAAAAAGTCTTCCTGAAGGTTTGTGCCTTACATTTATCGCCCGCTGATTTTGCAGATAACGCAGATGTTTGCGGAAATAGAATTTATTGATCTGTGAGAGGATTTAATTACTAAAGATGCACGAACTTCTTTATTCGTGCATCTGTAAAATTATATCACATAGATAAAGCTTTGTATCCTTGAGAATCTACTCCACTTCAAAAATCGCCTGAATTTCAACTGAAGAATTCACGGGAATAGACGATGCTCCCAATGTGGCTCTTGCATGTTTTCCTTTTTCTCCAAAAACTTCAACCGTAAGGTCCGAAGCGATATTCATAAGATCTGCATGTTTGGTATAATCATCTTTTGTATTGAAGATTCCTGTAAGCTGTACACACTGTTTTACCCTGCCCAGGTCCCCTCCTACAGCTTCTTTGAGTACAGACAATACGTTAAGCATCGTTACTTGGGTCGCATCTTTTACCTGCTGTTCATTAACTTCGACCCCGAGTTTTCCCGGATTGAAAATTTTTCCGTCTTTCAAAGCTACCTGGTTGATGAACACAAGATTTCCTGAACGCACAAATGGCTGGTAATTTCCGGCAGGTTTAGGAACCTGTGGAAGTATAATATTCTTCTGTTTCAGGGCCTCATTGAAGTTCTGTTGGTTATCAACCATTACAGTTTCTTTTTTAGGGCGGGTATCTTTTAGGGCCAAAGCTACTTTTGCAAAGTTTTTCCCTTGAAGTTCAGCAATATTCCTTTCTCCTTTTGTAGGTCTTTCAACGTCTTTTAAAGAAGTCATACTGGTTACTCCCAAAACGGTATTTCCCTGTGGGATGGCTTTATTGAGTTCTTCAGTTCCACGGATTCCGTTGGATACCAATATCATCCCGTGTACGGCAAGACTGTTCCAGAATGCCTGAAGGGCCAGTTCTTTTCCTGCTCCGCTTCCTGCAGACATAAAAACAGTGGCCGGAACTCCTTCCAGTGCATGATTGGTCCATAACTGAACGGTTTTAGATAAGAATTCACTCATTCCCGTACTGATATTTCCGAAATAAACAGGCGAACCGAAAGCAATACCGTCATAGGCTGTAAGTTCTTCCACAGTTGCTATGGGAATGCCTTTCAGGTTTGGGTGTTGTGATGCTTTGACGAGTTTGATGCAAGACTCAGCCTTATTTTCGCTTTCTATTCCTTTGGCTATTTCTTTGGCCAGTTCGTAGGTACCGCCATTATCCGAATGGATCAGAACCAATATTTTTGCTTTATTTTGTGCCATGATGCTCGTGGTGTTTAATAATAAAATTAAAATAAAAAAATTACATAGTTTTCTCATTCCGAATAAGATATATTGATGTTGTTAACTTCTTTTTTAATCCAGGATTTCTGTTTTATCTGCATTAAGAATATTGACTGTACAAAATTACTATTGGCGTTTTTATTAAATTTGCCAAAATATACATTTAAAACGACAGCATGAAATGTGGACTGATTGAAAAAACAGAAAGCCAGTTTGTAGATACCATTGAAAAAGAGGCGTATGTCTGGTGCGAAAACAACTGGAAGCATGATGATTACGAACATGTTCATTACCGGGCACAGCTTACCTATGTGGAAGAAGGATATCAGTATTTTCATATTGACCAGAAGATCTATATTGTCCCACAGCATCATGTGATCTGGGTGCCTTCGGAAAAAGCCCATAAAATAACTTCAGAGGCCCGCACTGTAAACCTGATGGTATTTCTGTTTAAGACAGTTTTTGAAGAAGAGTTTTATCAGAATGTTCATGTATTTGCCGTTCCTCCTGTCCTTAAAGAAATGCTGCTTTATGCTTCGAAATGGAACCAATCTTTGACGGAAAATGAAGAGCAGGATATTTTTTTCAAAGCGATTTTAAAAAGTCTTCCCAACTTCTGTAAGGAAAGCAATAAACTGGAGATTCCCGTTCCTGCTGATGCCAGACTGATTCCGGTATGCAATGAGATCAGTTCCCATTTTAAATACAATCTTGATATTGATTCTTTAGCCGGTAAAGCCCAGATGTCTGTAAGGAGCCTGCAGAGGATTTTTAAAAATGAAACCGGTATTACTTTACAGAAATATCTTCAGCTGACAAGAATTTTAAAGAGCATTGAACTGATTGATACTAAAAAATATACCCTAAGCGAAATAGCGTACCAGGTAGGTTATCAAAGTCTGTCGGCCTTTACCTCATCCTATTTTGCCGTGATGAAAACAAAACCGAAATTAAATAAAAATCAAGGGGTTTCATCATGAGCCATATCAACAGGTTTTGATTCCGGAGAGCCTTTTTCACGGAACCAAATGGATAAAATAACAAGCGAAGCTACTGCTAAAAATTCACTTTGCCAGTTCTGAAAAGATTCAAACCAGAACCTCGATTCGGAAATATATTGTAAGGCAGTTACCGGCGGTTCTTTTTTCATGATCTGATCAGCATTGAAATCTTTTAAACTTCCATAAAAATGGAATATAAAACTGATCAGAAAAAGGACGGCAAAAGCCAGTGATAAGGAATGTTTATAAATCTTCAGCCATATTCCTCCTTTTTTTACAGGCAACGGAGCATTGGGATGTGCAACAGGTTCCCTGTCTACGTCTTCTTTTCCCTCCATGGACTTTGATTCACTGGAGCCTTTCTGCCTTAATGATATGGTTAACAGAACATACAGCATCATCTGGAGAAATTCGCTTTCCCAGTTTTCGAAAGTTGCCTGTATAAAATGTCCGCTATGAAGGTATTCATTAATTTTTAAAGCGGGCTGACCGTTTTCCAGCAGTTCTTTATTTTCTGTTGCCCATCCTGTAAAAAACTGGCCTGCAAGAGAAAATAGCATAAGGGTGATCAATACCAGACTTAAACTATTCCGGTAAAAAAAACTTGAACTGGACATATCTCTAAGTTAAATTTTTAAGTTTACCATTTTTACTGTTTCTGATAAGGAAAGACTTTTTGTAACCGCTTGGTGGTTGGCCCGGTAAGCACTTTTCCATTAACATTGAATCTGGAACCGTGGCATGGGCAGTCCCAGCTCAGTTCTGCACTGTTCCAGTGAACTTCGCAGCCTGCATGGGGACAGGTACTTTTTAAAAGATGCAAAGTTCCGTCAGATTCCTTGTAAAGGGCATAAGACTCCGATTCATAGCGGATGACTTTTGCTTCTCCCTCCTTAATTTCTGAAAAAGAATCAATCTTATCTGCAAAAATTTTATCTTTTATAAAATCCATTGCAACGGCTGTATTTTCTTTCACAAAATCTGAAAATCCGGCAATTGGTTTTATTCTTAAAGGATTGAAGAGCTCTTCATATTTACTTTTTCCTGATACAATCAGGTCATGCAGGATTTGCGAAGAAAGTGTCCCGAATATCATCCCGTTTCCTCTGAAGCCTGTAGCTACAAAAATTCTTTTTTTAGTCCCCGGTAGTTTCCCGATATAAGGAAGACCGTCAACAGGTTCATAATACTGACTGGACCAGCTGTAGTAAACCGTTTCAACATTGAAATATTCCCGGACATAATTTTCAAGTCTGGAAAAGCATTCTCCGGTATCATCGGCATGACCTGTTTTATGATCCTCACCTCCTGCAATCAGCAGATTTTCACCTTCATATTCCTGGATCCGGTAATAATGATAAGGCTCACAAAGATCATAGCCCAATTCCCATGGATATTGATCATCTTTGAGGGTAAAAGCCATCGCATAACTGCGGTAAGGTGCATTGGTAAAATGAAGCAGATTGATCCCCGGTGGGATATGAGTTGCATACACAACGTTTTGAGCCTTTATTTCTCCTTTTGATATTTTTACTACAACAAAATCTTCCTGTTCATCATGCTCTTCACACAAGCAACCTTCCTGAATAAAGCCTCCAAGCCGTATGAAAGCTTCACACAGTCCCTTGATATATTTTACAGGATGAAAATGACCTTGCCCGGGAATGAGAACGGCTTCCCTGAAAGGTATGGGAAAGGGAATTTCATTAACGTAGGTCATTTCGTGGCCTACTTTGGCAGCGCCCTCCACAATGTTTTTCAATTGCTCTTCCTGTTTTTCATCCAGGGCGAAAAGGTAAGCTGACTTCCTCGTAAAATCACAGTTTATTTCATACTGCTGAATATTGTTTTCAATCATTTCAATAGCTTCCTTACCGGACCCTGCATACAGTTTGGCATGATCTAATCCAAAATCCTGAATGGCCTGGGTAAAAGTAGTATCAAAGAAATCGTTCAGATGGGCGGTTGTTCCGCCGGTTGTACCAAATCCGATATTGGCAGCCTCGAGAATGATACAGCTTTTTCCGGATTCCTGTAGTTTCAAAGCAGTGGAAACACCGGTAATTCCACCTCCTATTATGGCAACGTCAAATACCTGGCTGAGATCATTTTCTGCTGAAAACTTCCTGATCTCATCCTGCCATATACTTTTTCTTGCACCGTCTCTGTACATTATCAGTATATTTTGAGGTTAAACTTATCTGATATTCAGGGTATCGCTTTCAGGCAGACCTGTTTTACCTGTAGTGGCTGCATTGCTCTTCTGGTCTCTTTTTTTAGATTCATCTTCATCAAGGTTACATCTGCATGAAGAAAAAGCAAAAACGCTGAGAACTCCTAAAATAAGTGCTGTCGCTTTCATATTATTTTTTTTAGTGGGTTAATGATTTATCCGTTAACGATCAGTCCGCCATTAGGATGGAGGACCTGTCCTGTAATCTGGGAAGCCTCTGAACCGGCCAGAAAAAGGAAGCTGAAAGCTATTTCTTCAGGCGTCGCATTTCTTTCAAAAGGAGGTTTGTGCGGATCTTCCTCTTCTTCATCAAATGTTTCTTCGGTAAGAGGTGTTGCTACAGGTCCGGGAGCTACCGCATTGATCCGGATTCCTTTAGGTTTGGCCTGTAAAGCAAGAGATCTGGTGAAAGAAACAATAGCTCCTTTCGTTGCAGAATAGTCCAGCAGCTCAGGATGGCCCTGATAGGCAGAAACAGAAGTGGTATTGATCACACTGCTCCCCTCTTTGAGATAAGGGAAAACCACTTTGGTAAGAAGGATCATTCCCACAATATTGGAATCAAAGGTTTTCCGGATATTCTTTTCTTCAAGTTCTTCAATACTTTCTGCGGGAAACTGTACGCCGGCATTGTTGATCAGGACGTCAATTTTTCCAAAGGCTGCAATGGTTTTCCGGGCAGCTTCCTCACAGAATTCATAATCATCAATATCCCCCTGAAGAATGATACATTTTCTCCCAAGCTGTTCAATCTCTGATTTTGTTTTTTCAGCATCCTGATCACTTGAATGATAAATAATAGCAATATCGGCTCCTTCCAAAGCAAAAAGAAGGGCTACGGCTTTGCCTATTCCGCTGTCAGCACCTGTGATGAGAACAGATTTATCTTCTAATTTTCCCATATTCCAATCTTTTATTTTTCTGTAACCGGTTTCTGCATTTCAGCCATCCGGTGGGCGGCCATACTATCGCTTGACAGATTGGCCATTGCTACGGAAAGCTTGTTTTTCAAACCTGATACTATTTTGTCATCATCGTTCATCAGTGCATTATAGCCGTCAACAGCCACTTCTTCCGGAGATGCCAGCGTATCTCTGTCTTCAAGAATCTTACTCCGGTTCATATCTGCCTTATTGAAGAAATCGGTATCTGTAGGTCCCGGCAAAAGAGCCGTTACGGTAATTCCCGAGTCTTTTAATTCTTCCCTGATGGCTTCGGACCACGATAATACAAATGCTTTGGTACCATGGTATACCGAATGCCAGGGACCCGGAACTTTACTGGCTACGGAAGCCAGATTTAAAATTTTACCGGATCCCTTAGGTAAACGGTCCTTTAAAAACAATTTGGTCAGTATGATGACTGCGATGATATTTAACTGAACGATATCTACCTCTCTGTGGATGTCTGTTTCCTGGAATTTTCCAAAGACGCCCTGTCCGGCATCATTTACTAATATCTCAGGACTTATTCCATTCATTTTCAATTCAGAATAAAGGGAGTAGACTTCTTCCTGCAGAAAGAGGTTCTTTGAAATACTGATCACATTCACTCCGTACCCTTTGAATTCTTCTGCTTTTCTATTCAGCTCTTCATGATCTCTGGCAACGATAACAAGGTCATAGCCGTTTTTGGCAAACTGCCTGGCGAGTTCATAACCTATTCCGCTGGTGGCCCCTGTGATGAGGGCATATTGATTTTTGCGTTCCATGGTTTTTTATTTTAAGATTAAAAGCCTGTTCAGCTCACTTTTAAAGCACCCCAAAATGAACTCTGTATAATATAGCTGGGCATTCAGGGCCTGGGTTTTGGGGTGCAGTTCAAGTTTTTTGGTCAGGACAATCTCACCTTTATAAGAGAATGAGAAATACGCAAAGATTTTATATCCGGAATTCCGGATTGGTGTACAGTACCCTGTTGTGGCTATAGACCAATCGGACTCGAAGAGTTTTGCTACATTCAACGCCATTGTTTCTGCAATATTTTCTGAAACACAGTCGCATTCTTCAGCTTCCTGTCTGTTGACTTTCAGGAGCCTTACTTTTTCAGGTAAGGTATAGCACGTCATTCCGCCTTTATAGAACATTGAAGCATTAGGCATCTGAGAAAAGGCCAGCTGTAAACATCCTGAAGTAACACTTTCTGCGATTGAAATGGTTTCATCTGTGGTCATCAGGGACTGGCTTATATATTCAAGTAGATTCTTTTGAAATTCCATCGTATTATATTTTGAGGGATTGTTTTGTATTATTTTATTAAAAACGGATTATTTCCAAGGATCAAGAACAACTTTTACACATCCGTCCTCTTTTTTATCAAAAATTTCATATCCTTTATCCACGGCATCAAGAGGCAGACGATGGGTAATAACATCATCAAGCGTTACCTGCCCGCTTTCCACATATCCCATAAGACGGTCTATGATAGGATGCACGTTGCACTGCCCGGCTTTAATGGTGATTCCTTTATCAAAAATCTGCCCGAGTCTGAAGTTGTCATAATTCACCGGGTAAACTCCCAGCACAGAAACTGTACCTCCCCGCCGTACGGCACTCATACAGGCTTCAAGAACCTTAATGGAACCTTTTTCGAAATTTAAAACTGCTTTGGCCCGATCGATAAAGTTTCTTTCAGGCTCAAATCCTACAGCTTCAATACATGCGTCTGTTCCCCGGCCATCTGTCATATCTCTGATCTTAGCTACCGTGCTTTCTGCATCTTCCCAAAGAATAGTTTCGCATCCTGTAAGTTTTTTAATACGGTCAAGCCTATACTGAAGGGTATCAATCACTATAACTTTTTTTGCGTTGTGAAGTACGGCACTTTTAACAGCCATTGTCCCTACAGGTCCTGCCCCAAATACGGCAACAGTCTCCCCTCCCTTTAATCCGGCCCACATGATCCCGGTATATCCGGTCGGGAAAATATCCGTAAGGAATAACACCTGTTCATCGGTAAGGCTTTCTGGGACTTTTCTAGGGCCAAAATGGGCATAGGGAACTCTTACATACTGTGCCTGGCCCCCGTCATATCCTCCATAAAGGTCTGTATAGCCAAACAAAGCGCCCCCTTTTTCGGTAAAGATGCCACCTTCAGGTCCATAATGATCGGGATTGCTGTGTTCACAGGCTGTAGGCAGATCATGCCGGCAAAAGAAGCAGTTTCCACAGGCTATAGGAAATGGTACTACTACCCTGTCACCAGGTTTTAATCCGATGATATTCTTTCCTGTTTCCTCAACAATTCCCATAAACTCATGCCCCATCACCATAGGACGGGTTTGCGGGATGCCTCCGGAGTACATATGCAGATCGCTGCCACATATGGCAGTAGAAGTTACTTTGAGGATAATATCATGATCATCCAGAATTTTGGGATCTTCAACGGTATCACAGGTGATTTTTCCCGGTGAATGAAAAACGGCTGCTTTCATAATCTAAATATTTAAGGTGACTGGTGTGGTGTGAAGGGTGTTTTATTTTATGATCAGGCGTTTCTTTCCATTTCAAGATCCCAGACTCTGTGTTGGGCAATAGCATTAACGAATTTATCCATCGGAGTTTTGTCTTCCCAGGTAATGATTGCCGGGTCTTCATGTTTTTTCTGGGCAACGTTACTGTTATGGTAAAGAGCTTCTGTATCATTTCCGAAATAAATGGCCTTACAATGCTTATAAGCTTCATTGATAAAGTGCAATACAAGGTGTTTATTTTCAGGAATCAGGAGTTCTTTTACCGAATCTTCTCCAGAACAGATGAAAAGGGCATCAAAACATACACTGGCAGTACTTGTCAAAGAATGTTTAGGGATAAGTTCAGATCCGTCATTGGTCCTGATGTTCGCAAGACTTGGCGCAATCAGTTCTATTCTTGCTCCTTCTTTTTCCAGCTGGGTTTTAAGGTCATTAACGGCTTTACCATCAGCACCATTGGCAAGAATAAATCCTATTTTTCTGCTTTTAATAGTATTTTTAACCGTACCGGCCATGCTCAATGCTTCGGAGATTTTTGTATGGGGCTCTTTTTCTTCACTCTGAAGTTCTACAATATTGCTGTCAGCAGGCAGACTCTGGTTGGGCCATTCCAGTTTTTTTACTTCTACTCCCAGCTTTTCGGCTACTCTCCAGGCCAGTGTCATATCAATATAAGCAAGCTGCCCTACCAGTCTTTCTCTTACTTCGGGAAGTGTTACTTTTGACAGCTCAAAGATCAGCGCTTTCTGCAGGTGCATTTTCTCAGGGGTCGACTGGCTGTTGTAAAATAGCTTCGCCTGTGAATAATGGTCTACAAAGCTTTTGCTTCTTTCCCTTACTTTAGCTCCTGAAACCCTTTCCTCCTGGGAAACAAAGCCACCTTCGGACATCATTGCCTGGAAAGGGCATCCGCCACCGGTGGAATTGGGTTCATAGCTGCTTTTTCCTTTCACGATCTGCTGTCTCATGTGCCCCTCTCTCTGATTATTGTGAACGGTATTGATTGATCTATTGATCGGAATTTCATGAAAATTGGGAGAGCCCAGGCGTGACAGCTGGGTGTCGGTATATGAAAATAATCTTCCCTGCAGCAGTGGATCGTTGGTAAAATCGATTCCCGGAATAATATGACCGGGGTGAAAAGCAACCTGTTCGGTTTCTGCAAAGAAATTATCAGGATTTTTGTTCAGGGTTAATGTTCCGAAGATTTCTACGGGAACTTCTTCTTCCGGGACTAATTTGGTGGGATCCAGAAGGTCAAAATCGAACCGGTGCTCATCTTCTTCAGGGATCAGCTGTACTCCAAAATCCCATTCAGGATAGTCTCCGTTTTCAATGGCTTCCCATAAGTCTCTTTTATGGAAATCCGGATCAACTCCTGAAATGGTCTGAGCTTCATTCCATGCTACAGAATGCACTCCAAGTCTGGGTTTAAAATGAAATTTCACGAAATGTACCTTTCCTTCTTCATTAATAAATTTGAAAGAATGCACTCCGAAGCCTTCCATCATTCTGAGGCTTCTCGGGATCGCCCTGTCACTCATAAGCCACATGATCATATGCATGCTTTCAGGCATCAGGGAAATAAAATCCCAGAAGGTATCATGGGCGGAAGCGGCTTGTGGGATTTCGTTATCCGGCTCAGGTTTTACGGCATGTATCAGATCAGGAAATTTAATAGCATCCTGGATAAAAAATACAGGCATATTATTGGCTACAAGGTCATAATTTCCTTCTTCGGTGTAGAATTTAATAGCAAATCCCCGCACATCTCTTGCCAGGTCAGTACTTCCTTTGCTTCCGGCAACGGTTGAAAATCTTACAAAAACAGGGGTTTCTTTTCCTAATTCGGTTAAAAACTTTGCTTTGGTATATTCAGCAAGGCTTTTAGTAAGCTTAAAAACACCGTGGGCTCCCGAGCCTCGGGCATGTACTACTCTTTCAGGGATACGTTCATGATCAAAATGGGTGATTTTTTCTCTCAGAATGAAGTCTTCCAATAATGAAGGGCCTCTTTCACCGGCTTTCAGAGAGTCCTGATTATTATTGATCTTCAGTCCCTGGTTAGTTGTCAGTTTTTCATTTTCATTCGACGTGGTGTGTAAACTTAACTGTTCTGTTTTTGGGTTGTTTGGTTCGTTGGTTTTCATATTCATAATCTTTTAAGGTTGGTGTATTTTTGAAACAGTTAAATAAGGGGTACAAGCTTAATCAGACCTTTTCTCAAGGACATCAAGCAGCCTGTTGATATATTCTTCTTCCTTCAGTACTTTATAATAGGCGGTCTTGGCATACAAAGTGAATGAAGGTGATTCTATTCTTATTTCAGCATCCGTATCGGCGATATCCACTGTGTTTTTGGTATGAAACTCACGGATATGCAGAAGGTATTCTTCTATATAATTGTCTATTACTTTTCTAAGGACCTCACATTTCGCATTGTTTTTTATCTTTTCCAAAGACTTGATCAGAAAAGCAGTAACTCCATAGGAATTAATGACATGCGGAAATAAAGATTCATTTTCTATGGCATTATTTCTATCATTCAGTCCGGAATGCAGGAAAGTGTCGTTTTCAAAAATCATATTTCAAATGGTTATTAATTGTTGGATGCTTTTAAATATTGCTCAAAATAATGGAGGTCTTCTTTATCTTTAATGGAGAGGTAGAACATGATCTGTTCCGGTTCTTTTAATCCGATACTGTTGAAACCGTCAAAATGTGCAATCAGTGCCTGAATATTTTCAATATCTATATCTTTTAAAATAACAAATAAGAGAAAAACATTATCTTTTATTTCTTTGGCATAGACTGCTGCTCCGTCTTCAAACCATTTCCCATTATTGGAAATTTTGATGAAGTCTTTATGTTTCAGTGTTTTTATAATCTGCTGACAGTCCATATATTCCGATTTCATAGTTAAAATAAGCCATATAGCATAAGCTACATGGCTTATAATGTTGCTTTAGTCTTCCTGTTCTGCATCAAAATTGATGGATGTTTCTGCAATCTCCGTAAGTTCGGCATCAGTATCTTCTTCCTCCTGAAGGGTTCTTTCAAGAAGGTCTGCGGCTTTATCGTGTCCCATGGTGATGGCCAGCTGGGCCAGTCCTCCATAAGTGGCGATTTCGTAATGCTCTACTTTCTGTGCCGCAATAATCAATGCAACATCTCTTGTTGAGGAACCATCTTCAGTAGATTTGATGACTTCTTCTCCTTCTTCGATTATTCCTTTTATAGCTTTGCATTCTTTTTTTTCTGGTTCTTCATCAATCAGTTTGAAAACTTTTTCAAGACGTTTCACATGCTTTTGGGTTTGAAGATGGTGGTCTTCGAAAGCATCTTTAAGATCTTCTGAAGTAGCCGCATCCTGCATTTTCACCAATGCTTCAAGGATGGCATTTTCAGCATAGTAAATGTCTTTAAGGGCGCTCACAAAAAATTGGTGAAGCGGAGAATTTTTCATTTCATCCTCCTTGATGGTTTTCTTGTCTGCGGTTCCTTTTTTGGCAGAAACTGCAGTATTTGTTTCTAGAATTTTATTTGGCATGGTGTGAAAGGTGTTTTAAATTGAAAAGATTACCTCTTTATGTCTGATAAAGAGGCAATCTGGAAAAAGAATTATGAATTACGTCTGCCTCCGAATCCGGATCTTCCGGAAGATCGTCCGCCGCCGTGAGATGCCTGTCCTCCCATTCTGGCTATTCTTGTACGGTCTGCTTTGCTCATCGCAGCAAAACCTCTTCTTGAAGAGCCGGAATTTGAGTTTGAGTTTGAACTACGTCCTGAGCCATTATTACTTCCTGATCTGGAGCCTCCTCTTCCTGAGTTTGAACCTGACCTTGAGCCGGAACCCGAGCCTGAAGAACGTCCGCCACCATGAGAAGCCTGACCTCCCATCCTGGCTATTCTTGTACGCTCAGCTTTACTCATAGAAGCAAAACCTCTCCTTGAGGTACCATCTCCTGATGATGACCTGCCTCTGCCGCCGGATCTGGAACCAGAACCAGAACTCGAACGCCCACGGGAGCCACCGGAATTACCTCTTGATCCGCCTCTTCCGGAAGTAAATCTTCCCTGGCTGTCTCTTTGCTGGTTTCCGTTTCCTCCTCGGGATCCTCTTCCACCGCTACGGCCTCTTTGATCATCTTCGTCATCGTCATCTTCGTCGTCATAATCATCATCGTAATCATCGTCATCATAATCGTCGTCGTCGTAATCCTCATCATAATCATCTTCGTCGTCATATTCATCGAAGTAATCTTCATATTCTGAAAAATCATCGTCGTAATCTTCATCTTGCGATGCATCGTTATAACCATGGTCATAACCTAATTGATAAACTTCTTCAAGGTTTTCAGGAGAATGTCCTCTTGAGCTACGATTTCTTGAATTTCTAGTGTTCATAACTGAATTTTTTATATTAATATTTAAATGATCATTACTGTCCGTGACTAGTATTAGACGGCAATGGTTAGGTGTCGGTAATTTTTAAATTGAATAGTAAAAGCAAAATGCTTTTATGTTCCTCTACTAAGAATAAGAAGTATACTGTAATTTATATCTCAAAGATACGTTTGAATAACTCACTTTTTTATGACCTGAGTCATGTTACTCAATATTAATATAAAATTTTTCTCTTTTTTAATCCTTAACTGCTCTTATTTTTATCCTTTTATTTAACCGATGAAAGAATTTTGAGAGGTAAGGCTGTGTAACAGTTTCATTTTATAAAAAAATGATCTTCTTTTTTAAAGATATTTTTTTTAGACTGACATGATGAATCTTCTGCCCGGCGGGAGCAGAAGATTTTCATCGATATTCATGCCGCTTATCGTTTTCATAATTTTATTTTGTATTTACTGAAGAAACCTAAATTAAACAATGAGGCCTTTTTTAATACAGAATTTTACGATTTTCAATTTTAAGGATTTTATCTTTCTCCATATGCTTTATAGTTCTTATAGCCGTTTCCACGCAGAGGCCTGTAAGACTTGCCATCTGCTGCCTGGTCAATGGAACCATGAAAGAATAAGGGGTTACATCGTCCTGAAAACTCTTAAGATAATCCATCAGCCCTTTCAGCCGGATAGCCGGATTCTGTGAAGAAATATTCAGCATCATAATGAATTTGTAATAAAGGCGTTGAGAAAGAAAGCTGCTGACTTCCATGCACAACTTAGGGGAATGGCTGAGTAAATTAAAAAAAATGGATTTATGAAGGCGCAGAACACTGCATTCAGTAAGTGCTTCTGCATTCATGGGGTAAGGTTTGTCTATAAAAAGTATAGCTTCCCCGCAACTTTGTCCTTCTGTGAGTATGTTTTGTATAAATTCTTTACCCTCCTCATTATAATTATTGAGTTTCACCTCTCCTTTAATAATCTGATAATAATAATTCGGGGTATCTCCTTCGCAGAAAATATTTTCTGCAGGCTTATAGTCTCTTACTTCCGCTCCCGCTGAATGTAAAATGTTTTCGTCGATAACCATAATAGCTGTTTTTTGGTGTTGTTTTCTTCTTCTTTTCTTCTTAGTAAAAATATCATTGGGAACTGATATAAAATGAATGCAAAAATCGAACCTTAGTGATTATTTTAATTGTTAAATAAAGTTAAATATGTTATTTAATTTTAACCTTTTTTACTTTATATATTAATATTTTACATTAAAATATTTTAATTTTTACATTATTGATACCACATTTTCTTCTTTATATTACAAAAGTATATGCAGATAAAAAAACCGTTCTTATCAATAGAACGGTTTTTTTATATCTAAGGCCGGGTTTTGTTTATTTAGGATCGTTTCTTCTTCGGAGTCTTAGCGGTATCCTTATTTTTTCCTGAAGAAGTACTGTCTGTACGCATGGTATCGGACGGAAGAGGTGCCGGTACCGGGGTAATGGCGGTGGCCGTGTCTGTCCTCATAGTATCTGTGATGATACTGTCTGTAATGACGGTCCTTTCTGTTCTTTCTTTTTTACAACTCAGGACTACGAGTCCTAGAATTGCAGCTGAGATGATGAATTTCATAATCGTATATTTTGTGGTGTGATTCATCAAAAGTAGTCCATTATCAGACTACCTGCTTATGACTTGAGTCATAATGCTTTATTTTTAATTATTTCGCAAACTTCTTTGTCCCTGCCACACATAATATAACCCCTACCGTCACAGCCAGCATTCCTATGCTTACCTGCTCATGCAGAAGATATGCAGCCAATGCCAATCCAAAGAACGGCTGAAGCAGCTGAAGCTGCCCTACGGAAGTGATTCCGCCCTGCGCCAGCCCTTTGTACCAGAATATAAACCCGATAAACATACTGAATAAAGAAATATATCCTAACCCGAACCATCCTTTAAAACTTACGGTTTCCAGATTTCCGGGAAAACTTACCAATAATAACAGCAGCATTACAGGCAGGGAAATCACAAGTGCCCATGAAATCACCTGCCATCCGCCCAGTGTTTTAGAAAGCTTGGCCCCTTCTGCATAGCCCATTCCGCATAATATAACTGCCAGAAGCATCAGAAGATCCCCTACAGGAGATGCAGAAATTCCCTGTGAAAATGCATACCCGATCACCAGAAGACTGCCGATCACCGAAAAGAACCAAAATATAGGATGAGGCCTTTCACCTCCCCTGAATACTCCGAAAATGGCAGTAGCTAAAGGAAGCATTCCAAGAAATACTATAGAATGAGCCGAAGTAAGGTACTGCAAAGCGATAGAAGACAGCAACGGAAATCCTATGACACAGCCTATCGATACCAATATCAGTGAAAACAGCTGGTTTTTGGCAGGACGTTTCTCTTTGTAGATCAGCAAAACGGATAATGCAAGCACACCGGCAATCACTGCACGGGCAATCGTTACAAACAGAGGATCCATTTCCATCACTGCCAGCTTGGTAGCCGGCATAGAACCGCTAAAAAGCAGCACTCCTATGAATCCGTTGATCCAGCCATTGACAGCCTGATCTTTTGAAATTGTATCTGTTATCATTTTTTAAGCTTTAATTGAATGGTTCAAAATTAGAAAGGAAAAACAAATAAACACAGTATCAGTTTTGTATATTTGCATGAGCACAGTTTAATTTTATGAGTAAAGAATTTTTATATACCGAAATTGCAGACGGAATTGCAGACCAGATCAGAAACGGCGTTTTGAAGGCCGGCGACAAGCTCCCCTCCGTAAGAATGCTATGCCAGGAACACCAGGTAAGTATGAATACAGCCAAACGGGTCTTCCTGGAACTGGAATCCCTGTCTTTAGTAGAGTCTAAACCCCAGTCAGGGTATTTCGTGAGCAAGCTGATGTCTGTAAAGCTGCCTTTGCCGGAGGTAAGCCGCCCATCTCTGATTGCCAATAACGACGAGCCGGATGAGCTGATCAGTAAAGTATATGAAAATATGGGAAAGAAGGATCTCACTTTTTTTTCAATCGGAATTCCCTCCGGGGATCTGCTTCCCCAGGCCAAACTCAAAAAAGAAATCGTGAACGCCATCCGGGAGCTGAAAGAAGGTGGAACTGAATATGAAGAGCTTCAGGGCAATCTCAAGCTCAGAAGGATGATCGCCGTACGCTCTCTTCAATGGGGAGGAAATCTCAAAGAGCAGGATTTGGTTACTACCAACGGAGGAATGAACGCACTGTCTTTCTGCCTAATGGCACTGGGAAAGCCAGGCGATACCATTGCTATAGAAAGTCCATGCTATCCCGGAATCCTGCAGCTGGCTAACGGATTAGGATTAAAGGTTCTGGAGCTTCCTACCCATCCTACTACAGGAATAGAAATTGAAGCTTTGAAAAAACTGATTCCTAAAATCGACCTGTGTCTTTTAATTCCCAATTTCAATTCTCCTCTTGGAAGCTGTATGCCTGATGCCAACAAAAAAGAAATCGTTACCATATTATCGGAAAACAATATTCCGTTGATTGAAGATGATGTATATGGTGATCTTTATTTCGGATCATCCCGGCCCAAATGCTGCAAATCTTTTGACAAGGACGGAAATGTGCTTTACTGCAGCTCTATATCCAAAACACTGGCCCCCGGTTACCGTGTGGGCTGGATTGCTCCGGGAAAGTATAAAGATAAGATTATGAAACTTAAGCTCCTTCATTCCACATCCTCTATTTCTATTGTCAATGAAGCCGTGGCCAATTTTCTGAAATCCGGGAAGTATGAAAAACACCTTCAGCAACTTCGCAAAACACTCCAGAGTAATTATCAGAACTATGTACAAACCATTGCGGAATCATTTCCTCCCGGCACCAAAACCAGCCGCCCGCAGGGCGGACTTTCGCTTTGGGTGGAATTCGATAAAAAGATCAGGACTACAGAGCTTTATGACCTGGCCATCAAGCAGAATATAAGTATAGCTCCCGGAAGAATGTTTACCTTCCAGAAACAGTTTGAAAACTGTATGCGGCTGTGTATAGGCCTGCCATGGTCAGAAGAAACCCAGGCAAAACTGAGACAGGTGGGACAGCTTGCCGGAAAGATTTATAGAACATCATAGGTGGTTTCAAGAAAATAAGATGCGAGCCTGAAGATAGAAGTTATTAAAGACAGAAGAGAATCCTCAGTGTATCAATATAACTTTAAATCTTAATATTAGGAAAAAGAAATAGGCCGGAAGATGAAAAATTACAGAGACAAAAACTACTATTTTTTACCATAGTAACTTCCAGTCCCCCTTCTTCCATCTTCCAGCCTTATATTATATTCAGTACTATCTACTTATTGTCCGGAACGAAATTTTTCCTTGCCAGCTCTTTTCTTACACGGCTTAAACTTTCGGGAGTAATTCCCAGATAAGAAGCAATCATCCATTGCGGAACTCTCAGCAGCAGATCCGGGTACATTTTAATGAATTTCATATACCTTTCCTCTGCGGTTTCTCCCAATAAGGAATTGATCCTGTTCTGAAGACTTCTGATGTGCTTCTGAAGCAGGAAATCACTTCTTTCTATACTGTTCGGAAACTGCTCTACCAGCTTGTTGAAGAAATCAGGGTGCAGAAACAGAACTTCTGAATCCTCAACGGCTTCTATATAGTAAATCGATTTCTCATTGAAGTAAAGGCTGCTACGGTCAGAGATCAGCCAGCTCTCAGGAGCAAACTGTATGATATGCTCTTTCCCGTTCTTGTCTATCGAATACATTTTTAAAAGCCCTTTTTCTACAAAGAATATATGCCTGCAGATTTCACCATACTGTAAAAGAAACTGATTTTTAGGAATCTTTTTTACTTCATAATGCAAGCTGCATGTGTTGACATTCTGAAGCGGAACGTTTAAAACTTTGGCTAAATAATTATTGATATTCTTCATGATACGATCTGGCTTAAAGAAATGTCCTGATGTGAAGCGCTGTTGACGGGCTTTCCGTTCTCTATAACAATCAATTGCGGGCTTTCATGTCTGATCCCGAAATCTTCAGCAATTTTATTGGAAATAGGTCTGTAAGCCAACAGATCAAGGTAGTACAATGCTACAGGCTGTTCTGAATGCTCCACTTCCTTTTCAAAATTCTTCAATACCGTTCTGCTGATAAAGCAACTTGTAGAATGCTTAAATACGGCTATTTTATGATGGTGCGAATCTTCAATGGCTCTGGCTAGATCTTCTTCAGATTCTATTTTTTTCCAAAACGGTTTTTGATCAGGGGATTCACTTTTTCCACCGAATATTTTATCAAAAAAACTCATACACTAAACTGTTTTAAATGATGATCAAGATGTTTATATTCTAAAAATTCCCAGTCTTTTTCAGTCATGTTTCCGAATAATCTGTGGCGGTTAGGCAGTTTTCCGTTATGACAGGCAGCCCTAAACTCCTCCAGCGTCTTCAGCAGATTGGTTTTTGATTCATCAAAATCACACTCAAAATTAACGATTAGTTTTTGAAAAGTAGGCATGTTTCTCGGAATTCCGTTATTGAAGACATACATTTCCAGTTTTGTAACGATTCCTATGGTCTCCAGAAAGAAATTAATCTCCGGAAGTTCAATCTTCTGTAAGGCGACCTGCAACACCAGATCACAATGCTTAAACATCTGGCATACGTTCATTTTCCCCCATTTTGCGGGAGAATTTTCGTTCAGTCTGGAAATCCTGTCTGTGATTTCCTTGTAATGTATAGAATTATTAAGGCTTTTCTTTACCAACCTTTTTCTTTCTTCAGATTCTCAATATGGGCGAAATGGTGATTACAATGCCAGGCATACAAAGCAAGACTTTCTCTGAGGTTATAGTTTCTGTTATGCTCAGGATGGTGAAACGTCCTTTCAAATTGTTTATTCGTAAGGCTTTTAAGAAGGGTAACCCATCTCTGGTGAGTTCCTTTCAGCATTCTCATGGCTGGTTTTACAGGCATATGAAAACTGTCCTGGAGTTCTGCCCATTGGGCTTCGTCATAGGGCTTAATTGTGGGATTATCTTCCGTAAGAGCAAGTTTAAAACGGATAAAGCTGTTGATATGGCTGTCCGAAAGATGATTAACAAGCTGTCTTACCGTCCATCCTCCTTCTCTGTATGGGGTATCCAGCTGATCATCTGTAAAATGTTCAATGAGATTTTTTAGTCTTCCTGGAAAATCTTTGATCACTTTGATATAAGCATCCAATGTGGTATCACAAATATTTTCCGGAGCTTCAAAGGGCCCTATTGGAAACTTTTTTTTCTCTAAATCACTCATCGTTCAGATTTTTATTTTTTTATTATTGCCGATTTGTCCGATTATTCATTTTTCCCGGACAATGTATCAAAAATACGGTTGGTGTAAATTTATCAAAAATTCAAGAATTTAAAATGAAGAAAGTATTAATTGTATTTATTATTATCTTTTTATGAAATAATGAAGGCTCCAATTCTATGAAAATGAAGCCTTTATTAATACAATTTATCTGTTAATAACCATGCAGATTAATATCTTCTGTTCTCTGTAAGGTTACTTTTCTGCCCATTTTCTTCTGAATCACTCTGAAATGCTGTAATTCATCATCTGTAAGAATGGTAATGGCTGTCCCCTTTTCGTTAGCACGGCCTGTTCTTCCGATCCTGTGAATATAGTCCAGTGGTGAGCGTGGCAGTTCATAATTGATCACACACGGTAAAGACTCGATATGAATTCCACGTCCGATCAGGTCTGTAGCCACCAGAATCTGGGCTCCTTTTCCTTTAAATTCCTCTAAATTATTTCTTCGGGCTCCCTGGGACTTCTGACTGTGTATAGCTACCGCCTTGATTTTATTCTTTTTAAGCTTTTCCACCAGGTTATCTGCAGATCTTGTGGAAGAAACAAAAATCAGGGCTTTTTCAATATTCTGTTCTTTGATCAGGTATCGCAAGAAAGGACCTTTTTTCTCAGGAGAAACATGATAGGCCAGCTGTTCGATATGATCAATTTCAACTTCTTCTTTTTTGATCTCAACAATGACAGGATCAATAGAAAGACGTTCTTTCATTTCGGAAACTTTATCATTTAAAGTCGCTGAAAATAGCGTAGTCTGCTTTACCACAGGCATCATGGCAAAAAGTTTGTTCATTTCTTCGCCGAAACCCAACTGAAACATTTTGTCAGCTTCATCAATAACCAGATGCTGAATGCCTGAAATACTCAGTGCATTATGATCAATCAGATCCAGTAAACGGCCAGGAGTCGCTATAAGCACCTCTACTCCAAACATACCCTTCATCTGCGGATTGATAGAAACACCGCCATAAACAGCCATAGTACGGACTTCCCGCTTCAGGTTTTCAGTAAAGGCTCTGAAAACTTCATCGATCTGAATTGCCAGTTCACGGGTAGGAACCAATATCAGTACCTGAACATTTCTGCCTTTTTTTACCTCAGTATTTTGGAGTTTTTCTAAAATCGGCATCACAAAACAGGCTGTTTTTCCGGAACCCGTCTTTGCTATTCCCATCAGATCCTTTCCCTGCAAAATAACCGGAACCGCCTGCTCCTGAATGGGAAAAGGCTTTAAATATCCCAACTTTTTAACAGAACGAATAATATTGGGTGATAATCCTAAAGACTCAAATGACATAAAAATTATTTATTTACGGCAAAGATACGCTATTGAGATTTGGTGTAAAAGGCTTAAATACGAAGGAAAGAAGCAGCAAGCTGCTTTTACTGATACAATGAATGTTATTCCCGTAAATACCATTAAAATAAGGATCATTATTTACTTTCCGCGACCGGTCTGCTCACTTTTTTCTTGCCGATTTGTCCGATAATTCCGGTTTGGACAAATTTTTGCGGTTTAGTTTCGTAAATTGATCAAAAATTCGAGAAATCAAAATATGAAAAAAGCGTTAATAGTAGTCGATGTACAGAATGATTTTTGTGAAGGCGGAGCCCTTGCAGTACCGGGAGCGAATGAAATTATTCCATACATCAATGTCCTGATGGAGGAAAATGCGTATGATCAGGTAGTTCTTACACAAGACTGGCATCCTGCCGGACACAAAAGTTTCGCAAGCAATAACGGGAGAAACGTCGGAGAAAGTATTATCCTTAATGGTGTTCCCCAGTTTATGTGGCCGGATCACTGCATCCAGGGAACTTTCGGGGCAGAATTCCATAAGGATCTGAATCAGGATAAAGTAACTCACATTATACAAAAAGGAAAAAATATTGAAATCGACAGCTACAGCGGTTTCCAGGATAATAACCATTTTATGAAAACAGGTCTGGATGATTTCCTGAAGTACCACGATATTCAGTTGGTTGAGATCGTAGGATTGGCAATGGATTATTGCGTGAAATTTACGGCTTTGGATGCTGTTGCCAACGGATATGTTACCTGCCTGCACTTCAACGGAACCCGTGCGGTAAATGTGAAACCGGACAATGGTCGGGATGCAATCTATGAAATGATTGAAAAAGGAGTAACCGTACTTGGATAAAATAGTATTATATAATACATCAAAAATAAAAAGCGCAGATAAATTTCTGCGCTTTTATTTTTTCAACTTAAAATGATGATCAAAGAGATCTGAATTTAGAATTCATCACTCATTGGTATCTTAAAGCATTTTAAGGTTATTCACTTCCAGTTCCGTAAGGATTCTCCAGTGTCCTCTCTTGATGTTTTTCTTCGTTAATCCGGCAAACATTACCCTGTCTAAAGATTCCACTTCATAGCCTAGTCTTTGGAATATTCTTCTGATCACACGGTTCCATCCGATATGGATTTCAATGCCGATCTCATTCTTTGGTTTTCCTTCGATATAAGAAATCTGGTCAACAACAGCTACCCCTTCATCAAGTCTGATTCCTTCGGCAATAAGACGCAGATCTTCGCCGGTAAGCTTTTTATCCAAAGTCACATGATAAATCTTTTTGGCATCAAAGGAAGGATGCGTCAGTTTTTTTGTCATGTGTCCGTCATTGGTTAATAAGATCACACCTGTAGTAGAACGGTCTAATCTTCCCACCGGGAAAAGTCTGTATGGAGAAGCATTCGCTACAAGATCCATTACCGTTTTTCTTGCTTTATCGTCTTTGGTTGTGGAAATATAACCTTTTGGCTTATTCAGAAGTACGTAAACAGGTTTTTCAGGAGTAATGCTTTGTCCGTCAAATACTACTCTATCTGTTTTCTGTACCTGATATCCCATCTCAGTTACTACTTTTCCGTTCACTTCCACAAGTCCCTGGGTGATCAGCTCATCAGCTTCTCTTCTGCTGCAGATACCGGAATTGGCAATATACTTATTAAGACGGATGCTGTCTTTATGAACGTCTTTCTCAATTTTACTCAGTCTTCTCTTCTGTACAAAAGATTTTGCCCTGTCGTCTCTTTCCTCACCATTGGATGGTCTTCTTCCGTATTTCAGGCTGCCTCTTTCGTACTTATCTCTTGTATCGAAACTTCTTCCGCCTCTTTTAGGTTTCCCGAAAGATTTTTTCTCATAGCTCTCACTTTTATTCGTGATGTATGGTCTTTTTTCAGATTTTGAACCAAAATCTTCATTGGAGCTGTCGAAGCTGTCTGTATTTCTTTTGAAAGGTTTCTTTTCAAATTTGGAGTTGGATCCCGTATGCTCGGGTCCTTTTCTTCCACCGTCTTTAGAGAAAGGTTTCTTAAAAGGTTTTGATCCTGAAGAATTTCCAGATCTGGAAGCACGAGAATCATCAGAACTTTTCTTGGTTGAAATTCTTGGTCTCTTTGGTCTGTCTGAATTATTATTATCTCTGCTCATTCTAAAAATTTCTGCAAAGATAGTAATTTAGTTACGAGTTAAAAATTAAGAATCATAACTTTGCACTATAGTTTACTTTTTTAACACGACATATTATTGAAGATGATAACAGTATTAAACGATAATTTCTCACAGCTCAACGAGTTTCTTCACGATAAAAAATTCAGCAAAATTTTTATTTTGGTGGATGAAAACACGCATGAATACTGCCTTCCTGTTCTTTTAGGGAATATGGAAACAGACCTCGGATTCGAAATCCTGGAAATTGAGGCCGGCGAAGAAATGAAAAATATTCAGACCGCCAATCAACTTTGGGAAATTCTTACGGAAATGCAGGCAGACAGAAAAGCACTGGTCATCAACCTTGGCGGCGGTGTGATTACGGATATGGGAGGTTTTGTAGCGTCTACCTATAAAAGAGGAATAAAGTTTATCAATATCCCTACCACTCTGTTATCAATGTGTGATGCTTCCATAGGAGGTAAAACAGGAATTGACCTGATGCATTATAAAAATATGGTAGGAACTTTTGCATTCCCGGAACAGATCTTTATCAATCCTAAATTTTTAGAAACCTTACCATTTAAGGAATTAAGAAGCGGATTTGCCGAAATGCTGAAACACGGATTAATTGCTGATAAAAACCATTGGGACCAGTTGATCCAGATCCATAAACTTGAAGTGGAAACGGTAATTCCTCACATCCAGACCTCAATGAACATCAAACAGGATGTGGTGGAGAAAGATTTCCATGAAAGCAATATCAGGAAAACGCTGAACTTTGGTCATACCATAGGCCATGCAGTGGAAAGCTTATGCCTGCAGCAGGAAAATCCAATCCTTCATGGAGAGGCCGTTGCGATGGGAATGATTACAGAAGCTCACCTTGCTTACCTTGAGAATCTTATTTCTGAGGAAGATGCAAAAATGATTATTGAAAATATTCAGAGATACTATCCTTATCTGGACATCAGCGATTTCAAAGATGAAGATATTACAGCCTTATTATTGAATGATAAGAAAAATGCCGACAGCAAGATCAATTTTTCTCTTCTTACCGAAGTGGGATCATGCAATTATGATCACCAGTGCAGTCAGAAAAACATCCTTGAAGCGATCAGCTTTTACAGAAAACTGAATGATGCATAGGATTTTTTGGTTCAATTAATTATTCAAAACCTGTTTTTTGACAAAATTGTCAATTTAGATCATTTCTAAACAAATGTTTGATTAAAATCATAATGAATTAACAATCAATACACTATATATAAAACCATTTGTTATTCAAATGGTTTTTTTATTGATTTTAATCATAAAAAATATTTTTGGCAAGCAATTTGAAAGATACTCTGCGTTCAACTGAAAAAGTGAACAGGTAGTAAAATTTAAAATTAAGAAAGAGTAAAAAATTAAAAATTTAAAGTTATGAAAAAGTTAATTTTAGGATTAGCAGTAACTGCAGGAACATTAGCGTTCGCACAACAGACGCCTTCTTCTAATCCGGTAACATTTGGTGTAAAAGGAGGAATGAACGTATCTTCACTTTCAAAAGACAGTGGTTTAGATGACCAGAAATCTAAGATAGGATTCAATGCAGGGGTATTTGCCAACATTCCAGTGGCGACTTCATTCAGCATCCAGCCAGAGGTATTATACTCTCAGTATGGTAACAAATCAGACTATACTTTAGCAGGAACAAAATATTCAGCTTCTACGAAGTTAGATTACATTACTGTACCGGTAATGTTCCAGTATAATGCACTTCCTAACCTTTATTTAGAAGCAGGACCGGAGTTCGGTTTCATGGTTAGTGCTAAAAACAAATTCAAAAACGAATCTACAGGACAGTCTTCAACAACTGATAACTACAAAGATAATCTAAGTACATTCAACTTTGGTATCGGTATCGGTGCAGGATATTATTTCACACCTAACCTAGGACTTACTGCAAGATATGTTGCTGGTTTAACTGATATCGCTAAGAACAGACCTAACGGATCTGATGCTATCAGAAACAACGTATTCCAGGTAGGATTAGCTTATAAATTTAAATAAGCACCCCACATTCTTTAACAAATTTTTATATTCAATAAGAGGTCAGGCTAATTTTTTAGTCTGATCTTTTTTATGGCCAATTGTTAAACATTACTAAGTTTTGACCAATTCCTGTTAAAAACCGTTAATCGCCCTCTGGTAAAGGGTTTCATGGCATATGCTTTGTTGCATAGCGAGAGATTAAACAATTTAAAATAAAACTAATCTATGAAAAAGATTCTTTTTGGCCTGGCGCTTACTGCAGGTACATTGGCTTTCGCACAAAGCACTTCTACAACTTCCACAACGGCTCCATCAAAATCTCCTGTCAGATTCGGACTAAAAGCCGGACTTAACGTTTCCACGCTTTCCAACATGGATATGAATGCAAAAGCAGGATTTTATGGTGGTGTATTTGCAAACATTCCTGTCGCTAAGGATTTCTCCATTCAGCCGGAAGTATTGTACAGTGCAACGGGTGCAAAATCAAAAACCGACAGCAATACCAAGCTCAATCTGGAATACCTGTCTGTACCTGTTATGTTCCAATACAACATCATTCCTGATTTATATGTAGAAGCCGGTCCACAGTTCAACTTCTTAATTGATGCAAGATTGAAAAAGAGTGTATCAACCGCAGCTTATAAAAACGGAACCAAATCTTTTGATTTTGGAATCGGACTGGGAGCAGGTTATAATATTACCAAGAATATCGGAGTTAACGCACGATATGTTGCAGGACTATCCGATATTGTAAAAACGAGGTACTATTATGGTTATGACAATACCAATCCCGTGAAAAACGGAGTGTTCCAGATCGGTGCATCTTATAAATTCTAAATAAGAAATACCTTTAAGCCTTTACAGGAGACAGATCAGATCAGATCTATTCTGGTCTGTCTTTTCTTTTTTATCATAAAATATGTTAATAAACAGGTCCGCTATTTTAAAAACAGCTAAAAATAAAATGAACTACTCTAGCTCTTAAAAAACTGTAAACCATCACGGTAAAAGTATTTTTTGATTTTCTATTACTTTTCTGGCACAGGATTTGATAGTAAAAAAAGTGTTAAATAAAACTTAAATAACTATTAAATTAATATCTTATGAAAAAGATTCTTTTTGGCTTAGCTCTTGTAGCAGGTACTTTCACTTTCGCTCAGAAGACAGCAGCTTCTTCTCCTGTAAGATTCGGATTAAAAGCAGGTCTTAATATTTCAACGGTTTCCGGTGGTGATTCCAGTTCTAAGGCAGGATTCTACGGAGGTGCATTTGCCAATATCCCTGTAGCTCAGGACTTCTCTTTCCAACCGGAGGTTTTATACAGCGGAATGGGTGCTAAGGCTAAAGCCAACAGCGATTTAAAAGTAAACCTTGATTATATTTCCATACCGTTAATGCTTCAGTATAACGCTTTACCTAACTTATATCTTGAAGCAGGACCTCAATTCAGCTTTTTGATCAACTCAAAATTAAAGTATAAATCAAATTCTACCGACGGTAAAGATGTATTCAAAGGATTTGATTTCGGTCTTGGTATTGGTGCAGGATATTACTTCACACAAAACATCGGTGTAAGCGCAAGATATGTTGCAGGTTTAACGGATGTTATCAAAAACAGACCCGATCTTTCTGATGACAAATCTAAAAATGGAGTATTCCAGATTGGTTTAGCGTACAAATTCTAAACTGCGGTTTATTCCCGATAACAAATTTTTACATGTATACAACCCGGATGGTATCGTCCGGGTTTTGTATTGATGACCTCCTATCTTTTTATTTTTCAGTATAATAAATAAGTACCGCTCTCTCCCGGAAACTATACCAGTAAATTTTTCATCTTTAAATTTATTTTTGGCAAGAAATTTGCGTATACTATAAAGATTGTACCTATTCCAAAATGACTCCAATTCACGGTTCCGGTTTTATGGAAGATATGGTGATCTGTTAAAGATTACTGTATGATTCAGAAGCATGTCAACAGGACGGTATGGAAAGGATAGATGCAATTAGGGAGAATTTCTCCCGTAAGCATTAAAATACATTTTGATTTCAATAGAAAAAGTCAGGTTTATTCATTTAAGCCTGACTTTTTCGCTTATTTGTAAATACTCCATAAAGTGTTCAGTCTGTCTGTAGACAAATCTTTTTTCGGCTATGTACTTTCTATTTGAAATGTAGAAAATTATTTTTTAAACCATTAAGAATGATTGAAGAAGATAAGATTATCAAGAAGAGCTTCGCCTGATTTTTTTTTTAAATCTTGAGATTCCTTAATGGTTTTAAATTTCAGATTGTTTTTTTCAAATAAAATTTCATGTAAAATACCCGGATTTTGAGATAAAAGACAGTATCATCTGTACTTTTTGATGAATATTTGCCCTGATTTATCAATTTATTTTTTAAAATATTTCACTTTTTTCCAAAAAAAGACTATTTAAATTATAAACAGGAAAGGTTTTTTAGTATTAAAATGTTTTCAAAAAAATGATGTTAATGATATGTTTTTATATAAAAAACAGTTAAAAGCATAAAAGAAACCCACAGCAAAAACCACCGTAAAAGCCCTTTAAATAAGACTTTTTCAACTTTGGCAAGCAATTTGCAAAATAATTCAAGTCTGATTGAGAAATCATTCGCATAAAAAAAGCAAATAGTAAAAATTAAAAAATAAAATTATGAAGAAGTTATTTTTAGGATTAGCATTAACTGCTGGTACTTTAGCTTTCGCACAGGAAACGACAGAAACAAAAACAGTAAATGCATCACCTCTTAAAAACGATGTAAAACCGGTTAGATTCGGTATCAAAGCGGGTGGTAACTCAGCCTATTTCAGTGAGCAGAAGTTTGGTATGAATACCCAGAAGCTTGGTTTCCATGCAGGTGCATTCGTAAACATTCCGATTTCTAAGCAGTTCAGCCTTCAACCGGAAGTATTATACAACCAAATGGGAGCAAAAGATGTAGCGTATTCTACTGAAGTAACCTCAGGTGCAACGACTGTAAAAACTAAAGGAGAAAGTAAAGTTACAATGAACTATATTTCCGTTCCTTTAATGCTTCAGATGAGACCTGCGGATAATTTCTACATTGAGGCTGGTCCGGAATTCAGTTACTTCATCAACGGAAAAACAAAAAGTGAAGCTACTGTATCTACCACAACCGGAGGTGTTACTACCACTACATCACAATCTAACTCTAATGATTTAGAGAAAGATAATATCAACAGGTTCAACTTTGGTCTTGGTCTAGGTTTAGGATATGATATTACCAACAATATCGGAATCAGTGCAAGATATACCAACAGCTTGACAAAGATCGACAAAAGCAGACCTGCTGCTGAAAACAACAACAGAGTTTTCCAATTAGGTCTGAACTATAAGTTCTAATTAAAAGAAACCAATTTTTTAACCCAGATACAGATTTCTGTATCGTATAAAATAGCCGGAAGAAATTCTTCCGGCTATTTATATGGATAAGCTATTTTTTATGGCATTTACTCAAAAATCCTCGGATCATCGCTGATTACGCCATCTATTCCCATTTCTTTTAGCTCCTGTAATCTTTCTTTGGTATTGACAGTCCATGGAATTACTTTCATTCCTAATGCATGGCACTCCTTCACCAGCTGAGATGTTACAAGATGATGTTCCGGGCTGTAAATTGAAGGTGTAAAGCTTAGAAATTTCATATCTCCCGTTACCCCATTCATATGATCAGGATAAAGCCTGAACTTTTCAACAGGTATACTGCTGAAATGGGTCCGCTGCTGGGCCAGTTTTTTATCATCTACTTTTTCCACCAGTAAGGCAGTCATGATTTCAGGGTATTCTTTATGAATGATTTCCAGTGTTCTCGGATCAAAAGACTGGATAATTACCCTGTCCTGAATCTTTTTTTCTGCAATCACCTTCATCATCAGGTCTACAAATTCTTTGGGTTCAGGATGGAAGATATTATCGGAGAAAGGTCGGGTTTTGGTTTCTATATTATAAAAAGGCAATGGTCTTTTCAGTTCACGGGCATAGGTTTCACATGCATCTATCACGTCTGAGAAAAGAGGTTTCTGAGCCTTCATTTTCTTCTGATCAGGATAATTGTCCAGTTTCTTTAAGCCTACATCAAAGGTTTGGATCTTTGCATAAGGCATTTCATAAATTTTATAATAAAAACCGGAGTCTTTCGGAATATAAGTTCCATCAGGCCTTGTTACCAGCTCAGGATACAGGAAGGCATCATGGGATAAAATTACCTTTTTGTCTTTTGTAATGGCAAGGTCCATTTCCAGAGTAGTGATATTCATTTTTAAAGCATTCTTCATCGCCGGGATGGTATTTTCAGGATACAGGGACTTTCCTCCACGGTGGGCCTGCTTATCGAAAGACTGGGCGTTATAAAATTGGGTAAACGCAAGAAATAAACCGGCAAAAAGTACATTTTTCATTCTTCAGATTTTAATCCCGTAAAATTAAAAGCTGCATCTATACTGTATACTACAGGAATATTAAGCTTTTGCTACATTTAGTGCTCCGGATATGAAATGTAGGAGGAATGAAAGTTTGTAAAGAAAATTCAGGGAGTCGCATTGTATAAAAAATAAAGAGCCGGATAATACATATCCTGCTCTCTATTTTTATGTAAGAAATATTAATTGAATAATTCCGTCTCTTCTCCTTTTCCTACCGGATATTCTTCTGTAAAGCATCCGAAGCAGTGATTGGCAGACCCTAAAATTTCTTTCAGGTTGTCTATGCTTAAAAACTCTAAAGAGTCTACTCCCAGGTAATTTTTAAGCTCTTCTGTAGACATGTTTGCGGAAATCAGATCATCTTTTGACGGTGTATCAATCCCCAGATAACATGGAGCAATGATTGGTGGAGAAACACTTCTGAAGTGGATCTCTTTTACTCCTGCATCTTTTAAGATCTTAACAAGTCTTTTAGACGTTGTCCCACGAACGATTGAGTCGTCAATGATCACTACCCTTTTATCTTTCATTTCTGAAATAATCGGGTTCAGCTTAAGGTTTACTACCCTTTCTCTCATTTCCTGGGTAGGAACGATGAAACTTCTTCCGATATATCTGTTTTTGATCAGAACAGGACGGAAAGGTATTCCTGAAGCCTTGGAGAAACCAATAGCAGCCGGAACTCCGGAATCCGGAACGCCTATTACCAGATCAGCATCTACAGGAGCCTGTTCCCAGATCTTCTCCCCTGATTTTTCTCTGATCTCATAGACATTGATATTTTCTAAGGTAGAGTCAGGTCTTGCAAAGTAAATATATTCAAAAGAACAGATTCTTTGTTTTCCTTTGGCTTCATCCATCATATAAGAATGAAGTTTTCCAGGTTCATTTTCATTGGTGTAAATGATCTCACCCGGAAGAATATCACGTACATACTGAGCTCCTACAGCATCTAATGCAACAGATTCTGAAGCTACTACATAAGAGTTCTCATTGATTGCTCCTAAAACCAACGGACGGATTCCGTTGAAATCCCTGAAAGCAAAAAACTTGTTTCTTGTCATTCCGACAACGGAATAAGCCCCTTCAATTTTTTCCATGGTGGCTCTGATGGCACCACGAAGACCTAAATCAAGGTTCTTCTGGATGAGTCTCAGAATTACTTCAGAATCGGAAGTTGCTCTGAAAACCACGCCTTCAGCTTCTAATTCCGCTTTCAGTTCTTTTGCATTGGTAAGGTTACCGTTGTGCGCTATAGAAAGTATAATCTGGTCATATTCGTTTTTAGCGAAAAATGGCTGGAAATTATATTTCTTTTTATCTCCTGCAGTCGTATAACGGGTATGACCGATTGCAGAATTTCCCATAAAAGTTTCAGGTTCCTGAATGTCTTTATAAACGTCTAAAACCAGTCCTTCATCTTTCATATTGGTAATTTTTCCATCTTTTAAAACGGAAATACCACAAGCTTCCTGACCTCTGTGCTGTAATGCAAAAAGCCCGAATTGTGAAAGAGAAAACGTATCCAGATCATTATCCGAATACAATCCGAAAATTCCACATTCTTCGTTAGGGGCATCTAATCTTTCCTCCTCCTGAGTTCTGAAAAGATTCCTTCCGTAAACCTGGTTTTCAAACTGTTTTAAATATTCACTTTTATGAATGTCTAAACTTTTCATTTCTATTTTTTCTAATGATTAGAAGTTAGATATTAGATGTTAGAAATTAGTCTAAGTTAACTTCAATTATAATTTTAAACTTGCTTTTAATGAATAAAGCATTTCTGAATTTCAGCTAAAAGTTCTTTTATTGGAGCTGTTTTACTTTCAGAAATAAAATTCAAATCAATCAGTAACTGAAGTTGGGCTTGTAATTCATAAGTAGAACCAAACGCCATTCCGAGAAACTGACAGAACTCATTTTTATTATTTCTTCCGGCTCCTTCAGCAATATTAAATATCTGACTTCTAATTTCTGAAATTATTTTGCAAGTAAATTTTTAAGACGGTTATAGATTTCAACATAGGCTTCAGTTACTTCCCCTAAGTCTCTTCTGAATCTGTCTTTATCCAGCTTCTTCATGGTATCTTTATCCCAAAGTCTGCAGGTATCCGGAGAGATTTCGTCTGCAAGGATGATCTCACCGTCTGAAGTTTTCCCTAATTCGATTTTGAAATCTACCAGGATGATGTTGATTTTATCAAAAAGGTCGATAAGGATTTCATTGATATCCGAAGTAAGCTCATACATTTCGTCAAGCTCTTCATAAGTAGCAGCTCCTAAGAAAACGGCATGGTGATCGTTGATAAGCGGATCTCCCAACTCGTCTTTCTTGTAGCAGATATCGAAGATGGTTACCGGAGACTTGATCCCTTCTTCCACTCCTAATCTTTGTGCCATACTTCCTGCAGAGTAGTTTCTCACCACCATTTCAAGAGGAATGATTGATACTTTTCTTACCAGCTGCTCTCTTTCGTCTAATTGTTTAATGAAATGAGTTTTGATTCCTTTTTCATTTAAGTATTCAAAAATAAGAGTAGTGATGGCGTTGTTCATCTCTCCTTTCAGGTCTACCTGACCTTTCTTTTGAGCGTTAAATGCTGTAGCATCGTCTTTGAAACGTACTACTACTTCATCAGGATTATCGGTAGCAAATACCTGTTTTGCTTTCCCCTCGTACAACATTTCTTTCTTTTGACTCATAATTTTACTTTCTAAATTGTAGTTAGATTTATTGATTTATTTTATTATTATTCCTGTTAAGACAGCCAGCCCAAAACTCAGCAGTGTACCAATCAATACATATTCTGTAAGTTTTCTCTGTTTTGCCTGTGCAAGGTCGCTGAACCTGAAAACAGATTTGGCGGCGACCATGAAACCTACGCCTTCCCAGTGATTCACCATGATAAAAGTGAAGACCAGAAGACGTTCTAAAATTCCGATATATTTTCCGGCACTCGTTAAAGATTCGGTCTGAATCGTGTTGGGGCCATCCGGAGCAGGCGTCCATGATGACAAAAGGATCTTGATAAAAACAGAAGCCGGTGTTGTGAGAAACAAAGCTGCCATCAGTATCTTTAAAAATTCCTGATTCTGTAAAAAGCTGAAATTAAATTCCCCGAAATAAAAAGAGATCCCGGCAATTACCAGAATATGAAGCAGCTGATCGATAAAAAACCAGCTTTTTTTTGTTTTCACAGTCTGGAAACTAAGTTTGGCTGCATCAATGATAAAATGGCTGATCCCCACTAAAACAGCTACCCACCAAAGCTGCAGATCCCAAAGAAAAACCAGGCTTAATACCGTATGAATCAGAACATGAAGGTATAAAAACTTACTTTTCAGTTTATAGTGCTCCTTATCAGCAACCCATGAATTTGGCTGAAGTATAAAATCTCCGAGTAGATGTGCCAATATGAGTTTGATAAAGATCATGCTATAGTTCTGAGATTTTCTTTTTAAAATACTGATTGGTTTCCACGATGAGCTCATAGTTGGCCCGTTTCAGTCTCTGGCTTACAGAGGACTGTGAAATAGCAAATCTCCTGGCAAGATCTTCCTGGGTAATATCCTGGTTCATGATCATCTCATGAATAATTTCTGCCGTAGCCATCGTCCAGTTATCAAAATCTTTGGAAGACCATTTCAGGAGGATGTTAAGATCTCTGTCTACAGAATCGCTGGAGGTTTTGATGGCAACGGTGTGGCCGTCATTCTTCAGGTCATTCAGTAATCTTCCGGAGTTGACATAGGCTGTACCATTGGATTCAGTGATCTTTTCAGAAGAAAAACTTTCTTCACCTATGCCTATGGCCATCCTTACATCCAGGTTTTCCTGACTTTTAATGAGAGATTTTATGGCTAGAAAATGCCAGAAAACGGAGTCAATACTGCATTTGAACTGAAACTCATCTCCCCGGTAGATCTCCCATGTGTAAGGAGCGCTTCCCCAGGTTTCGAGAAGATTTTTAAGTCTGGTAATCCAAACCTCAGTGTCTGCATGCTGTGAATTTATAATATCACCGGTAATGACCGCTATCATACTGCAAATATAAGCATAATTACTTATAAATAAAAAATATAAGCAGAAACACTTATAGATATTGATTATTAGTGAATCTGCTTATATCGATTATATTGTAAACATAAGGTTTTTAAGGCTTTAAATAAAATTGTAAAATTACAGAAGACGGAATAATTGGATTATTTTTTTACAGTGACTGCATATGATCCTCCCTATTGCTTCGTACTTTATTTGTATATAAAACCAATAAACCTAACAGGTTTTAGAAACCTGTTAGGTTTAGAGAATAAGTCAGGGAAACGGTATGACTTTATTTACTTTTTAATAAACTGTTCTGCTCTATCATCCAGTCTTAACATGTACATTCCCGCTGGAATTCCCTGTACGGAAATATTTTTCTTATTTCTGAACGGATCTTTCTCTGTATAGATCACTCTTCCTGAAAAATCAAGGATTTGAGCCATCTTCACCTTTTCAACATCACCGCTTACGTAAATATTTTCATAAACAGGATTCGGGTAAATTTTAAATTCTTTGTCAGCAGATGCAATCAGCTCTGAAGTAGATAATGTACCCAGGTTCTGACAGTAATCAGACGGATAAGAATCCCATTCACTAATATTAAAGGTACTGGTCGGGCTATTGACTGCGCTTTTTCTATATAAAGATACGTTTCCGTTGTTATTGGTGGTATATTTTACTCCAATCGCATCTACGGTAACGGTTTTATTGTAGGCCAGTTCCACATAGTTCTCTCCTTTAAACGTCAGGGGATCAGATGCCGTTACGAACTTTGCCTGTGCCGGAGTATAACATGATAAAGTAGATTTCGGGTTTAAAATAACAAAAGTTTCATTGTTCGCTACTTTACCTTCCAGTTCATAGGTATCACCATTATAGATAGCCCCTGTGCTATTGTTCTTAAACTGAATATTAATCCTGTAATTATTTAAATTAACTTCATGACCAGTTTTATTAACGATTTCCAGGGCATTATTCTTAATGGTATTGGTACTATTATTGGTACCTGATATATACTTTGTAATGATAAGATCAGGAGCATAGGAATCTGAAGCAATTGTTGCAGCTGTAACCGTATTGCTGAATGGAGATTCCAGATATCCTTTATCAAAAGCCTTTACCGTAAAAGTATACGTTGTGGACGGGCTCAGGTGATCTATGGTTATAGAAGTTTCCTTTGTTACAGCCACAGGAATGGTTGAGCCATTCATATATATTCTGTACCCCAGAACATCAGTATCAGGAGAAGCCGTCCAGTTCAGGTTGACAAAATATGCATTCTGCTGTGTTGAAGTCAGTGATCCCGGAGCTGCCGGTGCAATATTGTCAGGATTTTCAGACCAGATCATATCGATCCATTCAGGATGATCAATAAATGGGTTCCTGTTTTTCTGAATAGCATATACCGCATTATTCCTGTCAATTTCCCTTTGTGAAACCGGATCTGCGGCACTCCACTGCTTCAGCATGGCCACATAGGGAAGATCTATAGCTCTTTCTTCGGTTCCATCCAGCGGGCACTGATCTGTAGCGGGCGTAATATTGGCAGAGGTAGTGTAAGCAGTATTGAATGATCCCAGCTTACCTTCGTATCTTACCGCAAAATAAAGCAAAGTCCTTGCAATATCACCTTTGAATTCATTAATAGGCTCATATACCCTTCCCGCATAAGGATAATTGGGAATCGCAGCATTAGCCATTTTTGAACCATTAGTAAAATTATAGTAGACTGTATTCCCTCCTATTCCGTAAGGATAATTATTTCTCCTCTGATTAATATAGGCATCAACGGGAATAATAAAATTAAGATCCGAATACATGGGATAATCGCTGATGGAAGAACTTGTACTGAATGTACTTTGTGGCATCATATGCTCCCTGTTGTACCCCAGACCTTCAGCTCCGGCAGTTGATATAAGCTGAGCCGTTGTATATTCGTAAGCATCCTGTCCTGAAGGAATTTCCGAATAAATATCCAGTAAAAACTCTGTATTGGCAGCAGTGTGATCATAATACTTATCAAGATCAGTCTGAGTATAAAATCCCGGAAGGTCATCATAGTGCCAGTTGACCGTCTTTTCCGAAATAATATCGTGAAGTTTCGTTTTCAGGGCATAGCCTGTCAGTCCAGCTGTTCCGTTATAATATCCGGCAGGAGCCTGCGCAGCGATATAAGAGGAAATTAAAATAATAGGAAGTAGAATTTTTTTCATGCCTTAAAAATTGGGCGACTAAAATAGTGAAATAAAACATGTAAAAGGCTGAAAATTTTATTAAGGAAATATTAATTCTCAAAATTTAAAAAACTGGGAATTAAAATATTGAGCTTATAATGGCAGGTATGAAATAATTTTTTTAGCATTCCGTCAATTTGGTTATCTTTGGGAACTAACTATTATCTATATGAATACAGAGACTATTGACAACATCAAAATGATAGCGGAGACAGCTAAAGAATTTGCAGAGAAGAATATCCGACCGAATATTATGGAGTGGGATGAAAGCCAGACATTTCCAAAAGATCTGTTTCACCAATTGGGGGAAATGGGATTTATGGGGATTGTAGTTCCTGAACAATACGGCGGTTCCGGTTTGGGATATCATGAGTATGTTGCTATTCTTGACGAAATTTCTCAGGTGGATCCATCAATCGGTCTTTCTGTAGCAGCTCACAATTCACTTTGTACCAACCACATCTATGAATTTGGAAATGAAGAGCAAAGAAACAAATGGCTTCCTCAGCTGGCCACCGGAAAAGTAATCGGAGCATGGGGATTGACAGAACACAATACAGGTTCGGATTCAGGAGGAATGTCTACAACTGCTGTAAAAGACGGGGATGAATGGATCATCAACGGAGCTAAAAACTTTATTACACACGCTATTTCAGGAGATATCGCAGTGGTAATGACCAGAACAGGTGAAAAAGGAGCCAAAAACAATTCTACAGCTTTCGTTTTGGAAAAAGGAATGCTTGGTTTCACTTCCGGAAAAAAAGAAAACAAATTGGGAATGCGTGCTTCCGAA